>JAUHVR010000001.1 GCA_030424865.1 Alphaproteobacteria bacterium | reverse complement strand
GGAAGAAAGGGGAAAGCTTGGCCATCTGCTCGTCAGTCAGCCAGAAAAGGTCGCTCATGTCACCGCTCCGTTTTCCGGGCCGTGAATCACGTAGCGCTCCGGAAATCAATGCATCCTGACCCTAGAATCAATTTGTAGCCTCGTGCTGCCAGCGCTCATAATGCCAGAGAGCGGCCGCTGAGCTTGGAACGACCTCTTGTCTTTGCGAACGCTGAGAACCGAACGCTACGGGTCGTTAGGGTTGCGCGCTCCTTTCGATATGGGAGGTACCGACCTGGTGACGCGTTATTTTGAGACAAACGGCAGACCCAGAAAATGATAAATGTCTACGACGCTGAACGCTTCTCCAAGGACATTCTGTGCAACGCAATGAACCAAGCCTTTTCTGACTATGCTGTACCGATGCAGCTGTCCCTATCTGGCTTTTCATTCATGATGCGTCAAAGAGGGCTACATCGCGGAGCATCCTTTGTTGCAACGATAGACGATGAAGTTGCCGCTATCTGGCTAATGTCAGTGAGAGGTCGCAATGCGTACTTGATCTGCAGCGGTACAAAACCTCAATTCCGTCAGCGGGGTCTGGCCAGAAAGCTTGCCGAACGGTCTTTGTCTTGGCTCCGGAGAAACTCGGTCGAGAGCTTGCAGACAGAAGTGATGGTCCAAAACGCAAACGCGCATCGTCTCTACGCGTCTTTGGGAATGGACGTGTCTCGTCCGTTAGAATGCTACACGCTGGCGCGGCGGAAAGCTCCGATGACGCAATCCGTTGTCAAAGCCTCTTGGCAGGACATTGCACAAGAGGTGACCGGATTTTCCGACGTCGAGCCATCCTGGCAGAACACCTCTCTTTCCATTGAAGCTGTTGCAAACGATGTGCACTGCTGGGCCACAACGGACTCACGCGGTTTATCAGGCTATTTGGTGCTCTTGCCCGAGACACTAACCGTTGCCCAGATCGGTGTTCGAAAAGACTGCCGACGTCAGAAGATTGCGAGTTCCTTATTGGACGCATGCAGCGACTTGGGACCGCTGCGATTCATCAACATTGATGGTCGCTCTGCCGATTTCAAAGCATTTCTCAAAGCCGTCGGCGCTCAATATTCGGTATCGCAGTTCGAACTGGCTATGAAACTCTGAGGGTTTAGAGAACGCGCAACGGTTTCGGTCAGTGATCTCTACAGACTGGATTTTGGCCCTGTTGAGCGGGCATCGCACTTTGCAGAGCGAGCCGACAAGACGAAACTCACCCACTGAATGAACAGCGAATTGCATACAGGTTACATGAACCAAAATCACTCTTCACCGCTGGCCCGGGCCTTGACCTTGCCCTCCGGAGCCAAACTGAAAAATCGCATTGCCAAATCTGCAATGTCGGACTCGCTGGGCAACGGTGCTGGCAATCCAACCGACGACCAGATCAACCTATATGAACGCTGGGCCAAAGGCGGGCTTGGGTTGTCGATCATCGGAGAGGTTCAGGCCACGCCCCACTATGCCGAAAAACCCGGCAATCTGATCGTGAACGATCATTCGGACCACGATCTACTGAAACGGCTGGCCTACGCTGGGAAAACAGACGGCGCGCAACTTTGGTTGCAGCTTGGCCATGCTGGCGCAATGGCGGATTCTGCAATCAGCACTCCAAAAGGGCCAAGCGCGCTTGATCTGCCTGGCCTGGTTTGTGGCGCGTTAGTTTTGGAGGAGATCAAGGCACTGCCTGCCGAGTTTGCCCGCACGGCCAGCCTTGCCAAAGAACTTGGGTTTGGCGGTGTGGAGCTTCACGCTGCACATGGGTTCCTTCTGAACCAGTTTCTCTCGCCCTTGTTCAACCGGCGCGAGGACGACTATGGTGGGTCTTTGCAGAACCGTATGCGACTGCTGCTGGAGGTTGTCAGCGCCGTGCGCAAAGCCGTGGGGCCGGGTTTTCCCGTGGGCATCAAACTGAACGCCACCGATCAGCTTGAAGGTGGTTTTGCCGAGGACGAAGCTCTTGAGGTGATTGCGGCATTGGATCAGACGACCATCGACCTGATCGACATCAGTGGCGGCACGTATTTCCCTGGTGCGAAGTCGTCATCTGATCGTGCAGGGACCGGGCCTTACTTCTTGGAATTCGCCGGGCGAGCGCGTGAGAAAACCACGATTCCATTGATGGTGACAGGCGGGTTCAAAACGCTCGCCCAAGCTGAAAGCGCCATGGCGGAAGGCAGGGCAGACCTCGTTGGTTTGGCGCGAGCCCTGGTGGTTGACCCCGAGTTACCGTCTCATTGGCTACTGGGCGCCCGAGAAGAACCGCAGTTTCCGCATTTTGAGTCTCCGCCCGAAGGTGCCGTAACGGCATGGTACACGATGCAAATCACCCAGCACGCAAAGGGCAAAGCCCCTCTGAAACCTGATGATATGGCTGACGCGATTGCGGCTTACAATGATCGGGATCAAACCCGGCAGCAGATTTGGGTTTCAAGACTTAGATGATAAAAGCGAAACCGCAGCGAACGGCAAATTTGTCCACTCACCACCAGTCCGCAGCATCCAAGATTCCGCTCATACAGCGAATGGCTGGTCTGACGGGCCGCGCCGCAGCGACAGCTGCCCATGGCCAATGTCCGCAAAGGGCCGAGGCTTAACTTTGCAAAGTCCGCTTCCGGCAGGTGGAAGACGATGAGAGCGAGCGCATGTGGGTTCTGGATTACCTTGCAACAGAGAAATTCGCAGCGCAGTTGGCCGTTAGAGGGGCTCAGGCCAGTCGGTCGCTTGTGAACTGCCCCACCCAAGTGGTCCGCTTGTGACTGTTAGTACGTGAGCGGCCTGGGTCCATCTGGACAATGGATTCTGGCCGCGGAGGACGGTAGCCCAGAGCAATGTTGGGGGCGTTTCGTGTTGTAGTGTTTCCTCTGGTCCTCCCTCACTGAAGAGGTTCTCCGCCATGTTTCGGGAAACCCACATGCTGCCCAACGCTGTGTCCGCACGAGATCGTGGCATCTCTTGCTATCAGGCCGAGCTGAAACCAGGTTCAGTGCGGGTTTCGGGAAGCCGGCGCGCCCAGCGGAGTGGCGCAGCAAGATCTTCCAGAATCAGGACGGTTGCCGGGACCGCGAGCAGCAAGATGGGCGTTGCGATGAGGATGCCAAAACCAAGGCTGATCGCCATGGGGATCAGGAACTTGGCCTGCAGGGAGGTCTCATAGATCATCGGCAGGAGACCGAAGGCGGTCCAGAGCGTCGTCATCAGGATTGGGCGGAAGCGGCGCGCGGCGCTGTCGGCCAAAGCGCGCGCCTTGTCCAGCCCCGGCAGGCGCGCCAGGCGCCGCGTGTAGTCATCGAGAAGCAGGATCGTGTCATTCACAACCACCCCCGAGAGCGCGACAATCCCGAAGAGCGAGATGAATGTCAGCGGATACCCCAGCATCACATGCCCGACCACGGCGCCCACCACGCCATAGGCGACGGTGGTGAGGATCACGAGCGGCAGGATATAGCTGCGCGTGAAGGACGCCAGCATGACGAAGATCCCCAGCATAGAGATGCCCATGGCACCAAGCAGGTTCATCAGGTCCTCGTTCTGATCCGCCGTTTGGCCGCTCATGGACCAACTCAGCCCGATGAAACGCTCGCCAAGCGCGGGCAGAAACGCGGCAGTGAGATCGCTGTTCACAGCATCCGCAGTCGTCACATCCGGGTCGACCTTGGCCGTCACGCGCAGGATGCGCCGCCCCTCGGACCGCTCGATCGTCGAAAATCCTCGGGTTTCCGTGATATCCGCAATCGCCGTGACCGGCACGGTCTCGCCACCCGGCAGCGCGATGCGCAGATTGTAGACGTCGCTGAGGCTGGTGCGCGCGTCTTGCGGATAGCGGACCACCACATCGACCTCCTCGAGACCGCGCTGGAGGGTCTGCACGCTCTCGCCGAAGAAGGCGCGCCGGATCTGCCGGGCCATGTCCGATTCGGTGAGACCCAGGGACTGGCCGAGCGTGTTCAGTTGAAACTCCAGCTGGCGCTTGCCGTATTGCAGCGAGAACTCGATATCCGACACGCCTGCTATGGCCTCCAGCCGCTCGCCCAGGTCGTCTGCTGCTGCGATCAGCGCGTCATCCTCGGGGTGGCTCAGCTCGATGCTGACATCGTCGCCGAGCACGAAAAGCCCGCTGATGAAGACCATGCTCTCCGCGCCTGCAAGGGCGCCGATCTCCTCGCGCCAGAGCCGCTCGAAATCCACCGAGCCGATGGAGCGGCTGTCCGATGGGGTCAGCTCCACGCGGATCTGCGCCACATTCGCGCCGCTCTCGGCTCTGCCGCCGATGGGGCTGGCTTCGGCGGCCTGTCCGATGGTGGCTGATGTTCTGAGAACGGGCGCCGCGCCGTCCCGCGCCGCGATCCGGTCGTTGACGCGCGCTGCCGCCCAAAGCGCGGTTTCCGCGCCTTGCCGTGTGGCCCCGAAGGGCGCGCCTTCGGCCATTGTCAGCGTCAGCTGCACCCCGTCGGCTTCCGTTGGCGGAATGAACACGAAGCGCAGATGGCCGGTCAGATAGTTCACCGCCGCCAGCACGATCCCGGCACAGACAAGCGCCATGGTCAGGTAGCGAAACCTGACGGCGCCCAGCACCAAGGGGCGCAGAATGGTCTGCGTGACAGCCTGCAACGCCCCCTTGAAGCCGCGCTGTACCCAGGCCAGGGGGCCCATACTCCAACTTCCGCCGCCCGACAGATGCGCCGGTAGTATGAAGAGGGATTCAAGCAGCGAGACGAAGAGGATGGCGATCACCACGATAGGCACGACCGAGATGATCTGACCCAACGTGCCGCTGGTGAAGGCAAGGGGCGCAAAGGCCATGATCGTCGTCATCACCCCCAGCGTGACGGGCGCCGCGACCTCGCGAAGGCCGCGCAAGGTGGCCTGGAAGGGCGTTTGCCCCTTCGCTTGGCCCTCGGCCTGCGCCTGATAGACATTCTCACCCACCACAACGGCGTCATCGACCACGATGCCCAGCACGATGATCAGCGCGAAGAGCGAGATCATGCTGATCGAGGCGCCAAACAGGCTGGCAATCGCGAGCCCTCCCAGGAAGGAGACCGGGATCGCGAGGCTGGTCCAGAATGCCAATTTCAGGTCAAGGAACAGGACAAGCGACAGGAAGACGAGCCCGAAGCCGAAGATCGCGTTGCGCAGCATCAGATTGATCCGGTCGCGCAGCACGTCGGTGTCGTTGTCCCTGATCTCCAGCCCTATGCCCGGGGGCAGCCTGACACCCTCGAGAAAACCCCGCACCACAGCTTCGGTGTCGATAGCGCCCTGTTCGGGCGCGCGGAAGATCGAGATGAAGACCGCTGGCTGCCCGTTATACACGTTGATCAACTCGCCATCGGCGAACCCGTCCCGGATGGTTCCGATATCGGACAGGCGCACCGTCGCACCCTCATCCGTCACGATCACCGGGATATCGCCGAACCCTTCGGCATCGGCGCGCTCGGCAGGCGTGCGCAGCAGGATGTCGCCGCCCGCGGTGCGCAGCGTGCCGCCCGCCAGATCCAGAGACGCAGCCGAGATCTTCTGCGTGATCGCCTCAAAGGTCAGGTTGAAGCGCTGCAGCGCCTCTTCATCCACCTCAATCGAGACCTCATAGGCGCGCACGCCGCTCAGCTCGACCTCGGCAATCTGGTTCACGGCGAGCAAATCGTCCCGCAGGCGCTCGGCGGCCTGGCGCAGGGGGCGCTCTCCGACATCGCCATAGAGCGCCAGCGTCATCAGCTTTGGCCGAACGGCAGCCTTTTCAACAGACGGGTCCTCGGCGCCCTCGGGTGGGAAATCGGGAAGCCGGTCAATCGCGTCTCGCACGTCCGACAGAACCTCGTCGGCATCCGCAAAAGAGCTGAGCTCTGCCGTCACCGAGCCCAGCCCCTCGGCAGAGCGGGACGTGACGCGGGCGATGCCGGAGATGCCCAAGAGCGCCGCCTCCATCCGGATCACAATGCCGCTTTCGACCTCTTCAGGATTGGCGCCGGGATATGAGACGCTCGCGGTCACCTGACGCGGGTCGATGGGCGGGAACACCTCGGTGCGCATTGTCATAACGGTGTAGGCCCCCGCCAGGACCAGCGCCACCATCAGGATATTCGCGGCCACGTGATTGCCTGCAAACCAGGCCAGGACCCCGCGCGGCCTTTGGGTGCGACCGATCATTCGCTTTCTCCTTGCCCGCGGCCCGACGCGAAGGCGGAGGGGCGCGCCACGGGGTCTGAGCGCACCCTTAGGCCGTCCGCCGCGCCCGCAATTGTCCCAAGCGCGATCCGCGCGCCTTCGTCGCGCCCAGTGACCAGCGTTGTGCTCCGGCCGCGCAGGATAACCCGCAGGCTGGGGCTCAGGCGCAACTGGCCGTCCTCGACAAGCCAGACCCGATCATTCTCTTGCAGCGCCGCGTTCGGGACCTCGGCGAGTTTTGCGATCTCGGGGCCCTCCAGCGCGACGGTGACAAATGTGCCGGGTTGCAGCCCCACCTGCCGAACCTTGGCGGCGTACAGGGCGATGATGACCTCGGTCAGCCGCGTGCTGCGGTTCACTTCGCCCTCGATGCGGCTGACCCGGCCCTCGAGCGTGACAGGTCTGCCCAAGACGCGGGCCGTCACCGTCGCTGGCGTGCCCTCCACATTGCCCAGCAGCGCAAGCTCATCGGGCGAGAGCGGCACCGCGACCTCGATGCTGTCAAAGCTGTAGACCCGCCCGTAGGACTGCCCCGCACTGACCCGCTGGCCAGGGGCGAGGGTGGTCTCGACCACGCGGCCCGCGAAGGGCAGGCTGTAACCGGCGCGCTGGAGATTAAGCGCGGCAGTATCCAGTTGCGCCTGCGCGATCAAAACCTGCGCCTCGGCAGAGCGAACCTGAGGCCCGCGCGCCGCCAGGTCGGTGATCTCCCCGCGCCCAAAGCTCTCCCATTCGCGCCGCGCGTTCTCGGCTTGGGCTTGCTCGATGTCGAGGGAGGCCACCGTGGCGGCAAGATCAGCCTCGCGGCGGCGCAGCTCAATCTCCAGATCGTCGCGGAAGATGCCAAAGAGGATCTCGCCCGCCTCGAAACTTGCCCCTCCGGCAAAACCCAGTTTCACGGCCTCGATGACGCCGGTGACCTCGGGCGAGATGTTCACGTAGACCGTGGGCTCGACCGAGCCTGTCTTCTGCAAGGGGATCCGCCGCGTCTGCACCTCAACAGCGACGGTGCGCACGCTTGGCGTGAAGGTCGGGGACACCGACGCCTGGAGCTTTTCGCGGATCTTCTCAGCAATGTGCTCTTGGAGCTGCGTCAGCTATTCGACCGACACGTCTCCGCTTCCGTCCGTGTCGAACGCGCGCAGTTTGTCTGCGATCTGTGCGCCCTGGCCTGTCGCCTCGAATTCCTCAAAGCTCAAGCTACCGCTCTGATCGATGTCGTTTTTTTGCGAGCAAGCGCTCGCGCATCTCCTGCGCACCACCCCGCCATCGGCCCTGGCCGGGGCCGGTGACGGGGAAAATCTAGCAGGTCAGAGGTACAGAGGGGTCAGGACCCATTGATTTTGTGTATCGGCATGATTCACGGCTCGAAAAACGAGCCGTGATATGTCTGATCTTTTCTGGTTGTCTGACGCGCAGATGGCGCGTCCTGAGCCCTATTTTCCCAAATCTCACGGTAAGCCGCGTGTCGATGATTGGCGTGTGTTGAGTGGAATTATCTTAAACAATATCGATGATTTACGCTGGCGTAATGCGCCTGCAGCCGATGGCCCGCACAAGACGCTCTGCAATCGCTGGAAGCGATAGAGCGACAAGGGTATCTTTGCCCGGATGATGGTGGATCTGGCCGCTGGGCATGGTGAAGAGCACACCGTGATGATCGACGCAACGTATCTCGAAGCCCACCGAATCGCGACCAGCATGGGTGTGAGAAAGGGCGGCGTGGCCGCCTGATCGGGCGCACAAAAGGCGGCATGAACACCAAGCTGCATGCCATCTGCGATAGCCAAGGACGCCCGCTTGATCTGTTCGTGACCGCCGGACAGGTGAGCGATTACATTGGAGCGCGGGCATTGCTCAGCAGCCTGCCAAACGTCAATTGGCTGCTCGGGGATCGCGGCCATGATGCCGATTGGTTCAGAGAAGCGTTTTAAGACAAAGGGATACGCGCGTGCATCCCTGGTCGAAAGCAGCGCAAGATGCCGGCCAGATTGGACAAGCGCCGCTACAAACGCCGCAACCGTATCGAGATCATGTTCGGCAGGCTCAAAGACTGGCGGCGCGTCGCAACACGCTACGACCGATGCCCAAAGGTATTCTTATCCGCCATCGCTCTGGCTGCAGCGGTCATCTACTCGCTCTGAGTCTCAAAGAGATGCTGCAGCGGGGCCTGCGTCACGCACCGCCGTCATCACTTGTACGATCAGCGCCGCGCTGTCGCGAGCCCCGTATTGAACCCAGATGGAGGATGAGGGGAAGAATCTTTTTATTGGATTGGATGTGTCGTTGGCGAAGACCGCAGTGCGTGTGGTCAGCGAGCATGGCCTGATCGCCTAACAACCCACCCGTCGCCTGCCTGATCGCAGGCCTTCGAGGTCCCCCAGGGACGTGGTTCCGATGATACCGTGGTCTGGACTGACGCTGACTCTTGTCAAGCACGCCTATGAGATGGGCATATCGAAATTATATCGAACCAGCATCATGTTGGCAGCCGCATCGCTTACCACGAACCGAAGCATGTACCCCAAGGATCTCAATCGAGGGCCGTTACATCAGGCAGCTCGGACGCAAAATTGCGACAGCGACACCGCCACGGCGGATCAATCATGTTGCGCAAAACGGCTTGACTGGGATGCACCCGTTACCGAAGTCCTGACGCTGGGGTAATGATCGGTCTGAGAACCGACCAAATGCGCGTGTTACAGAGATGCCGCCTGGCGCAAAAGACCCTGAGCAAGGTCGGCCTTCACTGTCCATGTTCCGAGATCCGGCTTGAAAGAAGGTCGCCGGTTTCCGCCAAGATAGGATAGCCAGCCATTGCGAAGGATGTATTGACCTGCTTCAGAACGCGCAGTGTTTCCTGATGAATATTGCTGGTTTCGATGCTCTCGGTCAGGCCTTCGCGCAACCTGCCCAGGTGTTTGCGCTGCAGCACCTGTTCAACCCCGCGCACTTTCTCTTTCTGAGCGACAAGCTCGCGGGCATCATCCGGGTTTCTTGTCATCATGACACTGAGCGACAGTTGCACATTTGCCAGGACCCGGTCGTGGAAATCGCCGATTTCCTGCCGGCCGTCGGCCGAAAAATGAAGACCTTCCAAGTCAAGCCGCTGGGCAAGGCCGAGCATGTTGCGCACCAGAACATCTGATGCGGCTTCCAGATGGGCCGCCAACAGCGACAGCTTCATCGACCCGTTCACCGCGTCTTTGTCCAACTCGCGACGGTTCAGGTCCGCAAGGTAGAGCTTGATGTCTTGATGGGTCTGACGCACGGCTGCATCGTTATTGCGTATCTGCGATGCCGTGGCATCGTCCCAGGTGTCCAACAGACTGCCCGCACGGATCAACATCGCCTCGATGCGCTCGCCCATGCGAACCACTTCGCGTGATGCGCAGGACAGCGCGCGGCTTGGCACCTCCAGCGCTCCGGGGGTCAAGGCCGATGGCATCTGGGACGGGTCCTCGGTGGTCGTTCCCGCGACCAGGTTTTCAACCAGCCTGGACAGGGCCCCAACGAAAGGCAAGGCGGCCATGCAAAGCAGCGCGTTGAAGATCATGTGCAGGTTGATGACCTGAGCCGCACCAGATGCGCCTAGCCAGCCGAATTGGGCGGGCGCTGTGCCGAGGGCCAGCAGAACAACTGCGGCACCACCGCCACGTAGACCCAGATTGGCAAGGATGATCCGGCGCGCCTCGGGCGGCTCGGTCAGGGTCAGGCCATAGGCGATCATCGCCCCGCCCAGATTGGCCCCAAGAACCATCGCCAAGGCCGCAGGTGCTGGCAGAACGCCTTGCGAGACCATGGTCACAAAGAACAGCACCGCAGCGACGCTGGAATGCACCAGCCAGGCAAAGATCGCGCCAAGCACAAAAGCCGCAAACAGATCCGTTTCCAGATAGCTCAAGACACTCAGCGTGCCGTCACTGTCCAGCAGTGGCAGCGCCGCGGCCCGAAGCATGTCCAGCGAAACAAAAATCAGGGCCAACCCGACGAGGATTCTGCCGATTTGCCGCGTGCGCCGTGCCCCACCGCGCAGGAAAAGGGCCACGCCACCGGCCAAAAGGACCGGGATCAACCAGGTTTGGCGAACCAGCAGTACTTGCGCCACAAGGGCGGATCCCAGGTCAGCACCCAGCAGGATTGCCAGCCCTACGGCGGCGGTGACGGCTCCGCTGGTGGCAAAGTTGGAGATCAGGATGGCCACGGCCGTTGAACTTTGCAGCATCATGGCCGCCGCCACGCCGGTGGCTGCCGCAAGGATGCGATACTGCGAAGATCGCCGCAGCCAAAGGCGCAACTGTACCATGAAGGCGCGCTCGACCCCTGTCCGGACCAGCCGGACCGCCCAGATCAAAAGAGCCGCTGCGCCCGCGATATTGATCAGGAAATCGATCAAGGTCTTTTGTGCCTCCGCAGAGTTGAAAGTGCCCGATCTGCGATCTTGGGCACGGAATGTCGGTCTAGGTCGTGGGTACGATCCATGAGGGGCGAATGCCCGACCGTTCGATGAACGGATGGACATCGACCCCGCGAAACAGACCGTGGTCGGTGATGAGCACGGTGCCCAGGCCCGCTGCGGCCCCACCCAGGATGTCGGTATGCAGCGTGTCTCCGACCATCGCGATGCGGTGGCGCGGAATGCCCGACATCCTCGAGATCGCGGCGTCGAATGCATCTTGGTATGGCTTGCCGAAGAAGATCGGCGTCACCGGTGTTTCGTCCATCAGGGTATGCGCAAAACTTCCGGGTTCGATGGTCAAGCCATCCTCACGCGGAGCGACAAGATCGGGATTTGCAACAACCACTGGTCGGGGCCTGTCGCGCAGGGCGGTGATCAAGCGCTGTGTGTCCTGATCTGTCCACCGACCGCTGGACAACAAAAGAAACCCACCGGCGCTTTGGTATTGCTCTGGATCGTCCAAAAGCTGCCCGATCCTGTGGGGCACATCATCGAAGCTGTCAGTGACAGTGGCCCCTGCAGACCAGTGCTGTCCCTCGGGCAACTGCGGCAGGGCGGCCAGCGCGAGGTCCCTGCTGGACACAACCTCGTCCGGCGTGAAGTCGAACCCCAGCCTGTGGTATTTTTCCAGCACCTGCGCGCGGGTGTAGCTGGCCGCATTTGTCAAAACGATCAGCGACTTGCCCATGTCGCGCAGCTGCGTAATCCGATCCACGGCGCCGGGAATGGGTGTTTCGCCCCGGTTGAGAACACCAAATGCGTCCAGGATGAACCCATCGAAATGGCTGGCGACCTCGGCCAGGTTGGCGGCAGGTTGAGACGTCTTTTCATAGCTGGCTTTTGGCAATCTCGGACGGATTGCCTCGTACCGCTCAAAAGCCCAGTCCGTCCCGATCCGCGCATCGAAAGAACACATGTTGTCTTGGCTCCTTTGCGGGACAAACCACCTACCAGGTCAGTCCTCGCGACAGCAGAATGCGCTGCGCCCGTCCTGGATAGTCCGTGATGATCCCGTCCACGCCAGCATCGATTGCCGCGCAGATGTCGGCGGTCTCGTTGACCGTCCATGTCGAGACCAAGAGGCCCAAATCATGCGCCTCTGCCACCAGATCAGGTGTGACGTCCAAATAGTGAGGACACCACATGCGTCCGCCAGCCTGTGCGACGGCCTTGGGGATCGACATTCCCAAGGCGTTGAAGTCGGGCGCGACTGATTTCTGAGAGTCCTCGCCGGGTTCATCCGCGCGTTCCGGCATCTGGGACAGAAAGGACCGCGGCATATCCGGCGCGACACGCGCGCATTCTTCGAGAAGGGTCCAGTCAAAGCTGTGCAGGATTGTCCGCTGTTCCAGTCCTCTGGCGCGGACATCCTTCACAACTTCCCGTACGATTGCCGTGCTGTCATGGTCTTGCCCGTTCACCACCGGCTCGGACTTCATTTCGAGCAGCAGCAAGAGGTCCTGTCCTTCGGGTTGCACCGCAAAATCCAGCAGGTCGGCCAGGCTGGGAACACGTATTCCGGACAGGAAGACCTGATCGGGAAAGCGTTTGCCATAAACCGTGCGCCCATCGAGACCGCCCACATCAAGCTGCCGTATTTCAGAGAGGGACAGTTCCGAGACTTTCAGCTCTTCTCCGGTCAGCCAGTTTCCATCCGTCCCACGCGTTGCCGCATTCAGGAAATGGTGATTGTGGGTGATGACCGGGGTGCGGTCCCGGGTCAGGACAACATCAAACTCCATCGCCCTCACGCCAACGTTCAGCGTGAACACAAAGCCTTCCATGGTGTTTTCGGGCATCACGCCCCGGGCCCCTCGATGGCCGATCAGGCGTACGACACCGGGGGCGCCGCGAAAACCGTCCAGTTGAGGGAAGTCGGTCATTCTTCGATCCGTTTGCCCGAAGCGGCGTCAAAGACGTGCAGCACGCTGGCCTCGGCCGAAAAGCGCATCACCGATCCTTCGCCTGTGCTGACATGTCCGGGCATGCTGGCCACGATTTCCGTGTCCGTTCCCTCCAGAACACCGTGCAACAGGGTGTTCGCGCCCAGCTGTTCAAACATCTGGACCGAGATCCCGATCGGCCCGTTTTCATCGTGCATCAGGTGCTCGGGGCGGATCCCCAGGGTGACCGCGCCCGTGGAGTGCCCCCCACCACTGACCGTAGCGCCGTTGCCCAGCGTCAGGGTTCCGTCCTTGGCCTCGGCCGGCAGGAAATTCATCGATGGGCTGCCAATGAACCCGGCCACAAACAGCGTGGCCGGACGGTCGTAAAGCTCGATCGGGGTGCCGAACTGTTCGACATAGCCACCATTGAGCACCATAAGCCGGTCGCCCAGGGTCATCGCCTCGACCTGATCATGGGTCACGTAGATCGAGGTCACGCCCAGCCGCTGCTGCAGCTTGCGGATTTCAAGACGCATCTGCACACGCAGCTTGGCGTCGAGGTTGGACAGCGGTTCATCAAACAGGAACACCTGCGGGTTGCGCACGATGGCCCGCCCCATGGCGACGCGCTGCCGCTGCCCGCCCGAGAGCTGCCGCGGTTTGCGGTCAAGATACTGGCCGATTTCCAAAATATCCGCGGCTTCCCGCACGCGCCGGTCGATCTCGGCCTTGGCGATCTTTCGGATCTTCAGCCCATAGGCCATGTTTTCGCGCACGGACATATGCGGATAAAGCGCGTAGTTCTGGAACACCATCGCGATGTCGCGGTCTGCGGGTTCCAGCTTGTTGACGACCTTGTCGCCAATGCTGATCTCGCCCGAGGTGACGGTTTCCAGCCCCGCAACCATGCGCAACAGGGTGGATTTTCCGCAGCCCGAGGGCCCGACGATGACGATGAACTCACCATCATTGATGTCGCCTTCGATGTGATGCAGCACCTCGGTGTCGCCATAGGCTTTCACGAGGTCTTTCATAGTGATGGATGCCATTTCCTGCGCCCCGTTATTTGTCTGTTTCCGTCAGGCCCTGCACAAAGAGCCGCTGCATTGCGACCACCACAAAGACCGGCGGTATCATAGCAAGCAGCGCCGTCATCATGATGATGTTCCACTGCGGCGATTGCTCTGCCGCCTCAAGCATCTGCTTGATGCTCATGACGATGGTGGTCATGTCTGTTTCGGTGGTGATGAGAAGAGGCCAGAGGTACTGGTTCCAGCCATAGATGAACAAAATCACGAAGAGCGCCGCGATATTCGTTCGGCTGAGCGGGATCAGAATGTCCCAGAAGAACCGCAAAGGCCCCGCGCCGTCGATACGGGCACTTTCAAGCATTTCGTCGGGGATCGTCAGAAAGACCTGGCGGAACATGAATGTCGCTGTCGCCGAAGCAATCAACGGGATCGACAGCCCCCAGTAACTGTTCAACATGCCCAGGTCCGCGATGACCTGGAATGTCGGCAGAATGCGCACTTCGACGGGCAGCATCAAGGTGATGAAGATCAGCCAGAAAAAGCCCATGCGGAACGGGAATTTGAAGTAGACGATGGCAAAGGCCGACAAGAGCGAGATCGCGATTTTGCCGAAGGAAATCATCAGCGCCATCATCATGGAATTCAACAGCATCCGCCAGACCGGTGCGCTTTCGGTTCCCGACAGGCCGCCGCCGAACAGGGTCTGGGTGAAGTTTTCCCAGAAATAGCCGCCGGGCAGCATCGGAATGGGCGCTTGGGTCATGCGCACAGGATCATGTGTGGCGGCAACAAAGGTGATCCAGATCGGCAGGGCGACAATCACGACACCCAGAATCAGGACCGCGTGGCTGATCATGTTGAGGATTGGGCGGTTCTCGATCATCAGTATTCCACCTTTCTTTCAACGTAGCGGAATTGCACGACCGTCATCGCGATGACGAGGATCATCAGGATCACGGACTGCGCCGCCGACCCGCCAAGGTCGAGCCCGACAAAGCCGTCGTTGTAGACCTTGTAGACAAGGATCGTTGTCGCATTGGCCGGACCGCCCTGCGTCACGGCGTGGATGATACCGAAGGTGTCGAAGAAAGCGTAAACGGCGTTGATGACCAGCAGGAAAAAGGTTGTGGGCGACACCAGCGGAAAGATGTGATCCCAGAACCGACGCACCGGACCCGCGCCATCAATGGCGGCGGCTTCGATCAGGGATCGGGGGATGGATTGCATCGCGGCGAGATAGAACAGGAAATTATAGGCGATCTGCTTCCATGCAGCGGCAAAAATCACCAGCATCATGGCATGAGAGCCGTTCAGGTAGTGGTTCCAGTCAATGCCGACAAATTCGAGGATATAGGGGAAAATCCCCAGCGTCGGATTGAACATGAACACCCAAAGCGCCCCCGCCAGAACCGGCGCCACGGCATAGGGCCAGATCAGCAGTGTCCGATATGTGGTTGCGCCTCGGACAATGCGGTCGGCAAAACCGGCCAGCACCAGCGCGGCGGACATCGACAGGACCGCGACACAGACCGAGAAAAAGATCGTGCGGCCAAAGCTGCCCAGGTATTGTTCATCGCTGGCCAGATAGGCGAAGTTCTCGAACCAGACGAATTCGGTTGAAATTCCGAAAGCGTCTTCGATCAAGAAGGACTGGTAGACCGCCTGGCTTGCGGGCCAGACAAAGAACACCAGCGTGATGATCACCTGCGGCGCCACCAAGAGATAGGGCAGCAGAGACGTCGGAAAATGGACGCGCTTTAGCATAAGGACATCGCAATTTGTTTGAAGAGCCGAAGCGAACTGGCAGCCCCAGGTTCAGGGCCGCCAGAACGGGAGTTCATTACTTCGCAGTACGCTCGAACTTGCGCAGCAGGGCATTGCCGCGTTCGGCCGCATTGTCGAGCGCTTCGGCGGCAGTGATGTTGCCGGCCCACAGCGCTTCCATCTCTTCGTTGATCACGTCACGGATCTGAACGAAGTTGCCAAAGCGCAGACCACGCGAGTTCGCTGTTGGCGTATTCAGGCTCAGCTGCTTGATCGCCGTGTCGGTGCCGGGGTTGGTTTCATAGAACCCCTGCTGGGCGCTCAACTCCGCTGCGGCCGTGGTGATCGGAACATACCCGGTTTCCTGGTGCCACCATGCCTGAACGTCGGCCGAGGACAGGTAAGTCATGAACTTTGCCAGGCCCTTGTACTCATCGCTTTCGTGTCCCTGAAGGGCCCAAAGCGTTGCGCCACCGATGATCGAGTTCTGCGGCGCACTGGCCACCGAGGTATCCAGCGGCAGCATGGCCTGACCAAACTCGAATTCGGCCTGGGCGACCATCGAGCCATAGTAGGCCGACGAGTTCATCCACATGCCGCATTCACCATTGGTAAACATCGGCAGCGAGTCACCCCGGCGACCGCCATAGACGAAAAGCTTGTCTTCCTGCATGTCCGCGATTTCCTGCAGACGGGCCGCGACTTTTTCGTTGTTGAAGGTGAACTCGGTGTCAAACCCGGTAAATCCATTTTCCTGCGTGCCCAGGGCAAGGTCATGCCAGGCCGAGAAGTTCTCGATCATCACCCAGCTTTGCCAGCCAAAGGAAAAGCCGCACTCCATGCCGTTGTCGACAAGGGCCTGTGCCGTGGTCTTGACCTCATCCCAGGTTTCCGGAACGGACGCGCCGGCAGCCTTCAGGGCATCGGCGTTGTACCACAGAACCGGGGTCGAGCTGTTGAACGGCATCGACAGCAGCTGGCCATCGGGTGTCTGATAATAAGACACAACCGCCGGCAGGTACGCGGAACCATCAAATGGCTCGCCTGCATCCGCCATCATCTGTTCGATCGGGTAAATGGCGCCCTTGGCGGCCATCATTGTGGCTGTACCCACTTCGAACACCTGCACCAGATGCGGCTGTTCATTCGCGCGGAACGCGGCGACGGCGGCTGTCATGGTTTCGGTGTAGTTGCCCTTGTAGGTCGGCACGACAACGTACTCGTCCTGACTGGCATTAAAGTCTGCAGCAATCTTGTTGACGCGTTCACCGTTGGTGCCGCCCATCGCGTGCCACCAGCTGATCTCGGTCTGCGCAGCTGCCGCGGTCGCGCAAACGGCCAGCGCTGCGGTCCCCGCGAAAAGAACCTTCGAAAGTGTCATCCTTTCCTCCCTAGTAGGATTTTTCACTATGACGCTCAGCATTTTGGAAAACAGAAAATAATTCAAGATAATTATTTTTGACTTACAAAATAACATATTGTTATAACTAGCCTTGCTCGACCCGAGTGGCCCAAGTGGATAAAGAGGCTTAAGTTATTGAAATTTCAGCTCAGACAGCTCGAAGCATTTCGCGCAACAGCCGAAACCGGAAGCGTTACAAAAGCAGCTGACAGATTGGGTGTTTCACAACCCGCCGTCAGCCGTTTGTTGTCGGACTTTTCTGCCTCCGTCGGCTTTGACCTGTTTACGCGCAGCCGTGGCGTGCTCGAACCGACCAGCGATTCGCGGTACCTGCTGGCCGAGGTTCAGCGCATCCTCGAACGGCTGGACCATCTCGATGACCTGCGCCGTGATCTGACGGAGCGCAAGCGCGGCCACATTCGCATCGCGTGTTTGCCCGGCTTTGCGACCAGCCATCTTCCGGGTGTCCTGGTGCGGTTCTTGAAGGCGAGGCCAGGCGTGACTGTGTCCTTGGAGCCTGACCGTCCTGAGCGGATTTTGGAATGGATCATCGGCGAGCAATATGACTGCGGCATCACGGATGGTTTTCTGGGGCATCCCGCCACGCACAGCCAGGATCTTTACATCCAATCAGCCTGCATCCTGCCTCCGGGGCATCCCCTTGGAGAAAAAGAAGAAATCACGCCGAACGACCTTGCGTCCGAACGGATGATCCACACCCGGCGTGACAGCCAGTTCTTCCAGCACCTGTCTCGTGCCTTTACCGAGTGCGACGAAGAAATAAGCAGCCTGGTGGAAGTCAGGCAGTTCACCACCGCCTGCACGATGGTGAGCAAAGGCGTGGGGGCGGCTGTCGTGAGCGCCATTGATGCAGAGGCATTTCGCCCAACCGGCATCATCATTCGCCCGTTTCGCCCGAACATTTTCCATCGATTGTCGATCCTGCAACCCGCCTCGGGCCCAAGCTCTCCAATCGTGTTGGACTTCGTGGACGAATTCGCTGAAAGCCTTCGTCCCTTTCTCGCGAAGAAGCCGGAATAGAGCCAAACCAGCTGGTCTGCACTGTTCAGGGGTTGGTCCTCTCTTGACCGCTGGTGAAACTCCCACGGTGTGAGCCGGTCGAGGCTCAAGTGTCAGCGGTGGGGATTGAAGTCGGCGCCCCTAAGTTTGTCACTTGGCTTTGATCGGGGTCCGTCGTCACCAACGGCAGACGCTCGGGGTCTTTCTGTTTGAGCATGACACCTTTGCTCGCATCAAAATGCCCAACCTATGGATGTCGATAACTTAGAGGGCGATGGCCGTGAGGGTCGCCCGGAGGGCATAGGCCATAGCGGGGCGCAACGCGCCGCCGATCTTGCGCGCTGCGGGCTTGTGGCGCTATGCCATCGCATCGGGCGCGCTCAGCCCCTCTTCGGTCGCGATCAAGGGGAAGTCAGCCAGCGCGGCAAAACGGGCCGGGCGCACCTGGCCAAACTTCGACCGGTCGCTCACCAGCACGCTGCGCGCCGCCCGTCGCATGGCCGACCGTTTGAGTGTCGCTTCGCGGAATGTCGTGCAGGTCACACCCAGTCGCGCATCCACGCCGGCCGCGGACATGAAGGCCAGGTTGATCGCATAGGCGTCAAGTGTCGTGTCCTCTTCAGCGGGATAGAACGACGCCGTGGACGGATGGTATACCCCTCCCAACATCACGAGCTTGATCTTGGGTTTACGCACCACAAGATCCGCAATGTTCAATGCGTAACATATAATTGTCAACTCTACATCAGAAGGGATCGCGTTGATCAGATGCGGCAGCGTGGTGCCACAATCGACAAAAAGCGTATCTTCGGGTTTTATCAGCGGCAGACAGGCCCGACACGCCGCGCGCTTGGCCTCTTCATTGGTGTCTGTCGCGGCAGAAAGATCATAGGGCGCGCGTGGCGCGCCTTCTTGCGACAAGACGATGTGACCCCCTAAAAACTGAAGTATTTCAGGACTCTTGCGCACATCACGTCGCACGGTCATTTCGGACACATCCAACTGCTCCGCCGCATCCCGCACGTGCAACGGCCCGCTGGACGTCACGGCCTCGCGCAGCCAGGCAACACGCGTTTCGCTTCGCGCGGCGGGTGTCTCGCGCGGGTCTGGGTTGGACATGGTTCTCCTCGCAGTAACAAACTTAATGTTACGAAATTAACAAAAACAGGTTGCAGTCACAACATCACCTGCGCATTCTCCCGTCAGCTTACCACGGGATTCGCGTAATGCGAGCGCTGAGAGTGGCGCTGGAGGACTGATTTTGAATACGCAGGTCAAGACCGCACCAATCGAGGTGTCACAGGTCGAACATCGCAACACGGGCATGCCGCTGGACCTTTCGGTTGTGCACGCCGTTCAAGTGAACACCCAAGCCAGCCAGCGCCGCGCCGCCAGCCTTCCTGGGCGGCGGGCCGTAAAGGCCGATGCGCAAAGCGCCTGGTTGCTCAAGGCCGTGACCTGCATCGACCTCACCACTCTGAACGGAGACGACACCGAGGGCCGCGTGCGCCGTTTGTGTGCAAAGGCCGCGCAGCCGGTTCGGCAGGATCTCCTGGATGCGCTTGGAATGGGCGACCGCGGGATCACCACCGGCGCGGTCTGCGTCTACCACCGCTTTGTCGCGGCAGCCGTCGATGCGCTGGCGGGCACCGGCATTCCGGTTGCCGCCGTCTCGACCGGCTTTCCAGCGGGGCTGTCGCCCCACAGCACCAAGCTTGCCGAGATCGAAGCCTCGGTCGCGGATGGCGCGCAGGAGATCGACATCGTCATCACGCGCGAGCATGTTCTGACCGGCAACTGGCAGGCGCTGTACGACGAAATGCGCGACTACCGCGCCGCCTGCGGGGATGCGCACGTCAAGGCGATCCTGGCGACCGGTGACCTCAAAACCCTGCGAAACGTGGCCAAGGCCTCGATGGTTTGCATGATGGCGGGCGCGGACTTCATCAAAACCTCGACCGGCAAGGAAAGCGTGAACGCCACCCTGCCCGTCTCGCTGACCATGGTTCGCGCAATCCGTCAGTACCGCGAGATGACAGGCCACAAGGTTGGCTACAAACCGGCGGGCGGTGTCTCAAAGGCCAAGGACGTGCTGACCTACTTTGCCCTCATGAAAGAAGAGCTGGGCCACGACTGGCTGCAGCCTGACATGTTCCGCATCGGTGCCTCGTCGCTGTTGGGCGATATCGAACGGCAACTCGAACACCGTGTGACGGGCGCCTACAGCGCCGCGCAACGCCACCCGATTGGATAAGACAATGACAGTTGCGAGCTTTTTCGACAGCATGGACTACGCCCCAAGCACCGAGGACGACAGCGCCGCCCGCCAGTGGCTGGCCACGCACGAGGGCCGTTTTGGCCATTTCATCGACGGTGAGATGACCGAGGCAGGCGAAGGCTTTGCCACGATCGAACCGGCCACCGGCAAAACGCTGGCACAGGTCACACAAGGCACCAAGGGTGACGTGGACGCGGCCTTCAAGGCGGCGTGCAAGGCGCAAAAGGCTTGGGCCGCACTGCCCGGCCATGAGCGGGCTTTGAAACTTTACGCTCTGGCCCGGATCATTCAACGCAATGCGCGCCTGATCGCGGTGGTCGAGTCCCTGGACAACGGCAAGCCGATCCGCGAAACGCGCGACATCGACATCCCGCTGGCCGCGCGCCACTTTTATCACCACGCGGGTTGGGCCCAACTGCAGGAAACACAATTCGCGGGCTATGACCCGGTGGGCGTTGTGGGACAGGTGATCCCGTGGAACTTCCCCTTCCTGATGCTGGCATGGAAAGTCGCGCCTGCTTTGGCGCTTGGCAATGCCGTGGTGTTGAAACCAGCCGAGTCCACGCCGCTGACCGCTTTGCTGTTTGCCGAGCTGGCGCAGGCAGCGGGCTTTCCCGCAGGCGTGCTGAACATTGTCACCGGGGATGGCGCCACGGGCGCACTGATCGCCGCCCATGAAGACGCGGACAAAGTGGCCTTTACCGGCTCGACCGAGGTTGGCCGCCGCATTCGCGAAGCGACCGCCGGATCGGGCAAGTCGCTGACGCTTGAGCTGGGGGGCAAGTCGCCCTTCATCGTCTGTGATGACGCCGACATCGATGCCGCTGTCGAAGGCGTGGTGGACGCGATCTGGTTCAACCAGGGCCAGGTCTGCTGTGCAGGCTCGCGTCTGTTGGTGCAGGAAGGCGTGGCTGATGTGTTCCACGCCCGTCTGTCCGAGCGGATGAAGACCCTGCGCATTGGCACCTCGCTGGACAAGACCATCGATATGGGTGCCGTGATCGACGGTGCGCAGCGCGATCGTATCGCGGGCATGGTGGACCGCGCCGTGGCCGCAGGTGCAACGCTGGTGCAGGCCGGGACCACCCCGGCCGAGGGCAGCTTTTATCCGCCGACCGTATTGCGCGATGTGCCCGCCACCTGCGAGGCCGCGACCGAGGAAATCTTTGGCCCGGTTGCCGTCTCGATGACCTTCCGCACGCCGGGTGAGGCGGTGCAACTGGCCAACCACTCGCGCTATGGTCTTGCCGCCAGCATCTGGAGCGAGAACGTCAACCTTGCGCTGGATCTGGCCGCGCAGGTTCAGGCGGGGATCGTCTGGGTGAACTGCACCAACGTGATGGACGCGGGCGTCGGCTTTGGCGGGGTCAAGGAAAGCGGCTTTGGCCGCGAAGGCGGCCGCGAGGGGTGCTTTGACTACCTCAAACCGCGCGCCTTTGCCAAAGCGCCGATCCGCAAGGCCACTGTGCCTGCCACGCCCAAGGGCTTTGCGCTGGATGCGGTGGATCGCACGGCCAAGTTCTTTATCGGCGGCAAGCAGGCACGCCCGGACGGTGGCAATTCCCGCACCATCACCGGCCCCAAAGGCGAGGTTCTGGGCCAGGTGGGCGAAGGCAACCGCAAGGACATCCGCAACGCCGTCGAGGCCGCGCGAGGCGCTGCCAGCTGGGGCCGCAAGACCCAGCACAACCGCGCACAGATCCTGTATTACATGGGCGAAAACCTTTCGGCCCGTGCAGATGAATTTGCAGATCGCCTGCGTGCTCAGACCGGCGTCAAGGCCGACAAGGCCCGCGCCGAGGTCAGCGCGACCGTCTCTCGCCTGTTCAGCTATGGATCCTGGGCGGACAAGTTCGAAGGCGTCGTGCACATGCCGCCCATGCAGGGGCTGGCGCTGGCCGTCCCCGAAGCCATCGGCGTGGCCGGGGTCATCTGCCCCGAGGAAAGCCCGCTGCTTGGGTTCATTTCGACCGTTGCGCCGCTCATCGCCACCGGGAACCGCGTGGTGGCCGTGGCGTCCGAGGCGCACCCGCTGTCGGCGACCGATTTTTACCAGGTGCTGGAAACCTCGGACCTGCCGGGCGGTGTTCTGAACATCGTCACCGGCAGCGCAGCGACGCTGGGGCGCGAACTGGCCAAACACAACGGGGTCGATGCGCTTTGGGCCTTTGGCACAGCCGAGCTGGCCGCCGAGGTGGAGGCGCTGTCCACCGGCAACCTCAAGCGCGTGTTCACGGACTATGGCCGCGCCTGGGACTGGTCCGCACCAGAGGCCGAAGGACAGCATTTTCTGCGGCAGGCGACGCAAATCAAGAACATCTGGGTGCCTTACGGAGAGTAAGCCCGGACAAGAGCGCGCGCCGAAACACGGACAGCGCACAAGGGAGGACAGGTGATGACAGAACAACGCGGTATTGCGATTCTGGGTATCTATGTAGCGGACACCGCCTATCTGGCGGGACGGATGCCAAAGATCGGCGAAACGATCTCGGGCTCGGGATTTTCCCTTGGTCCGGGTGGCAAGGGCTCGAACCAGGCGGTGGCCGCCGGGCGCGCCGGGGCCGAGGTCAGCTTTATCTCGAAGATCGGGGATGATCCGTTTGGCAAGATGGCGCTTGAGATCTACGCCGAAGCCGGGGTGACCCCTTGCGTTGAAGTGATGCCCGACCTGCCATCGGGTGCCGCGTTCATCTTCGTGAATGACGAAACCGGCGAGAACGCCATTATCGTCTACCCCGGTGCAGCGGGCACCATTTCGGTTGCCGATGTCGAAGCGCAGCGCAGCGTGATCGAAGGGGCCAGGGTCTTTGTCACGCAACTGGAACAACCCGCTGACGCGGCCCTTGCAGCGCTGACCATGGCGCGGGCAGCCGGGGTGACGACCGTCTTCAACCCGGCTCCGGCTAACCCCTTTGACGCGGCCTGCTATGCGCAGACCGATTTCTTTGTGCCCAACGAGACCGAGGCCGCAGCCATCGTCGGCTTTGACATCGACAGCGAAGACGCTGCGCGCCGCGCGGGCGAGATCTTTGTCGAGCGCGGGGTGAAAACCGCGCTGGTGACGCTGGGCGAAAATGGCGTCTACATCCACGGTCAGGGCATCAGCACCCGTATCCCGTCAATCACAAATGCACCGGTGATCGACACTGCCGGGGCCGGCGATGCCTTTATCGGCGGATTTTCTGCCGCCCTGTCCGAAGGTGCCGATGTGGAAAGCGCCGTGCGCATGGGCTGCGCCACCGCTGGCATCGCCGTGACACGGCGCGGCACGGCTCCGGCCATGCCCACCCGCGCCGAGATTGACGCCCTGATGAAGGCGGGCGCCTGATGCGCGAAGATCCCGTCAAATACCTGTTCCTGTGGCCTGCCTTTCTGGTGGTGCTCGCCATGGCAATCTTCCCGCTTATCTTTTCGCTGGCCAACAGCTTCATGAGCCTGCGTCTGGTCCCGCCCATGCCCGCGCGCTTTGTCGGCACGGACAACTACGCCGATCTGCTGACGAACCCGCGATTCTGGCAGACCGTCAAGACGACATCGATCATCGCCTTCACCTCGGTCGCGCTGCAATTCGTCATTGGGTTTGGCATCGCTTTGGCGCTGGTCAAACGGGTGCGCGGGGCCGAGTTCTTTCGCGTGACATTCTTGATGCCAATGCTGGTCGCCCCGGTTGCCGTCGCGCTGGTGGCACGGCAGATCTTCAATCCCACCATGGGCCCCTTGAACGAGTTGGCGAGCTTCCTCGGCTTTCCGAACCTGCCCTACCTGACGGACCCCACCTGGGCGCTGGGATCGCTGATTGCTGTCGAGATCTGGCAGTGGACACCCTTTGTGATCCTTTTGCTGCTCGCCGGTCTTCAGGGCTTGCCCGAAGATGTCTACGAGGCGGCCGAGCTGGAAAATGCCAGCCCCTGGCAACAGTTCTGGTCCATCACCTTTCCGATGATGCTGCCGGTCTCGGCCGCGGTGGTGTTCATCCGCATCGTCGAAAGCTTCAAGATCATTGACACCGTCTTTGTCATGACGGGCGGTGGACCCGGCGTGTCGACCGAAACGCTAACGCTGTTCGCCTATCAGGAAGGCTTCAAGAAGTTCAACCTGGGCTATACCTCGGCGCTGTCCTTCCTGTTCCTCGCCGTCGTTCTGATCATGAGCCTGATCTACCTGGCCATCCTGAAACCCTATCTGGAGAAATACAAATGAGCGTGCGCGACCTGAAAGGAAAGCGCGGCTGGCTGGCCTTCGCAGGCTGCTTTGCCTGGTTCGCGTTCACCCTGTTTCCGCTTTACTGGGTGGCCATCACCTCGTTCAAGACACCCCCGGACGTGGTGGGTGGGCCGACCTACCTGCCCTTCATCGATTTTCAGCCAAGCCTCAATGCCTGGCGGGATCTGTTTTCCGGCGTGCGGGGCGAGTTCTATTCGAACTTCTGGTCCTCGGCCATCGTGGCTGTTTCCTCGGCTGTGTTTGCCACCCTGCTGGGGACGATGGCGGCCTATGCGCTGGTGCGCTTTCCATTCCGGGTGCGGCTGGTGTCGGGACTGGTGTTCTTTGCGGTGGCCATGGGCGGGTTCCTTTTGGGACGTGACGTTCTGGATTTCCCGCCTGCGACGGCCTCGATCATCGCGTTTTGCGTGGCTCTGGCGCTTTCGGTTCTGGTCAACCGCTTCAACCTGCCCGGCAAGGTGATGAACAATGACGACATCGTCTTCTGGTTCGTCAGCCAACGCCTTTTCCCGCCCATCGTCGTCGCCTTTGCGCTGTTTCTGCTTTATTCGGAAATGGGAAAAATGGGTCTGAAGATGACCGACACCTACGGTGGTCTGACGCTGGCTTACATCGCCTTTTCCCTGCCCATCGTCGTCTGGCTGATGCGCGACTTCATCGCGGCTCTGCCGCTTGAGGTCGAAGAGGCGGCGCTGGTCGACAACGTCCCGCAATGGCGGATCTTTTTCGGAATCGTTCTGCCCATGGCGCGTCCGGGCCTGATCGCAACCTTTGTCATCACGCTGGCCTTCACCTGGAACGAGTTCCTGTTCGCACTCTTTCTGACCAATTCCGAATGGCAAACCCTGCCCGTTCTCATCGCCGGGCAGAACAGCCAGCGGGGCGATGAATGGTGGGCCATTTCAGCGGCGGCCTTGGTCGCCATCATCCCGATGATCGTGATTGCCGGTTTGCTGGGGCGCCTGATGCGCTCGGGCTTGCTGAGCGGCGCAGTCAAATAAGTTTTACCAAGGGCCCCCGGAGGAGGGGGCCAACCACCCCTAGGAGGACACCTATGTTGAAAACCCTCAAAATCTCAGCTGCGGCAACGGCACTTAGCGCCGGCGCTGCATTTGCATGCGCACCGGACTTCAGCGGCGTTGAAATTACCGCAACGACCCAGACCGGCCCCTATATCGCCTCTGCGCTGAGCCTGGCAGCCGAAAGCTGGTCGGAAAAGACCTGCGGCACCGTCAAGGTGGTCGAGTTCCCCTGGTCCGAACTTTATCCCAAGATTGTGACAACGCTGGTCAGCGGCGATGACGCCTTTGACGTGATCGCCTTTGCCCCGGCCTGGGCCCCGGACTTCACGCCCTTCCTGACGGAAATGCCGGCCAAGTATCAGTCCGGTGACGTCTGGGAAGACATTGCCCCCGTTTACCGGGAACAACTGATGGTCTGGAACGAAAAGGTTCTGTCACAGACCATGGACGGCGACGTTCACACCTACACCTACCGCATCGACCTGTTCGAGGACGAAGGCAACAAGAGTGCGTTCAAGGCGGCCTACGGCTATGACCTGGCGGTTCCCAAGACCTGGACCGAATACCTGGACATTGCGGAATTCTTCCAGAACAACGTCGAAGGCGTCTACGGCACGGCCGAAGCGTTCCGCCGTGGCGGTCAGCAATTCTGGTTCCTGTTCAGCCACGTGGCGGCCTATGCCAGCCACCCCGACCACCCCGGTTCGATGTTCTTTGACCCCGAAACCATGGACGCGCAGGTGAACAACCCCGGCTGGGTCCGTGGCCTCGAAGAGTACATCCGCGCCTCGAAACTGGCACCGCCCTCGGCGCTGAACTTTTCGTTTGGTGAAGTGAACGCCGCATTCGCCGGCGGTCAGGTGGCCCAGTCGATCGGTTGGGGTGACACCGGCGTGATCGCAGCCGACCCGAACCAGTCGGTTGTCGCGGGCAAGGTCGGTTCGGCCGTCAAGCCGTCCACCACCGAAGTCTACAACTACAAAACCGGCGCCTGGGACAGCTATGATGCCGTGATCGACACCTCGTTCATGGCGTTTGGCGGCTGGCAGGCGGCTGTTCCGTCCTCGTCGCGCAAGCAAGAGGCGGCGTGGGACTTTATCGCACACCTGTCCAGCCCCGAAGTCTCGGGCGTTGCGGCTGTGACCGGCGGCACGGGTGTGAACCCCTACCGTATCTCGCACACCACCAACATGGAGCGTTGGTCCAAGCTGTTCTCGGAGCGTGAAGCCCAGGAATACCTTGGCGCACAGCGTGACGCGGTGACCGCGGACAACGTGGCGCTGGACATGCGTCTGCCGGGCTACTTCTCGTACACCGAGATCCTGGAAATCGAGTTGAGCCGTGCTCTGGCCGGTGAAATCACGCCGCAAGAGGCGCTGGACACCGTGGCTGCCGGTTGGGACGAGCTGACCGACTCCTTTGGCCGCGATGCGCAGCTGGCCGCATACCGTGCGTCCATGGGCCTGCCCCCGATGTAATCCCGGAAAGGGGCGGCCAAGCGCGTCGCCCCTTTCATCCTGCTCAAGAAAGTCCCAATCATGGCAACCATTTCGCTGAACCGCGTGACAAAATCCTACGGCGACATTCAGGTCATCCCACCGATGGACCTGGAAATCGAAGATGGTGAGTTTGTGGTGCTTGTCGGCCCGTCGGGCTGCGGGAAATCCACGACCCTGCGCATGATCGCAGGGCTTGAAACCGTTTCCACCGGCGCGCTCAGCATCGGTGACCGCGAGGTGACGACGCTGCGCCCTGGCCTGCGCAACTGCGCCATGGTGTTCCAAAGCTACGCGCTTTATCCGCATATGTCCGTTCGGGACAACATCGGCTACGGCATGAAGGTGCGCGGCGTGCCCAAGGCCGACGCCGCCGCGGCGATCGAAAACGCTGCCCGGATCCTGAACCTGACCGACTATCTGGACCGCAAACCCGCCGCCCTGTCCGGAGGTCAGCGCCAGCGTGTTGCCATTGGCCGCGCCATCGTGCGCGACCCCGATGTGTTTCTCTTTGACGAACCTCTGTCGAACCTCGACGCCAAGCTTCGCGTGGAAATGCGGGTCGAAATCAAGCAACTGCACCGCCGGCTGAAAACAACCATGGTCTATGTGACCCATGATCAGGTCGAGGCCATGACCATGGCGGACCGCGTCGTGGTGTTGCGCGATGGCGTGGTCGAACAAGCCGCCGACCCGATCACCCTTTATGAAAAACCCGCCAACGCCTTTGTGGCGGAATTCATCGGTGCGCCCAGCATGAACATGCTCGAAGGGCACATCGCGCAGCGGGGTGACGGCCTGTGTTTCACCGGTCCGCAAGGTCTGGAATTTGACATTCCCGCCGCACGCGTCGCCGCGCTTGCGCCTTTGGCCGGCCAGGCCTGCCTTCTCGGCATCCGGCCCGAGCACACCAACGAGGCCGAGGGCGGCATTGGCGTAGCGGTCGATGTGGATGACATCGAACCGCTTGGCCCGCATACTCTGGTTGTCGGACATGTGGGATCGCGCAAGTTCACGGGCCAAGCCCGCGCCGATACCGCCACCCGCCCGGGGTCCCGCGTGACCATCCAGTTCGATCCGGACAAGCTGCATTTCTTCCGCGCCAGCGACGGCGCCGCCGTCAGATAGGAGACACCATGACCCAATCCACGGCCCACAAGCTGATCACGCTCGAAGCCTTCGAGCACGTCCACCCAGACCGTTGCGCCGACTACGAGGCGGCCAGCCAGGCCATTGACGACAAGGTGCGCGAAACAGAGCCGGGTATGCTGGTCCACGCCCTGACGGTCCATGACCGCGCCGAGGACCGCGTCACCTATCGTTGGCTCGAAGTCTTTACCGATCTCGACGCCCTCGTCGCGCATTTCAATAGCCCACATGTCAAGGCACATGGCGCGCACCTGAACGACGGTATCCTGCTCTCGCCGGTCGAGATCGTGCTTTACGTCGGGTGGAGCGACGCTGAAAAGCAGGCGATCAACGAACAGCTGGGCGGCGCCTTGGTCTTTGCGGACGTCAAATCGGGCTTTTACCGCCCGGATTGACCCGGCGCCCCTGCCCGGTTCGCGCAGCGGGTCCTGGTTCGTTGCGCTCCGGTAGCGAGAGGCCAGAATGTAGGCCCGCGACGGTGCCGCCGTCCAGAGAGCCGATTTGACGGTCGCTCGCGCGTCAGCGTCGCCCCTCATTCCGGGGGGCCTCTCTCGTGAAGGCTCCGGCTTCAGTAACAGACGGGCTTCCCCAATACCCTGAACCGGGGTCCCCGCAGTGCAGGACGCCTGCCAAAGTCCCCTCGCCCAAGGCGCGCTGCGCACCCGGATCGGACATCCGGTTCCCAGTGTTTTGAATATCTCTCTGGTCTTGCCCGTGGACGGATCTGCCAATTTACGGGCCCGTGCCGAGATGGGAACAGACCAAACGTCGGTGCGGCCACCGTGAAGGCCTTTGAAGCCTTCCAGACCATGTAGCGCGTCGATGACGCCCGCTGAGATCATCCTCTTTTCAAGTTCAAAACGGCCTCTGCACCTCATGCCGTGCCCCGCGCCGCTTGGTTCACTGTTCCCGACCTTGTGGAACCGCGCGCATAGCGCCCTTCCCGACAAAGCCCGCGCAAAATTAATCCGACTAAAATTGTCGGATTGATTTACCTGAGCAAATCACTCAGTTATAATCACGACAGCCAGCCACCGATTCTGGGGCAAGCCAACCACCCGAAAACCCAGAGGGAGCAGGCTGATGAAACGCGCCTATGCACAAGCTGAACACACCGGAGAGGACTGGCCTGAAACGCTGAAGGCCGCCCTCGATCTGGGACTGCCAGACCTCTTCAACATTGAGTGGCTCATCCAGAATGCCGAACGCGGTGAATGGAGAGGGCTATGGTGGTGAACGTGGCCAGGGAACTCTCGGTTCAACCCGAAGACACAGTGCCAGTCTACGACGCGACCGACCTCACCAAGGGTGGCGACCTTGCCAAGATCAAGCTTGAGGATCAGCTCTACACGCTCCGCATCACCCGTGCGGGCAAGCTGATACTCACCAAATGAACGCGATGGTCCCACGTCGAGGTGGCGCACCCGTAGGCTATCTCGCTGAACTTGGTCCGGTCGAGGCAAGCGCTGTCTTGTACCTCCGCCTTTGGTGCGACGGCCCGGATGCGCAGGCCCAGGTCTGGAACGACTTTGCGACGGCCCTCGGACCAGAAGGCGGACGCCAAGCCCTGAAGTCTTTCGAAGGCCTCTGCGATATGTGCGTTCGGCATGGCCGACGTCCGTTGATGCGTCATCACACAACCTGCGAATGCCTTGGGGCCGACGAGTCCTGTTTCGCGAACTTCATCGGATATGCCAGCGACGGGAACCCCGAGGACGCGCTTCTGATCGCAACCACGATTGTTCGTCCCGACATGGCTCCGTACCTCGTGGGTCTTGCCCAAGACTTTGGCCTCGCCCTGAAGCGAATGGCCATCAAGGCCAGTCAACCAATCACAAAACCAAAAACACTTCACTGAAAAGGACAGGACAGATGAAGATTCTCACCCTTGCCAAGGGTGCCTTGGCGCTTGGCCTCGGGACCGCGGCCACGGCGGGCGGACATGCCGACAAGGCGGCAGTGCTCGACACCTACGCAGACATCGCCGAGGCCACCTACGCGGACAGCCTTGTCACTGCACAGCAGCTGCAATCGGCCGTCGAAGCGTTGCTGGCCAATCCTTCAGCAGAGGCTCTGGAAAGCGCCAAGTCAGCTTGGTTGGCGGCACGGGTGCCTTATCAGCAGAGCGAGGTCTTCCGCTTTGGCAATGCCATCGTCGATGACTGGGAAGGCAAGGTGAACGCCTGGCCGCTGGACGAAGGACTGATCGATTATGTGGATGCCTCTTACGGTGGCCCGACCGATGAGAATGAAGCCGCTGTTTTGAACGTCATCGCCAATGCCAGCTTTACGCTGTCCGGCCAAACGGTGGATGCGTCGGTTATCACACCTGCGTTGCTGGAGGACACCCTTCAAGAAGCGGACGGCGTCGAGGCAAACGTCGCGACCGGCTACCATGCCATCGAGTTTCTTCTCTGGGGGCAGGATCTTAACGGTCACGGGGCTGGTGCCGGCACTCGACCATGGACCGACTACGCCCTTGGCGCGACCTGCACCGGCGGGAATTGTGAGCGTCGCGGCGACTACCTGAAGGCAGCGACCGATCTTTTGATAAGTGACCTGGAATGGATGGTGTCCCAGTGGGGACCGGATGGCGCAGCACGCGCCGAAGCCACGGCAGATGCCGATGCGGGCCTTGCGACCATCCTGACAGGCATGGGGTCTCTGTCCTACGGTGAAACCGCCGGAGAGCGGATGCGCCTCGGCGTCATGCTGAACGATCCAGAGGAAGAGCACTCCTGCTTTGCCGACAACACCCACAACGATCATTTCTACAACGGCCTGGGCATCCAGTCGGTCTATCTTGGCAGCTACACCCGCGTGGATGGCACCGTTGTCCAAGGGCCGTCCCTGTCCGATCTGGTTGCGTCGATGGACGCCGACCTGGATGCCGAGATGCAAGACAAGTTGGCAGCGGCGGTTCTGGCCCTCGGCCGGATCAAAACCGCCGCAGAGGCGGGTTTCAGCTATGACATGATGCTGGAACGCGGGAATGACGCGGGCGAGGCGCTTATCATGGGCGGCGTAAATGGCCTGATCGACCAAACCCGCAGCATCGAACGGGTCGTTGCGGCCCTGGGCACGTCGATCGAGGTCGAAGGCTCTGACAGCCTCGATAACCCTGACGCCGTGTTCGAATAGTCCAGACCCCTGATCGGCGCGGCCAGACGAGGTCGCGCCGACACTCCTTCCGTATGGTAACCACGATCATGACATTTCGCTGCCAACTTGCCGCGACACTCGTTCTATCCTTCCCGTCGCAGATCATGGCCGGGCCATTGGATGAACCGCACCTGAACATCATCCCCCGCACCGAAGCTGAAGCCGCCCGGATCGCCAGGGTGACCGCATTGGCGACAGACTTTGGCGCCGCTCAGCCGTTTGAAGCAAACTCGGCCGGAGCGGCCACTGTCAGAGCCATGACAACTGCAAATGCATTCTCGCAACCCTCGGACAACCTCGGCTTCAAGGACGAGCTTACCTTCAAGGTCGGCAATGGGCTGTTCCGGAAACTCTGGGTGTCCTCCCCGTCTTCAACACTGGCCTCCGATGGCCTTGGTCCGCTCTACAACGCCCGGTCCTGCCAGCGGTGCCATCTCAAGGACGGGCGTGGACATCCGCCGGAGGGGCCGAATGACTCGGCCATCTCGATGTTTCTGAGGGTGTCGATCCCGGCGGACTACGCCGCACTGGCTGACGAGATCGAAGGCTATATCGCCACGCTGCCAGAACCGACCTATGGGACGCAGATGCAGGATTTCAGCCTTGCCGGCCATGCCGCCGAGTATTCGCTTCGGATCGACTACAAAGAGACGGCGGTCCCGCTATCGGGCGGTGAAACCGCCTATCTCAGAAACCCGACGTACACCGCCACAGATCTCGGGTACGGTCCTCTGCACCCAGAAGCGATGTTGAGCCCGAGGGTTGCTCCTCAGATGATCGGGCTGGGCCTATTGGAGGCGATCCCCGCCGCTGACATCCTTGCGTTGGCGGACCCCGACGACGCCGACGGCGATGGGATCTCGGGTCGGCCCAATATCGTTTGGTCCGTTGAGTACCAGCAACCGATGCTCGGCCGATTTGGCCTGAAAGCAGGAAGCCCGACGGTCCGAGAACAATCCGCCGGCGCTTTCGCCGGAGATATTGGCGTCTCAAATCCGCTGTTTCCAGCGGCCTGGGGCGAATGTTCAGAGGCCCAGTCAGAGTGCCGTGCAGCGCCCCACGGAGATGGCGATGAGCGGGGGTTTGAAATCGATGATACAGGCCTTGACCTGGTGACATTCTACAGCCGCAATCTGGCGGTTCCATCCCGCCGCAACGTCGGTGACGCACTGGTCCTTCGCGGCAAAGAGGTGTTCTACACAACCGGGTGTACATCCTGCCACCAGCCGTCTTTTGTCACCCATCGGTTGGCGGACCAACCTGAACAGAGCTTTCAGTTGATTTGGCCCTACACCGATATGCTTTTGCATGACATGGGGCCCGGTTTGGCGGACAACCGTCCAGAGGCGCGCGCAAATGGCTCTGAATGGCGGACCCCGCCGCTGTGGGGGATCGGGCTGACAGAACAGGTCTCGGGCCACACCTATTTCCTGCACGATGGGCGTGCCCGATCGCTGCTGGAGGCGATCCTGTGGCATGGAGGAGAGGCGCAAACACAACGTGATGCCGTGGTGTCGATGCCGCCGGAAGATCGCAAAGCACTGGTCCAGTTCCTGGAGAGCCTGTGATGCGCGGTGCCCTGTTTGCAGTAGCTCTGGCCTGGCTGGCCGCGCCAGTGCTGGGCGATGACCTGGACCTGAAATCGATCGTCCAAGAGCACATCATTGATGGCTATGATGATCTTGCTCATCACGCAAGTTGGCTGGCCCTGCACGCCGAGGCAAACTGTGACCCGACCTACCCGCCGCTGATCGCACAGTTTCATCTCGCATTCGATCAATGGGTCAACGTCAGCCACCTGCGCTTTGGCCCCTCAGAAGTCGACGACCGCGCCTTTGCGCTGGCTTTCTGGCCCGATCCACGCAGCGCCACCCCCAAGGCTTTGTCAGCCTTGATGCGCAATCAGGACGAAAGTGTTCTGACCCCAGAAGCGTTCAAGGACGTTTCGGTGGCCGCTCGCGGCTTCTACGCTTTGGAACATCTTCTTTTTGATCCAGCGTTTGCGCCAAAATCGGCACCTGACTACCATTGCGCCCTGACACGCGCGATTTCGCGAGAGATCCTGGCCAACGCCATTGCACTTCGCGACGACTGGCGAGAGAGCTATGGCGCGTTACTGGTCACGACAGAGAACGATACCTACCGCACATCGACAGAGGCGGCGAGGCAACTGTTTACGGCTCTTTCGGCGGGCCTGGAGTTCACGTCCCAAACGCGACTTGGGCGGCCGATGGGAACGTTTGAACACCCCCGGCCAAACCGGGCGGAAGCGCGCAGATCAGGGCGGTCTCTGCGGCACGTGATCCTTTCGCTGCAGGCGACCCGGGACTTGGCCGCTTTGATCTCAAACGAAAATGAACAGCTGGACCGCGCATTCAAAGTGGCCATTGAGCGGGCCATTGCCCTGGATGATCCTGTATTCGCCGGTGTTGCGACGCCTCAAGGTCGGTTCGAGGTCGAAGTGCTTCAACAAAGTATCGACGCGATACGGGACATTCTGGCTGATGAGGTTGGGCCGTCTCTGGGCATTGCCGCGGGCTTCAACTCTATGGACGGTGACTGATGGCGACGCGCAGATCATTCATGGCCGGAATGCTGGCCGCGGGACTGGTGCCAAAACCGACTTGGGCCGAAGCGGGGAACCCGTCCTATCTGTCTGCTGCCCGGAAACCAGATGGACAATATGTTCTGTGTGGGTTGGGCGAAGACGGGGCAATCTGTTTCGAGATCGATCTTCCTGACCGAGGCCACGCGGCGGCCGCTCATCCGACGCTGCCAGAGGCGGTGGCATTCGCCCGAAGACCGGGAACCTACGCGATCGTTCTGGACTGTCGGCATGGCCTGACCAAGGCACGTCTTGAAGCGCCCACCGGACGCCACTTCTATGGACACGGGGCTTTTTCAGCCGATGGTGATCTCTTGTTCACGACCGAGAATGACTTTGACGCGGCAGCCGGTATCGTTGGTGTTTGGGATGTCCGAAACCAATACACGCGCGTCGGAGAATTTTCATCACATGGAACAGGTCCGCACGACATCAAGTTGATGCCGGACGGCAAGACCCTGATTGTTGCCAACGGAGGGATTGAAACGCACCCGGAAACAGGGCGCACCAAATTGAACCTGCACTCAATGCGTTCAAACCTCAGCTATCTGACGTTGGATGGAAAGCTTGTCGCAAAAGTGGAGCTGCCTGCCGAACACCAACGCAACTCCATTCGACATCTGGCGGTCAGCGACGGTAGCGAGGTTGCGTTTGCAATGCAATGGCAGGGCGATTTGTCTAATGACCTGCCATTGCTCGGCATCCACAACAGACGTATCGAAAAACCGAGGCTGTTTGGCGACCCCTCTGTCCGAACGATGCGGGGGTACCTGGGCAGCGTCGCATTCAACAGCAACACCAATCAAATCGCGACAACCTCGCCTCGAAGCGGTGCGGTACACATCATTGAAGACGGTGGTTTTCATCGCAGCCTGCAGCTCGCCGATGTTTGCGGCGTTGCGACGTACAGCGGCGGTTTCATCGTCACCACCGGCTCGGGTGTCGTCCGGGCGTCCGAGACACGCATCTCCAAGCACCAAATGGCGTGGGACAACCACCTGATCGCCATCTGAGATTTGGGATCGAGTTGACCCAAAGCCGCCGACGCGCGCGATGCAAAAGCGGCCACCATGTCGAACATCAGAGCCCGCCACCCATTCACCCAGTCAATGGTATGAATTTGAAAATGCAATTTTATAAATGCATCTACGCTGGTTAGGTTGACGCCTGACTGACCGCGAGGAGACCAGATGTTCCGCTTTTTCCCGACAAACTATCCCTGGGACCTGTCCGTAAACTTGTCCATCGAAATGGGGGCCAAGATGGGCGAGATCCAGGAAATGTGCGGTCCCTTGGTCGAGGCCGCCAAGGCCAGGGACGCCGAAGGCACGGCAGCGTTTCGCCAAACCTGGGTGACGATGGCGGACAAGTTGCTCGACCTCGCGCAGGAAGATCTGGAGGGCGGTCGCAATATCTCGGCTGGCGAAAAGATGGTTCGCGCGGCGAACTACATGATGACGGCCGAACGTTTGCTCGCGCATGGCTCGGACGGACGGGTGGCGCTTTACGAGCGCATGCAGACGACCTTTTATGAAGGGCTGAAACTATCGGGCAGCAAGGCCGAAAAGGTCATCATTCCCTACGGCGAAAGCCACCTTGAAGGGATTTTCTATCCCGCTCAGGGCGTCTCGGGGCAGCAGCCCGTGCTGGTCCAACTCAATGGCCTGGACAGCATCAAGGAGATGAAATTCCTGGTTGGCATGCCCGAATGGCTGGCCAAGCGCGGGATTGCCTCGCTTGTGGTCGATCAACCGGGCACGGGCGACGCGCTCCGCCTGCGCAACCTGACCGCCCGCCATGACAGCGAGCATTGGGCCTCGAAAATCGTCGACTATCTGGAAACCCGTGATGACGTGGATCCCAAGCGGATCGGGTGCGAGGGTGTCTCTCTTGGCGGGTACTATTGCCCCCGTGCCGTCGCGTTCGAGCCGCGCTTTGCAATGGGGGTCGTCTGGGGCGCCAACCATGATTGGCGCGACGTGCAGAAACGGCGCAAGGAAGCCGAAGGCGATTTTCCGGTGCCGCATTACTGGAGCCACGTTCGGTGGGTCTTTGGGGCAGAGACCGATGAAGAGTTCATGGAAAAGGCCGAGAACATGCACCTGCATGGGATACTTGACCGCATCAAGGTGCCGTTCCTTGTGACCCACGGCAAGCACGACAGTCAAATCCCGCTCAAATGGGCGCATGAGACCTACGACCAACTGGTCAACAGCCCCAAGCGCGAGCTGAAGATCTTTGATGAGCGCACCGGCGGCGTGCAGCATTCCAGCTTTGACAACTCGGCAAATGCCGGCACCTATATCGCCGATTGGGTCGCCGAAGTCCTTGGCGGTCGCGTCGCATGAACCCTCTGGCCGGTTTTCAGGTAGACCCCAATGATCTGAGTTTCATTGGCCAGGACCTGGAGCGGCCCGAGTGTATCATGGCCGAACGAGATGGCACGCTGTGGAGTGCCGATGGTCGCGGCGGTGTTGTCCGGATTGATCCGGACGGGGGGCAGGACTTGATCCTTCAGGGCGCGCCGAACATTTCCTCTGATTTCGAAAGCCGCCTTGTGCAGGCCGAGGGCAGCCTGCCCAACGGCCTGGCCTTTGATGCCGACGGCTCAATCCTGATTGCCAACTGGGGCACCGAGCGGCTCGAACGGATGTCGCGGCACGGCGCGCGCACCGAGGTCCTGCTCGATCAGATCGATGGCCAGAGGATTGGCAAGGCCAACTTTGTGACACGGGACCGCGCGGGTCGGCTGTGGCTGACAGTGACGACGCGGATGCAGCCCTGGACCGATCACGTGAAAACCCATTCGCGCGACGGCTATATTGCACTGATTGACGACAAGGGCGCACGGATCGTCGCAGATGGTCTTTGCGGCACGAACGAATTGCGGTTCGATGCCAGCGAAGAGTGGCTCTACGTGGCGGAAACCACGGACCGAAAGGTAACCCGCTTTCTGGTGGAAGGTGACACTCTGACCAACCGCGAAACCTATGGCCCTTCGTGCCTGCCCGGTTTCAACGACGGCATTGCCTTTGATGTCTACGGCAATCTTTGGACGACCCTGATCATGGCCGACCAACTGGTGGCGATCACGCCCGAAGGCGACCTTTTGACCATACTGGACCTGGGGGGCGATCCGGCCAAGGTCGCCGCGCTGGATGCGGCATGGGAAGCAGGCACGCTCACGCCCGAGATCATGGGCGCAGCCGGAGGCGACCTGTGCCGGTGGATTGCGTCTTTGACCTTTGGCGGCCCTGACCTTCAGACGGTCTATCTTGGCTCACTTCAGGGCAACCGTATCCCTTATTTCCGCAGTCCCGTGGCGGGCCTGCCCTTGCTGGGTTGGTGACAGGCGGCGCGCCCCAAGGGAGGAGACATGATGAGTTGGAGAAAAGACAGGCGCGGGACCATCGCGGGCGTGGGGCCAGTGGCTTGGCGGCGAGACAGGGTGTTTGACACGACGATGGTGTTTCAGACCCTCGTTCGCAAGGACTGCCTCAAAGACGCAGAGACAATGTCGCCGCACGTCAGCGAGTGGCGCGTCTGATGAAGGTGCTTGTCACAGGGGCAGGCGGATTTGTCGGCCAACGTGTGGTGGCCGGTCTTCTGGACCAGCCCGGGGTCACGGTGCGTGCGCTCGACAGGGTCCTGCCGGACTCTGCGGCCGAGCGGATGACCGGTGATCTGGCAGACCGCAAGGTGCAGGCGGCCGCCATGCAGGATGTCGACGCGGTGATCCATCTTGCGGCCATATTGGGCGGCGCGGCAGAGGCAGACCCTGCAACGGCGCGGCGTGTGAACCTTGATGCAACGCTGGATCTGATGGCAGCCGCACATGGCAAACGGTTTGTCTTTGCCTCGACCATTGCCGCCTATGGTCCGTTGATGCCGGACCCGGTGACGGACGACACGCCGCTTGCGCCGACCCTTCTTTATGGTGCCCACAAGGTGATGATCGAAACGGCACTGTCGCAGCATTCGGCGCGGGGGTGGATCGATGGCGTGGCGCTACGCGTGTCCGGGGTGATGGCCCGAGACGGGGCTGATGCGGCGCTCAAGACGGCGTTCATGTCGCGTCTGTTCCATGCGGTCGCACAGGGCAAGGACATCACCCTGCCCATTGCCGAAGACAGCCGCACCTGGATGGCCTCTGTCGGTAATGTGGCGCAGAATTTCATCCACGCGCTGACGCTGCCCGACTTCGGCGCGCGGCGGGCGTTCACCCTGCCCGCCCTTTGCGTGACCTTTGGCGACCTCGCCGCAGCGTTGTCTCGTCGATTCCCGGACAGCGGCGCGCAGGTGCGTTTTGAACCTGACCCCGAAACCGTGGCGATGTTTGGCCGCTTTCCCGGGCTTGTCACTGAAACCGCCGACGGGCTTGGATTTGCCCGCGATACAGATGCCGATGCCCTGGTGGCACGCGCATTCGACTAAAGGAGCTGAAAGATGCGTTTCGCGACCCTTCCCAATGGCACCCCGGACGGCCGGTTGCACCTTGTGTCAAAGGACAATGCGCGTTGTGTGCCGGCACAAGCGGCCACCACGATGCAAGAGGCGCTCGAGAACTGGACCGCGATAACCCCGGCCCTGGAAGCGGAGTATGCCTTGTTGAATGCCGGTGGTGGAGAGCCGTTTGAGCCTGCGCGGGCCATGGCCCCCCTGCCCCGAGCCTGGCAATGGCTCGACGCTTCGGCCTATGACAGCCATGGCAAGCTGATGGATGCCGCCTACAAGGTAAAAGCCGAGAAAATCCCGGGCAAACCGCTGATGTACCAGGGCCTGTCAGATCGGTTTTATGGCCCCACCGACGACATTCCCTTGCCCAGCGAAGCTGACGGGATCGATTTTGAAGGTGAGTTCGGCCTTTTGACAACCCGGGTGCCGATGGGCGCGGTGCACACCCTGCCTCATATCGCGCTTTTGGTGCAGATCAATGATTGGTCGCTGCGCAAGCTTGGACCGGCCGAGATGAAGACCGGCTTCGGCTGGATCCACACCAAGCCCGCATGCTCGATGGCGCCGGTGGCCCTGACGCCCGACGAGTTGGGCGCGTCCTGGCGGGATGCACGGGTCGATCTGCCGCTCACTCTATCCTTGAATGGCGCGCATTTCGGGGCACCCGAAGGGTATGAGATGTCTTTCGGTTTGGATCAGCTTGTGGCCCATGCCGCCTATTCGCGCAGTCTTCCTGCTGGCACCGTGATCGGGACAGGCACGGTGTCCAACGAAGCGTGTCGCGACATCGGAAGCGCCTGCATCGCAGAGCGTCGCGCGATCGAAATGATCGACCAAGGCGCGCCGAAGACCGAGTTCATGTCCTTTGGCGATCAGGTCCGCATGGAATGTGTGGACGCCGATGGCGCGCCCTTGTTCGGACCGATCGAACAAAGGGTTGTGAGCGCCTAGGGTCAGCGCCCATTGGTGAATGGCCTGACGGACCATGCGCGGCAAAAGCGCGGACCGCTGCCGATAGACCATTCACAGGATCAATCAATCATCGAGAAGACATACAACAGCGTGAGGTCCGCACGCGGGCTTTGCTCAGCCGACCTCGCCAAACAACATTCACCATTTCGATGATTGTGATCCAAAATTTTCATTTTATGAATACATATGTTTCGGATAACCGTACATGAGGAAGGCGCTCTGAACGGTTTTGCGTCCTTCAATGGGGTCTCTTTGAGCTTGCTCTTGGAACGACCTCTCGAACAGAGCGCATAGGGAGGTCAGACAGATGGAAAATACAGCACAGAATTCGGGCGGGCTGGAGCTTTCAGCACCAATTCTTACTCCGCTCGAAAGCTGGGCGCGCACGCTTTCCGGTGCCGTGGCCATGGTGGCGATCACCGGCATCCTGATCGGTGCGATCGTCGTCGTTGTCGACATCCTTGGCCGTTGGCTGTTTGGCACCTCGGTCTACGCGCTGAACGAAATCATGTCGCTTGTCTTTGCGATGGCCGTGGCCGCGACAATGCCCGCCGGGGCAGCCTATCGTGTGCACCTGAAAATTGACCTGTTTTCGTCTTTGACCGGACCAAGACTGACCGCCTGGCTCACGGTACTGGGGTCTTTCGCTTTGCTTGTCTTTTTTGCCATGCTGGCGTGGAGCATATTCAACACCGCCAATCGGTATGCCGAAAACGGAGATGCCACGGCCCTTTTGGTTTGGCCGTTGGCGCCCGTCTACTATGTCATCGCCCTTGCGTTTTTCCTCGCGTGCCTCGTGCAGGCCACCAACATCCTTGCCGATGTGGGCCGAGCGCTGCGCGTCTCAGAGGCCGGACGGACCCATCCGGTGATCTGGGTCTTCATTGCGGCCTTCTTCGGCTTGTCGGGCTGGGTCGGCTTCTTGATGGCCACGGATATGGATGCCGTGGCCACCAGCATGTTCACCAGCCCCGGCACGGCGGTGCTGATTGGCTTTGCGCTTTTGTGGCTTGGCGTGTTCATCCAGATCCCCCTGGCCACAGTGACCGCGTTGATTGGGGTTGTGGGGTGCTTTGCGATCATCTCTCCGGTCGCGTCGGTCAATACCTTTGCCAGCGACAGCGCGTCTTTCCTGCGCAATGATCAGGTCGCAACGCTGCCCCTTTTCCTGATCATGGGGGCCTTTGCCGTCGTCGCGGGCGTATCAAATGATCTGTTCCGGTTGGGGCACGTGATTTTTGGCCGCTTCCGCGGAGGCCTGGCCTATACGACGATCGCGGCCTGTGCCGGGTTTGGCGCGGTGTCGGGAAACTCGATCGTGACCTCGGCCACGTTCGGACAGATGGCCCTGCCCGAGATGAAGCGTCTGGGTTATGCGCCGGCCCTGTCAACTGCAACTGTCGCCGCCGGAGGCACGCTTGGCGCACTGGTGCCGCCATCGGGCGTGATCATCCTGTTCGCCCTTCTGACCGAAGCCTCGATCGGGCAGTTGTTCATCGCTGCGATGATCCCTGCGATCCTGGCAATCGTGATGTATTTTGCGGTTGTCTTCTGCGTTGTCCGCATGAACCCCGACGCAGCACCGGCCGCCGAGACCCCGACAGCCGAAGAAACCAAGGCGGCGTTTCTTGGGGCCGGGCCGGTGATCGGGCTTTTCACTGTCGTGATTGGCGGGCTGTATTCCGGGATTTTCAACGTCACCGAAAGTGCGGCCGTGGGCGCCGCCTGTTCGTTCCTTCTGGCCTTTGGCCGTGGGCGGCTGAACCGGGCCTCGATCCTTGAAGTCTTTTCTCAGACCACAAGCACGGTCGCGATGATCTATGCACTGATCTTCGGTGGGCTGATGTTTGCGTTCTTCATCAATCTGGGCGGCGCGCCCGATATCGTTGCGGCTTGGATTGCCTCGATCGATGCCGAACCGATTACGATCCTGATCGTGCTGATCCTGATTTACCTCGCGCTTGGCTCGGTGATGGACAGCTTTGGCGTCATGGTGATCACCGTTCCGATCGTGACCCCCATCGTCCTGGGACTGGGCTATGACATGCTGTTTTGGGGCATCCTGATGCTGGTGGTGGTCGAGATCGGGATGATCACACCCCCCTTTGGTCTGAACCTCTTTATTCTCAAGAATATCGACCGGACCGTGAACCTTGGCACCGTGATGAAAGGGGTTCTGCCCTTTGTGTTTGCCGATATGCTCAAGATCGTGCTTCTCGTCGCGTTCCCGGCGCTGGCGCTTTGGCTGCCGTCCACGATGACGCCCTAGGTGGTGCGCATCGACGGAGGCCTGCGGGACAGGCCGCGCCCTGCAGGGCCGACGCGATGTGACCCATAACCTGTGTGACGCAAGCCCAACGGCCTGTTGGCCGCCCCCCTGACAGCCAGTGGATCCACTGGCTGTCCACCCCTTTACAAAGGCATCAGACGGGCTGCACCAGGCGCAGGTCCTTGGCGGGGCAAAGACCGACCAAAGAGCATGTCGGGGGACGCATTCCTCTGGAACCTGCATACAAAAAAGCCGGGCGGTCGTCAGACCGCCCGGCTTTCGTAATGTCCATGGCTGTGTCAGTTGCTGGCAGAGGCCGCTTCCATTGCTGCGGCATAGGCGTCCAGCAGCTCTTTCCCGCCTTCCACACGATCAGCAAAGGCCTGGAAAACGCGCGGGGCCAGATCTGCGCGGATCTTGGCAAAGTCCTCGTCCGAGATCGTCGTGATCGTATGGCCCTGCTCAGCGACAAATGCTTCGCCATCGGCCTCCCACTGAACCACAACCTCGCCCATTTCGCGGGTCGTCTCGCAGCCGGAATTGGCATCGAGAACGGCCTTGGCGTCGTCCGACAAAGCGTCGTAACGCTCTTGGTCCATGAAGACCATGCCCGTGGCCCCGCCAAGCGGAACCTTCAGGTGATGGCTTGTCACCTCGAACAGGTTGAAAGCAGGGAAGGCCGTGAAGGTCATGAAGTTGCCATCGGCCGTTCCACGCTGAAGCGACTGGTAGTGGTCGGGCAGCTTGGTTGAAAGCGGCGTGCCGCCATAGGCACTGACGATTTCGGCGGCTGTCGGGCTGCCGACCATGATCTTCTTGCCGTCCAGGTCTTCCAGCGAGTTCAACGGCCCCCCGTTCACGTGGGCGGACGACTGCGGGAAGGCAAGGAAAAACAAGGGCTTCAGGCCCTCAAATTCTTCGTCGAAGAACCCCTGCTCGTAGAGCGAACAAAAGGCGACTGCACCCGCGGCTGCATCTCCTTCGATAAAGGGTACGGTCGAGACCAGCGATTTGGGAAAGCGGCCGGGATTGAACACCAGCATGCCCCAGGCGATTTGAATCACGCCATCCTCGACGCGCTCGACGTAGTTCGAGGAATTGACCAGCATTTGCCCGTGTCGCGGCTTGATCTCGAGCGCACCGTTAGCGCTGGCGTTCACCTTCTCGGACCACGGGATCATGACCAACTGGTTGATCGGGTGCAGCACCACGTTACCAGTGCCAAAAACAAGGTCCTCGGCATGAGCGGCCGGAACAATAGCTGTGGTCGCTGCGAGGGTGAGGGCAGCAAGGGTATTTCTCATGGACTCCTCCCATTTTCAAACTCTGCTTTATTGTAGACCTCGCGACCCATAAATACAGTGAATTGTATAAATCTGATGTATCGATTTTGGAAATTTATATGAATCACAAAAATAGATACATTGTATTTGTAGATTTCGTTTTATAAATGCAGATCATGACCCTACTTAGACATCAGAAGGTGCATCGACGGGGGAGTCGGACACCTTGTGAACCGAAGGAGGATACTCATGAAGACGATTGCACTTGCCGCTGCAGTAGCCGGTCTTGGCACCGCAGCCGCTGCGAATGATTTCAACTTTACCGTGACCAGCATGATGGCAGAGGGTGACTGGATTGCGCCGCTTGTGATCCTCGACGCAGCTGCCGCGCAAGACACGCTGTTTGATGGATCGGAAATGTCCGAGGCCTTCAAGTTGGTGGCCACCGATGGTGACCCCCGCCCGATGAACGGCACCATGCCGGAAGCCGTGGCCGGTCTGGTGTACGGGACTGCCGGCCCTCCGGGCGTGATGTTCGAAGGCGGCGAAACCGGCAGCCAGGATATCTTTGTGCCGTCGACCACGATCCGCTTTTTCGCCAAGGACGAAAGCTGTGCTGACTGTATCGTCAGCGGCGTCTGGGACATCGCGATGGGTGGCGGCGAATTCATGCTGCACAGCTATTCGACCGGTCAGGCTGACGGCTCTGGCAACATCACGCTTGCCCGTGAAGACGTTCTGAAGGTCGTGATCACCCAGAACTAAGATCACTCTCTTGAACTGGCGCTCGCCCCTTTTAGGCGAGCGCTTTTTTGTGTCAGTAGACGCCCAGGTCCTGGCCGATCCTGAATGTGCCTGCAAAGATCTTGCGGGTGTGATCGACATAGGATGCGGCGGTGTCCGACGTGGCCATACCGGGCGGGAAGTGAACGGCGACAACCGTTTTGACGCCTGCCCTTTCGGCCATTTTGGCCACGTAATCCACCTCGACATGATGCTGGCTCAGATGATTGTGGATCTTGGCGATCCGCTCTTCGGGCATATCGGGGTTCATCGCACGCACGCGGCGCATGGTCATCTCGAGATCCATCAGCTCGCTCACCATCAGGTCTGCGTCCCGGGCCAGCGTTTCCAGGGCGGCGCAGGGACCCGTGTCGCCGGTGAAGACAACGCTGCGGTCTTCCAGGTCAAAGCGCAGGGAAAGCGAAACAGGCCCCGGCGTGCCAAAAGCCTCTTCCGCGCGGTAGTGCGTGTTCTCACAGGTGGTGAGCGTGGCTCCTTCAATCTGGAGTGATGCACCGGGCGCAAGCTCGACCACACGGGTGAAATCGCGCGGGTGCGGAAGCGTTTGGCCCGGGACGCCAAAGCCGATTGAATTTGGGCCGTCGCAGGCCTTGCACAACCGGTCGACAAGATCACCAGTGCCCGCAGGACCGTAGATTGTCAGCGGTGTCCGCCGCTGCACCATCATGTTGAGGCCCAGGCACGCAAAAAGGCTGCCGATATGATCGAAATGATGGTGGGTCAGAACGATGTGATGCAGATCGCGAAACTCGATCCCGGCGCGCCTGAGCTGACCCATGGCCCCCTCGCCGCAGTCGATCAATACGGGCGCGGAGCCCACCATCAACACATGGGCCGGCTGCCAGCGTTCGGGGTTCGGCATGGGGCCGCCCCCGGTGCCGAGTGTAATGACCTGACCCGCCTTCATGCGTCACCCATGATCGCGACGGGGCGGCACCAGCCCGCAGAACCGCGTGCGACTTTGACCGGAAACGCCATGACATCGAACCCTGTCCCGGGCAGCTGGTCCAGGTTGGCCAGCTTTTCCATATGGCAATAGACGCAATCGGCCCCGGCCTTGTGACCTTCCCAGAACAACGCATGGTCGCCGGTTTCCTTGATGCGGGCCATCTGGCTCATCAGGGGCGCGTCCCAGGACCAGGCATCTGTACCACACAGACGCATGCCGCGCTCAGCAAGCCAGAGCGTGGCCTCGCGACCCATGCCGCAGCCCTTGCCCAGATAGTCGGGCTGGCCATAGCGCGCACCTGCGCTCGTGTTCACCAGCACGATATCGCCGGGCCGAAGGGTATGGCCAATGCGATCGAGCTCTGCTTCGACTTCAGCGGCCGTGACCACATGGCCGTCGGGCTTTTGGCGAAAGTCGAGTTTCACCCCCGGCCCCATGCACCAGTCCAGTGGGATCTCGTCGATGGTGATCGCGCGTTCGCCGCCGTTCATCGTCGGGTGATAGTGCCAAGGGGCATCCATATGGGTGCCGTTGTGGGTTGTCAGGTCAAGTCGCTCGACCGCCGCTCCGTGACCACCGGGAAGTTTGTCGGCGGGCATCCCGAAGATGCGTTCGAAATCTGCGGCCCCCTCGGCGTGATCAGAATAGGTGATGTTGGGGCCAAGCCCGGGCGGGTCCACGGGCAGTTGGTCTTCCAACGTGACCGACAGGTCGATGATGTGACGCGTCATGGGTTATCCCATCCTGGGCGCAAGGCCCTCGGCTTCGAGCCGGGCTTGCATCTCGTGTTCTTGGTCAAGCGCACGCTGAACCGCTGGCCGGGTGGCCATGCGCGCCGAATGAGCCGCCCAGTTTGGGTAGGCCTCCGTCGGAAAGCCTCCGCCTGTGATGCGGTACCAGACCCAATAGATGTAGGCGTCCATGATCGACCACGTGTCGCCGTACCACCACTTTTTATCGCCGAGCGAAGCCTCGACCACGGTTGCCATGGGGTGCATGGCGTCGATGGCCTTTTCCTTGACCGAGGCGATGGCCTCTTTGCCGTCTGCCATGAACATCGGCACCCGCATGCGGCTGACCAATGGGTGCAGGGTGGCCGAACAAAAGGCCAGATCCGCCGTGATGCGGGCGTCATCGATCAGGGTCGTTGTCTTGGGCAACAGCCCGTCGAACCGCGCCGCAAGATAGCGCGCGATGGCCACGTTTTCAGTCAGCGGCCCGTCAGACGTCAACAGGCAGGGCACCTTGCCCTTGGGGTTCTGCACCAGATAGGCAGGCTGTTTGTGTTCGCCTTTGAGGAACCGCACGAGTTTGACCTGGAAGTCGGCATTGGCCTGGTGCAGCGTGATCAACGGGACGCGCGAACAGGCACCCGGGGCAGCAAAAAGTGTAAACTCTGCCATCAGATCGGCCCGCACATCATCTTGATCGTGCCGCCCGTCATGGCGCCAACATCAAAGGGTGGGATCTTGCCCATCTGCATCTCACCAATCTTGACCGAGTTCTTGGCCACATGCGCCACGCGTTCAAACCGACGGTTGCGATACGCGGCAAAGGCCTCTTCCGGATCGGCCTTGCTCAACTCTTCGGCAAGCACCAGAGCGTCTTCGATGGCCATACCCGCGCCCTGTGCGAGATGCGGGGTCGAGGCATGCACGGCGTCGCCCAAAAGCGCAATCCGGCCCACGTGCCAGGGCTGATCTTCCAGGAAGATCACCTCCATGGGGCGGGCGACGACGCCAGCATCGTCGGTGATTTGTTCGATCCACGGTTTCAGCTGGGGGGCGGGCATCATGGCATTGGTCGCGTCGCGCATGGCCTTGGCCGCGCCCTCGACGGGCAGTATCTCGCCTTCGGGCATTTCATTGACCACAAAGATATACATCAGCTCGTCCGTCATCGGCACAAGGCCCGCATTGCAAGGACCTGCAAAGATGTGGATGCCGTCGAGTTCGGCGGGTCGTGGCAGGTTGTAACGCCAGACCCACTGACCGGTGTAGCTGGGCTTTGGCGCGTCCGGCAGGATCATTTCGCGGGTCTGCGAAAAAATCCCGTCAGCGCCAAGCACGGCATCATAACGGCCCGTGGAGCCATCCGAAAAGGTCACGTCAACGCCCGCGCCATCGTCGACCATGTCCTGGATCGTCAGACCAAGCCGGATGCTTGCACCCGCGGATTTTGCCGCATCCCCCAGAACCGATTGCAGATCCTTGCGACGAATTCCGGCATTGGAGGGGTAGTCCGGCCCGGCAAGCCGGGGGGTTTCGAACTCGGCTTCCTTGTGACCGCCCGGGCCGACAAACAACGTGGTCTTGTCAAATCCCGACGATTTGGCAAGGTAATCATCAAGCACGCCGATGTCCTTCATCGCGCGCACGACGTTCATCTGCTGAATAATGCCGACACCGTAGACCGACCAGGTCGGGTCGCGCTCGATGATCGCTACATCAAAGCCCTTGCGGCAAAGTGCGATCGCCGCGGTCAGCCCGCCTATGCCGCCCCCGACCACCAAAATGGATGATGTGCTCATAGCTGCGTCTCTCCTCTCTTTAAGAAGACCCTACGCGAAGCTCGCTCATCACTGAAATTGAAATGTCAGATGCAATGCATTCACAAAACAGGTTTAATGCCCTGCGCCGCCTTCTGAAAAACACCGCGCAACCATGCGATGCCCGGATCCTGGTCGCGATAGGCATGCCACTGCATCATCTGCCGGAATGGCGGCAACTCGAACGGCAGCGGAAAGGTCACCAGATCCCCGGCGGCCCGGCTGCTTTCCGCAAGCGTGCTGTGAACCGTGGCAATTCGGTTGGTCCCGATCACAAGATGGGGCAAGGCCGAGAAGGAAAAACAGGTCAGGCTGATACTGCGCGAAATCCCGGCTGCTTCGAGGAACTTTTCCTCGACGGGTACCGCCATTCCGCTTGAGTTCGGAGGCAGCATGATGGCATGGGCGCTGTTGCGATAGCGATCAAGATCCATCGGTCCATCGGCATGGGGACCTTTGGCGCAGACGATTGCGACGAAATGATCCTCGAACAACTGCACCGAAGGATGCTCGCTGGAAATGAAAACATCTGGCGAAATCAACAGGTCCGCATCGCCACGCTCGAGCATGATGTAGGGCGTGTTGCTTTGGCTCAGCAGGTTCAGTCGCACCCGTGCGGATTGCCGGTCCATCTCGGCCAGGACCAGAGGGATCAGAACCCTGAGCGTGAAGTCCGAGACCAGTACGTTGAACGATCGCGTCGAAACCGAAGGGTCAAAGTCGGGACTAGTGTCGATCGTGGCCTCGATCCGCACAAGGATTTCGCGGATCGCCTCATGCATCGCTTCGGCGCGGGGAGTGACCTCCATCCGCTTTCCGACCTGAACCAGAAGCGGGTCGTCAAAATACTGGCGCAACCGCTTCAGCGCGTTGGACATGGCCGATTGGCTCATGAACATCTTGTCGGCTGCAGCCGACACGGATTTGAGCGTGATGAGGTGATCAAGCGCCACAAGCAGGTTCAGATCAAGTTTCTTGAAGCGCATTGTAGTATTCTCCAAATGAATGCATTCCATGCAAATTTACAATTTCATGAATGATAAGCAATGACGTATCAAGGGGTGAAACCAACAAAGGAACGGTTTTGATGCGTATTATTGGGCCCGATGAACTGATTTTTGGCGTTGACAATGTAGAGGCGTGCCGCGCGTTTCTTCTGGACTATGGCCTTGAGGACACCGGCAATGATCGCTTTGCCGCGCTCGACAACACGGCCATCACGGTGCGCAGCAAGGACGACCCCGGTTTGCCCCCGCCCCTGCCCACCGCGACGATGCTGCGCCAGACGATCTGGGGCGTCGAGGATCAGGCAACACTTGATGCGATCGAGGCCGAGTTGTCCAAGGATCGTGAGGTCGCCAAAACCGAAGACGGGATGATCATGTGCAAGGACGATCTGAATTTCGAGATCGCTTTCCGGGTGTCGAAACGCGTTGAATTGAACCTGCCCGCCGAGATGATCAATTCGCCCGGCGCCAGGCCGGGTCGCGGTCCGAATGTGGTCGGCGCCAACGAAGAGGCAGAGGCCAAGCCGCGCACCTTGAGCCATATCGTCTTTTTCACGCCCGACATCGAGAAAATGTCGAAATTCTATATCGAGCGGTTGGGTTTCGTGATCACCGACCAGTTCACCAATACCGGACCGTTCCTGCGGCCACAGGCCAACGACGACCACCATGTTCTGTTCATGATCCAGACACCCGACTACATGCAGGGCCTCGAACATCTTGCATTTCACATGCAGGGACCGACCGAGTTGATGCTTGCCGGTAGCCGCATGATCAAAAAGGGCTATGAAAGCTTCTGGGGGCCGGGGCGACACAAATTCGGATCAAACTGGTTCTGGTACTTCAACTCGCCGCTGGGCACCCATGTCGAATACGACGCCGATATGGACAAGCATGATGGCGACTGGACTTTCCGCGACGTGCCGATGTCGAAAGAGGCCAGCCAGATGTTCCTCTTCGAAAACGTCGAGAAATGGGCCCCCGGCGGTCCGCCTCCGGGGAAATCGTGACGCCGCTTTGCGCGCTCAGTGACATCCCCGACGGCGGTGCGCGGGGTTTTCTGCCCAATCATCGCGGCAGGGATCAGGTTCTTGCGATCCGGCAAGGCAACAGGGTCCACGTCTATGTCAACAACTGCCCTCACTACGACCGAGCGCCTCTGGGATGGAAAAAGGATGCCTTTCTCACCCAGGACGGTACACATGTGTTGTGTGCCGCCCACGGTGCACTGTTTCGGATCGAAGACGGGGCCTGCGTGATCGGACCGTGTCTGGGGCAAAGCCTCACGGCGCTGCCCTCTGATGTTGTGGATGGCGAGGTTGTCGTCGATGCGAAACTCGTGACCGAGAACTTTTTGAAAGGGTCAAAATGAAGCTAACCGGAACCTTTGAAACTCCAAATGGATCAAAGTACCTGCAACAACTCTGCAAGCATTTCGGCCACAAGATCGAGACCACGTTCACGCCTGACACGGGGGCCATCCATTTCGGCTTTGGGCGCGTTGATCTAAGGGCGGACGCGGACTGCCTGACAATCACCGCCGCGCCCGAAAACACCGAAACGGCCGACCGTGTCAAAAAGGTGATCGACGATCATCTCAAACGTTTCGCATTTCGCGAAAACTTCGAAGGGATGACCTGGGCGTCGCAGTAGGATCAGGACCGGGATCGGAGCGTAAAGCGGCGCCAGCACAGGCACCGCGCGATCCGGTTGTGCCCTTCGATCCCTGCGGGATCAGTCCCGTGGGGATCACAAGAGCGGCCCCATGACTTCCGCGGGACACCCCTGCCAACACCTGCGTGACCCAAGATCTCCCCCGATTGCCCGGGGTAGTCGCGGCGTGCTAAGCCCTCGTGACAAGAAACCCTAACTGCGCCAAATCTTTCAGAGGCTGGAACGGGTCAATGGACAAGGACGGCACCAGGTCGCGTCAGATCACGCTTTTCGACAGCGTGGGCTTCGCGGTCGAGGATTTCTCGGCGCTGCACTACGTACGCGCGAAACTGGCCCAACACGACGTGGCCATGCAGCTTGACATGTTGGCCGACTCCGATGATCCACGTGACCTTTTCGGAATGCTGTAACGGTCCACGTACTCTGCGTGACTTTTGGATATGCCGACGCCCCGGATCGCCCGCACGACGCGGGCCGACCTCAGACGCTACATGCGCTGTCTAAGCTCATTCTTGGTGCCGGTTTCTTTGATGCGCGGCACCGGGACGCGTTCTGACAGGATCACCAGCGCCCGGTCGAAAAACGGCGCACCAAATTCGGATGCCCCGCGCAATCGGGTTCAGGCATCTGGCGGGATGACCCCCTTGCGCAACATGAAGCAGCCGTAGAACCGGCGCTCGCCGGTCTGGATCACGGCATAGCTGTCCCGGGCGAGATCGTAGAAATCAAACCGTTCGACACTGACCATGGGTCTGGAGCGCCCCTCAGCCGCATCAATGGCCGCCTGAACCTCCAGCTGGACCGGTGGCAGGGTTTCCGCGTCACCGACGATTTCCATCCGCCCGGCGAAATCATCGACAAAGGTGTCAAGAGGATAGACCGACAGGATGGCCTCGACCGCTTCGGCGGCACTGAGATTTTCCATCCGCAAGAGCTCGCCATAGACGGTTTCTCGGCTGATTGCATCGGCCGGGAAATTGGTGTCCGCGACGATCAGGACATCGCCATGTCCCATGGCTCGCAAGGCATATAGCACCTCCGCGTTCAAGCGCGGGTCAAGTCCCTTGAGCAATGATCTGTCCTCCCACTTTTCGATCGGGGGTCCGCAACGGATGGGTCCCCCGCCCCTTGCTTTGGTGTGCCATCTGGTCACGGTCATCGCAACCTTTTGTACGGCGGGGTCATTTCCTTGGAGACCGTCGGACACGCCTAAGCGACAGCGTCATCGACATACGCCTGGACCGGGTCGATGAGTTGAGCCAACAGCGCGGGTGCGGAAGACACCCGCGCGCGCCCGTATGCGCGACGTGCCGGCCTAGGCCTGGGTTTCTTCGGCCAGAAACGGCTCGGGGCTCTCGACCTCTTCCAGCCGCTTGCCCCGGATCCACCAATACCGGTTGCCCACGTTGCGCAGGAAACTGCGGTCGTGGCTGACCAGCAGGCACGAGGCCTGATGGCTGATCAACTCGTCTTCCAGCATCTCTTGGCCTTCGATGTCCAGGTGGTTGGTCGGCTCGTCCAGCAGGTAAAAGTTCGGCTGTGCCAGCCGCAGGAGCAGCATAGCCAGCCGCGCCTTTTGTCCGCCTGACAGGGCATTGATCCGGGTGTCCTGCATCTGAAAGGCAACGCCCGCGCCCGCCAGCACGCCCCGCGCCCGCTGGTCGCCGATGTCAAAGGCAGAGGTGACTGCCTGATGCGGGGTTTCATCGCCGTTCAACTGGCTCAGATGCTGGTCTGAGACCGCAGGCACCACCGAGGGCGCACAGCGCACGCCGGTGTCCTGACCGGCGAGTGCAAGGGCAATGCGCTGCACCAGTTGCGTCTTCCCAGTGCCATTCTTGCCCAGCAGGACAATCCGGTCGCCGCGCTCGATCCATTTCTGCCCGGTCCGATACAGCATCCGCCCATCCGGCGTTTCGATCGTCAGATCATCCAGCGTGATCAGAGCCTTGGAGTGTGTGCCGCTGTTGCCCAGCTTGATGTCACCGGCCGAAAGCTCTTTGTGCACCGGCCGCGCGGTGGCTTCCAGCTTGTCAGCCCGCGCCGACAGTTGCCGGGTCTTGGTCAACAAAAGATCCGAGCCCGAATTGACGCCGACGTTCTTCAGTTTCGCCGCCTGACGACGCAACTGCCGGGCCTTGTTCAGGTCATTGGCCTGACGGCGTTCGTCGGCGGCGTCCGCCTCGTCCAGTGCCGCACGCGCCGCCGAATAGGCCAGCGGGAACAGGCGCGAGGCCTCGGGTCGCAGAAAGAGTGTGCGGTTGGTGGTGGCGTCCAGAAAGGCCCGGTCGTGCGAGGTGATGACCACGGGCATGTCACGCGGCAGCGCCGCAAGCCAGGCCTCGAGAAGAGAAATCCGGCTCAGATCCAGGTGGTTGGTCGGTTCATCGAGCAGCAAGAGCCCCGGTTCTTGCACCCAGGCCGCCGCCAGCATCGCCGTGCGCTGCCAGCCGCCGCTCAGCGCCTTAAGCTGTTGATGTTGGACCTCGTAGGGCACCTGCAAATCGTCCAGGGCCACATCGACACGCCAACTTTCATAGTCCGCCTGTTCCGCAGGCAGGGCGGTCAGGACCCAGTCGAATAGCGTCTGTCCCAAGGCCTCGGGCGGCACATATTGCGAAACGTGGCCAATGCGCAGGCCACGGGCGCGGGTGATCTCGCCCGTGGTTGCCTCGTGCGTGCCGGCCAGACAGGCCATCAAGGTGGATTTCCCACGTCCGTTGGCAGCGACAAGGCCGATGCGGTCAGACTTGGAAATTGTCAGGGACAGGTCGGAAAACAGCGGGTCGCCTAGGGTCACGCCCAAGGCATTTGTGGTCAGAATGGTCATCAGGTCTCTCGTTTCAATACGAGTGAGGCCGCAGCGCGGCTTTGGGCAGACCGGTGTTCAGATTGCTCTGGGGTCAGCCCTGCAAACGGATCTGCAGGGCGTAACGGGGACCGTGCTGAAGTCGGCGAATGATGCGCATGATCAGCTTGTGCCCTCCCGTTGTTGATCGTTGACCTTGGACCGAGGTTAGAAAGAGGCGGCGGTCTTGGCAACCCCCGGCGCGACGTTCAGCAGGGGGCCGAGGAAACGGGTCACCCGAGTTCCAGGCTGGTCACCGCAAAATACCCCAGGCCACCCGGTTCGGGCGCTGGTTCGCCGCGATACATGCGGGCGGTTCTGAAGCTGGGGGTCAGGCCAAGATGGTCTGCCAGTTCGATCAACGGGGCCGACGTTTCGGGCAGATCGAGGATGATCACGCCCTCAAAGGGTGCGGCGGCCTGCGCGATCAGGGCCAGGGCCTGGGGTCGGGTCTCGGCCACCAAGGGGCCGATCTTGGCCCCATCCCGGCATTTGCGCACCGTGCAGAGCCCCTCAATGCCGCCATCGCGTTCCAGCACAAAGGTCACGCGATCCTCGGTGTTTGTGAACCAGCTTTGCAGGTAGCAGGGTTTGCGTGTTCCCGAGGCATGCGCCTCAAGCGTGATGAGGTCGGGCAGATCTTCGGGGTGCGCCCGGCGCACATTTGGCGCGTCGGCGCTGGGCACCTTGCCGGAATAGCGGGTCGTGCCGCCCGCATGCTTGAACCCCGAGGCAGCATAGTTCGCCTGTTGATCTTCGACGCCATCCAGACCCACAACCCGGTCGCCTGCATGTTGCAAGGCGTGGTTCCAAAGCCCGAACCCGATGCCCTTGCCCCGAAAGTCCGGGCGCACGATATACAGCCCGAGAAAGGCAAAGGTGTCGCTGTGGTTCACTACCGAGATTGCCGCAATCGGGATATCGTCAGGATCCGTGGAGACGAAAAACCCATTGGGGTCAACCAGATAAAGCGCTTTTGCATCACCAAGACCCGGGTTCCACCCCTCCTCGGCGGCCCAGTCCAGAATGAGGGAAAGCTCTTCCGGTCGGGCAGTTCGAATATCCACCATGTGCCTTGGGCCCTGACTTTTCGATTGGATGTCACGCAAGACGTTTTAGCAGCAGTTGGGCGGCCGGGTCTTTGGGAAAGTGCCCAAGGGGTCGCCCTTTTTTAGGGCGACATGGTGTTCAGAGTGTCCCGCCCGGCAGGCGCCCTGCCCTCGGCACCGCCACAGGTTTCCGGGCTCTGCGGCCGCCAGCGCCGGAACGGCGGTGGCGTGACACAACAGGACATGGCGCGACACGCTCAGGGGTCGTACCAATACTGCTGGCGCTGTTCCCACATCTTTTCGCCAATCAGGCAGTCGTACCCCTGGGCCCGAAAGACCTGCGCGCGGCCCTGCGGCCTCGGGGCTGGCACAGCCGCGATTTCGAGCACCAGTTTTCGGCGCACCGCTTGCGCAAAGTCCTGCCAGTCCAGAACCGGGATCACAAAGGAACCGGGTCCGCCCGTCACACATTCCTTGTAGTAGATGTCCAGATCATCAAGATGCCAACGACTGCCCATCCCCTCACGCGTCATAAGGGGCAGACCATTGATGGTGATGGACTTGGACACCACCGCATCACGAGCCTGCGCGACGGGACGGCCCTGGTTGTTGGGGCCGTCACCCGAGACATCAATCACCCGACGCAGACCTTGAAATTCATTGTCCTCGATCATCCGGGCACCAAAGATCAGGGCCTCGGAAATCGCCGTACGGCGCAGGGACGGATCATACCGCGTTGTCAGCGCATCCGCGAATGCCAACAGGTCGCTTCGTGTCTCAAGAAGACGCCAATCCACGATCACCTGCTGCGTTCCCGCCCATTCCACATAGGTCAGCGCCACGCGCTGCAACAGGCCGGTCTGCACCGCCGCAAAGACATCGTCCGATCGCAGGGCGGCGGCATAGCCCCGGCGTTGGATTTCAAGCTCGCGCTCGGTCATCGAGCGCGAGACATCGACCAGAAGGACCAGTTCCAGATCAACTTCGGTCGCCGTGGCCCTGCCCGCCGACGACAAGGAAAGCGCGGCGGTCAGGAAAAGCACTGTCAGGGCACGTAGCATCCCCTGATCGTTTGCGAACTGCCGTGATCGGTCAAGTCACAATGCATTCAATCAAAGGCTTCACCGTGGCATCCGATGCGGCGGCCGTTCAAAAGGCGAAAAGACACGCAACGGCGGGTCACCCCAGGGACGCCACCGTCACCGGGTCAGACAGACCATACCCGTTGAATCGCGTCGACAAGCATGCCGAATACGCGCCCATTCCCCGGAAAATCACGTAGTCACCGTCCTGGGTGTCGCTGGGCAAGGACAAGGGATCGGGCAGCATGTCGATGCTGTCACAGGTCGGGCCGAACACGGCGCGCGGCACAAGATCGCCCTGACGCTGCACCCCGTCAGGCGACAGCACCTTGACGCGATCGACCATGACCATGTCGCGCGCCTCTGCCAGACCGCCATAAATCCCATCGTTCAGGAACACGTCCCCCCGGGCCCGGATCGCTTTGACGCGGGCTGCAATGGCAAAGGCCTCGGCCACCATCGCCCGCCCCGGCTCACACAGCAGCTTTGGTACGTCGCCGGGGAATGCGCCGGTTGTCGCACGCGCAATTGCCTGGAACGTCCTTCCCAGATCCGGGGCGTCTCCAACGCGATGAGAGGCAAATCCGCCGCCAACATTCAAGCGGGACAGCCTGACCTGTGCGGCCCTTGCAATCTCGGCTGCGGTCTTGATGTAGCTTTCCCAGGCAGAGGGGTCATTGCATTGCGTTCCCGGATGAAAGGCCAGCGAGGCCGTAAACCCCATTGCCACAACGTCACGCAACAGGGCGATGGCGTCTTTGGGTCCAACTCCGAATTTGCCGCCAAAATCATAGGTCGCCCCGCTGATCGGCATGGCGAGCCTGACCGAGACCTCGCGGTCGCGCGGAACACCGTCAAGCTTTTGCAACTCGCGCGGACAGTCGACCGAGTAGGACGCGACATCCAGATCGATCGCCCTGGCCACCTCTTGATGCGAGCGGACCGGGTTGTTGTAGTGCAGGACCGCCGATGCACTGACTGCGCGCACGGCCGCCATCTCTTGCGGGCTGGCGACGTCAAAGGTGGTGACGCCCGACGCAACAAGGTTGGCCAGAACTTCCGATCCCGGATTGGCTTTGACCGCATATGTGACCAGTCCGGGAAATCCGCTCTGGAAGGCTTGCGCCGTCTTATCCAGGACGGGTGGTGCGAAATAGAGCATCACGTCGTCGGGACGGTGACGGATCAGATGAGCTTCCGGAGAAGGCCAATGTGGAAGTTCGCGCATGAGGACCTCGCTGATATTTTTGTCCCAGCTTCGCGTCATCAGGCGTCGATTTCACTTGCCGCATCAGATAGACTGACGCCAATTTTCATCAAAACGACGAATAGAACATGCAGATTGACGAAAAGGACACGCAGCTTCTGGCCCTGCTTCAGGAAAATGCGCGCATGCCGGTCGCAACCCTGGCGCGCGCGCTTGGGTTGGCCCGCACCACCGTGCAATCACGCATCGAACGGCTGAAGCAGCAGGGTGTGATCGCGGGGTACACCGTGCGATTGAGCCGAAAGATGCAAGCGCCGATCCGCGCGACGGTACTGATTGCCATCGAACCCCGCGCAGGACCCACGGTGTTGTCCCGTCTCAAATCCCTGCCCTCGGTCAAGACAGTTCACGCCACCTCTGGGCGTTTTGACCTTATTGCCCTGATCGAAAGCCAGGACACCGAATCCCTGGACAACACTCTGGATCGGATCGGAGAAGCAAAGGGCGTCAAAAGTTCCGAAAGCCTGATCCAACTGTCGACCAAGCTGGACCGAGGCGGCTAGGAAAGCCATCCGCCGACAGCCTTGGGTCACCCTGTCCCACGAGATGCTGGAACCCTGCGTGGGTCGGATGGTTCAGACCGCACATGGATCGCCGCTCATTTTACATATTTCGCCACCCCGGGTAGGCTTTTGCCAAGATCGAAAACAGGGATCCCCGGGATGTCTATCAGCATCAAAGCCGACACGCCGACCGAGCTGCGGCTGGTCGTGACGCCCTATTTCAACATCGCGGCGACGATGTCCTTTCTGGATCCGTTCCGCGCCGCCAACTATCTGGAGGGCACGCCCCTTTTTCGATGGCAGATCCTGTCCGAAACCGGTGGCATGATCAGCGCCAGCAATGGGACCGAGATCAACACAACCGCGTTTGCAGATGCTGAGATGACAGAGGTGGGCATTCTGTTGGTCTCGTCCAGCTGGCAACCCGAGGCGCATGTCTCGGCCCGCATGCGGGCGCTGCTCAGGGAGGCGGCACACCGTCAGGCACTGCTTGGCGGCCTCGACACAGGCGCGTTTATCCTGGCGCATGCCGGTCTGCTCGAGGGATACACCGCGACCGTACACTATGAACACATCGACGCCTTTCAGGAACTTTTTCCGAACACCGGCGTCAGCGAGGCACTGTGGGTGATTGACCGGCGCAGAGTGACATGTTCAGGCGGCGCGGCCTCTCTGGATCTGGCTTTGCACCTGATCCAGCAATCCCACGGCAGCGCCCTGGCCAACTCTGCCGCGCGCTATGTCTTTGCCCCACCGCTGCGCAACCATGGCGCGCCGCAGTTGCCTGAAGTGACCGAACCTCTGGGCAACTCCGTGCCCCAGGCGGTGCGGGATGCCATTCGGGTGATGGAGGCCAACCTGGAAACGCCTCTGCCGATCTCGGACCTGTGCAAGCAGATCGGGCTCTCGCACCGGCAGTTGGACCGGCTTTTTGCACAGTCCGTGCGCAAGACACCCGCCCTGTATTACCGCGACATAAGGCTGGATCGGGCGCGGGGGTTGGTCACGCAAACCCAGATGGCGATGGCCGAGATCGCCGTGGCCAGCGGCTTTTCCAGCCAGGTGCATTTCAGCCGCGCCTACAGCGATCGGTTCGGCCTGCCCCCAAGCAAGGACCGGATCCAGGGGCGCATCCCTTTTGAGTTCCGGGCCTGGCCCATGCATCGGGCACCCAGGGATGCGTCTGACTAAGGCAAACCAGCGGCCAACCATGTAAAGCGCTTCGGTCCCGTGCGGGAAACTATTGGGCACGACATCCCGATTCCCACCGCGAGGACATCCCATGACGCAGTATCCGGACCAGCGCGCCTTTGACGCGATCAAAGCCGGGTTCGACCCCGATCCCGCCCGCGCCCTGTCGCTGCGCAAAGAGGCCTATGTCGGGGCCGATTGGTACGAGGTCGACCGGCGCGGCATCCTGGCCAAGACCTGGCAATGGGTGTGCCATGTCGAAAAGCTGCGCGCGCCGGGGGCCTATGTGGCCACGCGCATTGCGGGCCACCCAATCGCCGTTGTGCGGGATCGCGAGGGGCATCTGCGGGCGTTCTACAACGTCTGCAAACACCGCGCGCACGAGCTGCTGAGCGGCGAAGGGGAAACCACGCGCATCATGTGCCCCTACCACGCCTGGGTCTACAAGCTGGACGGGCAGCTTGTCCGCGCGCCCGAGACCGACCACCTGCAAGGATTCGAACCGCGCGAGATCTGTCTGGATCAGGTGCAGGTCGCGGAATTTGCAGGGTTCGTCTTTGTGAACCTCGACCCCGATGCGGCGCCCCTGTCCGTGCTGTCGGGTGATCTGGAAACCGAGATCCGTCATTGGGCCCCCGACATCGAGCACCTGACCTTCGGAGCCCGCCTGACCTATGACATCAAGTCGAACTGGAAGAACGTCGTCGACAATTTTCTGGAGTGTTATCACTGCCCGACCGCGCACAAGGACTTTTGTGATCTGGTCGACATGGACACCTACAAGGTCACGACCCACGGCATCTATTCCAGTCACATGGCGGACGCGGGGAAGAACGCGAACTCGGCCTATGACGTCTCGAACGCGACCGTGCGCACCCATGCCGTCTGGTGGCTTTGGCCGACGACCTGCCTGATGCGATATCCGGGACGGTCCAGCATGATCGTGCTCAACATCATCCCCGTTGGCCCCGATCGCACCCTGGAGACCTATGATTTCTTCCTCGAAACGCCCGAACCCGATGCCATGGAGCGGGATGCCATGCGCTATCTGGACGAGGTGCTGCAGGTCGAAGACATCAGCCTGGTCGAAAGTGTGCAGCGCGGCATGGAGACCCCGGCCTTTACGCAGGGACGGATCGTGTCCGACCCGACCGGATCGGGAAAATCGGAACACGCGGTGCACCACTTCCACGGTCTGGTGCTGGATGCCTACGCAAAAGCAGCGCCCTGACACCCTCGGGGATCGCCACGCCAACATGGGTCGGGACCTGCACACCAACGCGCCAGTCCTGCCCGCCAAACAGGGAACGAACCGTATGGGGCTTCAAAACGGAAAAGTGGCACTGGTCACCGGCGGACGCGGGGGCATTGGCCGGGCGATCGTCGACCGGCTGCAGCGCGAGGGCGCGATCGTCTATGCCGCGGACCTGAGCGAAGACGGATCACTTGCCGGGCCTTCGGCCAATGACAGTCCTTTCATCCGGCTTGACGTGACCTCGGAACAGGCGGCGATTGCCGCGATGGACCGAGTTCGCGCCGAGCACGGCAAGCTGGACATCCTGGTGAATGCCGCCGGGATCGAGATCGAAAAGACGATCGAGAACACCAGCCTCGAAGAATGGAACCGCTCGTTTGCCGTGAACGTCACCGGCACGTTCCTTACATCGAAACATGCGCTGCCTCTGATGCGCGCCGCGGCCAGCGGGGGCAGGACAGCCTCGTTGATCAATTTCGGGTCTTACGACGGGTTCATTGCCGATCCCGGTCTTGCGGCCTATTGCGCCACCAAGGGCGCGGTGCACGCCCTGACCCGCGCCATGGCCTGCGACCACGGTCCCGAGGGCATCCGCGTCAATGCAATCTGCCCCGGTTACATCGACACCCCGATGCTGCAAAGTTTTTTCACCGGCGACGGATCGGGCGGTGGCGGCAAGACAATCGATCAGTTGCAACAGGCGGTGCGCGACGTGCACCCGATGCGCACCTATGGCACGCCCGAGGACATCGCGAACCTGGTGAACTGGCTTGCCAGCGACGAAGCCCGCTATGCCAGCGGTCAGCTTTGGGTTCTGGATGGCGGGCTCAGCGCGCAAGTTCAGCAGATGAGGCTCTGATGCCCAAATCCGTCATCATCACCTGCGCGCCGACAGGCGGGATTCACACTCCGACAATGAGCCCGCACCTGCCGATCACCCCAGCCGAGATCGCGACCGCCAGCATCGAGGCCGCCGAAGCCGGCGCGTCGATCATCCATCTGCACGCCCGGCATCCCGAAACCGGCAAACCGGACCCCCGGCCCGAGCTGTTCCAACAGTTCATGCCGGTGATCAAGCAGGCCACCGACGCGGTTCTGAATGTCTCGACCGGGGGCGGCTTGGGTATGAGCATCGACGAGCGCCTGCGCGCGGCCACGGCAACAAGCCCCGAAATGGCCTCGCTGAACGTCGGGTCCCTGAACTTCGGCATCTTTCCGATGCTTCAGAAGTACGACGCCTTTCAACATGATTGGGAACGGCCCTTCCTCGAAATGACCGAGGATTTCATATTTCCCAACACCTTCAAGACGATCCGATATGCCATAGAAACGCTTGGCAAAGGTCACGGGACGCGGTTCGAATTCGAATGTTACGACCTGGGCCATCTCTACAACGTCAAGTGGTTCGTCGATCAGGGGCTGATCGAACCGCCATTCTTCATTCAGATGGTCTTTGGCATTCTGGGTGGCGTTGGGGCTGACCTCGACAATCTGATGCACATGCACACGATCGCCGACCGTCTGTTCGGCCCCGAGAATTACGAATGGTCCGTGCTGGCCGCAGGCCGCCACCAGATGCCTTTCGCAACGCAATCCGCCCTGCTGGGCGGCAATCTGCGCGTCGGGCTGGAAGACAGCCTGTTCATCGGCAAGGGGCAGCTTGCCACGTCAAATGCAGAGCAGGTTCGCAAGATCCGGGGGATCATCGAAGGCCTGGGTCTGGAGGTGGCCACACCCGCCGAGGCGCGGGAACGTCTGGCGCTGAAGGGCGCTGACCGGGTGAATGTGTAGGGGGGAATGACATGCAGACCAAGATGCTGATCAACGGCGAAATGGTGGAGGGCACGGCAGATCCCTTGACCGTTCTGGACCCGGCGACCGGGGCCGAGATTTGCCAAATCCCCCAGGCCGGACATGACCAGCTTGAGGCCGCAGTTCGCAGCTCGGCCGAGGCATTCGAGACGTTCCGCCAGAGCACACCGGCCGAGCGCGCGGCGTTGCTGTTGCAGACCGCCGATGTGATCGAGACCCATCAGGACGAACTGGCCGAGCTGGAAAGCCTTGATGTGGGCAAGCCATGGCCCTCGGCCCGGGATGACGAGTTTCCGCTGACGATCGACACCTTCCGCTTTTTTGCCGGCGCCGCCCGCACGATGACGGGATCAGCGGCAGGCGAATACGTTGCGGGCCACACCAGCATGATCCGTCGCGACCCGGTTGGCCCGGTTGCGGCGATTGCACCCTGGAACTATCCCCTGATGATGGCCTCCTGGAAACTGGCGGCCCCCATTGCGGCGGGTTGTACCGTGGTGCTGAAACCCTCTGAAATCACGCCCTTGTCCACTTTGCGACTGGCCGAGCTGTTGCAGGACGTGGTGCCCAAGGGCGTGCTGAACGTGGTCCACGGTGCGGGCCCGACAATCGGCGACCGCCTGATCAACAGTCCCGAGATGGAGGCGATCACGGTCACAGGGTCGCCCGCCACCGGCATGGCGGCGATGCGCGCGGCCAGCCAACAGATCCGGCACGTGCATCTGGAGCTTGGCGGCAAGGCACCCGTCATCGTCTTTGAGGACGCGGACCTCGATGCGGTGGCCGAGACGATCCGCTACGGCAGCTTCTTCAACGCAGGCCAGGATTGCGCCCAACCCTGCCGCGTGCTGGTTCAAGACGGCGTCCATGACAAGCTGGTCAGCGCCATCGAGGCAGAGGTCAAGAAGATCCGCCTGGGCGCGCCCAAGGCAGACGGCACCGAGATGGGGCCGGTCGTGTCGTCTGCGCAACGCAACCGCGTGGCGGCCTTTGTCGACCGGGCACGGCCCGGGGTCGAGATCGTCACCGGCGGCAAACCCGTGGACGGGCCCGGCTTCTTTTATGAACCGACGGTCATCGCCGATGTCGACACCGCGGCCGAGATCGCCCGCGAAGAGGTGTTTGGCCCCGTCGTCACGGTCTCGCGGTTCTCGGACGCAGAGGAGGCGCTGGCCATCGCCAATGCAGGCCGCTACGGGCTTGCCTCTTCGGTCTGGACCGCGCATGTCGGGCGGGCCATGTCGATGACATCACGGTTGAGGTACGGTTTCACCTGGGTGAACACGCACGGCGTCGGGACCCCGGAAATGCCCTGGGCCGCCATGAAAGGGTCAGGCACCGGTTGCGACATGAGCGTCTTTGCGCTGGATGCCTATACCTCAATCCGGCACGTCATGGTGGCCCATTGACCCGGCTGTCTGGCAAGCGCGCCTTTGTCACCGGAGGGCGACAGGGGATTGGCCGCGCCATCGTCGAGGCCTTTCTGGTCGAAGGCGCCGAGGTGATCACCTGCGGGCGCGGGGGCAAGCCCGATGCCCTGCCCTGCACATGGCACAGCCTCGATGTCAGCGATCCCGATGCCGTCGCGACGGTGGCCCAGTCCATTGGTCCACTGGACATCCTGGTGAACAACGCCGGGGTGCAGGTCGAAAAGACGGTTGTCGACAGCACCGACCTGGATTGGGACCTTGTGATCGGCGCAAACTGTCGAGGGGTCTTCAACTGTTGCCGCGCCTTCATCCCGACCCTGCGGTCCGGCGGATCCATCGTGAACATCGGATCCATTTCGGGTCAGGTCGCCGACCCTTCGATGGCGCTTTACAACGCGTCAAAGGCCTTTGTGCATGGTCTCACGCGGTCAATCGCTGTCGATCACGGACCCAAGATCCGCTGCAACGCCATATGCCCCGGCTGGATCAACACGGGGATGCTGGAGGCGGGTTTCGATCTGGCCAGTGATCCCGTAGCCGCGCGTCAGGACGCACTGGCCCGCCACCCCGTGCGGCGCTTCGGAGAGCCCCGTGATGTCGCGGCGATGGCGGTCTGGTTGGCCTCGGACGAGGCCGCGTTTGCCACGGGTCAACTCTTTACGGTCGACGGCGGCATGACGGCCGCCTCGCCTCTCAATCCCGGAGTTTTCTGATGTCTGATGTCCGCCACACCGCACTGCTTGGGGCCGGTGTCATCGGGTCCAGCTGGGCCGCCCTGTTTCTGGCAGCGGGCCGGTCGGTCACCGTTTTCGACCCCGCGCCCGGGGCCGAGGCCCAAACACGCGCGGCGATCCGGACCGCGTGGCCGACCTTGCAAGAGCTCGGTCTGACCTCGCGCGGCACGCCCGACGCCCTGACGTTTGCCAAGTCCGCGGCCGAGGCCGTCGCAGGCGCAAGCTTCGTACAGGAAAACGTGCCGGAACGCGAAGCCATCAAACATGCGCTCTATGCCCAGATCGAACCGGCGCTGGCCCCGGACGCCATCGTCTCAAGCTCGACCTCCGGAATGACGCTCGAGGCCCTGCAGGCCGGTTGGCGGGACCCCGCGCCGCTGATCCTGGGCCATCCCTTCAACCCGCCGCACCTGATCCCGCTGGTCGAACTGACCGCGAATGACCGCACCGGAGCGGGCGTTCTTGAATGGACCGAGGCCTTTTACAAGGATATCGGCAAGGTCACGATCCGCATAAAGAAGGGCATGCCGGGTCACGTTGCCAACCGTCTGCAGGCGGCAGTCTGGCGCGAGGCCGTGCACATGGCGGTCGAGGGCGTGGCCTCGGTCGAGGACATCGACAAGGCGATGTGGGCGGGGCCCGGATTGCGATGGGCCGCTATGGGCCCGACGATGCTGTTCAACCTCGGGGCCGGCGACGGTGGGCTACAGGCGTTCTGTGACCATTTCCGCGACACGTTCAACGGCTGGTGGGACGAGCTGGGCCAACCCTATCTGACGGATGACGTCATCCGGACGCTGGTCCAGGGCGTGACAGAGGCGGCCGACGGCAAGACCCCACAGGATCTGTCGGCAGAGCGAGATGCGCTGATCGTGGCCATGCAAAAGGCGCTATCGACCCTTCGAACACAGGATTAGGGGTGTCGGGGGCCCCTGGAGTTTGCGTCAAACACGCGGCCCCGAACGCACCGCAGCCCCCAGCGCGCGGGCATCAAGGGTGTCGAGGTCGGCGGACAAGTCCCAAAGCGCCTCACCCGCGGCTGGCAGAACAGCCGCCGCCTTGCGCCGCAGCTTTCGCGACAGGTCCCCCAGCGGCAGGGGCGCGGCCAGATCATGGGACAGAGCCACCTTGCGGCCGTCCGTCATTTTCAGGGCACCGGCGATCTGCAGATCACTGACATCCTCGTCGCCCAACACGGTGACCCTGTCGGCAAAGCGCTGCAGTTCGGCATCGCCTGCCAGTGCATCGGTATACACCCGGTCATCACCGGTCGCGTCCCCCCGAAGGACCATGCCCGCAAGCCATTTGTAGCTGAATTTCACCTCAAGACCGCTGCGCGGTGCCTGGATGTTGCAGACCTTCAACCAGCGCGGGCTGGTCCGCAGTTCAAGGCGGGCGACATCCCCCAGACCTTTGCCTTGGGCCACGGCTTCCTGCAGCGCTTCGATCATTGCGTGCAGCCCGTGGCAGCAGGCATGCAGCTTGTACTTGTTGTCCTCGAACAGAAAATCGCCAAGGGGACCTGCCGCCCCGCCTTGTCCCGACGCCGCATGGGTTTCAACAAAACCCTGCGGCCCCAACAATCCGTCGTCAGCCGAGGTGAACCCAAAGCGCGCCAGAGCCGCGCATTCCACGCCATTCGCCGCCGCGATCCCTGCGTTATAGGGTTTGCCCATCGTGCCGAACTGCGATTTCAGTCCCGACGCCCGTGTGGCGCACAGCCCGATCGCCGCACGCATCTGCACCGCGTCCAGCCCATAGAGCCGGCCCGCCGACACAACAGCGCCGAACGCCCCGGCGGTCGCGGTCTGATGGAACCCCAAATCGTAGTGCCCGCGCCCCAGCGTCATGCCGATGCGAATTGCCGCCTCGGCACCGACCAGAAAGGCCTCGGTGACCTGGGCGGCGCTGGCATCCATCTCTTCGGCGACCGCCAGGGCAGCGGGATAGATGCCCACCGACAGATGCCCGACATGGGCAAAATGGGTGTCGTCATAGTCCAGGGCATGGCTCGTCGCCCCGTTGACCAGCGCCGCCATGCGCGCAGGCACCGCGCCGCCGCCGAACACCGACGCGACCTCTGCCCCGGCCTCTGCCCCGGCCAGTGCGCGCAGTTTCTGCGCCAAGGGCTCGTTGATCCCGGCCCGGCCGCAGACCATCCAGTCGAGCAGGGAAAACCGCGCCATCTCGCGCGCGCGCGCGGGCATGTCGTCGGACGACCACGCCGACAGTTCGATGATCTGGTCTGTCAATGTCACGGCCAATCCTCCCGACCTTGTGCGTTCGACATGCCACCGGTCCGCAGGCAGCTCAAGACCCTGGAAGGCGGTCCAGCCCAAGCGTGCGCCTGCCCGGTCATCCGGCATCGATCAGGGCAATTCCGCGCCGGGCAAGCCGCCGGGCCATGCCCTGATGGGCGGCGGCGTCCAGGCCAGCCGCCGTTCCGGCCCGCAGCCGATCCGCGATCCCGACCCAGATCACCGCGAAACGAAACAGGGCAAAGGCCTTGTGAAAGACCGTCAGGGGCGCCATGCCGGGACTGGCCTGCATGTATCTGTCGACAAAGTCCTGCTCCGACGGCAGCCCAAGCGCGTCAAGGTCCAGCCCCAGAAGACCGCCATATTCGTCGGGGCTGGTGTGCCAGGCCATGCAGCAGAATCCAAGGTCAGCAAGCGGGTGGCCCAGTGTCGACAGCTCCCAATCCAAAATGGCCGCGACCTTTGGCTGGTCGGGAGCAAAGATCACGTTGCCCATGCGAAAATCCCCGTGGGCCAGACTGACGCGGCCATCGTCTGATGGTTGGTTGTGCGCCACCCACTCGGCGAGACGGTCCAGTTCCGGGATCGGATCATGGGGGCTGTCAGCCCATTGCTTCGACCAACGGGCGATCTGACGCTCGAAGTAGTTTCCGGGCCGACCGTAGTCTTCCAGCCCCGCGTCACCTGGGCGAACCGCATGCAGGCGGGCCATGGCGTCGGCCAGACCCATCCAGAGCGCATGCCGTTCGTCCGGGGCTGCCTCGGACAATGCCCCATCGGAAAAGACCCGCCCCTCGACCCTGTCCATCAGGTAGAAGGGCGTGCCCAGAACCTCGGGGTCGGCACAGTACACTTCGGGACACGGCACGGGCACATCCAGCGGATACAGGGCCGAGATCACGCGGAACTCGCGGTCCACGGCATGGGCGCCGCGAAGGATTGGCCCATTGGGCTGCTTGCGCAGCACAAGCCGCCGGGGGCCGAAGGACACAAAATAGGTCGGGTTGGACTGGCCGCCTGCAATCCGATCAATCTGCATCGGAGCGTCGGCCCCGAAGTGACCCGTCAGATAGCGCTTCAGACCGGCCGGATCGAAGTCAATGGTCATGACCCGACGTCCCACTGCCAGAACGCCCGCCCCTGGGTTTCGACGTTGCGGTGCAGGACCATCTTGTGGACCTCGTCTGCGCCATCGACCAGCCGCGCCTGGCGGGCATAGCGATAGATCCATTCAAGCACCGTGTCCTTGGAATACCCCCGCGCGCCGTTGATCTGAATCGCGGTATCCGCCGCCTTGTGAAGCACGTTGGCGACATGCACCTTGGCCATCGAGATTTCCTTGCGCGCATAGCTGCCCCGGTCCAGCTCCCATGCTGCCTTCATCACCAGCAACCGCCCGATCTCGATCTGCATGGCGATGTCGCCCAGCATCATCTGCACGCTTTCGCGCTGGCTCAGGCGTTCGCCGAACGCCATCCGGTTTTGCGCATAGTCCGTGGCGATCTCGACGCAGCGCTTGGCCAGTCCCAACCAACGCATGCAGTGCGTCAGTCGCGCGGGTCCAAGCCGGATCTGTGTGAGCTTGAGCCCATCGCCCTCGTCCATCAACAGGTTTTCGGCTGGGATTTCCATATCGTCGTAGATCACCTCGCAGTGGCCGCCGTGTTCCTCGGGTCCCATGATCGGAATGCGACGCGCGACGCGGAAACCCGGCGTGTCCCTGTGATGCAGAAAGGCGGACAGCCCCTTGCGCGGATCGTCAGAGGTTCGGGCGATCAGGATGAAGTGCTGCGCCTCGCCCGCGCCGGTGATGAACCACTTGCGCCCCTGGATCACGTAGCCCCTGTCGGTTCGGGTCGCCTTGGTCAGCATCATGCCCGCCGGGTCCGACCCGGACCCGGGCGCCGGTTCGGTCATCGCGAAAGAGGACCGCACCGCGCCCTGAACAATAGGTTGCAGCCATTGCTTTTTCTGCCTGTCGGTCCCGACTTTTTCCAGCACCTGCATGTTGCCATCATCCGGCGCAGCGGAATTGAAGACGACGGGACCAAAGATCGAGCGGTTCATCTCTTCGTAGCAGACCGCCATGCCCTGCAGCCCCAGCCCCTGCCCCCCGGTTTCGGGCTTCAGTTGAAGACACCACAAGCCCTCGGACCTGGCCTTGTCACGCAGAGTGTTCAGGACCTCTGTCCGGATGTTTTCATGCGGATCGTAATTCGCGGGGTCTGCCTCGAGCGGCAGGATCTCGTCCTCGACGAAGCGGGCAATGCGGGCGCGATAGTCTTCGACGCGGGGCGAAATGGTGAAATCCATGGCAGACCTTCGGGTGGTGATGCGCGGCTGGCGCATAGGGTAACCCGTTAAAGAGAAGAAACCAGGTGTCCGCCGTCAACAACGATTTCCGTTCCCGTCATGAATGCCCCGTCATCCGAGGCCAGCAAAAGCAGCGGTCCATCCAGATCCTGCATCCGACCCAAGCGGCGTTGCGGGACGCGTTTGATCAGGGCCTGACCTGCCTCGGTAGCAAAGAACGCGCGGTTGATGTCGGTCTCGATGTAGCCGGGGCAGATGGCATTCACGCGAATGCCATGTCGTGCCCATTCCAGCGCCAGGCTGCGGGTCATCTGCACGACGCCGGCCTTGGCCGTGGCATAAGCCGACAGGTTTCCCGCGACGCGCAGACCAAGGATCGATGCGATGTTGATGATCGTTCCCCCCTTGCCCGCGGATACAAGTGCCTGTCCAGCCGCTTGCGCCACTCGGAAAACCCCGTTCAGGTCGGTGTCGATCACCCAGTTCCAATCGTCTTCCGAGATTTCCAGCGCCCGCCCGTCATGGGTCACACCGGCATTGTTGACGACGATGTCATATGCTTGATCAAATCCGGCCTGCACGCTGTCGGGCCGGGTCACGTCCATCTCCAGCGCGCGGGCCCCGTTTCCGATCCCGGCCACCAGCGCCTTCAGGCGGTCGACCCGGCGCGCGGCGCAAGTGACCTGCGCGCCCTGCAGGGCCAGCACCTGCGCAAAATGTGCCCCAAGTCCCGATGAGGCACCGGTCACCAGCGCGGTGCGTCCCTCAAGTTTCATGCCGACCTCTTGGTCCCCTTGGCTTGCCATCGATGGCATTCATGCAACCCAAGGGCCCTTATTCCACGGTCAGCGGAATAACCGCCTTTTGCGTGCGGCCCTGGCTGATGAAATAGCTGATGTCATAGTCGCCCGGCTGGTCCGGAACCCTGATCGTCAGCACATCGCCCGTGCGGGTATAGGCATAGGTGTCCCAGCGCCCCTCTCCGCGCGGCCCGATGCCGATGTAATCGCCATCATAGTCCGGCCCGGTCCAGGCAACCTCGATTTCACCACCTGCCTTGGCGCTGGCCGGGGCGACAAGCGTCACTTCAACCGGCATCACCTTGATCGGGACCGTGACGGCCTGATGCCGATCCTGGCCCAGGAAGTAGCTGATCTCGTAATCCCCAGCCGTCGGAGGGATCCTGAGGCGCAGGGGATTGCCGTCACGCGTATAGGTGTAGGTGTCCCAGCGACCCGCGCCCAGGGGCCCCACGCCCAGATAGTCGCCCTCGTAGCCGGGACCGGTCCAGGCGACCTCGATCGTGTCGCCTTCCAAGGCCGTGTCCGGCGCAACGATGCCGTAGGCTGGTTCGGTCAAGGTGATCGTCACCGTGGTCAGCGCGGATCGATCCTGCGACAGGAAGTAGGTGATGTCATACTCACCTGCCGTGACAGGCATCTGCAACTTCAGCGGTGCCCCGTCACGGGTATAGGTGTAATTGTCCCACCGTCCGGCGCCCTTGGGACCCACACCGATGTAGTCTCCGTCGTAGTTCGGCCCCGTCCACCCGATCTCGATCGTCGCGCCCGCGATGGCCTGCTGCGGGGCAGTCAACGATGCGCCGACCGCTTCCACGGTGATCGGTCTTGTGACCAGCGCCGTGCGATCCTGCGACAGGAAGTAACTGATGTCGTACTCGCCCGGTTCGACCGGCATCCGCAGCATCAAGGGCGACCCGTCCCGCGTGTAGGTGTAGTTGTCCCAGCGCCCTTCGCCACGGGGACCGATGCCGATGTAGTCGCCCTCATAGTCAGGTCCGGCCCAGGCAAGTTCGACCAGCTCGCCCGCCGTGGCGACCGCCGGAGCCGTGATGCTGGCCTCGACAGCCGTTACGGTGATGGGTCTCGTGACCAGGATGGACCGATCCTGCGACAGGAAATAGCTGATGTCATATTCGCCCGGTTCCACCGGCATCTGCAGCATCAGGGGCGAGCCTTCGCGGGTGTAGGTGTAGTTGTCCCAGCTTCCTGCACCCTTGGGGCCAATCCCGATGTAATCGTTCTGGTAGCCCGGTCCGACCCAGGCAATTTCCACCATTTCGCCCGCCGTCGCGGTGTCGGGGGCAATCAGGCTGGACTGGACCTCGGTCAGGGTGATGCGCGCGGTCGCTTTTTGGGTCCGGCCCTGAGACAGGAAATAGCTGATCTCGTAGTCGCCGGGCTCGGTCAGCATCGTCAGCATCAGCGGATTGCCATCACGGGTGTAGGTGTAATTTTCCCAGCTGGCGGCGCCAACAGGTCCGATCCCGATATAGTCATTCTCGTAGCCGGGACCGGTCCAACCGATCTCGACCGCTTCGCCAATCTGGGCTGTCTCGGGCGCAATAATGCCAAAGGGAATGTCCGTCAGCTCGATCGTGGTCCCGCCAATCGGCTCGCGCCCTTCGGCCAGGAAATACTGGATCTCATAGGTGCCGGGTTCGACCGGCATCAACAGGTTCACCGTTTCGCCATCACGGGTATAGGCGTAGTTGTCCCAGCCGTTTTCCCCGACGGGGCTGATCCCAAGGTAGTCGTTCGGCAGGTCGGGTCCGTTCCAGGACACCTCGATCGTGCTGCCAATGGCCGCCTGCGAGGGCGCCGTCACCGTGGCCTTTAGGGCCGGCTCCTCAAAGACCAGCACGATCGTCCGGGGATTGGAGGCAGACACGAACTGGCGGGCCTGCTCGACCTCTTGCGCCGCCCAGTATCCCGTAACGTCGTACGAGCCTTGCTGCAGGTCGACGCTGATGGGGTTGCCCTGGGTATTGCTCATGATCGCCCCGGCCGAATCCGCAACGATGTCCCAGAACACCGGCGTGTCGATCAGCACACCGGTCTGCGACCCGATGCGCGCCTCAAAGGTTACCGTAGCCACGACGGGTTCCGGTTTGGGGGCCGGAACGGGCTCGCGCGCGGGCTCGGTCGCCACCGCAACCGTTTCCAGCGCCGAGGCCAGTTCATCGGCATCCGTGGCCGTCAGGAAGGTGCCGCCCGTGTTGTCCGCCAGACATTGCATCTGTTCCAGCGCAAGCGGATCGGTCACGTCGAAACCCACGACATGCGCGGTAAAGTCGACGCCCGTCTCTTCGAGAACCCGTGCAGCGGCGCAGGGATCGGGGTGGCAGGTCTCGATCCCGTCCGACACCAGGATGACCGTGGCCTTTTCCTCGGTGTAGCGCAGCGCTTCGGCGGCCGCGATGACCGCGTCGGTCATCGGGGTCTTGCCCCTTGGGTTGATGCCGTTCACGGCAGCGCGGATCGCTGCCCGAGTGTCGGCGCCCGGAGCCACGACGGTTTCAATGTCGGCGCAGTTCCCGCGCTCGCGGTGGCCATAGACCGTCAGGCCAAGGTTCTGATCCGTCGGGATATCGTCAAGCAGCGTTCCGACAACATCGCGCGCGATGACGATCTTGTTCACTCCGTCGATCTGCCCCCACATCGAGCCGGATCCGTCCAGAACAAGGATCGTGTTCGCCCGATCCTGTGCCGCGGCGAAGAATGGAATGATTGCAAAAACCAAGGTCAGAAAACGGCGCATGACACCCCCCTTTGTCTAAATGCCAACAGTCAAACACGGTTTTGCTGTTCAGGCCAGCCCAAGCCGCCCCGAAATCGCCGAGATCGGACGGAACCCGCTCAGTTGCCCGGACCCCAGCCTTGGCAACAGGGCCCGGCCCGCGCCCGTGTGAACAAGGTCAACCGGTTGCGGCAGGGCGCTTGGCGCGTTCCGACCGTTTCTCGCCCAACATCAACATCGCGGGTGTCACCACCAGAGTCAGGATCGTGGCGATCACCAGCCCCCCCGCAATGGCGCTGGACAGTTCGGTCCACCACTGGGTCGAGGGTGCGCCATAGACGATCTCTCGGGTGAAGAAGTCGATGTTCAGGCCGATCACCATCGGCATCAACCCCAGCGCCGTGGTGACCGAGGTCAGCACCACCGGGCGCAGACGCTGAGCGCCGGTCCGAAGCGCGGCCTCGAGCGGGGATTGCCCCGTGGACTTGAGCTGGTTGTAGGTGTCGATCAGGACGATGTTGTTGTTCACCACGATCCCGGCCAGAGCGATCACGCCGATGCCGCCCATGACGATGCCGAAGGGGCGCCCGGTCACCAGCAGGCCAAGCAGCACCCCGGCAATCGAGAACACGATGGCGCTCATGACGATGAACGCCTGGTAGAACCGGTTGAACTGCAACAGCAGGATCACGAACATCAGGAAGATCGCCGACAAGAACGCGCCAATCAGGAACACCATGGCTTCGTTCTGGTCTTCGGCTTCGCCGCCAAAGCTGAAGGTCACGCTGTCGGGCAGACCATCGGTCATCGCCGCCGTCAGCTTTTCCAGCTGTTCGGTCAACAAAACGCCCGTGGCAAGGTTGGCTTCCATGATCACGACACGCTTTTCGTCAATCCGCCTGATCGTTCCGACGCGTTCCGTGGGGGCAAAGCTCACAAAATTCGCAATCGGCACAAGTCCGGACGATGTCGGCACGCGCAGATTGCCAAGGTCCGCCAGAGACCGTTCCTGATACGGAAAGCGCACACGGATATCGAGCGTGCCGTCGATGTCGCCGGGGCGATAACTGGCAACCTCGATCCCCTGGGTCAGCAGTTGAACGGCCTGGCCAAGCAGGCTCACGTCCGCGCCAAAGCGTGCGGCTTCGACCCGGTCGACGTTGATCGAAAGCTCGACCCCCGGCAGAGGCCGCGTGTCCGTGATGTCGGTGAACCCCCCAATGCTGGCCATGGCGTCGCGCACGACCTCGACCGCGATTGCCTGATCCACAGGGTTCCGGCTTGTCAGTTGCAGGTTGACAGGTTTGCCGCCGGCCGGACCGCCACTGTCGGTCAGCACCTGCACATCGATCCCGGCGATGTCCGACACCTCGGCGCGGATCTGTTCGCCGATGACCGCCGCTTTGCGCCGCTTGTCCCAGTCGATCAACTCCAGTTGCAGGGTGCCGATCGTTTCCTCGTCGCCCTGCCCTGCGCTCAGCAGCGACCGGGCGTAGATCGTGGCCACCTCGTCGTAGGTCAGCAACCGGTTCTCGACCAGCCGCACAAGCCTGTCACGTTCGTGGATCGAAAAGTTGTCGCGCGCCCGGATCTGGACCTGCATGAACTCTGGCTCGACCGAGGGAAAGAAGGTCACGCCACGTCCCAACTGGCCATAAATGCCAAAGGCACCAAGCAAGAGCGCAACCGCAAACAGCACCGTTGCCCCCGGACGCAGGATCGCGGTTTCCAGCAGGCGCACATAGGCGCCTGTAAACCCACCGATGTCACGCGGGTCCCCGGCCTCGGCGTCGTGCAAGGCCTTTTTGGCCCGCGCGCTTTGCGGCTGTCTGCGGCCAATCCAGCCCCCGACAACCGGGATGAAAACTAGCGCCATGAAGAGCGACGCAAATAGCGTCAGCAGCACGGTGATCGGCAGGAATTTCATGAACTCCCCAACCATCCCCGACCAGAAGAGCAAGGGGAAGAACACGCTCAGCGTTGTTGCCGTCGACGCGATGATCGGCAGCGACATCCGCTTGGCGGCAAAGGCGTAGGCCTCTGCCGGTTTGTGCCCCTCTTGCAGTTTTCGATCCGCGAGCTCGGTTGTGACGATGGCACCGTCAACCAGCATCCCGACCACGAGGATCAGCGAGAACAGAACCACGATGTTCATCGTGTAGCCCAGCACCCAAAGAGCTGTGACCCCGGCCAGGAAGGCCCCCGGGATCGACAGGCCCACCAGAACCGCCGAGCGGAACCCAAGGGCAAAGACAATCACGATCATGACCAGGATCACCGCCGCGATCACGTTTGCCTCGAGATCCGACAGCAGGTCCTCGACCTGCTCGGACTGGTCCTGCAGAAAATCGACCCGCACCGTTTCCGGCCATTCGGTCTGAAGCTCGGCGATCAGGGCCCGCACCTCGTCGACCGTCTCGATGATGTTGGCGCCCGAGCGTTTCTTGACCTCAAGCGCCAGCGCGGGCTGTCCGTTGATCCGGGCAAATCCGGTCGGATCTTCAAAGGCGCGCCGGATCGTGGCCACGTCACTGAAGGTGACAACCGTTCCGTCGCGCACCTTGACCGGCATCTCAAGAACGTCGCCAAGGTTCTCGATCAACCCCGGAACCTTCAGGACAACACGACCGCCACCGGATTCGATCGCGCCCGCTGCAATCAACTGGTTGTTGCGCTGGATCTGGCCGATGACCTCTTCGAAGGACAGGTTGTAGGTCTGAAAGACCGTGGGGTCGATCAGCACCTCCATGAACTCGTCGCGCTTGCCGCCGATGTCGACCTCAAGAACGCCCGACAGGCCCTCGACAGCGTCCTGAACGGAATCCGCCAGTTCGTTCAGCGTACGTTCGGGCACCGGTCCGGACAGGATGATCGTGATGATCGGGAACAGCGCCGTGTTGATCTCGGTGATCGTGATGTCATAGGCGTCTTCGGGCAACTCGCCTTCGGCCCGATCGGCGGCTTCGCGCACGCGGTCCAGCGCTTCGTCGATGTCGCCCCCGGGCAGGAAGTCCAGCTGTATGCTGGCAAAGCCCTCGGAGGCATGGCTTTCCATGCGGTCCAACCCGGTGATCGAGGCGAACTCGGTCTCAAGCGGTTCGACCAGCAGGCGTTCCGCGTCCGACGGGCTGATCCCGTCCAGTCCGGTCGAGACATAGACCAGGGGCAGCGGCACCTCTGGGTTCGCCTCTTTGGGAATGGACGTATAGGCATATGTGCCAAGCGTCAGGACAAGCAAAAGCAGCAGGACGACAACCCGGCTGCGGGAAAAGGCGGCGTTGATGACGGCGTTCATTGGGTGCCATCCACAAGATTGGGCCGGACAAGTTCGCCGTCCCTGACAAACCCCTGCCCGACCGTGATGATCCGGGCGTCATCCGGCAGACCCTGAACCCAGATCCCGTCGATCTGCGCGCGCACCACTTCAATTTCGAAGAACCGAACGATGTTGTCGGCGTCCACCGTCTTGACCCCAAGCGCCCCGTTTTCGTTCAGCGACACCATCGATGGCGACACAAAATGCGCCTCAAGCTGTCCGACGGGGATCTGCACTTCGGCGGACACGCCAGCCGGAATGACCCCGTCCGCATTGGGCACATCGATCTCGACCAGGAAGGTCCGCGTGTCCGTGGCAGCCGACGTTCCGACAAAGGACACCGTCCCGGCGCGCTCTTGCCCCGTGATGAACAACACGCGTGCGGGTTGCAGGTTCTGCAATTGCCCCAGCGCATGCTGCGGAACCTGAATGGCAATGGTCAGCGGCGTGTTGTCGACGATGCGCCCCACCTCGGTTCCGACCTGAATGAACTCTCCGACGTCCAGATCCAGAGTTTCGATACGGCCCGCAAACGGCGCCGTGATGTCGGTGTCGTCCAGGGTTTCCTCGGCGTCGGCGACCTCGGCCTTGGCCGAAGCAAGGGCCGCTTCGGCCTGAATCACGCGGTTCTCGGAGGCGATACCGCGATTTCGCAAGGTGCTTGCGTTGTCGAATTCGCGCTGTGCACGCTCCAGAACAACGCGCGCCCGCTCGATGTCGGCCTCGCGTTCCGAGGTTTCAAACCGCGCGATGACGGCATTGGCCTCGACGTCCTGACCTTTCTTGACCAGCACCTCGGCAATCTCGCCCGAGGACTTGGCCCGGATCGTCGTGTCGCGATCCGGCAAGGCCTGACCTTCGGCCTGAAAGAACTGGGTCACCGGCTTCGACACCGACATCTGAACCGACACGGCAACCGGTTCCACCTCGATGGTCTCGACCTCTTGGACGACATCCGGGGTTTCCATGACAAATCCGCTGCCCATCCAGGCAACGATCAGCACCGTCAACAAAAGCGCGACCCAGAACCCCTGGGATGATCCCCGGTCGGTTTCGAACTCAAGGCTCTTGTGCGCGTCCTGCAGCGACTGGTCATCTGCCACGTTGAAATCCCTTCATGAAGTTCACGACGTCCACCAAATCATGCGCCGGGTGCCGACAGACGTGCCCAAGCCCAGCAAGCAACCAGTGCCAAGCGCCCCCGATAATACCCGGCAGGGATCCCCTGTTCCAACTGGCTGTGGTCACGATTGCACCTATTCGCGCGGGCATTCAAGCGGCCTTTGGCTGTCGCGCCCCTGATCCGTGCGCGCAATGCCCGATTGTCACCGCGGACGATCCGTTGGCACACAAAGCGCGTCATTGTCCGCGATCCGTTCCTCGCGCGTGTGCCCCACCAAACCCAATCCGCTACGCGACGAACCGGGGGGCTTGTGCTATGCCAAGGGTCGACCGAGGCTGACACTGTCCCTTGGATCCATCCGGTGCCGATGCAACAAATCACTTCTCAGACAAGACAAGGTCCATGAAACGCACATTCGATTTCTCTGGCGCACCTGCCGAGCGCAGCTTGACCATCAAATGCATCCGGGACGCCAAGGGCACGCGCAAACTGGTTCAGACAACGGCCAACAATGCCGCCGAGGCCTCGATGGCCGAGGCGGCAGGGATCGACATGATCGTCGGCCCCGCTCAGCTGCTGCCCGATTTCCGCAAGGGCGCGCCGCGGACCTTTGTCACGTCAGGGGTTCACATGTGGCAGTTCCCGACGCCGGATGAAATCCTGCGTCAGGCCTTTGCGCTGCGCGAGGGTGGCGCGGACGCGATTTATTGCCCGCGCGAACCCGAGATTGTCGAAATGCTGTCCAGGGCCAAGGTGCCGGTAATGGGTCATCTGGGACTGGTGCCGCGGACCTCCACCTGGACAGGCGGGATCCGCGCCCTGGGCAAGACCGCCGACGAGGCAAAGCAGTTGTACCGCGCCTTCAAGGATCTTGAAAATGCCGGTGCGGTCATGGTCGAGGCTGAAGTGATCGCCGCCGATGCCCTGACCGAAATCGCACAACGCACAACGCTTTCGGTGATCTCGCTGGGATCGGGACCCGGCGGCGACATCGACTATCTTTTTCAGTCTGACATCTGCGGCGAAACGGAAACCCGCCCAAGGCACGCCCGCGCCTTTGCGGATTTGCATGCCATGCAAAAGCAGATGGACGCCGAGCGCCTGTGCGCCCTGAAATCCTATCGCGCCAGCGTTCTGGACCAGAGCTTTCCGGCCCCGCAGGAAACCGTCTCCATGCCCGAGCGCGAGAAAGAGGATTTCAAGGAGTGGCTGGCGCAGGTCTGATGCCAGCAGGCACGGCTCGGCCATTGGCAATCCGGGGGCGCGCCTACCCCAGAAGGGCCCTGACCAGAAAGATCACGCCCGCAAGGGCAATCAATGCCTCGATAAAGATGTTGTGGACCTTTGCCCCCATGCGCGCGACCAGCCTGCTGGCAAGATAGGTGCCCGGCACGGTAATGACCCCCATGAAGAGACCCAGCAGGATCAGGTCAAGGTCCAGCAATCCAAGGCCGAAGAATGTGCCCGACCGGGTCACTGCATTGATCAGTCCGATCACCGCGTCCGTGCCCAAAAGCAGGGGGCCGCTCAGACCAATGCTGTTGAAAAAGGCAATCACCAGCATGCCCGAGCCTGCGGCGGTGCCGCTCATGACACCAAAGGCAAAGCCAAGGCCTGCGATGGTCATCACACCGGGCTGGAACGTGGTGCGCCTGAGATAGCGCCTGAGCGGCAGGATGCCGATCAACACCGCCCCCATGAATCCCAGGAACAGTTGTTCTGGCACCTCTTTCAGGAACTGTGCGCCCAGAAAGATGCCGGGCAAGGATGCGAGGGTGAACTGGATCACCGCCCGCCACGCAACGGTCTTGCGATAGACCACCACGCGGGACAGGTTGGCGCAGATTGCATAGACGCTGATCAACGGAATGACCGCCTTGGCGCCAACGATCGGGGTCAGGACGATGACAATGATGAATGACCCGCCAAAGCCCCCCAGCCCGCTGACCAGCGAGCCCAGGAAAGCCGCAACGGCAATCATGGCGTATTCGAGGATCACAGACCTGCTTTCCTGCGCTGGATCACGGGGCCGCGGTCAATGGGCCATCAGCACCGGGATCCCGGCGTGGTTCAGCAGGTACGAGGTCACGCCCCCAAGGATCGACTGCCGAAGACGAGAGTGCGAATAGCCCCCGGTCACCAGAAAGGTGCAGTCCAACTCGGACGCCATATCCAAAAGCTGTCGTCCAGCCGCGTCTGACGAGGCCCGCATGACCCGGACGTCTGCCGTGACGCCATGCGCACCAAGATAGGTCACCAAAGCCGAGGCGGTGGGCGTTTCGTCAACCGTGGTGGCGGCGGCGGCAATGGTGACAGCGCTTGCGCGCTTCAGAAACGGCAGGGCCTGTTGCACCGCCCGCGACGCCTCCAATCCGCCGTCCCAGCCGATCAACACGCCGCCCAGGCTGAAGTACCACATCCCGCGAGGCACGACCAGAACCGGGCGGCCCGTGTGCAGTATGGCCTCTTCAAAGGTGGGTGTCGCGGTGCCGGATTTTGAATGCGGGATGATCACCAGATCGCTGACCCGCCCCTGCAGGCCCACCAACTCGCTGCGCGCGCCATCGAAAACACGCCAACTGGCCGAGGGTCTGGCCACCCCGGGTGTTTCCGACAGGGTCACATTGGCCTCGGCACAAAGCTCTTCGAAATGGGATCGGACCACCGCTTGTTCGTCATGCGCGTCGTCATCCATGATCGAGACGATGTGGTCGCGCAGCGATGACGGCAGGGCAAAAAGTTCGTTGTCCAGCACATCGCTGGGTTTGGACCGGGCATAGACGACGTCAAGATGGGCGCCAAGGAACGTGGCCAGCGAAAGGGCACCGCGCAACCGCTCGATCTCGTTGCCGCGGGTATAGACGGGCATCAGCAGAACTTGGGGGGCCATGGATCACTTCCCTTTTGCGATGGCGGACAAGGCATTCACGTTCGACAGATCCTCTATCGTCCAGATGGCGTCGATCAGCGCGGTCGCCGTCCCGGCGCCCAGGATCGGCGCGATCAGGTCCTGCGCCTTGGCGTTGACGTCGGCGGGCGGCATCGGGTTTTCGGGCGTGCCGCGCACCGCGATGGTGTGGTGGCGAAAGCTCCGGCCATCGCTTGTGCGCGCTTCGACGATTGCCTGCCGGGCTGGTTTGGCGAGGGTCAGTTCGCGCGAGGGGATGGCCGTCATCTTGTCGCGCAGCGCCAAGACCGCCGGGTCGGCCATGCGCGCCTTGTCGTGGCTGGTGGCAAAGCTGGCACCGCCATCCAGCAGCGTGACCGCCACCATGTGCTGCAGGCAGACATCGGGCATGTCGCGGTTGTTCACGATTGTCAGCCGGTCGTCGGGCATGATCAGATCGATGGCTTCGATCTCGTCGACTTTCAGGCCTTGGTCCAGCAAGACCATCGCGGCATCAAGCGCGGCCTGGATCGGCGAGCCGACGCACCACTTCTTGATCGAAGCCTGCATGATCTCGAACCGGGTGCCCAGACCGTCGGTCAGCGCGGCGGCATCGGGGGTTTCGGCAAAGGCCGAAAGGTAGTTCAGCGGTCCCTCCAGCGGGTCCTGCACGCCTGTCATGCCGGCGGCGACCATCATCGAAGACGACACCCCGTTGCGCGCGCCCATGCCGCCGAAGTCAAAGGCTTTTTCCACGTGCTCGCTGTCGCGTTCCCAATAGGGAATGCCGCTGGCTTGCTGAATCGTATAGGACAGGGCCGAGGCGTTCTGCCCCTTGTCGAACCCCATCAGCGCCGCTGCGGCGGCATGCGCGCCAAAGAGCGCGCCCAGACTGTGGGTGCTGTGGGTCGCCGTACGGGGGCCGGACACCCCAAGCGAAACAGAGAACCGCGCGCCGATGTCATAACCGGCGGCCACGGCGGCAAGCACGGCCGCGCCCGAACTGTTCTGCCGTTCGCCAACCCCCAAGGCCGCAGGCACCACGGCGCAGCCGGGGTGGAAACGGCCCGCCAGATGAGAATCGTCGGTTTCGTCGGCATGAGCGGCGATGCCGTTGACCCAGGCCGCATTGATCGCCGTGGTCCGAATGTCGGTGCCCCAGACCGTCGCCTCGGGTGTACCGCCCTGCGTTTTGACAAAACCGGTCGCCAACCGCCCGGCCCTGAGCTGCGAGCCGGAGATGATCGCCGCCAGTGAATCGACCAGATGACACTTGGTCTTGACCACCACCTCTTCGGGCAAAGGCTGGTCCGCGACCGTGGACAGGTAGGCCGCAATCGCCTCGGTGGTGCCCCGCGGCGCCCGGATATCGGGGTCGTTCCTGAGCATCAGGCCGTCACCGTGTCCAGAAGCGCGTTCAGGTTCGGCAGGGTCTCGAAGGTCTTGGTCAGTGACAGGAAATCCTCCATGGCCTGCGCGCTGAGCACGCCTGCCGAGGCGTCGCGGAATTTCTCCGACACCTCCTCCCATGTCAGCGGATTCTTGGGCCCGCCGCGATAGAAGCGGTCGGATTCCTCATAGAACGTCTGGCCGTCCTTGGTGGTCAGCGTGATGCGGGCGACGATCACACCTTTGCCCATGGCAACGATCTCGGGGTCCAGTTCCGAGGTCACGCGTTTCTGCATCGCCTGGCATTCCGGCGATTGCACAAAGGCGTCCGAGAATTCGGTCAACCCCGCCTTGCGGCGCAGCACGACGGCGGCCATCTGGAAGGCGACGCAGAACTTGGCCTCAAGCTCGGTGTTGGCATGGGGAATGCGCAGCGGGCCGGGGGTGATAACGTTGGCACCGGTCCTGACCTGAATGCTTTCGACATCGTCGGGCTGGATGTCATGTTTCTCGACCAGCTTTTTCATGGTGTCCATGCCGGGGTGACCGACGACGCCGCTGGGATAGGGCTTGATCGAGGTGCCGGGATATATGATCGCCCAGGGGTTGCCCATTCGACCGATGATCTTGTCGGGATCATAGCCGCCGCCGAAGGCTTCGAAGAAGCCGCGCCCGGCTTCCAGCGCATTGTTCGGCCCCGTCATCCCACGCGATGCGAACAGCGCGGCGGTCACACCGTTTTCGGCGGCGCGCGACATGTTCAGCGGCTTTGACATGGTGCCGTGGTTGGCGCCAACCCCCGCCGACATGGTCGAGGCGATGCCCATCGCGTTGGTGATCTGTGTGTAGTTCAGACCCAGCAGTTTGCAGGCCGCAATCGTGGCGCCAAAGATCCCGATGGTGCCGCTGGTATGGAACCCGCGTCCGCCGGTGAAATGCTCGGCATTGATGCTTTCGGCGATCTTCACCTCGACCTCGAAGCCCAGGACAAAGGCCGTCAGGATGTCCTCGGCAGACGATCCCAGATGCTCTCCTAGCGCGAGGCAGGCGCACAGCGGTTGCATCGTCGGGTGGATCAGGACCGAGCGGTCGGATTCCTCGGACAGCGCCGTGTCATCGTAATCCAGCGCATGGCCGGACATGCCGTTGATCTGCGCGGCAAGCTGTACCGGAACGCGCATCGAGCTTCGGCCCAGCGTCCGGGCCTGTTCCGCGCCGCCTGTCTCAGTCGCCAAGCCGCGCAGGATCCCGGGCGCAGGTTCGACAGACCCGGCCATGATGCAGGCCATCCCGTCGACGATGCAGCGCTTGGCGATCTCGATGGTCTCGGCTGGCAGGTCAGCGTAGCGCGTCTCGGTCACGAACTTGACCAGCTCGTGGGTGACGCCCTCTTTGATGGATTCGATTGCCATGTGGTGCTGCTCCTATTGCAGAGGCCAGGGAAGTGAGACGACGTTTTGCAGCAGCCCCGTGGGATAGCGCAGCGTCAGCTGGTTCGAGATGATGCCGAGGAAGAGGACAAAGCCGAGCCCACCGGCCAGCGCCTTCCACCAGTCGACCAGAGCGAAGCGGCGCAGGAACAGCGTGATGAACGTCGCGATGCCCAGGACAAAGCCCACGACGCCCGCCCACAGCAGCATGACGATCAACATCCCGATGTAGAACTCGGCCGACCGCCCACTCTCGGGCGCGTTCTTGCGTTCGGCGTCGTAGAAAAAGCCCGAGGGCGCTTTCCTCAGCACCATCATGACAAGGATGGGGGCCAGGAACGCCAACATGCTGAAAGCGGCAACCCTTGGGAACATCCCGGTCAGCGGATTGAACTGCCAACCGTTCTGCAGAACGTACAGAGTGAAGATCAGGATCGCGCCGATGAAGATCCACTGCGGGGTCTTGTTCAGATGGCTGTGTGGGCCTTCGGCGGTCATCTCTTCGGAACTGGATTGCTTGAAAAAGACCGCCAGACCGATCGAGACCACCGTCAGCCCGACAAGAATTTGCACGATGGGCCGCTCCAGAAACGACGCGCCATAAAGTGTCACGGTTTGATAGACCGAGGATTCAACGCGCTCGGACAGGACAAAACCGATCAGCAGCGCCGGGCGCGACCAGCCAAAGCGCTTCATGTAGATGGCCAGCACACTCAGCAGCAGCAGGGCGATCAGGTCTCCCCAGTTGCGGGTGGCCTGAAAGGCGGCAAAGAAGATGATCCCGATCATGAAGGGCGCGATCAGGGTGTACTTGATCGTGGTGATCCGCGCGATCTGCGGGGCGAGGAAGAAACAGATGCCAGCGCCGACGATGTTGGCGGCGGCGATGGACCAGATCATCAGATAGACCTTGTCCATGTTGTTATCGATCATGTCCTTGCCCGGCTCGATCCCGATCAGAACCAGCCCGCCCAGCAGGATTGCCATGCTGCCTGATCCGGGGATGCCCAGCAGCAGGGTCGGCACCAGCGCGCCACCTTCCTTGGCGTTGTTGGCCGATTCCGGCGCCACCACGCCGCGCGGGTCGCCGGTGCCATAGCTTTCGCGATTCTTGGTTGTCTGGACGGCATGGCCATAGGCGATCCAGTCAACAACGCTGCCGCCAAGACCCGGCAGGGCCCCGATGATCGACCCGATCATCGAACACCGCAGCGACAGCCACCAGTTGCTGGCCCAGTCGCGGACCCCCTTGGCCCAGCCGGTGGGCTCCAGCCTGCCGGTTTCCGAGATGCTGGACTGGCGGCGCAGCAGGTTGATGATCTCGGGCGTGGCGAACATCGCCAGGCCCACAACGACCAGCGGCAGCGGATCCAGCAGGTACTCGCTGCCAAAGGTGGCGCGCTCGACCCCCGACATGGGGGCCGCCCCCAGCGTGCCCAGCAACAGACCCAGCGAACAGGCCCCAAGGCCCTTCCACAAGTTCGCGCCGGTCAGAATACCCACCATCGACAGGGCCAGAATGACCAGCATGAATTGCTCGCCAAACCCGATCTGCAGGATGATCGGCTTGGCAAAAAAGACGGCAAAGGACAGGACAAAGGCCCCGAAGATCCCGCCAAAGAGGGAAGAGACAAAGGCAATGGACAGTGCCCGCGTGCCCTCGCCCCGCTTGGTCATCGGAAAGCCGTCCAGCACGGTCGCTTGCGACCCGGATGTTCCGGGAATGCCCATCAGGACCGAGGGGAAGGTGTCAGACGTGGTGGTCACGGCGACCAGCCCGATCATCATCGCAAGCGCGGCGTTGGGCTCCATTCCAAAGACCAATGGCAGCAAAAGCGCCAGGCCCGCCGTCCCGCCAAGCCCCGGCAGGATCCCGACGATCAGCCCGGTCACGACCCCGGCCACAAGGGCAATCATGGTCTGCAGTGTGGTCAGCTGCGTCAGCGCAAGAAGTGCTGCTTCCGACATGTCGAGTGTCCCGTTGTGTTCAGTTTGACCAGTGCGCCCCGGGTGATGTCATCGACGCGGCGTCATCGCGCGTGACCCAATGCGAAGCGGTCGGTGTCGCAGGTGTTCTGCGAAAAGGTGGCCCCCGCCTGGGGGCCACAAGGTGGGATGGAAGGATACCTTCTAGTCGAGGCTGGTGTCGAAGCGCTCTTTCAGAAAGGTCGCGACCCAGGCGCGGACTTCGGGCTCCATCGCGGTGCCCAGGGCAAGCGCCTTCTGGGTGTCTTCGCCAAAGTTCAGCGGCATCGAGCCGATTTCACGCGGAAGCGCAGCGGCGACCTCGGGGTCGGCCGTCACCTTCTTCATCGCCTCGATATAGACATCGGCAATGTGCTTGGGCGTGCCCTTGGGCAGCATGACCGACTTTGACAGCATGACCTTGGCGTTCATGAAGGCTTTCTGCGCTTCGTAGCCCGGTCCGCTGGGTGCCTCGCCCTTCACGGCTTCGTAGAATTCCGGGAAGGTCGGAATGTTCGGCAGATCGGGGTCACGCACAAGGTTCCCACTTTCGTCGATCACACCGTAGCTCCAGACCGGGTTGACCTTGGGATCTTCGCCATAATCCTTCAGATAGGACCGGGTGTTGTCCGTGTTCATGTTCATCTCGGCCCGCTGGAACGCGGCCTCGGCATCCTTGGACGACAGGCCGAACAGATAGCGCGGCTCGACACCACCCAGCAGTTCCATCGAGACAAAGTCCAGCAGTTCGGCGGACAGCGGTGTCTCGGTTCCGAACCGGATGTTTGCCGATTTCAGCGCCTCGTAATCGGCCATCATGTCAGTGCCGCTCAGACCGATCTCGTCGCTGATTGCATAAAGCGAGGCCCCCCGCGCAAAACCGGTGATCGCAACCCATTCGTTCGGATCGTACCGGGCATTCTTGGACCCAAGCAGGACCGGCAGCAGGCCCGAGGTCGAAGCCATGATCAGCATCGTCCCGTCGGCCGGTGCATTGGCATGGAAATCGTTCGACGCGGTGACCGACCCGCCGCCGGGCTTGTTCAGAACGATGACTTTGGGATTCCCAGGCAGGTGCTCACCCAGCTTGGTCTGCAGAACACGCGTCAGACGGTCCGTACCGCCGCCTTCGCGGAAACCGACGATCCATGTGACCGTCTTGCCTTCGAGTGTGAATTCTTCGGCCTGGGCCACGCCCGGCATTGCGACGGCGACAGCAGCGGCTGCACCGAGAACCAGTTTCTTCAACCCATTGAACATGGAGTCCCTCCCTAAACAGATGCGGCGCCGAGCCTCCCTGCCGCGTGGCGGCCCCAGATTCGGCGAATGCCCGCAAAACTTGACATGGGCCTTTGATCAACTCAAATTCAAAAAACTCAAAGATTATTGCGTACAGGGAATGAATAAATGTTGCGGGACATCACGCTGGGTGACATCAGTGCCTTTGTCACGGTGGCCAAACTGGGAAGCTTTGCGCTTGCCGCCGAAGAGCTATTGGTGACGCAGTCCGCCCTCTCCCGGCGGATCAAGAAACTGGAAAGCTCGCTGGGGGCACCGCTGCTGGATCGGACGACCCGTTCGGTCTCGGTCTCCCGCCTTGGGGCGGAGTTCCTGCCACAGGCCGAGCGCATCGTGACCGATTTCCACCGCTCGCTGGATGACATCAACCAGGTGGTCAAAGTGCAGCGGGGCACGGTTTCGTTTTCCTGCAACATGACGATTTCAGACACCTTGCTGCCCGAAATCCTGGCCCAGTTGAAAACCTCGTTTCCGCAGATCCGGATCCGCGTCTACGAGGACTCCAGCCCGCATGCCATCGCAAAGGTATTGGATGGACAATCCGAACTGGCACTGGCGCAACTGGGCGAGCCGCACCCCGAGCTGGATTTCGAACCGCTGATCGACGACCGGTTCGTCATTGCCTGTCACAAGAGCCACCCGCTGGCTGGCGAGAGGTCAACGACCTGGGAGGCCGTGAAAGACGAAAGCTTTGTGCTGCTGCGCAATGAAAGCGGCACGCGGAAGATCCTGCAAAGACACCTGGGCGACCGGTACGAGGCCATCGCAAATGACCTGCAGGTTGGGCACTTCCATTCCCAGTTGGGCTTGGTGGGCAAAGGGATCGGCATTGCGGCGATCCCCTCGCTTGTGCGCCTGTCCCGAAAGGATCTTGAATTGGCAATCGTTCCGATCTCAAACCCGACAATTCAGCGAAAACTGGGGATCGTGACCTACAAGGGGCGCTCTTTGTCGCCTGCCGCACAAGAGCTGCGCAAGGTGGCCGCCAAGGTAATGAGTTCGTTCGAAGAATAGGGACAGGCCGGTCCCGCAGGCTATGCCGAGGCGATCGACTTGAGCCCTGCAAGAATCCAGTCATGCATCGGGCTGTTGGCGTTTCTTTCGTGCAGCAAGGCAGACACCGTGAAGGACCGGATGCTCAGCGGCGTCTCTCGGGCTGCAAGGCCATACCGCTCTGACTGACGGGCCACCAGCCGGGCGGGCAAGGTTGCAACAAGATCGGTGTTCGACACGATGGCCAGCGCCGGCAGGAACTGCGGCACGGCCATGATCACGCGGCGGGTGTGGCCCAGCTTGCCCAGTTCTTCGTCGACGATACCGACATGATCCCCCCGGGGCGACACAACCAGGTGTTCCGCGTCAAGATAGGCCCGCAAATCCAGAGTGTTGCGCGTCAGCGGATGGTCCCGGCGCATGACCACGCGGTAGGATTCGTCATACAGATCAACCTTGCGAATGCTGCGCGGTAGGTTCCAGGCAAAGCCCAGAGCAAAGTCGATCTCCCCTTGCTCCAGCGCGTCGATGGCCGGTCTGCGGCCTAGGGGAAGAATGCTCACCCGCATGCCCGGCGCCTGTGCGCGCACCCTCTGCAGCAGGCTGGGCACAAGGGTTGTCATTTCGTTGTCGTATGCCCCGATGCGCACAGTTTCGGTGGACACGGCCGGATCAAAGGCCAAGGGCCCGCTGATGGCCTGTGCCAATGTCTCGACAACACGGCGAAGGTTCGGCTCCAGCCCGATGGCCACCGCCGTGGGTTCCATCCCCTTGGGCGTGCGCAGAAACAGCGGGTCGCCAAAGGCGTCGCGCAGGCGTTTGATCGAATGGCTGATCGACGACTGCGTCAATCCCATGTGGTCGGCCACATCCGATGCCTTTCGAAATCGCATCAGGTTCAGGAACACAAGCAGCACGGTCAGATCGAGCCGCCTAAGTTCAATCTCATCGATATTCACCTTTAATCCAATTCATTTTAATTTCACACACCCCCTCCGTATCTCTGCTGCAGCAGCAAAGCAACGGAGACGTCACATGCGCATCGGGATAATCGGAACGGGTCGGGTCGGCACTTCGCTCAGCAAAGGGTGGAGTGCCGCAGGCCACGAGATTCAGGTGGCGGGGCGGTCAACGACGCCAAGCGTGCCCGAGGTCGCGGACTGGGCCGAAGTCATCGTGCTGGCCGTGCCCTATTCGGCCCTCCACACGGTTGTCAGCCAGATTGACCCGGCCGCGGGCAAGACCGTGATCGATTGCACCAACCCCATCCAGATGGGACCGGACGGAATGGGTCTGGCGGTGGGCCACGTCACCTCGGGCGCCGAAGAGCTGCAGCACAGCCTGCCCGATGCGCACGTGGTCAAGTCGCTCAATCAGGTCGGCGCCGAAGTCATGGCGGATACGGGGGGCTTTGCCCATAGCCCTGTCCAGTTCCTGGCTGGCGATGACCCCTCCGTAAAGCAGACCGTGACGCGGCTGCTGTTGGACCTTGGGTTTGATCCACAGGATGCTGGCGGATTGGCCAAGGCCCGCTTGCTGGAGCCCTTTGCGCTGGTCTGGATCAACCAGGCGATCGCACAGAAGAAAGGGCGCGACTGGGCCTTTGGCGCCATGCCGAGGATTGGCACATGAGCGAACCGGTCACTGTCGTTGTCCGCCGCCGAGTGCGCGCGGGATCTGAGCAAACCTACGAAGCCGGGCTGGACCGGCTGACCGCCGGGGCCACGCAGATGCCGGGTTATCTGGGCGCGCAGTTTCAGAAACCGGTGGACGCCGAAGCGCCCTATGTCAGCGTCTTCCGCTTCGACAGTCTTGCCACGCTCGAAGCCTTTGAACGATCGGATCTTCGATCCCGCTTTCTGGCCGAGATTGCCCCCCACGTTCAATCCGACGCGATCTGGGAACGGACAACCGGATTGGAAGTCTGGTTCGATGCCCCGAAAGGCACCGTCGTCGCACAGCCCTCGCCACATCGCATGGCGCTTGTGCTTGTCGTCGTCGTGTTTGGCCTGGTGCTGGTGCTGAACCTGGCCCTGACCCCGTTCATTGGCCAGTGGCCGCTGGCCCTGCGCCTGCTGATCACGGTCGTCCTTCAGGTCACTCTCATGACCTATGTCATCATGCCCCGCGTCACCCGATTGCTGGCGCGGTGGATCTTCCCCTCAACGAAAACTGCACACTGAAAGGCAACACACATGTCTGCATCCATTGATACACACGGCGCAAAGCGCATTCTCATGATCGTGGCGAACCCGGGCACCTCGCCCACCACGGGCTGGCCCGTCGGTTTCTGGTGGGCCGAGGTCACACACCCCTACTGGACCTTCACCGAGGCCGGATACGAGGTCGAAATCGTTTCGCCCAAGGGCGGAGACCTGATGGCCGATGGTTTCTCGGATCCCGAGGACGACAGCCAGTATTCGGCCCATGACATCCTCTCGCTGGGCTTCAAGAAATCTCCGACCCATGCCGCAATGCTTCAGGGGACGAAATCGATCTCGGAGGTCTCGATAGACGACTATGACGCGATCTTTGTCGCGGGCGGCCAGTCGCCAATGGTGACAATGGTCGATGACCAAGACCTGCACGCCTTCATCGCCAAGGCCTATGAGGCTGACAAGGTCGTCAGCATTGTATGTCACGGCACATCGGTCTTGCTGAAGACACGCCTGTCGAATGGCGACCTGCTGGTGAAGGGCAAGACCTGGACCGGTTTCGCCGACGCCGAGGAAAAATTCGCCGACGCATATGTCGGTCAGAAGATCCAGCCCTTCTGGATCGAAGAAGAGGCGCGCAAACTGGAAGACACGAACTTTGTCGTCCAGTCGATGTTCAAGCCTTTCGCAGTGCGGGACGGCAACCTGATCACCGGGCAACAACAGTTCTCGGGTGCTGCCGCCGCCGAATACGTGGTTGACGCGCTCGGTCGATAAGGCAAGGGCGTCCGGGCCTTCGACCATGGGTCGCAGGCCCGGACCGCACCGTCATCGCGGTGCACGCCGATCAAGGAAGTCCCGGATGATCTGCAGCGATGCGTCAGGGTTATCCCAGATCACGTCATGCCCTGCATCAGGAACCACCGCCAGTTCGGCGTCGGCAAAGCGCGCCATGTGCCCTGATTGCAGCGGCGCGCCGATCCAGTCGTTACACGCCCCGGACACCGCCAGAACCGGTCCCGCGAAGCGCGGGACACCCGCACTGATGCGGCCCAACTCCGCCGAGGATGTATCGGACCAATGATCACTGGCCCGCGCGCCGAACCTCCAACCTGGGGCCGTGTAGCCTTGGCCGCAGTGATAGGGATTGTCGGGGTGGTTGGCAAAGACCTTGACCATATGGCCGATCAGGAAATCCTCTTGGGCATCTGCATCAGGTCCATCGACGTGCTGCGCGCGAAATCCCGTCAACACGGCCTCGCGCCAATAGGCAGCGCCGGACATGTAAGCCCGGCTGGTGTTCTGCCAGCTTGCGAACCCCGGCGCGTCCAGATACCCGGGCTCGATCAGGACAAGCGCCGCGACGTCGCCGGGATCGCGCCCAAGATAGGACACCGCCAAGATCGCACCCCAGGAATGCCCAAGCAGGACGGGCGGCTGATCGGGCGAGACAAGGTCGATGACCCCCTCCAACTCGTCAAGGTAGCCTGTCAGGCCCAGGCGGTCCGGGTCCACACGTTCGGACAGTCCCGCGCCGCGCTGGTCATAGAAAACCACGTTGTACGTGTCGGACAAGGCATCCAGCGCCTGAAGGGATCGAAAATCCCCACCCGGCCCGCCGTGCAGCACAATCACGGTCCGGGCGCCCTCTGGTCCCTTTGCCCTGCGGGCGTGCAGCGTCACGCCGTCAACCAACAGTGACGGTAATTCGGGATCCTGGGTCACCAATTGAGGCACGTCATACTGACCGCGGGTCGCACCCCAAAGGCCGACACATACGGCCACAAGGACCAGCACAACGCCGCCCAAAACCTTCAGCACAGTCCTCATGACACTGTTCCATGCCGGGCAACCGTGCCGACAACCTTCTGCAGGAACCCGGTGAACGGACGCCGCCCCTGCCCCAGTTGATTGAAGGTGCCCACAAGAAAAAGATCCTCTTTCGGCGCGTGGAATGCGAGAGAGCCGCAGGCGCCCGAGTGGCCGATGAATTCGGGTGTTTCCTGAAACAGGGTCATCCAGCACGGAAGTTTGAACCGCATCAGCCCAAGCCCGTACTGCATGGGAAAATACAGGCGGTTCCATTGCTGCATGATCGTCGCGTTGTCCGGGTTGAACAGTTGATTGGACATGAAGGCCCGCAGAAAGATCGCAAGCTCGTCCATCGTTGACACGATGCCCCCGTCGGCGGCCATCGACGCCAGGGCCTGTCGCAGATCCAGCGGCTGGTCCCCGAACCGGACCGGGGGGATGGCCTCGGGTGTCCTATCACACCCGCAAAGCGCCGTCTGGGTCAATCCAAGCGGCCTGCAGATGCGGTCCTGCAAAGCCGCATTGTAGGACTGGTTGGTCACGGTTTCGACAATCGCGCCCAGCAGTTGGTAGTTGGTGTCAGAGTAATGGGAGCGGTCCTTGCCTGGCGCTGCAACGGGACTGAGCGCCTTGGCCCAGTTCAGGACGTCACCCAGATCATAGGACTGGTCCCGGTTCTTCTTCAAATCGCCCAACAGGCGGGATTCGAAATAGTCCGCCAGACCAGAGGTCTGATGCAGAAGTTGGCGCACGGTCACACGAGGTCCGTGCGCCACGCCGTCGATGACGTGAATGTCGGACAGATCCACGTGCGGCAAAAGCTCTTGCACCCTTTGATCCAACGCGATGGCCCCTTCGTCCACCAATTGCATGATCAGCGTGGCCGTATAGATCTTGCTGATGCTCGCAATGTAGAAGGGGACATCAGGACCGCAGGCGCCAGCGCTGCCCTTGAAAACCGTACGACCGTCGCCTGTCTGAACATTCAGCATGACCAACGATGTGTCGGCTTTGGACAGTTCGCGGTCCAGTATCCTTTGCAAGTCCTGCTCAACCGGTTCCATGATTGCCTCCTGTCGGCCAAGTCCGCATCACGCGTCAGCTGAACGCAGCATCGAAATGCCGGTGGCTATGAACCAGGCAATGGCGCCAAGGCCAAAGACAGCCCCCGCGGCATCCCCGATCGGCGGAAGAAGCGTCGCGATCCCCCCGGCGCTGGTGATCAGGCCGATCACGATTGCCGTCTTGCCCAGGCTCTGGCCTTTCCAGGCGGCAACACTGATCAGGCCGATCCAGACGCCCCCGGCAATCTCGTTGCCGCCGCCAAGACCCAATTCGATGGCGTGCAGGATTTCCCATAGCGCAGCTGCGGCCTCGGGGTCCGCGGTCCCGATGGCCGAAGTTCGTTCCGTTGCGACATTTGCGATCATGCCGGCGCCCAGCACCAGCGCGGCCCACATGATGCCGACACCCTGGCCGACATTGCCCCAGCCCGGGGTCTGTGGAACCAGCCGTTCCTTCAAGGCGACGACCAGAACGATCAGCGCCATCGCGTTCACGATATAGATCACCGTGTTCCACAGGATCAGGAACGCCGGTTGCGCCACGGTGAAGGCGACCACCGCCGGCACGTCGATCTCGGATGTGCCATACCCCAGCGGGGCCAAAAGGGTCACGAGAAAGGCAAAACCGAAAAGATAGGTTGCCGCGCAACCAAGGCTGGCATAGCCGCCAATACGTTGAAGTGTCATGGGATGTCCTTTGTCAAAAAAATATGGTTTGGTGCCCCTTTTGAGGGCCAGATGCATGTCCTTGGATGGCCCTCAACCGGACCAGCTTTCGGACCTTTTCGGTGGTGCGGCCTCTGCCGCCAACAGCTCTGAGAAATGCGATCTCAGATCATGTGATCCGGTCGGTGTTCCGATCATGTCCTGCCCCAGGGCCGTCAGGAAAAAGCGCGCGGGCCCGTGGATGTGCGAAGGCGTCAGGACCGGAAGACCCGCCAGGGCAAGGCGTCTGAGCCAATCCGGTAGATGGATCACCCTGCCCGGCCGACCCTGGACCTCGAAACAAAGCTGCGCGAGGTCGTTCAGGCTAAAGACTTCGGCCCCCCCAACATCCATCCATGCCTGTTCGCCCTGGACGGCGTCGACCGTGGCGCAGGCCAGATCGGCACCGTGGATCGGATTGATCCGGACCTGCCCGTCGCCAAACAGCCAGACCCGACCCGAGCCCGCCATGTTCAGGAAATCCGACATGTCCGAAAAGAACCCGCTGGGTGCCATGACCGTGGACTTGATCGGAGCGGCCTTCAGCCTTTGGACAAAAGCGGTCTTTGCCTGCACCAGCGGGACGGTTTGCATGCGGTCTGCGTTCAGAACATGAATATAGGCAAACCGCGCGACCTTTGCGGCCAAGGCCTCGTCCAGCAAATTGGCGTTGGCCTGATAGTCGACGTCCCAATACCCCAACCCATCGCGCTGACGGGTTATGCCAAGGGCAGACACCACCAGATCAACACCGGCCATTTTCCCCACCAGGGAGTCGGCGCGGGTGGCCTGGGCCTGGACAAAGCAATCGGCATTCAGGCCAGACGTCTGATCCGGCCGCCGGACCATGGCCGACACACGCCACCCCCGCTGACGGAATGTGCTGCACAGATGGCGACCCAGATAGCCGGTCGCTCCGGCGATCAGGACATGTTGCATGTCTTCGCCTCTTCATGCGTTCGGACATTGCCTTGCAGCGGCGAAGTCAGCACGGGTTGAAGACACGCATCCTTGCGGGGCTGGGCGTCCTGCTCACGCGTTGCGCCTGTTAGCAGATCATGCAGGGCGTGAAACCGGCGGGCACGGATTTCAAGGATGTCACCGATCGCGCCCCTGTGTGCAGCCAACCACCGGGCGTGTCGCCACGTTTGGCAGGCCGACCCACCCTGGGCAATGGGAATGGATTGAAACACAGTCTGCATTTGAAACTCCAAAATTTGGTCAAAAAGGAATCGCCCTCGAAAAGCTGCCTATTCGAGCGATTGTCAGTATTCATTGCGGTGGATCAGAACGGGCTACGGCGGCCCGTCACGAATGTTGTCTTCTGTTGCGAGGGTGCGTTGGAACCGTTCGCGATATTCCAAGGCGGACACCCCGACATGCCTTTGAAAGGCCCGGCGCATGCGCTCGGCGTTCTGAAACCCCACCTGATAGGCGATTTGCTCGATCCCCTCGGAGGTGGATTCAAGTTGAATGCGCGCCGCCTGGATGCGCGAGGTTTCGACATAAGCCGCGGGCGTCAGGCCTGTCTCGTCCTTGAAGCGCCGCGCAAAGGTTCGTTCCGACAACCCTGCCCGGGCGGCAAGCGCGGTGACCGTCAGTGGATCGGCAGGGGTGTTCAGGATGTATTGCATGACCTCGTGGATGGCCGGATCTTCGGCCTTTTCCGCGACGAGATGCGCACTGAATTGCGACTGCCCGCCGGGCCGGATCATGTACATGACGTTCAGCCGGGCAACGTTCAGGGCAACGTCGTGGCCCCAGTCCTCTTCGACCAGCGCCAAGGCAAGGTCCATGCCCGCGGTGATCCCCGCAGATGTCCAGATGTTGCCGTCACGAACATAGATCGCGTCACGCTCGATCTGAACAGTTGGGTAGCGCTGCTCGAGAATGGAGCTCCAGAACCAATGAGTGCTGGCGCGTTTCCCATCCAGAAGGCCGATTTCGGCAAGGATCAGGGCACCGGTACAGATCGACACCACCCGCCGGGACCGCGCCGTGGCCTCTCTGACAAAATCGAGCAACGCCGAGTCATTCAACGCGGCCATCGCGCCGATACCGCCGCTGACGATCAAGGTGTCGATCGGCTCTTCGTCGGCCAGCGCCTCGGCATATGTCATATCGGCCATGAGAGCGATGCTCGAAGCTGTCTTGACCCTGCCGACCTTGTCCGCAACCACCGAGACCGCATAGGGGCGTGGTGTATCGGGCAGGAAAAAGGCCGCGCCGTTCATGACTTCCAACGGACCTACGACGTCCAGAACATGCGCATCACGATATACGACCATGACAACGCGGCGTCCTTTCGGGGGTGTCTGATATGTGGGTTTCGGTGCCATGGTCGGAAATTAGCGGGATGCCGCGCTGACGGATAGGACAAAGACCCCTCGGATTCTGCCAAATACGATCTGACATCGTTCGAGAGCCCTTTCACCTCTGGTTCCACCGAGTCGCCATGCGACATGACGTTTCGAAACGGACGACCCCTGATTCAGGCGCAAGCAACATGGGCTGTCCCTGTTCAAGGCACCAAGTCACGCCCCGGACCGGCTGCGGTGAAAGCGGTGGTCCCAGGGGTTTGGCCAAGCGAATCTCTTGTGTGCCCCGCGGGTCTTCAGACGACGCAATCCGCAACGCTCTTGAGCAAGAACCGGCCCTAGCGCTGCGTTGCATGCGCCCGTCAACCACGGCTTGATCCGGCAAAAAGCCTGCCGGCTCAAGCCTGTACGCATGATCCTCCCGTTTCGCGTCACGGCTCTGAGCAGCGCGAAATGTATTCGTTTACATCATCAATGTAAACGAATACACTGATGGCACGAGTTGATCTCGAGGGAGGATAATCATGAAGAATTTTGCGGGCGTCAGCGCCCTTGTCTCTGCCTGCATCGCGCTTCCTGCGGCAGCCATCTCACAGACAGAAGTGATCGTCTGGGTCGCGGGGGAACCCGGACAGACGACGGTCTATGACGACATCGCCGCGGCGTACAACGCGCAAAGCGCAGACGTGACGGTCACCGTGGTCAAGAATTCATCAGACCTGTTCAACCCTGCGCTCATTCCCGCCCTGTCTGCAGGCGAAGGTCCCGATCTTTTCTCGTTCGGGACAGGACCGGGGCAGCCCGCAGCCTTGATTGCGGGCGGGCTGGTGGCCGATCTGACCGGCGCCTACTACCAGCACAACTGGGCCGACACCATTCCCGAAGGAATCGTCGTTCAGACGTCGAGCGATGGCAAACTCTGGGCATTTGGCAACGAAGTCGAAACCACGGGGATGTTCTACAACAAGGCAATCTTTGCCGAACATGGCCTGTCTGTCCCGACCACCTGGCCCGAGATGGAGGCCGCGGTCGACACCTTGATGAAGGCCGGATACGACACGCCCATCGGCCTGGGTGCGGCGGACAAGTGGCCCGTGTCGCATTGGCAGTCGATGATGTTCGGCCGTTACGCTGGCCCTGAAGGCATCGAGGCTGTGCTTTTTGGCGATGGAGCCTGGACGGACGCGCCTTTTGTGGCGGCAGCCACCAAACTGCAAGAGATGGGCAAGGCCGGCTGGTTCGGGCCCACCCCGGTGGCGATCGGCTACGGCGAGTTGATGGATCGCTTCTGGGCGGGCGAGGTTCCGATGACCTTTACCGGACCATGGGTGATCGGCGGCGGCATGGAGGCCGCAGGTGACCGCATTGGCGATTACAGCGTCTTTGCCGTACCGCCCTTTGAAGAGGGCCAGCAGATCCACCCGACAAACTCGATCGGCAGCGGGTGGTACATCCGCGAAAGCTCTGCGGTCAAAGAGGCCGCCGTGGACTTCATGAACTTCATGTTCGTCAGCAACCAGGGCCGCGTGGCCTTGCTGAACGCCGGCACCATCCCTGTCGGCCCGCTGGACGCGGCGCTGCAAACAGCCGAGATGCCGGCGCTGGCGGTCGACATCTGGAAGACCTCGGACGATCATGCCGCCAATGGCACCGTCCCGGCCTTTCTGGACACGATCACACCCGGCAGCCTGACCACCGTGTCTTATGACGGGCTGCAGGCGCTGCTGATCGACTACATGACACCGCAAGAGTTCACCGCCGAAATGCAAAGCGCCTGGGCGGCCTCGAAAGCTGCGGGCGAGATCATGTTGCCCGGCGGGATCGCCGAACAATAATCGCCACTTCCGGCCTCCCCCGGCGCTGATGTCGGGGGAGGTCGACATGCCCTTAACCAATTGGACGAGGCGAGATGTTTCCGGACCCCGATTCCAAACTGGCGCAGCGGTTGAACCCCGTTCTGTTCCTGCTGCCCGCGCTGACGATCTATATCGTCTTTGCGATCTACCCGACCTTCTCGGTTGTGGAATACTCTTTCACCGACTGGGACGGCATCAGCCCTGACCGCAACTACGTCGGACTGGCCAACTACGAACGGCTGTTCAGCGACAAGATCTTTTGGGCCGCCTTCCGCAACACCTTTGTCTGGTCCGGTGTGATCATCGTGATCAACGTGGGCCTGGGCCTTGTGATCGCCGCCATGCTGGCGCGGGTCTGGAAGGCGCGGCTGTTGATCCAGACCTGCATCGTGCTGCCCGTCGTCATCTCGCCCATGGCCGTCGCCACGATCTGGCGCTGGATGTACCAGCCGACCGGGGCGATCAACCAGGCGCTGGAAGGCATCGGCCTGAGCGCGCTGTCCACCCCCTGGCTGGGCAGCCCCGACACCGTGCTTTACGCCTTGGCCCTGGCGCACAGCTGGTCAACAATCGGTCTGAGCGTGATCATCTTCCTGGCGGGCCTACAGGCCGTTGACGAAGACCTGTACGAGGCCGCGCATGTGGACGGCGCCAATGTCTTCCAGAGCTTTCGCTATGTCACCCTGCCCGCCTTGCGCCCGGTCACGGCGGTGGTGTTCATCCTGACGCTGACGCAGTCCTTCAAGGTCTTCGACATCGTCTGGGCCACAACCCAGGGCGGCCCGATCCGGTTTTCCGAGATCCTGTCCACCTACATGTACAAACGCGGCGCGCTTGAGAACCAGTACGGCTATGGCTCGGCCATCGGCGTGGCGCTTCTGGTGATCGTCAGCATCGCCACGATCCTCTACATGCAGATCCAGCAAAAGGAGGACCGCTAGATGACCCGCTGGCTGCTTCTTTTCATCCTCGGCGTGATTGCGATCTTGATGGTCTCGCCGCTGATCCTGACGGTCTTTACCTCGCTGAAGCCGACAACCGAACTGGTCAACCCGCCCTGGGCGCCACCGGTCAACCTGACGTTCGAACACTATGTGCGGGTCTGGACCGAAGGCGGCTTCAGTCGGTATTTCTTCAACACGCTGGTGATCTCGACTGTGGATGCGGTGGTGATGATCGTGATCGCCTCGCTTGCGGCCTATGCGATGGTCTTCATGGAGTTCCGCTTCAAGCTGCTGCTGCAGATCCTGTTCCTGATCGGCCTGATGATCCCGGTCACGGCAATCGTGCTGCCCCTTTTCCAGATCGTGCGCGGTTTCGGGCTGTTGAACACCCACCTGGGCGTGATCCTGGCGGATCTGGCGCTGGCGGTCTCTGTCTTTGTCTTCATGTTCTCGTCCTACTTCGTCGGCGTGCCCAAGGCCCTGCACGAGGCGGCGCGGATCGACGGGGCGACCGAGTTCCAGATCTATCGCCGTGTGGTCATGCCGATTGCCACTCCGGCCGTGGTCACAACCGCGCTGCTGGAGTTCCTCTGGAGCTGGAATGACCTGCTTTTGCGGCTGCTGCTGATGACGCGGGACGAGATGCGGACGCTCTCGGTCGGATTGCTGAACTTCCAGGGCACGATGACACGCGACGTCACGGGCCTGTCCAGCGGCACGGTGATCATGGCGATCCCGGTGGTGCTGCTGTTCCTGTTCTTCCAACGGCATTTTGTACGCGGCATGACCGCGGGGGCGGTGAAATAGTCATGACCAAACCCTGTCTCATTCTGGATCAGCATTTCCGTCGGCTTGAAGAACTCTTTCGACCACGCAGCTATGCCCGGTTGCAAGAGCTGTGCGAGGTCACGGGCGGTGTGAACTGGCCCATGGCGCGCGCGGCCTTTGTCGACGCCCTGCCCCAGGCCAAGTTCGTTGTCGCGGCAAGGCCCGAGCTCAGCCGACAAGAGCTGGATCTTGCGCCGAACCTGCGCGCGATCATCGAGGTCAGCGGCACCTTTCAAGAGGGGCTCGACTACGAGACCTGCGCCGAGCGCGGGATCGAGGTGCTGTCTTGCGCGCCGGGCTTCCGTCAGTCTGTCGCCGAAATGGCGCTTGGCCTGATGATCGCGGGGGGCCGCGGTATCGTTGAAGAACACGAACGGTTCCGCCACGGCGCCGAACGCTGGATGGACGATGGCGTGGGCACGGATTTCTCGCTCTTTGGTCAAAGGATCGGGTTTGTGGGCTATGGCTCGATCGCCCGGGAAATCACCCGGTTGTCACAACCCTTTGCGCCCCAGATCCAGGCCTTTGACCCCTGGCTTCAGGCCACGGGCGCGGGCTTTGACGGGGTGGCGTTTGCCGACCTTGAAACCGTCCTGACCTCGAACCGTTGCATCCTGATTGCAGCAACCCCGACAGAGGAAAACTACAAGCTCGTCTCGCGCGAACTGATCGCCAAGATCCCGCGCGGCACACTGGTGGTCATCATCAGCCGGTCGCATCTGGTCGATTTCGACGCCCTGGTCGAAGCCGCTGACCTGGGCCGCATCCGGCTGGCCAGCGACGTCTTTCCCAAGGAACCCGTGCCCAAGGCCGCATCCTGGCGCACGGCACAGAATGTCATCTGGTCGCCGCACCGCGCCGCCGCCGTCGAAGGCGGGCGCCATCCGATTGGCGACATGATCCTGCATGACGTGGGCGCGATCCTCGCGGGGGCGCCGGACCGACAGCTTCAGCAGGCATCGCCTGAAACCGTTCGCAAAATCACACGCGCGCCGCTGGTGGCAGAGTAAAGGAGCACAACATGGCCGGAGTTGACCTGATCAACCTGTCGAAAGCCTATGGCGACACCGAGGTCCTGCACGACATCAACCTGTCGATCGCGGATGGCGAATTCATTGTCTTCGTCGGGCCGTCGGGCTGCGGCAAGTCCACCCTACTGCGCATGATCGCGGGGCTCGAGAAAGTCACCGGGGGCGACCTGATGATCGGCGACGCCCGCGCCAACGATCTGTCGCCACGCAAGCGCAACATCGCAATGGTCTTTCAGTCCTACGCGCTTTACCCACAGATGACGGTGGCCGAGAACATGGGCTTTTCGCTCAGCCTCGAACGCCGCCCGAAAGACGAGATCGCAAAGAAGGTGCAAGAGGCCGCCGAGACGCTGAAGCTTGGCCCCTATCTGGATCGCAAGCCCGGCCAGCTTTCGGGCGGACAGCGCCAGCGCGTGGCCATCGGGCGTGCCATCGTGCGCCAGCCACAGGTGTTCCTGCTGGACGAACCTCTGTCGAACCTCGACGCTGCGCTGCGATCAGAGACGCGGGTCGAGATCAGCGAGTTGCACCAGCGCATGAAGACCACGATGATCTATGTCACCCATGATCAGGTCGAGGCCATGACAATGGCCGACAGGATCGTCGTGCTGAACGGCGGCTATATCGAACAGGTCGGCGGCCCCATGGAGCTGTACAACACCCCTGCAACCGAATTCGTGGCGGGATTTATCGGCTCTCCGAAGATGAACTTCATCAAGGGCCGCTTTGCCGAAGCCGTCGGCGCCAAGACCCTTGGGGTGCGGCCCGAACACTTCACGATCGGTTCAGGCGACAACTCCTGGGAAGGCCGCGTGACCTTGGTCGAGCGATTGGGACATGACACGATCCTTTATGTAAAGGTGCCGGACGCAGGTGTTCTGACCGTCAGCCTGAACGGCCAGCACCAGCAACAGGTGGGTGACATTGTCCACTTGCGGCCCAAGGCGGAATTTATTCATAAATTCAACGACAGCGGTCGACCGATCGCGGCATGACGAAGGACAACAAGGCAACCCGATGGGCGTAAAGCGACCAACCGTGAATGACGTGGCCCGCGAGGCCGGCGTTTCCAACGCCACGGTCTCGCGCGCGATGTCGCGCCCAAACGACGTCAGGCCCGAGACCCGCGATCACATCTTTGCGGTGATGAAGCGTCTGGGCTACCGTGCAAACCAAGCGGCTGCCGAGTTGCGCCGCGGGCAAAGCAAGACCCTGCTGGTGTTGGTCTCGGACATCACCAACGCGTTCTACGCCGAATTCTTCAAGGGCATCGAGGAAGAGGCCCGCGCCAATGGCTATGTCCTGCTGATCGGCGACAGCTCGGATGATGCAGACGCCGAACGGGCCTTTTCCGAGATGTTGTTGATGAACCAGGCCGGTGGGTTGATCCTGAACACCCACGGCTTTTTCGAAGACCTCTTGCCCAGCTCAGGGGACACGCTTCCGTCGATGCCGCCGGTTGTGTCCTGTGGCGGGCACAAGGAATTCGATTTGCCGACGGTCCGCACCGACGACGTGCTGGGGGGGCAGCTGGCGGCGCGACACCTGATGGAGCTGGGGCACCGCGACGCGGTGCAGGTCTGCGGCCCGCTGTACATGAGCGGGTTCGAACGCCGCTTTCGCGGTTTTCACGAAGCCTTTGAGACGGCCGGGCTGCCGCGCAGCCTGGACCACGACATCGAAGGCACGCTTTCGGTCGATTACGGGCTGCAGGCCGCAGCCCGCATTGCCAAGTTGGACCCGCTGCCGACGGCGGTCTTTGTGCACAATGACGAAGCGGCGACCGGGCTGATGCACGGACTTCTGAGCGCCGGGATCCGTGTGCCACAAGATATCTCGGTGATCGGATATGACGACATGCCCTATGCCGCCGTTTTCAATCCCGGCCTGTCCAGCATCCGGCTGCCCCGCCGCGACTGGGGCCGGCAGGCCTGCACCAAGCTGATCTCGATCCTTCGGGGGGACGACGATACCAACGCACCTGTCCTGATCCCACCGACGCTGATGGCCCGCGGCAGCACCGCCGCGCCGCGCGCACAAGAGCCATGAAGGGAAGTGCCATGATCAAAGCCGTTGTCTGGGGAGAGAACATTCACGAACAAACCAGCGATGTCGTTGCCGCCATCTACCCCGAAGGTATGCACAGCTGTATCGCCCAGGCGCTGAACGCGGATGCCGGGATCACCGCAACCACGGCGACCTTGCAGGACGCCGATCACGGGCTGACGCTGGCGCGTCTTGACGACACCGACGTGCTTTTGTGGTGGGGTCATGCCGCCCATGGCGAGGTCTCGGACGTCGTCGTCGACCTGGTCGCCGAGGCCGTTTGGGGCGGCATGGGCCTGATCGTTCTGCACTCGGCCCATTTCTCGAAAATCTTCAAAAAGCTCATGGGCACGCCCTGTTCTCTGACCTGGCGCGAAGCCGGTGAACGGGAACGCCTGTGGGTGACAACACCGGGTCACCCGATCGCCCGGGGGCTGCCGGACCATTTCGAGCTGGAAAGCGAGGAAATGTACGGCGAACCCTTTGCCATTCCAGAGCCGCTCGAGACCGTTTTCCTGGGCTGGTTCCAGGGCGGCGAGGTTTTCCGGTCAGGCGTAACCTTCCGGCGCGGGGCCGGGAACGTGTTCTACTTCCAACCCGGGCACGAAACCTATCCGACCTATCACGATGCAAATATCCGCAAGGTGCTGGTGAACGCCGTACACTGGGCCGCCCCGGCGCAGCCGCGTCGGCAACACATCACCGAGGCCCCCAACAGGGATGTGGACGAGGCCCTTGAGCCGATCACCGCCCGTGGACCAAAGCTGCACAGACCCGGCGAAAAGGGTTTGCGCTAGACGCCCTTTGGCGACCCCTTTGGATCAGACAGGCGGCAATCACGTTCGATGAGCATCCGGACGAGGCCCAAACGACCTCATCCGGACGGACATTGTCAGCCCCCTGTCGCGCCGACTTCGTTGTAGTAGCGCGCAGCACCCGGGTGCAGTTCGATCAGTCCCCGCTTGGACGCGGCAAAACCGACGTCCAGCGCCTTGGCCCAGGGCGCGTCCGAGGTCACCTGGTCGATGTTGTCCCAGAACGTCTTGGTGATCTGATAGACCGTTTCCTCGTCCAGGTCCGAACGGACCCCGATGCCCACCGCCGTGTCAAACGAGATCACCGAGCTTTCGTTCTTTTGACCTTCGTACAGACCCGGCGCGATTTCACCACGGTAGCGCCACTGGCCAAGGAACTTCTCGACCGCTTCGCCTTGGTCACTTTCCGGCCCAAGGAACCGGATGTCTTCGGTTTCCGTGAACTGGATGAAGTTGCCACAGGGATCGAGGCAGCCATTCACGTAGACGTCGACCTTGCCATCCATGAAGGCCTGGAAACCGGTCTGCCAGTTGGCCTTGATCGCATCGTAGTCTTCACCGACAACCAGCCCGGTTGTCGCTTCGATCCAACCGCGCGCGGCGTTGTAGGCACCGCCGCCCTGTGGGCCCAGAAAGACCGAGGCTCCCTCGATGTCATCCAGGACCTCGATGTCGCTGTCGGCCCGCACCGCGAAATGGTATTCGCCATAGGGGAACCACATCAGCAGCGACAGGTTCTTGGCCAGCTCCGGGGCATCGGCCTGTTTGGCATACATCGCCTTGCCGCCGGCCATCAGGTTGTAGACCACGGGGCTTGTCATCGACAGGTCCAGGTTGCCGCGCGCGACCTCCATCATATGGAGCGTGGCCGCGCCGCCGCCCGACACCTCGATCGAGACACCGTCAAGGTTGTCGGTCACGACGTTGGCAAATGTCGCCATGGTCACGGCCTGCCCAAGGCTGGGCGCGATCGTCGCCATCTTCAGTGTCATGTCGTCGGCCTGTGCGGCCGTGCCAAGCACCAACCCGGCTGCCAAACCTGTAAGTACATTCCGCATTATGTTCCTCCCGTTCAGTTTTCTGCGTTCATGTGAGTGATCTTGTCCACCGGGGATGGGTCTCCTCCCAGAAACCGATGGACGACAATCAGGGCTATGCCCGCCAGCGCTGCCGGCAGGGCGATGACAAAACTTGGCACAAGGGCCAGGACCCCGGCCGCGACCCGCAGCAGGCGTTCGATCGGGTTCAGCCTGTTCCTGTCAAACCCCGTGAGGGCCGAGGTCAAGAGCCACATCGCCAGGGCAAAGGCTGCGACGATCCAGCCAAGATCCAGCCAGGACACTGTCGAGATATCGATCATCGCATTGGACGACGGCAGCTCGTCTCCGAACCACTCGAACAGGACCTGCAGCTTGTACAGAACCGCCGGGTGGTAGACAAAGACAAAGGGGATCAGAAAGCCCGCAAGCGCCAGACGCGCCGCCTGAAACCCGGTCTGAACCGGATCCGCACCCGCAATGGGGGCCGCGGCAAAGGCCGCAAGCGCCACGGGCGGCGTGACGGTCGAGATCACGGCAAAGAACACCACGAAAAGGTGCAGCGTCAAAGGCGGAATGCCTACGGCCTCGATCCCCGAGCTTAGGGCGATGACGATGATGAAATAGGTCGCTCCGGGCGGCAGTCCCATGCCCAGAACGATTGCCCCCAGGGCCACGACGATCAGGGTTGAAAACAGCGGGCCGCTGGCCAACTGCGCCAGCAGCAGGGACAGGCGTCCGCTGAAGCCCGACACCTGGATCAACCCGACGATCAGTCCGATGGCCGCGACAATCACGATGATTGCCGCAGACATCCGACCCGCGCTGACAAAGGCCTTGTAGATGCTGGGCCAGTTCCGAAACCCTCGGAACAGAACCAGTGCTGCGACCAGCGCGACGACAAACCCGTAGAACCCGGCCTTTTGCACGGATGGTTGGGCAAACAGGAAGTAGCTCAGCACGCCAAGCGGCAGGATAAAGACCAGGCACTGAACAAGCTCTGTCCGGGTGAGACTGGGCCGCATCTCGGCGGGCAGAGGGCCGACGCCCTGACGACGCGCCTCGAAGTAGACGGTCAGAAAGGTGCCAAGGTAGAAAAAGGCCGCCGGGACAATCGCCGCCACAACGATGTAGCGGTATTCCAGCCCGATCTGGCCTGCCACGAAAAAGGCGACGACCCCCATCACCGGCGGCATCACCTGCCCGCCCGTGGACGCCGCCGCCTCGACCGCGGCGGAAAACGCCGGCTTGAACCCCGATTTCTTGATCACCGGAATGGTCATCACACCCGTCGACACCACGTTCGAGATCGCGGCACCGCTCAGGGTACCGAACAAGGCCGAACTGGCCACCGCCGCATGCGCCGCGCCGCCGGTGAACCGGCCGGTCAGGCGATTGGCGATCTTCATCAGCAGGGTCCCTGCCCCGCTGGCCATCAGGACGGCTCCGAAGACGATAAAGATCAACACGTTGCCCGACACCACCTGCAAGGGCTGTCCGAACAGCCCGCCGGTCTGCGACCAGAAGTTCAGAACCATCGATCGCATGCTTTGGGCAAAGGTGGACTCGGATCCGGCCAGAATGCCGGTCCAGTCCGGCAGCAACCCGCGCACAAAGAAATAGACGACCCAGAACAGGCAGAAACCCACGATGAACGTCCCGAACATACGCCAGGTCAGATACAGCACCAGGGCCGCGATCAGCGGAAAGAGGATGAAATCCTGGGGATTGGCCGAGGGCAAGGCGCCCCCGTCGACCGCGAACAACCCGATGATCCACAGGATCAGGACAAATGTCGACAGACCCGCACCCGTCCATTTTGCCCATGTCGGCGTCTTGGACACATCGAGATACGAGATCACCAGACCGAACAGCAGCGGCAATCCGAGGATCAGGCCGGTCGGCAGCAGAAAGCCCCGTTCGAAAGACCGGAAACTGGCCCCCAGCCAATGCTCGCGGAACAGCATGCGTTTGTCGCGACGGGACAATTCCTCGAAGTTGGGCGTCGTGGTTTCGATGATCCAACGGACAAACTCGGACAGCGGGCCCGAGGCTGCGTAAACGAGAATGACCAGAGTAAAGCCAAAGGCCAACAGATCACCAAACCGTTTTGTGCTGGACCCGTTGTTCATGACGCCGCTCCTTCACCAAGCCTCTTGGCCTCCCACAGGTACGTGTTGCGGGCCGTTGCGTTGATCTCGGTCTCGGCCAGGGCGATCATCGTTGCGGCCTTCAGCGGTTCTGCCGGATGTCCAAGGGCGATCAGATGATCGCAAAGTTCCAACCGCCATTGCAGATCCGAGGTGGCGTTGGCCTGAGCCACCAAGGCCTCTGCGCCCCCGGCGAGATCTGCGATGTGCCGCGCCCGCGTGGCCGAGGACAACGTGCCAAGGTGGGTCGGATTGCCGTCGTACCAGCCCAGTGTCCCGGACGCATAGGCACGGGCAGACCAGGCGGCCTTGCCGTAGAACTCGCCCAGCCAGGGTTTGTCGCCCAGATCGTTCGGCAGGGTCAGCGTGGCGACGATGTCATCCATCGGCAGACCTGCGTTCATGCCCTCTGCCGTGTGGCGCATCACGTGCAGGATGGCCTCGCGCGTTGTCACAAGCACCTCGCGCACCTTGTCGGCGCCGAAAACGGGCTGCGTGTGCCCCGGTGCCAGCACCTCTGCGTCAAGATCCGCCAAGACCTGCAGGCTGTCGGCCCAGGCCGCGAAATCGCGGTACGGCGTGCCCCGGATTGCATAAAGGTTCGGAAAGGCGTGATACCAGTTGTCACCCGGGAACAGCACCTTGGGACCGGGCAGCCAGACAGCCATATGATCGGCTGTTTCCCCCGGCACGTGGATCAGCCGGGCCTCGACCCCGTCCAGATCGATGTCACGATCCGCTGCGACCAGTTCGTTGGGCGGGATATGGCCGGCGCCCATGCCCTGCATGGGGCGGTCGCCTGGACCACAGCCCAGTGAAATGCGTTCTTCCGGGGACAGGCCAATTCCGAACTGGGCCATTGTTCTGCGCCCCAGAGCCTCATTCGGGGCGATCCGGGTGTCGTCCTGCCCGACAAGATCCGAGTCAAATCCGGCACTGGCAAGGATCGGAATGTCTTTGCCCTCGCAGAACACTGTCGCACCCGAGATATGGTCGCGGTGGCTGTGCGTATAGATGATCCGGCCAACCGGCTTGGCCGTCAGTTTTCGGAACTCGGCCAGGACGTTGGCCGCGGCCGATGTGCTTTCAGAGGTGTCGATGATGGTGACGGATTGCGCGCCTTCGATCATGTGCTGGGTCGATGCCGCGTATCCCACGGCCGTCCACATCCCCGGCGCCAAGGCCACGATGGACTTTGCGAACTGGGTCTCATTGTGATGAAGCAAAGCCGGATTTGGCATCGTCATTCCCCCACGAAACGTTGTTTTGTCCGGCCCCGGTACAAGGCCGTCAGTTCCTCGGGAACTTCGCTGCCGTCGTACAGGAATGGCAGGATGCCCCTACGCGCAGACGCGCCTCGCATCGCCCTGATATCCGCCTCGGAGCGCGTCACCCGCTGTGACATCCGCCGGCCCCACTGCGCCAGAAAACCGTACATACGGTCGATTTCAGCCGCGTGGTCCGTTCGTTTCGCCAGGTCGTGGAACTCTTCGGGATCGTTTTGCAGATCAAAGAGCATGGGCCGGAACCCACCTTCGGCGTGCATCAGCTTATACCGGCCATCAAACACCATGAAGAGCCGGCAGTCGCGAGGGTCCAATTCCAAGGCCTTGGCCATGGGCGTCACCGAGTAGTCGTATTCCGAGATCGCGAACTGCCGCCATTCCGGCGTTTCGCCCCGCAACCAAGGCAGAAGCGAGCGGCCCTCGATCACGTGATCGGGCACGGTGCCGCCCGCGCATTCGACAAAGGTGGCGGCCAGGTCGATCGACTCGACCAGCGCGTCGCAGGTGGTGCCACGCGTGCCGTCCGCTTCGGCGCGTGGATCATAGACGATCATCGGAATTTTCACCGACGGGTCATGGAACAGATCCTTCTCTCCCAGCCAGTGGTCCCCCAGATAGTCGCCATGATCCGAGGTCAGAACGATCATGGTGTCATTCAGCTGACCACTTTCCTCGAGGTGGTCCAGAAGAACGCCCAGTTGGTCATCGCACTGCTTGATCAAACCCATGTAGGCCGGGATCACCTTTTGGCGCACCTCTTCCTGTTGAAACGCCTGGGCAATCCTGTTGTCCATATAGGCCCCGTAAACCGGGTGCGGTGTCTCGCGCTCGACTGCGTGGCGGCAGGCCGCGGGCACGTGGTTGGCGCCGAACATGTCGTGATAAGGCGCTGGCACGATATAGGGCCAGTGCGGCTTGATATAGCTGACATGCGCGCACCAGGGCCGTTCGGGATCAGCGGACTGCATGAACTCGACCGTGTTCCGAGTCAGCCAAGGCGTTTCGCTGTCTTCCTCGCGGATGTTGGCCGGCTTGTCCGCATTCTTGAACATCCAGCCAGAGGCGATGTCGCCATCCTCTTCCACGCCGGCATTCGCAAAATCCGCCCAGGGGTTCTGGGATTCGTACCCCTTGGACTTGAGGTATTCATTGTAGGGAGAGCGCTTTTGATCGTACCAGCCTTCGGGCCCGAGCCCCCACAGGCCGTCGTCGCGCACCCAGGCGTCAAAACCGCACTCGGCCTGGCGCGCGCCAATGATGCTGTCAGGCGACAGGCCCAGACGCGCCATGCCTTCGGCGTCCGCCTTCATGTGGGTCTTGCCGATCAGCCAGCAATCCATGCCTTCGCGGCGCAGGTGATCTCCGAGCGTCTGTTCGCCCACACGCAGGGGAAATCCATTCCATTGCGCGCCGTGCGAGGACACGTAGCGGCCCGTGTAAAAGCTCATCCTGCTCGCGCCGCAAACCGGCGATTGCACATAGGCGTTGGTGAAACGGACCCCCATCTCTGCCACCCGATCAAAATTCGGCGTATGCAGATGCGGGTGTCCGGCGCAGCTGAGGTAATCGAACCGCAGCTGATCGTACATGATGAACAGAATGTTCATCAAAGTCCTCCCTTGTCTGTGGCGAGTCATTGATGCTGCGCCATCATTGACAGCAGTATTGTTGATCGAAACGATTTCACCTAACCTGCAGTCCACCAGGTGGACCGATGTCAGAAACCCCGAGCTCAGGCTCTTCCAAGACCATCCGCGCGCTGGATCGCGGATTGCAGATCGTCGAGCTGCTGTCGCAGCGCGGGCAGATGACGCTTGCCGATTTGCGCAGCTTGTCGGGGCTGACCAATCCCACGTTGCTGCGTATCCTGCTGACCCTGCAAGAGCGCGGATGGGTGCGTCGCAATCTTGCCGAGGGGCGTTATGAGCTGGCCCATTCGCTGGGCAGCCTGCTGGGCGAAGGCGCGCGTGCGCATCCGTTGGCGGAACTGTCGGAAAGCTATCTTCTCGACCTCAAGGTCCGGCAGGCGGGGTGGCCCTCGGACCTCTGCGCCCTGATCGGTCCCGGCAGGATCGAGATCATCGAAAGCACTCGCATCCGGGGCCCCCTTGCCCTGACCCGATCGGCGCTTGGCATCCGCCCGTCGATGGTGAAATCCGCGCATGGGCGCGCCATCCTTGCATTTTCGAACGAGCAGCAGTCAAAGCGCCATTTCGAGGCCATCCGCCAAGGGGCCCTGAAAGAGGACATCCTCTGGCTGGAAACGGGCCAGCTGCAGGACGAGATTGCGAAAACCCGCGCGCGCGGCTTTGGCCTGCGAGAGCCCAGCTACTGGCAGGCCCCGTTCGATCCCGGCCCCGAACATGCCGCGATGGCGGTGCCGATCCTGTCCAGGACCGGCGTGCATGGCTCGATCAGCCTTTTGTGGCTGGCCGAGGAAATGACCCTGGACGAGGTTCTGTCACAGGGCGCGCTGCTGGATCTGCAAAAGACCTCGGCCCGGATCGGGGTTGCGCTGGACCGGGCCGGTGTCACGGCTCCGGCGTGATGGCCCCCATCATCCGATGTCTTTCAGTCCCAAGGCATCGGTCATGCCCATCGCCCCCATGCCGCCGTCGATCACGATGTCCTGCCCCTTGATCCAAGCGCTGTCCTGCGAGGCGAGATAGACAATGACATCTGCTATCTCCTCGGGTTTGCCGGGACGCCCGGCGCGCGCGATGTTCTTGGCCGCGCGGTCACCAAAGGCTGCCTTGAAATCCTCCAGGATGCCGGTGCTGACCGCTGCGGGGCTGACCGCGTTCATGCGGAACCCGCGGCCAATCATGGTCTCGGTTTCCGCAAGTGTCAGAACGATCACCGCTTCCTTGGACAGATCGTAGGCCCGGATGTGATCGATGCCGCGCGCCTCGATAAAGGCGTCCAGCGCATCCGGAGAACAGGCCATCAGCGCCTTGACCTCGTCGAGATTGTCCCGCCAGGCCGCACCAGCGCGGCTGGCAACATTCACAATCGCGGCACCGTCGGACAGGTGATCCAGCATGCCGTTCAGAAATGCGCGGAACCCGAAGAAGTTCACACTCAGGATCAGCCGCTCAAGCCCTGCGCGGGGCGGCAGACCGGCATTGTTGATCAACACGTCAAACGGTCCATCGGCGGCGGCGATGGCCCCGGCAATGGACGCGGGATCGCTGAGGTCGGTCTTAATCCAGGTGGCCACGCCCTCTGCCGGTTCCGAAATGTCAAAGGCCGTCACTTGGTGGCCCTGTGCGGTCATTTTCCTGGCGACCTCGGCCCCGATCCCCGTGGCCCCGCCTGTCAGTGCAACTTTCATGTCAATCCTCCCAATCAGACACGCACGACCTTCAGCTTGGTTTTCAGATCCGTTCGGCAAAAGGCATGCAAGAAACATGTCTGTTCCGAGATATCCAGCATCTCTTGCGCGGTTTCATCGCTTTCGGATGTTTCAAGATAGACATGTGTTTCGATGGGATCGGCCTCGCCCGCCTTGCCGGTTCCACCCGAGGCGCCGCCCAAACTGAAATGGGTGTCCTGGACGATCCGATAGTCGGGCAGATCGAGCTTCAGCATCGATACGAAGCGGCCAAACTGGGTCATGAAGCAGAAACCGATCCCGGCCGAGATCAGGGTGTTAGCATCGGGCGCCCGCCCGTCCTCGGACGACAGAAACCTGAACGACGTGCCATAAGGCGAATACTGCATCTGCTGGATATCCTTGATGCCATCCTCGCGCAGGACAGCCACCGCACCTATGTTCAGCCGCCGGTCCTGTTCATCTGACAGGCTGGACCCGCCGGCGGTTGTGCCCAGCACCACGTCCTTTTTTGGCGTCGGCCCCACCGGGGTCATGTGGCGCTGATCCTGCCCCCGCTCTGCCGCCTTGGCGAAGTGATTTCCCGGATCAGGGAACAGCGGCGCGTTCAGTTCCGCGACCTTGGCGGTCGGCAGTTCGCGCCCGTTCTTGCCCAACTTGAACAGGCTTTCCAGCCGCCCCCGCATCAAGCCGTTCAGCGGCGAGGCATAGGTGGCGTTGATCAGGAATTCGTTCAGCTTTGCATCGTCGAGATCGCAGTCGATCTCGACCTGAAGGTCGATGTTTTCGGCCCCGCCCACCATGGTGCGCTTGGGCATCGAGCCCTTCATCGTATAGTAATTATCCTGGATCAGCTTGAGTTTGCGGATCTCGACGCCCTGCAACTTGGCCAGGGCGAGGATCTCGTTCATGAAACTTGCCGCCATCCCCGTGGACAGAAACGCCAGCGGGCACGGCGCTGCATCGTGGCCGTTCAGATAAGGGCCCTCGTCCGACACAAGCCGCCAGGTGCGACCGGTCAGGGCCGACCGGACAAGGGCCTCTTTCTGAAACCCGCTCAGCGACCGAACCCAGGTGCGCAGGGCATCCCCCTTGCGGTTCTCAGGCGCATCGATCGACACCTCGTCCGCATTGGCAACCTCGAAAAACGGGGCCAGACCGCTGCCGCCAATGATGTCTTCGCCGAGTTTCGCCATGTCTGTCTCCTTGCCCCTGCTATGGGCGCTCTGTGGAACGTAAAGGTCTGTTGATCGGGCCTTGTGTCGCTGGACCGGGGGGGGGTCAGTTCACAAGAAACCCGGCGGGGGCCGAAATCGAATGCGGCTCAGCAAAAGACAGAACCCCCTCGTAGCCCAGGTTGCGCCCGATCCCCGAATGCTTGAACCCGCCAAAGGGGCCGCGTCCGTCCTGCGCCATGGGCCCATGCCCGTTCAGATAGGTGTATCCAGCCTCGAGCTTTCGGGCGAGGCGCATCGCGCGCTCTGCATCCGTCGTCCAGATCGACGAACACAGGCCAAAGTTGCTGTCATTCGCAGCGGCAATGGCCGCCTCGTCAGAGGAAAACTTCATGATTGGCAGGCAGGGGCCGAACTGTTCGTCCCGCACCATCGAAAGCGTCGGGTCCGCGTCATAGACCAGCGCCGGTTTCTGAAAGTAGCCGCCTCCGTTGTACAGCTCTTCATCCGGGACCTGCCCGCATTCCTTGAGGTCCGCGCCCCTTGCGCGGGCCTCGGCGATCATGTCGGTCACCACCTTGAACTGACGTGCGTTGTTCACCGGTCCCATGGTTGTCTCGGGCAAAAGACCATCGCCCACAACCGCCCGTTCGCAGGCGGCGGTGAAGCCGTCGACCACATCGTCATACCGGCTTTCATGGACGTAGAGCCGTTTCATCGCCATGCAGATCTGACCCGACGAGCCAAAGGCCCCCCAGTACATCTTGTCAAATACCGCATCGCTCAGCTCGACATCGTCCAGCAGGATGGCAGCATCGTTGCCGCCAAGTTCCAGCGTCACCGGGGTCAGGTTGTCGGCGGCGGTCTTCATCACGTGCTTTCCGACGGCAACCGATCCGGTGAAATTCACCATCCGCACCAGCGGGTGGCCGGTCAGCGTGTCACCGATCTGCCGCGCGTCGCCGGTGATGATGTTCAAGACCCCAGGCGGCAGCATCTTTGCGATGATCTGAAGTGTCAGGACCGGGGCCATCGCGCTGTCTTCGGAGGGTTTCACAACAACGGTGTTCCCGGTCACCAACGCCTGAGGCAGTTTTGCGCCCAGGATCAACAGGGGCCAGTTCCAGGGCACGATCAAGGCCGCCACGCCTCGGGGTTGCCGGGTCACGATGGTGTCGAACTGGGGTCCGGCCGCGGCGGGGCCCATGACCTCGTCCTTTGCCACGCGCTCGCCATAGGCGGCCACCTGCATGAAGCGATCACCCAGACGCGACATTTCCATCAGCGTCTCGCGCGCGATCTTGCCGTGTTCGCGGGTGAACAGGCGCGAGCGGTACTTGACGTCTTCCTCGTCCGCCGTCAGCGCCCGGGCGATGTCGCGCAACCGCCTTGCGCGTTCTTCGAACCCCAGCTCGGCCCAGGCCGGAAAGGCCGCATGCGCGGCCTCGACGGCAGCATTCATGTCTTCGCGCGACGCAGCCGCGGCGTGCCCCACCAGTTCCGAAGGGCGCGCCGGGTTAAAGAGGTCATAGACCGCGCCATCAGACGCCTTGCGCGGTTCACCGTTGATGAAGATGCCGGTTGTGACGATCTGATCCATGTTGCTCATGTCTTTGTCCCCCTGTTTCAGAGTTTGCCCGGATTGACCCACCGCCCGGGCGCACGGGTCTTGTCCGTCACCTCGCAGGGGTCGATGATCCGATCATCTCCATCTGTTTTGAAAACTTCGTTGCCGCTTTGCCGGGACCGAGCAACGCTCGGGCCTTGATGGCCAAAGTGGCCCTTTTGGGCCGACTGCAGACAGCAGCGATCCCCTAAGTGGACGGACACCGCCGACCAGATCCGGCGGCTCCCGATGACACCAAAACACAGCCCAATGGCAGGCGTGAACACGCGCAATCCGGTCATATCGATTTCTCCCCTCCGCGCGGCGACGCTGGGTCGCTTGCGGTCCTCCATGAATGACCCTAGACGGGCAATCCGACTCACAGAAGCATTCGGTCCGCCTGGTGGACCGGCGGGGATTCGGGCATCATGTTGGGGGCGGTTTTGGCCGTCCACGCGAGATCAAAATCGGGTTTGACGCAAGTTACGAACCCGGCTGGACCACATGGACCAAGCCGCTCAGGCGGCCGCAAGCGGGACGGCGACCTTGGCGGAACCGCGCCTCGCAGACATCGCGGTGTCAGATCTATTTGTCTCGGTGAACGTGAACGGCGCAGGGGGCATGTCGCACAACGCGGGCCGCTGTCGACCCGATCAGGTAGTCCGACATCCCGGGCTTGTGTGAACCGATCACGATGCAATCATACCCGTGTTCGACGGCGTAGGCCACGATGGCATGATGAGCCTGGCCCCGCGTGATCTGTGGCGTGACACCGGACAGCCCGGCCACTTTTTCGTGCAGGATGGCACGCGCGCGTTCAAAGCCACGTTCGACCGTGTCCTCGCCAATGTACACACTGACCGAGCCCTTGGGCACTTCAAAGACGTGCAGTGCCGTGATGCTGCCATCGTCGGACGTGATGGCCCGTGCAATTTCCAAGGTCTGGTCAGAGATGCCGTGATCCAGCGCCATTGGAACAAGAACCTTGTCATACATGGACTGATCCTTTCTGTTTGAAGAGCACCCCGGCCGATGTGGCCCGCCCCGGTGCTTGGGATTGTCGAAAGATCATCACCTCATCCATCCGCGCTCAGATCAAAGGTCTCTTCCGGGAAATACTTCGCCAGACGGACGTCGGCGGCGCGGGCATGGGCCTCCATGCCCTCGAGCCGTGAGATGCGCGCCGTGGCCTCGGCCACCTTCTTCGAGCCCTCGCGGGTGGCACGCTGCCAGGTCACGATCTTCATGAACTTGTGCACGCTCAGCCCGCCCGTGTAGCTGGCCGCGCCCGAGGTCGGCAGCACGTGATTGGTGCCCGAGGCCTTGTCGCCGTAAGACACCGTGGTCTCTTCGCCCAGAAAGAGCGAGCCATAGCACTTCAGCCGGCCAAGCCACCAATCCAGGTCCGCGGCCTGCACGGTCAGGTGTTCAGGCGCGTAGTCATCTGACGTTGCGGCCATCTCCTCGCGGTTGTCGCAGACGATCACTTCGGCATAGTCACGCCAGGCGGCTTCCGCGTTTTCGCGGTTGAGCTCGGGCAGATCGGCGATCAGGTCCGGGACACGTGCCATGACCTCTTCGGCCAATGGCGCGTGGTCGGTGACCAGCCAGACCGGTGAGTTGTAGCCATGTTCAGCCTGGCTGACGAGGTCGGTCGCCACGATGTGCGGGTCAGCGCCCCTGTCGGCCAGGATCAGGCTGTCGGTGGGTCCGGCGATCATGTCGATGCCCACCCGGCCATAAAGCGTGCGTTTTGCCTCGGCCACGAACTGGTTTCCGGGGCCGACGATGATGTTGGCCTTGGGTTGTCCGAACAGGCCAAAGGCCATCGAGGCGATGCCCTGAACGCCACCAATGGCCATGATCTTGTCCGCGCCGCAGGCGTGTGCCGCATAGACAATCGCCGGGTTCACGCCCGCGCCGGGCTGCGGCACGGAACTGACGGTAACGTGGTCACATCCCGCAACCTTGGCTGTTGTCACGGTCATGATGGCGCTGGCAATGTGCCGATAGCGGCCAGCCGGGACGTAGCAGCCCGCCGCGGCAACCGGGATGGCCTTTTGACCCGCGATCAGCCCCGGATTGATCTCGTACTGCACATTCTCGACCGTGCCCTTCTGGACCTCGGCAAAGCGGCGCACGTTGTCGTGGGCAAACAGGATGTCGTCCTTCAGCTTCTGCGGGACCTTGGCCGAGGCCGCCTCGATCTCGTCCGCCGTCAGCGCGACATTGCCGTCGTATTTGTCGAATTTCGCAGCGTATTCCAATGCCGCGGCTTCGCCGCGCGCCTCGATGTCCGCCAGGATGTCGGCAACGATCCTGACCGTTTCGCCTGCGTCCGAGCGAGAGGTCAACGTTGCTTTCTTCAGATAGGTGCGTGCCATGTCCGTTCTCCGTCGTAACCCGTTGCCTTACGCTTCGCGTTTGTTGTGCATGATCGACGCCAGGAACGCCAAACCGATCAGAGCCATGCCAATTCCGCCCGTGATCAGCTCGTGTACATGCACGATCGATTGCAGGAACATGATCACCGAAAGGGCAAAGATCGAATAGAAGGCGCCATGCTCGAGATAGCGGAACTCGGCCAGCGTGCCGCGTTCCACCAGCATGATGGTCATCGAGCGCACGTACATCGCGCCGATGCCCAGGCCGATGGCGATCAGGATGATGTTGGTGGTCAGGGCAAAGGCCCCGATCACGCCGTCAAAGGAAAAGCTGGCGTCCAGAACTTCGAGGTAGAGGAAGGCGCCCAAGCCCCCCTTGGCGCCGATCTCGGCGGTCTTTCCGGCGATGTTGTCCAGGTATGTGCCCAGACCGTCCACAAGCGTAAAGACCAAAAGCCCCATGACCGCCGAGGTCAGAAAGACGCCCTGGTCCCGCTCGGGGATCGAGCGACAGATCACCAGGACGATCACCAGGACAAAGGCAATCTCGAACCCGCGGATCGAGCCCCAGACCCGCAGCCGCCGTTCCAGCATCTCGATCCAGTCGATCGACTTGTCCTCGTCGATGAAGAACTTGAGCGCGACCATCATCAGGAACGTGCCGCCAAAGGCCGAGATGGGACCATGCGCGCCGCCGATGATTTCAGAGTAGCGATCCGGATCGGACAGCGCGAGGTGCACGGCGGCAAAGGGGTTGATCCAGGCAAAGATCGCAACGATGGCCAACGGAAAGACAATCCGCATGCCAAAGACCGCAATCAGGATGCCCCAGGTCAGGAACCGCCGCTGCCAGACCGGTGTCATCTCTTCCAGCTTGTTGGCGTTGACGATGGCATTGTCGAAGGACAAGGCAATCTCAAGCGCCGCCAGAACCGTGCCTACGATCAGGAAAGAGATGACACCAGACCAGTCACCCTCGGTCGCCAGGCCCAGCCAGCCGGACAGACCCAGGCCGACTATCGTGACGATCAACGGCCATTTCAGGTAGGATACCGTGCTACGTTGTGCGCTCATCGGTTAGTTTCCTGACATGACAGCGGGCAGCCACAGCACCAGCTTCGGGAATAGGAACAGCAGGATCAGGCCAAAGAGCTGGACCAGCATGAATTGCATCATGCCCAGGTAGATGTCCTTGAGATCCCAGTTGGGCACGACGCCTTTCAGGAAATAGGCCGATAGCGCCACGGGTGGCGACAGCCAGGCCGTCTGCAGGTTCACCGCGACCAATATGCCGAACCAGACCATGAGGTCGTAGCGATCCAGCCCGTAGACATCCAGTTTCTCGACCGTCGGCAAGAGGATCGGCACAACGATCAAAACGATCGGCACCCATTCCAATGGCCAGCCCAGCAGGAAGATCAGCGCCATGACCATGATCAGGATCAGGTAGGGCGACATCTCGAGGCCCAGCAGGATCTCGGTCATCATCTTGGGTGTTCCCAGCGCCGAGAACTGCGCGCCAAAGAAGTTGGACGCCGCCACCAGGAACATGATCAGCACGGTGATCTCAAGCGCCTTGATCAGGCTGTCAAAGAAGCTGGGGATCGTGAACTTGCGATAGGCCACCGACAGCAGGATCGCACCAAACGCACCCATGGCCGCCGCCTCGGCCGGTGTGGCCAGGCCCAGCAGGATCGAACCCAGGGCGAACGAGATCAGGATCGTTGGGGGCATCAGCCCGGCAAAGAACTCGTCCCAAAGGGGTGAGAAGTAAAAGTCCTTGTCCGCGTCGGCGCCATAAATCGGACGACCCAGAACGGCCAGCAGCACGGTGAAGGCAGCAAAGACCGCAGACCAGACCGGGATGCCCGCGTCGCCCATGTTGGCGAAAACCATGTAGACATGGAACAGCACTGCAATCGGCACCGCGATCCGCAGGACGTTGATGCGGCGGTAGGCGAGATAGGCCACAAACAGGGTCAGGCCCAGGATGATCAGCCCCCCAAAGGGCAGGATGCCACCAAACGCGCCGCCAAGGCTCAGCCCGAACACGCGGCAGATGGTCAGGATGCCAAGGCAGATCAGCGCCACTTCGACTCCATAGTATTTAGACGTCTGGGGCTGGTCTTCCTCGGCCAGAACCGGTCCCAGCGAGGGGTTCAGCCAGCAGCGGCCAAGCGTGTAGAGCAGATAGAGCGAGGCCAGCAGCGCCCCGGGGATGAAGGCCCCCCGGAAGAGGTCAAGCGTCGAGACCTCTAGCACCGGTCCCATGACGATCAGCATGATCGAGGGCGGGATCAGAATGCCCAGAGTGCCCCCCGCCGTGATGGTTCCGGCGGCCAGTTGGACGTTGTAGCCCGACCGGCTCATCGTTGCGCCGGCCATGATGCCCAGCAGGGTGACCGAGGCACCGACGATTCCCGTTGCGGCAGCAAAGATCGTCGACACGATCAGCACCGCGATGAACAGCGCCCCGCGCACCCGCGCCATGATCATCTGGATCGAGGCGAAAAGCCGTTCCATCAGCCCTGCCGCCTCCATGATGATTCCCATCAGGACAAAAAGCGGCACCGCCATCAGCTGATCGTTCAGCATGGTCGAGTTGGTGTTCAGCGTCATCAGCAGCGTCGTCAGCTTGAAGTTCGCGCCCCAGATGCCAAAGACGAAGCCCAAGAAAACCAGCGTGAACGAGATCGGAAAGCCGATGAAGATCACGAACAGCATCGCGCCCAGCATGATCAGGCCGATGGTCGGCTTCGACAGGCTGGGTCGCGCCTTCATCAGGTCGGTGAACCACTCGCCGCCCGGCACATAGTCCGGCACAAAGACCGCCAGCATCAACCAGACAAAGGCGATTACATAGATCGGCAGCAGGCGCACAAAGACCCGTTCACGCGCTTTGCCCATCTTGTGGAAGGCGCGAAAGATCTCGGGGATGCCTTGCAGGAACAACAGGAAACCGCCGATGGGCATGGCGATGCGCGCCGGCCAGAGGATCGGTTGCCAGGCGCTGTCCAGCGCCATGGTTTCCCCGGTGGTGAAGGCAAGCCACCAGAACTGCGAGGCGACAACGGTGAAAAGCGCCATCGAGGGCAGGAAGAACAGCAGATAAAGCGAGGCGTCGACCGTCGCCTGCGTCTTGTCCGACCAGTTGCGGTACAGGAAATCCGCCCGAATGTGGACACCGCGCATCAGGCCATAGCCTGCCGCAGCCATGAACAACATGCCCGCGATCATGCGGCTGGTGTCATAGACCCAGAGCGTCGGGCCAAGCCCGATCGAACGTGCAAAGTCCTCGACCCCGGCGTCCTGCAGGATCGCAAAGGAATTGCGCATGAAGACTTCGTAGACCACGACCGCGATCAGCGGCACCATCATAAGCGCGATGATCTGACCGGCCCGGTAGTTGATGATATCAATGGCCGCCGTGATCGGACGCTGCCAGGGTGTCATATCCTCGGGCGTTTCGCCCACGGCTTCGGAGCGTCGTTCGGCAATAAGCTCGTCTGCAATTTCGAGCTTGTTCGGGTCCACCTCGTCTGCGGCCATACCCATCCCTCCCATATCGGTATAGTGCCCTTTGCGGGCCTTCGTTTTTGGAACGAGGTGCGATCACGACCTCACCCCGTCGCAGAAACGAAGTGCGGGGCCGCTTGGGCCCCGCACGCTGATCAAAGGTTACTTGAGCGTCGCGGCATGTGCGCGACCCAGACCTGCGTTCGAGGTCTGCGCACCTGCCCAGAAGGGAACCGCGATGTCGGCAAAGTCTTTCTGGGACTGCCAAACCTCAGCGAAGAACTCGTTTTCATCCGCAGCGGCCTGCAGCGCCTTCTTGGCGGCCGCCATGTACTCGGTGAAGTAGTCCTGCGGCGTGTCTTCCAGAATGACACCGTGGTTTTCTGTCAGATCCTTCAGCGCCTTGCCGTTCTCGTAGATCCGGTAGGACAGCGACTTGGACAGCGATGCATTTGCCGCCACTTCCAGCGCCATCTGCTCTTGCTCGCTCAGGCTGTCATAGAAGTCGCGGTTCACATACATGTCCGCGTTCACGGTGACCTGGTGCAGACCCTGCAGATAGTAGTGCTTCAGTACCTTCTGGAAGCCAAAGACCGAGTCAGGCTTCGGGCAGCACCATTCGGCCGCGTCGATCGTACCCTTTTCAAGCGCGGGCAGGATGTCGCCGCCGCCCATGGCAACCGCGGGCACGCCGATGTCGGCATAGGCCGCGCCGACCATGCCCGGAGGCGCACGGAACCGCATCTGGCGGAAGTCATCCATCGACTTGATCGGCTCGGGGAACCATCCCAGCGCCTCGGGGCCGACCGGCTGCAGCATAAAGCCTTTGACGTTCACGCCCATCTCTTCCCACAGGCGGTCGTACAGCTCTTTGCCGCCGCCAAACTGGAACCAGCTGAGGAACGCGATGTTGTCGAGGCCGACACCTGCACCCGCAACCGGTGCGCCAAAGAGGTTCGCTGCAACGTGCTTGCCGCCCCAGTAGTGGGTCCAGGCAAAGCCACCTTCGACAAGGCCCGCGTCAACCGCGTCCATGATGTCGCGCGGACCGACAACCGCGCCAGCCGGCAGCACTTCGATCTTCAGCGATCCGCCAGTCAGCGCTGCAACGTCGTCGCCAAAGGCCTTGAGCATCACCACTTCATCCGCCGTGTTCGGCAGAACCGATTGGATGCGCAGGACCTTTTCGGCCATTGCTGCTGACGCAGTCAGCGCCAGCGTGACAGCCGTGGCTGCCACATGCTTGAGTTTGAACATGTCTTTCCTCCCATGAACAGTTCGCCTTCGGTCTTGTTTTTCCGGTCCGGGGCGGAAGGCTTCGCCTCGGAGTATGATTGGGGCCGGTGACCCGACCCGAAGTCTGTGACGGTATTGGTTAACAAAACCCGACCCGTCATGATCTTGCATCCTCCAGCACAAGATCGGCGGCCTTTTCGCCGATCATGATACAGGGGGCGTTGGTGTTTCCACTGACAATCGTCGGCATGATCGAGGCATCGGCCACGCGCAGCCCTGAGATGCCCCTGACCCGCAACCTGGGGTCCACGACCGCCTTATCATCGATGCCCATCTTGCAGGTGCCCGTCGGGTGATAGATCGTTACCGCCGTCCGGCGCGCCCAATCGAGCGTTGCCTCTTCGTCATCCATGGCGACCCCGGCGCCCGGCGCGTGTTCTTCGGTGATGTGGGATTTCAACGGATGTGTCTGCGAGATCTTGCGGGCGATCTGGATGCCCTTGACGATGGTCTTGCAGTCCAGATCGGTCGCCAGATAGTTCGGATGGATCGCCGGGTGATCCTCCATATTGGCCGAACGCAGCGACAGGTGACCGGCGCTTTCCGGGCGCAACTGCAGGACCGAGGCCGTGAAGGCCGAGAACTTGTGCGGCCCGTCCGAGGGTTTGTCGGCGCTCCAGGGTTGGATGTGGAACTGGATGTCGGGTGTTTCGAGATGCTCTTCGGTCTTCAGGAAACCGGTGCCGAGGCTGGCCGCCATGGTCATCGGACCCCGTTGGGTCAGCGCATATTGCGCCGCCATCAGGCCCTGCTTGAAGACGTTGTTGGCCTCGATGTTGATCGTGCTGAGCGTGGTCTTGAAGACCGGCCGCGCCTGCAGGTGATCCTGCAGGTTCTTGCCGACCCCTTTCAAGGCAGATTGCACCTTGATCCCATGCGGTTGCAACTCGTCCGGGTCGCCAATGCCCGACAGCATCAGGATTTGCGGAGACCCGATGGCCCCCGCGCTGAGGACGACCTCTTTGCGGGCGCGCAGGGTTTGCATCTCGCCGTTGCGCTTGATGCGAATACCGGCGGCGCGGCCGTCGTCCAGCAGGACCTTTTCGGTCTGCGCATCGGTGATGATTGTCAGGTTGTCCCGGCTCTTGACCGGGTTCAGATAGGCCACGGCGGACGAACACCGGCGGCCCTTTCGCATGGTCAGCTGAAAGTATCCGACGCCTTCCTGATCCTCGCCGTTGTAATCCGGCGTCCGCCGGTAACCGGCGGCTTCGGCGGCATCAAGCCAGCGGTCCACAACCTCGCGCGTCAGGCGCGAGTCCTGCACGGACAAGGGTCCTTTCGTCCCGCGCACGTTATTGGAGTGTTCCCCGTGCCAGGTTTCGGACCTCTTGAACAACGGCAGGACGCTGTCCCAGGACCACCCCGTGCAGCCCAGTTGCGCCCAGTGGTCATAGTCTTGGGGCTGGCCCCGCACATAGAGCAGCCCGTTGATCGAGCTTGACCCGCCAAGAACACGCCCACGCGGCCAGGATATGGCCCGCCCGGCGATGCCCTTGTCCTGTTCGGTGACATACATCCAGTCCGACCTGGGATTGCCCATCGTGCGGAAATACCCGACCGGTATGTGGATCCAGGGATTGCGATCGGCAGGGCCGGCTTCGATCAGGGCAACGGTGTAACGCGCGTCTGCCGACAGGCGGCTTGCCAGCGCGCACCCTGCAGACCCTGCCCCAACCACGATGAAGTCGAACTCCATGATCCCCCACGAGTATCAAAAATTGAGACTTTTTGTCTCGATTTTGGTAAAAAGTGACGATACACCGATTCATGTGAATTGCACCATTTTTTTTGACAGGGGGGTTCCGTGGAAGACTCGGGCCGAATTCCAACCAATCTGCGAACACTTATGATCTTGGAAATTCTGGGAAAAAGCAGCCAGCCCATGACAGCGACGCAGATCAACGAGCAATTGGGCCTGCCAAAGCAAACCGTGCACAGGTTGTGCGCAACGCTCGAGGAAAACGGCTTTCTGACTCGGCTGGGCAACTCAAAGCGATTCCAGGTGGCCCGCCGGTTGCGCGAACTGGGATCGGGGCTTTTGTACAACTCGAGGGATCATATCGCGCGGCATCAGATCCTGAAGGAAGTGGCTGAAAGCGTGGGGGAAACCGTCAACTATGCGGCCCCCGGCAGCACCGGCATGAACTATCTGGACCGGGTCGAGACCGGATGGCCGTTCCGGATCCAGCTGCCCATCGGCACGAGTGTTCCTTTCCACTGTACCGCCAGCGGCAAATGCTTTCTGGCCAGTCTGTCCCCGCAGAAAAGAGAAGGCCTGATTGCGTCACTTCAGCTTGAACAGATGACCGCCCAGACGATCGTCGATCCCGCCAGTCTGCTTGCGGAACTGAGCGACATCCGCAAGCGGGGCTATTCGCTGGACCGCGAAGAGTTTCTGGAAGGGATGGTCGCCATCGCCGTCCCCGTGGTCGACCTCGACGGTCGATACGTCGCCAGCCTCGCCTATCACGGACCATCCCAAAGGGTGTCACTGGACGAGGCCGTCGACCGCAAGGACATTCTGCAAACGGCGGCTGACAAGCTGAGCGACATCCTGTTCAGTTAGGGTCAGTTCGCTCCACCCAAGGCCCCCCAGGCCAAACGCACGGCGATCACCACCAGAAGCACCAGAATCACCCGGTCGAACCAGACCTTGGAAAGGCGCTTTGCGGCTTTTTCCCCGACCCATATCGCTGCGAACAAGGGCCCTATGGCCGCAACACCGACCCAGAAACGCTCTGGCGTCAGAATGCCCAGCAAGACCAGCGACAAGATCTGCACGAAAGACATCGCGCTGAACAGGACCGAGATCGTCGCAATGAACTCGTCGCGCGACAGGCGCATGGCGTTCAGGTAGGTGACCGAGATCGGCGCAGAGATGCCCCCTGCCCCCTGCATGACCCCGCCGCCCAGACCCGCAACGACCGCCCATTTTTCCCCGACCGGGCGCGCCAGATGCCATCCCGGTCGCGCCAATCGCAACCCAACGTAGGCAAAGACGATGATGGCCAGAAACGCCATCAACCATTCGGTCGGCAGCCAGGCCAGGAAAATCGATCCGACAACCACACCGATGCCGCCCATCACCGAAAACCGCAACACGAACCCGCGTTCACCCTGATGGCTTCGGTAGGCAAAGGCATGCCACAGGTTGGAAATCAGATTGAGGACCGAAAAAACCGCCACCGCAAAATGGATGCCAAACAGGGAGGTCAGAATGGGGATCCCGACCACGGGCGTGCCTGCGCCGGTTGCTCCTTTCAGGAAGCCTCCGACAAGGATGGCCAAAAGGGCCAAGGCCAGTTCCGAGATGTCGAGACCCATGATGTTACCCGTGTCCAAGCCGACCGGGATGCGCGAGGCACGCGCCACCCCCGGTCCGACAATTTGCGCACAGCTTGCCCCAGATTGTGGTCACTTGTCACAGCGTTTCCTCGCGGGCACATGCCTGTCTGGGTCCGATGGTCTTTGTCGGGTTGCTTGTGCGATTGCCCGCAAGCCGTGACCTGCCACTACACCGACCATGCGACCGGCATGTGCAAAGGCCCGCGAAAGGCCCAGCCCCCGAACGGGGTGTCGCCAACCAGGCGAAGCCCGTTCAACCGGTCAAAAATCATCGGAACGGCCACATCCGCAATCAAGCAACGTGACGCCCAGGCCCCTGCGCAAAAATGCGGCCCCGCCCCAAACGCGATAGAGGCAGACGCATCCTGAGACATGTCGAATGCCTCGGGTCGGTCAAAGACGGTTTCGTCCCGGTTGCCCGACCCGAACATGAAAAACACCCTGTCGTCGGGCTCCAACGTCACGCCATGCAGGTCGTAAGGTTTGGCAATCTGGCGCGGCGACATGCCAATCGGGGACATCCAGCGGGTGAATTCCTCGAAGGCGTCGAGCCAGCTGTTCGTTCCATCCTTGATGCGCGCCATCTGGTCAGGATGCGTCAGCAGGGCCCAGACAAGACCGGCGATCACGTCCCGAACCTCGTTCTGTCCGCCCGAAATCGCAAGTTTGACGTTGGCATAGACCTGGTCCCGGTCCGCCCCCGCCTGAAGCAGCACGGACAACAGCGAGTGATCCGGCGCTTCCCGCAACTCGGGTGTCCGCGCGTCGACCCACCTTTCGATTGCGTTCGTACAGTCGCGGCAGTTGGCTTCCACATCGGGATCGCCCGAATAGTTGGCAATGCCGTCGATCATTCCCTGGCTGACGCGATCCATGTCTCGCCAGGTTGCAGTGCTGAGCCCTGTAATGATCCTCAGCGCCTCGCCCGAGATGCGTTTGGCGATGTCGTCCACCATGTCCGCCCGCCCCCTTGGCGCGACGTCCGACAGCACTCCGTCAACCATTTCGACAAAGGCCTGCCGCCAGATCAGCTTGACCGTCTTGGGCGAAACCGTCGGAAAGATGGCCTTGCGCTCGGCCTGGTGGGCCTCCCCGTCCTTGCGCATCATGTTTTGGCCCATGAGCTTGGTCATCAACCCGTCCGGCTGCACCGAGGAAAAGACATCGATGATCTTTTCGGTCTCGAATATATCGTCCCGACGGGTGATCAGCGTCGCCCCGAGTTGCGGAACATAGGCCACGGGCATCGTCCGGCGCATCACTTTCAGGTCCGGATAGGGATCGTCCCAAAAGGTCTTGGGATCGATGTTGTAATGGGGCGCGTTTGACATGAGATGCCCTGTTCGTATGCCATTTCCGGAACGTGGTCGCGCGCGTCACCACGCAGATTCAGATATTCCCCTGTTCTTTCTGGCCGAGGGTCCCGACCCGGCGAGCTCGTGATCGACCGTTACGCGCTGCATGAGCTGCAAGCACCACGTTAGCAGCAAACCCTTGGTCCTGTCGCGCACCTTGGCGCGACGTGGACCGCTGGCAACTCAGACGCGGCCCAAACGCCGGTCTTCGCGGTCAAGGTCCGGGTCCCTGTCCGCCGGATCCCCATATCCGCCACCGCCGGGTGTCTTGACGTTGACCCGATCGCCTGCCGTCAAGGGGATGTCCTGTTCCTTGGACAGGTGCTCGGGCGTGTAGACCCCACCGGACCTGCTGATCCTGACCTCGTTGACGGCGCCATCTGCGCCGCCCAAGGCCCCCTGAGGGCCAAAGCGGCCATGATCCATCACAAAGCTCGCCCGTGCCGTGCCGCGGCGCAGTTCGACCTCGTATTCCAGTCCAAGGCCGCCTCGGTGTTTGCCCGCGCCGCCAGAGCCTTCGCGCATGGCGTACTTGTGGTAGAGGACGGGAAAGTTCTGCTCCATGATCTCGATCGGCGGCGCTTTCGAGATGCCGATTGTCGAGCATCCGTTCGACAGGCCATCATGGTCGGCGTTGCCACCGTATCCGCCTCCGGACAGCTGGTACATGACATAGTCCCGGCCCGCCTGCGGATCATGGCCGCCAAGGGCAAAGTTGCCGCTGGTGCCGGCGGGCGCGGCGGTGACCCGGTCCGGCAAGGGGTCGACCAGCGCGGCAAAGACCGCCTCGGCAATCCGTTGTGACACCTCGGCGGCACATCCCGACACCGGACGCGGATACTGCGCGTCCAGAAAGGTGCCGTCGGGTCGCAGCACCTCGAGCGGGGCAAAGGCACCGGCACTGATCGGAACCTCGGGAAAGATGTGTCGCATGGCGAGGTAGACCGAAGACAGCGTCGTCGCCAGAACCGAGTTCATCGGCCCCATGCAGGGCGGGCTGCTTTCGGAAAAGTCGAACTGCAGATGCCCCGGGGTCTTGGTCACCATAAGCTTGATGGCCAGCGGTTCGTTGACCACTCCGTCACTGTCGATCCAGGCCCTGGACCGATAGGTGCCGTCGGGGATTTCGTCGATCAGGCTGCGCATCTGGGTTTCGGCTCGAACACGCAGCTCGGCGATGGCCTCTTGCACCGTGTCGTCCCCATAGCGATCCAGCAGCGCGTTCAGCCGGTCCTCGCCCACCATCAGTGCCGCCGCCTGGGCTTTGACATCGCCGATCCTCTGGTCCGCCACGCGGATGTTCGAACAGATGATGGCATAGATCTCGGGGTCCAGTTCCCCTTCCTTGAACAGCCGCACCGGCGGCAGGCGCAATCCTTCTTGTTCGACCGAGGTCGCCGAGGCCGAAAAGCCCCCCGGCACCGCGCCGCCCGTGTCGGGCCAGTGGCCGGTGTTGGACAACCAGCAAAAGATCTTGCCGTTGCGATAAAACGGTCTGGCAAAGCGGACATCCATCAGGTGCGTGCCGCCCAGATAGGGATCGTTCACGATGTAGATGTCATCGGGTTTGGGCGCGGCAACCGTGCCTGCCGCAATCATCTCGATCAGCACCCGCGTCGAATACTGCATCGTACCGACAAACACCGGCAGCCCGCCCGCCCCTTGCGCGATCAACGCGCCGTCCTCGGCGCTGTAGATCCCGTCCGAACGGTCATTGGCCTCGGCGATGACAGGCGAAAAGGCGGCCCTTGAAAAGCTGAGGTCCATCTCGTCGCAGACCTGCTGCAAGCCGGCCTGAATGACCGACAGGGTGATGGGATCAAGGCTCATGGGGCACCGCCGATATGAAGGATCAGATTGCCATCCCTGCCCGATGTGACGTGATCCCCCGGCGGGATCAGCACCGTTGTGTCCAGCTGTTCAATGATGGCCGGACCGGTCAGGGTGGCATCAGCGGGCAGGTGATCGCGCCAGTAGATTGGCGTGTCATGCACAACCCCGTCAAAGACCACCTGCCGGTGCTCTGACGGGGTGGCGGTGGCGTGCCGCCCGTCGGGATCGATCAGTCGGGACAGATCCACCGGATCGCTGACCCCGATGACCGAGGTGTTGACGTTCACGATGCGCGCCCGGATCTCGGGCAGCTCGACCTTGAACCGGTTCCAATAGACCTTTTCAAAGCCCTGTCGAAGCTCGGCCTCGGTCGGCACGGGCGTGTCCAGCGGGACGCGGACGACATGGCTTTGCCCCAGAAACTGCATGTCGACGCTGAAGAGCTGCCGCACCTCTGTCAGCGTCACGGTTTCACGCGCGACGGCGGCATTGCCCGCGGCGATCTGATCGGCGAACTCGGCATGGATGCGGCCAACTGCATCAGCGCCCAGGGCCAGATTGACGGTTTGCACATAGTCATAGCGCAGGTCCGCGACCACGCAGCCCAATGCGTTTGTGATCCCCGGACGGGCCGGGATCAGAACTCGTGGAATGCCAAGTTCGCGCGCCAGATCCGCGGCATGCAGGGGACCGGCCCCGCCAAAGGCAAAAAGCGCGAAATCGCGCGGGTCAGCGCCCAGCGACAGCGAGACCATGCGGATCGCACCGGCCATCTTGGCATTGGCCACACGGATCACGGCCTCGGCTGACTGGATCGCATCCAGCCCCATAGGCGCGCCAAGAGTGTCCGCGAAGATGTCCGCGATCTGGTCCTTGGATACGCCGCCGGTGACCGAATTCAGCTTGCCCGGGTTCAGCCGCCCCAGCAGCATGTTGGCGTCTGAAATAGTCGGTTGGGTGCCGCCCTTGCCATAGCAGATGGGCCCCGGATCAGCGCCTGCGCTGGCGGGCCCCACCTGCAAAAGCCCCGCCGCGTCAACCGAGGCGATGGACCCCCCGCCCGCCCCCACGGTGCGCACGTCGACCATGGGCACATGAATGGGCATCGCGTATTCGATCTCGATCTCGTTCGAGACCGAAGGCGTGCTGTCGCGGATCAGTGCGACATCGGTCGAGGTGCCGCCCATGTCATAGGTCAAAAGGTTCTCTTCCCCCGCGCGCCGCCCCGTGTAGGCGGCAGCCATCACACCCGATGCGGGGCCCGACATCACGGTCTTGGCGGCCTCGCGCGCGACCAGCCGGGACGAGACCATGCCGCCATTGCCGTTCATCACCAGCACATCGCCCCGATAGCCCTTTTGGCTCAGCTCATTGCGCAGCCGGGTGACATAGCGTTCCAGCAAGGGCTGGACCGAGGCATTGACGGCGGCGGTGACGCCACGTTCGAACTCGCGGGTTTCCGACAAGAGGCTGTGGCCCGTGGTGATGTAGTCGTTCGGCCAAATCTCGGCGGCGATCCGGGCGGCGCGCTGTTCGTGGGCCGGGTTGGCATAGGCGTGCAGAAAGTGGATCACCAGCGCCTCGCACCCGGCGTCCAACAGATCCCGGACCGCCCGGGCGACGCCGGCTTCGTCCAAAGGTGTCAGGACCGCGCCGGTGGCGTCCATGCGTTCCGGCACCTCAAGCCGCAGGTCACGCGGGATGATCGGAAAGAACTGCCCTGTCATCCCATAGGGCTGCGGACGGGTCCGCCGCCCCAGTTCCAGCACGTCGCGGAACCCAGCCGTGGTGATCAGACCGGTCCTGGACAGCTTGCGTTCCAAAACCGCGTTTGTGGTCGTCGTGGTGCCATGCACGATCAGATCGACACTGGCCAGATCAAGGTCCGCCATGTCCAGCGCGTTGTTCACCCCAAAGGCCTGATTGTCCAGCGTGGTCGGCGTTTTTGCGATCCTGATCGCGCCGGTGTCACCGTCAATCGTGACCAGATCGGTGAACGTGCCGCCGACATCCACACCGATGATCTTGTCCTTCGCCACGCGCGGTCCTCATGTGAACTCACTTGTGTACCAATAAAGTCGCAAAGGGGTCGATCTAGTCAACCTCAATGATGGCTTGGACGGAAATGGGTTGGCCGTCGACGGCATAGGCGCGGTGGTCATTGGTGTTCAGCGTCACCCGCACAAGGTGTTTGCCGCTGGGCAGAACCCCGATCTGGTACCTGTCGGAAAAGACCCGCCCCAGTTTCATATCACCCAGGTAGATGTGCCCGTGACCGGTGCCCGGGACATGATCACCGTCCTGCAATTCCTGGGAAAAGGTAAAGTTCTGCGCGGCTATGTGTGCCACCCACCCGGCCTCGCCCCGTTCGATCTTCAGCCCAAGTGTCGGAGCGGGGCCATCCGTGACATCCTCCATCGTCATGCCGTGGCCCATCGCCGCGTGGGCGGCGGCAGTGCCCGGGGCCGGCACCGCATACCGGGCCTTGACGCTGACCTCGCCCGCTTTTTCGAACCGCAACGTCAACGGGATCAATGTCCCGTCCTTCGGTTGCTCTGTGACGGACAAGATCATGACATGCGCCGCATCGCGCGCCAACGAGGATGTCCCGACACGAATGGGCAGACCCCGGTTCGCGTTCAGAAACTGCGCGTCCCCCGCACCGCTGCTGACCTTGAGCAGTCGATCCGGTTCCCCTTGGTTGTCGATGGTCAGAACCGCGGCAATCCCGCCAGAGCCCATTGGCCCGGCCGAGACATTCGAAATCAACAGATGTCGCGCGGTGGTGGTCAAGACACCGCTCATCCAAAGCGCAACCGCGCCAACGGCCACCACGACAACCAGAATTCCTGCTTTCATATCCCCACTCACCTGAGCATCATGCCCCCATGACCCTGTGGAAGAACCTGCTTTTCGTCAACCTTGCGCTGGTATGGGCGCAGCCCGCCGCCGCCCATGTGTCCGAGCAGGGGTTTGTCCTGCTCTTGCCGACGGGGGCCTATATTTCCGCAGGCGTGGCGGTGGTCGCCGCAACGGTGGTGTCGTTGTTCCTAATCCCCGACCACGCAGTGAAACGCCTGTTTTCCGTGCGCCCGCTCCGGTCGCTCGAGTTCGAGCGCGTTACCACGGCAACGAGCCTGACGTCGCTGGCGGCCCTGTGTTTCATCGTCTACCTGGGCCTCTTCGGATCACGTGATCCCTTGTCGAATCTCATGCCGCTGATGTTCTGGACCATCGGCTGGGTCGCGCTTGTCAGCCTGGCGGCCTTTGTTGGCAACTTATGGATCTGGATCAATCCCTGGATGGGGCTCTATCGGTTGGTCGCGCCGGACAGGCCAGTGTTGACGCTGCCCGAATCCCTGGGCGTGTGGCCCGGCACCCTGACCCTGCTGTGTTTTGCCGCCTTCCTGCTGGCCGATCCCGCGCCGGACGATCCTGCCCGGCTTGCGACCCTGGTCGCGGGCTACTGGTGTGTGACTTTTGCCGGTCTGATCCTGTTCGGGCGGACATGGTGCCAGCAGGCCGAGCTTGGCCACGTACTGTTTGCCGCCTTTGCCAAGCTTGCGCCCCTGCGTCTGCAGTCAGATGCCGGGATTGGCGGGCCCGGATGGCAGGTGGTGACCGATAGAAGGACGCTTGGGCTGGGGGGCTTTGCCCTGATGATGCTGGGCGTGGGCAGTTTCGACGGGCTGAACGAGACCTTCTGGTGGCTGGGCGTGATCGGGGTCAACCCGCTGGAGTTTCCCGGACGTTCGTCCGTGATCGGCGTGACGCTGACCGGATTGCTTTGCTCGGTGACGGGCTTGTTTGCGACCTTTGCCCTGGTGGTCTGGCTGGGATTGCGCATCGCCCGGGCGCAGGTGGCTTTTCAGACCACATTTGGCGCTTTGGCCCTGTGCGTGCTGCCGATCGCGCTGGTCTATCACATGGCCCACTACCTGACCGCCTTCATGGTTGGCATCCAATACACGCTGGCAGCCCTGACCGATCCCTTTGCGACCGGGGCGGATTACCTGGGGCTTGAACCTTTCCGCGTGACAACCGGGTTTTTCAACCGCATCGACACCGTCAGGCTGATCTGGACCACCCAGGCCGGGCTTGTGGTTGTCGGACACGTCTGGTCGATCCTGTTGGCCCACCGGGTCGCCACCGACCTTGTCGGACACCCGCGACAGGCCGCGATTGCCACCTTGCCGCTGTCGGTTTTCATGATTGGTTACACCTTCCTTGGCCTGTGGCTTTTGGCAGCGCCAAAGGGCGCCTGAGCACCCTGCACGGGGCCAATCTCAGAAAATTCTGGACAATCTGCATGTATGCAAACAACATTTCACACAATCGCGCGGTGGAGACACGCCTCGTCAACAGGGAGAACTGAAATGTCCAAGCTACCGAAAACAAGCCGTCGGTCCTTGATCAAGAGTGTGGGCGCGGGGGCGCTGTTGGCCAGCTCGCCATTGGTCGGCCGCTTTGCAAGCGCGCAGTCAGGCGCCCCGATCAAGATCGGTTTTCAACAGCACTCGACAGGGATCGGTGCCGCCTATGGGCGCTGGTATGGGCGCACGACCGAGGCCGCGGTCAAGGCGATCAACGACGCAGGCGGCATCAATGGCCGCCCGGTCGAGATCGTCGCCGAGGATGACGGCACGGACCCCAAGCGCGGCGCCGAAGTGGTCGAGAAATTCGCCAACCAGCACAACTGTGACGTCGCCTTTGGCACGCTGTTCAGCCATGTGGTCATCGGCTCGGCGCCCTCTGCAGGCGAACAGAAGATCCCTTATTTCGTGGTCTCCGAAGGGCACCATGTCGCCTCGGGCGGGTTGAACCGCTACACGCTGCAGCCCGGCATCACGGATGTGAAAAGCCAGGTTCAGGCGATGGCGCCCTATGTGGCTGATAATCTGGGCAAGAAGGTCACGATGATCTTTCCGGACTTCGCCTTTGGCCACGATCACCGCGACTTCTTTACGGCCGCTATCGAGGCGCAGGGCGGCGAGGTGCTTGAACATATCGCCGTGCCGCCCTCCGAGACCTCGTTCACCAAGTATTTCCCCAAGATCCCGCGCGATACCGAGGTGCTGTACCACGTCATGGTCGGCCCGGCGGTTCTGACCTTCGTCAAGGAACTGGGCGAATTCTTTGGCCCCTCGAGCCCCGCCATCTTTGGCTTCATCGACTCACTGGAAGCGGTCGATCTGGCCTCACCCGGCCTCGAATTCCTGGAAGGTACCTATTTCTGGGAGGGCAACCCGCGCTACGCGCAAGCCGACCAGACCAGCCACGACAAGAACTTCCGCGCCGCCGTCGGTGTGGACGAAAACGGCGCATCGGTCTCGGACCCCAAGGACGTGTCGACCTATGCCCATATGTTCGGTTGCTGGGAAACGCTGCACATCATCAAGGCGGGCATGGAGGCATCGGGCTATCAGGGCCCCGCGGATCGGCAAAAGCTGATCGAGGCGGTCGAGGCCATGACGGATATGCCCGAAAGCGATGCGCATCCGCAGGGCCCCAAGGTGTTCAACGGCAAGACCCACCAGGTCTTTGGCGTGCAGTACATTTCGCGGGTGGAAAACGGGCGTCTGGTCAAGGTGCACACCACCTCGATCGAGGATACGCTTTATCCCGACGAAACCGACTACACGACGCAGTCATTCTAAGACCTTCCAGACAGGCGTCCGGGCCCCGCGCCCGGTCGCACGAAATCGAGTGACATGGACTTCGGACCCCATCTTCTTTTGGCGATCCTCGAAGGGGCGGTTGGGGCTGCGGTTCTGGCCCTGACTGCGCTTGGGCTGTCGCTGGTGTTCGGCGTGATGCGCGTGGTCAACGTCGCACATGGCGAGTTCTTCATGCTGGGCGCGGTTGTCGCCTGGTTCATCGCCTCGCCCATCGCGGGCCACCCGGCCATCGGCTTTGTTGCGGCCCTGGCCCTTGCGCCGCTTGTCGCGGGGGCGATTGCCGTGGTGGTGGATCGGTTTGTCCTGAAAGAGGTCGAATACGACCCCGAGGCCACCATCGTCGGCACAATCGGTGTGCTTTACATCATCCAGCAGTCGGCCCTGATGATCTATGGCCCCGAGGCGCGCCCGGTCGAGCCGCCGTTCAATCATCGCATCGCCCTGCCCTGGTTCGAATGGGGTGAGACGGGACTGGAGTTCTATTACCCCTGGGGGCTGAGCACCACGAGCTACAAGCTGTTCGTGATCGTCGCAGCCATCGGCATTCTGCTGGCGTTCTGGGTGATCATGTCGCGCACCCGCCTTGGGCTGATCATGCGCGCCACGCAGCTGGACCGGGAAACCGCGCTGGCCTTTGGCATTCCAGTTCAGCGCGTCTATTCCATCGTCTTCGGGTTTGGCGCCGCCCTGGCAGCGCTTGCGGCGGTTCTGATCGTCCCGATCCAACAGGCGCATTACCTGATGGGGCATGACCCGCTGCTGCTGAGCTTCATCGTCGTGATCATCGGCGGATTGGGATCCGTCAGGGGAACAGTCGTCGCGGCGCTTTTGATCGGGATGTCGGACGGCATCATCTCGGTCTTTCTCAGCCCGACGCTGTCGAAAATCCTGGCAACGCTGCTGGTGGCGCTGGTGCTCGTCTTCCGGCCGCAGGGGCTTTACGGGAAAAAGATGGCATGACAGTCGACACCCGGTCCGTCCTGTTGCACCTGGGCCTGATTGCCTTGCTGATCGTGCTTGGCCTGGTCCTGCCCACCTATCATCAAGGCAATCTTGCACGCATTCTGGTGCTGGCGACCTATGCGATCGGGTTCAACGTCCTGTTTGGCTACACCGGATTGCTGAGCCTGGGCCACGCCATGTTCTTTGCCGCCGGCATGTATGGCTGTGGGCTGGCGATGCATCTGGGGGGATGGCCGGTTCTGTCCGCATTGGGCGCGGGGATCATCGCAGCGGCGGTCCTGTCGCTGATCGTCGCCCTGCTGGCCCTGCGCACCATTGGCGTGGCCTTCATGATCGTGACCCTGATGTTCGCGCAGGCCTTCTTTCTGACGGCGCTCTATCTTGGCGAATGGACTGGCGGGGACGAAGGCTTTGTCATCGCGCAGGCCAGCCGCCAGATCGCGGGCTTTGCGCTGACCGATCCCCTGACCCGCTTTTTCGCCGCGCTCGCCGTCTTTTCGGTGGCCCTGCTGATCACCGCGCGGATGATGCACCTGCCCTTTGGCCGTGTCCTGATCGGCGTGCGCGAAAACGAAGAGCGGACGCGGATGCTGGGGTATGACACCTTCCGCCACAAGCTGCTGGCGGTGATCATCTCGGGGACGATCTCGGGTGGTGCTGGCGCGGCTTATGCGGTGCTCTTCGGCTATGTCGGGGCAACCTTCGCCTCGGTCCAGTATTCGATCTTTCCGCTGCTCTGGGTGCTCTTGGGCGGGATGGGCACCACCATCGGGCCGCTGATCGGCGTGGCCTTCATGTTCTACCTGATCGACTATGCCAGCGGCTTGACCAACGCCTATCTGCTGATCGTCGGGGCGGCGCTGGTGCTGCTGACGCTTTTCGCCCGCGCGGGCATCGTCGGAGAGATCCGCAAACGCTGGGTGCCGTGGCTGCCATGAGCTTGTTGTTGGAAACCAAAGGGCTGACACGGATCTATGGCGGGCTGCGCGCTGTCGACGGGGTGGATTACACGCTGGCCAAAGGAGAGATCCACGCCCTGATCGGCCCCAATGGTGCCGGGAAAAGCACCTTTGTGGGGATGGTCTCCGGTCGGATCCCCGCCAGCGAGGGTGAGGTCTGGTTCGAAGGCCAGAACATCACCGCCCTGCCCGCCCACACCCGGATCCGACAGGGCATGGCCTATACCTTTCAGATCACTGCGATCTATGCGCGGCTGAGCCTGTTTGACAACGTGGCGCTGGCGCTGGGGCGTCAGGACCGGACGGATGTGCTGGGGGCGCTGGATCGTGTCGGACTGGCCGACCGCGCCATGCAAACCGCCGGGGACCTGGCCTATGGTCACCAGAGATTGCTTGAGATCGCCATGGGCGTAGCGCAGGCCCCGCGTCTGTTGATCCTTGACGAACCAACGCAGGGATTGGCGGAAAGCGAGATCGAGGGGTTCAACACCCTGATCCGATCACTCGCGGGCGACACGACCATCCTGCTGATCGAACACAACATGCAGGTCGTCATGGCGCTGGCGGACGAAATCACGGTGCTGGACGCGGGTAAGATCCTGGCCCGTGGCACGCCACAGGACATCCATGCCAACGCCGACGTGCAAAATGCCTATCTGGGGACCGGATGACGCTGCGCCTTGATGCCATAAACACCGGATACGGTCAGGTTCAGATCCTGTTCGACCTGTCGCTCGAGGCGCGCCCCGGCGAGATCCTCTGCCTGCTGGGCCGCAACGGCGCGGGCAAGACAACGACGCTCAAGGCGATCATGGGGCTCTTGCCGCTGAAATCGGGATCGATCAGCCTGGAGGGGCAGAGCATTTCCGATCTGCCGCCGCATCTCGTGCCCAAACAGGGGATCGCCTATGTGCCACAGGGGCGCCGGTTGTTCACCGAATTGACCGTCGCCGAAAACATCGAGGTCGGCCTGATGACCCGCGGAAAATCGGCGCAGACGCGTGAACGGGTGCTGTCCATGTTTCCCCGGTTGCGGGACCGCCTTGATCAACGCGCCGAAACGCTGTCGGGGGGCGAACAACAGATGCTGGCCACCGCCCGCGCGCTGTGCCTTGAACCCTCGGTCCTGCTGCTGGACGAACCGACCGAGGGCCTGCAGCCGTCAATGATCGCGCTGATCGCCGACACCGTGCGCGCGATGCGGGACGAAGGCAAAGCCGTCATACTGGTCGAACAACGGATCGAGGCGGTTCTGTCGCTGGCCGACCGCGTCGCCTTTATCGAGAACGGCCATGGCCGCGAGGTCGTCGAGACCTCGGTCCTGCGCGAAGATCCCAGCCTTTTGCAGAAATACGTCGGGATCTAGAAACTTGAACTGTCAGGTCAGCTTGTCCAGCAAACGCTCGAAGATCTCTATCTCTTCGGGGCTGAGGTGCTCCATGGTTTCAAGGCGCGCCTGCAAGGCCTGACCAACCGCAACTTCGAAATTGCTGCGCCCCTGCGCGGTCAGGGCAATCAGGCGCAATCGTTGATCGCTTTGATCCGGATAGGTTTCGACCAGCCCCTTGTCCCGAAGACGCCCGACAACCCCCTTGATCGTGGCGGAATCCATCGCGGTCAGACGTCCAAGCTTGTTCTGGGACAGCGCGCCAAGCTCTGCCAGACGCGCAAGAACGGCGAATTGGGTCGGCGTCAGCCCCTGAACGTGTTTTGCAAAAATCGCGACATGGCGCTGATTGGCGCGCCGCAGGTTAAACCCGACCTGCCCGCTCAGCTCGTAGGTGTCTGCGCTCTTGTGGTGGTCTGACATATGCAAACCATTGACAGCTTGCGCGGGCTACCGCAACATCCACTTGTATACAAGCAACCCGGAACCTGTGCATCGGACAAATCAGTGTATCTGCGCCCAGACAGATTGGAAGACGCCCTGGACATCCTGGCGTCAGGCGATTGGACGATCGCGGCCGGATGCACTGATCTGTTTCCATCAACCCAGCACAAGGCACTGCACGGCCCGGTTCTGGACATCAGCGCCGTCGGAGGCCTGAAGGGCATCACCCGCACCGACACTGGCCTGCGCATCGGCGCAACGACCACCTGGTCGGACATCATCCGTGCGGACTTGCCCCCCAGCTGCAACGGCCTGAAACTGGCCGCGCGCGAGGTCGGCGCGACGCAGATCCAGAACCGCGGGACCATCGCGGGCAACCTGTGCAACGCATCCCCTGCCGCCGACGGCGTGCCGCCCCTGCTGACGCTTGATGCCGAGGTCGAGATCAGCAAGGCCCTCGGGTCGCGCAGGGTCCCGCTGTCGGGGTTTCTGACAGGGCCTCGCCAGACCGCGCTGGCCGCGGACGAGATGGTGACGGCGATCCTGATCCCCCAGAGTGCGCTGGCCGGAACGGGGCATTTCCTGAAGCTGGGCGCGCGGAAATACCTGGTGATCTCGATCGCCATGACGGCGGCACGCATCTCGGTTGAACAAGGGCGAGTGACACAGGCGGCGCTGGCCATCGGCTCTTGCGGACCCGTTGCCACACGCCTGCCAGAGATCGAATCCCAATTGATTGGACATCCCATCGATCCCTCACGGATCACGGATGCGGCGGTGGCCAAGGCAATTGCGCCCATTGACGACATTCGCGCCGATGCGGCCTATCGCGCAGCCAGTGCTGCCGAGCTCATGCGCCGAACGGTTGGGGCCTTCGCATGAAGGATCGCGCGCAGGGCATAACATTTTCGGTGGGCAACGCCACGCAGACCGTCACCACCAATCCGGCGCGACGTCTGTCCGAGGTCCTGCGCGAGGATCTGAACCTGAAAAGCGTAAAGATCGGCTGCGATGCAGGTGATTGCGGGGCCTGTACGGTTTTGATCGACGGGCATCAGACCTGCGCCTGCCTTGTGCCGGTGGCCCAGGTCGACGGATGTCGCGTGGAAACGCTGGAAACGGCCGAGCCGGACCTGTCCAAGCGGCTGCAAGACGCCTTTCTGGCACATGGCGCGGCCCAGTGCGGGATTTGCACACCCGGCATGATGATGGCCGCGATGGAGCTTTTGCGGGCGACGCCCAGACCCTCGGCCGCGCAGGTCGAAGACGCGCTTGGCGGCGTGCTGTGCCGGTGCACGGGCTATCGCAAGATCATCGACGCCGTGATGGCCGTGCATGACATGCCGCCCGGAACACCGGTGCCAGAGGCAGGTCCGGCTGTCGGCCAGTCTATCCCGCGGCTGGATGGCCGGCCCAAGGTGGAAGGATCCGAGATCTTTGGCGCAGATTTCACCAAACCCGGGTCTTTGCTGGTCCGGGCTGTGCGGTCGCCGCATTTCCATGCCGATTTTGCCCTTGGCGATATAGACCAATGGCGCAGGGCGCATCCGGACGTTCGCGCGGTGATCACGGCGCAGGACATTGCCGGGGTCAACCGTTTCGGGGTCATCCCGCCCTTCGCCGACCAACCCGCCCTTGCGGATGGGACGGTGCGCTATCTGGGGGAACCCGTCGCCTTGGTTGTCGGGGCACCTGACGTGGTCGAAGCCTTGGACCTTGCGGATTTCCCGGTGTCATGGACCCCCCGCCCCCACAGTCTGACCCAGGCCGAAGGCGGGTCCGCAGATGCGCCGAATGTCCATCAGGATCGCCCCGAAAACACCCTCGTGCGGGGTCGCGTGGCCCGTGGCGACCCGGACGACGCACTAGGCGCGTCGGCCTTTGTCGTGTCCGGCCGGTTCGAGACCTCTTACGTGGAACACGCCTACATCGAGCCAGAGGCGGGTGCCGCCTGGATGGACGGTGACGTTCTGACCATCCAAGCCTGCACGCAGGCCCCGGTGATGGACCAGGAAGAAACCGCAAAGGTGCTTGGTCTTCCGCTGGACAAGGTGCGCATCATCCCCTCGGCGGCTGGCGGCGGGTTCGGGGCCAAGCTGGATGTCACCCTGCAACCTTTGCTTGGCCTCGCCGTTTTGAAGACCGGACAGCCCTGCCACATGGTCTTCGGCCGCACCGAGTCCATGCGCTGCAGCACGAAACGGCACCCCGGGACGATGGAGGCCAGAATCGGCGCGGATGCCGGGGGGCGCGTGACGGGCATGATCTTTCACGGGGATTTCAACACCGGCGCCTATGCCAGCTGGGGCCCGACCGTGGCGACGCGGGTGCCCGTACACGCCTCGGGGCCCTACCTGACGCCGAATTACCGCGCCACAAGCCGCGCCATTCACACCAACGGCCCGACCTCGGGCGCGTTTCGCGGCTTTGGCGTGCCACAAGCGGCCATCGCGCAGGAGGTCCTGTACGATGATCTTGCCCTGGCCTGCGGCATGGACCGCTTGGCCTTTCGCCAGCTGAACGCCTTGGCGGACGGCGACACATCCCCATGCGGGCAAGAGATGCAGGCCGTGGGTCTGCGCCAGTGCCTTGATGCGTTGGAGCCGCATTGGACGCGGGCCAATGCGGATGCCAAGGCCTTCAACGCGCGCAACACCGATCGCAAGCGCGGGATCGGCGTCGCCTCGTGTTGGTACGGATGTGGCAACACGGCCTTGCCCAACCCCTCGACCATTCGCATCGGAGTGACGTCCCAAGGGCAGCTTTGGCTGCATCAGGGGGCGACGGACATCGGACAGGGGTCGAATACGGTGATCACCCAGATCGCCGCCGATGCGCTGGGGGTTGCGGTCGATGCCTTTCAGCTGGTCGGCCCCGACACAGCCCTGACCCCGGATTGCGGCAAGACCTCTGCCTCGCGCCAGACCTTCATCACCGGGCGCGCTGCCGAGGCGGCAGGTCAGGCCCTGCGGGCCGCGATCCTGCGCTTGACGAACCTTGGCGATGTGACCCGGTTGGAGTTCGGCGCGGGCACGCTGACCGCGCATCAGAACGACAGGCACCAGACCATCGATCTTATGGCCCTGGACGAGGATGAGCACGGATACGTCCTGTGCGCGGAAGAGACCTATGATCCGCCCACCTCGGCGCTGGACGAAAACGGACAGGGCACGCCTTATGCCGTCTACGGATACGGCGCGCAGTTTGCCGAGGTCGAGGTCGATCTGAAGCTGGGCACCTGCAAGGTCATCCACATCACGGCCGCCCATGATGTGGGCCGTGCGATCAATCCCCGCCTGGCCGAGGGCCAGATCGAAGGCGGTATCGCCCAGGGCCTAGGGCTGGCGCTGATCGAGGAATACATTCCGGGCAAGACCGAGGACCTGCACAACTACCTGATCCCGACCTTTGGCGACATGCCGCCCGTGACCTCGATCCTGATCGAAACACCTGACCCCGAGGGGCCGATGGGCGCCAAGGGCCTGGGGGAACATGTCCTGATCCCGACAGCGCCCGCCATCCTGAACGCAATCCGCGATGCCAGCGGCGCGCGGATCACCAAGGTGCCCGCCCTGCCCCATCGCGTGCTGGCTGCCATAAGGGAGGCAAAATGACGGCCCGACCCGAAAAGATCCGCTGCGATGCCTGCCCGGTCATGTGTTACATCGCCGAGGGCAAGGTCGGGGCCTGTGACCGCTACGCCAACGAAGATGGCCGGATCATCCGCTGTGACCCGCTGACGATCCTCGACCGCCGGATCGCCAAGGGGGACGAGGTCAAACCCTTCCTTGCCGCCGATTGGGATGGACGCACCGCCAGTGGCGACGATGTCGTCGTGTCCGCCATCGGCGCAGGCACAACCTATCCCGACTACAAGCCCGCACCCTTTATCGTCAGTCGCGACATCGAGGGTGTTGACTGCGTCACCGTCGTGACCGAGGCGATCTTTTCCTATTGCGGCGTGAAGGTGAAGATCGACACGGACCGCCACCTGGGAGCCGAGGCCAGCCCGGTGCGCGCCGAAGGCGAAGTGATCGGCCATGTCATGACCTCGGAATACGGCTCGCAGATGCTGTCGCTTGGGGGCGTGGATCACCTGACCGGCGGCAGCAAGGCCGAGGGGCGCAAGACCTGCGACGCGCTTTTGCGGTTGTGCAACAAAGAGGCTGTCGAACTGACGGTCGACGGTGGATCCACCGTGATCGTACAGGCGGGACAGCCCCCCATCGTCGATGGTGTCCCCGAGGACCGGATGCGCGTCGGCTGCGGGTCGGCCACCATCGGGATGTTTGCCTCGCAATGGCAGGGGCTGGTGGACGAGGTGGTTGTGGTCGACGACCATATCACCGGCGTTGTGTCGGAACATCAGGCGGGCAAGGTCATCGACTGGCCCGACACCGGGATTCGCATCCTGGGCCGCCGGTCGACGCCGGGCCGCTACTTCAAGGTCGCCGAGCCCGGCCAGGGTTGGGGCGGCACGGACATCGACGACCCTCTCGGCATCCTTGGCCCCTGGCGGCCCGAGAAAGGCGCGCGCGCGGGGTTGCGGTTGCTGATGGTCTCGACCACCGGCGAACACGCCGGGTATTACGTGTTGAACGAGGATCTCGTACCGGTCGAGCAGCCGATGCCCCCTGCCCTGCAACCCTCGGTCGACCTGATTGCCGAGAACTGCGAACCGGCCCTGTGCACGGTCCTGTTCATGGGCGGTGCTGGCGGCTCGCTTCGGTCGGGGGTCACCAGAAATCCGGTGCAACTGACGAACTCGGTCAAGGCCGCGCAAACCGCGGTGACCATCGGCGGCGCACCGACCTATCGCTGGCCCGGTGGCGGCATCACGGTCATGGTGGACGTGACCGAGGTGCCCGATGGAGCCTTTGGCTACGTGCCGACGCCCGCCCTGGTCGCGCCACTGGAGTTCACCATGGCGCGCACTGCCTTCGACGCTTTGGGCGGCCACACATCCAAGGTCCGCAGCCTGGATGACGTGCTGCAAAGCGGTGGTGAATACGGCGACGACGCCCGTGTGATCGGACGCGCTGAATGACCTTGGGCCCGCAGGCGACGCTGATTGCGGGCGGCCGGTTGCACCTGCATCACGGTCCGATCGACCTGATCATCGGGGTCGACGGAGCGGACCGCCAAGCCTGTTTTGCCGCCGCAACCGCTCGGTTCCAAACCGTGTTGACCGAATTGACGTCCGAGTTGCAGACGCTTCGTCGCCCTCTGAAGGCAGACACCCGGTTCAGCTCCCCCGTCGCCACGCGTATGGCCCGCACCGTTCGCGCCCATCGCGGGGTCTTTGTCACCCCCATGGCCGCCGTCGCAGGTGCCGTCGCAGACGAAACCTTGGCGGCGATGCTGCAGGATCACGCACCGGACAAGGCCTTTGTGAACAATGGCGGGGACATCGCGTTCCACATCTCGGGCCACGCCAGTTTCAAGGCCCTCGGCCCCGCTGGCACCATCACAATTGGCGCAGACGACCGCCCCCGGGGCATCGCGACATCCGGATGGCAGGGCCGCAGCCATTCGCGGGGCATCGCGGATGCCGTCACCGTCTTGGCCACCAAGGCCGCCGAGGCCGATGTGGCCGCAACGCTGATTGCCAACGCGGTCGACCTGCCGGGCCACCCCGGTGTCACTCGGTGTCCGGCCACCGAATTGAACCCTGACAGCGACCTTGGGGATCGCCTGGTCACCACCAATGTCGCGCCGCTTGGCAAAGCAGAGCTTGGTGCTGCGCTGGACGCAGGCCAGTCGGTCGCGCGACAGATGATCGAAAGCGGCCTGATCGAAAGCGCCGTCCTGTCCTGTCAGGGTCAGACCCGAACCCTTTACTTGCCTGCCCAGATAGGAGCCCCCGCCGATGCCTGAATTCGTTATCCGCAAGATGCAACTGATCGTCGAAGAGGTGCACCACGACGGCGGACCGGCCCCGGACAGGCCGCGCAAACTGGGCGCCATCCTGGCCTGCGTCCGCAATCCCTTTGCCGGCACCTATGAACCCGATCTGCAACCCGCGATGGAAGACCTGAAACCGCTCGGCGCCGAGATGAGCACGCGGCTGATTGCGGCGCTTGGCGGCAAGGACCAGGTGGACGGCTACGGCAAAGGAGCCATCGTCGGCGAGGCCGGAGAGCTTGAACACGCCGCGCTGTGGCACGTGCCCGGAGGCTATGCCATGCGCGGGCAATTGAACGATTCCAATGCCATCGTGCCGTCCTGCATGAAGCGCGGCGGGATCGGAAGCCGTTTGGACGTACCCCTGGGTCACATAAACGCGGCCTATGTGCGCAGCCACTTTGACGGGATCGAGGTCGGCTTGCCGGATGGCCCAAAGGCCGACGAAATCGTCTTTGCACTGGCGATGTCCAGCGGGGGCCGCGTGCACAGCCGCATGGGCGGGCTGGAAGCCTGGGACGTCAAGGGCGAAGACGGCCTGAGATAGGCACAGCGCCTGCGCAAGGCCAGAGGCTCAGACCGTTGGGTCGCCCGGTGTCTGGCCATGAAGTTCGCCTTCCTCAAGCTTGGACAGGTTGCGATGGCGAGAGGCTTTGCGAAACTTCGACGGTGTCATGCCGATCTATCGCAGGAAGGTGCGATTGAAACTGGCGATGTTGTTGAACCCGGCCTCAAAGCAGATCTCGGATATGGGCGTGTCCGTTTCAAGGTCGGCCCTGCCCAGCTTCAAGCGCTTGTCGCCACGCGAGATCGGCCGGCAGAGGGTGACGCGCACATCTGGCATACACCGGCCCATTGGCAACCTCAGCCAAGGTCGCTGACGGGCCAAACATTGCAAAGACCAGAAAAAGAAGGCTCAGGACCCAATGAATTCAGCGCGGCGTTCAAGCAGGCTGTCGCAAAGGTAGTCCACGAACAATCTGACCCGTCGGATCCGCCTCAGGTCCGAGTGCAGCAGCACCCAGATCGAGCGCCGCTCATCAAGCTGGGTTCCCGGCACGCGTTGCAGTTCGGGAAACCGCGCCTCGACCCATGCGGCAAGAATGGCAAGCCCGGCACCGGACCGGGCCATGTGCAGGTGCATTTCCGGGTCGGGGATCACGTGCCGAATGCGCGCCTCGGGAAACGGCGAGTCCTGAACATAGCTGAGCAACTCGGGTATCGGACCATAACCGATCCACTGCAGCCCCTGCCCCTTGGGCCCGGCCTTGGGCAACATGCGATCAAGGTAATCCCGCGCTGCAAAGATGCCGATCGATGCCGGAAACAATTTGCGCCCGACCACATCCTCATCGACCTGGGCAACCGTGCGCACCGAAACGTCGGTTTCGAGTTTTTCGATGGAATCGAGGCCAAAGGACAGCTTCAGCTCGATCTCGATTTCCGGATAAAGCTCCGAGAACTCGGCAAGCACCGGGGCCAGGACGAAATGTCCGGTCATCGGGTCCGCAGACACCCGGATCACGCCCGAGGCCTCCCGGTCCAGCCCCTGAACCGCGTTGAACCCCTGCAGCAACGAGGCTTCGGCCTCAAGCGCCTGGGGCAAAAGCGTCCGACCCGCGGCCGTCAGGTGAAACCCGTCTGCCCCGCGGCGAAAAAGCTGTACGCCCAGCTGCGCCTCAAGGGCTTCGACCTGTCGGCGGGTCGTGGCGTGGGTTCCGCCAAGCACGTCGGCAGCGGCGCGCAGCGACCCGTTTCGCGCAACGGCCAAAAAGGCTGGTAGAGATTTCCAGTCCATCATTTTCGGAACATTTTCGTTACACAGTGGGGAATATTAGACAATATTCGGAACAAAATTGATCCGATACGGTGGATCCGTCAAGTCAAACATCGGAGCATCGTCATGCAAACCACCGCCAACACCCTGAAAGCCTGGTCCGTTACCCGCTACGGCGGACCCGAAACACTTGCCCCCGTAACGCGACCCATGCCGGTGCCGCAGGCGAACGAAGTGCTGATCCGCGTCCGCGCCTCGGCAGTCACCCGAGCGGATGGCATGATGCGCAGTGGCACGCCCCGCTTTGCGCGCCTGTTCCTTGGCCTGGGACGCCCCCGCCATGACCTGGCCGGCACCTGCCTGTCTGGCGAAGTCATTGCAACCGGGTCTGCAGTGACGCGCTTTGCCGTCGGGGACGAGGTCTTTGGCGCGTCGGGACTGAATTTCAGCGCCAATGCCAGCCACATCTGCCTGGACCAGGACGGCGTGCTTTTGAAGAAACCCGAGGTGCTGTCCCATGAAGAGGCGGCCGTGATGGGAGACGGGGCCGTCACCTCGTACAACTTCCTGCACGAAGTCGCTGAACTGCGCGCCGGTCAGAAAGTTCTGATCCTGGGGGCCGCGGGCAGCCTTGGAACCGCGGCGGTGCAGATCGCGGCCGCGATGGGGGCAGAGGTCACCGGCACCTGCAGCACCCGCAATGCCGGAATGGTTGCCTCGTTGGGCGCTGACCATGTGATCGACTACGCCGAACAGGACTTTGCCGACGGGACCGAGCGCTACGACGTGATCTACGACACGCTTGGCGTCAGTTCATTCCGTCATGCACGGCGCGCCCTGACGCGCACCGGCCGCTACGTCTGTCCCGTCCTGAGCCTGCCACTTCTTTTTGCCGCCCTGCGCACCTCGATGTTCGGCACGCGCAAGGCCCGCTTTTCGGCCACCGGAATGCTCAAACCCGACGTGCAGCGCGCAATGATCGGGCGGTTGATCGACCTTGCGCAAGCGTTCAAGTTCACTCCGATCATGGACCGCAGCTATCCGCTGGATCAGTTGATCGAGGCCCATCGCTATGTCGATGGCGGGCACAAGAAGGGCAATGTGGTCGTGATCTGATGGTCAGCCCGTTCGCGCAGATCCCGGGTGCAGGATCACCAGCATCCGGGGTCCGCTCAGGCTCGCCAATTCATCCACCGAAGCAGCCGATCGAAAACCGGAAAACCCAACCTGTGAACCGACGTCGCGCCAGTATCGGAAAACCGACTGAGCAAACATGACCGGCGGTGCCAGGCGCGTCGCCAAATTGAGGTTGCATCAGACAGCCACACTGGCCCTTGATGCCTTGGAAGGGTTGTGGCATCAAAAGGCATCTCTGGCACAGACACCAAGGGCCGATCCGCATCCCGCATCAATGGGAGGACCCGCCTGTGCCCTGCTTGTTTAGACACCAGACCTGCATTCCTTGTTCCGCCGCTTATGTCGCCGACATGCGGAGCGCGCTGTGATGCCCGGTGGACGGTACTGGGACAGGTTGAAAGCCCCGGATTTTCGGGACTTGCCTTCAGACACAATCGCCGTGTTGCCCTGTGGCGCGACCGAGCAGCATGGGCCGCATTTGCCGCTGGCCGTGGACAGCCTGCTGGTCGAGGCGATGGTTGACCGCGCGTTGCCGGACGTTCCGCAAACCCAAAGCGTGCTTGTCTTGCCGACCCTGAAGATCACCAAGAGCGATGAACATGCAGGGCACCCCGGCACGCTGGCCCTGTCTGCCGAGACTTTGCTTGGCTGCATCCGGGATATTGGCGCCTCGGTCGCGCGCGCGGGGATTTCCCGTCTTGTCCTCTTGAACGGGCACGGCGGCAACGCCGCGCTTTTGCAGGTCGCCGCCCGAGATCTGCGAAGTCGGCACGACATGATCGTTGTCAGTGCCAGTTGGTCATCCTTTGCGGAGGCCGACGGGCTTTTTGACCCGCAAGCCTATGCCCGTGATCTGCACGCGGGGGAAAGTGAAACCTCGGCGATGCTGGCGGCGCATCCTGACCTTGTCGACATGACGGCCGCGCCCGAACCCGACAGTGTTCTGCCAGAGTGGCACCAGCGCTACCGCCAAATCGGGCTGACCGGGCAGCCCGCCATCCCCGGTTGGATCATTGATGATCTGGCAGCAAGCGGCGTCGTCGGGAACGCGCGAGCGGCCGACGGGGCGCGCGGAGAAACGCTCTTGTCCGACGCGGCCAGCGGGTTTGTCCGGTTCCTTGCCGAATTCGCCGTATTTGACCATCGCAGGTCGCGCCGATGACCCTGCGTGGTGGTGACATCTGCCTGCCCCGCACCGGGGTTCCCGTCAGCCTTGTGTCGGACCCCAGCGGTTTTGGCGGAACGGAACGGGGCGATTTGCTGTGCGGGACGCTTGTCGTGCGCGAGGGGGCCGTGATCGGCCTTGTGGCCAATGGACAGGACACGCCGCCGGAACGGTTGGTGCTTCCGCGCTTTGCCGAAGCTCATGTCCACCTCGACAAATGCCACACCGTGGATCGCTGCGCCGGGATCGGCGGCGATCTGGGCAGCGCGCTTGAGGCGCAGCGCCGGGACAAGGCGCGGTGGACGCAACAGGACCTTGCGACCCGGGCGGAACGCGGTTTGCGAGAGCTTGAGGCCGCGGGCTGTGGCGCGGTGCGCAGCCATGTCGATTGGAGCTGTGCCGATGGCGAACCCGAGCGCCCGCTGGCCTGGGACGTGCTGGGCGTGCTGCAGGATCAGGCGGCGTCCCGGGGCGTGATCCTGCAACGTTCTGCCCTGACCGGCGTCGACGAGATGGCCGACATCACCCAAGCAGAACGCGTGGCGCGCCATGCCGCCGAGGCCTCGGGTGCGCTGGGGGGCTTTGTCCTCGATCAAAAGCACCGGGCGGCGGGCATTCGAAACCTGATGGCCTGTGCCGACCGCTTTGGCCTGCCCTTGGACTTTCACGTGGACGAAGGGCTTGATCCTGCGCTGGATGGTCTGGAGCTGATCGCAGACATCGCACTCGAGTTGGGACACAAGGGACCCATGCTGTGTGGCCACGCCTGCAGCCTGGCGTCACGGACCGAAGAGGACGTCGCGCGCATTGCGGACAAGCTGGCCCTGGCCGGGATCGCCGTGGTCTCGCTTCCCTCAACCAATCTGTACCTTCAGGGCCGGACAACAGGCACGCCCGACCGGCGCGGGTTGACGCGTCTGCACGAACTGGCACAACGGGGCGTCGACATCGTCATCGCAACCGACAATGTCAGGGACGCGTTTTGCCCCATCGGGAAACATGATCCGGTTCATTCGCTGTCACTGGCGGTCTTGGCGGGCCATCTGGATCCCCCCTTTGGCCGTCACCTGACAACCATCACAACAGCGGCGCGGCGGGCCATGGGCCTGCCGGCGCTGACCGTGGACAAGGCCCGGGTCACGGACCTGCTTGCCGTGCCGGGCGCCAGCCTGTCCGACCTCATTGCCGGCGCGGTCTCGCCGGTTCCTTTCTCAGACGTAGTGGAGAGCCACAATGCGTAACGATGCCAACGAGGGCCCGCGCGACTGGTCCCAGATCGCGCGCAAACTCGAGCCGGTCGAAGTGATCGACGATCCGGTGACGGTCAAGAAACGAAGCCGCGATTTCTTTTGGTATTCGCCAATTCTGAACGCGCAACTGCGCCGGTCGTTTGGCGACCTTCTGCTCCGTCCCAAAACGCGCGAGGAATTGGCGCATTGTCTGCAAGTGGCCCATTCCGAACAGATCCCGGTGGTGCTGCGCGGGGGTGGAACCGGCAACTATGGGCAGGCGGTGCCTCTGAAAGGTGGCCTGATCATAGAAACCACGGCGATGAACCGCATCCTGGAAATTGGCGAGGGGTTCGTCCGCGTCGAAGCTGGCGCGCTCATGGCCGACATCAACACCGCACTGGCCGCCGAAGGTTGGGAGATGGCGATGTTCCCCTCGACGCAGGACATCGCGACGGTTGGCGGATTTGTGGCCGGCGGGTCCGCCGGGATCGGGTCGATCGCCAACGGGCCGCTGCGCCAGAAGGGCAACATCGTCCAACTCAAGGCTCTGTCGGTCGAGGCGCAGCCCGTCGAGCATGTCTTTGACGCCGATGCCGCCCTGCAGATCCACCACGCCTGGGGGCTGAACGGGGCGATCACCGAAGTCACCCTGCGCACGGTGCCCAGTCGCGATTGGGTCGGATGCATGATCGGCTTTGACAGCTATCTTGCCTGCTATACGGCGGGGTTTGCCCTGGCCTCGGCCCCCGAAGAGACAATCGGGCGCAAACTGTGTTCGGTGGTCGACGCCCGGATCGTCGACTACTTCCGCAGGCTTGAGGGGTATGTCCCCAAGGGGCACCATCTGGTTGTGACACTTGTGCCGCGAGAGCACATGGAAGCGCTGCGCGCCTTGATGGCGACCCATGGCGGTGTCGTGCACCTGGCGATGAGCGACGCCGAGCGCGCCGCCGCGAAACTGCCGCATGTCTTTGAATTCGCTTACAATCACACCACGCTTCAGGTGCTGAAATCCGACCGCTCGGCGACCTATCAGCAGATCGGTGTGCCCGATCCTTCTGACGCCGCGCGTGTTGTGGCGATGCGGGACAGGCAGGGCGATGACGTCTGGCCGCACCATGAATTCACGCGCGTTGATGGCAAGGTTGCCGTCGCGGATCTGCCGATCATCTGGTTTCGCGATGCCGCGCGTCTGGCCGAGATCAACGCCACCTACGAGGCAGATGGCTTCACCGTCTATGACGCCCATGTGAACGTGATCGAAGGCAACCACATGCAGCCCGACTATCGCCACCTGGCCTGGAAAAAACGGCTTGACCCCAAGGGTTTGCTGAACCCCGGAAAATCCGTGGAATGGGAAAAGGTGCGCCACCTTCCGGCCGAAGAAATCGAGGCGCTCGCCGGACGTGGCAGCGCAGCAGATGACCCCTCATAGGAGATGCGCAGCATGTCGCAATTCGATCTGACGCCGCTGAACCCGACGTTTGGTGTCGAAGTTCACGGCCTGAACCTGATGGATGTCAGTGCCGACCACCTGTTTCCCGAGATCCGCGCCCTGTTCGAAGAGCATTCGGCCTTGCTGTTCCGCGGGCAGGCCCTGACCGACGCCAAGCACCTGGAGCTTGCCCAGCTCTTTGGCCCCATCGAAGACCGTCAGGCAGACGAACGCAAGCCGGGCGAGGCCTTCAAGATCCCCGAGGTCTCGAATGTGCTGGAGGACGGAACAACCTCGGGTGAAATGGACCTCAAGACGCTGAACCTGAAGACCAATTTCCTTTGGCATTCCGACAGCACCTTCCTGCCGGTCCCAGCTTTGATCAACATTCTGGTCGCGCGCATCGTCACCACCGAAGGCGGCGCGACCGAGCTTGCCTCGACACGCGCGGCCTGGGCCGAAATGCCCGAAGCGCTGAAAGACCGGATCCGCGGGCGGGGCATCTGGCATCGCTATAGCCACTCGCGCAAAAAGATCTCGGTCGAGTTGTCCAAACTGCCGATGTTCAACAAATGGCCGGACCAGCATTGGGCCTCGGTCTGGCCCAACCCGGAAAACGGACGCGACGCGCTGTACCTGGCCAGCCATGCCTACAAGGTCGATGGCTACAGCGAGGCAGAGAGCGAAGATCTTTTGGCCGAGCTGACCGCGTTCTGCACACAGCCGCGCTATGTCTATTCGCATGTCTGGCAGGAAGGCGACGTGCTGCTTTGGGATCAAAGGGCAGCCATGCACCGGGGCACGCACTGGCCCTATGAGCAGCCCCGGAAACTGTCGAGCATCTGTTCCAGCGTGACCGAGGCCGATGGCCTGAACGCAATCCGCATGCCCCAGGGCGCGGCATAACGGAGGGTGAGATGGACATGTTGTTCTTTCTGGTGGATGCGGCGCTGGTCGCGGGACTTGCGGTCTGGATGACGCTGGCCGTGGCCGACAATTGGGTGCATCCACGGATGAACGAAGAAAGCGTGGCCGTTGTGGTGCGCATGGATTTTCTGGCCAAGGATTACCCGGAAGACTATGCGATGATCGCGCACCGTCGTATCGATGACCCAAGGACGATCAGCCTTTTGTTCCAGGTGATCCGGCTGGCCGAAACGCTTGCCGCCGGGGTGCTGATCCTGTCAACGCTTCTGCTGGGGCTTGCGGCACTTGGCATTGTCGCTCCGGCGACGGCGACGGGTGTGTCGGTGCTGAGCGTTGCGTTCTTCACGTCGATCTGGGCGGGCTTCCTGATCGGCGGGAACCGATATGCCTATTGGTATTGCCACCAATGGGCGCAATCGAACCACTTCATGTTCATGTATTGGGGGTTCTTTGTGCTGGTTGTGCTGATGCTGTGATGACGCCAGCGAAGAAAGCAGGACCCCGCGTCGGGCGCGGGGTCTGTATTTCATAGGTCTCAGGCCATCCAGTACATGTACTGCGGGTACATTTCCTGACTGATGTGAATGCCCGCCCCACCCAGGTTTGACTTCGAGTGGTTGGCCAGCCCACGGAAGTAGGGCTGAATGATCACACCTTCGTCGACCATGATCTGTTCCAGCTTGGCCATGATCGCGCTGCGCGCTTCGACGCCCGGTGTGGCCAAAGCCTGTTCGACCAGCGCGTCGAATTCGGCGTTGGCAAAGCCCGCCTCGTTCCAGGACACACCCGAGACATAGGCCAGCGCATAGGTCTGGATCCCAAGCGGCCGGTGGTTCCAGTTGGTGATCGAAAAGGGATAGCTGTCCCAATCATTCCAGAAGCTCGACGACGGGATGACCGTCCGCGTCAGCTTGAACCCGGCGTCCCGCAGCTGAGCGCCGATGGCGTCCCCCGTGGCCTTCCAGAAGGCCGCGTCCAGAGAGATCAGCTCGTGTTCGAAATCCGCCATGCCCGCTTCGGTCATCAGCGCCATGGCCTTGTCGGGATCGTATTCCGCCGGGCCGATATCCGCATAGTCGGGGTGAACCTTGGAAACGTGGTGGTTTTCGCCCACCGAACCAAGGTTGTTGTAGGCAAGTTCCAGCACCGTTGCATTGTTCACGGCAAGCGCCAGGGCCTTGCGCACCCGCGCGTCGGCATAGGGTTTCATCCCGTTGACCTCGGCGTTCTGGTTGGCCCGTGCCAGCACCACCGCGCCGGTTGTCACGGTGTGCTTGGTCCAGCCGTCCAGGGCATCAAACGCGGGCACAAAATCGCCCTCGGTGTCATAGGTGACGTCGATCTCGTCGGCCTCGGCCCCGCTGAAATGGGCCGCAGGGTCCGATCCGTAGTCGACCCCCTCGATGCGGTCCATCCAGGCACCGTTGCCCGCGTTCCACCAGGTGTGATTGGTGTTGCGGACAATCGCCCAGGCCTCGCCCACCGAATAGAACTCCGGCAGATAGGGGCCGGTGCCGATCGGGTTGTCGATCATGGTGTTTTCGTCAAAGCTTTCGTGCACCACCGCCGCCGGATAGTCCGCCATGCCAGCAATGAGCGAGATATCGGGCCGGGGCAGCGTGATCTTGACGGTCAGTTCGTCCACAACCGTGACGGCCCCGTCCATCAGCTTGCCGCTGTCGCTGTCGACAATCGTGCCAAAGCGGATCGCCATCGAGTTCGCCTCGACCGTGCTGTCGCACCAGCGTGCGATGTTGCGCGCGACATCTGCCGCGGTGAAGGCATCGCCGTTGTTCCAGGTCACACCCGGGCGGACATTCAGCGTGTACTCGGTTGCATTCTCGTTGATGTCCCAGCTTTCAAGCAGCGACGGTGTGAAAGAGCCATCCGAGTTGTATTGCACCAGATACTCCAGCCAGCCGCGGGTGAAATTGGCAAGGCTGTTGAAATCGAACTTGCGCGGATCGCGCATGGTCACGATTTCCTGCTGGATACGCACCGTGCCCCCCATTTGGGGCGTGCCTGCCGCACGGGCCGGCGTGGGCATCCCCAGCATGCCGTAGGCGGCCGCCGCGGTGACGCCAAAGCTGGTTGCGGTCGCCAAAAATTCTCGGCGGGTCTGCTCGCAACCGGCATCGCGCGTTGCCTTGGCCGAAGCCTCGAGATGGCGCAGTCGATGAGAAGTAGAGTGATCAGTCTTGGCCATGACAAGGCCCTCCCTGGTCTTGGCGCTGTTCATGATGCGCCATCTGCGGAAAAGTGCACGGCCCGCCCGCGTCCTTTGGACAACGTGCGACCGCATGGCCCTTCCAACTGTGCCAGAGTCGATGAAACCCTAGTCAGGCCCTGTTCTCTTGGCAAGCATCCGGGCAGCATCCTGCGGTCGCAAAGGGTATGCTGGACCGACATGCCCGATTTGAAGGCAATTTCCACCTGTTGGCAGCAAGGCCAAGCCCGACAGATGTCGCCCCTCCTGAAAAATCGCAGTGCTTTGGGAACACAACACGGCGGGGTCGACAAAACGGCTGGAAAAGAACCGCTGGCTGGATGAGTATCGCACGGACCCCGATGTTGCGGACTTGGGGACACATCGTTGAAAGGCACAGGACCATGCGAGCTTTGCTTCCCCCCGACATCGCACCCCCAATGGCGCGCTACGTTCATGGTGTGGAGATCCCGGCAGGCTATCGCGTCGTCATGACCTCTGGACAACTGGGGCTTGACCCGGACGGAACGGTGCCGGACGGGGCGCTCGAACAGGCGCGATATTGCTTTGCGGCCTGCGGCAAGATCCTGAACGAGGCGCAGATGGGGCCATCGGATGTGGTGCGGGTGAATGCCTGGGTCACATCGCGCGATCACATGCAGGCCTACATGCAGGCCCGGGACGAGTGGTTTGCGTCGGTTCCATGGATGCCGGCCTCGACCTTGTTGATCGTGTCGGGCTTCACGCGCACCGAGTTTTTGGTCGAGGTCGAGATCACCGCCGCCGCCCCCTGATCAGGCCTGATCGGCCTGACAAAGCTGCTGACGATCATGATGGCTTTGCCGTCCGTTCCGGGCGGAGCCAAGTCTCGGACGACATTGGCAAAGAAGCCGAAGCGGCGCCTTCGAACAAACGATCAAAAAGAGAGTTGCGTCGTCCAATCTCAGGCCACTTCGGATGCTCGTACGATCGTGTTGCGCCCACGGAAAAAGCTCGTCGGGCTTCAGCTATCTTGAAATCCCCTTTGGCCATGTGACGCGAAACCCAAAGCCGATCTCTTGCGGAACAAAAGGCTTTAACACCCTGGTCCAGGAATAGACGCCTGAGCGGTCGCCGACATCCTCGACATCGGGGCGGGTGGTCCCCGAAAGCAATTCGACCCGAATCCTTTCATCGTCCGTGACCGGCGTCTGGTCTTCGATGGTAATCGGAATGTCGAAAGAGTGTCTGCTTGTAATCTGTGTCAGATAGGTTCTTTCCTCGATATACGCAGTCGAGACCAAGCCGGTCTCTCCCGATTTTCTTCCGGTTTCGTGGCGTTCGATCCGTACGAGGTCATCTGCGCCAAAACCGAGTTTCAAGGTTTCACCCGGCATCGTCAGCGGCAGAACCGCTTCGCCGATAAAGACGCCATCCCGGAACAGCATAACGCGGCCAGGCAGCAGCGGCGCCTCGCTCTGAACCGTAAATTCCGCGACAAGATAGGCGGTCAGATCGATCTTGGGGGTGGCAAATAGCGAAAGATCGGCCGGCATGCTGCCGGACTGGATTCTTACGGTCCTGGCAATTCCGCTGTGATCGATCGTTACACGACCCGGGATGTCGAACCGCAGATTGAACCCGGCGCTTGCCGCCTCTGCCGAAAACCGATTGCCGTCCCCGGCGTCTTGCGGCCCTTTTCCAATCTGCAACGCAGTGGCCAAGTCGCGCCGGGTGGAAAGCTGCGCCGTCTCGGCATCCACGTCCCGGGCAAACTGCCGGACCGTTTGACTTCCCAGCACCGGCGGCGAAATCCGCGCGGTTCGTTGCGCCGTCGAGATCTTCAGCTCGACATCTGTCCAATCCTCTGTGGTGTCCTGCGTCACAGAGGCATTTCGCACCAATTCCAATCGGGCTGCCTGACCACTCTCTCCTGTCGACAACCTCGCCTCGTACAATGGCTGCCACGATGCCGATTGCAGACGATAGCTCAATTTAAATCCGACTTTTCCATCGCTTGCAGCCGTGACGTAAATCGACGCAAGCATGTCACGCTTCTGCGGATCGATTGGGTCCAGCAAGGCGTTTTCCAGCTCTGAAATTCTGGCACGTGACGCGTCAATTTCGCCCTGCGCTGCCAGAACAAGCTCTGAAATTTCTGACAATCGAACATCGACCATGTCCAGCAGCGCGATCAGATGCTGTGGTTCGGGAACCGGAGGCGAGGTTTCGGGGCCCTGTGGCTGCAGCGTTCGCCGGGCCAGGGTTTCAATCAACTCGCGCGACAGTCTGGAATTCTCGATTTTCTTCGTGTTTTCCGAGATGATCCTTTCAAACGCGGCGATTTCTGCGGCAATAGCTGCATCCCGCGTCTTGCGCGCATCCGCGTCTATGGATGCCGGGCGCAAATCCAGCGAATTGATCCTGACCTGCGCACCCTCCCCGCTCTGGATCTGTATGCTGTTGCGCTGAACGTCATTCGGCAAGGTGATTTTCACGACATGCTCACCGACTGGGAAATCGACGGAAAATGCGCGCGTGATCTCGGCGCCGGTTGGAAAGACGGTCACGGCCTGGATGTGAGAGGCCACGCTGAACTCGTCCGCCTTCGCCATATTGGGTGCGCACGGAAGGCCGAACAGCACCAAGAACAAGAGAGCACAAGCCAAAGGATTTCGGACAGAACTCGCCTGCATGCTAGGCCTCCTGTGGCCCAGTGGGCGGTGCCACACCAGACGTCTGCTTTCGATACATGAACTGTTGATAGACAAAGCCGATGCCCACAAGACTGATGCCCAGCCCGAAAAAGGAGGCCACCCGCCAAAGCCCGGCGAGACCGGACATGTCCCGCAAGAAGACTTTGATCACGACCAGCAGCAGAACACCCAGCGATGCATAACGGACATTGCTGTTGTCCTTCACGATACCGGTGATCATGGTGGCCAGCGCCAAGGCCAGCCATGCGGCGGAGTAACCGTAGTCTTCGATGTCGGTCAGCGTCTCCAGCGTCAACACCGCCCCCTGGAAGGCATGCTTCACCATCATCGTGATCCCCACGAACAAAAGCACATAGGCCGCTGCCTGAATGATAAGGAGTAGTGCTTGGTCCAGCTTGTTCGCAACAAGGCCCAGAATAACGGCCGGCACGATGAACCCGAGCAAAAGCACGTTGAAGACCGGCCATCCCGGCACAAATGACGTGTCCACTGCAGGATTGAATATCAGCGTATGACCAACGAACAGCATGGCACTGCTGACGGTCAAAATGGCGTATCCCGCGCGTTTCGCCTCGGCCATCTTGCCGATACGGCTGACGAAGAAGGGCGCGCTTCCCAGCAACAGCCAGGCCAGGGTTGTCAGGTACAGCTCCAGAAGGCTTTCGTGCCGGAGCGCAAGCCGCGACCCTTGGAAGCCGTGCTTGAACGACAGCCAGACCCAGACCAGAACCAGCAGGTAGGTGCCTGCCAGAAGCGCACCTCGCATGATGCCCTCGGTTTTCCTGGCGACCAGATAAAGCACCGTCGCTGGCAGCAGGAAGCCAAGAAGCAGGGTGTTTATCGCGGGCCAGCCACGGACCAATTCGCCGCTGAAAACCGGGTTGTAGATGTACGCATGGCCGAGCACCAGCATGAGCCCAGCAACCAGCGTGACGATGCTTGCCAGCAAACGAAGGTGATCCGACGTGCGATCCGAGTTCAGGACGTAAGGCACAGCGGCCGGGATGAGCCAGGCGAGCGTCGTGATGTAAAGTTCAAGAAGCGATGCATGTTCAGGCCGGATCAACATTCCCTGAAAGACGACACGAACCTCTTCGGTGACGAATGCAAAGGCCAAAAGCCCGGCGCTGCCCCGCAGAAGAACCATAACTTGGCTGCCATACTTGTTGCCCTCGGGCAGCAGCGATCCGGCGATCAGCCAAAGCAGGACGGCAGGCGCGGCCAGCGAAAGGATCAGCATGTTGAAAACGCCGTAGCCATCTATGAATTCACCGGTGAAAACGGGGTTCAAAAGGACCAGTTGCAGTGCCACCGCCTGCAAGGCTCCGGCGGCGGTCAGAAGACGCGCGCCCCAGGTGCTGAACACGCGCGGGTACCGCAAGTTCCGACGCGCCAGAACGAGCGCCGATGTCAACCATGCGATGGTTTGCAGGCTTGCCTCCGGCAGCCGGTATTCGCCGGAATAGATGGACCCCGTCATGTAAATCCGGATTTCGATCGATATGAAGACAATTCCCAGAAGAAGCGCGGCACCTTCCAGAACGGTCACGGTAAGATCGTCTTTGGTCCGCTTGAAGATGCGGCTGGCAACGAGAACCAGCGCAAGCGGGACAAGGTACCCGTAGGAAACCCACTGCATGCCAAGCGGATGCAATATCTCATATCCCCGCAGGTCGGGGTTTATTGTGAGACGGGCAAGCACCAACAGAACAATCAGGTTCACAAGCTTCCGAACCGTCGCAAAGTCTGACCGCATTGAAAGTATCGCAAGCACAAGCACCAGCGCTGCGTACGACAGCGTCAACCAGATGCGATCAAACTGGAACGTCAGGGCCAGGACGGCGGCAATGACAGCAAGCGCCGCATAGAGATCCGGCACAGTGGATGCCACGTTTTTTCTGCCGCGCACAAAGATCGTGGCGACGACCGTCGCAGCGACCGAGGCGCTGGCAGCCCAGACCCAAACGGCATCGCCACTGAAGTTGCGAAATTGGGCGTACCCGACCACCAAGAGCGCCAGTGGTGTTGCACCCGTCGTCAGCGCGACCGCTTGCGCTTGTTTGGCGCGACCAAGGCTCTGCAGCCCTCCGACGAAAAGGGCGATCGCGATCAGGGTGCCGTGCAGCAGGTATTTCTCGTATTTTTCGGCAAAGTAGTCTGTCGGCGCCGGAGTGCCCAAAAGCCGTTCGGACAGGTTCGCCAACGCATCTTCGTCCACGTAAACCAACCCGAAGACCGCGAGCGACAGCAGCGCCATACAGGGCAACATCCAATCGAAGCGTGGAAGCAACCGAACAACCATCGCGGCGCCGACTGCAAAGGCCAGAAGCAGCCAATGAACCGTCGGAAGGAAATCCGACATCACGGCCAGCGTATAGACACTGCCAAGAGCCAGCACGAAACCGGTTCCCGCGACCTCATCAGCGCCAACCGTCAGACCAAAGGATTTGCTATCCTCCGGTGGGATCGGACGTGGTTTCGCACGCCAAGCCAGCGCAAACCCGGCAAGCGAGACAATGCCCAGCGTGACGCCAATGGGCAGAATATCAGCCTCGCGCATTGGCTGTTGCAACCAAAGCGCGGTCCAGCCTGCCGTCGCGATCAAGGACAGTTCCGGCAACCAATACCAGCGCTGTCTGTCTGCGACCGCCAACGTCGCCAGAATGACCGTCCCGAGATACGTGAAGAAGCCCCATGCGGCAGGGTCCTGCGTCGAGACCAGGGCCGGCGTGGCAATCGCGCCAGCCAGACCCAGAAGTGCGACAAACTTCCCCTGAACAATGGAAAGCGCAAAGGCCGTAAGCGTGATCCCGGCCAGCAGAACAAAGCTTCTGCCCGACGGGATCAATTCGTAGAAAGCGTAGGCGAGATAGACGCTTCCAAATGCGGATACCAGACCTGCAGCGGTCAGAGCCTGTGGAACGTAATCCGGGTTCACCGTGGCTATTGCACGTTCCAGGGGCCGCCGTCTGACAACCTCACCCGCGATGATCAACACCAGACCGAAAACGACGCCGATCGCGCAGCGCATCGCCGGAGACAACCAGCCCTGCTCGGCGATATACCGAACCAGGAAGATGCCCGCGATTGCAAGAGAAACACCCCCGATCCAGACCAGCCAATTGGTGTTCAGTCGGCGTTCCAGATCGCGACTTGGTTCGGAAGAAACCCGTGCAGCGAGCGCCGCAGGAGGAACAAGGCGCTCATCGGAAGGCTCTTCTCTTTCTGGATCGGCGCCGATGTCCTCGACCTGTCCATCTGACACCTCTTCCCGTTCCGACAATGCGTCGACAGGCGGCTCGATGTCCGACTTGGCAATCGTTTCAAGCGGGGCTTCGATCTTCGCTGCTGCGACCGCAAGTTCACCGAGAGGTTTCTCTTCGGCAGCGCTTTCCTCGGACCTCTCGTCGTTTTCGACGTCTTGGGCTTCATCGGTTGAGCCCTCGACCGTCTCGGATTGTTGCGGCGGGTGTTCATAGTCAATCACCGACGTCGCAGGAAGCATCGGCAGCGGCACCTTGGCCTCTTCTTCTGCTTCGGCATCCTCGGGTCCGGCCTTGGCTTTTGGCGCTTCAAGATCATTTAGCACTGCAGTCAAGCGGGCCTGAAGTCGATTGACCTGCTCGGACAAAGCTTGCTGCTTCTTCTGCGCTTCTGAAATTTCTGTCCTGATTTCAGTGGTTCGCCTGAGCGCAACAAATGCGACCAAGGGCGATAGGAAAATTGCCGCCCCCACGATGATCGCGAGAAATCCGATTAAGCCCTCCATAGCCTAAATTTTCAGCAAAACTGTGAAATTTCGTATGATCTAGATCAATATGCGCTTTTGAGCGCCTGTGGGCGCGGCGCAGCAGCGAACGGACGGCGTGTCCGCGACCCGTTCCGAGCGGCCATTTCGACGAACATCCGGCGTCGATGTGGTCACCTTGGATCAGGCGCGCGCCCCCCCCTGCCGCCACGGGGCCAAGGTGGTCCACAAGCGTCTCGGTCTGCTTGCCCCACAAGGCCACCATTCAAACCATCAACTGTACCACCCATGGTCGGTACTTTGGTACAAATGGACAAAAGCCAGCGCCAAACAGAGGTGGTTTTTCCCGAAAGGCGGTGATTGGAAGCGCGGAAACTGTGTGGCTGGCGGAGGCTCAGGGATTCGAACCCTGGGGACGCTCTCACGCCCAACGGTTTTCAAGACCGCCGCATTCGACCACTCTGCCAAACCTCCGGTCCCGACGATCTACCCCCCGAAGATTGATTCTGGAAGAGGCGGAAAAACTTTGCTCAGCGAAAGCCCCAGCCTTTCCTTGTGGACCGCAAATCGCTACACTGACCGGAAGAACGCCAAACAGGCGTCGTATCATGAGGCACAACCAGACCGGAACACCGGCGCCGCCAGAAAAGGCATGTATCGCAGCAGAGGGCCCAGCATGAGCCGCACGTTCAAGTCAGACCGCGCCCGGGGCGCATCCATCGCAACCGTCCTGGCCTTTTCGGCCGCAACGCTGCTGTCGGGATGTGAAGAGGGACAACGTCCCACGTTCCTTCAGGCCCGCGGGGACGCTGATACACCGACACGCGCTGCCAGCGTGCAGCGCAAGACGACCGAACGCGATGTCGAAGCCCCTGACATCTTTCAGGCGACCGAGGCCGGCCTTTGGGATGGTCGGCCCTCGCTGGGTGGGGTCTGGGCGGCACACCCGGATGTGGCGGACCCAGAACGCGTGATCATCCGAAATGAACAAAACGGCAAGTTCGTGATTGGTGCCCTGTTCCGCAAGGAAATCCAGACACCCGGACCGCGCCTGCAGATCTCGTCCGATGCTGCCGCGGCGCTTGGCATGCTGGCAGGGCAGCCCACGAACCTGAACGTGGTCGCCCTGCGCCGAGAAATCGTGGAAGAAACCGTTGAACCAGACGTGATCGAAGCCGCAGCCGAGGTTCAGGTCGATACTGCGCCGGAAATCGAGACGACCGAAATCGATCCGGTTGCCGCCTCTGCCGCTGCCGTTCTGGACGCCCCCGCCGAAGCAGCTGTCACGCCCAAGCCCGAGGTCAAGGTGGCCTCTGGTTTGACCAAGCCCTTTATCCAGCTGGGTATCTTCAGCATCGAACAGAATGCCAAGAACACGGCAACGGTCATGCGCAGTTCTGGCATTGTGCCCACGGTCCTGAAGCAAAGCAGCAAGGGCAAGACCTTTTGGCGGGTCATCGTTGGCCCCGCCCAATCGGCGGACGAACGCGCAGCATTGCTGAAAAAGATCAAGGCAGCGGGTTTCGCTGACGCCTATGCGGTGACAAACTGACCGCGTCCGAGTCTTTGACTGAAAGGAACAGACGCGCCCATGTTGTCCCTGCTTCGCCGTGCGGCCTGCGCGGCCCTTGCCTGCGCCACGCTTGCCCTGCCCGCCTCTGCTTTTGACACCTCGGCCCGTGCGGCCTTTGTGCTGGATCAGACCACCGGGACAATCCTGCTGTCCAAGAACGCCGATCAACCGATGCCTCCGGCTTCGATGTCAAAGCTGATGACGCTTTACATCGCCTTCGAGGCGATCCGGGATGGTCGTCTGAGCCTTGAGGAACGTCTGCCGGTCAGCAGTCACGCGATGTCCTATCGCGGCTCGACCATGTTCCTGGACACCACCGATCGTGTCCGCGTCGAGGATCTGTTGAGGGGCATCATCGTTCTGTCTGGCAACGACGCCTGCGCTGTCATTGCCGAGGCGCTCAGCCCCGATGGCACCGAAAAAGGCTTTGCCGATTTCATGACCCGCCGCGCGCAGCAGATGGGCATGACCAATTCGGTCTTCAAGAATTCGAACGGCTGGCCCGCAGATGGTCACGTGATGTCGATGCGGGATCTGGCGCTGCTGGCCAATCACCTGATCTCGGATTTCCCGGAATACTATCCGATGTTCGCCGAGACCGAGTTCGCCTTTGATGGCCGCGCGCCGGACAACACCCGCAACCGCAACCCCTTGCTGGGGCTCGGGATCGGCGCGGACGGGTTGAAGACCGGGCACACGCAGGAAGCGGGCTATGGTCTTGTGGGGTCGGCCAAGCAGGGTGACCGCCGTGTGATCTTTGCCTTCACCGGCCTTGGCAGCACCAAGGCGCGGGCGGAACAGGCCGAGGCGATCGTGAACTGGGCCTTCCGGCAGTTTGCCGAGAAAACTGTTGCCAAGTCCGGTCAGGAAATTGCTCAGGCGCAGGTCTGGATGGGGGCAGAAAATTCCGTCGGATTGGCGGTTCAGGATGATCTGACGCTGCTATTGCCCGTCCTTGAAAGCCGGGACGTCAAAGGTGAAGTGGTCTTTACCGGCCCCATCGAGGCGCCGATCGAAGCCGGGCAAGAGATTGCCAAGCTGATCATCCGCCCCATGGGCCTGCCGGAACATACCGTGCCCCTGGTCGCCATGACCTCGGTTCCCAAAGGCGGGTTTCTGAACCGCATCCGCACGGTCAGCGAAGTCCTGCTGCAGCGCCTGAACGATGGCCCGCAGGCCGAGGGCAGCTCTTGACCTCCGGAGTATTTGTCAGCTTCGAAGGCATCGACGGATCGGGCAAGTCAACGCAGGCGCGGCGCTTGGCGTCGGCCTTGCAGGCTCAGGGTCTGACGCCGGTGCTGACCCGCGAACCGGGCGGCAGCCCGGGCGCCGAAGAGATCCGCGCGCTGGTGTTGCAGGGGGACCCCGACCGCTGGTCTGCGGAAACCGAGTTGTTGCTGTTCACCGCCGCGCGGCGCGACCATCTGGAACGCACGATCCGCCCCGCCCTGGCTGCGGGTCAGATCGTGATCTGCGACCGGTTTGCCGACAGCACTCGGATGTACCAGGGCCTCAGCCGCGGTGACCTGCGCGGCCATGTGGATCAACTGCACCGCCTGATGATCGGCACGGAACCCGACGTCACGATCCTGATCGACATGGACCCCGAGGCCGGTCTGCGCCGCGCCAAGGCGCGTCAGACCGCCGAGGAACGGTTCGAGGATTTTGGCCTTGAGCTGCAGCAAAAGATGCGTGCGGGTTTCCTTGCCTTGGCCCAAGAGTTCCCCGGCCGGTTCCGTGTCATCGACGGCAACCGCAGCGAAGACGAGGTCGCGCAGGACGTCATGCAGGCGCTGTCGCCCTTTCTGCCCGAGACCGTCGCATGAGCGACGAAGGCCTGCCAGACCTCGATCGCGCCGAAGGGGCCCCGCACCCGCGCGAGACCCAGCGCCTGTTTGGACAGGATGCCGCCGTTGCGCGGTTTCTCGAAGCGTACAATGCCGACCGCCTGCACCATGGCTGGCTGATCACCGGACCGCGAGGTGTCGGCAAGGCGACACTGGCCTGGGCGATTGCACGGTTCCTGCTGGCCACTCCGCCATCTGATGACGGGGGCCTGTTCGGCGCACCGCCGCCGCCGACCGCGCTGGACATCGACCCGGACCACCCGGTCGCGCGCCGCATCCTGTCAGGGGCCGAACCGGGCCTTTTCCCCCTGCGTCGTGGCTACGACGAAAAGACGAACCGCCCCAAGGCGATGATCACCGTCGACGAAACCCGCAAGCTGGCGGGGTTCTTTCACCTTTCCGCCACGGAAGGCGGCCGCCGCGTGGTCATCGTGGATGCCGCAGATGATCTGAACGTCAATGCTGCCAATGCGCTGCTGAAGATGCTGGAAGAGCCCCCTGCCCGCGCGACACTGCTGCTGGTGTCCCACCAGCCTGCGCGGCTCTTGCCAACCATCCGGTCGCGCTGCCGCGAACTGCGCCTGTCGCGGCTTGGGCCCGAGGATATGGCCGCCGCCTTGCAACAGGCCGAGGTTTCGGTCGATCCCGCGCAGGCCGCGGCGCTGACCGAGCTGTCAGCCGGCTCCGTGGGCGACGCCATTCGGCTGATCAACCTGGACGGCCTGAAGCTTTATGCCGATCTGATCGACCTCTTGGGCACCTTACCCAATCTTGATCGACAACGCGCGCTGAAACTGGCCGAAACGCTGGCGCAGCGCGGCAAGGAAACCCGGCTGGACCTGTTCCTGACCCTGCTGGACGTCGCCATGGGCCGGCTCGCACGCACCGGTGTCACCGGCGCGCCGCCGCAGGTTCAGGCCGCACCGCATGAATCGACCGTTCTGGCCCGGCTCTCGGCCTCGCCCCGCGACGGGCGGCATTGGGCAGAGCTGTCGCAAAGGCTGGGCGAGCGCCTGCGCCACGGGCGCGCGGTGAACCTGGAAACCACTGCCCTTTTGACAGACGCTTTTCTCAAGCTTGAAAGCGCCGAGGCCCCGGGCTGACCGCGCCCGCTTGACCCTGCCGGGATCATCCTAGATACCCGGGATCAAGCCATTTTGCGGACGCCCTTCATGACCATGATCACCGACAGCCACTGCCATCTGGATTTCCCGGATTTCGAGACCGAGCGCCCGGACGTGGTGCAACGCGCCCTCGACGCCGGTGTGCATCGCATGGTCACCATCTGCACCCGCCTACGCAACGAACCCGCCGTGCGCGCCATTGCCGAGGCACACGCGCCGGTCTTTTACGCCGCCGGAACCCACCCGATGAGCGCCGCGGACGAACCGCTGGCGACGGTGGACGAGCTACTGGCCCTGACCAAGCACCCCAAGTTTGTCGGCATCGGCGAAACCGGCCTTGACTATCACTACACCGGCGACAGCGCCGAGATCCAAAAGACCTCGCTCAGGGTGCATATCGAGGCCGCGCAGCGCAGCGGCCTGCCGCTGATCATCCACGCCCGTGATGCGGATGACGACATGGCGCGCATCCTGACCGAAGGCTATCGCGAGGCGCCCTACAGCTGTGTGATGCACTGTTTCTCATCCACGCCCGAGCTGGCCAGGGCCGCGCTGGACCTGGGGTTCTACCTGTCGATGTCGGGCATCGCGGCCTTCCCCAAAAGCCAGTCCCTGCGCGATATCTTTGCCGCAGCCCCGGTCGACCGCATCCTGGTCGAAACCGACAGTCCCTATCTGGCCCCGCCGCCCTATCGCGGCAAGCGCAATGAACCGGCCTATACGGTCCACACCGCCAAAGTCGGCGCCGAGGTCTTTGGCATGGACTACGCCGATTTTGCCGCGCAGCTCGAAGCGAACTTCGACCGGCTCTTTACCAAGGCAGCCGCCTTCAAGGCCGCCGCATGAGCGGCGAACTGCGCTTTACGATCCTTGGCTGCGGCTCGTCCGGCGGCGTGCCGCGGCTGGGTGGGCACTGGGGCGATTGCGATCCGACCAACCCCAAGAACCACCGTCGCCGCTGTTCGATGCTGGTCGAGCAAGAGACCGAGGCCGGGGTGACCCGCGTGTTGATCGACACTTCGCCCGACATGCGCGAACAGCTGCTCAGCGCAGGTGTCGGAAATCTGGATGGTGTGGTCTACACCCATTCCCACGCCGACCACGTGCATGGCATCGACGACCTGCGCCAGATCGTCTTCAACCGCCGCGAACGCCTGCCTGTCTGGGCGGATGGCGACACGCAAAACGCCCTCTATGCGCGGTTCGGCTATGCCTTCATGCAGCCCGAGACCAGCCCCTATCCGCCGATCCTGGACATGCACACCATCGACGGCCCCGTTAAGGTGCCCGGCCCCGGCGGTGCCGTCACCCTGACGCCCTTCAAGGTCAACCACGGCAGCATCGACGCGCTTGGTTTCCGCATCGGCGACCTGGCCTATCTGCCGGACGTCGCCTACCTTTATGACGAGGCCTGGGAGACGCTGAAAGACCTGGATGTCCTGGTGCTGGACACGCTGCGCCGCACCCCCCATCCGACTCATGCCCACCTCGACCTGTCGCTGGAATGGATCGCCCGTGCCGCCCCCCGCCGGGCCGTGCTGACCAACATGCACATCGATCTGGACTATGCGACGCTAGAGGCTGAAACGCCCGACCACATCACACCCGCCTATGACGGCATGGTGATCCGGTGCCCGTCATGAGGCGCGCGGGCTGATGCAGGCCCTGATCGACGTCATCCTGCCGGTCTTTCTGGTGATCGGCGCGGGCTATCTGGCGGTCTGGAAGTTCGGCATGCCCGACAGCAGCATCGACGGGTTGATGACCTTTACGCAGGGGTTTGCCATCCCCTGTCTCTTGTTCCGGGCGATCTGGACGCTGGACCTAGGCGCGGGTTTCGATCCTTTTCTGCTGATCAGCTTCTATTCGGGGTCGACCGTCTGCTTCATCACCGGGCTTTTTGGCGCGCGCCTCGTCTTCAAACGCGGCTGGGAAGACAGCGTTGCCATCGGGTTCTGCTGCCTTTTCGCCAATTCCGTGCTGTTGGGGCTGTCGATCACCGAGCGCGCCTATGGGCCCGACGCCCTGGCAGGCAATTTCGCCATTGTCGCCCTGCACACGCCCTTTTGCTATGGCATCGGGATCACCGCGATGGAGATCGTCCGCGCGCGCGGCACCAGTTGGAAGAAATTGCCCGGCAAGGTGCTGTCGGCGATGTTCCGCAATGTGTTGATCCTGGCAATCGTGCTTGGCATGGCTTTCAACCTGTTGGACCTGAGCCTCCCGACACCTGCCCAAGACGCGCTGAACATGGTCGTGCAAACAGCCTTGCCCGCCGCCTTGTTTGCGGTTGGGGGCGTCTTGCGCCGCTATCAGCCCGAGGGTGATTTACGCGTGATTGCAATGGTTTGCGGCATATCCCTGTTGTTACATCCCTCGGTGACCTGGACCATGGGAACGGCTCTGAACCTGGGAACGGATGCGTTCCGCTCAGCCGTCGTGACGGCCGCGATGGCACCCGGCATCAACGGCTATGTCTTTGCCAACATGTATGGCAGGGCCCGCCGCGTGGCGGCCTCGTCCGTCTTGATCGCAACGGCGCTGAGTGTTCTTACGGCCTGGGTCTGGCTTCAGATGCTGCCCTAATAGACGTCTCCATCCCTGACCCGTTCAGAAAACTCGGTCCTGCCACCGGCGGCCAGAACCTTGGCCTGCGCCACCCAGTCATCGCGGGTCACGCGGCCCTTGAACCCTTCGAGGTTGTCATCGACCCATGCGACCTCGGCCTCGGTCCAGGCGGCGATCTGGTCGAAATGATAGAAGCCCAAGTCGTGGCAGAGCACTTCAAGTTTCGGCCCTATGCCCTTGATTTGCTTCAGATCATCGGCCCCACCATCCCGTGGTCCGCCCAAGGCTTGGGGTCTGTCGCTTTCGTCGGGAACAGCGTCGGCCTGATGCGTATCGCCGGTGGATGCCGCAAAATCTATAATCTCGGCCGACGCAGGCTTTTGGGTCTCCGGCTCTTCCGAGTTTGGATCGGCAGGCATCGCTTCGGCAGCGGCTACCCTGGCGGCCAACTTGGCGATCTGTTGATCTTTGTCCTGCGCCTCTGCCTTGCAGGCGGCCAGGTCGGCCTGGATCTGGCTCTGGTTCACGTAGCCATCCACGGCAATCCGCCGCCCCCACAGCAGCCATCCAACAAACAGCCCCAAAAGGACCGCCAGTACGATCAGGGTCACCATCTCGGTGACTAGAAAACCCCAGTTCTGGAACATCAAATATTCCCCCTGAATATCCTGACAGCCCTACGGATCGGTCTGCCAGACGATTGTTGTCCGCCGGTTCTGCGCCCGGCCCGCTTCGGTTGTGTTGTCTGCGATCGGGCGCGAGGCCCCATAGCCCGCGGCACTCATCGCGCCCAAGGGGATCCCCCGCTCGGCCAAGGCATTGCGCACCGTTTCAGCCCGGTTGAGGCTGAGCAGCATATTGGCATCCAGATCGCCGGAACTGTCCGTGTGTCCACCCAGTTCGGCTGAAAGCCCAGCGGACAGGATACAAGGCCGCATGATCGCCGCCAGACCGTTGATCGCCGTGACCGCGCGTGGTCCCAGACGGGACGATCCGGACAGGAACTGGATCTGCGCCGTTTCCAGCGCAGTCGCGGTGCGGTCCGCACAATTGGAGATGGTTGGGTCAAAACTGACCACGGGCAGCCAGAAACCCTCGACAACGCGCTCTCGCTGCCCGGTGGCGGCATTGGTGCGCGTCGTGTTTTCGGGTGGCACGTTCGCCGTCAGATCGAGGCGCACCGACCCGCTGCCAAAGGCCGACCGCAAGGCCTCGGACACAAGGTCCACGTCGGTGCCGGGCACCGCGCTTGCGGTCAGCTGCACCCCCTGCGACGTGACTTCCAGCGTTGCCAAATCCAACTGTCCCAGCCAGGGCCGCAGCGTCGACAGGGCGTCAAAGGCCGCCTGGGACCGCTGGAAATCCACGAGCGACGCCCGCGCATCCCCAAGGATGCCCGGAACACCCAGTGGGCCAGCCAGATCTTCGGGCGCCACTCCGAACGGAAGCTTTCCGGTGACCGCCGCGCCCGTGGCCGCGTTGTAGGTGACCGCAAATTCAGGCGGCGTCCCGTCGTCCTGCAGCGTGATCGTCGTCTGGACCGAGAACCCTTCGGGCAGGATCTGCAGGATCTCGACCGAGGCATCCCGTTCCTTGGGCGTGCGTGCCTCGCCCGAGAACCGCAGCATCCGGTCCTCAAGCACCCAGGCGCCGAACTCAAGCGGCGCGAGCGCCGCAGACGCCGAATCCACTGCGCCGTTCCAGCCCTCTGGCGCGCCTGCGGCCAGGGTCATGTCCTCGGCCCCCATCATGCCGCGCCGTCCGAAAAGCTTGCGCAGGGCGTCTGTCGGGACGTGGCCGCCGATTTGCTGCCCCTGCCCGGTCTTCGCACCCTCGGTCACAAAGGGCTGCGCCAGCATCAGGACGTCAAGTTCGTCACGCACGACGCGGCGACCCGGGATCTCGTTCAGTCGGGTCAGGATCAGACTGCGTTCTTTTTCGCCATCCACCAATCCCGACACGGTCAGATCGCGTCCGGACACGACAACAGAGACACCGTGCACGGTGTCCTGAACAACATCCTGCGCTGCTGCCGAAACCTTTTGCTGCATGCGCTTGGCATGCGTCTGGGCACCCCAATAGCTTAACCCGAGAACCCCCAGGACAAGAAGCAGCCATCCCGTTACGTTTCGCATCCAACCCCCGCTTAGCCGGCGTCTTGACCAGAGTCTGATGTATCTGCCCCGGCTCGGGCAAGCGCGAAAACTGGAATTCCCAGACCCGGCGGGATGCCGCCGTCACTTGCGGCATTTTTGTCGCGCCCGTGCCACTCTGCCCGAAAATCAATGTTGCGAAATGAACCGCACTGATTGGCGAAATGCACAATTCGCGATCACAGGTTGCGACTGGCCCATTCAGGCGTAGGGTGCACCGACCAATCAGACATCCGGAAAGACTTGGACATGCAGACCTCGGACCCTCTCGGAAACGCCCCGCAGACACCGGCACAGGCACCGCTGGCGGGACTGAAAGTGGTGGAACTGGCGCGCATCCTGGCCGGCCCCTGGGTCGGCCAGACCCTGGCCGACATGGGCGCCGAGGTGATCAAGGTCGAAGCCCGCGAAGGCGACGACACCCGCCGTTGGGGACCCCCATTCATCGAACGCGCCCGCAGTGACGGCAGCACCGAAACCGTCGCCGCCTATTTCCATTCGGCCAATCGCGGCAAGACCTCGGTCACCTGCGATTTCAGCGATACGGATGACCTGCAACGGTTGAAGACGCTGATCGCACAGGCCGATGTGGTGATCGAGAACTTCAAGGTCGGCGGGTTGCGGAAATTCGGCCTCGACTACGACTCGTTGAGCGAGGCGAACCCCGGGCTGGTCTATCTGTCGATCACCGGCTTTGGGCAGACCGGCCCCCGCGCGACCCAGCCCGGCTATGACTTCCTGATCCAGGGCATGAGCGGCATCATGGACCTGACCGGAGACCCCGCCGGCGAGCCGCAGAAGGTCGGTGTCGCATGGATCGATATTTTCACCGGGCTCTACGGGGTGATCGGCGTGCAATCGGCACTGGCTGAACGCGCCCGCACCGGACTTGGCCAGCACATCGACGTGTCCTTGCTGGACTGCGCCGTTGCGGTCCTGGCAAACCAGGCGACCAATCACCTGTTGGGGGGAACCGAGCCCACACGCATGGGCAACGCCCACCCGAATATCGTGCCCTACCAAGTCTTTGCGGTGCAGGATGGACATGTGATCATCGCCTGCGGGAACGACCGACAGTTTAAGGCCCTCTGTTCGGTTCTGGACCGGCCCGCCCTGTCCGAGGACCCCCGGTTCGCCACGAACCCGCAACGGGTCACGAACCGGGATCTATTGGTGCCCTTGCTGAACGCACCACTGGCTGACATACCGCGACGAGACCTGATTTCGCAACTCGAAGCGGCTGGCGTGCCCTGCGGCCCGATCAACTCGGTCTCCGAGGCCTTGGCGGAACCACAGATTGCGGCACGCGGCATGCGCATCGCACCGCAAGGCATTTCAGGCCTGAAATCCCCGGTGCGGTTTTCTCGAAGCCCAACGCGCGAAACACTTGCGGCACCGGCCCTGGGCGAAGGGACCTGGGCATTCACGTCAGACTGATCCCCCAAGGGGACCGACGCATACATCAAATGGGAAAGTGGCGCACCCGATAGGATTCGAACCTATGGCCTCTGCCTTCGGAGGGCAGCGCTCTATCCAGCTGAGCTACGGGTGCTTCGTCTCGACTCTATAGGCCAAGCATTTCAGGTCTTCAACGCAGAAAAGCTGAAGATCACGCAAAGAGTTCGTGCGCCAGTTCCAGGGCATCGACCAATGTGTCGACCTCGGCCTCGGTGTTGTACAGCCCAAACGACGCGCGGCAGGTGGCCGTGACACCAAGATGATCCATCAGCGGACCGGCACAATGGTGACCTGCGCGGACCGCGACGCCCTTTTTGTCGAGGATCGTCGAGATGTCATGCGCATGGGCCGCGCCGTCGATGGTGAACGAAAAGATCGCCGCCTTGTCCTGCGTCGTCCCCTGCACCTGCAGCCAGTTCAGCCCGTCAAGCCGCGACCGCGCATAGTCGCGCAACCGGTCTTCATGAGCGGCCACATTCTGCATGCCGAGATCCATCAGATACTCAAGCGCCACACCCAGACCGATGGTCTGGACAATGCCGGGCGTTCCGGCCTCGAACTTCATGGGCGGATCGGCATAGGTCACAACGTCCTTGTGGACCTCGCGGATCATGTCGCCGCCGCCCAGGAAGGGGTGCATTTCGGCCATCCGTTCCTTGCGCATATAGATCGCGCCAGACCCCGAAGGGCCATAAAGCTTGTGGCCCGTGATGGCATAGAAATCGCAGCCAATGTCCTGGACATTGACCGGCGCGTGCACGGCCCCTTGCGAACCGTCGACCAGCACCGGGACGCCTTGGGCGCGGGCCCCGGCGCAGATCGCCTTGACGTCAACCCGGGTGCCCAGAACATTCGACAGCTGCGTGACGGCAATCAGCCTCGTCCTGGGCGTGATCGCATCCAGCACCGCCTGCGGGTCCAATGCACCGGTGGCGTCGACATCGACCCATTTCAAAACCACACCCTGCCGTTCGCGCAGAAAGTGCCAGGGCACGATGTTCGCGTGATGCTCCATTACGCTCAGGATGATTTCGTCGCCTGCCTGCAGGCGCGGCATCGCCCAGCCATAGGCCACCGTATTGATGCCCTCGGTGGTGCCCGAATTCAGAACGATCTCGTTCTCGTCTTCGGCCCCAAGGAACCGCGCGATGGTGCCGCGCACGGCCTCGTATTTTTCGGTGGCCAGATTAGAAAGATAGTGCAAGCCCCTGTGAACGTTTGCATATTCCTCGGCATACCCCCTCGTGACCGCGTCGATCACGACCTTGGGTTTTTGCGCCGAGGCCCCATTGTCGAGATAGACCAGAGGTTTGCCGTTCACCTGTCGCGACAGGATCGGAAAGTCGCTGCGGATTTTGTCGATGTCATACATGTTCACAGTCCCGTTGTGCCCACACCTGCCATCGCCAGCAAGACGGACAACACCACCGCAAGGCCGACAACCGAGCCGATCAGCACCATGGCCGAGCGGCCAAGGCTGTTGAAGCCGTGCGCCACGTTTACAAAATTCAGCAAGATCCAAAGGCCCAGCACCGACACCGCAAGCACGGCGATCGAGGCCAGGGCAACACTGACCATCGACAGGACAGCCAGCCCCACCTGCGCCAGGAACCGCAGCACCTGCATCCAGATCGTCAGGGTCGCCATCTGCGCCAAACCCGCCGTCCCGCCCAGCATACGGCCGACCCAGGTCAGCGCGCCGGTCGTGATCGCAAGCGCGCCCATGAAAAACGCGATGAACACACTTGGCGAGCCCAGAACCTGACGCGTCAGGTCCTCTTCGGGCAGGGTCAGGACCGAGGCGGAAAAGACCAGCGTGTTCAGCACGGCAACCAGCAGGAACGCCGTCATCAGCACTTCGCGTCCAAGGCGCATGTCCAGCAGTTGCCGGGCAACGTCTTGTGGTGCGGCCACGCTGTCAAAGGCGGTGCGCAGAACCCAGGTCAAAGTCACGGTGCGGTCCCCTTTTCGGCTTCACGCAGTCCCGCAAGCCAAAACCACAAAAAGGCCACCACCCACAAGGCCCCTGTCACCGTCAGCGCCGGTCCGGGGCCCACAAATCCGGCCACCAATCCGTAAAGCAGGATCAGCGGAGCCGAGGCCAAAAGCGCCCAGAACAGCGCGAGCCGCGCGCCGTACCAATTGCCTTTGCCCCCGATCAATCGGGCAACCATGTGGCTGATCCCCGCCAGAACGTAGAACAAGAGCGGCGCCATGAAGACCCAGGCCAACAAGGCCCCGCCCAACAACGGGTTCAACTCGACCCCGTCCAGATGCGCCTGGCGTGACAATGCGGGCAATTGGCTGACAAAAACCAGCACGCAGCCTGCCATCAGGTAGGCCAACGCGCGGTCCTCGCGCTGGCCCAGCTGAAGAAGCCGACGCACCACGGTGCCGGGGCGACGATAGGTGGCCAGGATATTGTGGCTGATCGCCATCCTTTTAGTCGGCGCGCCGACGCAACAGCCAGGACCCGATGCGATCCAGGATCTCTTCGGCCAGCGCCTCATCCTCGATCTCGTCCACCGCCTCGGCCAGGAAGGCCAGGGTCAGCAGGTCGGTTGCTTCACCTGTCGGCACCCCGCGCGAGCGCAGGTAGAACAGCGCCTCTTCGTCGATCGCGCCCGAGGTCGAGCCATGGGAACAGGCCACGTCATCGGCATAGATTTCCAGCTCGGGCTTCACCAGGAACTGGCTGTCGCCGTCCAGAAGCAGCGATTGGCTGATCTGGTAGCCGTCGGTCTTTTGCGCGTCCGGCTTGACCAGAATCTTGCCCTGAAAGACGCCCGTCGCCCCGTTGCGCAGCACCTTCTTGAAGACCTGCCGGCTTTCGCAGTTCACCGCGTCATGGGTGATAAAGACCGTGGTGTCGTGATGGAAATCCCCATCCCCAAGGCTGGCCCCGGCCACATGAGCCACGGCATCATCACCGGTCAGCTCGATCACCGTCTCGTTGCGGGTCATCACGCCATTGGCGGTCAGCGTAAAGCTTTTCAGCACCGACTCCCGGCCCAGGCGGGCAAAGGTATGGGTCGCCGCGCGACGTTCGTGATCGCGCCCCTGCGCGCGCACATGGTGAAAGGTCCCGCCGTCGGCGATGTCGATCTCCATGCATTTGTTGAAGCGCGCGGCCGCCGGGCCGTTTTCCAGGACCGTCACTTCGGCGCCCGCATCCACCTTGATCACGTGGTGCAAGATCACGTCCGAGGTTTCCGAGGCATGGCGATAGATCAGGCTGATCGGCTTGGCCGCCTTGCCGGTGGCGTGGATCAGCACGCCATCGGTTGCAAAAGCCGTGTTCAGCGCCGCCAGCGGACGCTGCACGGGATCCTGCCCGTTGGCCTCGAGCGTGCCGTAGAGATCAAGCGCCCAATGGATGTCGGCATGGGCCACATCGGCCAGACGCTCGATGGTCACGCCCTCCAGCGTCAGATCGTCCGAGGCTTCGGCGTCAAAGATGCCGTCCACAAAGACGATCTTCAGGCGATCGATCTCGCCAAAGACCGGGGTTTCCTGCGCGTCGAACAGGGCGGCACTTGGCGCCTCGGCACTGACCAGCGTGTCGGGGCGGGTGTATTTCCAGTACTCGTCGCGGCGGGCGGGCAAACCCATCTCGCGCACCCGCGCAAGGGCCTGACCCCGCGCCAGAGCTGTCCAGCCGCCCTGCGGCTGTTCCATACCGGACAGCCGCGCCTCGGTTGCGTCCACTTTGGTTTGCGGCAGCGCCATCACGCCACCTCTTCCAGCAGACCGGCATAGCCGTTGTTTTCGACCTCAAGCGCCAGCTCGGGGCCGCCCGATTTCACGATCTTGCCATCCGCCATGATGTGCACGACGTCGGGTTTGATATGGTCCAGCAGACGCTGGTAGTGGGTGATGACCAAAAAGCCACGGCCCTCGCTGCGCAGGGCGTTCACGCCTTCGGCCACCAGCTTCATGGCGTCGACGTCCAGGCCCGAGTCCGTTTCGTCCAGGATGCACATCTTGGGCTCAAGCATCGCCATCTGCAGGATTTCGTTGCGCTTTTTCTCACCACCCGAGAAACCCACATTGACCGGACGCTTCAGCATGTCCGCGTCGATCTTCAGCGACTTGGCCTTTTCGCGGATCACCTTCAGGAAGTCCGAGGCGCTCATCTCTTCTTCACCGCGCGCCTTGCGCTGTGCGTTCACAGCCGTGCGCAGGAAGGTCATGTTGCCGACGCCGGGGATTTCGACCGGGTACTGGAAGGCCAGGAAGAGGCCCGCCGCGGCGCGCTCTTCGGGTTCCATGTCCAGGATGTCGTCACCCGCCAGCGTGGCCGATCCCTCGGTCACCTCATAGCCGTCGCGGCCCGACAGCACATAGCTGAGCGTCGATTTGCCCGAGCCGTTCGGCCCCATGATCGCATGCACCTTGCCCGCCTCGACCGTCAGGTCGACACCTTTCAGGATCTGCTTGTCTTCTTCTTCAAGTTGCGCGTGCAGGTTCTTGATTTCCAGCATATTTTTCGCTCCGGCCCAATGTCTCAGGGCGTAGGTTTGTGTCTCTTCTTGGCCCTAAAAGACCGCCCGTATGGCCATCATGACCAGCAGCGCCGCGCCGCCGGCCGCCGAGGCCGTTATGAATACCGATCCGCCCAGCAGACCCTCGGTCTTGCCCGAGCGCTTGCGGACATAAAGCCCGATCAGCGTGCCCAGGAACACGCCGATGCCCACGCCCGCAGACTGCTGAACCAATTCCTGGATCATCCCAGAACCACCGCCGTGCCAGAGGCGCTGACCATCAGCATGTTGTTGATCACCTCGTAATCGAGGTCGACGCCAACCACCGCGTTCGCGCCCTTGGCCACGGCCCGCTCTTCCAACTCGCGGATGGCGGTGTCACGCGCCTCGGCCAGGCTCGCCTCATATGCGCCCGAACGGCCGCCGATGATGTCGGTTATGCCCGCAAAGATATCGCGAAAGACGTTGGCGCCCAGAATGGCCTCGCCCACGACGATGCCCTTGTATTCGGCGATCTGATAGCCTTCGACGCTGGGTGTGGTGGTCACGATCATAGCGGTGCTCCGTTTCTCTCCCCAAGGGTTCATGTCTGGTCCTCTGACCCGGTGACGCGCAGCACAATCCGCGCGAAGAGGCTTCCGCAGAAGCCTGAAATAAAGGCAAAAATCACGATGGTTGCCATGTCGAGCGCGTTGGTGACCAGGTCAATGATCCCGGCAAACAGAGCGCAAAAGACCCCTGTCAGAACGGCTGGTATCAGCGCTGCGCGGATCATGCCTCGTGTCCTCACCGTTTGCGAAACCGTTTTCCTTCAAGGAAAACGGACCGATTTCCGTGACGGAAATCGGTTACCCGACCGACCCTTCCAACGAGATTGCCACCAGTTGCTGCGCCTCCATGGCAAACTCCATCGGCAGCGCCTGCAGCACTTCCTTGCAGAAGCCATTCACCACCAGCGCAACCGCCTCTTCCTCGTCCATGCCACGCTGGCGGCAGTAGAACATCTGGTCGTCATCCACCTTGGACGTCGTCGCCTCATGCTCCACCCGGGCCGAGTTGTTCTTGACCTCGATGTAAGGCACCGTATGCGCCCCGCATTTGTCGCCAATCAACAGCGAGTCACACTGCGTGTAATTCCGCCCGTTCTTGGCCTTGGGATGCATCGAAACAAGCCCGCGATAGGTGTTCTGCGCCACACCCGCCGAGATACCTTTCGAGACAATCCGCGACTTGGTGTTCTTGCCCAGATGCACCATCTTGGTGCCGGTGTCGGCCTGTTGATGGTTGTTGGCAATCGCAATCGAGTAGAACTCACCCTGGCTGTCGTCCCCCCGCAGAATGCAAGACGGATACTTCCAGGTCACAGCCGAACCGGTCTCAACCTGCGTCCACATCACCTTGGCCCGATCGCCCCGGCAATCGGCGCGTTTGGTCACGAAGTTGTAGATGCCGCCCTTGCCGTTCTCATCGCCGGGATACCAGTTTTGAACGGTCGAGTACTTTACCTCGGCGTCTTCCTCGATGATGATCTCGACCACCGCGGCGTGCAGCTGCGAGGTGTCGCGCTGCGGCGCGGTGCAGCCCTCGAGATAGGACACATACGACCCTTTGTCGGCAATGATCAGCGTCCGTTCAAACTGGCCGGTGTTCTCGGCATTGATGCGGAAATAGGTCGACAGCTCCATCGGGCAGCGCACACCCGGCGGGACATAGACAAAGGACCCGTCCGAGAAGACTGCGGAGTTCAGCGTCGCATAGAAGTTGTCCGAGACCGGAACCACCGAGCCCAGATACTTCTTCACCAGCTCCGGATGCTCCTTGATCGCCTCGGAAATCGAGCAGAAGATCACGCCCGCCTTCTTCAGCTCGGCCTGGAAGGTCGTACCGACCGAGACCGAGTCAAAGACCGCATCAACCGCCACCTTGCGGCCCTCGGCCGGTGCATCCTCGGCGCCCTCGACGCCCGCCAGGATCATCTGTTCCTTCAGCGGGATGCCCAGCTTTTCATAGGTCGCCAGCAGTTTCGGGTCGACCTCGTCCAGCGACTTGGGCTTTTCGACCATCGACTTGGGACGCGCGTAGTAATACTGGTCCTGAAAGTCGATCTCGGGATAATCGACCATCGCCCAATCGGGCTCTTCTTTCTGCAACCAGCGCTCATAGGCCTGCAGACGCCACTCGGTCATCCACTCCGGTTCGTCGTTCTTTTCACTGATCAGGCGCACGATGTCCGGCGTCAGCCCCTTGGGAGCGTATTCCATCTCGATCTCGGTTTCCCAACCGTATTTATACGCGCCACCAACCTCGCGCACGGCATCGACCGTTTCCTGGTCGACCCCTTCCTTGACCTCGACGTTGTCCAAAGCAGCCATGTTCATCCCTTTCGATCGTCCAGATCACGCGGCACGCGCGCAGTGTTTTTCATATTTGGCCAGCCAGGTTTCCACAAACCGGCTGACGTCGTCTTCTGTTGTGTCCAGCCCCAGGCTGACGCGAATGGCGCTTGACGCCACATCCTCGCCATAGCCCATGGCCGTCAGCACCCGCGAGGCGCGGACCTTGCCGCTGGAACAGGCCGAGCCTGCCGAAATGGCAAACCCCGCCAGGTCCATCTGCATGACCTGCGTTTCCCCTTTCCACCCCGGAACGGCGAAGCACGAGGTGTTCGGCAACCGCGGCGCTGATTTCCCGACAAAAATAGTCTCTTTTGCCGAGACCTCAATAGCTGATTCTAGAATGTTTCTAAGTTTTTCAACCCTGGCCCAGCGATCCTCGGCCAGATCCCGTGCCGCCGCTTCGGCCGCCGCCCCAAAACCGGCGATCCCGATGACATTCTCGGTGCCCGAGCGCCGCCCCATCTCTTGCCCGCCGCCCTTGATCTGCGCGGCCAGATCGGTGCCCCGCTTCATGACCAGCGCACCAATGCCCTTCGGACCACCCAACTTATGGGCCGAGATCAAGGCCATCCCGCAGCCAAGCCAATTGAAGGCGACCGGCACCTTGCCAAAGGCCTGGGTCGCATCGGAAACAGCCAGCCCGTCCGGCAAACTTTGCAAGACGCCCGTCTCGGAGTTTGCAAGCTGCAAGGCCGCCGTCTCGGGCGCGGGAACTGTCACACACCCCGAGGCGTCCACCTCAAGCACCTCGGTCACCCAGGACCGAACGGCATCATGTTCCACCGCCGCGCCCTGCAACCCGCGACCGGCCAAGGCCAGCGCGGCAGCTTCCGTTGCACTGGATGTAAAGACAACATCCGCCCCATCGGCCCCAAAAGCCTGCGCGACCTGCGTTCTGGCCCGCTCGACCAACCCCTTGGCCGCGCGCCCCTCGGCATGCACCGACGACGGGTTTCCCGCCACATCCATCGCCGCAATCATGGCCGCGCGTGCCTCATCCCGCAAAGGCGTGGTGGCATTGTGATCCAGATAGACCCGCTTCACGACAGCCCACCTTCATCTTTCCAAAAATACGCCGGGGGGAGCCGAAGGCGCTGGGGGCAGAGCCCCCATCCCGCGCGCCAGCGCTTATCCTGCCGCGCCGCAGGCGCGACCACGTGACAGCGCCCTCTCACGATTCGTCCACCACCGAAAACAGCGAAGGCACGGCCGGACAGGGCGCCAGATCATTCTCGATCACGTCCGACAATCGTGTCTGGTGCAGAAACACATAGACATGCGCGCTCAGCCCCTCCCACAACCGATTGGTCAGGGATTGCGCACGGCTGCCAGAGGCCCCGCCAGAGGCACCCGCCCCCTTGTGCATCGCATCCACCGTCTCATCCACGGCTGCAAGAATATCGACCACCCGGATGTCGGACGCGGATTTCGCCAGCCGGTACCCGCCACCGGGCCCCCGCACCGACACCACCAGCCCCGCCCGTCGCAGCTTGACAAACAACTGTTCCAGATAGGGAAGCGAAATGTCCTGACGGCGCGAAACATCGCCAAGCGTGACAAGCGCATCTTCGGGCTGCAACGCAATATCGGCGAGCGCAACCATGGCATATCGCCCCTTTGTACTCAGCTTCATTTGTCCCCCGCAGCCATCGACCTAAAGCTCTCATGGGCCACCCGATTGACGCGGCTGGCACAAACGCCTATTTGCCTTTGAGCAAAAGTCCGCAACTGTTGCAGACTTAGAATGATTCTAAGGTATCAGAGCAAATTCGTCAAGAATTTGCCGCCCGGCCGCAAGGAGACACGAGCCCCCCATGCCCGAGGTGATTTTTCCCGGACCCGAAGGCCGCCTCGAAGGCCGCTACCACCCGCAAAAAGACCGAGACGCCCCGATTGCCATCGTGCTGCATCCGCACCCGCAGTTTGGCGGGACGATGAACAACAAGGTCGTCTACAACCTGCACTACGCGTTCTACAACATGGGCTTCACCGTGTTGCGCTTCAATTTCCGTGGCGTGGGCCGCAGCCAGGGCGAATACGACCAGGGTGTGGGCGAACTCAGCGACGCGGCCTCGGCCCTCGACTATCTGCAGTCGATGAACAACAACTCCAAGCATTGCTGGGTTGCCGGCTTCTCGTTCGGGGCCTGGATCGGCATGCAGCTTCTGATGCGCCGGCCGGAAATCACCGGGTTCATCTCGGTCTCGCCCCCGGCCAACATGTACGATTTCTCGTTCCTGGCGCCCTGCCCCAGTTCGGGACTGATCATCAACGGCACCAATGACCGCGTGGCGCCGCCCGCGGACACCCGGTCGCTGGTCAGCAAGCTGCACGAGCAAAAGGGCATCACGATCACCCACGAGGAAATCGACGGCTCGGGCCACTTCTTCGAAGAGCCCCACATGGACACCATGATCGGCAACGTCACGGACTATGTGAAACGTCGCCTGACGGAAAACACCCGCTAAGGGCGCGCCCATGTCCTATGTCGATGACATCGCCGATAAGCTGGCGCAGGACACAATGAAGGTCATGGCCCGCACGGGCGATGACCGTCTTTACGAAGAGGTGGCCAAGACCATCGCCGCCTCTTCGACCACGTTGGAAGAGGCCTATATCACGGCTGTCCGCGTGCGCCTTGCCGCCATTCGCGGGCGCAAGGTCCTGGAAGCCAAGCTCAAGACGATCGAGCCGAAGTCCTGATTTTTTCTGTTTTTTTGAGTATTTTCAGAAAGATGAAGGACACTCGTTCGCCTTTCATCTTTCCCGAAAATACTCCCGCCGGAGGCGCAAAAATCATGCGCCGACCAACGGGACAGAGCGCAGGGCGCGCGACGGGCCAGCCGGTCGTTCAGAAGTGAATCGCCCGCCCAAAGGCGTCGAGCACGCTTTCGTGCATCATTTCACTTAGCGTCGGATGCGGGAATACCGTGTTCATCAGGTCTTCCTCCGTGGTCTCCAGCTGACGGCCCACGACGTAGCCCTGGATCAACTCGGTCACCTCGGCCCCGACCATATGCGCACCCAAAAGCGCACCGGTCTTGGCGTCGAACACGGTCTTGATCAACCCCTCGGGTTCGCCCAGGGCAATCGCCTTGCCGTTGCCGATGAAGGGGAAGCGTCCGACCTTGATGTCGAGCCCCTTCTCCTTGGCCTGCGCCTCGGTCAGGCCGACGCTGGCCACCTGCGGATGGCAGTAGGTGCACCCGGCGATGCTGTCGGGGTCCACCGCATGGGGATGCCCACCGGCGATCAACTCGGCCACCATGACACCTTCGTGGCTGGCCTTGTGCGCCAGCCATGGCGCGCCGGCCAGATCGCCGATGGCATATAGCCCCTCAACCCCGGTCCGGCACATCGGGTCGGTCACGACATGGGTCCGGTCCACCTTGACCCCAAGCGCCTCGAGCCCCAGCCCCTCGGTATTGCCGACAATGCCCACGGCTGAGATTACGGTGTCGAAGACCTCTTGCGAGACCTTGCCGCCCTGTTCGATATGCGCCGTGACCGTGCCGTTTCCCCGGTCCAGCTGCTTGACCATCGCCTTTTCGCGGATCGTCATGCCCTGCTTTTCGAACTGTTTCTTGGCAAATGCGCTGATCTCGGCATCCTCGACCGGCAGGATGCGGTCCATGACCTCGACCACCGTCGTTTCGGCGCCCAGCGTGTTGTAGAAGCTGGCGAACTCGATCCCGATCGCGCCCGAGCCGATCACCAAAAGCTTTTTCGGCATCCGGGGCGGCATCAGCGCGTGTTTGTAGGTCCAGACCAGTTCGCCATCCGCCTCGAGCCCCGGCAACTCCCGCGCCCGCGCGCCGGTGGCCAGAACGATGTTCCTGGACGTCAGCGCCTCGGTGCCCTTGTCGGTCTTGACCGCGACCTGACCTTTGCCGGTCAGCGTGGCTTCGCCCATGATCGCCGTGACCTTGTTTTTCTTCAAAAGGTGCCCGACCCCTCCGTTCAACTGCTTGGCCACCCCGCGCGAGCGTTTGACCACGGCGTCCAGATCGAAGCCGATCTTGTCGGCGCTCAGGCCAAATTCCTTGGCGCGATGCATCAGGTGAAAGACCTCGGACGAGCGCAACAGCGCCTTTGTCGGGATGCAGCCCCAGTTCAGGCAGATGCCGCCCATATGTTCGCGCTCGACAATGGCCACCTTGAGGCCCAGCTGCGCGCCCCGGATCGCCGCCACATAGCCGCCGGGCCCTGCGCCGATCACGATCATATCAAAGCTCTTTGCCGCCATTGGGCCCTCTCCCTGAAACCAAGTCCGTTTGTAGAACGTTAGGCGATTGGAGAGAGAGCCTCAATGCGCGACAGGATCAGTTGTTCGCGGTCAGCGGATCAATGATCTGGGGCACCTCGGTCACGTTCGAGAACGGAATGCCGCTCAGTTCCGCGTGTTTGCGGATGCTGTCCTCTCCGTCGGCCAGATAAACGCAAAAGGTCTTGTCTCCGGCAAGATAAGAATGCTGCCATTGGATGCCTGACCCGATCGTGGCCAGCGCCTGGTTTGACGCCCTTGCGGCGCCGCAGAGTTCCGTTACCGACATTTCACCGATTCCGGGAATGTCACGTTCGATGATGTAACGCTTCATCTCAGCCATGTCTTTTCCTCCTGTTGGCCAGTTGATGAAAGCAGCATGACAGCAGTTCGCGCCGGGGCCTAACTCAATATTCTTTAGTGCAGTAAAGCCAAACTTTAGCCAAATCGTTGAATCTTTTTTCAAGTAAAGGTAAACTTTATCATATGGCGTCCATTACACATCTCAAATCGCTTCAGGCGCTAGAGCTTGCGATCCGCGAAGGGTCGCTGAAGGCCGCAGCACAGCGGCTGGGGATCACCCCGGCCGCAGTCGGCCAGAGGATTCGGGCGCTTGAGGATTACCTGGGAACCGACCTTTTGCTGCGCGGTCGATCTGGCCTGCAACCGACACCCGAACTCGAGACCGCGTTGCAAGATCTGAAGGCGGGATTTTCCGCATTGGAGCGGGTGGCCGAGACACTGGACTTTCAAAGGGTCACCGAAATTCACATCGTTGCGGATCCGGACTGGGCGGAATTGTGGTTACGCCCGCGCCTGACGGAGTTTCGAGAGGCGCACCCGAATATCCTGTTCTGCGTCAACGGTGAAGGCGACGTGCCAATGCGCCTTGGCACACCGGATTGCAGGGTCGAATACGGCGGCGATGGCGGCGAAGCCTTGTTTCGGGATGTTCTGGTGCCCGTCACCGGACCAGACAACACCCGTCGATTGGCAGACTGGGATCCGAAAATGGAAATGGAAGGCATGCCCCTGCTACATCTTCAATCCCAAAGGGATCAGGACGATCATCCCGGCTGGGTCGACTGGTTCAGCAAATTCGGCCAGCGCACCAAAGGTCCGGACCGTGGTGTTCACTACCGCCACGCCCGTGTGGCCCTTGATGCGGTTCGTGAAAACGTCGGATTTCTTGTCTGCGGATACGCATTGCTGATGGACGATGTCCGTGCAGGCACTGTCGTGCTGCCATTCCCGACCAGCCAACACATCCGGGCGCCCAAGCCTTATCAAATGCGACTGAGGGGCGACGCAGCCTCGCGGCGGCCCCAGATGCAGAAATTTGTGGATTGGTTGCGCGCCGAGGCTGAACAGACCCGGCGCACCCTGAACGAACGGTTCAGTTGATCGTCAGCCGACCGCCTGCAACTTACGCACGGTGGCGCCATAGCCGCCATCCTGAACGTATTGCTTTTCGCTGCTGGTCGAGCAGCGGGACAGCGCGTCGTTGCGGGTCGGGAAACGGCCGAACAGCCGGATGACCTCGCGGTGCGCCTTGGCGTGCAAGAGGTTCTGTTCGCCGTTGTCCATACGCTCTTTCATGAGCCGGATGCAGCGTTCCTGGTCACAAAGGTTCTCGGAATGCATCAGCGGCATGTAGAAGAACCGGCGCGCGGCGCCGTCGATCTTCATGTCCCAGCCACGGTGGATCGCCTGTTTGGCCGCCGCGCGGGCGACGTGGTCGGACGAGAACGCCTTGGCCGTGCCGCGGAACATGTTGCGCGGGAACTGATCGGTCAGGATGATATAGGCCAGCGCGCCGCTGGGATAGGTCAGCCAAAGGGCAAACTTGCCCTCCATCGCCGCGTTCCATGTCTCTTCGAACCTGTCGCGAATAATCGCGTCAAGTTCGGCGCCACCTTTGTACCACCCCTCCGGACCGGTTTCGTCCAGCCAGAATTTCAAGATCTCTTCGGGCGAAGCCATTTTTGCCTCCTGCGCGTGCTTTCGACCACCTCAATTCATTAACGATTTGTTAGCACGCAAAATGAAGTAAAGTTTTGCATCAGTTCGTCATAAACGGGTCAATAGGCGACCAAATGGCAACATTATGCCGGGGGTGCGGAATTTTCAGGCTCTGTTTCCTGCGCCTGCTCAATTGCATACTCTTGTGCGACTTCCACAAAGACCGGAGACGAGGTCGGGGCCAGCGGTGCGTAGGTGCCGGTTTCCTCGACCGAAGGCGCGGCGCGCTGCGTCATCCGATAGGCGGCATACACGGCCAGCCCAGCCATCAGCACGCTGATCACAAGGAAAAACCCGAGTGCCCCGATCACGCCCATGATCCAACCGGTGACGACCGGGCCGGCCACGGCCCCGATCCCGTTGATGAACAGCAGCCCGCCCGAGGCGCTGGCCATATCTTCGAAATCCAGAAAGTCGTTGGTATAGGCCAGAAGCAGCGAATACAGCGGGTTTGACATGCCGCCCACAAGAAAGGCCGCGACCAGAAGCATGGAATAGATCCCGTCAAAGGCCATGCCGATCACGCCGCCCAAGCCGCAAATTGCGGCAACGATCATAATCAACAGACGTCGGTCCATTCGATCAGACAGCCAGCCCAGCGGATATTGGATCAACACCGCGCCGATATAGAAGGTCGCAACAAAGAGCGAGATTTGCGACAGCGACATGCCCGCTTCGGCGCCATAGACCGCGCCCATGCCGAATTGCGCCGCAAAGACACCGCCCAACAGGAACATGCCCACACAGCCCAGCGGCGAGACACGAAACAGCTCGCGCAGGGTCATCGGTTTCGTGCTGTCAAAGGCGGGTGTCGGGCTGATCGACAGAAGGATCGGCGCAAAAGAGATCGAAACCAGGACCGAGGGGATGACAAAGAGCACATAGCCCGAAGGGTCCGCGACCAGCAGCAGGCCCTGCGCGGACACGACGCCGATCATTTGCACGATCATGTAAAGCGACAGCGCCTTGCCCCGGTTTTCATTTGTAGCGGCGTTGTTCAGCCAGCTTTCTGCCGTCACATAGACGCCCGAAAAGCAGAACCCGATGACAACGCGGCCAACCGACCAGGCGATCGGGTCAGCGAAGGTCGGGAACAGGATCAGCACCGCCGAGATGAACGATGCCAGCGCCGCAAAAACGCGGACATGACCGACCCGCCGGATCATCTCGGGTGTCAGGCGTGACCCGCCCAGGAAGCCCAGGAAATAGGCAGACATGACAAAGGACATCTCGACTGTCGAAAAGCCCTCGATCTCGCCACGCACACCCAGCAGCGTGCCTTGCAGGCCGTTGCCGATCATCAGCAGCATCATGCCCAGAAGCAGCGCCCAGGCGCTGGACAGAACGGAAAGCATCGGCGGGTCCTTTTGCGTTATGGCACGTGTGGTTGCGACTCTTCCCTGATGTCATAGCACGCGCGAGGCGGACATGCCCATTTGCGACGTGATGTCGCCTCAGGGCAGCAGCAAAGAGGCGTCACCGTAGGAAAAGAACCGATACTCTTGCGTCACGGCATGGTCATAGATCGCACGGATGCAGTCCTGCCCCATCAAGGCCGAGACCAGCATCAGCAGCGTCGACTTGGGCAGGTGAAAGTTGGTCATCAGCCCGTCGGTGATCTTGAAACGATAGCCGGGGTAGATGAAGATGTCCGTCTCGCCCTGCCAGGCCTGCATGCCCGTCTCGGTTGCCGCGCTTTCGATCAGCCGCAGGGCCGTGGTGCCCACCGGGATCACGCGGCCCCCGGCGGATTTGGTCGCGTTCATCTCGGCGGCGGCCTCGGCCGTCACAGCGCCCCATTCGGCGTGCATCTTGTGGGTGGTCACATCCTCGACCTTGACCGGCAGGAAGGTGCCCGCCCCGACGTGCAGCGTGACAAAGCTGATCTCGACGCCGTGATTGCGCAGAGCCGTCATCAGGGCCTCATCGAAATGCAACGATGCCGTCGGCGCGGCCACGGCGCCCGAGTTGCGCGCCCAGATTGTCTGATAATCGTCGCGGTCTTGCGCGTCGGCCTCGCGCTTTGCGGCAATGTAAGGCGGCAACGGGATCTGACCGGACTCGGCCAGGGCGGCGTCAAAAGCGTCACCTTCCAGGTTGAAACGCAACACGGCCTGCCCGTCTTCGCGGCCCAAGCACTCGGCCTGCAAGCCGCCGTCAAAGCGGATCACCTCGCCGTCCTGCAGTTTGCGCAGGGGTTTCACCAAGGCGTTCCACGTGCCGTCCATGCGCGGGGTCGCAAGGGTGACTTCGATCGAGGCGATGCTTTCGCCCTGCCCGGTTTCGCGACGACGCGTGCCGCGCAGACGCGCGGGGATGACCCGGGTGTCGTTCAGCACCAGCCGGTCGCCGGGCCGCAGCCAACGTGTCAGGTCGGTGACCTGTGCGTCGGTAATGCTGTCCCCCTCGCCCACCAGTAGCCGGGCCGAGGATCGCGGCCGCGCGGGGCGGGTGGCGATCAGCCGTTCGGGCAGATCGAAATCAAAGTCGCTGAGTTGCATGAAGGTCCTATTGCGAAAGCTTGGGCGCCGGGCGGCGGAAGATTTCACGAAACATGCCCGGTGTCAAAACCGAGAACGGGTTCACGTTGACGTCGGGATCGTCTGCGGTTCCGGCCAGGGTGAAGCCAAAGCCGATCAGGCCCTCACCCTTGCGTGTCAGGATGCTGCCGATGCCGTTCAGCATGAACAGCGGCGACAGGGTGCCCTGCATGTCCATCTGCCCGCTGGCCAGGTCATAATAACCATCAAGCGCCAGCCCCATGCTGGGCCCGGTCGCGCTGGACCGGGTCAGGATCACGCTGTCCGGCGTCAGTCGGAACTCTGCTTCGACATTTGCAAAGAAGATCCCGGCGGTTTCCAGTTCATCGATCAGCCCGACAATCGAGATCGCGTCAAGCACCCCGGCAATGGCCGGGGCGTCCTGCATGCTGATGTTCCGGATCTTGAGCGTGCCGTCATAGACGCCCTCGTCCGCGGTCGGTGTCAGCGTCAGGTCCATGTCTCCGGACACAGCAGTCTTGATCAGGCCCGCCGCTTTCATCACGCGGCCGGCATCATCCGATCTGATGCGGAAAGACGTGCGACCGTTCTGTGCAATTGCCGATCCGCTGATCGGTGCCTCGCCGTTCACCCGCGCGGTAAAGTCCCCGGTAAAGCCCGCCCCGGTGTCAAAGGCCCCCCGAAATCCCGTCAGACGCAGGCCTTCGGAAATCTGCAATGTTTCCAGCGCCAGCGAAACCGGCGTCTCAGAGCCCTGCTTGCCGCCACCGCCGTCATCGGCGGGGATCTTGCGCATGTCCAAGGTGCCGCCGTTGATCTCGATCGCGGGGGCCTTTCCCGCGCCGCGTCCGACCAGGGTCACCGGGGCGTTCAACCAGTCCGCCATGCGCACCGAGCCAAAGGACAAGCGGTCCAGCCCGCCCGAGTCGGTCAGCGTCACAGAGCCCTCGGCGGCCAGTTTGCCTGCCTTGATTGCCAGCCGGTCGATCTGCGCGGGGTCACTCAGCTTGCCCGTCACTTCCAGCGATCCGGTCGCATCCTGCGAAATCCTCCAGCCCAGCGGTGTCAACTGCGCCCCCAGACCGGACAGGTCAGACGTCAGTCTGAACTCCGGCGGCAGGCCACGCTTGATCAAGACCTCAAGTTCCGCGTCGGTCTGGCCGTTCAGCGCATTTTCCGGCAGCGCAATCCCGAACGTGTCGGCTGCGGCCTGGGACAGCTGAAGATGCCCTGCGAAAACACTTCCGTTTTCGCCTTCGGGCCCAAGCGGCTGTCGCCAAGTGCCATCTGCCGGAACGCCGTCAATGGATGCCTGCCCCTCGATCTGGATCCCCGTGTTGTCCGCCGTCAGAACCAGCGTCCTGGCCGCAAGCGACCGATCCCGGATCAACTTTTCCGTTGCCACGTCTTCAAGGGTGGCCTCGGCCCGAAAGCGCACGTCCGACGGCTTGAGGTCCTGAACCAGCGCAAAATCCAGCCGGGCCTCGGCCGAGACGCAGCCTTCGGCCAGATCAACCGGCTGCCCGGCGCGCTGCATGACCCTGAGCGGCGGAAGATCCAGCACCGACAATCCGCCCGTGACGGACCCCTGCGCCTTTACAAGGATCGACAGCGGCGCGTTGGGCACGCGGACGTCCGGCACCTCGAACACCGAGCCGCCGATATCCACCGCGCCCCCCAGCGGCGCCTGCACGATCCCGTCGGCCAGCCAGACGACCATTCGATTGTCGCGGAACGTGAATTTGCCCCGCGCCTCTTCGACCGGCGGCATGCGGTTCAGAAAACGCAGGGATGTCTCGGCAAAATCCGCGTCAACCAGGACCGAGGGCGCTTGACCGGGTGCTGCGCGCATGGCCAGGCGGCCTTCGGTCATCACGCCGTCCAGCAAATTGTTGACGACCCAGCGGCGTGTGACCGGTTTCAGATGACTGGGCCACAAGCTTTCCAATGTCTCGACCGTCAGCCCATCCAGGGACAGGTCAGCGCTGGCGCGCCAGCCTTCGGGCTCGGCGACCACCTCTCCCTTGGCCCGCAAGGGCACTTTGGGATCATCGAAGAAAAGCTGCCCCAGGCGAAACCGAAACGGGTCGAGGTCGAGCATAAAGTCCACATCCGCCCGCGCCAGCGTCAGCGACTGGTCGAAGAAGCCATCGGGATTGGTGTGCACATTGCGCAGGGTGAACTGCCCCAGCATTCTGGCAGGCCAGCCGTTCTGCATGTCCTTCAGCGTTGCGCGGCCCTCGGCCTGAACATCCCCCCAGCCGCTGGCGACCGAAATCTCGTCAAAGATCAGCGCTGCCTTTTTCGGCTGGTAGGTGAAGTAGGTGCGGGCGTGGGTAAAGGGCACGGGCCGGGTTTCGTCGTTGGGCTGCAGCACGCCCTGCCCGATCTGCAATGTCGCATTCAGCGGACCAAGGCTGCCATCTTCGAACATCTCGGCGCGCAACGCGCCCGAGATCGGCGCGCGCAGCGCCCTGAGCCAGGCCAGCGCCGGTCCTTGGGACGAGATGTCCTCGGACGGCATATCGGTCATCGACACGCCCAGTTTCAGGCTGCTTTCGCCCTCGTCGCTTTCGACGCTGACCGAGACGGCGGCGGCGGAATCCCCTCCGCCCAGCACTGCGAAATCTCCGCGAATGGTGACGGTGCCGAAGTCGCGCACAAGGTCGGCGCGTCCGCCGTCGACGGTCCAGGCGCGGCGCGCCCGCGCATCCTCGTAGCGCAATGTCAAAGCATCCGCGCTGACCGTGGTCAGGTTGGCCAGATGCGGGCTTTGCAAGGCGGCATCAAAGCGGCGCACCAGCGTCGGCAAATCCGGAAAGGCCCCCTCGGGCGCAGGTGCATTTCCCAGCGACAGGGCAATGCGCCCCGTCTTGTCGCGGCGCACGGTCACAAAGGCCCCTGACAATGTGACCGACTGCAGTTTTGGCGTGCCCGTCAGCACAGACCAGGGTCGGACGCCGATTTGCACATCCGAAAACGCCGCAATCGGCGCACCGGTGCGCGTGGCGATATCCACATCGCGCAACACCAGCCGCGCAAGACCGTTGCGCTGGATGTTCAGGGCCAGCTCGCCGAAACTGACCTGCGTTTCGGGCATCATGACGGCCAACCGCGCCTCGATCCGGGTCCTCATCCAGTCAGGCGCCGAAAGCTGGCGACCGATCACTCCGACCGCGACGACGATCACAACTGTCGAGATCAGGATGACCGGAAGGCATGCCCAGAACACCCGCCTGCGGGTTCTGCGCACCTTTGCCGTGTCGATCTGCTCGTGCGGGGTCACCAAATCCTTGCGTCCCATCGCATTCTGGTTGCTGCACGCTAGTTAGTATGAAACGCAATACATCGAAACCCCGACGGAGCCATACGTGACCGATAAGCTGGAAACCGCCCCTGCCTTTGCCCTGCCCGCCACCGGCGAGGGCGAAATTTCATCCGAAGCGCTGAAAGGACAGGCCTATGTTCTGTTTTTCTACCCCCGCGACGACACGTCGGGCTGCACCAAGGAAAGCATCGCTTTCACCGGTCTGAAGCCAGAGTTCGACGCGATCGGCGTCAAGGTGATCGGCGTGTCGAAGGACTCGATGGCCAAGCACGACAAGTTTGTGGCCAAGCACGATCTGGGTGTCCCGTTGATCTCGGACGAAAACGGCAGCCTGTGCGAAGACTTCGGCGTCTGGAAGGAAAAGTCCATGTACGGGAAAAAGTTCATGGGAATCGAACGCTCGACCTTCCTGATCGACGATGCGGGTACGATTGTGCGCGAATGGCGCAAGGTCAAAGTTCCCGGACACGCCGAAGAGGTGCTGGACGCCGCCAAGGCACTCTGACACAAGCCTCGCCATGATGACCCTGTGTGACATGGCGGTGGACGTCTTGACGACCGCAGACGGGCGGGAGAAGACCGCCAAATCCCGCGAATACGCGGCTCAATGGTTTGCCAGCCGAGAGGCTGGCACGCCCCTGCAGATCGGGCGCGTGGAACCACCCTTGCGCCCCTCGCGCCCGGACAAACCCGAACTTCTGGATCCGCGCGATGTGCCCAAGCGCAAACCGGGCAGTCCGACCGGCCGGATCGCCCTGCTGCACGCCGTTGCGCATATCGAACTGAACGCGGTCGACCTGCACTGAGACATCATCCCGCGCTTTGCCCACATCCAGATGCCGCTGGGGTATTATGACGATTGGGTCAAGGCCGCGGACGAGGAAAGCAAGCACTTCAACCTGATGTGCGATTGCCTTGAAAATCATGGCAGTTTTTACGGCGCGCTGCCGGCCCATGCGGGAATGTGGCGGGCGGCCGAAGACACCATCGATGACTTCCAGGGCCGCCTGGCCGTGGTGCCCATGGTGCTGGAAGCCCGTGGGCTGGACGTGACGCCAGGCATGATCGAGATCTTCCGCAAGGCGGGCGACACAAAGGCCGTAGCGGCGCTGGAAGTGATCTATGCCGAAGAGGTCGGCCACGTCGCCTATGGGTCGAAATGGTTCAACTACCTGTGCGGACGCGAGGCCTCGGACCCCAAGCCGGTCTTCCACGAGCTGGTCAAAAAATATTTCAAAGGGTCACTAAAACCCCCGTTCAACGAGGAAAAACGCGCCGAGGCCGGATTGCCGCCGGATTTCTACTGGCCTCTGACAGATCAGGGAAAGAACTGACAATCCATTGACCTCGGCGGATTTTTGCCGAATCGAAGACAATCCGCGCGGATCGTTGCGCCCATTGCGCAAATTTCTTGCGAAATCGTTACCGCGAAATTATTCACGGTCCCAAGGTGCCCGGTTGGGGAACGGAGCATCGCATTGGGACGGGAATATGACGAAGACGGTCAAGGTAAGAACGCGGTTCGCGATTAAGATGCATGCGCTCATGGAGCGCTTTTTTCCTGAACGTCGACTGTTCCTGAGATCCGACACGGACACACGCTTCATCCGGCTGCGCTCGGAAACGCAGGCCATTGCCTTTGTGGGCAGTGCCGCTGTGGTCGCATGGGCGATCATCGCCACCGCCATCCTGTTGATGGACAGCATCGGTTCGGGCAATTTCCGGGAACAGGCCAAGCGGGATCAACGCACCTATCAGATGCGCCTGAATGCGCTGTCGGACGAACGCGACGCCCGCGCCCAAGAGGCCGTCGCCGCGCATCAGCGCTTCAACACCGCGCTCGAGCAGATTTCGATCATGCAGAGCGAACTTCTGGAGTCCGAAACCCGTCGTCGCGAGTTGGAAACCGGCATCGAGGTCATCCAGACCACGCTGCGCGACGCCATGAAGGCGCGCGAGGTTGCACGAGAGGAACTGGCCGCCCTGCAAGCGCAGCTGGATGCCGGAGACACCATCACCGCCGGCGGTCGCGAGGACAGCGACAGCGCCATGGACTTCCTGGCCGCCGCCCTGGCCCAAACCGCCGAGGAACGTGATCAGGTCGTCGCCGATGCGCAGGCCGCGCTGGAATATGCAGACCAGATGACGATGGAGCTGCGACTGGTCGAAGAACAGAATGACCGCATCTTCCGTCAGCTTGAAGAGGCGATGACGGTTTCGGTGAAACCGCTGGACAAGATGTTCGAAGCCGCGGGAATGGACCCCGACCGGATCATCAATCAGGTGCGCAAAGGCTATTCGGGCCAGGGTGGCCCCCTGATGCCCCTGACCTTCTCGACCCGCGGTCAGGAGCCGTCGGAAGACACCAAGCGCGCCAACAGCATCCTGAACCAGATGGACCGGCTGAACATCTACCGCATCGCCGCTCAGAAAGCGCCCTTTGCGCAGCCTCTCAAGGATCCTTTCCGCTTTACCAGCGGCTTTGGCATCCGTTGGGGACGCATGCACAACGGCACCGATTTCGCGGCCAAACACGGCACCCCCATCTATGCCACGGCAGATGGTGTCGTGACCGAGGCCGACTGGGCCTCGGGCTATGGGCGGCTGATCAAGATCCAGCACGAATTCGGCATCGAAACCCGCTACGCGCATTTGGCGAAAATCCGCGTAAAGGTTGGCCAAAAAGTCTCGCGCGGGGATCGCATCGGTGATATGGGGAACTCTGGACGTTCGACCGGCACACATCTACATTACGAGGTGAGAGTCGGCGGTAAGCCCGTCAACCCCATGATTTATATCAAGGCAGCACAAGATGTTTTCTAAGAGCAAGATCAACGAGCCCGGACCGAACGACGACGTGAAACCCGCGGCGCAGGATCCGGCCCCCGTTGCGCGCAACACCGAATTCAAGCCAACCGCGCCCAAGGCCAAACCCCCGGCGTCGGTCCTGTCGAGTGACCTGCACATCACCGGCAACCTGAAGACCACCGGCGACATCCAGGTCGAAGGCACCGTCGAAGGTGACATCCGTGCGCACCTGCTGACCATCGGCGAAAGCGCCACCATCAAGGGCGAAGTGACTGCCGACGACGTGGTTGTGAACGGCCGCATCGTGGGTCGTGTCCGCGGTCTGAAGGTCCGCCTGACCGCGACCGCACGGGTCGAGGGTGATATCATCCACAAGACTATCGCGATCGAAAGCGGCGCGCACTTCGAAGGCTCGGTTCAGCGTCAGGACGATCCGCTGAATTCGAAGGCCGCGAACAAGCGCCCGATTGCCGCTGCAAAGGCCGACCAAGAGGGTTGATACCCCCTTGGTCAAGCATTGAAAAAGCCGCCCAACGGGGCGGCTTTTTTTTTGGTTTTTCAGACGGGTCCTCGGGTTAGATCAGGAAATCGCCCTCGACCAACGTCATGGTCCCGGTCAGCTCGATCTCGAAATCCGCCAGACCGTCGCCATTCACGTCGCCCTGCACGATCGTATTGCCGCCGGTCTGTTCGAACCGCAACTCGCCCGCCGTGTTCGAGAACGCCGCGTCCGCGATGAAGTTGAAGCCCTGACGCCCACCCTGCGTGGTGTCGGCATCGAACCGGCGAATCTCGATCCGGTCGATACCGGTCTGGAAGTCCGTGATGATATCGCGGTTGCCCGCCCCGACGCCGGTTTCTATCATGTTGAAATAGATGAACCGGTCCGTGGTCGACGCTCCGGGACCGCCTGTCATCTCGTCCACACCCAGGTTGCCATAGAGCGCGTCCACGCCCGCCCCACCGTTCAGGGTGTCATTCCCACCCCGTCCATACAACCGGTCGGACACGCCACCGCCTTCGAGCACGTTGTCATTGCCATCGCCCCGCAGGTTGTCGGCAAAGCTGCCACCCGTCACGTTTTCAATCTCTTCATAGGTGTCGCCCTGCCCCGCGCCCGCGGCAAACTTCGACGCAAACCCTGTGCCGCTCTGATTTATCTGCAGATCGGACAGAACCCGCCCTGTCGCATCGGTATAGTCAACCGTATCGCTGCCGTCGTTGCCGTCATACAGATCCGCCCCCTGGCTGAAGACAAAGGTGTCGTCCAGGACCCCGCCACTGAAGGTGTCGTCTTCGGTGCTCGAATGGTTGGGCAAGTTGGCGAAGGGAATGTTGACGTTGGGCCCGACTGGCCCGTCCAGCACGGCGGTAACCCCCGTGATGGAGGCAAGGAAGGCGTTGTAGTCCGCCACAGTGGCAAATTGCGGCAGCGGATCGCCGGACAGAACAAAGATCGCGTCGTTGTCGATCTGGAAATTGTCCAACAGCGCATTGTCGGCGATGGTCATCACGATCGTCGTGTTGCCGGTGCCCCAGGCCACCTCTGCGACGTTGATGGTCAGGTCCACATCATCCGGTGTATAGGTGAATCCGTTCACGACGACGTTCACGAACTCGGTCAGAACAGTGACCGCCGCAACCGAAACCGGCGGCTGCGACACAACCTGCTCGATTTCGTAGATGAAGTTGGTGACCCCGTCCAAAACGACCAAATCGATTGTCGTCGGTGTGACAAATGTCGCTTGTCCGAAAGAATCAAACGCCAGAAATGTGCCGTCATAAGTATGCGTAGTCATAAGCTTCCCCGTTAAAACCATACAGAACAACGACTTACGAAACTTTCTGCGTCAAATCAAAAGATAAACTAAGAAAGCGTTAAGAAAATGACATTTCTTGACGGCACTGTTTTTTCGGCAAGAACCGGCGATCGCCCCGCTGTGCCCCTATGCCTCGAGTTCGGCATCCCAATACAGAAAGTCCATCCAGCTTTCGTGCAGATGGTTGGGGGGAAACTTGCGGCCCATGTTGCGCAACTCTTCGGCCCCGGGCTGCCTGGGCGGCTTGCGCAGGGACATCCCGGCCCGGCGCAACGACTTCGACCCCTTTTTCAGATTGCAGGGCGAACAGGCTGCCACCACGTTTTCCCAGCTGGTGATGCCTCCGCTGGCGCGGGGCACCACGTGGTCAAAGGTCAGATCCCCCCGAGCACCGCAGTACTGGCAGCAGAATTCGTCCCTCAAAAAAAGATTAAAGCGCGTGAAGGCCACGCGCTTTTGAGGTTTCACATAGTCTTTCAGGACAACCACACTGGGGATCCTGAGGGTCATACTGGGACTGTGCACCTCGGTGTCGTATTCGGCCACGATATCAACGCGATCCAAGAAGGCTGCCTTGACGGCATCCTGCCAGGGCCAAAGCGACAGGGGATAATAGGAAAGTGGCCTGTAGTCTGCATTCAGCACCAAGGCCGGGTGCTGCTTCAGTGCGCCGGGTTCGCGCACGAAGGTGGTCCTGAAAGTGCCGTCCATCGGAGACTCGTCTCCCGCTCTGTCTGCTTTATCCTCAAGCCCAGAGCGGGGAACCCCGCCCCAGTTGATGACACTATATATCGCGTTTGTGCGCTGGCAACCCCCGCAATATGCAGTGTTTCGCAAATGCGTATCGCGATTCCGTAACGCCTCTGTGACAGAGCTATCCACAGGTAACTGTTGAAAAAATGGGCACCTGCCGAAGGCAGTCAGTCCACAGCGCTTGGCCCGACCCCTGTCGTCCGTTGCGTCAAAGCCCGCATTTGTCCCGCATAAAGGCCAAAGCGACGCTCAGACCGTCCGGCGCGATTCCATGCGCCGTGCCTTTCATGATGTGAGCGTCGACGTCCCGCCAACCTTCCCACTGAAACTCCTCGGCGGATGCGGGCAACGACTGTACGGGCACTACATCGACCTCATCCCCATGCACCAACAAGATCGGCGGGTACTTCAGCACCAGAGCGGGAAACCCCGCATTCAGCTGTGAACCCACTATATCGCGTTAAGTGCCTGAAAACCCTCGCCGGATGCAGTGCTTGTCGCAAGCGGTTGGGGATTTATGTGACAGGGTTTCCAACAACCCGCGCCGGTCATGGGCCCTTTGCTTTTGGCGCGACGTTCAAAATCTTCCCACCCGCTCAGATTTGATGGGGCCATCACCTAGACACTTGCCCACCGCCAGCGGCGTTGGACGCTTTCGGCACTTTTGAGTTCGTGGCTTTGCTGATCCCTTTACAAGGGCCGGCAAAACATACATCTACAACCGTTGTGGAAAAAACCACCGGTTTCTGGTCGATCCCAGCCGCGCTTGCGGCTTCAATCGTTGCCAAACGAACCTGTCTGGCCAGTCGCTGTAGCGGCACCCCGACCTTTAGCTCCGGCAGAAACTGCCTGAAAAAAACCGTGTGGTCGTCCCCGGGTTTTTCGTCAGGCAGGGCATCATAGGCGCAGGCTCCAGCCTCGGCCGAGTGCAGAACCACCACGTTTGTCGGCAGGTCGCTGAGAAGCGGGTCCCTGTGCGTCGCGTTCGCGACGAAGGGGTTGTCACGACACATGTCGAATATTGCGAAAACCGCAAGCGGATTTTTGGCCGTCAATGGTTCAAGCACATCGCGCGTCACGTCCAGCGAGCCCCGGCGAAAATCACGTAGCGAGGCCCCAGCCCTTGCATCAACGGGTAAGATGTAGCTGGTTCCTTTATCCTCCCAGCCATGCCCCGAATAAAACACCACGACCAAATCGCCCGACTGCGTTTCCGATGCAGTCTGGTCAATGGCCGAAGCCATTTGCCGCCAGTCCGCATCTACTAGCAACGTGGTTTCAAACCCCATCGCCACCAGACTCCGCTTTAGGGCACGGGCATCCGGCTGTGATGTGACCAACGGTGGAACACTTTCATAAGCCCCATTGCCGATGATGAGGGCGCGATTGCTTTGGGCAACAGTGACAGTCGCGCCGAACAGAACCATAATGGTAGAGCAAATTCCGCAAATTGCGCCAAAGAGTCTCATGAGTCCTCACAAAAATATCAGACTCAGTCTAAGGCGAAACGATCGCGCCTTGCTACAGAAATTGTGGCAAAACCCTTAAAGCCCGCATTTGTCCCGCATAAAGGCCAGCGCGACGCTCAGACCGTCCGGCGCGATTCCATGCGCCGTGCCCTTCATGATGTGGGCATAAACGTCCTGCCACCCGGCCTCTTGCAGGGCCTCGGCGGCGGCAGGCAAGGATTGCACCGGCACCACGTCGTCCTGATCACCGTGGATCAGCATGACCGGCGGGCGGCTGACGACCTCATCGGCCAGCAGTTCGGGCGCCAGCAGGCGGCCCGAAAAGGCGACCACGCCCGCGACCTCGTCCTCGCGCCGGGGGGCGACGTGCAGGCTCATCATGGTGCCCTGGGAAAAGCCGAAAAGGACCACCTGTTCGGGCAAGAGGTCTTCGTCGACCATCAGCGCATCGAGAAAGGCGTTCAGGTCTTCCGAGGCGGCGATCAGCCCGCGCTCGCTTTCCTCTTCGCTGGAGCCATCGATCCAGGGGATCGGGAACCATTGCAGGCCAAAGGGCATGCCGGGGATCGTCTCGGGCGCGTCGGGCGCGACAAAGAGCGTGTCCGGCAGGTGCTCGGCCAGCGGATCGGCCAGCCCCAGCAGATCGGCGCCGTTGGCCCCATAGCCATGCAGGAAGACCACAGCCGAACGTGTGCTGCCCGACAAGGGCTCTTTGCGGCCCGCTTTCAAAACGCGTGTCATCGAATGCCCTCTCTGTCCTTTGCCACACGGTAGTAGGCCCAGAGCGTCCGCGCCGCAACCGATCTCCAAGGGCTCCAGGCTGCGGCCATCTCGCGCATGGCGCGTTCCTGTGGGCGGTCGTTCAACTGAAAGAGAATGCGCGCCGCTTCCTGCAGGGCCAGATCGCCGTGGGCAAAGACATCGGCCCGACCAAGCGAGAACATGGCATAGATCTCGGCCGTCCAGGTGCCGATGCCCGGCACCTCGGTCAGGGTCCTGATCACCTCGGGTGTGGGCGTTGTGCGCAGTGCCTTGTAATCGATGCGGGCCTCAGCCAGCGCACGGGCATAGCGGATTTTCTGGCGGCTCATCCCACAGGCGCGGATCTCGTCATCACTGGCCCACAGGATCTTGCGCGGGCCGGTCAACCGGGCGTCCTTGAGCCGCTTCCAGATCGCGGCCGCGGCGGCGACGCTGACCTGCTGGCTGACGATGGCCGACAAGAGCTGGTCGAACCCGTCCTTGCGCAGGCGCAGCGGCAGGGGCCCGGTCTGCGCCAATGCATCTGCAAAGCGCGGGTCCAGATCAGCCAGCCAGGCCGCGCCTTCGGCCACGCAGGCGTCGCTGTGGATCACCCGTCCAATCTCTGCCTCAGCCATACCATCGCCTCTTCCACGGTTCTTGCCTGCGCGGACACGCGCGGCGGGTCAATCAGGACAACCGGCACACCCAGCCGGCGCGCCGCCGCCAGTTTCGGCCAGGCGCCCTGCCCGCCTGCATTGCGCACCACGATGCCGTCAATCCGAAGCTTGCGCATCAGTGCCATTTCCTGCGGCAGGGTAAAGGGCCCGGGGTCGAACAGCCAGCGCCCGCGCGGCAAGGGGAAGGGTCTGGGATGCGGGTCCAACTGGCGGACAAAGATGTAGCAGTCCTTCAATCGCCGCATGGCCCGCAGCCCGTCGCGCCCGGTGGCCGTCAAAAGCCGCATCCCCCGCGGCACAACCTGCGGCAAAAGGTGCTCTGACGGCAGACAGGCCCAGCGGTCGCCTGGGCCCGGGCGCCAGGCGGGACGGCGCAGACGCAGGAAGGGCACGTCATGTGCCCGCGCCCAAGCCTCGACCGGCAGCGCATCACCTTGATCAAAGGGATGGCGCGCGTCGATAACACAACGGGCGTTGCGCAGGGCCATGTCCTGCCAGGACCGCACCGCCACTGCCTGCCCAGGCCAGCTTTGCGCCAGTCGCGAGGCCTCGGTCACATGGACCTGCAAGGCCCATCCCACCCCCGAAATCTGCGCCGAAAGCGCCCGCGCCTCGGCGGTGCCGGCCAGCAGGTGGATCAGGGGCGCATCACTCATGCCCTAGGCCTAGCGCGCCGAACACCGCTTGGCCATTTGAAATCGGTCGCAAGGGATCAATACAATCTCGACGCAGCGTCCCGATCGAGGGGGTACAATTCTTCCGTTGCAGCGCCCGGATCAGAGGCCTAGGCAGTCGGTATGACCCAAACGACCCACCCAAACGCCACACGCAACGTCACGCTGCTGGTTCTGGCCCAAGCCATCCTCGGGGCCCAGATGCCGATCATTTTCACGATCGGAGGTCTGGCCGGACAATCGCTGGCCTCCAACCTGTGTTTCGCGACCTTGCCGATCACGCTTATCGTGCTTGGATCGATGATCACGGCAACGCCGCTCTCGGCGTTCATGCAGCGCTATGGGCGGCGCGCAGGCTTTGCCGTGGGTGCATTCGGGGGAGCCTTGGGCGGTGTGATCGGCGCCTGGGGGCTTTATCAGGCTTCGTTCCCGATCTTCCTCTTGGGGTCCTTCCTGACCGGCATCTACATGTCGGCGCAGGGATTTTACCGCTTTGCCGCTGCCGACACCGCCTCGGATGAGTTCCGGCCCAAGGCGATTTCCTATGTCATGGCGGGCGGTTTGGCCTCGGCCATCATCGGGCCGCAACTGGTGAAGCTGACCAGCGACGCCTACGTGATCCCCTTCCTTGGATCCTACATCGCCGTGATCGCGCTGAATGTCGTGGGATCATTGCTTTTTGTCTTCCTCGACATCCCAAAACCCGAAGCGCCGACCGAGACATCGTCCAAGGGCCGCACAAGGTGGGAGCTGCTGACCACCCCGCGCATCGCCGTGTCGGTCATCTGCGCCATGGTCTCATACGCGCTGATGAACCTGGTGATGACCTCGACCCCGCTGGCCGTGGTCGGCTGCGGGTTCGAATCCGACACCGCAGCCGATGTGGTCACCGCGCACGTGCTGGCGATGTTTGCGCCATCCTTCTTCACCGGTCACCTGATTGCCCGGTTCGGCGTCGAGCGCATTGTTGCGGCGGGTCTTTTGATCCTGACCGGCGCAGGGGCCGTGGCCCTGCAGGGCGTCGAGCTAGAGAATTTCTTCATTGCCCTGATCCTGTTGGGCCTTGGCTGGAACTTCGGGTTCATCGGCGCCACCACCATGCTGGCCAGCGCACATGAGCCCAACGAGCGTGGCCGGATGCAGGGCATGAACGACCTGATCGTCTTTGGCGGCGTGACGGTGGCATCCCTGTCTTCGGGCGGGTTGATGAACTGCTCGGGCGGGACGGCGGTCGAGGGCTGGAACGCCGTAAACATGGCCATGGCGCCGTTCCTGATGCTGGCCGGAGGCTCGCTGATCTGGCTTATGCTGCGGCCCAAGGACCAGTTGGCCTAAACCCGTCCAGTCAACGCCGCCCAGGACAGACGTGTGCGCCGCTGGAACTCTGACAGTCCAAGAGCGCCATCCTTGACACGCTGCGGTTCGGCCGCGGCTTGCCGCAGGATCGGGCCCGCCTGCCAGGCCGCCAGAACTGCCGGGCGCGCGGGTTTCGCGACGGTGCCTGCGCGCTTCAACCGGTTCAGCCCGTCTTGCGCCAGCTTGGCCACAGCCTCGTCACGCCCGTCCACCAGGGGCACCCGTCCTTGGCGCTCAAGCTCTGGGATCGCGCGCAGAAAACTGGCAAGCCCCGCCGCCCAGCCGATGTCCAGATAGGGCGCTTCGTCCCTGGCCCCAAGCGCCCGCGCGCTGGCCAACATCAGGTGGCCCGAGGTTTCGATCAGGTAGCGGTCAAAATGACCGGCGTCCTCAAAGGGATCGCGGTAGATGTCCCAGCGCCGCGCTGCCACCAATGTCTCGAGCAGTTGCGCGCCACGCGCATCCAGAACATGGGCCAGCGGCGTCACCACCTCGTGCCGGCGTACAAAGCCACCCGCGGCGATTTCGTCCATCGCGTCGCGCCACCACTGCAGGCGCATTTCGGCGATCATGGTCTCTTGCGTGACCCAGGGCGCGCGGGCGACCTCGAGGTTAAAGGCATAGATCGGGAACAGCACGGGCCGGGCCGCAACCGGTGCGGCCATCGCGGCGGCAAAGCGGTCGGGATCTCCGCGCTCGACCAGTTGCGCGCAGGCGATGGTGTCCTGATCCATGACTCAGCCCTTTGGCCGCACGACCAGCAGCGCATAGGCCACCTGATCAGAGGCGGCGCGCCAGAGATCGATTTCGCGCTGGCATTCGTCCAGCACCTCGGTCAGGGCCGGGTCCGCTTGCGCGCGCAGCACATCGATCTTGGCCTGCATCGGCGTGTAATAGGCCTCCCACGGTGCGCCGACGATCTGGCGTGTCGCGATCACCTCGAAACCCGCGGCTGTCACACGGCTTTCGATTCCGGCAAGGTCCGTCGCCTGCGGGTATTCAGCCCAGAAGTCGCGCACCGCCGGGGACACCGGGCCATCCGGCAGGCAGGGTTCCGAGAACACAATTGTGCCGCCGGGCGCAAGCGCCGTCCGCCAGGTCAACAACCCCTCGGTGACGCCGAGAAAGTAAAGCGCGCCCGCGCACCAGATCAGGTCATAAGGCGCGCCCAGAGCTGCCATGTCGCCCTGGCGCACTTGAACACGCGGACCAAAACGCCGAACCCGCTGCTGTGCCTCATCGACAAAATGGGCAAACTTGTCGACCGCGTCGATCCGCGCCTCGGGCATCAGCTCGGCCAGCGTGACGGTGTCCGCCCCGGGCCCGCAGCCCGCATCGCAAACCCGCGCCTTGGCGAGCAAATCAACCTGGCCCAACGCCCAGGCCACATCCGCTGGACATCCCGGCCCCTCGCGGTCTAGGCCCGAGTGGACCTGGAAGAACGGCGGCAGGTCGCTCATGAATCCCTCAGGATTTTCCAGCGGACCGCGTCCAGCAGGGCCTCAAAGCTGGCGTCGACAATGTTGGCGCTGACACCCACGGTTGACCAGCGCCGCCCCTGCCCGTCTTCGCTGTCGATCACAACCCGCGTCACAGCCTCGGTGCCGCCCTGGGTGATCCGCACCTTGAAGTCGACCAGTCGCATGTCATCGATCTGCGCCTGATACCGCCCCAGATCCTTGGCCAGCGCCTTGGACAGCGCGTTGACCGGGCCGCGGTCGCTGCCGATCTCGTCCATCGAATCGCTGACCGACATCTTCTTTTCGTCGTCGACCTTCACGACCACCACGGCCTCGGACAGTGAAACCATCTGGTCGTATTTGTTCTTGCGCCGCTCGACCGTCACCCGGTAGCGCTTGACCTCAAAGAACTCGGGCAGTTGCCCCAACTCGTCCCGCGCCAGCAGCTCGAACGAGGCCTGCGCGGTGTCGTAAGAGTACCCCTCGGTCTCGCGCGCCTTCACGCGGTCCAGGATACGGGCCAGCGCCGGGTCACCCTTTTCGATCTGCAACCCTGCATCGGCCAGACGTTTGCGTAGGTTCGACTGCCCAGCCTGGTTCGACATCGGGATGATCCGCGCGTTGCCCACCACGCCCGGTTCGACATGTTCATAGGTCGACGGGTCCTTGAGGATCGCACTGGCATGCAGCCCCGCCTTATGCGCAAAGGCCGAGGCCCCCACATAAGGCGCCTGCTTCAGTGGCACCCGGTTCAGGATGTCGTCCAGCATCCGGCTGACCCGCGTCAGGCCCGCCAGAGCGTCCCGGCTGACGCCGATGTCATAGGCGCTGGCATAGGGCTCTTTCAGCAAAAACGTCGGGATCAGCGAGGTCAGGTTGGCGTTGCCACAGCGCTCGCCCAGCCCGTTCAGCGTGCCCTGAACCTGTCGCGCCCCGGCGTCGACAGCGGCCAGCGAACAGGCCACCGCGTTTTCCGTGTCATTGTGCGTGTGGATGCCCAGATGGTCCCCGGGGATGCCTGCCGCGATGACCTCGCGGGTGATGCGGGCAACCTCGTCCGGCAGGGTGCCGCCATTGGTGTCACACAGAACAATCCAGCGCGCGCCAGCCTGGAACGCCGCCGTGATGCTGGCCAGGGCGTAGTCCGGGTTGGCCTTGTAGCCGTCAAAGAAATGCTCGGCATCAAACAGTGCCTCGCGGCCCTGTGCCACCAGATGCGCAACACTTTCGCGGATGTTTTCCAGGTTTTCGTCCAGCGTGATGCCCAGCGCCGTGGTGACGTGAAAATCATGGGTCTTGCCCACCAGACAGACCGCACCGGTCCCGGCATTCATCACACCGGCCAGCACGTCATCATTGGCCGCCGAGCGTCCAGCCCGCTTGGTCATCCCAAAGGCGGTCATGGTGGCGCGGGTCTTGGGGGCCGCGTCAAAAAAGGCGCTGTCGGTGGGGTTCGCCCCGGGCCAGCCGCCTTCGATATAGTCGATCCCCAGGTCATCCAGCGCCCGCGCGATCCGCACTTTCTCTTCGGTCGAGAACTGCACACCCTGCGTTTGCTGCCCATCGCGCAGCGTGGTGTCGTAAAGATACAGGCGCTCGGTCATAGCTGCTCCAACTTTGCTGCGTCGAACCCGGTGCCCGGCACCAACTCGATCGAGGTCTTGGTCATCCGCACTTCGACCCCGGCGGCAATCAACGCCTTCTTCAACGCGTCCAATTCACCAAAGTCCTTGGTCTCCATCGCCGTGGCGCGCACCTCGCCAAGCCGCGTCTCCAGTGCCGACAGATCAACGTCGACCACCTCCCAGCCGCCTAGCGCCGGTTCCAGCAGCCCCAGCAATCGCGCCGAGGCCAAAAGATCCGCCGCCTTGCCCTCGGACGCCAGCTTCCGCAATTCGGTCAGCGCACCGGCGGTGTTCAGATCATCGGCCAAAGCGGCGCGCACCGGCGAAGCCGCGCTTGGAGAGGGCTCGATGCCCTCGACAAGCGCCCGCCACTTGCGCAGCGTCGCCTCGGCCTCTTGCCGCTTCTTCTCGGTCCAATCCATTGGCTTGCCGTAATGCGTTGAAAGCAAAACGAAACGGATCACCTCACCGGGAATGCCCTGCTCCAGCAGGTCGTGCACCGTAAAGAAGTTGCCCAGCGACTTGGACATCTTCTTGCCCTCGACCTGCAGCATCTCGTTGTGCAGCCAATAGCGCGCGAACTGCCCCTCGGGGTGCGCGCAGCAGCTTTGCGCGATCTCGTTCTCATGATGCGGAAAGGCCAGGTCATTGCCGCCGCCGTGGATGTCAAACGAGTCGCCCAGCAGTTCATAGCTCATCGCCGAGCACTCGATATGCCACCCCGGACGCCCGCGCCCCCAGGGACTGTCCCAGCCCGGCAGGTCATCGTCCGAGGGCTTCCACAGCACAAAATCCATCGGGTTCTTCTTGTACGGCGCGACCTCGACCCGCGCGCCCGCGATCATGTCATCGACCGAACGGCCTGACAGCTTGCCATAGTCGGAATAGCTGTCCACGGCAAACAGCACGTGGCCCTCGGCGGCATAGGCGTGCCCCTTGGCAATCAGATCCTCGATCATCTCGACCATCTGCGCGATATAGCCCGTGGCCCGCGGCATCTCGTTCGGCTCGGACACCCCGATGGCCGCCATGTCGCCCAGATACCAGCCGATGGTCTCTTCCGTCCGCTCGGCGATCAGCTCTTCCAGCGTCCGGGGATCGCCCGCCTCTTTCCGCGCCTGCGCCGTGGCGTTGATCTTGTCATCGACGTCGGTGAAGTTGCGCACATAGGTAACGTGATCCGCGCCATAGACGTGGCGCAGCAGGCGATAGAGCACGTCAAACACCACCGCCGGGCGGGCATTGCCCAGGTGCGCGCGGTCATAGACCGTGGGTCCGCAGACATACATGCGCACGTTCCGCGGATCGATCGGGTCAAACCGCTCTTTGCTGCGGGTCTTGCTGTTGGTCAGATGAATGTCCATGGTCCGTCCTTCGTCGCGCGCGCGGCGGGCTTAGCAACTTCGGATCGGATTTGAAACAAGAAGACAGGCCCGCGTGAGAATTCAGCAGGGAATGCAGCAAATAATCAGGCTTGCGTATGTCTTCATGGGGGCGGCTTAACACGCCGCCCCGGTTTTTGCCAAGCGCGGAATACGCCCGTCCAGCACGGTGGCCAGAATTCCGAGGACAATCAGGCCCACGCCAGCCCAGGCCAGGGGTCCAAAGACCTCGCCCAGCACAAGGACCGCGATCAGAAAGCCCGTCGCGGCGGCGACGTATCCAAGCTGGCTCAACATCACCGGCCCACCAACCCGTTGCAGCAGGAAGAACGCCGGAAAGGTGATGGCCGAGACGATCAGCTGCGCGCCCACAACCAGCGGTGAGGCCGAAACCACCGGCAGGACCGTCACTCCAAACCCGAGGATCAGCGCCAGAAAGACCACCAGCGCCATGCCATGTGACCACATGGCCAGCACGCCGGGATCCGCCCCCTCGGGCCAATCGAGCGTCCGGTAGACGTTCCCGACGGCCAGCAGCAGCGGCATCGCCAGCCCGAACAGCGACCAAAGCCCCAGCTCGGCCCCCTCGCCCATTCGCGCAAGCGCCACCAGGATCGCGCCTGCCATGCCGATAAAGATCCCCAGCAGCCCCAGCGACCCCGGCCGTTTCAATCCGGCCAGCGTCGCCAGAGCCAGCGTGAACACAGGTGACAGGGCAAACATCAACCCCATTTGACCCGCACCCAGCCGGGGCAGCGCCACGAAGAGCACCAGGTTTGCGCCCACAAAGGTGATCAGCCCCGCGATCACCACGTAGCGCACAGCCGTTCCACGCGGCAGGGCCAACCGGCCTTGCAGCGCCAGCCAGGGCGCCAGCAACAGCGCCGCACCCGAGGACACGATGGCGGCCCAGACCAGCGGATGTATGCCCGCCTCGGCCCCCAGTTTGCCCAGCGGCGCGTTCAGGCCGGTCAGCACACCGACATACAGCAACAGTACGGGCGCCAAGGCGGCGGCAGACAGGCTATGCTTCATGCCGGACCCTCCGTTTTCGGACCGAGGCTTTCCAGCCCGAGATCAGCCGATCAATGGCGCGCTCAAGACCTTCAAGCAGATCCCGCGACAGACGCGGGTACGCGCCGCCGATCCTTTGCGGCGTCCGGCGAGAGAAATAGCGTTGCGGCAGGTTGGGACCGAACTCAAGCATAGCTGACCACCTCGTATTCCACCTCACCCGGCCCTTCGAAGTAAAAGCGCTGGCCCGGTTCATAGTCCGCGTGGCTGTGGGGGTCGTAGCCCATCTCGCGCACCCGTGCCTCGGTTGCAGCGATGTCGTCGACCACCACTCCGATGTGGTTCAGCGCGCCGATACGGGTGTACCGATGTGCGCGTTCCGTCAGATCCGAGGCAGGGCTGTAGACGGCCAGATAGCTTGTCTCGTTGCCCACGTGAACGGAATAACCGTTGTCCAGCGCGGTCCCTTCCCAACGGATGCTCCAGTCAAAGAGCCCGACAAGCTCTTGGGCAATCTTCTTGGGGTCTTCGACGGTGATGTTGGCGTGTTCCAGTTGTGCAGCCATTGCTCGGCCCTTTCTTTTCTAACATGGATCCAGCCTAATTCCTCAAGTATACTAGAGGGCAAGAACAACAATTATAGCGTTTTCAATATGTTGAGAAAAAGTGGACTTTCCATTGGCCAAGTTGCCACCCGAACCGGGCTGGCTGACTCGGCCATTCGCTTCTACGAGGAACAGGGCCTTGTGAAGCCCTGGCGCAACGATGCCGGACAACGGCGGTTTGAACGCGCCGACGTGCGGCGGCTGTCTTTCGTTATGATCGCACAGGGGCTGGGCTTTTCCCTGTCCGAGATCCGGGCCGAACTGTCCAAGCTGCCCGAAAACCGCACGCCGACCAAGGCTGACTGGACCCGCATCTCGCGCACCTTTCAAAAGGATCTGGACCGACGGATCGCACAAATGCAGGCGCTGCGCGAAAAGCTGGATGGCTGCATCGGCTGTGGCTGCCTGTCGCTGGCAAAATGTCGCCTGTACAACGAAGACGACAAGGCCGCGAAACGTGGGGCGGGTCCGCGCTATCTGTTGGGCGACAGCCACGATGCGCTTGATTGACCCCGTGGCCTCTGCCATGTTCACCTTATGTCCAGAGACCTGACAAACTCCATTTGCGCGGACCTTCCCGGGGCCGAAAAGTCCGATCCCTGGGGCGGCGGGCATGATGCCTGGAAGGTGGGCGGCAAGATGTTTGCCTGCATTGGATCGGTCGGCGACGGTGTCTCGGTCAAGACGCCCAGCGTCGAGGATGCCGCCCTGCTGATCGACATGGACCGGGCCGTGCGCGCGCCCTATTTCCATCGCAGCTGGGTACGCATACCCTGGGGACTGGTCGAAGAAGACGAGATGCGGGCGCGGCTGGAAACCTCTTACCTGATCGTCCGCAAGGGGCTGACCAAAAAGGTGCAGGCGTCGCTGGCGCCCTTTCCGCACGAGACGGGTTGAGGTTTGATCAAATCCGCTGTCAGATGCGCCGAACCCTGTCAGACGGATCCCGAAAATGCCTGCGCTTTCCACCCGCATCACCACGCTGAACGACGACGGCTCTGACGGCTGGGAGGTGTTCTATCGCGCCCGCCAGATGGTGGCAGAGGGGCATCAGGTCACGGAGTTGACAATTGGCGAACATGATGTGCGCACCGACCCCGCCATTCTTGACGCGCTTTATGCAGCGGCCAAGGGCGGGCACACGGGCTATGCCATGGTTCCGGGTGTCGCGGCACTGCGCGACCATGTGGCGGCGCGGGTTCAGCAGGCAACCGGAGTGCCGACGACACGCACCAACGTGATGATCACCCCGGGCGGGCAATCGGGACTCTTTTCGGCTCATATGGCGGTCTGCAATCCCGGCGACACCGCGCTCTACATCGATCCCTATTACGCGACCTACCCCGGCTCGCTGCGCGCCGCCGGGGCGGTGGCCCACGCGATCCAGACCCGGTCGCGCGATGCCTTCCTGCCCCAACGCGACGCGCTTGAGGCCGCAGCACAGGGGGCGCGCAGCCTGCTCATCAACTCTCCGAACAATCCCACGGGCACCGTCTATCCCACGGAAACCCTTGAGATGATTGCCGATGTCGCGCGGCAGCACGACCTTTGGCTGATCTCGGACGAGGTCTATGACACCCAGGTCTGGGAAGGTTCTCACATCAGCCCCCGCGCCCTGCCGGGAATGGCAGAGCGGACGTTGGTCATCGGGTCGATGTCGAAAAGCCACGCCATGACCGGCAGCCGGATCGGCTGGATTGTCGGGCCGGAAGAGGTTGTCGCGCGGCTGATCGATCTGGCCACCACAACGACATATGGCGTGCCGGGCTACATTCAGGACGCCGCGCTTTTTGCCCTGCAACAGGGTCCTGATTTCGAAGCCAAGATCGCCGCCCCCTTCCTGCGCCGCCGCGCACTGGCGCTGGAGGTTCTGAGCCGCCAGCAGGTCGTGCGCGCCATTCCACCGGGCGGCGCGATGTACCTGATGCTGGATGTCCGCGCGTCGGGGCTGAGTGGCGAAGGCTTTGCCAATGCCCTGCTCGACACCCATCAGATCGCCGTCATGCCCGGTGAAAGCTTTGGCACAAGCGCGGCCGGACATATCCGCGTGGCGATGACCGTCGACGACGACCGTTTTGTTGCCGCGCTGCAGACCCTCTGCGACTTTGCGAAAGGACTGGCCCATGACTGACGACATCGGCGCGGCGTTCCGCGCGCTGCATGTGCCCGGCGATCCCTTCATCCTGGCCAATGCCTGGGACCGGGGATCGGCCCGGATGCTCGAATCGCTGGGGGCCAAGGCCATTGCGACCTCTTCCGCCGCGCATGCCTTTACGCTGGGCCGGCCCGATCTGGGCAATGTCACTCGGGACGAGGCACTGGCCCATGCGCAGGATCTGGTCTCTGCCGTCGCCGTACCAGTGCAGGGCGATTTCGAAAACGGCTTTGGCAGCGCGCCCGAGACCTGCGCCGAGACCGTGCGCCTGTCGGCCGAGGTGGGTCTTGCCGGGATCTGCATCGAAGACATCGACCTGCCCGGCAGCACGCCTTACGAATTTGACCTGACAGTCGAACGCATCCGCGCCGCCTCTGCCGCCGCTCGCGCGCTGTCGCAGGATTTTGTCCTGACCGCCCGCGCGGATGGCGTCATGCACCGCGCCTATGATCTGGACGAGGCGATCCGCCGGGTTCAGGCCTTTGCTTTGGCCGGGGCGGATTGCGTCTATGTGCCGGTGCCGCCGGGGTTCGACGGGTTGGCACAGATCTGCGCCTCGGTCGATGTGCCCGTGAACGCGCTGGCCGCTGGCCCCTTCACCAAGGCCCATGTCGCCGATTTCGCCCGCGCCGGGGCAGCGCGCATCTCGCTTGGCTCGTCGCTGGCACGCGTGACCCATCGCGTAATCCACGACACCGCGCGCGCCATGTTCGACGAGGGCGATTTCTCGGGCCTCTCCGTGGGCCTGAGCGCTGCCGAGGTCGATCCCCTGCTGGACCGCTGACGCTCTATGTCGACGCCGATCTCGTCCATCCGCAACCTCGGACCCGCTGTCGAGCAGGCCTGCAAGCGCGCCGGCATCCCCGATGCCGAGACCCTGCGCGAGATAGGCGCGGACGAGGCCTATGCCAAGATGTTGGCCGCCGGAACGCGACCTCATTTCATCGGCTTTTACGTGTTGCACATGGCCTTGCAGGGACGGCCGTGGAACGATTGCAAGGGCAAGGAAAAAGACGCCCTGCGTGCCAGGTTCGACGCGCTCAAGGCGGCGCGGCGTCCGACGGATGACCACGCCTTCGAGGCGATGATGGATGCAATTGGTGTGATCGAAAAGCCCAAAGCATGACGATCTATTTCTACGCGCAAACAGACCCTTACGCCGAGTTTTCAAACTTCGCCCCCTACGGTGTCGAGATGCAGGGCCAGTGGTGGCGCACGGTCGAACACTATTTCCAGGCACAGAAGTTTCACGACGCTGACTACCGCGAAAAGATCCGCAAGGCGAACCGCCCCAAGGATGCCAAGGCGCTTGGCATGACGCGAAAACTACCGCTGCGCACCGATTGGGAAGAGGTCAAGGACACTCTGATGCTAGAGGCGGTCAGAGTAAAGTTCCGCACACACGAAGCGCCGCGCGCCCTGCTGCTAAGCACGGGCGCGCAAGAAATCGTGGAAAACGCCCCGATGGATTACTATTGGGGCGGTGGGCAGGATGGCACGGGTCTGAACCGGTTGGGCCAGATCCTGATGCAGGTCCGCGACGAGCTGCGCGGCTGATCAGAGGTAAGGCCGCGCCAGACCCCAGTTTGCCACATCGTGTACGATTGCAAAGGCGCCATCGCGCATGGCCGCGTCGACCTCGGCCACGGTCATTTGCAGCACTTCCATCTCTTCCAGGTCACCGTCATCCGGCACACCGGTCACTTCGCAGCCCTGCGCAAGGAAGTAGTACCCCCGGCAGCCGCGCTGGTTTCCATTGTCGGTAAAGGTGCCCAGATCGGTCCAGCGCCCGCCGGAAACTCCGGTTTCCTCGGCCAGCTCACGCTGCGCACCGCGCAGGGGGGCCTCTTCGGGTTCCAGAAAGCCTCCGGGAAAGCTGAGCGTGATACGGCGGGGGCCGTGCTTGTAGTGGCGCAGGACGGTGATGCGGCCTTCGTCGTCAATCGGCACCACCGAGGTGAAGCTGCGCAGCTGCACCTGATAGAAATCGTCGATCCGGCGGCCATCGGGCAGTTCAACCGCCTCGCGCACGACCTTCAGATAGGGTTTGGCTTCAAACACCGTCTCGGTGCTGCGGGATGCCCAAAGTCTCATGTCTGTCTCTGCCTCAACGGAAAAAGCCGCGCCCTGATTCAGGGCACGGCTTAACGATTGCTTCAGGATTTCGACGATTTGACGGCGATTAGCCGACCAGTTCGAGACCCGAGAAGAAGTATGCGATCTCTTCGGCGGCGGTTTCCGGAGCATCCGAACCGTGGACCGAGTTTTCGCCAACCGATTCTGCAAACTCGGCACGAATGGTGCCGGGGGCCGCGTCGGCGGGGTTGGTCGCGCCCATGACTTCGCGGTTCTTTGCAATGGCGCCTTCACCTTCGAGAACCTGAACAACAACCGGCTCAGATGCCATGAATTCGCACAGTTCGTCATAGAACGGGCGCTCGGCGTGGACCGAGTAGAACACGCCCGCCTGGGCTTTCGACAGGTGAATACGCTTCTGCGCAACGATGCGCAGGCCGGCGTCTTCGAACTTGGCGTTAATCTTGCCGGTCAGGTTGCGGCGGGTGGCATCGGGCTTGATGATCGACAGGGTGCGTTCGGTGGCCATCTGGGGAACTCCGTGGTCAAACGTGAATATTGCGCGCCCGTTAGCATGGGGTGTCGCGTTTGGAAAGCCCGCAATCGGCTGGCCCGCGTTGACAGCCCCCCGGCCGCGTGGCACTGCGCGCATATGTTGAAGATTTCCGACATCTCTTACGCGGTCGAAGGCCGCCCTCTGTTCGACGGTGCCTCGGCCACGATCCCCGATGGCCACAAGGTGGGGCTGGTCGGGCCGAATGGTGCGGGCAAGACAACGCTGTTTCGGATCATCCGGGGTGAATTGGCGCTGGAAAGCGGGTCGATCGAGCTGCCCTCGCGCGCCAAGATCGGGGGCGTGGCACAGGAAGTGCCGGCTTCGGCGACCTCGCTGCTGGACACGGTGCTAGAGGCCGACACCGAACGCGCAGCGCTGATGGCCGAGGCCGAGACGGCCCAGGACCCAGGCCGCATCGCCGAGGTGCAGACCCGGCTGGCCGACATCGACGCCTGGTCGGCCGAGGCGCGGGCCTCGTCGATCCTCAAGGGGCTTGGATTTGATGATGCGGATCAGAAACGCCCCTGCAGCGATTTCTCAGGTGGCTGGCGGATGCGCGTGGCGCTGGCGGGCGTGCTGTTTGCCCAGCCCGATCTGCTGCTTTTGGACGAACCCACCAACTATCTGGACCTCGAAGGTGCGCTGTGGCTTGAGGCCTATCTGGCCAAGTACCCCCACACGGTGATCATCATCAGCCACGACCGCGGGCTTTTGAACCGGGCTGTGGGCGGCATCTTGCACCTCGAAGAAAAACGCCTGACCTTCTATCAGGGCCCCTACGACCAGTTCGCTAAACAGCGTGCCGAACTACGCGCGATCCAGGCCGCCATGGCCCGCAAACAGGCCGAGCGCCGCGCGCACATGCAAAGCTTTGTGGATCGCTTCCGCTACAAGGCGTCAAAGGCGAAACAGGCGCAGGCGCGTCTGAAGATGATCGAGAAGATGGACATCGTCACCGCGCCGGAAGAGGCCGCCAAGCGGGTCTTCACCTTCCCCCAGCCCGATGAGCTGTCGCCGCCGATCATCCGGATCGAAGGCGGGGCCGTGGGCTATGACGGCCCTCCGGTGCTGAAACGGCTGGACCTGCGGATTGACCAGGACGACAGGATTGCTCTGCTGGGCAAAAACGGTCAGGGCAAGTCGACCCTGTCCAAGCTGCTGAGCGACCGGCTGAAGCTGGCCGAGGGCACGATCAACCGCAGTTCGAAACTGCGGATCGGTTATTTCGCCCAGCATCAGGTCGATGAGCTGCACATTGACGAAACGCCGCTGCAGCACCTACAGCGGGAACGCCCCGACACGATGCCGTCGCGCCTGCGGGCGCAACTGGCGGGCTTTGGTCTGGGCGCGGATCAGGCGGAAACCGAGGTTGGCCGCCTTTCAGGAGGCCAGAAAGCCCGTCTCTCGCTGCTGCTGGCCACACTTGATGCGCCGCACCTGCTGATCCTCGACGAACCGACGAACCACCTTGACATCGAAAGCCGCGAGGCGCTGGTCGAGGCGCTGACCGCCTATTCCGGCGCCGTGGTTCTGGTCAGCCACGACATGCACCTGCTCAGCCTGGTGGCCGACCGGCTATGGCTGGTCAAAGACGGCTCGGTGCGGCCCTATGACGACGATCTGGATGCCTATCGCACGATGCTCCTTGCCTCGGACAAGCCGGCGAAACCCAAGGTCGAAAAGCCCAAGGCCGCGCGCCCGTCGCGCGATCAGATCCTGCTGCTGCGCGCCGAAGTGCGAAAATGCGAAGATCGCGTCGCCAAGATCATGGAAATGCACGACAAGCTGTCCGCCAAGCTGGCCGACCCTGCGCTTTACGAAGAAGGCAAGGTCACCGAGCTGGAACAGTGGAACCGCAAGTTCGCCGAGGTCGAAGAAGGCCTGGAACGGGCCGAGGCGCTTTGGATGGCGGCCAGCGAAAAGCTCGAGGCCGCCGAGACGCGCTAAGCCGTTGACAGGCCAAGGCATTCGGGCGTCATATCCACTGGCACGACTGTCATTTGGGAAAGACCGATGCTGCGGGCGTTGACGCTGACCACCTTGATCTGGACGTCCGGCGTCACGGCTGGTGCATTGTCGCCCGACACAAGGCTTTCTTTGGAAGTGGGGTATCCCACCGCAGAACCGGGGTGCACCCACCGCTTCGAGGGGCTTGTGGAAAAAGGCGACCTTGCCCGGTTCCAGTCGGTTGCCCCCGACCCGCAGGCCGTGGTCTGCCTGAACAGCCCCGGCGGGTCCTTCCTTGAAGGCATCCGCATTGCCGAGTTCCTTCAGACCTCTCGGATCGGCACCCGGATCGAGGCCAGTACACGCTGTGAAAGCGCCTGTTCCATCATTTTCATGGGTGGCAGCACGCTGGCTGCGGATCACGAGATCGACGATTGGCCGACGGGATTCCGTCCGTGGCGGACGATGCATCCGACCGCTCGGCTTGGCTTTCACGCGCCCAAACTGAACGTGGCGCAAGGCCAGTTTTCAGAAGCGACAGTTGCCCGGGCCTATGACGCGGCACTGTTGACGATTTCTGAATTCGTACGCCGACTTCCCGCCTTTCACCCCGACCTGTTTGCCCGGATGATTTCGACCCCACATGACCAGATGTATTGGATCGAGACCGTGGACCAGGCCGGGCAATTCGGCATCTCGGTCGGGCCGGTGCCGCGACCCGAGGCACCAACAGATCCGCAGCGCATCCATGCCTGCGCGCACTTTTGGGCCTGGGCGGAAGAGGTCAGCGTCACCTTTTACGCCGACCGCATTCCCGCCGCGCGGGTTGACGGTGGAACGGTTGTTCTGGGAGATTCAGGCTTGGAATGTGACTTCACGCGCAATCCCACCGGGCGAACGACATGGGCGCAATGGGATATCGCGGTCCCCGATTGGGCGTTTCACCCCGGCGACACCCCGCTGCGTGACCTGCCCAGATAGGCCGCAATCCGGCCTATCCGGGTGCTTCGAGGCAGGCTTCAGCCCGCCCGATCGCTGACATAGACGTTCAGATCATGGGTGCGGTACAGAACCTGCCAGGGACCTCCCGCCTGCGCCCAGTAGATGACGCCTTGCGCCGCGTTGATGGCGATCTGCAGATCGCGGGTGGGATCATCCAGATAAACGTTGTCCCGGTCACGCCCCGTTTCGAGAAAGAAGAACCGCGAACCGTCGTCGCCCTCTTCCACCCAGGACCCGTCGGTGCGCTGACGAAACACGCCGCGGCTGTGCGAGGCGTAGCCGATGTTCCAACCGTCAACATGCACCGGTGCCGTGACATGGCCTTGCTGCTGCTTGTGGCCATTGGTTGCGGCGTGGCGACCGAATCCGGACTTCCAGCATTCCTCGGCCTTGAGAATGGCCGCCGTGCTGCCGCGCAGGGAATAGGTTCGGGCATATTCACCAACAATCTGCAATTTCAGGGTATTGCCCTTCATCAGCGCCTGACGGGTGTCCCAATCCAGCTCCATGCGGGCATAACCTGCGTCCAGCCCAACCTGCCGGTCATAGGCGCGTCCGTCGATCCACATGGCGGCACCGGCCCACCGGTCATAAAGGTTCGACGGAACGAGCAGATGCAAAGCCGTACCTGCCTCGAACAGAATCTCTTGATCGTACCCGTTCCCGCGATGCGCTCGGCACGATGCGGCACCGTCATACCCACGGATTGCATGGACGCTCCAACCGCGAGCTTCGCCGTAGTATTCGTTTGTTTCGCCCTGCAGAACCAGTTGCGCCGATGCGGATGTCGACAGGCCGGCAAAGGCAAGTGCAACAGAAAAAAAGAGTTTCTTCATAACCTTGTCTTTCATAGCTCACGTTCAAATACCCGGTCATTAGGCCCTTACGGCGCATTTGCGTCAAGTCGGGTATTCCGCAATCCGCGCCGCCTGGGGCACTGGACAGCGCGTCGCGCAGGCACTAGCCCATAACCATGGATACCGGATTTCTGATCACCTCTTTTGTCACGCTTTTTGTGGTCGTCGATCCGATCGGTCTGACGCCGGTCTTCATCGCCTTGACCCAGGGCACCTCGTCCCAACACCGACGGCGGGTCGCCCTGCGCGCCTGCACGGTGGCCACGGGGATCCTGTTGCTGTTCACCTTCTTTGGCGAGGCACTCTTGGGCGCGGTGGGCATTTCGATGGCCGCCTTCAAGATCGCGGGCGGCATCCTGTTGTTTCTGACCGCGCTCGACATGCTCTTCGAGCGCCGCACCAAGCGGCGCGAAGACAAGGCCGGGCACGACGACGAAACCCCGGACCCTTCGGTTTTTCCGGTCGCCATTCCGCTGATCGCGGGCCCGGGTGCGATTGCCTCGATGATCCTGCTGGGCGGCCAGACCCAGGATGCCGCCGGTCTTGCCGCGATCATTGGCGTGATGCTGGGCGTGATCCTGATCGTGTTGGCACTGTTCATGACCGCCAGCGTTATCGAGCGCCTGCTGGGCCGCACGGGCATCACGGTGGTCACCCGCCTGCTGGGCATGTTGCTTGCGGCGCTGTCGGTTCAGTTCGTCTTGGACGGCATCCGGGATTACGGCTTTGTGAGCTAGGTCTACACTTTGCCCGGCCGCACGCCTATGTCTTTGATGTAAGACACGAGGCCCCAGTGATGCAAAACGTGGAAATCGACAATCTGGTCTACCTGGTCGTGCTGGGCTCGGCCCTGGTGGTCTGGCTGGTCGTGCACAATCGCGATAGCCTTGGCACCAAGATCAAGCAGGCGGCGGCCTGGGCGCTGATTTTCATCGGGGCCATCGCCGCCGTGGGGCTGTGGGAAGATGTCCGGCGCGACGTGACCAGCCAGGCCGTCTTTACCGGCACCGGCACCATCGAAGTTCCACGCGCTCGCGATGGGCATTATTACCTTCAGCTTGAACTGAACGGCCGAAACGTGACCTTTGTCGTGGACACGGGCGCCACCGGCGTGGTGCTGACCCGCGACGACGCCGAGCGGGCGGGTCTGGATCTGCAATCACTGAACTTTTTCAACGAGGCGATGACAGCCAACGGGCTTGTGCGCACCGCCCCCGTGGTGCTGGAAGAGGTCCGCCTGGGCGAGGTTCTTGACCGGAACGTTCGGGCTCAGGTGAACGGCGGGCAGATGGACAAATCGCTGTTGGGCATGTCCTACCTTCAGCGCTTTGACCGACTGGAAATCAGCAATGGACGATTGGTCCTGCAGAGGTAAGCCTTTTACTTTTCTGCCTTTTTCTCCCAGCGACCACTTTCTTCGGACCAGTATTGGGCCGAACATCCGGCATCCGTCAAAGACTTCCACTGCCGTCTGGCGACGTCGACGGCGGCCGGGTCATCGCCGTTGAACAGGATGCAGACACGTTCCAGCCTTTGCACCTCGTCTGCGGCGACCTCGGCACCATCGACGGTCATCAGACAAGCCGGGGCATTGGGGGTGTCTGCGTCCGTGGTCAACAGGATCGGTTGGTCGGCATCATGCGGCCCACCCGCCAGGCCATGCGGCAGAAAGCCTTCGTCCGGGCCCAGCCACAGCTTCTGATCCAGCCAGTCCATGCGTGCCGCATCCTGCCCGCGCACAACCACCCGCCAACCGGCATCCAGCGACCGGCCCAGAAGAACGGGCAAGGTCTCTTCCAGCGGACGCCGGGTCAGATGGTAGAAATACGCGGCGCCCATCAGGTCTGGCGGGCCTCGAACTTGTCAGCGATCAGCCGGTTCAGCGCCATCACGCCCCACCCGGTGGCCCCTTTGGGCGACAGGGTCAGATCGCGTGCCACATGGGCGACCCCGGCGATATCAAGGTGGATCCAGGGGGTGTCGTCCTTGACGAACCGCTTGAGGAACATCGCGGCCGTGACCGACCCCGCAGGCCGTCCGCCGATATTCTTCATGTCGGCCACCGGTGATTTCAGCATATCGTCATAGGCCTGCCCCAGTGGCATCCGCCAGGCGCCCTCGCCCTCGGCCTCGGCTGCCTTCAGGAAGGCCGAGACCAGCGGTTCGTCATTCGAATAGGTCGCCGCAAGTTCATGGCCAAGCGCGATGATGCAGGCGCCGGTCAGGGTCGCCAGATCGATCATCGCGGCAGGGCGATAGGTTTCCTGCGCGTACCACATGACATCACACAGCACGAGACGGCCCTCGGCGTCGGTGTTGACCACTTCGACCGTGTCGCCCTTCATCGAGGTCACCACGTCACCGGGGCGCACCGCATTGCCCGAAGGCATGTTCTCGACCAGGCCCACCAGGCCGACGACGTTGGCCTTGGCCTTGCGCAAGGCCAGCGTGCGCATGACACCAGCCACGACACCCGCGCCGCCCATGTCCATGGTCATGTCTTCCATGCCGCCTGCGGGCTTCAACGAGATACCGCCGGTGTCGAACACCACGCCCTTGCCAACCAGCGCCAGCGGAGCCGCGCCGCTTTCGCCGCCCTTCCAGCGCATCACCACAACTTTCGAAGGGCTTTCACTGCCCTGCCCCACGCACAAGAGCGCCCGCATGCCCAGCTCTTCGAGCTGCGCCTCGTCCAGGACGTCAACCTCGAGCCCGATGCCCCGCATCGCTTCCAGACGATCGGCGAATTCGGTGGTCGTCAACACGTTGGCCGGTTCGTTAACCAGATCACGGGTAAAGGTAACGCCTTCGGCAATCGCAATGGCCGTCTGGGCCGTTTCAGCCACCTCGGCCGAACGACTGCAAAGAATGTGGGCGGCACCGAGCGGCGTGTCATCTGCGGTCTTGTGCGATGTGAAACTGTATCCGCGCAGGGCAAGGCCCAATGCCAACTGATCCAGCCGCTTGGTCGACCCGCCAGCAATCAGCATCGACGCGCTGCCTGCCGCACGCGCGAGTGCGGCACCGCCGGCGCGCGCCTGTTCCGGCTTGGGGTTGCGCGACAGGCGCAGGATATCCAGCGCCTCGGCGGCCAATCCGACGGGAAACGACAGGCTGAGCACCTGCCCGTCTTTCAGTTTCCCCCACTTTTCCGAGGCGACGGCCCGTTGCAGCGCCCCACGGGTCAGGCGGTTCAGGCGACGACCCGACACGTCCAGCTTGCCATCTTCGGGAACGATCACTGCAATCCGTCCCTCTGCGGTGGCAAAGGCCTCGACGTCTACCTCTTGAAAGTGAATTTCGCGCACGTCTGTCATAGCCGGACCCCTCTTATCGGCGGTTTCTTTCCACTACAGGTAATCTGGCGCGCCGCCATTGACCAGAAGCAGTTTTCGGCCACGTCCGGATCGTATAAGCTGCAACTAGATTTTGTGGGTTTTGGGGAAACACGTGGCAAGATTCGACAGATATGTCCTGTCGCAGCTCATGGTCCTTTTCGGATTCTTCGCGCTTGTCCTTGTGTCCGTGTACTGGATCAACCGGGCCGTTCTGCTGTTTGACCGGCTTATTGCAGACGGGCATTCGGCAGGTGTGTTCCTGGAATTCACGGCGCTGAGCCTGCCGCCGGTGATCCACACCGTCCTGCCGATGGCGACCTTTGCGGCGGCGATCTACGTGACCAACCGGCTGTCCAGCGAATCCGAGCTGACCGTCGTGCAGGCCACGGGCTATTCGCCCTGGCGGCTGGCCCGCCCGGTGATGGTCTTTGGGCTGATCGTCATGCTGATGATGCTGACCCTCAGCAACATCCTTGTGCCCCGCAGTCTGGCCCAGCTGAAAGAACGCGAGGTCGAGATTTCGGGCAGCGTCAGCGCGCGGCTCTTGCGTGAAGGCGTGTTCCTGCATCCCAGCGAAGGCATCACCTTTTACATCCGCGACATCGACGAGACCGGAGAGCTGCAAGACGTCTTTCTGTCTGACCGCAGCCGCGAAGAGCGCAGCATCACCTACACGGCCCAAAGCGCGTTCCTGTTGCGCAGCGACGACGGCCCCCGGCTGGTGATGCTGCGTGGCATGGCGCAGACGCTGGACTATGCAACGCAGCGGCTGGCAACGACCAACTTCTCGGACTTTTCCTATGACATCAGCGGGCTGATCGTCTCGGACGGGGATCTGGCGCGCAGCATCCGGCATATCTCGACCCTGGAACTGTTGACGCAGGTTCAGGCGGTTTCCGAGGAAACCGGCGAAGCACCGGGACGGATCCTGGAACACGCGCATTCGCGATTCCAGCAACCGGCCCTTGCCGTCGTTGCCGCGATGATCGGTTTCTCGACGCTGCTGGTCGGAGGGTTTTCCCGGTTTGGCGTGGGGCGACAGATCGTGCTGGCGATCTTCCTTCTGGTTGTCGTGAAACTGATCGAGGGCATGATCACCAGCCCGGTGCGCGGCAACCCGATGCTTTGGCCGCTGATCTACGTGCCCAGCCTGGTGGGGCTGGGTCTGTCGGCTGCCTTTCTTGGATGGGCGGCGCGCCCGTTCCGTCCACGCCGAAAAGTGCAAGAGGTGGCGGCATGATCCTACATCTCTATTTCGCGCGCCGCTTCTTCTGGACCTTTGCGACCGTCGCAACGGTGTTTTTCGCTTTCCTGATGCTGCTGGACCTGATCGAACAGGTGCGCCGCTTCAATGACGCCACCTTTGGCGAAGTCTTTGTTCTGGCGCTGCTGAACACGCCCGAGGGGCTGTATCAGATCCTTCCGCTGATCACGATCCTCAGCACCATCGCACTGTTTCTTGGCCTTGCCCGTTCGTCCGAGCTGGTTGTGGCCCGGGCTGCGGGGCGATCCGGCCTCAGCGTGCTGGCCGGCCCTGTGGGTGTTGCCGCGGTCATTGGCGTGCTGGCCGTGGCGATGATGAACCCGATCGTGGCAGCGACGTCAAAACGCTATCACGACCTGCGCGAGATGCACCGGACCGGCGGCGTCAACGCCCTGTCCATCGGCAGCGAAGGGCTTTGGTTGCGCCAGGGCGACGGGCAAAGCCAGACGGTGATCCGTGCACTGCGGGCCAATCCCGAGGCAACCATTCTTTATGACGTCAGCTTTGTCGCCTATGCCGCCGGTGGTGGCCCCGAACGGCGGATCGAGGCCGACGAGGCCCGGCTGCGCACCGGGGAATGGCAGTTGATCAACGCCAAGGTCTGGCCCCTGGCCGCCGGCGTGAACCCCGAGGAAGGCGCGCAGCATTTTGATGAGCTGATCGTGCCATCGACGCTGACGCAAGACCGGATCCGAGGCAGTTTCGGCACGCCTTCGGCGATCTCGATCTGGGATCTGCCCGAATTCATCCGCCAGCTTGATCTGGCCGGATTCTCGGCCCGGCGTCATGTGGTCTGGATGCAGATGGAGCTGGCGCGGCCCATGTTCCTGGTGGCCATGGTTCTGGTGGGAGCTGCCTTCACGATGCGGCATTCGCGGCTGGGCCGCACTGGCGTTGCCGTGTTGTCGTCGATCCTGTTGGGCTTTGGCCTCTACTACATTCGCAACTTCGCCCAGATCCTTGGGGAAAACGGGCAATTGAACGCCATGCTGGCGGCCTGGGCGCCGCCGGTCGCCGCTCTGATGTTGGCCTTGGGGCTGATCCTGCATATGGAGGATGGATGACGCGCTTGGTCCGACTCGTTGCCCTGATCCTGCTGTGCCTCGTACCCTTGCGGGTGCTGGCGCAGGATGCGGCCCTTCTGGTGGCCGACCGGGTCTATGTGGTCGGGACCAATCAACTGGTCGCCGAAGGCAACGTCGAGGTGTTTCAGGACGGCATCCGGCTGACCGCAGACCGGATCGTCTATGACCAGGACGAAAGAACCATCGCGTTGGAAGGACCGATCCGGATCACGGATACCTCGGGGCAGCTGGTGCTGGCGGACCGGGGCACCATTGATGCCGATCTGAAAAACGCCTTGTTGAAGGGCGCGCGGGTCGTTCTGGACGAACAGTTGCAACTGGCCGCAGCCGAGGCACGCCGGGTCGATGGCCGCTATACCGAGTTGCGACGCGTGGCGGCGACCTCGTGCCATGTCTGCGCCAACGAGGTGCCGCTCTGGCAAATTCGGGCAAGCCGGGTGATCCATGACCAGGAGGGCCAGCAGCTCTACTTCGACAACGCTCAACTGCGTTTCATGGATCTGCCCGTTTTCTATCTGCCTCGGTTGCGACTTCCGGACCCGACGCTGAAGCGGGCGCGGGGGTTCCTGATACCGACCATCAAGTCGAACACGATCCTGGGGTTCGGGGTCAAGATCCCGTATTTCATCCCGATCGGCGCTCATCAGGACCTGACGTTCACGCCCTATCTGTCGACCCGGACCCGGACGCTTGAAACCCGGTACCGGCGCGCGTTCCGATATGGCGATATCGAGATCAATACGGCGTTTTCGCTCGACAGCCTGACCAAGCGCGATTGGCGCGGCTACCTGTTCGCCGAAGGCCAGTTCGACCTGGCCCGCGATTTTGTGCTGACGTTCGACATCGAAGCGACAACCGACAGTGCGTATCTTTCGGACTACCGGTATTCCGACAAGGATCGACTGGACAGCGCCATCGGCGTCAGCCGGGTCAAGCGGTACGAATACACCTCGGCGGAGCTGATCCTTTTCGAAAGCCTTCGAGACGGAGAAAACAACAGCACCCTGCCAACAGCCGTGCTGGAGACAGTTTATGAAAAGCGGCTTTTCCCGCGCGCCCTGGGCGGAGAACTGAGGCTGGGCGCCAGCGCCCACAGTCATTCGCGATATTCAAACCTGGATATCCTGGGCCGCGACGTCAGCAGTCTGAACGCCGAGCTTAGCTGGCGCCGCCGCTGGACCCTGCCCGCCGGTGTGCGCGTCGGGTTGACTGGCCAGCTCTGGGCCGACGCCTTCCAGGTCGCGCAGGACAGCACCGCTGCATCCAGCGTGTCCCAGGTCACACCGGCGGCCGCAATCGAGTTGCGCTGGCCGCTGGTGCGCAGCGCAGGCGCGGGTCGACACCTGATCGAGCCCGTCGCGCAGCTTGGCTGGGTTGGTGGCGACCGTCCGAACCTGCCGAACGAAGAAAGCACACGTGTCGAATTTGACGAAGCGAACCTTCTGACCCTCTCGCGGTTCCCCGAGGACGACGCGCGAGAGCGCGGTGTGACGCGCGCGGCGGGCTTCCGTTGGGTCTGGCATCTGAATGACGGCGGTTGGCGCTCGGCGCTGACGGTGGGCCGGGTCTGGCGCGATACTGCCGACACCCGGCTGACCCTGTCGTCGGGTCTGGATGGCCGAACTTCGGACTGGCTGATCGCCACGGGCCTCAGCACCGGGACCGGCCTGGACTTCCTGGCCCGCGGACTGCTGGCCGATCAAGACGGCTTTTCCAAAGCCGAGGCGCGGGCGATCTGGTCGAACGAAACCTTTGACCTGGCGGCCTCTTACATTCTGCTGCGCGCCGACCCGGCGGAAAACCGCCCGAAAACCCAATCCGAATGGTCCTTTGATGGGGCCTATCAGGTCAGCCGGAACTGGACCGGATCGGCGAATTGGCGCTACGATCTGGCGGATAACCGCATGGCACGGGCCGGTGTGGGGCTGGACTACAGCAACGAATGCATCGACGTTGGCTTTTCGGTCTCGCGCCGCTTTGCCACTTCCACTAATCTCGAGCCATCCACAGACTTTGGCCTGACGGTCTCCCTCAAGGGATTCAGCACCGGAGGGTCAGCCAAACACGAAGCCCGCAGCTGCGGGCCCTAGGACCCAATATGAAACACGCCATGCGCCTCTTCCTGTGTCTGCTCAGTCTCGCCATGCTGCCTTTGGGCGCGGGCACCGCCTTTGCGCAGGGTTTGTTTTCGCCGGCAATCCAGGTGAATGGCGACGCCATCACCTATTTCGAGCTGGAACAGCGCAAACGCCTTTTGATCTTTCTGAACGCGGCAGGCGACCCAAGCGAGGTCGCGCGCGAACAGTTGATCGATGATCGCCTGCGGGTTCAGGCGGCGCGGCAGTTCGGGGTGGATCCCAGCGAACAGGACCTGCTGGACGGCATGGCCGAATTCGCCGCGCGGGCCGACCTGACGCGCGAAAAATTCGTCGAGAACATCGTCGCGGCCGGCGTGGCCGAGGAAACCTTCCGCGACTTCATCTATGCAGGCCTTGCCTGGAGGATCCTGGTGCAGGGACGCTTCGGGGCCCGTGCGGCCGCCAGCGAAGACGAGATCGACCGCGCCTCGGCAGGCGCCACGGGCCAGAGCAACGTGCGGGTTTTGCTGTCAGAGATCATCATCCCGATTCAGCCCGGCCAAGAAGATCAGGTGCGCGAGATTGCAGGCGAAATTTCGCGCTACACCGATATCACGAAATTCTCGCAGGCCGCGCGCCAGTATTCGGCGACGCCATCGCGTGGCGCAGGTGGCCGCCTGGGATGGCAGCCGCTGAACAAGCTGCCCCCAGTGCTGCAACCTCTGGTTCTGGGTCTGGCACCCGGTGAAGTGACCGACCCGCTGCCGCTTCCGAACGCCGTTGCGCTGTTCCAGTTGCGTGCCATCGAGGAAACCACCTATACCGCGCCACAGGCCGCGGCACTCGAATACGCGCAATACCTGATACCGGGTGGCCGGTCTGCCGAGGCCCTGAAACAGGCCGCGCGCATCGAAGCCCGTGTAGACCGGTGTGACGACCTGTATGGCGTTGCAGTGGGCCAACCCGAAGAACGGCTGCTGCGCGTGACCCAGACGCCCGCAGAAATCCCGACCGATATTGCCGCAGAGCTGGAACAACTGGACGCGGGCGAGATTTCGACCGCCCTGACCCGCAACGACGGCCAGACGCTGGTTCTGCTGATGCTGTGTGGTCGCACCATGACCATCGTGGACGACGAAGCGCGACAGAACCTGGCAAACGGGCTGCGCAACCAGCGTCTATCGGGCTTTGCCGACAGCTTCCTTGCACAGCTGCGATCCGACGCACGTATTCTGGACCAATGACCCATCCGCCCGTCGCGCTCACCTGTGGTGAGCCCGCAGGCATCGGCCCCGAATTGGCCCTTGCCGCGCGTCACGTCCTTGGTGCAGAGGTGCCGTTTTTCCTGATCGGCGATCCGGATCACCTGCCCGCAGAGGCGGACATCGAGGTGATCGAGACCCCGGCGCAGGCCGGTCATGTCCCGGCCTCGGTCTTGCCCGTTCTGCCGCATGGCTTTTCGGGTGCGCGCGTGGCGGGGCGCCCCGCCCCCGCGCAGGCTCAGGGTGTGATCGACGTGATTGCCCGGGCTGTCGATCTGGTGCAGCAGGGCCTTGCCTCTGCCATCTGTACCCTGCCGATCCACAAGAAGGCGCTGCAAGACGGCGCCGGGTTCGCATATCCGGGCCATACCGAGTATCTGGCGGCGCTTGCCGGGCAAGAAGATGTTGTGATGATGCTGGCCTCGGACCAGCTGCGGGTGGTGCCCGTGACAATCCACATACCGTTGGATCAGGTCTCGGCTGCGCTGACACCCGATCTGCTGGAAAGCCGCATCCGCATCACGCATGACGCCTTGCGCCGACAGTTCGGCATTGCTGAGCCCCGTCTGGCGGTCGCGGGTCTGAACCCACACGCGGGGGAAGGCGGCAACATGGGTCGGGATGAGATCACGCTGATCGCGCCGGTTCTGGAAAAGCTGCGGGGTGAGGGGATGACCCTGATGGGCCCGATGTCTGCAGACACGATGTTCCACGCCCGCGCCCGCGCGGGCTATGACGCCGCGATCTGCATGTACCACGACCAGGCGCTGATCCCCATCAAGACGCTTGATTTCGACCGCGGGGTGAACGTGACACTGGGCCTGCCCTTCATCCGCACCTCACCGGACCACGGCACGGCGCTGGACATCGCGGGACAGGGCGTGGCCAACCCGACCTCGACGGTCGAGGCCTTGCGGCTGGCATGGAAACTGGCACAGGTACAGTCATGAGCGGAATCGACACCCTGCCCCCGCTGCGCGACGTGATCGCGACACACCAACTGTCGGCGCGCAAATCGCTGGGTCAGAACTTTTTGCTGGACCTGAACCTGACCGCCAAGATTGCCCGGCAGGCCGGGGACCTGTCAGGCATGGACGTGCTGGAAATCGGCCCCGGCCCGGGCGGTCTGACCCGGGGGCTTTTGGCCGAGGGCGCGCGCCGGGTGCTGGCCATCGAAAAGGACAGCCGCTGCCTGCCCGCCTTGGCCGAGATCGCAGCGGCCTATCCGGACCGCCTGCAGGTGATCGAAGGCGACGCGCTGGAGGTTGATCCCCTGGCGCATCTGACCCCGCCAATCGCGATTGCGGCCAACCTGCCTTACAACGTCGGGACTGAACTTCTGGTGCGCTGGCTGACGCCCAGGGACTGGCCGCCGTTCTGGTCGACCCTGACGCTGATGTTCCAGCGCGAGGTGGCCGAACGCATCGTCGCGACGCCGGGCAGCAAGGCCTATGGCCGTCTGGCGATCCTGTCGCAATGGCGGGCTGATGCGCGCATCGTGTTGTCACTGCCGCCGGGGGCTTTCACACCGCCGCCCAAGGTCAGCTCGGCCGTCGTGCATCTGCGTGCCCTGCCCGAGCCGCGCTTTCCGGCCGATCCCAAGGTTCTGGAACGCGTCGTCGCCAAGGCCTTCAACCAGCGCCGCAAGATGCTGCGGGCGGCCCTGAAGGGGCTGGCACCGGATATCGAGGACAGGATTCTGGCAGCGGGGATCAAACCCACCGAGCGGGCCGAGCAGGTCCCGCTCGAAGCATTTTGCGCGCTGGCCCGCGCCGTGGCGCAGGCCTGAGCGATTACTCAGCCGCCTTTTCGGCGGTGTCAGGCTCAGGCGCGGCCTCAACCGGGGCGGGCTCGGCCGGAGCCTCGGCAACAGGGTCTTCCACCTTCTTGGCCTTGGGCTTGCGCGGCTTGCGCGCGGGCTTGGGCTTGGGCGGGGCTTCGGTCTTGCTTTCAGGCGTGTCGACCAGACCGCTGTCGCCGTCAGCCGCGCCAAGATCAACCACATCGGGTTGCGGCGCTTCGGCCGGGTCCTTGGGCGCCGCGTCCTGTGCGGCAGCCTGCTGCGCCTCGCGGGCGGCGTCGCGTTCAGCCCGTTCGCGGTCGCGCTGCGCCTGACGCTCGCGATTCTCGCGTTCCTGCTGTTCGCGTCGCGCTTCCTGTTCGCGCTGCGCTTCGGACAGCATCCGCAGGTAATGCTCGGCATGCTGTTGAAAGTTCTCGGCGGCCACGCGGTCGTTGGACAACTGCGCGTCGCGGGCGAGCTGGTTGTACTTGTCAATAATCTGCTGAGGGGTGCCACGCACCTTGCCCTCGGGGCCCGAGCTGTCAAACACGCGGTTGACGACGTTGCCGACAGACGAACGGTTGCGGTTGTTCTTGGACCGCGATCGTGATTTGGACGATCTCATTTTCTGCAATTCAGCCTTGTCTGTGACTGTTGAATTTACCTTCTTGCGTCAATTTCCGGGCAAACCTGCCTGAGACCCAAGAATTTCTGGCTTAGTATTGCGCGGGACCGCCAAACTGGCATCCACCGCTGCAATGCATCTGAGTAAACACGTCCCGCGTCCTGTTACAAGGGCTAATCGGCAAAAAACGGTTAAAACCGGCGTGTTTGCGGCGGGTTACAGCGGTTTTGTGCCGGAAACCACACGGTCGCGACCGTCAAGATCCCGGATGATTTGCACGTCCTGAAACCCGTGGGTTTCCATCAGGGTGCGCACGGGGGGTCCCTGCGTGGCGCCGATCTCGAAAATCAACCGCCCGCCCGCTGCCAGGAACGGCCCGGCCTTGGCGCAGATGGCCCGATAGGCGCTTAGGCCGTCGTCTTCGTCGGTCAGCGCAAGGCGGGGCTCATGGTCGCGCACCTCGGGGGACAGACCGGCCATTTCATCCGCCGCGATATATGGCGGGTTCGAGACGATCAGATCAAAGATCGCCCCCTGCCCGGCCAGCGGTTCGAACCAAGATCCTTGCTCAAGCCCGGCGCGCGCCTCAAGCTTCAGGGCGTTGCGGTTCCAGAAAGCGACATTCAGCGCCTCGGGGGACAGATCGACACCGAACCCCCGCGTCTCTTCGGTTTCTGCCAGCAAGGTCAGCAGGATGCATCCCGATCCGGTGCCCAGGTCCAGCACGGTGTGAAACGGCGCGCTGAGCGCCACCTCGATCAGGGTCTCGGTCTCGGGGCGCGGGTCCAGCACCTCGGGCGTGACCAGGAACTCGCGCCCGTAGAACAACCGCCGTCCAGTCAGATGGCTGACCGGGACACGTTCACACCGCCGCTCGATCAGGACGTTGAAGATGACCTGAAGTTGCCCTTCGACAGGTTCCGGCAGGAACAGCGTCAGCCGCCCCGGAGGCACCTTGAGCACATGCGCCAGAAGCCGCCGCGCATCGCGGCCCGCGTCCGGTACGCCCGCTGCGATCAGCGCGCGCGTGGCTTGCGCCAGCAGCTGTGATCCGGTCATTCCGCCATCTCGGCCAACGCGGCGGCCTGAGCGTCAGCCGTCAGTGCATCGATGATTTCATCCAGATCGCCCTGCATGACCTGATCCAGCTTGTAGAGCGTCAGGTTGATGCGGTGATCGGTCATCCGCCCCTGCGGGAAATTGTAGGTGCGGATGCGTTCCGAGCGGTCCCCCGAACCAACCTGCGATTTGCGATCCGCCGAGCGTTCGCTGTCGATCTTCTGCCGCTCGGCATCAAAGAGCCGGGTGCGCAGCACCTGCATGGCGATCTCGCGGTTGCGGTGCTGCGATTTCTCGCTGCTGGTCACGACGATGCCGGTGGGCAGGTGGGTGATCCGCACCGCCGAGTCGGTGGTGTTTACGTGCTGACCGCCCGCGCCCGAGCTGCGCATGGTGTCGATACGAATGTCATTCGGGTCGATCTTGATGTCGACATCCTCGGCCTCGGGCAATACGGCCACGGTCGCCGCCGAGGTGTGAATCCGTCCGCCGCTTTCCGTCGCCGGCACCCGCTGCACGCGGTGCACGCCACTTTCGAACTTGAGCCGGGCAAAGACGTTCTGACCGGTGATATGGGCCACCACTTCCTTGATGCCGCCCAGCTCGGTGGCCTGCTCTTCGATGATCTCGAACTTCCAGCCGCGCGCCTCGGAAAAGCGCTGGTACATGCGCAAGAGGTCACCAGCGAACAGCGCCGCCTCTTCGCCCCCGGTGCCGGGACGGATTTCCAGCATCGCGGGCCGCGCGTCCGCCGCATCCTTGGGCAAGAGCGCCAGTTGCAGGGCACGTTCCGCCTCGGGCAAGGCAGAGCGCAGAACCGGCAGTTCTTCTTCGGCCAGTTCGCGCATGTCGGGGTCGTCCATCATCGCCTCGGCCTCGGCGATGTCCTCCAGCAAGGTGCGATAGGCCGTGATCTGTTCGACCACCGGCCGGATCTCGGCATATTCCTTGCCAAGCGCGGCAATATCGCCGGTACCTTCGGCCATGCGGGCCTCAAGGTATTCAAACCTTTGGGTGATCTGGACGAGTCTGTCTTCGGGTAGCATGGGGTTTAGTTGCCGATTGCACAGGCAGGGTCAAGCCAGCAGCAATGATACGCTCAATCTTCTCGGAACCGTGTTTTGAGATTCGAGAGGATTTTGCTAGAGTGGTGCCATGAAAAAGCTTGTGATCTTCTCGGCTCTTCTGACCCTGGGCGGCATGCCCGGGCTGGCGGATGTGACGGGCCCCAACGGCCGGACTGTCGATTGTTATTGCACCGATTCAAGCGGATCACGCGTCGAACTGGGACAATACATGTGCCTGCACGTCGGCGGGCGGTCATTCACCGCGCAATGCCAGATGTCCCTGAACGTGCCGATGTGGCGCGAGATTTCGCAGGGCTGTTTGTCCTCCGCCCTGCCGCAAAGCCTGCAGCCAGCCATCGACGCGGGCCTTGTTGACCCCAAGATCTGAACCACCAAACCGCAGGCGGCTGTGGATCTTTATCCTGCCGTCCCGAAACGTGACCGACGCATAGTCGGGAAACCCGATGACGCGGCTGCGGGTGACATAGGTCACATGCCCCTCGGCAACCGAGCCAGCCAGCACCCGGGTGCGCGCCGTGTCACGGATGATCTGATCCAGTCGCTGGAACTGCATCTCATTGCCGTCCAGCATGCGTTTGACGCCGATCTCCATATCTTCGTTCCCCGTCACCTGGGGCTCGACGTGCCAGACCCGCGGGTCGGACGGTGAAAGCCGAACAACGGCTAACACCACGATCGCACTCAGGACCAGCAGGGCCGCGACGGTTTTCAGAATGAGCATCTTGGGGTGTATCCGATATGTCTGGACGTCTTCCCCGGAATTTGGCGCGCCTGTGCGCTGTTTCAAGTCCCCGCGGCTTGTCGCCGGGTCCAGGCCCAGAGACAGATCATCTCGGTCGCGATATGCGCCGCGGCAATCGCAGTGGCCCCGGTGGTGTCATAGGGTGGCGAAACCTCCACCACGTCCCCGCCGACCAGGTTCATACCCGCCAGATCGCGCAGCATGATGGCCGCCTGCGCGCTGGTCAGCCCGCCCCAGACAGGGGTTCCGGTGCCGGGCGCAAAGGCCGGATCCAGGGCGTCGATGTCAAAGGTCATGTAGGTCGGGTGATCGCCCAGGATCTCTTTGATCCGCGCCGCGACCGCCTGCGGTCCGCTCAGGTGCACCTCGCGCGCGTCGATGATGTTGAAGCCCAGCACATCCGGATTGTCCGTGCGGATGCCCACCTGGACCGAACGTGCGGGATCGACGTAGCCAAGCTTGACGGCCTTGTACATGAAGGTTCCGTGGTCGATCCGCTCCATGTTGTCGTCGGCCCAGGTGTCGGTATGCGCGTCAAACTGCAGGACCGACATGGGCCCGTATTTCTGTGCATAGGCCTTGAGGATCGGCAGCGTGATGAAATGATCGCCGCCCAGGGCAATGCTGGCACAGCCATCGCCCAGAATGCTGGTGATGTGCTCGGTCACCTTGTCGGGAAATGACGAGGTATCGGCATAGTCAAAGGCCAGATCGCCGTGATCGGCGATGGCAAATTCCGACAGAACGTCAAACCCCCAGCCATAGGGCGCATCAAAGGGCTGCAGCAGGCTGGCTTCGCGGATCGCGCGCGGGCCAAGGCGGGTGCCGGGACGGTTGGTCACTGCCTGGTCAAAAGGAATGCCCGTGACGGCGATGTCGGCCCTGGCCAGTTCCTTGGTATAGCGCCGCCGCAGAAAGGACGGCGCGCCGGCAAAGGCGTTCTCAAAGCTTTTTCCTTTCAGATCCTCGCGGGTAAAGGCGTGGTCGATTTCGTTCTCTGCGTCTTCGAGCGACATGTGTGTCAGCGGTCCTTTGCAAGCGGAAGTGTCATCTCGACCAGCCGCGCGAAATACGAGGCACCGATGGGTGAGATCTGGTCGTCAAAATCATAGGCCGGGTGGTGGCATTGCGGACGGTCGCCCATGCCCAGAAATACATAAGACCCCGGCCGCGCCTCGAGCATGTAGGAAAAATCCTCGGCAAACATGCGGGGTTGGGTGGCACCATCGACACGCTCGGATCCGACAACATCCTGAGCCACCTTGATGGCATGCGCGGTCTTGGCCGGATCGTTGATCGTGGCCGGATAGCCGCGTTCATAGGTGACCTCGGCGCGCATGTCGAAGACCTGCGCCTGATGCTGCGCAATCGTGGTCAGGCGCTCTTGCACCATGTCGCGCATGCCCGGGTCAAAGGTGCGCACGGTTCCGACGATCTGCGCGGTGTCGGGCACAATGTTGGTGCCGGACCCACTGTGGATCTGGGTCACCGTCAACACGACCTGATGCAGCGCCGGTGCGTTTCGGCTGACGATGGTCTGCAACGCCTGAACAGTCGCCACGGCGGTCATGATCGGATCTTTGGTTTCCTCGGGCGCGGCACCGTGCCCGCCCACCCCGGTGATGTCGATCCAGAAAGTGTCAACCGCCGCCATCACCGGCCCGGGCGCCACGTGGATCTCGCCCAGAGGCGTTCCGGGCGCATTGTGCAGGGAATAGACCTCGTCGATGCCGAACCGTTCCATCATTCCCTCTTCGACCATGATGCGCCCGCCGCCTGCGCCCTCTTCGGCCGGCTGGAAGATCAGCGCCACGGTGCCCGCGAAATTGCGGGTCTCGGCCAAATACCTGGCCGCGCCCAGCAGCATGGTTGTGTGCCCGTCATGGCCACAGGCATGCATCGCCCCCGGAATGGTCGAGGCATAGTCGACCCCCGATTTTTCGTCCATCGGCAAGGCATCCATATCAGCACGCAGGCCAATGGTGCCACCGGGTTCATTGCCGTGGATCAGGGCCACAACGCCACTGGTGGCGATGCCTTCGTGAATATCTGTGACACCGAATTCCTTCAGCTTTTCAACCACAAAGGCGGCGGTCTTGAAGCAATCCAGGTCCAGCTCGGGTATCTGGTGCAGATGCCTGCGCCAGGCCGTGAGGTCGGATTGGTAGTCTGCGATGCGGTTCAGAACAGGCATAGGATATCCTTCAGGACACAGGCTGCAGCCGTTCGATCAGCCGCGCAAAGAAAGAGGCGCCGATGGGGGCGGCCTCGTCGTTGAAATCAAACTCGGGGTGATGGACCGACGGGCCGATGCCCTGCCCCAGGAACAGGAAGGCCCCGGGCCGCTCTTCCAGCATGTACGAGAAATCCTCGGCCCCCATCTCGGGCGGATAGTCGCGGTCGACCCGGTCCGCTCCGACGATTTCAGCCGCAATGTCCGCGGCCTTGGTGGTCTGGTCGGCGTGGTTCACCGTGGGCGGATAATTCCGCTGGTAGTCGACCTTGGCCGTCACCCCGTAAGAGGCCGCCTGCCCCGCAACGATTTCGGTGATCCGGGCCTCGGCCAGATCGCGGTTGGTGGGGGAAAAGCTGCGCACGGTACCCGCCAGTGTCACCGTCTCGGGGATGACGTTCATCGCGCTGCCGCCGTGGATCTGGGTGATCGAGACAACCAGCGGATCCAGCGGATCGGACGACCGCGCCACGATGGTCTGCAGGGCCTGCCCAATCCCCAGCGCCGCCATCATCGGATCGCGGCAGGTGCTGGGATAGGCCGCGTGACCGCCAACCCCCGTGATCGTGATCCGCCACTCGTCCACAGCCGCCATCAACGGGCCGGGGCGGGTTCGGAATTCACCAAGCGTGGCAAAGGGATCGGTGTGCAGGGCATAGACCTCGTCGATGCCAAAACGCTCCATCATGCCCTCTTCGACCATGATGCGCCCGCCGCCGATGGCCTCTTCGGCCGGTTGAAAGATCAGCGCCACGGTCCCCGCAAAGTTCCGCGTCTCGGCCAGGTAGCGCGCCGCGCCCAGCAGCATCGTGGTGTGCCCGTCATGCCCACAGGCATGCATTCGCCCCGGCACAGTCGACGCATGGTCAAGTCCCGTGGCCTCTTGCATCGGCAGCGCGTCCATATCGGCGCGCAGGCCGGTTGTCGGCCCGTCGCCCTGCCCCCGGATCAGGGCCACAACGCCGGTCCGCGCAATCCCTTCGTGGATCTCGTTCACCCCCATCTCGCGCAGGCGTTCGACCACAAAGGCAGCCGTCTCGTAGCAGTCGAGCGCCAGTTCGGGATGCGCGTGCAGGTGTCGCCGCCAGGCGGTCATGTCTTCGGCAAATTCGGCGATGCGATTGACAACGGGCATGTGCTGGACTCCTTGCGCGGGATGGCGCATCCCTAATCTGACACCAGCAAGACGGGACAGGCAATGTCGGACGAGCTAATTTTTGATCAAAAAGGCGGAATGCCCCGATTGCTTGAGATCATGCGCCGGCTGCGTGACCCCGAAACGGGCTGCCCCTGGGACATCGAACAGGATTTCGCCTCGATCGCGCCCTACACCATCGAAGAGGCCTATGAGGTCGCTGATGCCATCGAACGCGAGGCCTGGGACGAACTGAAAGGGGAACTGGGCGATCTGCTGCTGCAGACCGTCTATCACACGCAAATGTCTGAAGAGGCCGGGCTTTTCAGCTTTGACGACGTGGCGAATGCGATCAGCGACAAGATGGTGGCACGGCATCCGCATGTCTTTGGCGACGAAAGCCGGGACAAGAGCGCGGACCAACAAGTGCAGGATTGGGAGACGGTCAAGGCCGCCGAGCGCGCCTCAAAGGCGCAGAAAGGCACGCTGGACGGTGTGGCGCTGGGGTTGCCCGCCATGACCCGCGCCGTCAAGCTGCAGAAACGCGCGGCGCGCGTGGGGTTTGACTGGCCGAACTCGGACCATGTTCTGGACAAGCTGGTCGAAGAGGCCGGTGAGATCCGGGACGCGAAGACCGCCGCGGAACAGTTTGAAGAATTTGGGGATTTCCTGTTTGTCGCCGCCAATCTGGCGCGCCACATGGGCATTGACCCCGAAGAGGCCCTGCGCGCCGCCAACGCCAAATTCACCCGCCGGTTCGAAGGCATCGAAGCGCGGCTTGCCGCCGATGGCCGCCGCCCCGAGGACAGCGATCTGGCGGAAATGGATGCGCTTTGGGATGCTGTGAAGGCTGACGAGAAGTCATCCGCCGACTGAACCGCAATTCCGCTTGCGGGGCGGCGCAGGCTCTGTCAGGACTTGCCTTTGACGTCCGGAAATGGAGGCCCCCATGTCCCCCAGAAAGATCATCATCGACACCGATCCTGGCCAGGATGACGCGGTTGCGATCCTGCTGGCGCTCGCCTCACCCGAAGAGATCGAGGTGTTGGGCATCACCGCTGTCGCGGGGAACGTTCCGCTGCCCTTGACGTCCAAGAACGCGCGGATCGTCTGTGAACTGGCGGGCAAGCCAGAGGTCAAGGTCTTTGCGGGCTGCGACGCGCCGCTGTCGCGCCCCCTGGTGACGGCAGAACATGTGCATGGCAAGACCGGGCTGGATGGGCCGGATCTGCCGGATCCACAGATGGCCCTGCAGGACGGCCATGCGGTGGATTTCATCATTGAAACGCTGCGCGCAGAACCCGCCGGGACGGTCACGCTGTGCCCGCTGGGGCCGCTGACCAATGTCGCCACGGCCTTGCAAAAGGCCCCCGACATTGTCGACCGCATTCAGGAAATCGTTCTGATGGGCGGTGCCTATTTCGAGGTCGGCAACATCACTCCGACGGCGGAGTTCAACATTTACGTCGACCCGGAAGCCGCTGATATCGTGTTTAAATCCGGCATTCGGATCACGGTGATGCCGCTGGATGTCACGCACAAGGCGCTGGTCACCAAACCCCGCAACGACGCCTTCCGCGCGCTTGGCACTGCCGCCGGTGTGGCCGTGGCCGAGATGACCGATTTCTTTGAACGTTTCGACAAAGAGAAATACGGTTCAAACGGCGCGCCGCTGCATGATCCCTGCGTGACGGCCTATCTGATCAACCCGGACCTCTTCACCGGCCGCCACATCAACGTCGAGATCGAGACCGCGTCAGAGCTGACGCTTGGCATGACCGTCGCCGATTGGTGGGGCGTCACAGACCGCGCGCCCAACGCGACCTTCATGGGCGACATCGACGCTGACGGCTTCTTTGCACTGCTGACAGAACGATTGGCCCGGTTGTGAGCACAGCGCTTCATATTGCGCGTCCTCAGCATCTGGACAAGCTTCTGCCAATGGTCGCCGCGATGCAGGCTGAAGAGGGGCTGACGCTTGACGACGCCCATCGCCTGCGCGGGCTGGAACCGCTGCTGGAAGGCTCGCCCCACGGCGTGGTCTATCTGATCGGCCCGGAGCGGGCGCCGATCGGCTATGTCACCATCTGCTTTGGCTGGTCATTGGAATTCGGCGGTCTGGATGGCTTTGTCGATGAAATCTATGTCCGGCCCGCCGTGCGTGGACGAGGCATCGCCTCGGACGTGCTGGCCCGGTTGGCCAAGGCCCTGAAAGAGGCGGGCATGACCGCGCTGCACCTTGAGGTGAACAAGGACAACGCCCGCGCAAAGCGGCTGTATGAACGCGCCCATTTCCGGTCGCGCGATCAATACCTGTTGATGACACGCATGTTCTGAGGGCTGGTCGTGCGGGTCCCGCGCGCCTATATCTGCGGCATGACCTTGCACATCCCCTTTGACAACAGTTTTGCTGCCCTTCCCGCGGGCTTTCACGCCCGTTTGAACCCGACCCCGGTCGAGGCGCCCTCGCTGATTGCCTTCAATCAGCCGCTGGCGGATCAACTGGGACTTACCGGCGGAGATGAGGCCGAGCTGGCGCAGATCTTTGCGGGCAATGCCGTGCCCGACGGGGCCGAGCCGTTGGCGCAGCTCTATTCGGGCCACCAGTTTGGTCAGTACAATCCTCAACTTGGGGATGGTCGCGCGATTTTGCTTGGCGAAACCGTCGGCAAGGACGGCGTGCGGCGCGACATTCAGCTCAAAGGGTCGGGCCGGACGCCCTTTAGCCGATCCGGCGACGGGCGCGCCTGGCTGGGGCCGGTGCTGCGCGAATATATCGTCAGCGAGGCTATGGCCGCCCTCGGTGTGCCCTCAACCCGCGCCTTGGCCGCTGTGCGGACCGGAGAACCGGTCTACCGCGAAACCGCCCTGCCCGGCGCGGTGCTGACCCGTGTCGCCGCAAGCCACCTGCGCGTTGGCACCTTTCAGGTCTTTTCGGCCCGACGGGACGTCGACGCCTTGCGCCAGCTGTTCGACTACACGGTCGCGCGCCATTACCCGGACGCGCAGACCCCCGGCGATCTGCTGCGCAAGGTGATCGAGGCGCAGGCCAACCTGGTCGCACAATGGATGAGCCTGGGCTTCATCCACGGCGTGATGAACACCGACAACTGCGCTATCTCGGGAGAAACCATCGACTATGGCCCCTGCGCCTTTATGGACACCTATCACCCCGAGACCGTCTTCAGTTCCATCGACCGTCACGGGCGCTACGCCTATGGCGCGCAGGCGGATGTGATTGTCTGGAACATGGCGCAGCTGGCCACGGCTTTGGTGCCGCTTTGCGAGGACACCGAGCAAACCATCGAGGAATTCACCCAGCTGGTGCATGGCATGCCCGACCTGATCCGCGCCGCCTGGTTGCGGCGGTTCGGGGCCAAGATCGGGCTGGCCGATCCGCAGGCCGAGGATGCGACGCTGATCATGGACCTGCTGACGCGCATGGCGGGCAATCAGGCGGATTTCACCAACACCTTCCGCGCCCTGCTGGACGGCGGCGCGCGGGACCAGTTCACCGACCCGACCGCTTTCGATGCATGGGAAGCCACCTGGACCGCGCGTGTGAGCGATGAGGCCAGTCCCGAAACGGTCATGGCGGCGGCAAACCCGGCTTTCATTCCGCGCAATCACCGGATCGAGCAGATGATTGCCGCCGCGGTCGACGGTGACGATTCGTATTTCCACCACCTTCACCACGTCCTGTCGCGCCCCTTTGAGACGCAGCCCGACGCGGTTGAACTGACCCATCCCCCGCAACCGGACGAGGTGGTGCAGGCGACTTTCTGCGGAACCTGACGCCGGGACCGGATACCTAGGGTTTTCGGGCGACGACGTAGCGGCTGAACGGCTCTGGCCGGACATCGGTTTCCAGAATCTCGAGCCCTGCCTCGCGGATCCAGTCGTCATATTGGCCAAAGCTGATGAACTGCAGATCGCCCGGCGCCTTGCCGAACAGGCGCATCACGGCAATCATCGGTCCGAACAGCCAGGCGCGCTTGGACAGGCAGGGGGTCTTGGTGATCAGGAAACCGCCCGGTTTCAAACGCGCGGCCATGGCTGCGATATGGTCTTTGGGGCGCGGCAAGAGGTGGATCAGGTTAAAGGCCATGACCGCGTCAAAGGGGCCGTCCTCTTGCCCGGCGTCCATCGCAGGCGCCTGCACGAACCGCAGGTTCTGATGTCCCTTGGCGGCCAGCTTTTCATTGGCGATCTCGATCATGCCCCCCGAAAAGTCACTGGCGACAACCTCGCCCACAGATGGGGCAACGCGCAGCGCGGTTGACCCGGTGCCGCAGCCAAGCTCGAGAACGCGGTCGGTGCTTTTGAGATAGCTCAATGAGCGCGCAAGCGTGTATTCATAGCTGTCGGGATCCTTTATCGGATCACTGGCATATTTTCGCGCGATGCGGTCCCAGAAAACGGCGTTGGCCATGATGCTCCTCTTGTCGCTCGGGTGTGCTGACTTGCGCCAACAGTAGCCGGAAGCGATGTGCCGCGAAATTCCCAAGCCTCGCATGTCATTCATGCAGAAACGCAGGGCATGGGATTGGCGGTGGAACGTGGCGTCGCCCCTGTGGTACCCCCGACACCAACCAAGTTTTGACCCCAAGATCAGGTTTTTACCATGAACATCCTTCAGATCGCCTCGCTTCTTATCGCGCTCGCGGGCGTTTTCGGCGCCATCAATTACCTGTTCCTCAGACTGCCCTCGGCCATCGGCATCCTGGTCGTGGCGCTGGTGGCCTCTTTCGCGGTTCTGGCATTGGACCTGATGTTGCCGGCCCTTGGCATGGCGGCGGCCGTCCGCGAGGTGGTGACAGGCGTCGAATTCGACGATGCCCTGCTGGAAGGCATGTTGGGCCTGCTTCTGTTCGCGGGGGCCCTGCACGTGAAGTTGAGCGATCTCAAGGCGCAATGGCGGGTGGTTTTCCTGATGGCCACGATCGGCGTCGCCCTGTCGACGGCCATTGTCGGAACCGGGTTCAGTTGGATGACGGGCATGCCCTTGCTTGTGGCCCTGGTCTTTGGCGCACTGATCTCGCCCACCGACCCTGTTGCAGTTCTGGGAGTGCTGCGCGAAGCGAACCTGCGCAAATCGCTGGAAACCAAGATCGCCGGGGAATCGCTGTTCAACGACGGCGTCGGCTATGTTGTCTTTCTGGTTCTGGTCGGCCTCGCCTTTCCCGGCGATGACCATCACGGCAGCGGCTTTGCCGACGCCGCCCTTCTGTTTGTGCAAGAGGCCTTTGGCGGCGCGATCCTGGGGATCGTGCTGGGCTGGCTGACCTTCCGGCTGATGCGCCGGATCGATGACTACTCACTGGAAGTGCTGCTGACTTTGGGTCTGGCCTTTGGCGGATACGAACTGGCCGTCGCCCTGCATGTCTCGGCCCCGATCATGGCAGTCTGCGCGGGGCTCTTGATCGGCGATATCGGCACAAAACACGGCATGAGCGAAGAGACCCGCAAGTACGTTGACGCCTTCTGGAAGCTGATCGACGAAGTGCTGAACGCGGTGCTGTTCCTGATGATCGGGTTCGAAGTCTTTGCCATCGCCTTTGACACTTCGTTCCTGCTGACCGGCGTGCTGTCGATTGGGCTGGCGCTGATTGCGCGCCTGGCGGCCGTGGCGGTGCCCGTATTGCTGCTGTCACCGTTCCGCGAGTTTTCGCGCGGCGTGATCCCGATCATGACCTGGGGCGGTCTGAAAGGCGGAATTTCGGTTGCACTGGCGCTCAGCCTGCCTGACAGCGAATGGAAGCCGCTGATCCTGACCGCCACTTATGTCGTCGTCGTCTTCTCGATCATTGTTCAGGGCCTGACGGTCGCACGGCTGGCCAACCGCGTGGGGCGCGAACCCGACCTTGTGTAAACACGTCACCGTCGCGCTAAAATCGCGCGGCGGGGGTTGGCGCGCGCGGTCGCATTTGCCAAAAGCAGGGACGCTGACAGGGAACCACTGATGACTGACTCGATCACCGAACGTTGCGAAGCCAAGGGCCTGCGGATGACCGGCCAGAGGCGGACCATTGCCAAGGTGCTTGAGGCGTCAAAGGACCATCCCGATGTCGAGGAACTTCATGCGCGCGCCGCCAAGGTGGATGCCGGCATCTCGATCGCGACGGTCTATCGGACCGTGAAGCTGTTCGAAGAGGCCGGGATCATCGAACGGCTGGAATTCGGCGACGGGCGCGCGCGCTACGAAGACGCCGAGCGCGAACACCATGATCACCTGATCGACATGAACTCGGGCGAGGTCATCGAATTTGTCGACCCCGAGATCGAGGCGCTGCAGGAAAAGATCGCCAAAAAGCTGGGCTACCAGCTTAAAGGTCACCGGATGGAGCTGTTTGGCGTTCCCCTGAAACGGTCGTGATATCAGGACGTTACTGAGACACCTTCATGTCGCCACCGCTGGATTCCTTCATCTGAAGGATCGTTGGCGCGCCAAAGACGTCAATGTCGCCACCACTGGACACACGGCCCGAAACCGACTGAATCACCGCAATCTCGATATCCGCGCCCGAGCTTGCGCTCAGGTCAGCCGTCTGGCAGGTCAGGTCTTCCGCATCGACGTCCGACCCGCCGGAGGCATCGATCTGCGCGTCGCCGCACAGGCCTGCCAGCTCGATGTTGGAACCCGAAGACGCCTCGACCGACAGTTTGCCCGCATTGGCAAAACTCAGTTCGACCTGTGCGCCGGAACTCACGTCGATATCCAACGCGTCGACCGGTTTATCCAGATCCGCTTTGACGCTTGAGCCGGAATTCGCAGTAAGGGCTTCCAGTTCCGGCATCGAGACGGTCACGTCATAGCGATCTGTCATGCCCATCATGAAGAACGACCAGCCGTTGTCCCGTGTGATGATCAGCTTGTCGCCCCGCACGGAGACATCCAACCGCCGCATGAGGCCCCGACGCGAGGTTTCCGCCTCGACCGCGAAGGGGCCGGTTTCGATCGTCACATTGATCCCGCGAGAGACCGAGACTTCGGAAAATCCAGACAGATCAAAGGTTTTCTCGGCGGCGTGCACGGGCATCGCGGCACAGGCGCAAAGGGCAGAAGCGACAACAAGGTTGGACGGGGTCATGACAAGACGAGGCTCCGAAAAAGGACTGAAGAACGCAAACGACGTATGTAAACGCCTTTTACATTCAAGAGCTCATCTCACGTTTTTTTGACCTACTCAGCGGCAACCTTGCCGTTTGTCAGCATCGGCGCCAGGTAACGCCCGGTGTGGCTGCGCGGTTCCTTGGCCACGTCTTCGGGGGTGCCATGGGCCACGATCTCGCCCCCGCCGTCACCGCCTTCGGGGCCGATGTCGATGATCCAATCGGCGGTCTTGATGACGTCCAGATTGTGTTCGATCACGATCACCGTGTTCCCGCCTTCGACCAATTCATGCAGGACTTCCAACAGCTTGCGCACGTCTTCAAAGTGCAGACCCGTGGTCGGCTCATCCAGGATATAAAGCGTCCGCCCGGTTGACCGTTTGGCCAGTTCCTTGGACAGCTTGACCCGCTGCGCCTCGCCCCCCGACAGGGTCGTCGCCTGTTGGCCGACCTTGATATAGCCCAGACCAACCCGCATCAGCGCGTCCATCTTTTCGCGGATCGACGGCACCGCCTTGAAGAACTCCTGAGCGTCTTCAACGGTCATATCCAGCACGTCCGCGATGCTTTTTCCCTTAAACTTAATCTCAAGAGTCTCGCGGTTATACCGGGCCCCATGGCAGGTTTCGCAGGTCACATAAACATCGGGCAGAAAATGCATCTCGATCTTGATGACACCGTCGCCCTGGCAGGCCTCGCAGCGCCCGCCCTTGACGTTGAAGCTGAAGCGCCCTGGTTTATAGCCGCGGGCCTTGGCCTCGGGCAGGCCGGCGAACCAGTCCCGGATTGGCGTGAACGCGCCAGTATACGTGGCGGGGTTTGACCGTGGCGTGCGCCCGATGGGGCGCTGGTCGATGTCGATGACCTTGTCCAGGTGTTCGAGCCCCTTGATCGTCTCGCAGGGCGCGGGCGTCTGACGTGCGCCGTTCAACTGCATCGAAGCGGTCTTGAACAGCGTCTCGATGGTTAGCGTCGATTTGCCGCCGCCTGACACGCCGGTCACGCAGACAAATTTCCCAAGCGGGAATTCCGCGGTCACGTCCTTGAGATTGTTGCCTGAGGCTTTGACAACCTTGATCTTTTTCTTGTTTCCCTTGCGCCGCGTGGCGGGCACCGCGATCTCGCGCACCCCCGAAAGGTATTGCCCCGTGATCGATCCCGCGTCCGCCGCAATCGCAGCTGGCGCGCCGTGGCTGACCACCTGCCCGCCGTGCACCCCGGCGCCTGGACCGATGTCAAAGACATAGTCGGCTTCGCGGATCGCCTCTTCGTCGTGTTCGACCACGATCACCGTGTTGCCCTGATCACGCAGGTTCTTGAGCGTGCCCAGCAGCCGGTCATTGTCCCGCTGATGCAGCCCGATAGAGGGTTCGTCCAGCACGTACAGCACACCGGTCAGACCGGACCCGATCTGGCTGGCAAGACGGATGCGCTGCGACTCGCCGCCTGACAGCGTGCCCGCGTTGCGGCTGAGCGTCAGGTACTCAAGCCCGACATTGTTCAGGAACCCAAGGCGTTCTCGAATTTCCTTCAGGATCGCACGTGCGATCTCGTTTTTCTGATCCGTCAGCGTCTCGGGCACCGTTTGGCACCAGTCATAGGCCTGGCGGATCGACATCTCGACCACCTGCCCCACGTGCAGACCAGCGATCTTGACCGCCAGCGCCTCGGGCCGCAGGCGATAGCCCTCGCAGGTCCCGCAGGGGCGGTTGTTCTGGTAGCGCTCGAATTCCTCGCGGATCCAGTTCGAATCCGTCTCGCGATAGCGGCGCTCCATGTTCGGAATGACGCCTTCAAAGACGCGGGTCACCTGATAGACGCGACCACCTTCGTCATAGCGGAACGGAATCTCGTCGTCGCCCGAGCCATAAAGGAAGACCTGCTGCACATGTTTCGGCACGTCTTTCCAGCGGGCGTTCTTGTCAAACTCATAGTGCTTGGCGATGGCCTCGATGGTCTGCAGGAAATAGGGCGATTTTCCCTTGCGCCAGGGGGCCAGGGCGCCATCGCTGATCTTGAGCGTCTGGTCGGGCACCACAAGCCGTTCGTCGAAATAAAGCTCTTTGCCAAGCCCGTCGCAATCCGGGCAGGCGCCGAAAGGCGCGTTGAAAGAAAAGAGGCGCGGTTCGATCTCGGGGATGGTGAAGCCACTGACGGGGCAGGCAAAATTCTCGCTGAAGGTGATGCGCTCGGGCTCGGCGTCGCGGGGCGCGGTTTCCAGAACCGCGATACCGTCGGCCAGATCCAGCGCGGTGCGGAAGCTGTCGGCCAGACGTGTCTCGATCCCCTCTTTCACAACAATCCGGTCGACCACAACGTCGATGTCATGGCGGAACTTCTTGTCCAGCGTCGGCGGTTCATCGAGTTCATGGAACTGCCCGTCGACCTTGACCCGCTGGAAGCCCTGTTTGCGCAACTCAAGGAATTCCTTGCGGTATTCGCCTTTGCGGTCGCGCACGATCGGGGCCAGCAGATAGGCACGCGTGCCCTCGTCCATGCCCATGACGCGGTCGACCATGTCCTGCACCTGCTGCGCCTCGATGGGCAGGCCGGTGGCTGGGCTGTAGGGCGTGCCGACACGGGCAAAAAGCAGCCGCATGTAGTCGTAGATCTCGGTCACCGTGCCAACGGTCGAGCGCGGGTTTTTCGATGTCGTCTTTTGCTCGATCGAAATCGCGGGGCTGAGGCCCGCGATGTGATCCACATCGGGTTTTTCCATCATATCGAGGAACTGCCGCGCATAGGCGCTCAGCGATTCGACATAGCGGCGCTGGCCCTCGGCATAGATGGTGTCAAAGGCCAGCGAGGACTTGCCCGAGCCGGAAAGCCCCGTGATCACAACCAGTTGGTCGCGCGGGATATCGACGTCGATGTTCTTCAGATTGTGCTCGCGCGCGCCGCGCACTTCGATGTTCTTAAGCTCTGGCATGCGACCCTCGGGTTCCGGTCAGCAAGAGATAGGGGAACTGGCCCGGATCTCCAATCAATATTAAGGAACTTTTAGTGAACATCCCGACGAAGTCAATCCTGTGTCCTGCCTCTCAAGCGGTGTTTCGCACCGGGGCAAGGTCTGCTTAAACTTTCCGCGACGGAACGGGCGATCTGGCCCGTTTGACCCAAGAGTGAAAAAGGGGACAGAATGCCCGGCCAAGGCCTTTTGCGACATCTGTGGCAGACCCAGAAACTGGCGTTGGCCGTCCTGGCCCTGTCTTTGCTGGCCCTGGGGTGGTTTGGTATTGGCTTTCTGACCCACGCCAAGCGTTTCAACCATCCCGCCCATGTGCAACAACCGCTTGAACCCTGGATGACGCCAAGGTTTGTGGGCCGCTCATATCAGATCCCACCCAAGATCGCCCGAGAGCTGTTTCAGGTAGAACCGGGCAGTGGGGAACGCCCGACAATGGCGACCATCGCGGAAAAGCGCGGGTTGACCCTGACCGCGCTTGAGGCGCTTGTGAAGCAAGCCGCAGAAGAGGCCAGAAAGGCGCGCGAGAGATGATCGAGAGCCTTCTCGCGCTGGTCCCCGTCTATGGGCTTTGGCTGATCTTCGGCACGGTCGCTGTGTCGTGTCTTGCGGTACCGCTGCCCTCTTCGGCGCTGGTTCTAGCCGCCGGAGGATTTGCGGCCGCGGGCGATCTTGAGTTCTGGCACGTTGCGGCCAGCGCCTTTGCCGGGTTCGCGCTTGGGGATCAGGTGGCCTATCACATCGGGCTCTACCGGGGGCGTCCACTGCTTGAGCGCATGCGCCATCGCGCGGGGCTGGCTCGGTCGATTGACAGGGCGGAACGCTTTCTTGACCATCGCGGGGCGCTGGCGGTGTTTCTAAGCCGCACGGTGCTCAGCCCGCTTGGCCCGTACACGACTTATCTTAGCGGGATGGGTGGTCTGCGCTGGCGGGTTTACACGCTGGCAGCGGTTCCCGGTGCCGCGCTTTGGGCGCTGACCTATGCCGCTGTCGGATACGGTGTCGCGGACAACCTGTCTCAGTACACCTCGTTGCTCTGGAACGGGCTGGGCGCGGTTGGAGCGACTGGCCTGATCCTCGGCTCAGCCTGGTGGCTGCGCAAGGCGGCGGCCCGGTACCGGGCCACCGCATTGCAGGAAACGCCTTAGCGATAGAGCAGCGACTGGCCGTTGCTGAACAGGTGCACCTTGGCGGGTTCCGCCGTCAGGCGCACCGAGGTGCCGCGCAGGCCGACGTGAATGCCCGGCAGCTTGCCGATGACGGCCGCGGCGTCGCCTTGCTTTTCAAAATACAGCAGCGTGACCTCGCCCAACGCCTCGGTGATGTCCACCTTGCCTTCGAAGATCGGCGTACCGTCGGTCTGGACCAGATCCTCGGGCCGGACACCGACGTTCACTTTCAGCCCCATGTCCGAGGCCAGGCTGGGATAGTTCGAAAGCGCCTCGCCCCCGCCGTCCAGCTTGACGCGGGTCTGGGTGCCGGTCTCGACGATTTCGCCCGGCAGCAGGTTCATGGCCGGAGAGCCGATGAACTGCGCAACAAACTCGCTGTTGGGCTTTTCGTAAAGCTCCAGCGGCGTGCCGACCTGGGCGATGCCCTTGTTGGCCAGAACCACGATGCGGCTGGCGAGTGTCATCGCTTCGACCTGATCGTGGGTCACGTAGATCATCGTGCGGTCGGGCATCTGCTCTTTCAGCTGCGCGATCTCGATCCGCGTTGCGACGCGCAGCGCGGCATCGAGGTTCGACAGCGGTTCATCGAACAGAAAGACCTTGGGGTCCCGCACAATCGACCGGCCAATGGCCACACGTTGCCGCTGGCCACCGGACAGGGCCTTGGGTAGACGGTCCAGATACTCGTCCAACTGCAGGATCTTGGCGGCGCGCGACACGGCCTCGTCGATCTCGGGCTGGGTCTTCTTGGCGATCTTCAGCGCAAACGACATGTTTTCGCGCACCGTCATGTGCGGATACAGCGCATAGGACTGGAACACCATCGCAATTCCGCGCTGGCTGGGGGGCACGTCATTCATGACCTGCCCGTCGATTTCCAGCGTGCCGCCGGTGATCTTTTCCAGCCCCGCAATCATGCGCAGCAGCGTGGACTTGCCGCAGCCCGAGGGGCCGACGAACACGATCAGCTCCCCCGCAGTGATGTCCAGGTTGATGTTTTTGAGCACATCAACCGTGCCGCCATAGGTCTTGGCTACGTCCGTGAGCTTGAGATCTGCCATGTCCGTCCCCTCCCGTTTTCGTCGATCAGATAGCCCGGCGTGCCAGAAGGCACTGCCATGGGGCCAATGTTGTTGCATCCGGTGCCGCGCCGCCGAGCTCGGCGCCCATCATCTGCCAATCTCCTGCAGGCAGGGTGATGGGCGCTTCGGCCTCACCCAGGTTGAAGGCGCAGAAGATTTCTTCGCCGTCATGGGTGCGGGTGAACACGGCAACCGGACCTTGTGTTGTTACAGGCGATTGTTCGCCCTTGGCCAGTGTCAGTTCGTTGCGGCGCATCGCGATGGCGCGGCGATAGTGATGCAGGATCGCATCTGCGTTGCCCTCTTGCGCCTCAACCGCGCGACCCAGATGTTCCGAGGCCACGGGCAGCCAGGGCTTCCCGGCCGAGAAACCCGCATCGCTGTTCGACGCCTGCCAGACCATCGGCGTGCGGCAGCCGTCGCGGCCCTTGAACTCGGGCCAGAACTCGATGCCGTAGGGATCCTGCAGATCCTCATAGGCCACGTCCGCCTCGGTCAGGCCCAGCTCTTCGCCCTGATAGATGCAGGCGGTGCCGCGCATCGTCATCATCAGCGTGGTCAGGCAGCGCAGGCCGGCATCGCCAAGGTTCCAGCGCGACGAATGGCGCACCACGTCGTGGTTCGAAAAGGCCCAGCAGGCCCAGCCATCGTCGATGACCGATCCGACGCGGTCCCAGACCTCGGCCACGCGGCCAGCGGTCGGCGCGTGCTTGGACAGGAACTCGAAGCTGTAGCACATGTGCACCTTGTCCCCGCCCGAGGTGTACTCGGCCATGATCTCGAGCCCCTTTTGGGCGTCGCCGACCTCGCCGACCGCAGCCGCCGCCGGGTATTCGTCCAGAAGCGCGCGGAAGCGGCGCAGGAAGGCCAGGTTTTCCGGCTGGTTCTTGGAATACAGGTGATGCTGGTGGTTGTAGGGGTTCACGCGCGGGGCAATGCTGTCGTCGCGCATGTCGACGGGCAGCGCAGGGTTGTCGCGCAGGTCCTTGTCGTGGACGTAGAAGTTGATCGTGTCCAGGCGGAAGCCATCGACGCCACGATCCAGCCAGAAGCGCACGGCATCCAGCAGCGCATCCTGCACGGCCGGGCAATGGAAGTTCAGGTCCGGCTGTGAGGTCAGGAAGTTGTGCAGATAATACTGCTCACGGCGCGCATCCCACTGCCATGCCGGGCCGCCAAAGATCGACAGCCAGTTGTTGGGCGGCGTGCCGTCCTCTTTGGGATCCGCCCAGACGAACCAGTCGGCCTTGTCATTGTCGCGGCTCTGACGGCTTTCGGCAAACCAGGGATGCTGGTCCGAGGTATGCGACAGGACCTGGTCGATCATCACGCGGATTCCACGGGCATGGGCCGCCTCGATCACCGCGTCAAAGTCGGCCAGCGTGCCGAACATCGGGTCGACGTCACAGTAATTGCTGACGTCATAGCCAAAGTCCTTCATCGGCGAGGTGAAGAAGGGAGAGATCCAGATCGCATCGACCCCAAGCGAGGCGATGTGATCCATGCGCTGCACGATGCCGCGCAGGTCGCCGATGCCGTCACCCGTGCTATCCTGAAAACTGCGCGGGTAGATCTGATAGATGACGCCCCCGCGCCACCAGTCCTTGTCAGCTGCCAAAACACTCGACATGTCGATTTTGACCTCTTTGTTCATGAGAAAACTCTCTTACTTGACGGAGCCGGCCAACAGACCGCGCACCAGGTATCTTTGCATTGCGAAGAAGACAGCCAGCGGGACCGCGATCGACACGAAGGCCGCTGTTGCCAGGATCTCCCAGTTACCGCCACGGGTGCCCAGAAGCTCGACGATCTGGTTGGTCATGACGGTGGTCGATCCGGTTGAGTCGATCAGGAACACCTTGGCGACCAGAAGGTCATTCCAGGTCCAGAGGAACTGGAAGATCGCAAAGGACGCCAAGGCCGGGAACGACAACGGGAGGATGATCTTGGTGAAGATCTGGAAATCCGTCGCCCCGTCCACCTTGGCGTTTTCGATGATGTCGCGCGGCAAGCCAACCATGTAGTTCCTGAGCAGATAAATCGCGAGGGGTAAGCCGAACCCCGTGTGGGCAAGCCAGACGCCGATGTAGCCTTTGCCGATGCCGATCCCGAGATGCAGCTTCAAAAGCGGGATCAGCGCCAGTTGCAGCGGCACAACCAACAGGCCCACGACCAGCGCCACCAACAGCGCGCGTCCCGGGAAATCCATCCAAGCCAGCGCATAGGCCGCAAAGGCCGCCACGAGGATCGGGATGATCGTCGCCGGAATGGTCACGGTCAGCGTGTTGAAAAAGGCCTTGGCCATGCCTTCCAGGTTCGAGTCGTCAAAGAGCATCAACTGGTAGTTCTCGAACGTGAACTCGGGCGGCGACGAGGTCGTCGTGAAGACCCGCGGCAGGCGCGCGCCTTCCTGGCTTTCTTCGGCGGTCATGCGGAAGTTGCCCTCGGCATCGACAGTGACGGTCCGTCCTTTCGACAGCTCGGCCGTATCGCCCGGTCCAAAGGCCTTGGTGGCACGAGAGGAAGTGCCCCAGGCCAGGACGGTCGGACTCGAGTCCGGGAAAAGCGTGCCTTCGACAACAAAGATGTCACCCTCGGCCACTTCCTCGCCACTCAGACGGATGGCCGGGTTGTTCAGCTCTTGCGTCCCCAGCGAGGCCCACCACCCCGAGCTGGCGATCTGGTCCGCCGTACGGAACGACGACACCAACAGACCGACGGTCGGGAAGAGCCAGAGAAAGACCAGGAAGACAACCGATAGATTGACTGCCCACGAGAGGCCAGATTTGGTTCCTGCGATATTGTCCATTGTCCGTCCCCCCTCAGCGCATTTCTTTGCGCGCGTTGCGCACGTTCCAGATCAGGATCGGCGTCACCAGCAGCATGATCACCATGGCAGACGCGGACCCCACGCCCCAGTCATTGGCGCGGAACATCTTGTCGTACATGTAGTTGGCCAGAACCTGCGTCTCCCACTGGCCGTTGGTCATGGCAAAGACGATGTCAAAGACCTTGAGCACGGTGATGGTGATCGTCGTCCAGACCACGAGGATCGTGCCCATGATCTGTGGCACCTTGATCTTGAAGAAGATCTGGAAGGGGTTCGCGCCGTCGACGATGGCGGCCTCGACCGTTTCTTCGGGGATGCCGCGCAGGGCCGCACTCAGGATCACCATGGCAAAGCCGGTCTGGATCCAGACCAGAACGATCATCAGGAAGAAGTTGTTCCAGAACGGGATCGTCAGCCAGGTGTTGGGCTCGGTGCCGCCGAACCAGATATAGAGCGCGTTCAGCACGCCGATCTGGTCGGTCCCGGCGGGACGCGCGTCATAGACCAGCTTCCAGATCACCGACGCGCCGACGAATGAGATCGCCATCGGCATGAAGATCAGCGATTTCGCGATGTTGCCCCAGCTCAGCCGGTCGGTCAGCTGCGCCACAAGCAGGCCAAAGGCGGTCGACATGGCGGGCACAACGATCAGCCAGAGCATGTTGTTGCGCATGGCTTCCCAGAACTTGGGCTCGGCCAGCATCTGCGTGTAATTCGCGGCCCCGACAAAGGCGTTGCCCGCGTCGCGGTCCGTGACCGACAGACGGAAGGTCTCGACCACCGGATAGACCAGGTACATGGTCAGGGCGAAAAGCGCCGGGAACAGGAACAGCCATGGGCGGATCAGGTTCGCGCGGTTGATGTTGCGGCCCGCGTTTGGTCCGCGTGGCGGAAAGATCACCTTGTCCAGCAGGAGGTTAGACCCCCAGAAATAGGTCAGACAGGCCGAAACGCCGATGACGATGGTCACAATACCCAGTACGGCAGGATGCATGGGTCCCCTCCCCGCGTGACGTGTGTTTTGAAACGTTTGGATCTGTGGCGCGCGCGGCGCCTGCGCCCTCGATCGGGCGTCTGGCAGGCAGGGCGATGGGACCGCCCTGCCTGATTATGTCAAAGCGCTTACTTCAGCGCGTCCCAGCTGTCCTGGATTTCCTTGGCCACGGTTGCAGCATCCTTGCCACCGGCATAGTCGACCATGCCGGTCCAGAAGGTGCCAGCACCCACGCCACCCGGCATCAGGTCCGAACCGTCGAAGCGGAAGGTGGTCGCGCCCAGCAGGATCTCACCCAGACCGCGCAGGGTGTCGTCCTTGTAGGCGTCCAGGTTCACACCGCTGTGCGGGGTCAGGAAGCCGGTTTGGGCCATCATGATCTCGTGGCTCAGCGGCAGCTGGAAGTATTCCATCAGCGCGTCGACACCATCACCCGGTGCGGTCACGGCCATCAGGGTACCGCCACCCAGAACCGGGTTGCCCAGGTCCTTGCTGGCGTAAGACGGCATGTAGAAGAAGTCGGTGTCCACGCCGAACTCGACATCTTCGGGGAAGAAGGCCGGAACGAACGAGGCCTGGCGGTGCATGTAGCACTGCGGCGGCGACGAGAAGAGGCCTTTGGGGCTGTCGCGGAAGTCGGTCGAGGCAACGGCGCCTGCGCCACCGGCAACCTTGGCGTCGTCACGGGCAAACCAGCCGAATTCTTCGATCGCGGCCACGACACGTGCGTCGGTGAACGGGATCTCGTTGGTGGTCCACTGGTCGTAGACGTCAGGCGACACGGTGCGCAGCATCATGTCTTCGACCCAGTCGGTTGCCGGCCAGCCGGTTGCCGCACCGGACCCCAGACCGATGCACCACGGCACCTCGCCGTCGGCCACGATCTGTTCGGTCAGCGCCTTCAGTTCTTCCATCGACCCGGGCACTTCATAGCCCGCGTCTTCGAAGTTCTCGGGCGAGTACCAGACCAGCGACTTGACGTTCACGTTGTAGAAGAAGCCGTACATCTGGTCGTTGCCGTCGGCATCCGCATAGGTGCCCAGATCAACCCAGGACTGGCCCGCCGCATAGTTCTTGGCAACCCAATCGGCCATGCCTGCGCCCAGCGGGTAAAGCTGACCCTTCGACGCCATGACCGCGGCCAGACCCGGCTGCGGGAAGACGGCGATGTTCGGGGCCGAGCCCGCTTCGGCGTCGATCACGATCTGCTGCTCGAAGCTGTCCGAACCGGTGTAGATCACATCGGCACCGGTGGCGGCTTCGAAATAGGCCAGCGTGTTGTTGAAGAAGCCGTCTTCGGGGTTCAGCCAGGGACCGGCAATGGTGATTGTCTTGCCGGTCAGGTCAGGCGCATTTTCAGCCCAGGCATTGTAGCTGTCCCAGCTGAACGGGCCATCGCCAGGTGCAAAAGCCAGATGGCCGCCAGCATTGGCAGCCCCCGCCACAAGCGCCACAACGGCAACACCAGCGTAAAATCTTGATTTCATTTGAGTATCCTCCCAGATCGCACGCACCCTGCGTGCCGAACTCAATTGATGACATTTCCCAGAATCGCTTTCAAAGCGCTTTGGATGACGTCAACCTGCTGTAGAAATTCGAGTCTGTCAACGCTGAATATTGGGGCGAATGGGTGGAAACAGGGGTTAAAACTGAGTTAATTCGGAAAGCAAAGAAAGTTCTTCACAAAAAATGGGCTTTGCGTGTATCTTCGCCTAAAAGCGCTTTGAGCCTCTTGAACCATGAACCTGAAACAGCTCTCAGAACACCTGCAACTGTCGCAGACCACCGTCAGCCGCGCACTGAACGGCTATCCCGAGGTGAACGAGGAAACCCGCAAACGCGTCCAGAAAGCGGCGGCAGAGCTGAACTATGCCCCAAACCCGCGGGCCAAGGGGCTGGCCACCGGGCGCTCGATGGCGATTGGCCATGTGATTCCGATCTCGATCAAGCATGAAATGGTGAACCCCGTTTTCGGCGACTTCATCGCGGGCGCAGGCGAGACCTACGCGAAGGCGGGATTTGACCTGGTGATGTCCGTGGTCTCGGACCAGGACGAAGAAAAGGTCTATCGCGAAATCGCGCGCAAACGCAGCGTCGATGGCATGATCGTTCACGGACCAAAGATGGACGACCCGCGCATTCCGCTGCTGCAGGAACTGGGTATCCCTTTCGTCGTCCACGGTCGCGCCTCGCTGGCGGCCTCGCCCTATGCCTGGGTCGACGTGAACAACCAGCGCGCTTTTGACGGCGCAACCAGCCATCTGGTCAAGCTTGGACACACGCGGATCGCCCTTCTCAACGGGCCTGAAAGCATGGACTTCGCCTTTCGCCGCCGCAATGGCTACATCGCCGCCCTGGGTCGGGACGGGATCGAACCCGATCCGCGAATGATGTTCTCGGGCGAGATGACCGAGCAATTCGGCTTTGAGACGGCGCAATGCCTGATGTCCGGTGACGCGGCCCCGACCGGGTATGTGGTGTCGTCCATGATCGTGGCCATCGGCGTCCGCCGCGCGCTTGAGGCGCGCCGCCTGCGGATGGGACGGGACGTGTCGATCGTCACCTATGACGATGACCTGTCCTATCTGCGCAACGGCGATACCGACCCGATTTTCACCGCCACCCGATCTTCGGTCCGCGCGGCCGGCGTCCTGTCCGGGCAAATGCTGCTCGACATGATCGCCAAACAGCCGGCCGACCCACCGACCCTGCTGCTTGAGACCGAGCTTGTCATCGGCGGCTCAAGCGGCCCTGCCCCAACCTCTTGAAGGCTCATTATGAAATTCAAACGCTCTGATTTTCCGGACGGTTTCCTGTTCGGCACCGCAACCTCAAGCTATCAGATCGAGGGCCACAAGTTCGGCGGCGCCGGTCCCACACATTGGGACAGCTTCGCTGCCACTCCGGGCAACGTCGTGCGCGCGGAAAACGGCGCACTGGCCTGCGATCATTACCACCGCTACCAAGAGGACCTGGACCTGGTCGCCGCAGCGGGCTTTGACTGCTACCGCTTTTCCACCAGCTGGGCCCGCGTTCTGCCCGAAGGGCGCGGGACGCCCAATGCTCAGGGCCTCGACTTCTATGACCGGCTGACCGACGCGATGCTGGAACGCGGGATCAAACCCTGCGTCACGCTCTATCACTGGGAACTGCCGCAGCCGTTGTCGGACCTTGGCGGCTGGCGGAACCCCGACATCGCCAACTGGTTTGCCGATTTCACCGAGGTGATCATGGGGCGCATCGGCGACCGCATGTACAGCGCCGCGCCGATCAACGAGCCCTGGTGCGTGGGCTGGCTGAGCCATTTCCTGGGCGCCCATGCCCCCGGGTTGCGCGATATCCGCGCCACCGCCCGCGCAATGCACCATGTGCTGCTGTGTCATGGCCGCGCGATTCAGGTCATGCGGGGCCTCGGGATGTCGAACCTGGGCGGCGTCTTCAACATGGAGTGGGCCACTCCGGTCGATGACTCACCCCAGGCCGTGGCCGCCGCCGAGTTGTACGACGCCTATTACAACCGTTTCTTCATCGAAGGGATATTCAAGGGCAGATACCCCGAGCGCGTGCTCGAAGGGTTTGGCCCCCATCTGCCCGAGGGCTGGCAGGACGATTTCAAGACCATCCAGGAACCGCTGGATTGGGTGGGTCTGAACTATTACACCCGCAAGGTCATCGCCCCCAACGACGGCCCCTGGCCGCACCATCACGAGGTGCCCGGCCCGCTGCCCAAGACCCTGATGGATTGGGAAATCTATCCGCAGGGGCTTTATGACTTCCTGGTCCGCACCGCGCGCGAGTACACCGGCGACCTGCCGATCCTGATCACCGAAAACGGCATGAGCAACGCAGATGTCCTGCAAGACGGCAACGTTCATGACCCCGAGCGGATCGACTATCTGAACAAGCATTTCGCCGAAGCACAGCGCGCCATTGCCGATGGCGTGCCACTGCAGGGCTATTTCATCTGGTCACTTCTGGACAACTACGAGTGGGCGCTGGGGTACGAAAAACGGTTCGGATTGATCCATGTTGACTTTGACACACTGGAACGCACTCCGAAATCGTCGTATCAGGCGCTAACATCGGCCCTCAAGGACTAGAATCCCCATGTCAGACGCAACTCAGATGACGGCTGTCGTCGCGGATATCGGCGGCACCAATACCCGCGTGGCACTGACCAGTGGCACCGAGGTTCTGACGGGCAGCATCCGACGGTTTCGCAATGCCGAACACACTGACCTTTCGTCCGTGCTGACCCAGTTTCTGGCCGAGACCGGCGCGGGTACGCCTGACGCCGCCTGTGTTGCCATGGCGGGGCCCGTGCGTGACGGCGTGGGCACCCTGACCAACCTCGACTGGACAATCGACCAGACTGTTATCGCCAGCGCCACGGGCGCGCGGGAGGTCGCGGTTCTGAACGACCTTCAGGCGCAGGGGTTTGCGCTGGGGCATCTTGCACCGGAAAACCTGCAAACGGTCAGAACCGGCACCCCCGGTGGCCCTCAGTCCGCGCGGCTGGTCATCGGTGTTGGCACCGGGTTCAACGCCGCTCTTGTGTATCCAAGCCCGTCCGGCACGCTTGTGCCGCCTTCGGAGTCGGGCCACATCAACCTGCCGGTCACCTCGGAAGAGGAACTGAGGTTGATGAACTTCCTGCAGGAAACCTTTGACGAAGACGCCCTTGAAGAGGCGCTTTCGGGGCGTGGCATTGTCCAGCTCTATGCCTGGGCCCGGCACGAGGCCAAGGCCACAGATCCCGCCCTGCCGGACGCGCATGCCATCATGCAGGCCGTCGGCACCGACATCTGCGCCACCCGCGCGGCCGAGATGTTTGTGCGGCTTCTGGGTCGGACCGCGGCCAATCTCGCGCTGATCCAACTGCCGTTCGGAGGCATCTATTTCTGCGGCGGCGTCGCCCGTGCGTTCCAGCCGCATTTTGCCTCTTTCGGGTTCGAGGACGCGTTTCTGGCCAAGGGGCGTTTTTCTGACTTCATGCAACAGTTTCCAGTGCAAGTGATCACGGACGACTACGCGGCACTGACGGGCTCGGCGGTGCATCTGTTCGAACGCCTGAGCCAATAAAGCAGGTCAAGGCAACGCCTCAAGCCCCTGATATTTCAGGGAAAGAGTGCGCTCATCACAGTTTCACACGATGCCGGCGGCGATCCCCGGCATGCTGGACCGTGATTGACGGAGGAGGCTGAGCGACGGTCTGTCCGCCGCCCCTGCCCTGATGCACCCAACCCGTTAGTGGCTGTCGCGCGGCAGCTTTTCCCGCGTCTTCTTGTACGCCGTCGCAAGCTCCAGGCAGCCGCCATCGGCCAGCTGGCCCACATGAGTGCGATAGATCTCTTGCCAGGGGGTCTGGTTTTCCAGCTCGGGCGCGGTCCAGGCGTCGCGGCGGGCGGCCCATTCGGCGTCTTCGACCAGTGCATCCAGACGCGCGGCGTTCAGGTCCAGACGCACCCGGTCCCCGGTTTGCAAGAGCGCCAGACCACCGCCCACAACCGACTCGGGCGAGGCGTTCAGGATCGAAGGGCTTTCCGAGGTGCCCGACTGGCGCCCGTCTCCCACGGTCGGCAGGTGGTTGATCCCCGCCTTGATCACCGCGTCCGGCGGCTGCATGTTCACCACCTCGGCCGATCCCGGATAGCCGACACAGCCGACGCCGCGGATGAAAAGCATGGTGTTTTCATCGATTCCCAGCTCGGGGTCGTTGATCCGGGCGTGATAGTCCTCGGGCCCTTCAAAGACGACGGCGCGGGCCTCAAAGATGCCCTCGGCCCCCGGACGCGACAGAAAACGGGTGCGGAAGTCGGCCGAGATGACGCTGGTCTTCATCAACGCCGAATCGAACAGGTTGCCCGACAGCACGATAAACCCGGCCTGATCCCGCAGCGGAGCGTCATACGTGCGGATCACGTCGTGATCTTCGCTTTCGACACCCGCCAGGTTTTCGCCAACCGTCTTGCCCGACACGGTCTTGGCCCCTTCATGCAGACGCCCGGCCTTGAGCAGTTCGCCCATCACGGCGGGCACGCCGCCAGCGCGGAAAAAGCTTTCGCCCAGGTATTCCCCCGCCGGCTGCATGTTCACCAGCAGTGGCGCGTCATAGCCGTGCTTTTGCCAGTCCGTCACGTGCAGATCGACGCCGACGTGGCGCGCAATCGCCTGCAGGTGCGGCGGCGCGTTGGTCGAGCCACCAATGGCCGTGTTTGTGACAATCGCGTTTTCAAAGGCTTCACGCGTCAGGATGTCCGAGGGCTTCAGATCCTCCAGCACCAGTTCCACCGCCCGTTTGCCGGTGGCATAGGCCATGCCCATCCGTTCCCGGAACGGCGCGGGGATCGCGGCGTTGCCGGTCAGCGTCATGCCAAGCGCCTCGGCCAGGGCATTCATCGTGCTGGCCGTGCCCATGGTGTTGCAGTGCCCCAGCGACGGAGCCGAGGAACAGGCGCGGTTCATGAACTCTTCGTAGTCGATCTTGCCCTCGGCCAGCAGGCGGCGGCTTTCCCAGATGATCGTGCCCGATCCCGCGCGCTTGCCCTTCCACCAGCCGTCCAGCATCGGCCCACCGCTGAGTGCAATCGCCGGCAGGTCAACCGTGGCCGCGCCCATCAGCATGGCAGGCGTGGTCTTGTCACAGCCTGTGGTCAGAACCACGCCGTCGATCGGATAGCCGTGCAGGACCTCGACCAGGCTCAGATACTGCAGGTTCCGGTCCAGAGCCGCCGTCGGGCGCTTGCCGGTTTCCTGAATCGGGTGCACCGGGAATTCCATCGGAATACCGCCCGCGTCGCGGATGCCCGCTTTGACCCGATCCACAAGGAACATGTGGATCTTGTTGCAGGGCGCCAGGTCGCTGCCCGTCTGTGCAATGCCGATGATCGGGCGATCACCCTGCAGTTCTTCGCGGGTGTATTCCTGGTTGATGTATTTCTCGATGTACAGCGCCGTCATGTCCGGGTTCGACGCGTTGTCGAACCAGGCCTGCGACCGGAAGCGATGTTTCGGGGTCTCGTCAGCCACGGGTGGTCCTCCTCCCCGGGTTTGGGGATCTTCTGTGGTTTTCGGGGGTGACGGCAGGATTGCCTTTTGCGCTAACGCGATGCAAGCGAGAACGGTTGAGATAGCCCGGAGACATCCGACTATTTCACATAGTGGAACTTTATCCCGAAATTTGGACCCCGCCCCCATGTTGCATTTTCCGGTCACTGATGGCACGCAGACCGCATTGAACCGCAACTGGAACCTGTCATGCCCAAGACCGTCTTTGTCCTCAACGGCCCGAACCTGAACCTATTGGGCCAACGCCAGCCCGAGATCTATGGCTCCGAGACATTGGCCGATGTGCAGGCGTCCTGCGCGGCCCTGTCGGCTGAGATTGGGCTTGAGATGCGGTTCGAACAATCCAACAGCGAAGGCACTCTGGTCGACCTGATCCAAGAGGCCCGCACCGCGGCGGATGCAATTGTTCTGAACCCGGCTGCCTATAGCCACACTTCGGTGGCCATTCTGGACGCGCTCAAGGCCTTTGACGGCCCGGTACTCGAGGTGCACATCTCGAACATCCACCAGCGGGAAAGCTTTCGGCATCATTCTTATGTCTCGCTGCGTGCTGACGGGGTGATCGCGGGCTGCGGGACCCAAGGTTACCTGCTGGCCCTGCGCCGGGTCGCCACGTTGCTGGCCTAGGGCCTCGGGCCTGTTCCTCTACCATATGTCGTTTTGAGCGCCGGGTTATCCACACCCAGTTGACACAAAACGAGAACACGCGTAGAACAAAAGAGAACAGGTATCGGAGGCCGAGCATGCTGACCAAGAAACAACTGGACCTGCTTCAGTTCATCAACACCCGTCTGCAACGCGACGGGGTCCCCCCAAGTTTCGACGAAATGAAAGAGGCGCTGGACCTGCGCTCCAAGTCCGGGATTCACCGCCTGATCACTGCCTTGGAAGAGCGCGGTTTCATCCGCCGCCTGGCGCACCGCGCCCGCGCGATCGAAATCGTGAAGCTGCCCGACAGCATGGGCGGCACGCCCGCCGGGTTCACACCGCGGGTGATCGACGGCGACCGCCCGTCAGAGCCCGCACCGGCCCGCGCGATGGCGGTGGAAACCATCCACGCCAGCGAAGTGCCGATGTTGGGTCGCATCGCGGCCGGTGAGCCGATCCAGGCCGTGGATGATGCCCCCACCGGGATTGCGGTTCCGGGCTCGATGATCTCGGGTCAGGGCAACCACTATGCGCTTGAAGTCAAAGGCGATTCGATGATCGACGCCGGGATCAATGACGGCGATGTGGTGGTCATCCGCGAAACCGGACAGGCCGACAATGGTGACATTGTCGTTGCGCAGGTCGATGGCTACGAGGCGACGCTCAAGCGCTTTCACAAGAAGGGTGACATGATCATCCTCGAAGCCGCGAACGAAGCTTACGAACCACGCGTCCTGCCGTTGGGCCAGGTCAAGGTGCAGGGCCGTCTGGTCGGCCTGATCCGCACTTACTGATCTTCTGGCGGCAAGGTCCAGAGCCGCTGCCCGCTGCGGCGGGCAACGGTGTCTTCGATCAGCGCGCCGTCGCGCAGGAACAGCGCCACCGCGCCGGTGTCCTTCAACGTCTCGGGGCTGTAGACCTGACAGGCCGCGCCTACATCCAGCGGGGCGCTGGCAACAATGATCTCGGCCCCCCGACATCCTTCGAACACCTCAACACCCCGTTTGCCCACAAGATGGCGCAGCGTGACGCCCGCGATCTGCACCCTGCGTTCCAGTTTCGTGCCCTGCTCCCATCGGGCCGAGGCTACCTCGCGGCTCACGCCATCGCCGTCGTTTTCCAACCAGACCGAGGCCGCAAACCCGCTGCCCGAGGGGCGGCTGAGCGCCCGGCCCCCTTGGATCATTGCGCCCACCAGCTTTCCGTCGTCCGTGATCAACAGCTCTGGCCGGTCCGCCGTGACCCACAGCCCCGCCGCTGCGACCATCGGCACCAATCCGGCAAACCGGACGCGGCCCTGCCACAGGATCAGCACCAACCCGCCAAGCGCGATGGCAGGCAAGACCGCCCCGGGTGGTGCGGGCACATGGCCCACGGCGCCCGGCATCTCGGCCACGCGGAGGGCCACCGACAGGATCCAGTCCAGCCCCCAGCCCATGACCCGAAAGGCGATCCAATCCAATGACAGGGGCATCAGGCACACCGCCAGAACCGCTGCCGGTATGACCAGCACCCCCATCAATGGCACCGACAGGATGTTCGCCAGCAGACCCAGCCGCGAGACCTGGTTGAAATGCGCCATGCCCACCGGCGCAGTCGCCAATCCGGCCACGGCCGATGACAAAACCACCGCCAGAACGGGTGCCGCCCATCGTGGCAATCGCTCTTGCAGCGGCCAGTCGCGCAATCCGGTGAAGACCACGACCAGCGCCGTTGTCGCGGCAAAGGACATCTGGAACCCAGGGCCCAACAGCGCCTCGGGCCGCAGGATCAGCACCACAACCGCCGCAATCGCAACCGCGCGCAGGCTGATCGCGCGTCGGTTCACCATCACGGCACACAGGGCGACCGCGACCATGATGAAGGCGCGCTCAGTCGCGACATTGCCGCCCGACAGCGCCAGGTAGACCGCCGCCACCATCAAGGCACCCGCTGCAGCATAGCTTTTGACGGGTTGGCGCAGGGCAAAGGCGGGCACAAGGCAGGCGGCCAGACGCAGCGCAGCAAAGACAACCCCCGCAAGTAGACCCATGTGCAGACCCGAGATGGCCAACAGATGCGCAAGGTTGCTGTCACGCAGGGCTTGCAGCGTGTCCTGCCCCATTGCACTGCGGTCGCCAGTCACGATTGCCGCTGCAAAGGCCCCCGTCTCGCCCGGCAATTGCCTTTGCACCCGGTCGGACAGCCAGTGTCTGACCCGCAAAATGCGCTGGTCCGCGCCGGGCGGATCAAGCTCAAGCGCCGGGATGCGCGTATACCCAACGGCCCCCAGCTGTTGAAACCAGGCATGGCGGCGAAAGTCAAAACCGCCGGGTTCGACCGGGCCCTTGGGGCCCGAAAGATGCGCGGTCATCAGGGCCACCGCCCCAGCGCGAGGAACCGGCATCCCGTCTTGTCCGTGCAGGGAAACGCGCACGCGTTCCGGCACCTTGGCCGGGTCGACATTAGACAGGACCACCCGGTCCAATAGCAGCCGAACCGCGCCCGAAGCAGACCGGTCCACGCCGACAACGCGGCCCTGAACAGGGCCATAAAACCGGAACTCAAGAACCGGCGCGGCCTGAACCTGAGCGCGGGCACCTGCCAGCGCAATGCCGGTCGCAATCAGCCCAAGTGCACATACAATCGGCCCAAGAACAGGCCCGGCGCGTGTATGGCACAGGATCAAGAGCGCCCCAACTCCCCCGCCCACCGCCAGAACCCGGACCGAAGGTTCATTCTTCAGACCGAAGTAGAGGCCAATGCCCACGGCCAGCATCACCGGCACCCACAAGAACAGGGTGCCGCGTTGCGCCAGCATCGCGTCGGCCATGCGGTGGGCGAAAGGTTGCATGCTTGTCCCGGCCCCTCCCAATCATTAAGGAGTGCCGAAACGCTACCCGCATCAAAGTTACTCAAATCTTAAGGCTGCCCCGATGACCGGACAGATCGTCACCCGTTTTGCGCCCTCACCCACTGGTTTCCTGCACATTGGCGGGGCCCGGACCGCGCTGTTCAACTGGCTTTACGCACGTGGTCGGGGCGGCAAGTTCCTGCTGCGGATCGAGGACACCGACCGCGAACGTTCGACGCCCGAGGCGACCGACGCCATCCTGCGCGGCATGGCCTGGCTGGGGCTGGACCATGATGGCGAGGTGATCAGTCAGTTCGCCCGCGCCGACCGGCACGCCGAGGTCGCCAACCAGATGCTGGCCGAGGGCAAGGCCTACAAGTGTTTCTCGACCCAGGATGAAATCGCGGCCTTCCGTGAAGCCGCCCGGGCCGAGGGCCGCTCGACCCTGTTTCAAAGCCCCTGGCGCGACGCCGATCCGGCGAGCTATCCCGACGCGCCTTTTGTTGTGCGTCTGAAGACCGAAACCGAAGGCACCACCGTCATCCGGGACGAGGTTCAGGGTGAGGTCAAGATCCGCAACGACCAGCTGGATGACATGATCCTGCTGCGCTCGGACGGCACGCCGGTCTATATGCTTGCTGTTGTGGTCGACGATCACGACATGGGCGTGACCCATGTGATCCGTGGCGACGACCACCTGAACAACGCCGCCCGTCAGATGGGCATCTACACGGCCATGGGTTGGGACCTGCCGGTCTATGCCCATATCCCACTGATCCATGGCCCCGACGGCAAGAAACTGTCGAAACGCCACGGCGCGCTGGGGGTCGAAGAGTATCAGGCGATGGGCTATCCCGCCGCGGGCATGCGCAACTATCTGGCGCGTCTGGGCTGGAGCCACGGAGACGACGAGTTCTTTACCGATGCGCAGGCAAAGGAATGGTTCGACACCAGTGGAATCGGCAAGTCCCCGGCCCGTTTCGATTTCAAAAAGCTGGAAAACCTGTGTGGTCAGCACATTGCCCAGACCGACGATGCTGCACTGCTGCATGAGTTGAAAGAGTTTCTGAAGGTCTCGGATCGCCCAGACCTGAGCAATCATCATGAAACTGTCATGTTGCGTGCGCTGTATTGCCTCAAGGAGAGAGCCAAGACTTTTCCAGAACTTCTTGAAAAAGCTCACTTTATTCTTGCGGATACGCCAATTCAGCCAGATGAGAAAGCAGCCAAGGCGCTTGATACGGTATCCCGTGGTATACTGTCGTCGTTGACGCCGCAGTTGCAAAATGCTAGGTGGACCCGAGACGAATTGGAGGAGGTGACGTCCCGTTTCGCAGAGGCAGAAGGGACCAAGTTCGGCAAACTCGCCGGGCCTCTTCGGGCTGCACTTGCAGGACGTGCCGTTACTCCAAGCGTGTTTGACATGATGCTTGTCTTGGGCCAGGACGAAACGCTTGCGCGTCTGGCCCAGGCTTCAGCCTCTGCTGAGGGTTGACGGAACCCAGGTTCCTCCATCCCTTTGCCGAGGCTTAATAATAAGCACGCCTGCCCCGCCCCCGCGGGACGGGCCCAGACAAAGGGATCTGATCATGGTTGATGAAACCAAGACCGCCAAGCTAACAATTGACGGCGACAGCTACGACTTGCCGATTCTCTCGCCCACCGCGGGACCGGACGTGCTGGATATCCGAAAGTTGTACGGCCAGGCCGGTGTCTTCACCTACGATCCGGGCTTCACTTCAACCGCGGCCTGCGACTCGACCATCACCTTTATTGACGGCGGCAAGGGTGAGCTGCTGCACCGCGGCTACCCGATTGACCAGCTGGCCTCGCAGTCGCACTTCCTCGAAGTCTGCTATCTGCTGCTTTATGATGCCCTGCCGACCGCGGCAGAGCTGGAAGACTTTGAAACCACCATCACCCGCCACACGATGATCCACGAGCAGATGCACAACTTCTTCCGTGGTTTCCGCCGGGACGCGCACCCGATGGCGACCATGGTGGGCGTTGTTGGCGCGATGTCCGCGTTCTACCACGACTCGACCGACATCGCCGACCCTCGCCAGCGCGAGATCGCTAGCCACCGCCTGATCGCCAAGATGCCGACCATCGCCGCGATGGCCTACAAGTACTCGATCGGGCAGCCTTTTGTGTACCCGCGAAACGATCTGGATTACGCGGCGAACTTTTTGCACATGTGTTTCTCGGTCCCGGCCGAGGAATACCAGGTCGACCCGATCCTGGCCCGTGCCATGGACCGGATCTTTACCCTGCACGCCGACCACGAACAGAACGCCTCGACCTCGACGGTGCGCCTGGCCTCGTCCTCGGGCGCGAACCCCTTTGCCTGTATCGCGGCCGGCATCGCCTGCCTTTGGGGCCCGGCCCACGGCGGCGCAAACCAGGCCTGCCTGGAGATGCTGAACGAAATCGGCACCGTTGACCGCATCCCCGAGTTCATCGCCCGCGCCAAGGACAAGAACGACCCGTTCCGCCTGATGGGCTTTGGACACCGCGTCTACAAGAACTTCGACCCGCGCGCGACGGTGATGAAGCAGTCGGCCGACGAGGTTCTGGAACTGCTGGGCGTCGAGAACAACCCGATCCTCGCGGTTGCGAAAGAGCTGGAAGCGGCGGCCCTGGCCGATCCTTATTTCGCTGAGAAGAAGCTGTTCCCGAACGTCGACTTCTACTCGGGCATCATCCTCGAGGCGATGGGCTTCCCGACCTCCATGTTCACCCCGATCTTCGCGCTGGCGCGGACCGTGGGCTGGATTTCGCAGTGGAAAGAACAGATCAGCGACCCGGCCCTGAAAATCGGCCGCCCGCGTCAACTGTACCTCGGCGAAACCGCGCGGGATTACGTGAACATCGAAGACCGGTAAATCCGGGCTTCGCGAAACGACAAAGGCCACCCGGACGGGTGGCCTTTTTTTGGAATGCAAGGGACTTAGCGCCCTTCGAACGAGGCCGGGCGTTTCTCGGCAAAGGCCATCACACCTTCCTTGAAGTCCCGCGTCTTGCCGCAGTGCCCCTGCAGCTTGGCCTCTAGCGCCAATTGCGACTCAAGGTCATTGTCGAACGAGGCAAACAGGGCTGTTTTCAGGTGTCCATAGGCTTCGGTCGGGCCATTGGCCAGATGTGTGGCCCGCGCCTTCCAATGGTCGGCAAACTCTGCATCCGCCACAGCCTCCCAGATCATGCCCATGTCAGACGCCTGCCGGGCCGGAATTTTCTCGGCAAAGAGCGACGCGCCCATGGCCTTGGCCAGACCGATCTGGCGGGGCAGGAACCACGTACCGCCCGCATCCGGGATCAGGCCAATGCGGGTAAAGGCCTGCACGAAATAGGCGCTTTCGGTTGCAATGACCACGTCGGCGGCCAGGGCGAGGTTCGCCCCTGCCCCCGCCGCCGGACCGTTTACCGCGCAAATGGTGGGCACCGGGCAATCAAAGATCGCGCGCAGCATCGGCACATATTCGTCGCGCAGGGTGCGCTCCAGATCCAGGGTGTTGATATTGGCCCCGTCGCCCAGATCCTGACCCGAGCAGAAGGCGCGGCCATTGCCGGTCAGCACCACAACGCGGGCCTCACGCCCGCCCCGCTGTACGGCTTCGGTGATCTCGGCCCGCATCTGGGTGTTCAGCGCGTTCATAACGTCGGGCCGGTTCAGGGTGATGGTCGCGATGCCGCCATCCAGGTCGTAAGTGATCGTGTCGTAGTACATTCCACGCCTCGCATTTCAAAAAGTTGGCGGCATCAAACACTGAACTGATCAGTTTGGAAAGCCGAAACCCCGCGTCACATGCGCGACTGAACCTCGGCCAGCAGCGCCTGCGCCTCGGGCGGCATCGGCTGCTCGACCCGCATGTAGTTTGACCCGTCCAGCTCCCGGGTAAAAATCCGCATCTCGATCATCGTGCGCCGAATGCGGGCCGCGTCGCGAAAGGCAGTCAACGTGTTGATCCGCGTGCTGATCTGGCGTTCCGACATCGCGGTGCGCGGCGGCAGCTGCGCCCAGATCACCCAGACACACAGATACTGGACCGAGGTCTTTTGCGGCCAGCGCTCCATCCGTCCTGCCGCGTCAAAATAGCGGGCGGCCTGTGCCACCTTCTTGTCGTCGGTCTGCGGCACGGGCGCGTTGACCGCGCGCAAGTGCTGAAAATTGCGATAGCCCGCCGCGCGGGCGACCATGCCCAGCAGTTCCAGGTGGCTAGGGGGATCCTGCAGCTCACTGCGCAGGGTTTTGGCAAACTGAGACAGGTCGTTGATCTTGACCTGAACAACGTCTCGGGACATGGGACTCTCCGTCCGATACCGCACCCCGGATGGGGAAGGATGTCCGCCCTTGTCCCAGGGTATCGAGAAAGTCGATCCGTGGAGATGTGTCAAAGCAGGTTTAGCAAGAGGCGGAGCCTAGGTGAACTGCAGACCTGCGGCGTACTTAGTCGCCGCAGTCGCGCTGTTCAAGCCCGTGTCAATCCTTCAGCAATTCGCTGAGGCGCTGTTGCTCTTCGGCACTCAGGCTGTCGGATCCGGGCGCCACGGCGCGGGACCGGCCGCGCAGATACAGGAACCCGGTACCGCCTGCGATCAGCAGCATGATTGGCCCCGCGGCCCAAAGCAACCAGTTGGCCCCACCAGTGGTCGGGCGCAGAAGAACAAATTCGCCGTAGCGTTCGACGATGAAGGCAATGGCCTCTTCATCCGTGTCGCCAGCCACCAGCCGATCACGCACCAGAATGCGCAGATCCCGCGCCAGCGAGGCGTTGCTTTCGTCGATGCTTTCGTTCTGGCAGACAAGGCAGCGCAGCCCCTTGGACAACTCGCGTGCGCGCTGTTCCAGCACCGGGTCGTCCAACACCTCGTCGGGCTGCACAGCCCCGACCGGCAGAGCCATACTAAGCGCCAGAAGACAGGTCAGAATAAACCGTTTCATTCTGCAGGCACCCCTTGTGGCTGGCGGCGCGCGCCGGCGGCGACGCGGAAGCGCCGGTCGCTCAGGCTCAGGCTGCCCCCCAGCGCCATGATGATGCAGCCCGCCCAGATCCAGCCCGCCAAAGGCTTGACATAGGTCCGCAGGGTCCAGGCCCCACCTTCCTGTTCATCGCCGATCACGACATAGACGTCACGCAGGAAACGATAGTCGATTGCCGCTTCGGTCGTGGGCATCTGCGCCACCGGATAATTGCGCTTTTCCGGGAACAGCGTCGCGATCTCGGTGCCGTTCCGCGACAGCGTCACGTTGCCCATGGTCGAGAAATAGTTAGGCCCGCGCACATCGTTCACCTCGTTCAGGGTCAGCTCGAACCCGGCCACTTCGAAGGGCTCGCCAATCTTCGCCACACGGATGTCTTCGGCCTCCCAGGCCATCAGACCCGCGACGCCAAACATCGTCACGCCCAGCCCCGTGTGCGCCACCGCCTTGCCCCAGTCGGCGCGCGGCAGACGCAGCAGGCGGGTCAGGTCGCGGGTGCGGCCGGTGCGGGTCCACAGCTCGGTCAGTGCCCCGGCCACGATCCATGCACCTAGGAACAGGCCGACAGGCCCCAAAAGCGAACGCCCGGTCTGCATCGTCCAGGCCAGCCCCGCCAGCGCCAGCGCCACGATCAGCCCCGGGATCATCTGGCGCATCACCTTGCCCGCCTTGGCCCGCTTCCACGGCAGCATCGCCCCGATAGGCAGCAACAGCCCCAGAAGCACCATGAAGGGGGTGAAGGCCATGTTGAAGAACGGCGGGCCGACGCTGAGTTTGCGGTCCCAGAACATCTCGGCCACCAGCGGCCACATGGTGCCGACAAAGACCACAAAGCAGGCCACGGCCAGCAGGATGTTGTTGGCCACCAGCGCGCTTTCACGACTGACCAGCCCAAACACGCCCTTGGCGTCCATGGCATTTGCACGCGCCGCGAAAAGCGTCAGAGCGCCACCGGTGAAAAACACAAGGATGATCAGGATGAACACACCGCGTTCGGGGTCGTTCGCAAAGGCATGGACCGAGGTCAGTAGGCCCGAGCGCACGATAAAGGTCCCGATCAGCGAGAACCCGAAGGCCAGGATCGCCAGCAGGATCGTCCAGCTTTTCAGGGCTTCGCGTTTTTCGACCACGATGGCGGAATGCAACAGTGCCGCCGCCAGAAGCCAGGGCATGAAGCTGGCGTTCTCGACCGGATCCCAGAACCAGAAGCCGCCCCAGCCAAGCTCGTAATACGCCCACCAGCTTCCAAGCCCGATGCCGATGGTCAGAAAGACCCAGGCCGCCAACGTCCAGGGCCGCACCCAGCGGCCCCAGGCGGCGTCGATGCGCCCTTCGATCAGGGCGGCGACGGCAAAGCTGAAGCAGATGCTCAACCCGACATAGCCGAGGTAGAGGAACGGCGGGTGCAGCGCCAGGCCCACGTCCTGCAAGAGCGGGTTCAGGTCCTGTCCGTCAAAGGGCGGCACCGCGACCCGCAGGAAGGGGTTCGAGGTGAAGAGGATAAAGGCGAAAAAGGCAACGGCGACAGCCGATTGCACGGCCAGGACCCGCGCGCGCAGCGTCGGCGGCAGGTTGCCGCCAAACCAGGCGGCCATGGCCCCGAACAGTGTCAGGATCAGCACCCAAAGCAGCATCGACCCCTCGTGGTTCCCCCAGACGCCCGAGATCTTGTAGATCATCGGCTTCAGCGAATGGCTGTTCAGCACCACCAGCCGCAGGGTGAAATCCGAGGTGACAAAGGCATGCGTCAGTGCCGCAAAGGCAAAGCCGGTCAGCAGGAATTGCAGGGTCGCCGCGGGCTCGGCCACGGCCATCCAGCCGGACCAGCGTTTGTGCGCGCCAACAAGCGGCACAACGGCCTGCACGCAGGCAACCATGAAGGCGAGGATGAGGGCGAAATGTCCGAGCTCTGTAACCATACCCGTGTTTATAGGTGGCTCGGATCACGGGGCCAACGGTTTTCGCAGGCCCCGTGCGTTCACAATGTCGCGGTATCAGTTCTGTGTGCTGCGCCAATCCGCCAGCGCCGGGTTGGCCGGGGCCGGAATGTCGGCCCGCTGCACATCCAGCGCATCGATCTGGCGCGAGACATCGACGGCCGAGGCCGCGACGCGGGCCAGGTCCCGTTGGAACTCTTGCCCCTTGGCCTGATGGCGCGCGCCAAAATAGAAGGACACGATCACCCCCAAAAGCCACCAGAGCGGCTCGGGCACCAGCGCGATCCCGGTCATGCGGGCGGCAAACCACAGCGGGTCGACCATGGCGGCGATAAACAGCGCCAGCGTTCCCAGCGCCAGTGCCGGACGCGGCAGGCGGTTGATGCCGTCCATCAGCCCATCAAAGCGGCTGCGACGCGGCGCCAGGAACTCTTGCCCGAACTGGGTCAGCGCCTGCTCTCGCAGGCCCACGGCGCGGTTGGCATCCGCCTCGGCGTTGACCCGGAACACCTGCGCTGTCTCGGCCACGACGTTGCGCCCACCGCCAAAGATCGCCGACAGGATTTGCGTAATCAGCCCCATGCCGCCACCCTTCGGTCGAATTCGCGTTGTGTCATGTGATAGCGGGGCGAGATGAACTCTTCGGCGCGGCGGATCCAGCCGCCTTTGCTGCCCGCCCGGGTCCGGGCGTATTTGCGCGAGGCAGGACGGCGGTCGGCCAGACCAAAGTAATAGTTCCGTCGGGCGATGCCATAGGCGTCCACCAGGTGATTCGGCGCAGCTGCAAAGGCGGCCCCGGCGGCGGCGGCGGTCAACGGGCCCAGGGCCCCGTCGACCGTGACGCGATGGCCCATGTCGCCCAATAGCTCTTGCAGGATCTTCACCGCATTGCTGCCCGCGTTGACATACATGTCAAAGACGCTGGCCTGCAGCGCCTCGGGCAAAAGCCCGATGCGCGGCTTTTCGAAATAGTGATCCAGAAAGATCTGCACGGCCTGATCCCGGCTCAGCCGCCGGACATCTTCGGCCGAGACCGCGCCGTCGCCATCCAGATCCAGACCCAACCGGCGCATCGTGTGGATCGTCACGCCAAACTTGGTGGCCCCGCCCGGATCGTCGGGGTCGTTCACATAACCGCCTTCACGCTCGACTATCTCTTCGGCAATCTGCCTCACATTCAAACCGCCCATATCGCGCCTCGCTTTGCCAATTTCCGGCAAAACGCTGGCAGGGCTGGATTAAACAGAGGCTAGGCCAGCGCGCGCTGACCTTGGTCTTAGCCCTCGGGCTCTTGGTAGACGCCTTGTTCTTTCAGGGCGTCCACGACCTCTTTGGGCATATAGGTTTCATCGTGTTTGGCAAGGATTTCAGAGGCTTCGAAGGTGCCGTTCACGTATTTTCCAGTACCCACCATGCCTTGGTTCTCGGCAAAGAGATCGGGCAGAACCCCGGCGAAGACCACCGGCACCGTTTCCCCGCCGTCGGTCACGTCAAAACGGATCACATCGCCCTGACCACGCACCAATGAACCCTCGGCGACCAGACCGCCAATGCGGAACACCTCGTTCGGAGCGGGCGGTTCGGCGATGACCTCGGAGGGCGAGCGGAAGAAGTTGATCCCGTCGCGCATGGCGTACCCAATCAGGCCCGTCGCCACGACCAGCGCAATCGCGGCCAGAGCGATGACCTGAATACGACGTTGCTTTTTCAGCGACTTCAGCGCCATGGGCTGTCCTCCTTACGGGAAACAGGGCACCAGCATCAGCCCTGCGGTCTCTTCTTCACCTAACATCAGATTGGCGTTTTGCAATGCCTGACCCGAGCTTCCCTTGGTCAGGTTATCCAGACCCGCAACCACAATTGTGCGCCCCTCGATCCGGTCCGCGACCCAGCCGATGTGGCAGAAGTTCGAGCCCCGCACATGGTGAGTCGAAGGCGTTTCACCAAAGGGCAGCAGCTGAATGAAAGGTTCGTCCGCATAAGCCGCGGTCAGGGCCGCGCCCACCGCCTGCGGATCGCCTTTGACATAGGCCGTTGCCAGGATACCCCGGTTGGCGGGCACCAGATGCGGGGTGAACTGGATCTTGACCTCACGGCCCGCGATCTTGCTGAATTCCTGGTCGAACTCACCCAGATGCCGGTGCGTGCCTCCGACGGCATAGGCGTTGTAGCCCTCGCTCAGCTCGGCGTGCAGCAGGTTTTCCTTCAGCGACCGCCCTGCCCCGGACACGGCGCATTTCAGGTCGAGGATGATGTCGTCCAGATCAATCACCCCGGCCTCGATCAGCGGCCGCAGGATGTATTGCCCGGTTGCCGCGTTGCAGCCCGTGCCCGCCACAACCCGCGCCGATTTGATCTGATCCCGATAGAACTCGGTCAGGCCATAGACGGCCTCTTTCTGCACCTCGGTCGCGGTGTGAGGGTTGCCGTACCACTGCTCATACGCCTCTGGGTCGCGCAGCCGGAAGTCAGCGCTCAGATCGACGATCTTCAGATTTTTCGGCAGTTTCGAGATCACGTCCTGGCTGGTTTTGTGCGGCAGCGCGCAGAAACACAGGTCGATGGCAGAGAAATCGATCTCTTCCCAGGTCACCAGATCCGGCAGATCCAGGTGGCGCAGATGCGGAAAGACCTTGGCCATCGGCAAACCCGCCTTCGAGTTTGCGGCCAGGGCGGCGATTTTCATTTTGGGATGGGTGGCGATCAGCCGGATCAGCTCGGCTCCGGTATAGCCGGATGCACCGATGATGGCGATGGAATGGGCCATGGGACGTCCTGTCAAGAAAAGCGGCCCGAGGTCTGGGCCAAACAAAAGGGAAAGAGCACCGCGAACGCGCGGTGGTGCCAGGTCTGTTGGTTATCGTCGCAGCCGGTTGACGGGCGAAACACTCATGGCGGGCTCCTTTTGCGGACCATATAGCGGCCCCTGCCTGCAGGCGCAATGCCCGGCGTGGCCGAAGCGAATCCTTGCCCTGTGGACCGGCAGTGGGCATCGTTTGCACATGAGACTCGTCGGACACACACGTTTTCCGCTGTGGCGGCTCTTCCTGAAGTCAGGCGGTTGGTTTGTGCTGGTCGCCTTTCTCTTTGTCTTTATGTTGACCTTTTTCAGCGCGGCCAGCCTGCAGTTGGCGAAAAGGTTCGAAGCCGAGGGACTGTCGACCACCGGGTTTGTGGCAGACAAATACGAGCGGATCGAAACAGACAGCGACGGCGACCGTACGACGGTTTACTACCTCGAAATCACCTTTGACACCCGACGCGAACAGCCGGTGACCGTCACCCGCTCGGTCGGGTTTTCCAAGTACAACGCCTCGGAAAAAGGCGCGCCGATCCCTGTGCTGTACCTGGAAAGCCAGCCCAGCGAAATTGAGCTGGAGCCGGGCGAGAACCGATCCGCCTCGGTCGCGACGCGCTATATTGCGCTGGTCTTTGGCCTGCTGGGTCTGGGCGGGCTGTGGTTTGCCGGACGGCGTTCGGTGGCGGGCGCGCGGGCACGAGCCTATGGGCAGATGTATCGCGCCAAGGTGATCCGGCATCATCGGACCGCGATTTCGGTCAACAAGAAGCGCCTGTATCGGCTGGTCTGGTCCAACCCCGACGGCACCGAATACCAAAGCCTTGGGTATCCCGCCAATCTTCTGCGCGCGTTCAAACCGGGAGCCGAGATCACGGTTTACACTGGTATCAAACGCGACTGGTGGGAAGGCGACGTGGGCCCCCGGAACAGCGGCTAGGCCGCGTCAAAGGTGATCGGACGGCGCAGAAACTGCGTGGCCCGCGCAGACACACGCTTGGGGTCGCCGGTCGTCAGAAATGCACTTTCGGTGCCCGCGCCCAGTTTGTCGGGATGACGGTCCAGGTAATCGGCCAGCGACTCGGCCACCAGGTTGGCCTGGCTGAACACCCGCACGTCCGGTCCCAGCGCATCCTGAAAGGTCTCTTCCATCAGCGGGTAATGGGTGCAGCCCAGGATCGCCGCCTCGGGGTCGGGCATCTTGCGGGTCAGCGCGTCAACATGGCTGCGCACCAGCGCCTCGGCCAGGATCATGTCGCCATCCTCGATGGCGTCGACCACGCCGCCGCAGGCCTGCGCCTCGACATCGACACCGATGGCGCGGAACGCCAGTTCCCGCTGGAAGGCCCGGCTGCGCACGGTGGCGGGCGTGGCAAACAGGGCCACATGCTGCACCGCAACTTCGCGCGGCGGGGAGTTGTCGCCCCAGCGCCGTTCTGTCAGCGCCTCGATCAGCGGAACAAAGACCCCCAACACCCGCTTGTCCGCTGGCACCCAGCTTTCCTGCATGCGCCGCAGCGCAGCCGCCGACGCCGTGTTGCACGCCAGGATCACCACGTCGCAGCCCGCGTCGAACAGGCGTGAGACCGCAGCCGTGGTCAGATCATAGATGTTCTGTGCATCCCGCACGCCATAAGGCGCATGGGCGTTGTCGCCGAAATAGACAAAGGGCACCTCGGGCAGCCGCTTGGTCACGGCGTCCAGCACTGTCAGGCCGCCCAGCCCGCTGTCAAAAATCCCTACTGCCATCGATCTGCCCCCGGCCTGCTCAGGCCTTGTGTTTATCTTCGAATTCGAACCCGTAGTCATAGGACTTCAGGGGTGTTGGCGACAGCTCATACGTCGCCTTGCGCAGGAAATCCATCATCGCGCGCGAATCCTTTGCGCGCGACTGCAGTTCGTGCTGCGGGATCGGCTGGCCGATTGCCACGCGCACCGGGGTGTCGACGCGTTTCTTGAACTCCTTGATCAACAGCCCCATCCGCAGGGTCGAGTGCAAATGGCTTGCCAATTGGAACAACCGCGAGGTGTGACCATCGAAATAGACCGGCACCACGGTCGCATTCGACTTTGCAACCATCCGCGCCGTGAAAGCGCGCCAACCGGGATCCATCGGTTTGCCCATCGGCTTAGCCGCGGTCGAAACGGTGCCGCCCGGGAAAATCCCGATCGCCCCACCGTCGGCCAGGTATTGCAGCGCCACCTTGCGCGTCTCGAGGTTCAGGCGCACGGCCTCTTTGGTTTCGTCAAAAGACACCGGCAGGATCACGCGATCCAGATCCTCGGCTTTGCGAAAGATCTTGTGCGCCAAAATGCGGAAATCGCCGCGCACCACGGACAGGATATGCCCCAGCATCAGCCCGTCGAGGATGCCGTAGGGGTGGTTGGCGATAACGATCAAGGGGCCTTCGGTCGGGATGTTGTTCAGATCCCCGGCGATGACGTCAAGCCCAAGACCATAGCGTTCGACCATGACTTCCCAAAAGTCCCGGCCCCGGGCGACCTCGTGCTCATAGCCCTCGGCGCGCTTGATCAGCCCCAGCCGCCCGGTTGCATTTTCCATCAACCGGATCATGGCACGCCCGCCGCGGGTGGCTGCCGAGTAGGAATATGAGATGTCGCGCGCGACCTGCCGACGGTTCGGCATGGGCAAATCCTCCGAATTTGCCGGGTACTTAAGATGGTTCGATCTTTGTTACCAGCCTTTGTGACACAGGTGTGACAGCGACGACAGGTCTATTCCGCTGCCTGCGCCTGCGCTTTTGCGCCGTCCTTCAAAGCCGCCAACAATTCTTCCCTTCGTTTGGCCGCTTTGGCCTCGGACTGCGCCTTGACCGGACCAAAACCACGGATCTGCATGGGAAGCTCTGCCAAAGCCTTGATGATCTCGCGATTTTCCGCGCCAAGAGTTGGCAAAACCCGCTTCATATCCCCTTCGAACTGCTTGATCAGCGCGCGTTCCATCCGCCGTTCAGCCGTGTAGCCAAAAACATCAAGCGGCGTGCCACGCAGCCCCTTGAACCGTGCAAGCAGGCGCAACGGCCCTTCCAGCCATTCCCCGAATGCGCGTTTCGCGGGCCGGCCACCCGGCCCCTTGCGCGACAGGATCGGCGGCGCGAGATGATAGGTGACCTTCAGATCACCATCAAACTCTGCCATCGCCTTGCTGCGGGTGCTTTGCAGCAGCCGGGCCACCTCGTATTCGTCCTTGTAGGCCAAGAGCTTGTGATAGCTCTTCGCCACGGCCTCTTTCAGTTCTGCATCCTGAACCGAGGCCACCAGTCGCTTGTAGCGCTTGGCCAGACGGGCGTTCTGATAGTCGGTCAGATGCTTGGCCCGCATTTCGATGCGTTCATCCAGGGTCTTGGGCAGTGCCACCACATTGGGATTGGCGACCGCCTGAACCTGGTCAGGGTTCACGATCACCCAGCGTCCAACCTCAAAGGCGCGTTTGTTGCGTTCAACAGCGGTCCCGTTCAACTCGATCGCCTGCTGGATTGCGTCGTGCGACAAGGGAACAAGGCCCTGCTGCCAGGATGCGCCAAAGATGATCATGTTGGAATAGATCGAGTCGCCCATGACCGCGCGGGCCAGATCCGTGGCGTCGAACATGGTCAGCCCGTCCCGGATACGCGCCTCAAGAGCGACCTGTAACTGGTCGGACGGCAACGAAAATTCAGTGTCGCGTGTGAAATCACCCGTGATGATTTCGTGACTGTTGACCACGGCCCCCGTGCGGCCCGATCGGGTCAGCCCCAACGTCTTGGCCCCGGCGCTGACCACCAGATCGCCGCCGATCAGGGCATCACATTCGCCGGTCGCCACACGCACGGCCGCAATGTCATCGGGCGTGTTTGCCAGACGGCAATGCACATGCACCGCGCCGCCCTTCTGCGCGAGGCCCGCCATCTCCATCATGCCCGCGCCCTTGCCCTCGATCTGTGCGGCCTGCGCCAGCACCGCGCCGATGGTCACGACCCCTGTACCGCCAACGCCGGTCACAACTATGTTCCAGGTGCCGTCGATCTTGGGCAGATCCGGCGTAGGCAGGCCCGAGACGTCCAGTTCGACCGTCTGCGCCTTGCGCACCTTGGCACCTTCGATGGTCACGAAGGACGGGCAAAACCCGTTCACGCACGAGAAATCCTTGTTGCAGGCGGACTGATCGATCGCACGCTTGCGGCCAAATTCCGTCTCGACCGGCGTGATCGCGACACAGTTCGATTGCACCCCGCAATCGCCGCAGCCCTCGCAGATGTCGGTGTTGATGAAGACCCGCTTGTCCGGGTCCGGAAAAAGCCCACGCTTGCGCCGACGCCGCTTTTCCGCCGCGCAGGTCTGCACATAGACAATGGCGGACACGCCTTCATGCGCCGCGCAATCCTTTTGCACCGCATCAAGATCGGAACGTTCTTTCAGATCAATACCTTGCGGGAAACTCTTCAGGTCGACCTCTTCCTTTTCGTCGTAGACCACGGCCAGCTTTTCGACACCCATCGCCTTCAACTCGGCAGCAATCTTCTGCGGCGTCAGATTGCCGTCGTTGGCCTGCCCGCCCGTCATCGCAACCGCATCGTTGAACAGGATCTTGTAGGTCATCCGTGTGCCAGCCGCCAAGGCCGCCCGGATCGCCTGCACACCCGAATGGTTGTAGGTCCCGTCACCGATATTCTGGAACACGTGCTCACGGTTCGAGAAATGCGCCTCACCGATCCAGTTCGCGCCCTCAGCGCCCATATGGGTGAACCCGGTCGTTTCGCGGTCCATCCATTGGACCATGTAGTGGCACCCGATCCCGGCATAGGCACGACTGCCGTCCGGCACCTTGGTCGAGGAATTGTGCGGGCAGCCTGCACAAAAATAGGGAATGCGTTCCGCGATGTCCTGAGCGTTGTCGGCCTTGCGCGCCTCGTCCAGCTCGGCCAGACCGGCGCGGATGCGATCCGTCCCGCGCCCCTCTTCGACCAGGATCGACCCCAGCTTGCCCGCGATCATCACCGGATCCAGCGCGCCTCGGGTCGGGAACAGTTCTTCGCCATGCATCGAGCCCGCACCGCCGCCCTTGTGCCAGCCATAGACACGGCGGCCGCGACGATCGTCAAAGATTGCCTCCTTGATCTGCACCTCGATCAGCTTGCGCTTTTCCTCGACCACGACGATCAGCTCAAGCCCTTCGGCCCATTCGTGGAAGCCCTTCATATCCAGGGGGAAAACCTGCCCGACCTTGTAGGTCGTGATGCCCAGCCGCTCGGCCTCATCCTCGTCGATGCCCAGAAGAGACATGGCATGCACAAGGTCCAGCCAGTTCTTGCCCGCCGCCACAAAGCCGATCTTGGCGCCCGGTTTGCCCCAGATCCGCTTGTCCATCTTGTTGGCATGGGAAAACGCCTCGGCCGCGAAGCGTTTGTAGTCGATCATCCGCGTTTCCTGCGCATGCGGCGTGTCGATCAGGCGGATGTTCAAGCCGCCCTCGGGCATCTCGAACTCGGGCGTGACCAGTTCGACCCGGTCGATGCGTCCGTCGATGACCGAGGTCGCCTCGACCGTGTCTTTCATCGTCTTCAGACCGACCCAAAGCCCGGAAAAGCGGCTGAGCGCAAAGGCATACAGCCCATAGTCCAGGATTTCCTGCACACCGGCCGGGCTGACAACCGGCATATAGGCATCGACCAGCGCCCATTCGGACTGATGCAGCACGGTCGAGCTTTCGCCGGTGTGGTCGTCGCCCATCGCCATGATGACACCACCGTGGGGCGAGGTGCCCGCCATGTTGGCGTGCCGCATCACGTCGCCGGACCGATCGATCCCCGGCCCCTTGCCGTACCACAGGCCAAAGACGCCATCGAACCTGCCCTCGCCCCGCAGTTCGGCCTGCTGACTGCCCCAGAGGGCCGTCGCCGCAAGGTCTTCGTTCAACCCGGTTTCAAAGCGGACATCGGCGGCGGTCAGCCATTTCTCGGCCCGGGTCATCTGCATATCGACCGCCCCGAGCGGCGAGCCGCGATAGCCGGTGACATAGCCTGCAGTGTTCAGGCCGGCGGCGCGGTCCCGCGCGCTTTGTGCCAGCATCATCCGCACCAGCGCCTGCGTTCCGTTCAGCACAACCGAGGGTTTCTCGAGGTTGAACCGATCGTCCAGTGAAAAACTTTGCGTGCTCATCAAGTGCCTCCCGTCACCGAATGATCTTGCTCTTGGAGTTCATTTTGGGTCATACATGCTGACCTGTCTAGGAAAAAATTTGTTAATTTCCCCTCTGTCAAACTCTAATATGTTAACTACAACGAAGTTTGCTATATGCACCCTCTGACGACAGAAAAGTTATCGAGATGGACTGGGACAAGCTTCGAATATTTCACGCGGTGGCGGACGCCGGCAGCCTGACACATGCGGGTGACACGCTGCATCTGTCCCAATCTGCCGTGTCGCGGCAGGTGCGGGCGCTTGAGGAATCGTTGAACACGATCCTTTTTCACCGCCATGCGCGCGGATTGATTCTGACCGAACAAGGCGAATTGCTGTTTGAAGCGACCAGCGCAATGGTCAAACGTCTGGACACGGCCGCCGCCCGCATTCGCGACAGCGAAGAAGAGGTGTTTGGCGAACTCAAGGTCACCACGACCACGGGGTTCGGCACCCTGTGGTTGGCGCCGCGCCTTCCGAAATTCTACGAAAAATACCCCGATCTGAACATCGATCTGATGCTTGAGGAACGGGTGCTCGACCTGCCCATGCGCGAAGCCGATGTCGCCATCCGGATGAAAGAGCCCAGCCAGGCGGACCTGATCCGCAAGCGCCTGATGAGTGTGCGGATGCGCCTGTACGCCTCTCCCACCTATCTGGAGCAGCGCGGCGAGCCGGAAAAGATGGAAGATCTCAGCAATCACCGACTGGTCTGCCAGAACACCCACTCGGCGCAGGTTGGTGCGGGCATGAATCTTGTACAAGAATTGTTGGCCCATGACGTGAGGTCAACCTTGCTCGTCAACAACTATTTCGGTGTATTGCAGGCCGTGCTGCATGATGTCGGCATCGGAGTGTTGCCCGATTACATCATCGAAGACTTCCCCTCGGTCGTGCGCGTCTTGCCGGAAGTTGAATCCGTCGAGGTGCCCGTGTTTCTGGCATACCCGGAAGAATTGCGTCATTCCAAAAGGATAGCCGCATTCCGCGATTTCGTGCAGGACGAAATTTTCGCGCATCGGAAACAACTCAGGGCAATGGGACAGCAACTTTGACCTGAGCTATGCAAATTTGGCATAGCGGGAATGCTGCATATGCGGCATCATTACACTTGATCGACTCATTGGTGATGACTAATTGAGCGATTGAACGATGAAGTGCTTAACAGCGCAACATCTTCATACCTCCCTGTTGGACTTTGGCCGAGCTTTGTGCTCGGCCTTTTTTTTCGTGCCTAGTCAAAGCGGTAGAGCGGCCTGTTTCCCAATAGCACCGGTGCGCCGACGAATGATGTATATCCAGCGCATTTATGATCCATGCGTTGAATAAGCCCGCGCATCAGGGGAATGCCGTCCGCAAGATCAAGCCGCTCTTGGGTCAACTCAATTGCCCTATCCCAATTGCCCGACGCGGCCAGCAATTCAATGGCGATCCGAACCTCGTCCGGCCGTTGTGGCACCTGACCACGTTTCAAGCTGCGCGCGACCGACAGCCAAGTGTCAAAGCTCAGATCATCCGAGACCAGCGCAGGCCGGCCCGGCGCGCTTTCGGTATCGCCGCGAACATATGGGGCCAGTGCCCGAAGGGCTGATAACCTGTCCAGCAACTCGGACGGTGTTTTTGCGCCATATTCCAACGGATCCGAGATATTGATCGACTTCAGAAACTCCGGCACGCTTCCCAACAGGTCACTGTTGATCAATGTTTCCAACACGAACAGACGATCCTTGGCATAGTCCCAATCCGGGCCCAGAGTCCCGTCCGAATAGGCGTCCAGGTAAGCCGTGCTGACCCTGTAGACCACGCCGTTGCGCCCCGTTTGATTGTGATAGAGCCCGATCAGCGTTGTTCCGCGTTCCTGAAACATCGCCTGTTTCACAAGGTGATAATCCGGTCCAAGGGCAACCAGACCTTGCGTGTCATCCTCTGACAGGTTCAAGCTGCGTGCTTCGGTCAGCGAAATGGATCGGTTCAAGACAGAGGTTTCCCGATGCACGGTGGCAAATCCCGGCTCGATGAAGCGGGGCCCGGCACGACTGTCAGCGCCTTCACGATCGACCAGATCAAGGTAGGGACCTATGTCATCGCGACTGGCCAGCAGGCTGGCCCCGAGTACCAGAAATCCCTCTTGCTCGGCTCGAACACCCGCGATTAGCTTGGTTGCGTCCGACTGGTCGGACAGCGCCAGAAAGTAGCTTGCGGTGGAAACGCGCCAGGTGTCGAACTCCGGGTTCGATTTGGTTTCGGCTGCCGCGGCAACCTTGTTCAAGTGGCGATAGAACGCCGTTTCCTCGCCTTTCAAGACGACAGCCCGAAAGATGTCGACAGACGGTGCCGACAGGACAAACGACGGGGTGTCCAGTTTCAGGCGCGCAAGTGCCTCGTCAAATCCGAAGTGTGGTATGGCGAAAGACAATGCCAATTCTTCGAAAAAATGTGGTGGACGACGGTCTTCGTCCCGCAGTTGCAGCAGCCGCGCCATTCCGTCCTCGGCAGATATGTCGCCGTACCGAAGCGCCAGATACATGGACAGCGTGCCGAAGCGTGGCGGCCTGAACCGCGGCAAAGACATTCTGTTGGCCAAGATGAACTCTGCCCCCTCAAGGACCAGATGTTCCAACCCACAGCTGGCACGCGCGTCGTCCGCCGGGATCCGGGCGCTTTCATCGACGCCGCCGCCATTGGGAACCGTGGACGCAAGCGGCCCCACTGCAGGCATAAGAGACATCAAAGCGACAGCGGCGGTGGCCAGGGCGAAAGTTCTCATTCCGGCAGTTGGCCCACAGATCGGCCGCGACGCAAGCCCAAAGGGCGGAACCCTGCAAGCGTTGTGCCGCGAAAGCCTTCGATCTCTGGCTTCCAACTTCGGGGCGATTGCCCTAAAAGCGCGCGCAAACGCTGCGCAAAGGATCCCTCGCCCCCATGCAAGACCCAGCCATCACCCCCGAGCTGATCGAGTCACACGGCATCAAGCCCGACGAATACGCAGAGATCCTGCGCATCCTGAACCGCGAGCCGACCTTTACCGAGCTTGGGATCTTTTCGGCGATGTGGAACGAACATTGTTCGTACAAGTCGTCAAAGAAATGGCTGCGCACGCTGCCGACCGAAGGCCCACAGGTGATCTGCGGCCCCGGTGAAAACGCGGGTGTGGTCGATATTGGCGACGGTCAGGCGGTTGTCTTCAAGATGGAAAGCCACAACCACCCGTCATATATCGAGCCCTATCAAGGCGCGGCGACGGGTGTGGGCGGCATCCTGCGTGACGTCTTTACCATGGGCGCGCGTCCGATCGCGGCGATGAACGCGCTGAGCTTTGGTGAAAAGGACCACCCCAAGACCCGCCAGCTGGTGCACGGCGTCGTCGAAGGTGTCGGCGGATATGGCAACTGCTTTGGCGTGCCCACCGTGGGCGGTGAGGTCCGGTTCCACCCCGCGTATAATGGGAACTGCCTGGTGAACGCCTTTGCGGCGGGCCTCGCGGATGCGGACAAGATCTTTTACTCGGCCGCCAGCGGCGTTGGCCGCCCGGTGGTCTACCTGGGTGCCAAGACCGGCCGCGACGGCGTCGGCGGTGCCACCATGGCCAGCGCCGAGTTTGACGAGACCATCGAGGAAAAGCGCCCCACCGTTCAGGTCGGCGACCCCTTCACCGAAAAGCGCCTGATGGAGGCCTGCCTCGAACTGATGCAGACCGGGGCCGTGATCTCGATCCAAGACATGGGCGCGGCGGGCCTGACCTGCTCTGCAGTTGAAATGGGCGACAAGGGCAATCTGGGTGTGCGGCTGGATCTGGAAAACGTCCCGGTGCGCGAAGAACACATGACCGCCTACGAGATGATGCTGTCGGAAAGCCAAGAGCGGATGCTCATGGTGCTGGACCCCTCCAAGGAAGCCGAGGCCAAGGCGGTGTTCGACAAGTGGGACCTCGACTTTGCCATCGTCGGCGAAACCATCGCCGAAGACCGCTTTTTGATCGTGCACAATGGCGAAGTCAAAGCCGACCTGCCGCTCAAGGCCCTGTCGGGCAATGCGCCCGAATATGACCGCCCCTGGGAGCCGACCGAGGTCAACGCCGAAATGGACGATGTTCCGCAGGTCGATCCCATTGACGGCCTGACAGCGCTTCTGAGCTCACCGAACTACTGTTCGCGCCAGTGGGTCTATCAACAATACGACTCGCAGGTCATGGCCGACACGCTGCAGGGCCCGGGTCTGGGTGCTGGCATCATCCGCGTGCATGGCACCGGCAAACAGCTGGCCTTTACCAGCGACGTCACGCCCCGCTACGTGCGCGCCAACCCTGAAGAGGGCGGCAAGCAAGCCGTGGCCGAAGCCTGGCGCAACCTTTGCGCCGTTGGTGCCAAGCCTCTGGCGACCACCGACAACCTGAACTTCGGCAACCCGGAAAAGCCCGAAATCATGGGCCAGTTCGTCGGCGCACTGAGAGGCATCGGCGCGGCCTGTGCGGCGCTGGACATGCCGATCGTTTCCGGCAACGTCTCGCTTTACAACGAAACGGACGGTCAGGGCATCCTGCCGACACCGACCATCGGCGCTGTAGGTCTGATTGCTGCGGATGAAGAGCCAATCGCAGGCATTGCGCGCGAAGGGCACGTTGCCCTGCTGGTGGGCGAAACCACCGGCCACCTGGGTCAATCGGCGCTCTTGGCCGAGGTCTTCAACCGCGAAGACGGCGACGCGCCTGCCGTGGACCTGGAGGCCGAGCGCAAGACCGGCGAATTCATCCGCGCCAACCGTGATCTGATCCGTGCCTGCACCGACCTGTCGGACGGCGGGCTGATGATGGCGGCCTTCGAGATGGCCGAGGCCGCAGGCGTCGGCGTCACGCTGGACGATGACAGCACGCCTGCGCTTTTTGGCGAGGACCAGGCGCGCTATCTGATCGCCTGCAACTTCGACGCCGCCGAGGCTCTGATGAGCGCGGCAGCACAGGCCGGTGTTGCGATCCAGTCCGTGGGCCGCTTTACCGGGGATCAGGTCAAGGCAGGCAGCGCAAGCGCCTCTCTTGCGGATCTGGCCGAACTGTATCGCGGCAGCTTTGCCCGGCATTTTGCATGATCTGGCGGCAGCCCGCGCAGGGCAATTGGCGAAGATGAGAGGCTCTCTCTTGCACGCCCCTGCCCTGCGGCCTACATTTTCCGTCAAAGACTGAGGGGATCAGAGCAATGCCAATCCAGGCCCATGAGATCGAAACGCTTTTGCGCGAGACATTTCCGGATGCCTCTATCGTCGTGCAAGGCGATGACGGTGCGCATTTCGCCGCCGAAGTGGTGGACGAAAGCTTTCGCGGCAAGAACCGCGTGCAGCAGCAGCGGGCTGTCTATGCAGCCTTGAAAGGCAAGATGGACGGACCAAATGGTGAAATCCACGCCCTTGCCCTGACCACTCGGGCCCCGGAGTAACGACATGACCCTGCTCAAAGTCCTGACCCTGCTGATCCAAGGCCCTGCGGCCCTGTTCCAGATGGCGCCCCGCAAAGAGCCCATCCGCATCAAAGTTGACCAAAACCGCCGCCGGCTGTGACCTGCGGCAGGAGAGACCAAAATGACCGACGCAAAAACCCGTATCGACGAAACCGTCAAAGGCCACGACGTCGTGCTGTACATGAAAGGCACCAAGACCATGCCTCAGTGCGGCTTTTCCAGCCGTGTGGCGGGCGTGCTGAACTACATGGGTGTCGACTACACGGACGTGAATGTTCTGGCCGATGACGAAATCCGTCAGGGCATCAAGGACTACTCGGACTGGCCGACCATTCCGCAGCTTTACGTCAAAGGCGAGTTTGTGGGCGGATGTGACATCATCACAGACATGACACTGTCGGGTGAACTGGACACACTGTTCAATGACAATGGCGTCAGCTTTGACAAGGACGCCGCCGACAAGATCCGCGAAGCGAACGCCTGAGCGGAGCCGATCGCACAAACGACAAAGGGAGGCCGCTGGCCTCCCTTTTTTGTAGCTCGAACCGTCGCCTACTCGGCCGCCAGAGCCTTGGCTTTTTCCTCGATCTCGTCAGCCATCGCTTCCGTTCGTGCGGCCAGTTCGGCAAAGGATTCGGTCACAGAGCTGGGCACCACGGGCACCTCGACCTTTTCCGGTTCAGGTGATGGCCGCGCCTTCAAGGACTGCAGTTCCTCCTGGACGCCCCGCATTGCCTCTTCGCTGTCGCGCAGCTTGTCTTCCAGTCCAGCCGTCTTGTCCGCCAGCATCAGACCAGCCATCAAAAGCATGCGCGCCTCGGGCACCCGGCCCAACTGTTCCACCAGGACCTTGGCTTCCTCGTCCAGCATGCGCGCGGCAGACAGCAGGAAATGTTCTTCGCCCTCTTGGCACGACACTTCGAAGGTGCGGCCTCCGATGTTGATTTCGACTTCGGGCATCAGACGTCCTCCTGCTTGGCGTCAAGCTTGTTCAGCCGGTTCTCGACCATCGGGGTCAGGCTGTCCACCAGCGCCGCGACCTCGGCCCGGTCGGCCATGCGCTCGGCGCGCAGGCTGTCCAACTCGGCACGCATCACCTCGTTGATCAGATGGGCGTCCACGACGCCCCCTTCCGACGCCTGGCGCAACGCGGCATTGCTTTGCCGCAGCAAGGCATTGGCCGCGCGCAACCGCTGCAATTCGATGTCCAGATCCGAGATCGCCTTGAATTGCCCCGTCACCTGTTCATTCAGATGGGTCACCGTGTCGCGATTTTTCTTTGTCACGGTTTCCTGGCGTTCGCGGATCGTGTTGATGCGCGCCTCCAGCTGCGAATTGGCCAGACGCTCGTCTTCCAACTGCTTTTTCAGCAACTCGATTTCTTCGGGATCAACCTCGGGGGTGTCGGGAACCTGGCTCGCCAACTCGGCAGCAGCAAGTGCTTGCGCTTCAATGGCTTCCGTGCCTTTCCCAATTCGATCCAGAGCTGCCGTTATCCGCCCTTCAAGCTCGTCAAAGTCACTCATCGCCTGCCCTCTTGATTGTTTTGGAACGACGCTGCGAATCGTTCCCGGGTCTCGAATGCCGATTTTAACAACCCCCGAAGGAAAATGCTCCATTCTCTTTTCAAGGGCTTACGCGCGCCACTTGAACTTACTGCAAGGGCGTGTATTAGCGATAACAGCCCCCATTTGGACAAAAAAGGACTGCTTTCGTGGACATTCAGGCCCTTCGAGAAGCTCACCCGGAACACTGGAACAAGGCTGCCGCCATTCGCGCTCTGACGCTGGACGCTGTCGCTGCCGCGAACTCGGGACACTCCGGGATGCCGATCGGCATGGCCGACGTGGCCACGGTACTGTTCGAAAAACACCTCAAGTTTGACGTGGCCAATCCGACCTGGCCCGACCGGGATCGTTTCATCCTGTCGGCGGGCCACGGCTCGATGCTGCTGTATTCGCTGCTGTACCTCTGCGGCGACGCGCAGATCACGCTGGACGAGATCAAGAACTTCCGCCAGTGGGGCGCCAAGACGGCGGGCCACCCGGAAAACTTCCTGGCCGACGCGATTGAAACTACCACTGGCCCGCTGGGTCAGGGCATCGCCAACTCGGTCGGCTTCGCCATCGCCGAAGAGGCGCTGCGCGCGCGCTTTTCGCCCAAGCTGATGGACCACCACACCTATGTGATCGCCGGAGACGGCTGCCTGATGGAAGGTGTCAGCCAGGAAGCGATTGCGCTGGCCGGCCGCCAGAAACTGCGCAAACTGGTCGTCTTCTGGGACAACAACAACATCACCATCGATGGCACCGTTGAACTATCGGACAAGACCGACCAACTGCAGCGTTTCCGCGCCAGCGGCTGGCACGTTCAGGAAATTGACGGCCACAACCCGGTCGAAATCGACGAAGCCATCGAAGCCGCCAAGAAAACCAACCGCCCGTCGATGATTGCGTGCAAAACGCACATTGCTTTGGGTCACGCGGCCCAAGACACCTCGAAGGGCCACGGCGCCCTGACCGATCCCGCGCAACTGGCCGCCGCGAAAGAGGCTTATGGCTGCCCAGCAGGCGCTTTTGAAGTCCCCGCAGACGTCAAGGCCGCATGGGAGGCCATCGGCGCCCGCGGTGCCGCCGAGCGCGAAGCCTGGGACGCCCGTTTTGCCGCAATCTCGGAAGGCCGCCAGCGCGAATTCACCCGCGTCTTCGCGGGCGAGGCACCCAAGCGCCTGAGCGCCACCATCAAGGCGCTGAAAAAGCAGGTCTCGGAAGCCCAGCCCAAGGTGGCGACACGCAAGGCCTCGGAAATGGCGCTGGAAGTGATCAACCCGATCATGCCCGAAACCCTGGGCGGCTCGGCCGACCTGACCGGGTCGAACAACACGCTGACCAAGGATCTGGGCACGTTCGACGAAACCAACCGCAAGGGGCGTTACGTTTACTACGGTATCCGCGAACACGGCATGGCGGCGGCCATGAACGGCATGGCGCTGCACGGTGGCATTCGCCCCTACGGTGGCACCTTCATGTGCTTTACCGACTACGCCCGCCCCGCGATGCGTCTGGCGGCCCTGATGAAGGTGCCGACGGTCTTTGTCATGACCCACGATTCGATTGGTCTGGGCGAAGACGGCCCGACGCACCAGCCGGTCGAGCATCTGGCCATCAGCCGCGCGACGCCCAACACCATGGTGTTCCGTCCTGCCGATGCGGTCGAAACCGCCGAAGCCTGGGAACTGGCGCTGACCTCGCAAAAGACGCCGTCGATTCTGGCGCTGACCCGTCAGGGTCTGCCGACCGTGCGGACCCAGCACAAGACCAAGAACCTGACCGCCCAGGGCGCCTACATCCTGGCCGAGGCCGAAGGCAAGCGGCAGGCGATCCTGATTGCGACCGGATCCGAGGTTTCGATTGCCCTGGCCGCGCGTGAGCTGCTGCAGGCCGAAGGCATCGGCACCCGCGTGGTGTCCATGCCCTGCATGGAGCTCTTTGCTCAGCAGGACGATGCGGCCCGCCGCAAGATCCTGCCTCCGGGTCCCGTGCGTGTGGCCATCGAGGCTGGCGTTCAGATGGGCTGGGACCGCTGGCTGACCGGCGAGAACGGCCGCCCGAACAAGGCCGCCTTTGTCGGCATGACCGGCTTTGGCGCTTCGGCACCGGCGGGTGAGCTTTACGAGAAGTTCGGCATCACCGCCGAGGCCGCCCGCGACGCGGTCAAGGGCCTGATTGGCGGCTAAGCCCTCGCCCTTTTCAAAGCATCAGAACCGGCGCTCAGTGGTGAGCGCCGGTTTTCTTTTTGCCAAAGACCCGCGACCAGATCGGGCCGACGATCTTGGTTCCGATGGGGATCAGCACCACGCCCAGGGCCAGGCCCAGGATGCCGTCCATGACCGCCTTGGTCAGCCATTCGCCAAAGCCGACCATGCCTTCGGGGAACATGTGGCCAATGACCTCGGCCTGGTGATGGATGAACTCTTCGGGCCCGTGCCAGCCAAGCTCGGCCAACCCGTGCACAATGATCGACCCGCCGACCCATAGCATCGCCGCCGTGCCCACCGTCGACAAAAGTCGCATGACCCAGGGCATGCCCTTGACGATCTGCCGCCCAAGCCAGCGCATGACGGCAAGAGGCGAGTTCGCCGACATGTAAAGGCCCACATCATCCATCTTCACGATCAGAGCGACGGCTCCGTAGACCGCAGCCGTGATCATCACGGCGACGGTCGCAAAGGTCGCGGCCTCCATCCAGAAGGTGCTTTCGGGAATCGCCGCCAGCGCAATGGTCATGATCTCGGCTGACAGGATGAAGTCGGTCTTGATCGCACCTTCGATCTTTTCCTCTTCCAGATGCCGTGGATCGCCAATGTCATGGCTGCCGTCCGGGCCACCGGAATGGTCGTCATGAGGCAGGATCACATGGGCGATCTTTTCGGCCCCTTCGAAGCACAGATAGGCCCCGCCCAGCATCAAAAGCGGCGGGATGGCCCAGGGCGCAAAGGCCGACAGCGCCAGCCCGGCGGGCAGCAGAAAGACCAGCTTGTTGAACAGTGACCCCCGCGCGATGCGCCAGATGATCGGCAATTCCCGCGCCGCTTCAAAGCCTTGCACGTATTTCGGGGTCACCGCCGCATCGTCGATCACCGCGCCCGCAGCCTTGGCCCCCGCCTTGGCCGCCTGCCCCACCACATCGTCGACCGAGGCCGCCGCAACCTTGGCAATGCCCGCCACGTCATCCAGAAGCGCCAGCAAACCGCTCATGATCGTCTCCCATGTCTTGTTGCGGCCACCCTAGCCGCTATCCGCGCCAAGACAACCACCAGACCTCAGACCTGACGCGATGTGCCCAATTTTCCCCAGCTTGCCGCCTCTTCGGGCAGACACGCGAAATGGCCGGAATTCGTTAGCGCCACCATGGGCCGGTTTGACACGTTTAACGCTAACACCTTGGGAATTAGACTCTTTTTCCTTTTTCCCACCACAAAGCAAATCTATACGACCCTCAACCTCGACCGAGCAGGAGAGTCTTTCATGACCGTCACAGTTGGCATCAACGGATTTGGCCGCATTGGCCGCTGCACTCTGGCCCATATCGCGGAAAGCGCGCGCAATGACGTGCAGGTGGTCAAGATCAACGCCACCGGCCCCATCGAAACCAACGCTCACCTGCTGCGCTATGACAGCATCCACGGCCGCTTTGCCGGGGACGTCCGCGTCGAAGGCAACACGATGGATCTGGGCCGCGGCCCGATGGAGGTGTTTTCGACCTACGAACCGGCCGAACTGGACTGGTCGGGCGTCGACGTGGTTCTGGAATGCACCGGCAAGTTCAACGACGGAGAGAAAGCCAAGATCCACAAAGAGCGTGGTGCCAAGTCGGTTCTGATCTCGGCCCCGGCCAAGAATGTGCAGAAGACCATCGTCTACGGTGTGAACCACCGCGACCTGGAAACCGGCGATACCATGATCTCGAACGGGTCGTGCACCACCAACTGCCTGGCGCCGCTGGCCAAGGTGCTGAACGACGCCATCGGCATCGAGCGTGGCATCATGACCACCATCCACAGCTACACCGGCGACCAGCCGACGCTGGACCGTCGCCACAAGGACCTGTACCGCGCCCGTGCCGCTGCGATGGCGATGATCCCGACCTCGACCGGTGCCGCCAAGGCCCTGAAAGAGGTTCTGCCCGAGCTTGAAGGCAAACTGGACGGCTCGGCCATCCGCGTGCCGACCCCGAATGTCTCGGCCGTGGACCTGACCTTTGAGGCCTCGCGCGATGTCACCGTCGCCGACGTGAACGAAGTTGTGGCCGAGGCCGCCGCGGGCCGCATGGGATCCGTTCTGTCCTACGACCCGGAACCCAAGGTCTCGATCGACTTCAACCACACCAACTACAGCTCGATCTTCGCGCCCGACCAGACCAAGGTCATGGGCGGACGCACCGTGCGTGTGCTGGCCTGGTACGACAACGAATGGGGCTTTTCGGCGCGCATGGCCGATGTCGCCGCCGCAATGGGCCGCCTGACCCACTAAGCGGGTCTTCAGCATTCTGAAAGACGCCCGGTGCCGGATGGCACCGGGCGTTTTCTTTTGCGCCCTCCCCGGGTGACAGAGGCCCGCGCCTCTGGCATCACTTGGACAAAGGAGACACCGATGACCAACTCGATCGCCATTGGCCTGGGCCTGCTGATCATCGGCGGCATCAGCCTGGACTATGCGCTGTTTGGCTCTGACCACCTGATCTTTCTGGGCAAGAAAGGCTTTGAGCTGATCGAGTGGATGGCCTTTTGGCGCTAACATTTTCATGACCTGCGATACCCCTTTTCCTTGACTCAGAGCGTCACTTGCGTTTGTTAGCGGTAACAGACGCAAGTGAGTCACAAAGGGTCCGCCATGACACTCAAAGTTGCCATCAATGGATTTGGCCGCATCGGCCGTAACGTTCTGCGCGCGATCATCGAATCGGGCCGCACCGATCTGGAAGTTGTCGCCATCAACGACCTGGGTCCGGTTGAAACCAACGCCCACCTTCTGCGCTATGACAGCGTGCACGGCCGTTTCCCGGTTCAGGTGACCACCGGCGAAAACTCGATCGACGTGGGCCGTGGCCCGATTGCCGTTACCGCGATCCGCAACCCCGCTGATCTGCCCTGGGGCGACATTGACGTCATCATGGAATGCACCGGCATCTTCACCTCAAAAGAGGCCTGCCAGCCGCACCTGGCCACCGGCGCCAAGCGCGTGCTGATCTCGGCCCCCGGCAAGGACGCAGACAAGACAATCGTTTTCGGCGTGAACGACGACACGCTGACGGCAGACGATCTGATCGTGTCGAACGCATCCTGCACCACGAACTGCCTGTCGCCGGTTGCCAAGGTTCTGAACGACGCCATCGGCATCAAGCGCGGCTTCATGACCACGATCCACAGCTACACCGGCGACCAGCCAACGCTGGACACACTGCACAAGGACCTGTACCGCGCCCGCGCTGCTGCCGCGAACATGATCCCGACCTCGACCGGTGCCGCCAAGGCCGTGGGCCTGGTGCTGCCCGAACTGGCCGGCAAGCTCGACGGTGTTGCGATCCGCGTGCCCACGCCCAACGTCTCGGTTGTCGACCTGACGTTCGAAGCCTCGCGCGACACCACGGTTGACGAGATCAACGAGGCCATCAAGGCCGCCGCCGCAGGCCCGCTGAAGGGCATCCTGGGTGTGACCGACGAAAAGCTGGTGTCGATGGACTTCAACCACGACCCGCATTCGTCGATCTTTGCCACCGACCAGACCAAGGTCATGGACGGCAACATGTGCCGCATCCTCAGCTGGTACGACAACGAATGGGGCTTTTCGTGCCGTATGGGCGACACCGCCGTTGCCATGGGCAAGTTCCTGTAAACCAGACGTCCGCGTCTGCGCAGTCAACCGGCCGGGTCGCTCCCGGCCGGTTTTTTGTCGCCTGCCGTCTGGCATGAATTGCATTCACCCCTGATCTTGGCGGTCAACTCTGCAACTGGATCAGGACGTCGCGCCGGTGCCCTCGAAACGCCCCTACGGTTTGCCTTCACTCAAAGCGCTTGCAGCCTTTGACGCCGCCGCACGCACGCTCAACTTCCGCGCAGCGGCGGACGAGTTGAACGTGACCCCCGCCGCGATCAGCCATCAGGTCAAGGCGCTGGAGGCCGATCTGGGCACAAGCCTGTTTCACCGTCACCGCAGGGGCGTGACGCTGACCGACCGTGGCACAGCCCTGTCCGAGGCCCTGCAACTGGGCTTTGGGCACATCGGCCAGACCGTCACCACGCTGCGCCAGACCGCGGGCGACCGCCCGCTGACCGTTCAATGCAGCACCGCCTTTTCGGCGCTCTGGCTGACACCGCACCTTGCGCGGTTCTGGTCCGAACACCCCGAAACACGGGTCAATCAGCACGTCACCGACGGGCGCGCCACCGACGCAAAGGCTGACCTGCTGATCGACTACGGCACGGACCCCATCGAAGGCGCGCGCACCCGGGTGCTGTTTCAGGACCGCATCCGCGCACTGGCCGCGCCGTCGCTGATCACGCAGATCGAGCGCCCCGAAGACATCGCCGCCCTGCCCCTGATCCACCTCGACGCCGAGGCAAACCGCTGGACGACCTGGGACGAATGGTTCAAGGCGCTGGGGGCGACACGCGCACCGGAACCTGGCGCCTTGGTCAACAGCTACGCCATCGCCCTGCAGCTTGCGCAATCCGGGCATGGCGTGGTTTTGGGCTGGCACCACCTGACACAACCTTTGGTCGATGAAGGCAAACTTGTGCCGCTCGGGACCTATGAAATCCCCGCTCCCAGACCGTTTCGCGTGCACCTGATGCCCTCGGCCCCGGACAGCGCGGCGGTCTTGTTCAACTGGCTGATTGCCACCGGGAACGCACAGGTTTGAGACGGGCTTAGCCGAATTTCTGCAGCAAGGCGCGCTGCACCGGAGGCGTCACGAACTTGCTGACGTCTCCGTTCAGCCGGGCGATCTCTTTGACCAGCTTCGAGGCCACGGCCTGATGCCGTGCCTCGGCCATCAGAAAGACCGTCTCGATCGAGTCGTCCAGCGCCCGGTTCATGCCGACCATCTGGAATTCATACTCGAAATCCGCGACGGCCCGCAGACCCCTTACGATGACCTGGGCACCGACATCCTTGGCGCAGTCGATCAACAGGTTCTCGAACGGGTGTGCCAAGATCTCGGTCCCGGTCTGTTCGCTCAGACTGGCGCATTCCGCCTCGATCATCGCGACGCGTTCTTCCAGGCTGAACAGGGGGCCCTTGTCACGGTTGATCGCGACGCCGATCACCAGCCGGTCAACCAGCGCCGTGGCCCGCCGAATGATGTCGATGTGCCCGATGGTGATCGGGTCAAACGTCCCGGGATAGAGTCCAATCCGCATGCCGCACCCCCTTCAACTTCCGATGCAGGCGCACGCAACAATATTGCGCGAAGAATTGCAAGGGCGTTCTAGTATGTCGCGATCAATGGCCCATGATCATGCCCTGCAGGGCATCCTTTTCCATGGCCAGTTCGCTGAGACGCGCCTTAACGACATCGCCCAGCGTGATCAGCCCGACCATCTTGCCGTCTTCCAGAACAGGCATGTGGCGGAACCGCCCCTCGGTCATCTTGGTCAGGACCTCGTCCGCGCTGTCATTGCGCGATGCGGTCACCAGTTCCGAGGTCATGTAGTCCTCGACCGCCTTGTCCAGACAAGCCGCGCCGTTCTGGCCAAGTTCGCGGACGATATCCCGTTCCGACAGGATACCTTCGGCGGTGGCACCATCGTTCGAGATCACCACGGTCCCGATCCGTCGTTCCGCCAGAATCTTGGCTGCCTCGGACACTGGTGTTCCGCGGGGCACCGTCACAACCCCATCATCCGCCTTGCTTTTTAGGATCTGGTGAACCTGCATCGAAACCTCCACGACATAATCTTTCGCAAACCAGCGTCCTCTTGCAACACTCGGTTGTCAAGCAAGTCCTTCCAGACGCGCGACCTCGCGGCGGATGCCATCAACCAGCAAGGCTGCAAATCTTTGCAGACGATCTGACCGCCGATCCGACGCATGACGCACCAGGTAAAAGGTGCGTGTCAGCGAAATCCGGTCGGTCAGGATGCGCTGGAGTTCCGGGGCAAAGGGCAAGACGAAGTCGTGCACGATCCCAACGCCGCCGCCCGCGCGCAGCATCATGGTCTGCACCGCGACCGAGTTCGAGGACAACTGCACCGAAGAGGCACCGACCTCGGCCAAGTAGTCGAGATTGCTGTCAAAAATCATATCCTGGATGTATCCGACAACCGGCACGCCACTCAGTTCGTCCACGTCCTTGATCTGCTGAAAGCTTGGGTCGGCCGTCGCCAGGTGCAGCTTGTAGTCCACGATCTTTTGGACGGTCAGACGGCCGGTTTCCGGACGGCTGACCATCACCGCCATATCGGCTTCGCGCTTGGACAGGTTGATCAGTCGGGGGGCCGCCAGGATCTGGATTTCCAGGTCAGGGTTCTGCGACTGTATGTCCGCACAGACCTGCGGCAGCACGTAGTTGGCCGTTCCGTCCGGTGCGCCGATGCGGATCTGGCCGGACAGTTGCTCAGTCGAGCCGACAACCGCCTCGCTGCCCGCCTTGAGCGCCTCTTCGGCCTCTTCGGCATGGTCCAAAAGGCGTGTCCCGGCCTCGGTCAGCGCATAGCCTTGCGGCGAGCGCAGAAACAACACCGACCCGATCGCGCTTTCCAGCCGCCCGATGCGCCGTCCCACGGTGGCCGGATCCATCCGCAGGTGACGCCCGGCGGCCGACAGGCTTTCGGCCCGCGCCACTTGCAGGAAGATCCGGATGTCATCCCAGCTCGCGCCCATAGTGTACCTGCATTTTTGCAAAACAACTTTGCCATCTTGCCTCTTTTTCGGGAAAAATTGCAAGACTACAGTGCGCGCAGACATGTGATGGAGGGATCAATGCAAGAACTGACCCATTTTATCGGCGGTGACTACGCCAATGGGACCTCGGGCCGCTTTGCGGACGTCTACAACCCCGCGACGGGCGAGGTTCAGTCCAAGGTGCCGCTGGCCAGCCCGGACGAAATGAACGCCGCGATTGCGCAGGCGGCCGAGGCCCAGGTGGCCTGGGGCGCGACCAACCCGCAGCGCCGCGCACGGGTGATGATGGCGATGGTCGGCCTGATGAACCGCGACATGGACAAGCTGGCCGAGGCACTGAGCCGCGAACACGGCAAGACCATCCCGGATGCCAAAGGTGACCTGCAGCGCGGTTTGGAAGTGATCGAATACTGCATCGGTGCGCCGCAGATGCTGAAAGGTGAATACACCGACAGCGCGGGCCCCGGCATCGACATGTATTCCATGCGCCAGCCGCTGGGCGTTGTGGGCGCGATCATGCCCTTCAACTTCCCGGCCATGATGCCGCTGTGGCACGTCGGCCCTGCTCTGGCCTGCGGCAACGCTGTTGTCCTGAAGCCCTCCGAGCGCGACCCCTCGGTCCCGCTGATGCTGGCCGAGCTCTTTGTCGAGGCCGGTCTGCCCAAGGGCGTTTTCCAGGTGGTCAACGGCGAGAAAGAGGCCGTCGACGCGATCCTGGACAGCGAGATCATTCAGGGCGTCAGCTTTGTCGGCTCGACCCCGATCGCGCAGTATATCTATTCGCGTGCCACCGCGAACGGCAAACGCGCGCAATGTTTTGGCGGTGCCAAGAACCACATGATCGTCATGCCCGACGCGGACATGGATCAGGCGGCGGACGCACTGGTTGGCGCAAGCTTCGGTGCGGCTGGTGAACGCTGCATGGCCATTTCCGTGGCGGTTCCCGTGGGCGATGCAACCGCTGACGCGCTGATCGAAAAGCTGGTTCCGCGCATGGAAAAGCTGAAGGTTGGCCCCTACACCGCTGGTGATGACGTCGACATGGGCCCGGTTGTGACCGGTGCCGCCAAGGAACGCATCCTGGGCCTGATCAACTCGGGCGTCGAGCAAGGTGCCGAGCTGGTGGTCGACAACCGCGACTTCAAGCTTCAGGGGTACGAAGACGGATTCTTTGTCGGCCCGCACCTGTTCGACAAGGTCACGCCGGACATGGACATCTACAAGCAAGAGATCTTTGGACCGGTCCTGTCGACCGTCCGTGCAGGGTCGTACGAAGAGGCACTTGGCCTTGCCATGGACCACGAATACGGCAACGGCACCGCGATCTTCACCCGTGACGGCGACACCGCCCGTGACTTTGCCAGCCGTGTCAACATCGGCATGGTGGGCATCAACGTGCCGATCCCGGTGCCGCTGGCCTATCACACCTTTGGCGGCTGGAAGAAGTCGATGTTCGGCGACCTGAACCAGCACGGCCCCGACAGCTTCAAGTTTTACACGCGCACCAAGACCGTGACCGCCCGTTGGCCCTCGGGCATCAAGGAAGGCGGCGAGTTCAACTTCAAAGCGATGGACTGATCCGTCAGGCCACCCACGCCAACAAATGGCCCGCGAACGGTGGTTCGCGGGCCTTTTTGTTCAGATCAGTGTCTGTGAAGCCTCATCCCCCGGCGGAAGTCGCCAAATTGCCGTTAGGTCACCTTTGATTCATCAAAGTCTAATGCCCTTAGGTCAGGTGTGATTGCCGAATTCCAACTGCACGAACGACCACGGGGGGGAAAGTGCCGATATCGTTCAGAATTTTTGCCGATCGTGGCTTGGTCTATGTCTCTCATTCGGGACATGCGGACGTGGAACAATCCCGCGTGGCATTCGAGGAATACGCCAACCACCCGGATTGCCGCCCGGGCCAAAAGCAGCTGGTGGACATGCCCGGTCTGACATCCTTTTCGCAGGACTATGTGGAAATGATGAAGCTGCGCGCGCGGATGGCCGACGTCTTTCTGGCGGAAAACGCGCAAACCCTGTTGGTCTATCTGGCCCCAAACCCGGTGGCGATGGAGCTGTGCAAAAGCTTTCTGCCGGCCTGGAACGACAACGTCGGCTTCGTGCCACTGGTTCAAAGTGAGGAAGCCAAGGTGCTTTCGCTTCTGGGACAGAAGGAAACCTCGATCGCAGAGCTGTTGCAAGCCGCACAGTGACCACGTCGCCCCCCATTTGGGGGATCGGACCAAAGCAGGCGGGATACCTTACTTGTCAGATCGGCATGTCAGCGCATGATAGGGGCATTCTGATCCAGGAGAGACCCCATGCCCCAACAGACCCGCCGCGCCATCCTGGGCGCTTTGATTGTCAGCCCCCTTGCACTCGGCGCCCGCGCAGCAACGACCCATCAGGTCGAAATCGCAGGTTTCAAATACTCCCCCGCCGAACTGAACGTGGCTGTCGGCGACACCGTGGTGTTCACCAATACCGACGGCGCGCCGCACACCGCGACCGCGTTGGATGGCAGCTTTGACACCAAGCGGCTGCGTCGCGGAAACAGCGCCGAGGTTGTCATCGAAAAGGCCGGGACGTTCGAATACAAATGCACGTTCCATCCGAACATGCGCGGCAAGATCATCGCATCCTGACCAACCAAAAAACCGGCGTCCCAGGACGCCGGTTTCGCTTGGGTCTGTGCCTTGCTTCAGAACGCCAGGTATTCGCGCAGGCTCACCTGCCCGTCCCGGTCGACGTCCCAGGCGATCAACTCGTAAGCCAGATCTTCATCCAGCCCGCAGACCTGCGCCGCGTTTGAGGTCGTTTCGGCCTGCACCAGTGCGGCGCATTCAGCCGTCAGGGTTTCACCGTCTTCCATCCGCCAGACGCTTTCGATCGCTGCAAGCTCATCTGCGGTGACAAAGCCGTTTCCATCGATGTCCGCGTCCAGGAACTCTTCGGCCCGATCGCGCATCAGCACGGCTTCCAGTTCCGGGTAGGCAATCACACCATCGCCATCGGAATCGAGCGCTGCGATTTCCATGGCTGCAACCTTGAGCGCCGTGCACTCGGTCTCGGTCGTGGGATCGCAGGCACCCACGTCGGCAACAGCGTCTTCGCGGGTCAGGTGATTGGCGTATTCTTCGGCACCGACCTGGCCATCGCGGTTTTCGTCAAGTTCGGCAAAGAACACGCGGAACTCGGCCGAAGCGGCCACCGGAGAATTCGCGCCAAGCAGATAGGTTGCAGCCAGCGCCAGAACTGGCAGCGCAAGCAGGGCCGCCCGGAAGGCCAGCGGCAAGGGATTGTAGGTTCGCATTGTCATGTCTCCTGTCGAAGGGATGTCGTTGCGCGCGCCGTGCACTTCGGCGTCAATCATCCCGCGGACAAGATCACTCATCGATCGATCCTGGCGCTTGGCAAGGTCGACCAATGCCCCCTTCAGCTCGGGGGACATGCGAATTTCGATCTGTTCGGTCTTTTTTGACATGGGATCATCCTAGCAGATTGGCAGGCGTCGCTCCAGAAAGCTGGGGGCCGCAACACCCCAAAACCAAGCGAATTGGTGCCCATACAGGCCAACTTTCGTGTCCGGACAAAGGATCCAGACACCCTTTTGCGCCAGTCACGCATTCGCTAAGGTCGGAAAAACGGCTGTTGGAGGGGCCCCATGTCTGATCCGAGTTTCACACTGGGCATCGAAGAAGAATACCTTCTGGTCGATGCCGACAGCCTGTCCCTGGCCGAAGCCCCGGCTGGCCTGATGGAGGCCTGCACCTCGGAACTTCAGGGCCAGGTCAGCCCGGAATTCCTGCAATGCCAGATCGAGATCGGCACGCGCGTCTGCGGCGACATCGGCACCGCTCGGGATGAGCTGAAGCGCCTGCGTGCCGCCGTCTCGCGCCATGCCAAAAGCTTTGGGCTCGTGCCCATTGCCGCGTCCTGCCATCCCTTTGCGGAATGGAAAAAGCAGCATCACACGGATAAGGAACGCTACAACGAACTCAGCCGCGATCTGGGTGGCGTCGTGCGGCGGATGTTGATCTGTGGCTGCCACGTCCACATCGGACTGAACGACGATCCCCTGCGGGCCGACCTGATGCGGCAGATGTCCTATTTCCTGCCCCATCTTCTGGCGCTTTCGACCTCATCGCCCTTCTGGCAGGGGCAGGACACGGGAATGGCGTCCTATCGCATCTCGGTCTTCGACAACCTGCCTCGCACCGGACTGCCCCCGCAGTTTGAAAACTGGCAGGATTACGAAAGATCCGTCTCCGTTCTGGTCGATCTCGGCGTGATCGAGGACAGCTCGAAAATCTGGTGGGACCTGCGCCCGTCCGCCCGGTTCCCGACGCTGGAAACGCGCATCATGGATGTTTCGCCCCGGCTGGAACACACGCTGACCCTTGCGGCGGTGAACCAGTGCCTGCTGCGGATGTTGTGGCGGCTCAGGCGCCGCAACCAGCGCTGGCGGATCTACGATCCGTTCCTGCTGGGCGAAAACCGCTGGCGCGCGCAACGCTATGGCGTGACCGAAGGCATGATCGATTTTGGCGAAGCGCGGATCGTGCCCTTCCCTGACCTGATGGACGAACTTGTCGAAACGGTCGAAGAAGACGCCGCCGCGCTGAACTGCCTGCGCGAGATCGAGGCGGTGCGCGCCCTCGCGCTTGAAGGCACCAGCGCCACGCGCCAGCGGCGCGCGGCGCAAGAGGCCGCCGCCAAGGGGCTGGACACCGAAGGCCAGATGCGCGCCGTCGTTTCGCACCTGATCGAGGAATTTCACGCCGATCTGTGACCTGCTTGGCACGTCGAAAGAATCCTGCAACATTGCAGAAATAAACAGGCGTTCAATTCATCGACTTGCGGGAGGAGCCGGCATGGATTTTGCACTGTCCGAGGAACAATCGGCGATCTTTGACATGGCCCATGCCTTTGGCCAGGCCGAGATCGCACCTCATGCGCGCACTTGGGAACGTGACGGCACGATCCCCAAGGACCTCTGGCCCCGGATCGCCGAACTGGGCTTTGGCGGGCTCTACGTCAGCGAAGACAGTGGCGGGTCGGGCCTGACGCGTCTGGATGCGACCCTGGTGTTCGAGGCGCTCTCGATGGCTTGCCCCTCCGTGGCGGCGTTCCTGTCGATCCACAACATGTGCGCGCGCATGATCGACAGCTTCGGCTCGGATGACATGAAGGCCCGCGTCCTGCCCCGGGCGCTGACCATGGAAACGGTGCTGAGTTACTGCCTGACCGAGCCGGGATCAGGCTCGGACGCAGCCGCGTTGAAAACCCGCGCCGAGCGCACAAACGAAGGCTATGTGCTGAACGGCACCAAGGCCTTTATCTCGGGCGGCGGCTATTCGGATGCCTATATCGTCATGTGCCGCACGGGGGCTGAGGGGCCCAAGGGCGTTTCGACCGTCCTGGTCGAGGACGGGACGGCGGGCCTCAGCTTTGGCGGACTCGAAGACAAGATGGGCTGGAAATCACAGCCCACGGCGCAGGTGCAGTTCGACGATTGCGCGATCCCGGCAGACAACCTTGTGGGCGAAGAGGGCCGCGGCTTCAGCTATGCCATGGCGGGGCTTGATGGCGGGCGGCTGAACATCGCGGCCTGCTCGCTGGGGGCCGCGCAGGCGGCGCTGACCCAGACGCTGACCTATATGTCCGAGCGCAAGGCCTTTGGCAAAACCATCGACCAGTTCCAGGCGCTGCAGTTCCGCCTGGCCGACATGGAAATCGAACTGCAGGCCGCCCGCGTCTTCCTGCGGCAAGCGGCGTGGAAGCTCGACACCGGCGCGCCGGATGCCACCAAGCACTGCGCCATGGCCAAGAAGTTCGTGACCGAGGCCGGATCGCGCATCGTCGATCAATGCCTGCAGCTGCACGGCGGCTATGGCTATCTGGCCGACTACGGGATCGAGAAACTGGTGCGTGACCTGCGCGTACACCAGATCCTGGAAGGCACCAATGAAATCATGCGCTTGATCGTCGCCCGGCAGATGCTGGCGGCCTAAAACCGGACCCCGTTCATGACCGACATCCACATCCGCACCGAAGGCCGCGCCGGCCGCATCACCCTGACCCGCGCCAAGGCAATGAACGCGATGACCTACGAGATGTGCATGGCCATCGACGCGGCTCTGCGCGACTGGCGCGATGATCCGGCTGTGGCGCTGGTGGTGCTTGATGCCGAAGGCGACCGCGCCTTTTGTGCAGGCGGCGATATCGCCGACATGTATCGCACGGGGACTGCAGGCGATTATGCCTATGGCCGCACATTCTGGCGCGATGAGTATCAGAGCAACGCGCTGATCGCCGAATACCCCAAGCCGATTGTCAGCTTCCTGCAGGGCTTTACCATGGGCGGCGGCGTCGGCATCGGCTGTCACGGATCGCACCGGGTTGTGGGCGAAAGCAGCAAGATCGCCATGCCGGAATGCGGGATCGGCCTGGTGCCGGACGTGGGCGGCACCTTTCTGCTGGCCCGCGCGCCGGGGCGGTTGGGCGAATACTTTGGCCTGACCGGCGCGCGCATGACGGCGCGCGACGCCATCCGCATGGGCTTTGCCGATGTGTTTCTGCCCGAGGACAGCTGGGAGGCCGCCAAGGCCGCACTGACCGCCAGCGGCGACATCGCAACGCTCGATACGTTCGTGGCCCAGCCCCCCGAGGCGGGTCTGACGCCCGAGGCCGAAGAGATCATCAACCGCCATTTCGGCGGCGAGTCGCTGGGCGACGTCCTGAACAGCCTGGCCTCGGACGACACGGAAACCGCCCAAGGTGCGCTGAAGGCGCTGCGCCGCAACTCGCCCATTTCGATGGCCTGCGCGCTCGAGATCATTCATCGTCTGCGCCAGGGCACGCCGTCGATCCGCAAGGCGTTGGAGCTTGAGTTCCGCTTCACCTGGCGCGCGATGGAGCATGGGGACTTCCTCGAAGGCATCCGGGCTGCCATCATCGACAAGGACCGTTCGCCTAAGTGGCGGCATGCGCCGGACGGGGTGCCCCCGGTGGCCATGTCGATGATGCTGCGGCCGCTGGGCAAGGACGCGCTGACATTCGACGACAAGGAGACGGGGATGAAGATCGGGTTTATCGGGTTGGGCAACATGGGCGCGCCGATGGCGGCGAACCTTGTGAAGGCCGGGCATCAGGTCAAGGGGTTCGACACCGCCGACGTGACGGTCGAGGGCGCGACCAGCGTTGCGACGGCGGCCGAGGCGGCCAGCGGCGCGGATGTGGTGATCACCATGCTGCCCAACGGCGCAATCCTGCGCGCGGTGGCCGACCAGATCATCCCCGCCATGGCCCCCGGCGCGGTGCTGCTGGATTGCTCGACCGTCGACGTCGACAGCGCCCGCGCGGTTGCCGAACAGGCCGAGGCCGCCAGGCTGTTGCCGCTGGACGCGCCGGTATCAGGCGGCATCGGCGGCGCGGCGGGCGGTACGCTGACCTTCATGGTCGGCGGGTCCGAGGCAGGCTTGGCCAAGGCCATGCCGCTGTTTGACATCATGGGCCAAAAGGCCGTGCATTGCGGCCCCTCGGGCAACGGCCAGGCGGCCAAGATCTGCAACAACATGATCCTCGGCGTCACCATGATCGCCACCTGTGAGGCCTTTGCCCTGGCGGACAAGCTGGGCCTTGACCGCCAGGCGATGTTCGATGTGGTCAGCACCTCGTCCGGATACAGCTGGACCATGAACGCCTATTGCCCGGCCCCGGGGGTCGGCCCGCAGTCGCCGGCCGACAACGGCTACCAGCCGGGCTTTGCAGCGGATCTGATGCTGAAGGACCTGCGCCTGAGCCAACAGGCCGCCGAAAGTGCCGGCGCGCAGACCCCGATGGGTCAGGCTGCCTGCGATCTCTACAAAACCTTTGTCGAAGACGAAGACGGGGCCGGAAAGGACTTCTCAGCCATGCTGCCGCGGTTTACCAAGTTGAACGGGTAGACACGCGACGGGGGATCAGCGGCGATGCAGGAAAGTTTCTGGCAGGAATTCCAGTGGACAGAGTTCTCGCACATCCTGATCGCCAATTTCGCACTGGTCCCGCCCCCCGTGATCATCCCGCTCTTTATCGGGCTGGTGGCCGGCATGGGCCCCTTGGGCAAGCGCCGCGTCGCGTTTGTGGCCTCGGTTGCCTATTTTGTTGTGATGGCTGTTTTCATCTTCTTCGGAATGGCCATCCTGACCGCCTTTGGCATAACGCTCGGCGCGTTCAGGCTGGCCGGTGGGTTCCTGCTGCTGCTGATCGCGCTGGACATGCTGAACGCCAAGCCCTTGGCCCACCAGCAGCCCACCGACACCCACTACGAAGGCAGCGCCACGGCGCTGGCCATTGTCCCGATGGCGATCCCGATCCTGGCCGGTCCCGGCGCGATCAGTTCGATCGTGATCTTTTCGTCCCAGGCAGATGAACAAGGCATCGCGCATCAAATTCTGGTGCTGGGGGTTGTCGCGACACTGACGGTCTATATCTACCTGACCCTTCTGCTTGCGGCCCGCAGCGACAAGCTGATTGGTCCGCAAACCACCTATATTTTCAACAAGGTCATGGGCTTGGTGATCGCGGCAATTGCATTTGAGTTCATGATGGACGGAATAGCGGAACATTTTCCGGGTCTGGAATCCATCCATTGATCGAAAGATCGATATCGTTGATCCTGTGAGTGCCCCCGAACCGACCGACCCCGGGACCGCTTTTTTGCAACAGGAGATGAATTTCATGAGACTGCTTCTCGCACTTGCCCTGGCCACGGCCCCCGGCATCGCCTTTGCCGCAGGCACCGTAGACACCAGCGATTCCAATGACAGCACTGCCGAGGCCGAAGCCGAACCGAAGGCGGAAACCGAAGTCGAAGCCGAGGCGGATGCCGAAGACGCCGGCGAAGGGCAAGAGACCAACCCGCCCGAAGAGACGGAAACCGTGACCGAATGTGAAGAAGGCATGGTCTTTGACGAAGAATCCGAGGCATGCGTCGAACCGCAGGACGAGGCGCTGAATGACGCCGACCGCATCCAGGCCGTGCGCGAACTGGCCTATGCCGGTAAGTATGGCGCGGCCCGCATCGTGCTGGACGCCGTGACCGATCAGAACCATGACATGGTCTTTACCTATCGCGGCTTCACGGCCCGCAAGATGGGCAACATGGACGAAGCCATGATCGAATACAGCCGCGCGCTGGACGTGAACCCCGACAACATCCTTGTGCGGTCCTACATGGGCCAGGCCTTTGTCGAAACCGGGCAGTATGAACTTGCGCAGGCTCAGCTTTCGGAAATCCGCGCCCGCGGCGGACGCGGCACCTGGGCCGAGATCTCGCTGCGTCTGGCGATCGACAGCGGCAGGACCTACAACTACTGATCCCCACCAATCCTTAACCTTGGTGACGTATCCCTCGGTCGACAGACCGGGGGATTTTCATTTGGACCACCTGACACAGCTGGCACCTCTCGAACCGATGAACGTTGGGGATGGCTCGGCGACGGCCGGGCTTTCCCGCCGCGCCAAGGCGGCCATCATCGTGCAGTTTCTGCTTGCCGAAGGGGCGGACGTGCCCCTGTCCAGCCTGCCCGACGACATGCAGGCCGAACTGACCGCGCAGTTGGGCAAGATGCGCTATGTGGATCGGGGCACCCTGCACAGCGTCGTGGCCGAATTCGCGGACGAGCTTGATTCGGTCGGGCTGGCCTTTCCCGGCGGGATCGAGGGCGCGTTGAACGCACTCGACGGCAAGATCAGCCCACACACCGCGCGCCGCCTGCGGAAAGAGGCGGGCGTGCGCCAACTGGGCGATCCCTGGAAGCGGATCGGCGACCTGCCGGTGGACCGGCTTGAAAGCATGGTCCAGGCCGAAGGGATCGAGATTGCGGCCGTCATGCTCTCCAAGATCAACGTCGCCAAAGCTGCTGAGGTTCTGGGCCGGATTCCCGGCGAAACCGCCCGGCGCATCACCTATGCGATGTCCATGACCACCCGCGTGACGCCCGACGCCGTCGACCGCATCGGCCTCAGCCTGGCCAGCCAGCTGGATGCCGAACCGCCGCGCGCGTTTGACGCGGCCCCGAACCAGCGGCTTGGGGCGATCCTGAACTATTCTGAAGCACAGACCCGCGAAAGCCTGCTGCAAAGCCTGGAAGAGCAGGACAGCGCCTTTGCCGAAGCCGTGCGGAAGGAGATTTTCACCTTTGCCAATGTTCCCGAGCGGCTGAAGCCGGTGGATGTCCCCAAGATCACCCGCGACGTGGCCCAGGACAGGCTGATCACGGCCTTTGCCGCGGCCGAGGCCATGGGGGGTGGCGAAGGGGAAGGCGCAGAATTCATGCTGCGCAACATGTCCAAGCGCATGGCCGACAACCTGCGCGAGGAAATGCAGACCAAGGGAGAGGTGCGCCCCAAGGATGGCGAGGCCGCGATGTCAGCCATCGTGAACGCCATCCGTGACATGGCCGAAAGCGGAGAGATCAACCTGAAGCCGATTGACGACGACTAGGGCGCCCGCCCCTGCCCGGTGCTTGAGCTTGCCGCGGCACCTGCTTATGTCTGGGCCCAGACAGGCAGAGGACCCGCCGCACATGGCTGCAGACAAGACCACAAGGCCCAAAGGCAGCTTCGGTGATTGGATCTCGGACCGGATCCTGCGGGGCATGATCTGGACGGCCCTGCGGTTCCCGCTGAGGACGCGGCTGTGGATCATGGGGCGGTTCACGTCGCGCATCGTGGCCCCGATCGCCGGTTACCGCAAACGCGCCATGAACAACCTGGCCTATGTCTACCCTGACATGCCCGAAGCGGAACGCCGTCGAATCGCCGACGCGGTTACCGACAATTTCGGACGGACCTTCATCGAGTTCTACGATCTGCTGGGGCTAAAGGATCGGATGTCCAGGGTCGAGATCGAAGGCGACGGGCTTCCTCACATCGAACAGGCCCACGCCGAGGGGCGCCCGGTCCTGTTCCTGACCGGCCACTTCGGCAATTACGAAGCCGCGCGCGTGGGCCTCGTGTCACGGGGCTATGAAATCGGCGGCCTCTATCGCCGCATGAGCAACCCCTATTTCAACGAACACTATGCCGCCAACATGCTGGTCGTGTCGGGCCCGCCCTTTGAACAGGGACGTCGGGGCACCATTGGGTTGATCCGACATCTGGAAAAGGGCGGCATGGCGATGATCGCCTACGATGTCTACGACAGCAAAGGTGTCGACATCGACTTTCTGGGCAAACCCGCGCCAACCCTGACCTCGGCCGCCGATATGGCGCTGCGCACCAATGCGCTGCTCGTACCGCTGTTTGGCATTCGTCAGGACGACGGCGTCAGCTTTCGGTTGTTCTTCGAAGCCCCGATCGAACATGGCGACCCGGTCGACATGATGCGTGAGGTCACCAAGAGGCTGGAAGCGCGCGTGGCTGACCACCCGGAACAGTGGTTCTGGGTCCACCGCCGGTGGAAGCCCGAACGTCAGCGCAAGCGGACTGCCGCGAAAACCGGCCCGTGATCCCGGCCCTGGATCAGGACGGCAATGGGATCTTCGCCCTCGACATCAAAGCTTTGTTCCAGCGCACCTTTCCCGTTCCAGCGCGCAACCGGCGTCCAGGCGCGCACGATGTGCGAATAGGTCAGCGTCCGCCCGGCATTCTCGCCGCGCTTGATGTCTACCACGGCCTCGTCACGGAACCGGACAAGGATCACGTCCGAGGCCCCGACCTGCGCAAGCGCCTGCGCCTTGACCAGCACCTGCCCGTCCGAGCGTGTCACCTGCAACTGAACCTGCACCGGCTTGGCCGCGTGCTTTGCAATCAGGTCTTCCACGTCACGCGGACGATTTCCGACCACGTCGTGTTGTCCGTTGATCACCATCTGCGGCGTATAAATCACCCGGCGTCCTGAAACGCGGGCATAGGCTTTTTGTCGGGCGGTAAAGGCGGCCTGGGCGAATTCGTCTTTCCAGCCGATGTAGTCCCAATAGTCGACGTGCAGGGCCAGGGGAATCACATCTTCGCGCCCGGCCATCTGATGCAGCAGCTTGTCTGCGGGCGGGCATGACGAACACCCCTGCGAGGTGAACAGCTCGACCACAACAGCCTGTTGCGCCATCGCGACGCCGGTAAGCGATACCCAAAAAGCCAGCAAGCTTGCTGCGAACCTGGTCATGCCTGTCTCTTCCTCAATTCCAACAGTGTCAGTGGTACCCAACGTGCGGTGAAATAACCAATCAAGGTTTTGAGAGGGCAGACAGGCCCGTTCTCACATTTGCGCCAAGTTGACCTGCGGCACCGCACAAAGCCCAGTGCCGCAAATGGTTGATCCGCTGCAGGCCATAAGGCAGTGTTTTTGTGACCCCGTCACATCCGCCCACAGCCAGGGAGAAGCCCCATGCCCATCACAGTTGGACAGGACACCGCAAAGACACGCAAGACCTTGACCGTAGGGGACCAGTCCGTCGCCTGTTACTCGATCCCCGCCGCCGAGGCCGCCGGTCTTGGCAGCTTTGCCAATCTTCCCGCCGCGTTGAAGGTTGTTCTGGAAAACATGTTGCGGTTCGAGGACGGCAAGACCGTCACGGTGGACGATATCCGGGCCTTTTCCGAGTGGGGGGCCAACGGCGGTCAGAACCCGCGCGAGATCGCCTATCGCCCGGCCCGCGTTCTGATGCAGGATTTCACCGGGGTGCCCGCCGTCGTGGATCTGGCGGCCATGCGCGACGGCATTGTCGCCCTTGGAGGCCGTCCCGAACAGATCAACCCCCTGAACCCGGTCGATCTGGTCATCGACCACTCGGTCATGATCGATGAGTTCGGCAACCCGCGCGCGTTCCAGATGAACGTCGACCGCGAGTACGAGCGCAACATGGAGCGCTATACCTTCCTCAAATGGGGCCAGTCGGCCTTTGACAACTTCCGCGTGGTGCCCCCCGGCACCGGCATCTGCCACCAGGTGAACCTCGAATACCTGTCCCAGACGATCTGGACCGACACCGACCAAAGTGGCGACATGGTCGCCTATCCTGACACGCTTGTGGGCACCGACAGCCACACCACCATGGTCAATGGCGCCGCCGTCCTGGGCTGGGGCGTCGGCGGGATCGAGGCCGAAGCCGCGATGCTGGGTCAGCCGATCTCGATGCTGATCCCCGAAGTCATCGGGTTCGAGCTGACGGGCACCATGGTCGAAGGCACCACTGGCACCGATCTGGTGCTGAAGGTGGTCGAGATGCTGCGCGCCAAGGGCGTCGTCGGCAAATTTGTCGAGTTCTATGGCGAAGGCCTCGACCGGCTGCCGCTGGCAGATCGCGCCACAATCGCCAACATGGCCCCGGAATACGGCGCCACTTGCGGCTTTTTCCCCATCGACGGCGAAACCCTGCGCTACCTGCGCAACACGGGCCGCGACGAGGCCCGGCTTGCCCTGGTCGAGGCCTATGCCAAAGAGAACGGTTTCTGGCGCGGTGCGGATTACGCGCCGGTCTATACCGACACGCTGCATCTGGACATGGGCACCATCGTGCCCGCAATCTCGGGCCCCAAACGCCCGCAGGACTACGTCGCGCTGACCGATGCCAAGGCCGCCTTTGCGCGCGAGATGGAAGAGACCTTCAAGCGCCCGATGGGCAAGGAAGTCGCAGTCGCGGGTGAGGAGTACACGATGGAATCGGGCAAGGTCGTGATCGCCTCGATCACCTCCTGCACCAACACCTCGAACCCCTATGTGATGATCGGTGCCGGGCTGGTGGCGCGCAAGGCCGCCGCCCTGGGGCTGGATCGCAAGCCCTGGGTCAAGACCTCGCTCGCGCCCGGCTCGCAGGTCGTCTCGGCCTATCTGGAAGCGGCGGGGCTGCAAGAGGATCTGGACAAGATCGGCTTCAACCTCGTGGGCTATGGCTGCACGACCTGCATTGGCAACTCGGGCCCGATCCAGAAAGAACTGTCCGAGGCGATCGCCGAGGGCGATCTGGTCGCCACCTCGGTCCTGTCGGGCAACCGCAACTTCGAGGGCCGCATCTCGCCCGACGTGCGCGCCAATTACCTGGCTTCGCCGCCGCTGGTCGTGGCCTATGCGCTGGCCGGGACGCTGGACATCGACCTGACCTCGGAACCGCTGGGGCAGGATCCGGACGGCAAGGATGTGTTCCTGAAAGACATCTGGCCCTCGACGCAGGAAATTGCCGAACTGGTCGAGGCGACGGTGACCCGCGACGCCTTTGTCGAGAAATACGCCGAGGTCTTTACCGGCGACGAGAAATGGCAAAGCGTCGAAACCACCGATGCGCTGACCTATGACTGGCCCGCGGCCTCGACCTATGTTCAGAACCCGCCCTATTTCCAGGGGATCACCATGGACACGAAGGACATCGAGAACATCGAAGGTGCGCGTATCATGGCTCTGCTCGGTGACATGATCACCACCGACCACATCTCGCCCGCCGGGTCCTTCAAGGACACGACGCCTGCCGGGCAATACCTGATCGACCGGCAGGTTCCGGTGCGGTCGTTCAACTCCTACGGTTCGCGACGCGGCAATCACGAGGTCATGATGCGCGGGACCTTTGCAAATATCCGGATCAAGAACGAGATGCTGGATGGGGTCGAAGGCGGCTATACAAAGGGGCCGGACGGGGCCCAGACCTCGATCTACGAGGCCTGCATGGCCTACCAGGCGGCGGGCATCCCGCTGGTTGTGATCGGGGGCGTGCAATACGGCGCCGGATCCTCGCGCGATTGGGCGGCCAAGGGCACGGCGCTGCTGGGGGTGAAGGCAGTGATCGCCGAAAGCTTTGAGCGGATCCATCGGTCGAACCTGGTGGGCATGGGCGTGATCCCGTTCGAATTCACCGGCGGGGTGACCCGCAAGACCCTGGGTCTGACGGGGGATGAAACGGTGTCGATCAAGGGGCTCGACAGCGTCCAGCCCCTGCAGGAGGTGCCCGCCGAGATCACCTATCCCGATGGGCGTGTCGAAGAGATCACGCTTAAGTGCCGGATCGATACGGCGATCGAGATCGAATACATCGAAAACGGTGGCGTGCTGCACTACGTTCTGAGAAACCTTGCCAGGTCGGCGTGACCAGACCAACAAAAAGACGCTCGGCACCGCCGGGCGTCTTCGTTTTCCTTCAAGGAAAACGATCCGGAAAACATGTGTTTTCCGCCCCGGAATTCTTGCAGAATTCCGGTTTGGCGCACCGGCTTGACTTTATCGCTCTGCTCAGGCACATACCCTCCAATGCTGCGCTGCCGCGTGAGCCAGCCGCGCCACCCTTGGCGCATCAGCATCCCCTTTCCCCGGTTCCCCATCACGCAGGGTTCTAGACGCAGCCGACGCCGGTTTGCGACCCTCCGTATGCCGCCCTTTGAGGCGGCCCTGACCCGTTTGCGCAGCCCGATCTGCGCCATAGGAGCTTCCTTGTCCGATTTTTCCACTCTCGGCCTCGCGCCGAAACTGCTGGCCTCGCTTGAGACCGCGCAACTGACCACGCCCACCCCGATCCAGCAAAAGGCGATCCCGCTGGCGCTCGACGGCACTGATATCCTGGGCATTGCCCAGACAGGCACCGGCAAGACCCTGGCCTTTGGTCTGCCGCTGATCCATCAACTGATGCAGGCCCCGGGCAAACACGAGCCCAAAACGGTCAAATCCCTGATCCTCGCGCCGACCCGCGAGCTGGTGAACCAGATCGCCGACAGTCTGCGCACCCTGACCAAGGGCACCAAGATCCGCGTCATCACCGTCGTCGGCGGCCAGTCCATCAACAAGCAGATCCAGCTTCTGACCCGCGGCGCCGACATCCTGGTCGCCACCCCCGGTCGCCTGATCGACCTGATGGACCGCAAGGCCCTGACGCTGTCGCAAGCCCGTCACCTGGTACTGGACGAGGCCGACCAGATGCTCGACCTCGGCTTCATCCACGCCTTGCGCCGCATCGCGCCGCATCTGGGCACGCCGCGCCAGACCATGCTCTTTTCGGCCACCATGCCCAAGCAGATGGAAGAGCTGAGCCGCGCCTATCTGGACAACCCGCAACGCATCGAGGTCACCCCTCCGGGCAAGGCCGCAGACAAGATCGCCCAGACCATCCACTTTGTCCCGCGCCCCGAGAAACCTGCCAAGCTGCGCGAGCTTTTGGCGCGCGATACCGATGCCCTGTCACTGGTCTTTGCCCGCACAAAACATGGCGCCGAAAAGTTGATGAAAGGCCTGGTGGCCGACGGCTTCAACGCGGCTTCGATCCACGGCAACAAGAGCCAGGGCCAGCGCGACCGGGCCATCAAGGCGTTTCGCGAGGGCACCGTGACAGTACTGGTCGCCACCGACGTGGCTGCGCGGGGCATCGACATTCCCGGCGTTGCACTGGTCGTCAACTACGACCTGCCCGAGGTGCCCGACAACTACGTGCATCGCATCGGCCGAACCGCCCGCGCGGGCCGCGAGGGTGAGGCCACCACGCTTTGCGCGCCGGACGAGGCAAAGTTGCTGCGCCAGATCCAGAAGCTGATGAAGATCGAGATCCCCGTCGCGAGTGGCGAGGCCCCTGACGGATCCGCTGCCGAAGAACGCCCCGCGCGCAAGGGACCGCGCCGCCGGTCGCGGCGTCCGTCAAATGGACGTGGCAGCAATCGCCGCCCCCGCTCGGGCAAGCCCAAGGCCGCCTGATCGGCCCGCATCCGGCCCGCGCATCAGCGGGCCGCCGCCCCTGTGACCTTTTGTGCCACCCCGCAAGGGATGACATACCGTGCCTCGCGCCCCATTTGGTGCCTTCTGAACGAAACCTTCAAAGAGGCACGCACGCGAATGAAGACACTGACACTGGTACAGGCGGGCGCTTTGGTCCTGCTGGCCGTGATCGGTGCGTGGGCAGGCAGCGAACCTCAGCACCCCTGTCTGGTCCCGGCCTCGGCCGTGACCTGCACGCACGACTGATCAACAGCAAAAAGGGCGCCCGATCCGGGGCGCCCTCCTTTTTGCAAGACGGCGGAAAGCGGGTCACGCCACGCGTCAGTTCGACAATGCCTTGTCGAGCTCTGGCTTGAACCGCTGTTCGTAATCGCTGCCCACCAGCGGACCGGCGAAGCGATAGAGCACCGTTCCATCCCCATCGATGATGAAGGTCTCGGGCGGGGCGGTCACCCCCCAGTCGATGGCCGTCCGGCCCTGCGGGTCAAAGGCCACTGCCATGAACGGGCTGTCGTCGTCTTCGAGGTATTGGGTCGCAGCGCCCTCGGAGTCCTTGAAGTTCACACCAACGACACGCAATCCCGCGGCCTCCATCTCCAGAAGCTTGGGATGTTCCGCGCGGCAAGGTGGGCACCAGCTGGCCCAGAAGTTCACCAGCGTGACCTCGCCGCTGCTCAGCATCTCCGCCGTGATCGCAGGGTGCCCCTTCAGGGGCACCTCGGTGATCGCCGGTGCGGGCTGGCCCACGCGGGTCGACGGCAGGCTGTCGGGATCGTCGCGGAACATGCCGACGTAGAACAGGACGGCCAGACCGGCAAAGATCACCGGCGGCGCGATCATGAAGGGTGAGACCTTAGCCATTGGTTTTCCCTCGTGCCTCGACCTTGTCGAGCTCAGCTTTCACCTTGCGGGCGCGTCTGACGCTGACCCAGACCAGCAGCGCCAACAGCAGTAGCGAAACGGCATATGACGACAGAACCGCATTTGCGTATTTTCCCAGATCGGGGATCATGTCTGACGCTCCCGTGCGATCAGCGCGCGGGTCCGGCGCGCCCGGATTTCGGTTTGGGTGCGCAGGAAGACCAGCGCGATGAAGAGCAGCACAAAGCCCAGGATGCAGACCATCAGGGGCAGGAAAAAGACGTTGCTGACCCGTTCTTCCGTATCGCCTGCAATGGCCCCGGCACGCATCACGGATGCACCCTGATGCAACCCCTGGTTCCAGAAGTTCACCGCGTAGCGGCTGAGCAGCGCAAAGACCGAGCCCACAAGGCAGAGGATCGAGGTGAGGTCGGCGGCGGTGTCGTCATCCTCGATCGCCTCCCACAGGGCCATGTAGCCCAGGTAGAACAGGAACAGGATCAGGAACGAGGTCAACCTCGGGTCCCAGGCCCACCAGGTGCCCCACATCGGCTGACCCCAGATGGCCCCCGTGGCCAGTCCGATGATCGTCATCGCTGCCCCAACCGGGGCGGCCGCTCGGGCAGCCAACGCGCTGACGTGGTGGCGGCGCACGATCCAGATCAGCGAGGCCACCAGCATCATCAGCCAGGCATTGATCGCCATCAGCGCCGAGGGCACGTGCAGGTAGATGATCTTGACCGTCGAGCCTTGCCGAAAGTCATCCGGTGTGAAGAAAAATCCCCAGATCAGCCCAATGGCAAGCGAGGCAAAGGCGAGCACGGAAATCCACGGCAACACCCTGTCGGTGGTGCGGATGAACTTGACCGGATTGGCATATTCCCAGATCGACATGATGATGAGCTAGCCCTGATTGTGAAATTGTTCAATCACGGAATACCAGACTGCGACGCTGATCACCGCAGATTGATCCGCAAGACGGCGGCTGACGCAAAGGGCAGCAGCGCGGTGACGCCAAAGCTGATCCCGGCCAGCATCAACAGCGGCGTCTGTACCGCCAGCCCCTCGGCCCCGCGGCGGGCGACCTCGGCTCCGAAGATCAGTGTGGGCACGTAAAGCGGCAGGACCAGCAGCGACATCAGCAGGCCGCCGCGTTTCAGACCGACGGTCAGCGCCGCACCGAAGGTGCCGATGACGCTCAGCGCCGGTGTGCCCAAAGCCAGTGACACAATAAGCCACAGATAGCCCGGGCCCGGCAGGTTCAGCAGCACGCCCAGCACCGGCGCTGCGGCGACCAGCGGCAGGCCGGTGGTGATCCAATGCGCCAGCGCCTTGATGCTGACGATGCCCTCCATCGGCAGCGGCGCGGTGGCCAGCAGGTCCAACGAGCCGTCCTCCCAATCGAGCGCAAGGATGCGGTCGAGCGACAAAAGGCAGGCCAGCAAGGCGCCCACCCAAAGGATGCCCGGCGCGATACGGCTCAAAAGGCCGGTGTCGGCCCCCACGCCAAAGGGCACCAGTACAGTGACGATCAGGAAAAAGGCCAGCCCCAGGCCAAAGCCGCCGCCCGCCCGGATGGCCAGAGCCAGGTCTCGTTTCAAAAGCGCGATCACAGAAAGGCCTCGTCACTGGCCGCTGCGCGGGGTTTCGCCTTGAAGGGGGTTACGTCAAAGACCTCGGCCTCTTGCAGGCCAAGGTCGATATGCGTGGCCATCAGCGCCGAGCCGCCCTGCCCCAGATGCCCGCGCACCGCCTGCGCAAACAGCGCAACCGAGGCCGCATCCAGCGAAACCGTCGGTTCGTCCAGAACCCAGATCGGCCGCCCGGTGACCATCAGACGCGCCAGCCCAAGCCGCCGCTTCTGCCCCGCACTCAGCGTCCCGGCCATGCGGTCGCGCAGCCCGGTCAGGTCAAAGGCTTGTACCGCCGGTTCGATGTCCGAGGTGCCAAAGACACTGGCCCAGAAGCTCAGGTTCTCTTCCACGCTCAGCATCGCTTTCAACCCGTCCGCGTGACCGGCATAGGCAATGGTTTCGTCGCCGCCCTCGATCTGCCCCGCCTCGGGCGGTTGCAACCCGGCGATGGTGCGCAACAGCGTCGTCTTGCCCGCGCCATTGGGCCCGCGCAACACAAGCGCGCGGCCGGGGTTCAGCTGAAAGGACACGCCCTCCAGCACCGGAACACCCCCGCGTGAGACGGCAAGATCTTGGACATCAAGGCTCATGCCTTTCGAAGTAACCCACCGGGGTCACGGGAAAAAGCGGAAAAACCGGTTTCAGCGCGCAGGGCACGCGCGATGTGTCGCGGCGGACCTGTCATCCGGCAGCGCCCGCCATTTCCCGCCGCAGCCAGTCGGCAAAAGCACGCGCCGCCGGGCTTTGGCGGTCCTCGGGTCCGGTGACCATGGCGTATTGGCCGTGATGCATGACCGCCTCGCCAAAGGGCCGGATCAGGGCGCCGTCGCCTTCGGTCATCAGCCGGTCGTCCATCGCCAGCCCCCCGCCCGCACGCGCCAGCGCCAGCGCGGCGCGCGTTGTGGGCACAAAGACATTGCGGGTCTCGGTTTGCACAATCCCCTGCGCCGCCCGCCATCGCGCCCAGATCGCGCCGTCGTCTTCGTGGATCAGCGTTAGCCCCGTCAGGTCACCCGACCAATCGGCGGGCAGAACACCCGGCGCGCAGACCGGGAACATCTGCAGCTCGGCCAGGATCTCGACCTGCATGCCGGGATGTTCCAGCTCGTTGAAGGTGACCGCGACGTCCACCGGAGCGCTGCCGTCGGCATGCCGCACCTGAAGATCGAGCTTGGGAAACAGCGCCAGAAAGCGCGGCAGACGCGGTGCCAGCCAGCGCGCGGCCAGCGCAGGTGGGGCCGAGACCGTCAGCGTGCCGCTGAACTCTTCGGTACCGATCTGCAGCGCTGCGGCCGAGATCTCTTGCAGCCCCTGCCGCACCGCCTGCGCCAGACGCCGCCCCTCGGGCGTCAGTTGCAGCCGCCGCCGGTTCTGATCGAACAGGGGCTGGTCAAGCGCCCGCTCCAGCGTGCGCACCTGATGGCTGATCGCGCTTTGCGTCAGCCCCAGTTCCTGCGCAGCGCGGCCCATGTGCAGATGCCGGGCCGTGGCTTCGAACCCTTGCAGGGCCGCAAGGGGTAGATTTCGCGATCCCAGTCGCATTTCAATGAATTTCCCTCATGGAAACGGCGAATATTTCCCGTTTTACACAAACACCCTTCGCCGTCAAACTGCGCGATGACTCTCGCGCAACAGAACCCAGAGGCAACATATGGAAGCCAGCTTTTCCCGCCGCAAATTGATCGAACCCACCCGCCTGCGGGCGCTGATGCAGCGCTCGGACCTGCGCGGCGCCTTGCAACTTGGCAGCCATTTCGGCGCCATCCTGATCTCGGGCACCGCCCTTTGGGCGCTTTGGGGCACGTGGTGGGCCGTTCCGGTCTTCATGATCCAAGGCGTTCTGCTGAACTTCCTTTACGCCGCGCAGCACGAGCTGAGCCACGAGACCGTGTTCAAGACCAAATGGCCCAACATCCTCTTTGGCCGCCTGATCGGCTTCATCGTGATCTTCCCCCGCGATTTCGACAAGATCCAGCACTGGGCGCATCACCAGCACACGCAGAACTGGGAAAAGGACGGCGAACTGGCGCGTGAACCCTACACTCTGACCAGCTACCTGCTTTGGTTCCTGGGCATCAGCTACTGGATCACCCGCGTGCAGCGCATCGTGCGTTTCTGCCGGGGCGTGGTGATCGAGCCTTATGTCCGTCCCGAAGAACATGCCATCGTCATCCGCGAAGGCCGCCTGATGGCGGCGGGCTATGCGCTGATCGCCGTGGTCTCGGTTCTGACAGGCAGCTGGGCGGCGGTGATCCTGTGGCTTGCGCCGATGCTGCTGATGAAGCCCGTGCACCAGTTGCAAAACACCATCGAACATCTGGGCCTGAGCCACGAAAACGACATCCTGAAAAACACCCGCAGCACCCGCACCAATGCGCTGATGCGGTGGCTCTGCTGGCAAATGCCCTATCACACCGCGCATCACACCTTTCCGGCCGTGCCCTTCTGGCGGCTGAAAGATCTGGACGCCGAGATCAAGTCCAGCGGCGCGCAGCCCCATGCGATGGGCTGGATCGAGTTCCAGATCGAGGTGATCCGCAAGCTCGCCGCCAAGGACGAAAGCCAGTATCCCTATGACGAGGTCTGGATCGTTCCCCGCGCAGGCGGCGGCACGGCGCGGGTGGAAAACGCATGAGGTCGCTCAAGGTCTATCAATCGCTTTGGGCCATGCAGCCACATGACCAGAGCGGCGAGGTGCTGTCGCTGGATGCCGTGGCGGGCAAGGTGGCGGACGCGGGCTATGACGGGCTGGCCATCGATCTGGGCGCGGCGGATGTGGCCACCGCCCATGCGATCCGCCCGCATCTGGAACGCGCGGGGCTGACGCCCCTGATCGTGGCCTTTCCCAAGACGGTCGAAAGCCTGCGTGAGACGCTGGTGATGGCCAAGGATTTCGGCTCGCCTTACGTGAACGTCATTGGGCAGGTTTTCCCGTTGACGGTCGAGGGCATGATCCCGGTGATCCGCACCTGGATCGAGATGGCGGATCAGGTCGGCATCCCGGTGCATTTTGAAACGCACCGCAACTGCATCACCAACGACCTGTTCTCGACCCTCTGCCTGCTGGACGCGGTGCCCGAGATGCGGCTGGCCGCCGATCTGTCACACTACATGGTCGACCGCGAATTCAAGCTGCCCCTGTCGACTTGGGAGCGCGGGTTGATCCAGCGCTGCCTTGCACGGTCCGACAGCTTTCAGGGCAGGGTCGCCAGCCGCCAGCAGGTGCAGTTGCAGATCAACTTCCCCCAGCACGCCAAATGGCTGGCGCTGTTTCAGGAGTTCTGGCGCGCCGGGCTGGCCGATTGGCGGGCCCGGAACGACAGCGGCGAGGTTGTCTTTCTCTGTGAGCTTGGGCCACCGGAATACGCCATGACCGACGCCGACGGACGCGAGATGTCCAGCCGCTGGGACGAGGCCCTGCAGATCCGCGAGATGGTTCAGACGATCTGGGCGGAGCTTGGCGGCGACGCCTGAGCCTTCGCTCAGGCGGCCGTGGCTTCGGGCGAGGTGCTCAAAGCGCGCCAGGCGTCATACTGGCTGAGAAAGACCTGTCCGTTCAGATCCTCCACCAGATGGCTGCGCAAAAGCCGGTCCATGACCGGGCCTTTGACCTCGCTCAGATGCAGCCCGATGCCCAGATCCTTGAGGCGCGCGTTGATCGCCTCAAGGCTTTCCAGCGCCGAGAAATCGACCTCGTTGACCGCCGGGAACATCAGCACCACGTGTTTGACCTCGCAGCCTTCGGCGATGCGATCGGTCACCAGGTCTTCGAGGAACCGGGCATTGACGAAATACAGGCTTTCGTCCACCCGCAGCGTGACAAGCGATGGGTCGGTGATCACGTCATGCCGCAGAACGTTGCGGAAATGCTGGGTGCCGGGCACCAGTCCGACCTCGGCCACATGGGGACGTGAGGTCTTGTAAAGATGCAGACCGACCGACAGCAGCACGCCTGCCAGAACGCCGGTTTCGACGCCGAACCCAAGGGTCAGGACGATGGTGGCGGTTACGGCCCAGAAATCGGCCTTGGAATAGGTCCACGTTTTGCGCAGGATCGAAAAATCCACAAGCGACAGCACCGCCACGATGATGGTCGCCGCCAGCGTGGCCTTGGGCAGGAAATAGACCAGCGGCGTTAGCGCCACGGCGGCGATGGCAAGACCCATGGCGGTAAAGGCCCCGGCGGCGGGGGTCTCGGCACCGGCGTCAAAGTTCACGACCGAACGTGAAAAGCCCCCGGTCACGGGATAGCCGCCGGAAAAGGCCGCGCCGATGTTGGCCGCGCCCAGACCAATCAGTTCCTGATCCGGGTCGATGCGCTGGCGCTTCTTGGCAGCCAGGGTCTGCGCCACCGAGATCGACTCGACGAACCCGATGATCGAAATCAGCAGCGCGGGCAGGAACAGCGCCTCAAGCACGTCAAAAGACAGCGACGGAATCGTGAAGGGGGGCAGGCTTTGCGGCACCGCGCCAACAATCGCCACACCCGCTGCATCCAGCGACAGGCCCCAGACGGCCAGGGTTGTCAGAACCACAACGGCCACCGGACCCGCCTTGGTGGCAATGTCGGCCAATCCGTCCGAGGCCCCAAGCGCCTTCAATCGCGCCTTCAGACTGCGCCGCACCCAGACCAACGTTCCCACGGCACCTGCCCCCAGCGTCAGCGTGATCAGGTTTGTTTCGGTCACATGCGCAGACAGCGCGCCCAGGATCTCGACCAGCGTGTGGCCGTGCGCGGACACGCCCAGCAGATGACGCAGTTGGCTGACGGCGATCAACAGGCCCGAGGCAGTGATGAACCCGGCGATCACCGGATGGGACAGGAAATTGGCCAGAAACCCAAGCCGGAACACCCCCATCGCCAGCAGCATCGCCCCCGACATCAGGGCCAGCGTCAGTGCCGCGGCGGCGTATCCCATGGTGCCCTGCTCGGCCACCTGGCCGATCGCCACGGCCGTCATCAGCGACACGACCGCCACCGGGCCAACCGCCAAGGCGCGGCTTGTGCCCAGGACCGAGTACAGCAGGATCGGCACAATCGAGGCATAGATGCCCGCCTCGGGCGGCAGCCCCGCCAGCAGCGCATAGGCCAGTGACTGAGGGATCAGCATGATTGTCACGATGGCCGCCGCCATCAGATCATTGGTCAAGGTCTGGCGCGTATAGGCACGCCCCCAGGTCAGGATCGGCAGGTATCTATGCAGGGAACGGGTCATTTGGAGCGGGTCTCGAATTTGGGGTGTGATGGGACCGAGTGGATCTGTGCCAACGGTTTTCCATCATTTATATTCCATTTTCAATATATAAAGAGGTCGCAGGTGAAAACGCGCGACATTCACCTGCTTCCCAACCATAGGACTATGATTTCGTTAGAAAAAAAGACGGCCGAGGATGCATCCCTCCCCAAAATGCACCCTCGGCCTTTTTTGCGGGCGCCGGTCCGTTCCCTGGACGGCAAGGCCCGCAACCACTCACTCCCGAAGGAATGAGAATAGTCTATCAGCACCCAAGCGACCTGTCCTTGACCTGCCGCAAGGCCGCTCAGGTTTCGCGCGCGGCATAGGCCTCCAGCGCCCGGGCGCGACCCGTCTTCAGATCGACAATCGGCGCCGGATATGGCGCTTCAGGCGACAGACCCCAGGACCGCGGCACCGCATCGAAAAAGCTCAGCGCGTCGGGATGCGGGTTCGAATGTCCCTCGGCAATCCATCTGGTCACATAAGCCCCATCGGGGTCAAACTTCTCTTGCTGTGACTGCGGATTGAAGATCCGGAAAAACGGCGCAGCATCCGGCCCGCACCCCGCAACCCACTGCCAGCCCATGGCGTTCGAGGCCGGATCCCAGTCGGTCAGACACTCGGCGAACCAGCGCTGCCCCACAGACCAATGCACCATCAGGTGCTTGGTCAGAACCGAGGCCGCCACCATCCGCGCGCGGTTGTGCATGCGACCGGTCACATACATCTCGCGCATGGCTGCATCGACGAAAGGAATGCCCGTGCGGCCCTGTTTCCAGGCCAGAACCTGAGCGCTGTTCTCGTCCCGCGACCAGGGAAAGCTGTCCCATCCGGGCCGCCAGTTCTGCGTCAGCATCTGCGGCGTGTGCCACATGAGGTGATAGGCAAAATCGCGCCAGACCACTTCCTGAAGAAACTTTTCGGCACCGGGATTGCCGGTTTCCCGTTCCGACAGGCCCGCTTGCCAACAGGCGCGCGGGCTGATCTCGCCCCAGGTCAGGTGATCGGACAACCCGCTGGTGGCCTCGGCCGCCGGAACGTCGCGCTTGTGTTTGTAGCTGTTCATCTGCCCTGAGGCGAATTGCAACAACCGGTCCCTCGCCGCTGTGGCACCTGCGCGTGTGTGCCGCGCCAGAATTGCCGCGCCGCGGTTCATCGCCCTGTCCAGCCCCCAGGCCGTCAACTCATCACTGTCGGGCCAGACCTCTGGCCCAGTCATCGCAGGCGGCGCACTCAGCGACGGTGAAACACCGCGGTCCCGCACAGCCTTCCAGAACGGGGTATAGACCTTGTAAAACCCGCCCGTCCCGGTCTGCACGGTCCAGGGCTCGAACAGCAGATGACCCGCGAAACTGCGCGCCTCGATGCCGTCCGAGGTCAGATGCGCCTTGATTTCTTTGTCCCGCGCCACCGAAGGCGGATCATAAGCCCGGGACCAACAGACTGAGGTGGCGCCGGTTTCATGGATCAGCTGCGCCAGCGCCTGTTGCGCCGGACCTCGGCGCAGGATCAGACGCGACCCGAGGGTGCCAAGCTCTCGCTCAAAGGCCTCAAGCGCTCGCGCGAGCCGCCACTGAGAGGCCGCGCCCAGCGCCTCGAAAACGTCATCCAGAATAAAGACCGGGATCACCGGGCGACCGGTCGCTGCGGCCCAGCTCAGCGCTTCGTGGTCGCTGACCCGCAGGTCGCGACGAAACCAGACCAAAATTGGCGACGATGTCATATGTGCAGCCCTCGGAACCCAACTGACCCGAGACCTAGCGGGCAAGGCCCTCGCGTCAACGTCCCGGGGCTACAGCACTGCGTCGAGCGCTTGCATCAGCTTGGCGACTTCCTCTTCCGAGGTGTAGTGCACAAAGCTCAGCCGCAGAACGCCCTGTTCCGGATCGACGCCCATCGCCTGCAGCGCCCGCACGGCGTAGAAGTCGCCGCCGCCCGCCATGATCCCGTGTTGCGCCAACACGGCGGCCACCGGCTCGGCCGGACGTCCCAGATCGATGGCGACGGTTGGCGCGCGCGCTTCGGCCTGGGTGGGCCCGATCAGGCGCAGATCGTTACGCGCCGACAGCATGTCGAGCAGTGGCTGCAAAAGCTTCACCTCATGCCCGCGCATCAGATCATGAACCCCGGCGGCATCCGTCCCGTGGTGCCCGGCCAGCAGGTCGATGTAATCCGCGATCCCGGCACAGGCCGCCACCTGCGCGTGATCCGGCCCCGCGGGTGTGAACCGCTTGGAAAGGCTATCGGCGTTGAAGTAATGCGCCTGGTTCGGCAGCACCTCGCCCAGCCCGCGCCGCAGGACCATGATGCCCTGATGCGGCCCGTAGGTCTTGTAGGACGAAAAAAGATAGATGTCGGGGCCCAGTTCGCCCACGTCCGGCAAGCCGTGCGGCGCATAGCTGACCCCGTCGACACAGACAAAGGCCCCGGCGGCATGGGCCAGCGCGGTGATCTCGACCACCGGGTTGATCTCTCCCACGACGTTCGAGCAATGCGGAAAACAGACCAGCCGCACGCTTTCGTCCAACAGGGGCTCTAGGTCCTGCGGGTCCAGATGCCCGGTCTGCGGGTCCAGCTGCCATTCCCGCACCTCGATCCCCGCCTCGGCCAGACGCCGCCAGGGGCCCGAGTTGGCCTCGTGATCCTGGTTGGTCACAACGATGGCCTCGCCCGGGGACAGGAACGACCGGAAGGCCTGCGCCAGCACATAGGTGTTCTGCGTGGTCGAGGGGCCAAAGCTGACCTCATCCGCATCGACGCCCATCAGCCGCGCCAGGCGCAGGCGCGCCTCGTCCATCTCTTCGCCGCCTAGCATCGAGGCCTGATAGGGCGCATAGGGCTGCACCTTGCGTTCGCGGTAAAACCGCGTCAGCCGGTCGATCACCGGCGCACAGGTGTAGGAGCCCCCGGCGTTTTCGAAAAATGCCTGGCCCTGCAGCGACGGTTCGGCAAAGGCCGGAAACTGGGCGCGCACAAAGTCAATGTCCAACATCGGGGTCTCCTGTTCTTTGGGTGGCAGAGAATAGGCGATTGGGCGGGGCGTCAAGACGCAGCCTTGGGGCATTGCTGCCAAAATCTGACAGGGACTTCTGGCACAAGAATGTCATCGAAACAGCCAGCCACAAGGAGCACCTGACATGGCGTACCAAACCGAGAACTATCTGGTCTGGGGCGAACTGCCCGTCACCGATCTGCACAAGGCGACCGCCTTCTATTCCGCCGTCACCGGCGCCAAGATGATCATCGACGAAACCGGGCCCAATCCCATGGCGATCTTCCGTCCCTTCGCCGAAGAGCAGGGCATCGCCATGCATCTCTATCCCGGCAAACCTGCCCCGCGCGGCGAGGGCCCGACCCTGCATCTGGCCGCCGAGGGCAAGGCCGAGGATGTCATGGAACGCGTCAAGGCCGCCGGTGGCACCGTCATCTCGGACCCGATCCCCCTGCCCGTCGGCCGGTTCTTTTATGCCCAGGATCTGGACGGCAATTCGGTCGGGTTCTACGAGGCCGCCTGACCCCGCGCCCCAAACCCCGGAAATCCGGACTTTGTCGAAACCCCCAATGCGGGTACCCTTCCAGGAAGCAATTCTTGGGAGGGGCCCATGTTCCGCCTTGCCATTGTTTTTCTGCTGACGCTCACCCTGCCTGCCCTGGCCGCGCAACGGGTGGCCATGGTTGTGGGCAACAACGCCTACCCGCATCTGCCCTCGTCCGAACAGTTGTACACCGCCCGCAACGACGCCCGCGCCGTGGCCGAGGCCCTGCGCAGGAACGGCTTCAAGGTCTTTCACGGAGAGGATCTGAGCCGCGGCGACTTCATCCAGATGCTCTTTGATTTCACCGGCAGTCTGGGCGAAGGCGATCTGGCGCTGTTTTTCTACGCCGGGCACGGCATCAACCTTGAAGGCGGCAATTACCTTCTGCCTTCGGACATCCGCCCGCCGCAAAGCACCCGGCGGCTTGAAGGGCAGCGGATGGCGAGCCTGTCGATCCACGAACAAGAGATACTTGCGGCGATGCGCGACAGCGGCGCGACGGTCTCGGTCGCCATTCTGGACGCCTGCCGCAACAACCCGATCGAAAACCCCGATGGCCGCAGCGTCGGTGCAACCCGGGGGCTGGCCCGCGCTGCCACCATGCCGCAGGGGACCTTTTCGATCTATGCCGCTGGCTATGGTCAGGTCGCGCTGGACCGGTTGCCGGGCGAAGGCGACGCGGTGCATTCGGTGTTCACGCGGGTCCTGCTGGAAAAGCTCGAAGAGCCGGGCGTGACCCTGCGGGGCCTGGCGCTGTCGACCCGGGGCGAGGTGCGCAAGCTGGCAGCCAAAGCAGGCCACGAACAGTCGCCGGCCTACTATGACGAGTTGGGCGGGGACGATCCGGTCTTGCTGACTGCAAAGGCAGAGGGCGTGGTAAATCCTGTGGTGACGGATGCCGCGCCTGGTGGCGATGTCGACGCGCAGATCGAACTGATGATGATCGACGAGATCCGCAGCTCGCGGGACCCCGCAATGCTGCAAGCCTATCTCGACACCTATCCGAACGGCCGCTTTTCGGCCTTTGCCCGCGCGCGGCTGAACGGTCTGGACGCAGAGCCAGACCGCGGTCAAGTGATATCGACCGAAGTCGCCGAACTCAGGTCCCAGATCCAGGAACTGCAAACCCGGTTGGACGACGCCTTGGCCCAGAAAGAGGACTCCGAGACCGAGAAACTGGTGGCCGAGGCCAAATTGGGCGAAAGCCAACGCCAATCAGAGCTTTTGAACCAGCAGGTCGGGGCCCTTCGTCAGCAACTGGGACGTCTTCAGGAACTGTTGGACGAGTATCAGGCACTGGACGCCGCAAACCGTGTACAGCTGGAAACCTTAGGGTCAGAACTAAACGCAGCGCTGGCAAGGGTTGCCGCAGAGGAACGTCGCAGGCGGCAAGCTGAGGACAAGCTTGCCACAACGCTGGAGAATTTCGAATCCAGCCAGCGCGCCTGGAACTCGGCCCGCAACAACCTGGAAAGCAGGCTCTCGTCGATGAATGCCGAGCTTGCCGCAGCGGAAGCCAAGGCAATTCAGAACAAGGCTGAACAATCCGCTGGCAGCGAGGAAAACCCCTTCGATGCACTGTTTTCCGATGATTTGGTCACTCACGCAGGGATGACAGCCCAACGCCTGTCATCTTCACTTCGTCAAAAGCACAAGGTGAAAGAAGGTCGGAATGGGTTGGTCATTACCTTTGTCAAACCAGGATCCCCAGCTGACACAAATGGACTTATTGTCGGGGAAGTGATCACCGAAATAGGGCAAAAACCTGTGCTCACGCCGACCTTTTTCGAGGAGCAGGTGAAAGCCGCTCGGAACGCGGGCCGGAAAAGCATCTTGCTGATGGTTTGGCGCGAAGGGTCGCCACGGTTTGTGGCGTTGCCCTCCTCGCCTTGAAGCGGCCTAGCCGTTCACATCCACCACAACGCGGCCTTTGACCTGACCCTTCAGGATGTCGCCACCCAACTGAGGCAGATCGCCCAGCGTTGCAGGGTGGATCATCGCCTCCAGCTTATCGGCCGGCAAATCGCAGGCGATCCGTTCCCAGGCGCGCAGGCGGTTTTCATAGGGCTGCATGACCGAGTCGATGCCCAAGAGGTTCACGCCGCGCAGCAGGAAGGGGATCACCGTCGCAGGCAGACCCGCGCCGCCCGCCAGACCCACGGCCGAGACCGAAGCCCCGTACTTCATTTGCCCAAGAACGCGTGCCAGCATCGCGCCGCCCACGGCATCGACACAGCCCGACCACATCTCTTTCTCAAGCGGACGCTTGGTGGTCTCGTTGATCTCGTCCCGCGCGACGATCTGGGTTGCGCCGAGGTTGCGAAGATAGTCCTCGGTGTCCGGACGGCCCGTGACGCCCGCGACCTCGTATCCGAGGTTCGACAGAATCGCCGTCGCGACCGAGCCGACGCCGCCCGCAGCACCGGTGACCAGCACCGGCCCCTGCCCCGGCTTCAGCCCGTGATCCTCCAGCGCCATGACGGCCAGCATCGCGGTGAAGCCCGCCGTGCCCACGGCCATCGCCATGCGGGTGTCCAGCCCCTCGGGCAGCGGCACCAACCAGTCGGCCTTGACCCGCGCCTTTTGCGCATAGCCGCCCCAGTGCACCTCACCCACGCGCCAGCCGGTCAGCACCACCTTGTCGCCGGGTTTGTAGCGGTCGTCGTCGGACGCCTCGACCGTGCCCGCGAAATCGATCCCCGGCACATGCGGATAATTGCGCACCAACCCTCCGCCCGGCCCGATGCACAGCCCGTCCTTGTAGTTCACCGTCGAGTATTCGACGGCCACCACGACGTCGCCTTCGGGCAGATCGTCCAGCCCGATCTGTGTGACCGATGCCGAGGTCTTGCCGCTCTCTTCGTCCTTTTCAACCACCAATGCGTTGAACATCTTCAATCCTCCTTGGTCGGGCTGGCGCACGGGCCGCCCCCTTTTATTTCCAGAATGTCTCGTGCACCCGCGCCAGGCGCGGTCCGTCCTGTGTGATCGCGGTCAGCTCGGTGCCCGCGTCCCAATGCGTCATCCGCACCATGCCGATGCCGACGCCGCAGCCAAAGTCAGGCGACTGCGCGGCGCTGGAGATATGGCCGACCTTCACGTCGCCCGCCATCAGCGGCCAAAGCCGGTCACAGCCCGGCAGGCTGTCGCCGGGCAGTTCGATCGCCCGGATCTGACGCACCGGCCCTTCCTGCGCGACACGCAACAGGGCATCGCGGCCCACGCAGCCGATCGCGGTTTGCGTATTGCAGAACCGGCCAAGCCCACATTCGTGCGGCGTGTTGCGGCGGTCCATGTCGTTGCCATAGCTCAGCAGCCCGCCCTCGATCCGTTCGATCAGGTTCGGGCAGCCAGCATGGACGTCCAGATCCTTGCCCGCCTCGAACAGCGCGTTCCACAGCGGCATGCCGATGTCGCTGCCTTCGACGTAAATCTCGAAACCACCCTGCTTGGAATAGCCCGACCGGGCGATCACAAGGCTGCGGCCCTGGAATTCAAACCAGCCGAAGCGGAAAAAGCGCATGTCGCGGATGTCATCCCCAAAGACGCGGGCCATCAGGTCGTCCGCCAGGGGCCCCTGGATCGCCAGGGGCGAGACATCGGGTTCGTCCACCAGCACGTCCAGCCGCCAGCCATAGGCCAGCCCCTTGACCCAGAACAGCAAATCGCTGTCGGCGATGGAAATCCACCAGCGATCCTCGGCCAGTTTCACGGCCACCGGATCGTTCAGCATGCCGCCCGTTTCGTCCACGATCGGCACATAGAAACACTGCCCCGGCAGCATCCCGCGCAAATCCCGAGGCGTCAGCATCTGCATCAGACGCGCCGCATCCGGCCCGCGCAGTTCCACCTGCCGTTCACAGCCAACATCCCAGACCTGCACCTTTTCCTTCAGATGCCGATAGTCCTCTTCAACCGAGCGAAAGACCGTCGGCAGAAGCATGTGGTTGTACACCGTGTATCCCTTGACGCCTGCCGCCTCGACACCTTCGGAAAAAGGCGTGCGCCGCAGCCGCCGCGATTGAGAAATCACCGTCATTGCCAGATCTCCCCAGTTGGCAATATGTCAGAGGCCGTCATCCGGCATGGCGAAAAGATCAGAGACCGGGGCCGAAAGCCCGGCCGCGGTCAGCATCGCGTGCACCTGCCCGCGATGGTGTGTCTGGTGGTTGAACATATGCGTGACGCAGAGGCTCAGAGGTTTGGTCACGTCCCGCCCCAGCGCGCCGGAATACCAGTTCAGGTCCAGTGACAGTGCCTCGGTCGTCAGCCCATCCGCCCAGGTTTGAATGCGCTGATCCATCCTGGCGCGGGCCTCGGACCATTCGGAGACCGAGGTCACCGTTCCCACACTGTCCGGGATCCCGGTCGTGGGTTTTTCCCCGCCGTCAAAGCGCGACATCCATATGGCATCGCCCCAGACCAGATGGCTGAGCGTCGCCAGGATCGAGCCGAAAAAGGCCCCGCGATCCTGGGTCAGCACATCCAAAGGCGCGTCTTTAATGGCCGACAGAACCTGTTGGTTCTGCCAGCGATTGTACCGCGCCATGGTCTGGCAATACCGGGACGTGATCATATCCGGCCGGGCCCACCCCAGTGCACCGGAATGATATCGGCCGACTTGCCCTCAAAGTCCCAGACGCGACCATAGTCCCGCACCTTGGATTTCAAGCCAACCGCCGGATAGATGACCGGACCCATCCAGTACTGTGTGTTCTGCATCGACACAGGCACATCCGGGTCCTTTCCGGGGATCATCTCGATTTCACCCTGGATCTTGCGACCCACGATGATCTTGCGGCGACGCCCATCCTTTTCGATGATCACCTTTTCGCGTTCTGCGCCCAGGATCTCGGAGACAAGGAAGTTGAAAACACCGGTGTTGCCGCCCGCCGCACCGGACAGGATCTGCAACAAACCGCTGTAAGCCTTACCGCTCGCCTGCTCATCCACATAAGCGGCGACCTTCCAGTTGCCTTCGGCCATCCGTCCGGGAATGTCGATCAGCAGCGCGACGTTGAGACCGCCAAGGTTTTCGCCTTCGAAGTGGCCTTCGTCGATCTGCAGAGCAAACCAGGTCTGGCAGTACCCATAGGTCGGAGGGTGCTTGCCCAGCGAAATTCCGCAAGGACACACAACCTCGCACGAGCAGTTCATGAACAGCTCGCCCTTGATCTCCCAGTTCGTGGGAGACATCCGGCGACGCTTGGGGTTGTCGACCCTCTGGTCGATCCGCTGACTGACCGGCAGGCGGTCCGCCTCGGGGCGTTTTCTGGGTGCCATTCTCTCCTCCTCTTATCCCGTGACCAGGGGCGCGATCACAACGGCAATCCCCCCGGCAATCAGCAGTCCGCCCATGGGTTTGGTCACCACATGGCCGACTTGCGGCAGTTTCTCGATCACCATGAACAGTGTTGCCAGCCCCATCCACAAGAGGCTCATGACCCCGCCGACAAAGCCCAGCACCATGAAGCCCCAGCAGCAACCGACGCAAAAGGCCCCAAGGCCCAATCCCATGCGCAGCCCACCGGCAAATCCGGTTTTCCAGTGCCCCATGAAATAGCTCATCGGGCTGTGGCAGACGCCGTGGCAGACCTCTTTGGCGCGGGTGAACTGGAACAGACCGACCGCGATCAGCAGGCTGCCTGCGAACCACGGCGTTTTTGGGATGCCCAACATGTCGACGACACCGCCGAAAAGCAGCGCCAGTTGCAGACCCGCAATGGCCGCAGCAAAGGCAACCCAGACGATTGCATACCCGACGATCACGCCAATCCAGCCAGCCCGCGTCCCGTTGGCGCTGGTCATCAGGTCTTCGTAAGCGCTGAGCGTCGGCACAAGCGTCGGCAGCATCATTGCCGCCATCATGATGGCCCACATCCAGAAAACCGGCCCGTACTCGGCCATGGGCATGTACATGTCCATGCGCGGGTCCATCGCCGCCATCCGCTGGGCCATCGGACCCGGACGACCGATCAGGTCAATACCCATGCCCGTGGCCATCTGGTAAAGCCACCACCAGGCCAGCAGGATCCCCCCGAAAAACGCCAGCCAAAGGCCGCTGCGCACATAGTCTCGCGTCACCAAATCTCTCCCGTCCGCGACTCAAGTCTTGCCAACATGAATGTCAGACATTTAAATGTCTGACAAATGAAAATTGACCCCAACAGCACCGCGGACCTTTCCGCCCAGATTGCCAAGGCAATTCGCGACGCCATCGTTGCGGGTGAGTTGATCGTGGACGACCGCCTGCCCTCCGAGGCAGAGCTTGCCGAGCAGTTCGAAGTGTCACGCGCCACGGTACGCGAGGCGCTGAAGCGACTGGCGGCACAATCGCTGATCCGCACGCAGCGTGGTGCCTTTGGCGGGGCCTTCGTGAACCGCCTGTCCTTTGAAGAGGCCTATGGCCAACAGATCACGACCTCGACTTTGCTATTGTCGATGAACGCCGTCAGTTTCGAGGTCGCTTGCGAAGCGCGATACGCCATGGAACGGGCCTGCGCCCCGATGGCGGCCGAGCGGCGCAGCGCGGATCATCTGGCCACCATGCGTGCCGAAATTCATCGGCAGGGACAGCCCGGTCTGACGGACGAGGCCTTTTGCGCCTCGGACGTGGCTTTTCACCGTGCCCTGGTCGATGCAGCCGGGAACCCGGTGTTGAGTTATCAACTGGCGGGCGCGGTCGAGGCCATGCAACCGCTGATGAACATGATCACCTTTACGGCCCGTTCGCGCGAAACGATCGTTCAGTTGCACCAGCGGATTGCGGACGCGCTGGAGGCGCGTGCTGAGGACCTGGCGGATCAGGCCTTGCAGGATCTGGCAGACTATACGCGCGAATTGGGCCGCGGGGTCGCCGCCGCGCGCGCTGCGCGCAACGGTTAACCCTCTGTTGACCAAAAAGAGCGCATGGTGGGGCATGCACGAGTTCAGATCCCCACTTTCCCCAGAAACCTGGATGCGCGACGTCTTTGGCGCAAAATCGGTCAACGACGGGCGTGTGATTCGCCGAAAGATGCGGGACATCGAACGCTATGTTGGACTTGACGTCTTTCTGGCGGAAGTCGACGCCCGTGGATTTCAGGCAATCCAGAATCGGGGAACAGTCATCGTGTTCTGCAACGCAGAACCGATCCGACGATTGCGCTGAACCGTTTTCCTTCGAGGAAAACGGGACGGAGTTCGACGCGAACTCCGGGTTGCGCATCCTGTGCCACGTCGCGCACCCTGTTTTTCTCGTGGAAAAACAGACCGAAATCCTCGAAGGATTTCGGCGCCACATTCCCCTTCCCTTTGCCCCATCGCGCACCTATATTCAGCCTTGTCCTTCGGGACTATGGACATAAACGCGCTCGTAATAAGCGGATCGGACCCGGGGGCGGTACCCGGCGTCTCCACCAAAATCCTTCATTTGGGGATCATGGGGACGAAACAGGATCGACGAACGTCTAAAGGGGTTAGCTTTGTCTCGGCGGGGTGCCACCGTATCGGCCCGACAAGTACAATTGCAAATGACAATCGTGCTCCGGTTGCTCTGGCTGCGTAAGCAGTCCGAAAAACCGAAATCTTAAGCCCTGGTGCCTAGCCGCGCCAGGCGGGGTTTGCAGGTACCTGGCAACAGAAACCTGCGCTTCCCCCAGCCACCAAGTCCCTACAGGATCGCACCGGCGCCTTCCAATTGCGCGGTCTGTTGATAAAGGTCCGCCGGATCGATGTTCTGTCGCCGCAACTCGCGCAGATCCTGGCTGGACAGCTCTCCCCTGATCTCCCTCAGCAAGACCCGGTGGTCTGCAGTGGTTTCGCAAAAATCCACGAAGGCCGCGCGCCTCTCGGCGACGTAGTTCCACCAAAGGTCTTCGTCCAACTCTGTTCCGGTATTGAAGTTCGGCGCTGCAAAATCGGTTTCGTAGACCCGCTTCCCAAGAAGGACCGACTTGTACGTGAAGTGGGAGAACAGGGATGAGAACTCCAGATCATAGGGCCCTGGCAAAACGTGGCGCCAGAGTTCAAGGTTGGCCGCCAGTGTGTCCGGCACCTCAAGCGCTTCGCGCGCGTCGATCCAGTATTGGCTGTCAGTGCGGTTCCCAAGGGCATAATGCATGCAGATGAAATCACGCACCTCGTCATAGCCGCGTTCGATCTGGCGGTTGTAGCGGGCCTGCAGCGCCGGCGCATACGAGGTGTCGGGGAAGTAATGCGCCAGCAGGCGTATTGCGGTGTCGATCATGTGGATCGCGGTGGATTCCAGCGGTTCGATGAACCCGCTGGACAGCCCGATCGCGATGCAGTTCTTGACCCAAGCCTCCTTGTTGCGCCCGACACGCATCGGAATGACGCGCGGTTCAGCGCCTTCGCCCAGCGGACCCAGCCATTTCAGAAACTCTTCGCGCGCCTCGTCATCCGTACGGTGGGCCGAGGAAAACACGTAACCCGTCCCGATTCGGTTATAAAGCGGCACCCGCCAGGTCCACCCGGCGCCCAGCGCGGTCGATCGGGTCATGGGATCAATGCGATGGTCGGGGTGTTTCACCTGGACGGCCATGGCCCGGTCGTTGGCCAGATACTTTGAATAGCTGATGAATTCGCCGCCCAGCGCCTGGTTGATGATCAACCCGCGGAAGCCGGTGCAGTCGATCACCAGTTCAACATCCATCTGCCCCCGGTCTTCGAGTTGCAGTGCCGAGATATACCCGTCTTCCCGCAGTGTGACCTCTTGCAGGTTGTCCAACACATGGATCACGCCCCGTGCGATACAGAGGTCTTTCAGCATGCCTGCGAACAAGCCCGCATCCAGATGATAGGCGTAACCGACGTCGGACGCGAATTCGCGCGCACGAAACGGCCGGGGTCCGCGAAAGTCTTCGCGCATGTCCAGACCAGGTCCCACGACATGTGCGTAGTCCAGGTCGCCCGCGCCGAACTTGGCGAAATACTTGGCCATGTCGACGCCCTTGATGTGCGCCGGACGGTCAAAAGGGTTGACGAAGGCAAAGGGCTTGCCCTCGGCGTCGACGTTCCAGCTGTCGAACAGGACCCCCAGCTTGAACGACGCATTGCAGGCCTTCATGAACTCGCTTTCCGAGACCCCGGCCTGTCGCAGCGTGCGGGACATGCCGGGCACGGTCGCCTCGCCAACCCCGACGGTCGGAATGTTGGGAGATTCGATCAGAGTGATCTCGATCTTTTCGCCGGTCTCCTCGTTTCGGCTGAGCACAGAGCTGAGAATGAGCGCAGACATCCAACCGGCTGTCCCGCCCCCGACAATTGTCACCTTGGATATTGGCGTTGCCATATCTGCCCCCGAAAATACTGACTGCAATATGGGTCAGGTTATCCGGCGCACTCACAATCGCAAGCCTTCTCTGACCGCAGCGCCGCAATCGGCGCCCTTCGTCGCCCAGGTATTGCTGATCGCGTCGTTTTGGGCACCGAACCACTTGCTTTGGCCAGTGCAATCTGGAACGTGCCCATCTAAAGGCAGGAGCCGGCAGATGATCCAGAACCAAGAACTGTTTCGCGTGTTCGGGCGTATCGGGCTTTTGTCCTTCGGAGGGCCTGCAGCGCAGATCGCCGTCATGCACCGAGAACTGGTCGAAGAGCGGACCTGGCTGACCGAACATCAGTTCCTGAATGCGCTCAGCTTTTGCATGCTTCTGCCGGGACCCGAGGCCATGCAACTGGCCACCTATGCTGGCTGGCGTCTGCGGGGTGTGACCGGGGGATTGATCGCAGGAACGCTTTTTGTCCTGCCCGGCGCGCTGGTGATTGCGGCCCTCGCACTGCTCTACGTGACCTATGGAACACAGCCAGCGACCGAGGCGGCCCTGCTTGGCGTCAAGGCAACCGTTCTTGTCATCGTCATCAAGGCCCTGTCGGGGCTGGGCCGCAAGACACTGTCGGGGCCCAGGACCTATACGATCGCTGCACTGGCCTTTCTCGGGATCTTTGTTTTTGACCTGCCGTTTCCCGTCATCATCGCCGCCGCGGCGCTTTGGGGCTGGTGGACCAGTCCCACCAAGAACACCGCCCCGCCGTCCTGGCCCCGGTCTGGCACATCGCTGCAGACAGTTGCCCTGTGGAGCACCCTGTGGCTGGCCCCGCTTGCCGCGCTTTGGCTGACAGATCAGGAAGCGCTCTTTGCCATGGCTGCTTTTTTTGCCCGATTGGCCGTGGTCACCTTTGGCGGGGCCTACGCCGTGCTGGCCTACATGACCCAAGAGGTCGTCTCGACCCACGGCTGGTTGACGACGGGCCAGATGGTCGACGCGCTTGGTCTTGCCGAGACCACGCCCGGCCCGCTGATCCTTGTCACGCAGTTTGTCGGCATGGTCACGGGACACGGCCTGGGCGGAGCCAGTTTCGCCCTTCTGGCGGGCGCGCTGACCCTTTGGATGACCTTCATCCCCTGTTTTCTTTGGATTTTTGCCGGAGCGCCTTATGTTGAGCACCTGCTTGGGCGACCACGGCTGCAGGGCGCGCTCAAGGCCATCACCGCCGCCGTTGTCGGCGTCATCCTGAACCTGTCGCTCTGGTTTGCGATGCATGTCTATTTCGCACATGTTGACCCAAGGACGGGTGGCCTTCTGGCCCTGCCCCGCCCCGATCCGGCAAGTCTCAGACCCGAGGCGCTGGCACTGACGGCGCTGGCCTCTGCACTGATGTTGGGGCTGCGCAAAAGCCCCGTGCAGACGCTCTGCGCCACGGCTTTCGGCGGTTGGGCGATATCGCTGATCTGAGCCAGCGAAAATCGCTTCAGCACTCTTTCGTTTCCCGCAAAATGGAATATGCTGCCCGAAAATTTCAGAGAGCCCTGCCCATGTCTCGCACCATCGACTACAGCAACCTGATGCACCAGGCCATGCACAGCGCCATGCGCGGGGTGATCTACGTGGTGTTGCAGGATGTGATGGAGCACGGGCTGCCCGGCGAACATCACTTCTTCATTACCTTCGACACGGGTCATCCCGATGTACGCCTTGCCGATTGGATCAAGGAGCGGTTCCCGGGTGAAATGAACATCGTCCTGCAACACGAATTTGAGGACCTCGAGGTCAGCGAAGACGGGTTCGCGGTCACGCTCAGTTTCGGGGACGTGCCGGAACGGCTGTATATCCCCTACGACGCGCTTAAGAACTTCGTCGATCCGTCGGTCGAGTTTGGGCTGCAATTTCAAGCGCTTGATGGCGCCGAAGACCCCAAGGAAACCCTTGCGGCTGCAGAACCCGAAGAAGAGCCGCAGGAAAAAGGCGATGCCGAGGTTGTCAGCCTGGACAGTTTCCGCAAATAACCGCCGATCACATGACAATTGCATGAAATCGCGCATTTTGGCGCGATATGCGATTGATTTTCCTAGCGGAAAACGCACATCCCTTAGGGACGGACCGCCCCTCAGGAGTGCCCAGACATGAACAGCGACCTGCGCTTGTTTCTCAGCCAGATGATCCGTCAGCCGCACAAGATTGTTGCGCTGGCCCCATCGTCACTGGCCCTTTCCCGCGAAATGGCGTCAGCTGTTCCAGACGGCGACGGTCCGGTTGTTGAACTGGGCGCTGGCACGGGCAAGATCACCGACGCCCTTCTGGATGCAGGCATTCCGGAAAACGATCTTCATCTCTTTGAACTGAACAGCGAGTTCATCGACCTTTTGTGCGGCAAATATCCGGACGCCAACGTCCAGAACGCCCCGGCCCAATCGATGGGCGACCTTGGGATTTCGGGCAAGGCCCGCGCCGTTGTCTCCGGCCTGCCGCTGCTGTCCATGCCCATCCAGATCCAGCGCGAAATCCTCACCGCCGCTTTCGATGCGGTCAAACCCGGCGGGGTCTACATCCAGTTCACCTATGGCCCCAAACCGCCCGTTGCCGAGGTCGTGCGCACTGAGCTGGGTCTCAGCTGGACGCGCAGCCAGAAAATCTGGGGCAACCTGCCGCCGGCGCGTGTCTACGTGTTCTCGCAGACCAAGTTGAACTAGGCCTCGCCCTGGAAGTAAGGCCGAAGGGCCTTGAGTTCCTCGACCAGAAAATCGACCAGTAACCGGACCCGGGTGGTGCGGCGAAGCTCACCGTGCAGAAGCACCCAGATGGATCTGTCCGGTTCGATCACCGTCCCCGGCACCTGAACCAGATCCGGGTAGTGTGTTGGCACAAAGACCGGAAGATAGCTCATCCCCTGCCCTTCAACGAGCATCGGCCCCACAAGTGACGCGCTGCGCACCCGGTGGTGAAGCTTTGCCATGGGAAACGGGCTGTTTTCCACCCAGGCCGGCCGATCCTCGTCGTCGTTCCAACCCAGCCAATGCAGCCCTTCGCCCTTTGCTCCGCGTTTGTACCAATGCAGGTCCAGATAGCTTTGCGCGGCAAATATCCCGCGGTTGTAGGTGGCGACTTTTCGGCCCACGGCGTCACCCGACACTTCATAGGCCACCCGGACCGAGACATCGGTCTCGGCGCGCGAGAAATCCACGAGTTGGTTTGTGGCCGAAACGTCCAGTTCGATATCGGGATAGGCCCTGGCAAACCGCCCAAGGATCGGGCCCATGAACATGCGATCAAACGGGTTTGGCACCGACAACCGCACCGTCCCGGACGGTTTCCGGTCACGGCCCTGCAATTTCAGCCGGGTCCCCAGAACGGCGCGTTCCGCGGCTTCGGCCTCGGGCAACAGCGCTTCGCCCTCTGGGGTCAGCCGCAGGCCGGTCCGGGTTCTGTCAAACAGCCTGACACCATAGGCGGTTTCCAGCGCCCGCACGTGCCGGTCCACCGTCGCGTGATTGCCGCCCAGTGTTTCCGCCGCCGCCCGCAGGCTGCCGCCACGTGCGACGGCAAGAAAATAAGGTAATCCGGTCCAGTCCATCGCGTTGTTCGACATCGGCAGTGCCTCTGCTGCTTACCTCAATTGGCGCAGCACACCTGTAACGCAAGTGAACCACCTTGTCACGTTTCGGCGCATTCAGGATCGAAATCGACCCACCTATCTCTTGGTCATCGTTCCAACAGAGGACCCCGAAATGAACCGTCGAGACCTGATCAAGACCCTGAGCGCGCTGCCGACGCTGGCCGCGCTTCCCGCGGCGTTGCGCGCCGCGCCAGCCGCGATGCCCTATGCCAAAAAGTTTGCAACGGTGAACGGTCACCGCATGGCATATGTCGACCAGGGGGCGGGACGGCCTGTCGTTTTCCTGCACGGCAACCCGACCTCATCCTACCTGTGGCGTAATATCATGCCCCACCTGGACCAGACCCACCGGGTGATCGCACCTGACCTGATCGGCATGGGCGACAGCGCCAAACCCGCGCTGGATTACACCTATGCCGACCACGCAAACCATTTGCATGGGCTGTTGGACAGCCTCGATCTGCAGGATGTTGTGCTGGTGATCCATGACTGGGGCGGTGCCCTGGGCTTTGACTGGGCCAGGCAAAATCCCGACCGGGTGTCTGCCATCGCCTTCATGGAAACTGTCGCGCCGCCGGTCATGCCCTTTGAAAGCTATGAAGCGATGGGCCCTTTCGGCGAGTTGTTCCAGGCCTGGCGCACGCCGGGTGTGGGCGAAAAGATGGTTCTCGAGGACAATATGTTCATCAACGAGATCCTCGGCAAACTGGCGGTGAAGGACCCCCTGCCCGTCGATGTTCTGGCGCATTACAACAGCTACTACCCGGATGCAGCGAGCCGTGCGCCCTTGCTGCAATGGCCGCGCGAGGTGCCCATCGCCGAGGAACCTGCCGCGACGACCAAGCTGACGCGGGATATCGCCGGCTACCTGACCACCAGCCCGGTGCCCAAGCTTCTGTTCCACGTCACGCCCGGAGCGATCACGCCGCCCGAGGCCGTGGCCTGGATGCAGGCCAACGTGCCCAACCTGTCGACCCTCCACCTCGGTCCGGGCGCGCACTTCATTCAGGAAGACTACCCAGACGAAATCGGTCAGGCGCTGGCCGCCTGGCTGGCAGACAATTGAGGAGAATTGGACGTGCCCAAAGTTACAGTGACAGAAACCGTAGAGGCCCCGGTGGACCTCGTTTGGTCGGCCTGGGACGACTATGGCGGGATCATGCGGTTCAACCCGAACATCAGCAAATCCTTCCTGATCAACAAAAGCGCTGCCTCGGGACTGGGTGCAGAACGCCAGTGTGACCTGGCTGACGGCAAGAACTTCATTCAGGAACGGGTGATCGACTATGTTCCGAACCGTCGCATGCGGGTGGATATCTTCAACGGAACCCTGCCTTTGAAGACGGCAGTCTTGGACATTCGGCTGACACCGCTGGGACCAGCGCGCACACGTGTTGATTTCACGATGGCGTTCACACCGAAGATGGGGCCTTTGGGACAACTGATGGTGCCACTTATGAAACCGCAGTTCCGCAAACTGTTGGGCAAGTTGCTTGAAGGCAACAAGGCCTATGTCGAGCGGGGCGAAACCGTCGCGCGCGCCGCCTGACGCCGTTTTCCTTCGAGGAAAACGGATCGGAGTTCGACACGAACTCCGTGGGCGCGCGGTCGACACAACAGTACGCCCTGTTTTCCTCGCAGGAAAACAGACAAAAATCCTCGCAGGATTTTTGCCCCCTCGGCGTCCTGCCGGGCAGGACGAGCCCAAGTTATCGCAAACACCCTGGGGAGCGGCACAAATGCCGCTCCGCTTGCCGTTGCACGGTCCCAACGCAGCCGCTAAACCCCCGGTGACCTAGCGTTTCCGGAGGAACTCATGACCGCAACCCGCACCGAATCCGACAGCTTTGGCCCTCTTGAGGTCCCTGCCGACAAGTACTGGGGCGCGCAGACCCAGCGCTCGATCATGAACTTTCCCATCGGCTGGGAAAAGCAACCCGTCGCCATCGTGCGCGCCTTGGGTGTGATCAAGCAGGCCTGCGCGATGCAGAACAAGGCCACTGGCAAGCTGGACGCGACCATCGGGGATGCAATCATTCAGGCCGCGGGCGAAGTCTTTGCCGGCAAATTCGACGACAACTTCCCGCTGGTCGTCTGGCAGACCGGATCGGGCACCCAGTCGAACATGAACTCGAACGAGGTCATCGCCAACCGTGCCATCGAAATACTTGGCGGCGTGATCGGCTCGAAGGACCCGGTCCACCCCAACGACCACTGCAACATGGGCCAATCGTCGAACGACACCTTCCCGACCGCCATGCACATCGGCGCGGCGATGATGGTTCGCGACGTTCTGATGCCCGGCCTGACCAAGCTGGCCGAAGGGCTGGAAGCCAAGTCGGAAGAGTTCAAGGACATCATCAAGATCGGCCGCACCCATACTCAGGACGCCACCCCGCTGACCCTGGGCCAGGAATTCTCGGGCTATGCGCACATGATCCGCTCGGGCATCAAGCGCGTCGAGGCCGCCATGCCCGCGATCTATGAATTGGCACAGGGCGGCACCGCCGTCGGTACAGGCCTGAACACCGCCCCCGGCTGGGGTGAGGCCGTCGCCGCCAACATGGCCGAGATCACCGGCCTGCCCTTTGTGACCGCCCCCAACAAGTTCGAAGCGCTCAGCGCCCATGACGCCATGGTCTTCCTGTCGGGCGCGCTGGCCACCGTTGCGGGCAGCATGTACAAGATCGCCAACGACATCCGCTTCCTGGGGTCGGGCCCGCGCTCGGGTCTGGGCGAGCTGATCCTGCCCGAAAACGAACCCGGCAGCTCGATCATGCCCGGCAAGGTCAACCCGACCCAGGCCGAGGCGATGACCCAGGTCGCGGCACATGTCATGGGCAACAACGCCGCCATGACCTTTGCCGGCAGCCAGGGCCACTTCGAGCTGAACGTCTATAACCCGATGATGAGCTACAACCTGCTGCAGTCGATCCAGCTCTTGGGCGACGTGGCCGACAGCTTTACCGAACGGATGCTGAACGGCATCCAGGCCAACGAGCCGCGCATCGACAAGCTGATGAAGGAAAGCCTGATGCTGGTCACCGCGCTGGCGCCCACCATCGGCTACGACAACGCCACCAAGGTCGCCAAGACCGCACACAAGAATGGCACGACCCTCAAGGAAGAGGCCATTGCGCTGGGCTTTGTCGACGAGGCAACCTTTGACGCCGTCGTCCGGCCCGAACAGATGATCGGCCCCAAAGCCTGATCCAAAGCCCTGACCATGACCAAGACGCGCCCGAAGCCTCGGGCGCGTTTTTTTTCGACGGAAATTCGCGTGCGCTCCGTTCAAGGAAGGTCCTTCCCTATTTGGAGCCCAATATGTCCCGATTTTCTCCCTACTGGCTTTGGGGTCTTCTGGCCCTTCCCGGCTTTGGCATGGCCAGTGCACTTGCAACCTCCACCGACCCGCAGATCTATCACTTTCTGGTGCATCCAACCGGAGAATTTTCCGCCCGGTTCATGATCATCGCCATGCTGGCGACGCCTCTGACCCTTTTGTTCAAGGGGTGGCGCGGTCCGCTCTGGCTCAAGAAAAACCGCCGTTACTTCGGCGTCGCGGCCTTTGCCTACGCGCTGGTCCACACCGTTTTCTATGTGATCGACGTCGCAACGCTGGAACGGGTGCTGTCTGACCTTTCCAAACTATACATCTGGACCGGCTGGTTGGCCTTCGCGATCTTCATTCCCCTGGCCGTCACCTCGATGGATTACTTCGTCCGCATCATGGGGCCGGCGTGGAAATCGCTGCAACGCTGGACCTATGCAGCCGCGGTCCTGACGCTGGTGCATTGGGCGGCCCTTCACGACTGGGGCGGGATCGGCCCTGCGCTGGTACACTTTGGCCCCTTGGCGTTGCTCGAGGCCTACCGCGTCTGGTACTGGAACCTCCGCCCCCGGGCCAAAGTCGCCGTGTGATCTTGCGGACAAGGCGGCTGGCAAAGCCGCCTTGTTGGTCTATGGTGCTTCCATGGCCAAAATAACCAACTTGAACCAGTTTCGAAAAGCGAAGACCCGCGCCGAAAAAAGGGCGCGGGCCGATGAAAACGCACGAAAATTTGGCCGCTCGGGCGCGGAAAAAGCGGCCGACAAGGCGCGGGCCGAGAAAACCAAACGCGATCTCGACGGCAAGAAGCGCGAGGAATGAGCGCCCGGCCGATCAAACACTCATTGACGCTGCGCGGCCACCGCACCAGCGTGTCGCTGGAGGATGCCTTTTGGCACGCCTTCCGCGAGATTGCCGAGGCGCAGGGCAAGCCAATCAACGTTTTGGCCGCCGAAATTGACGCGGCGCGCGGGGTCGAGTCCGGGTTGGCCTCGGCGATCCGGGTGTTTGTGCTTAAGTACTACCAGACCAAATCTGAAAGATGATGATGGACGACCTCTGCCCATCCCTGATCCCCGACTACCACGACTTGCCCAAGCACATCCCGTGGAACAAGCAGAACAAGCCTCTGTTGGAAATGGCGGACCGTGGGACCCGCTGGGAGGCGGGCACCGACTATGCCTCTGACACGGTCATGGTCGTCGGGGCCAATGACAAGACCATTCACCAGATTTGCGAATCGATCACGGCTCGGGTGGTGTATTTCTATGAAATGCGCGTCAGCGATGCCTCGGCCCTGCAAAAACTGCGGGGCGTCGAACAGATCGTCATAAACTGGAACACCAAGCTGGTGGACCTCAGCCCCCTGTCTGCGCTCACACGTCTCAAGGGTCTTGCCTTGATCAGCACGCCCAAGGCGACCGATCTGGCCCCCATTGCGGCGTTGACCGACCTGCGCGCATTCGAGTTCTCCGGGTCGCCGACCCTCAGTTCCAAAAACACCGCTCAAACGCTTGCGCCCCTGTCCGCGCTAAAGCGTCTCGAAGAACTGGTCATTGAGGGCGTCAAAGTCGTTGACGGCGGCATCGCACCGATCGCTGCATGCACAACCCTCAAGCGTCTTTCCCTGTCCAACAGCTTTCCGGTCGAAGACATCGCATATCTTGCCGCCATGCTGCCCAACACATCCTGTTCACTGTTTCGGGGCTCTGTGCCGCTGGACCAAAGCATCCGTGGACATCCGACCGGAAGCGCTCAATCGGGGTGGGACAGGATGATTGTTGGTCGTCGCAAACCCTTTCTCAACTCAGAAAAAGACGCCACGCGGATCCAACGCTATGAAGAGGCTTTTGAAGCGCTGAAACAAAGCCATCTGCAAACGAAAAACGGCGGGTCCTAAGGCCCGCCGTTGTCAGTCTCATAGGGCGCGACGCTCAGCTTGCGTGATCGTAGGCGCGTTCACCATGCACGGTGATGTCCAAACCCTGCGTCTCGGTGTCGTCGTCCACCCGCAGCGGGGTGATCGCCTTGACCACAAGGACCAGAACCACGGTCACCACAACCGTGAAGACCCCGACGATCACCAGCGATCCCAACTGCGCGGCAAAGGCACCAGCGCCGAAAACCGCGATCATGATCGTGCCAAAGATGCCGCCCACGCCGTGCACGGCAAAGACGTCCAGCGTGTCGTCGATCTTCAGCATTTTGCGGATTACGTTGACCGCTTCCTGGCACAGCACACCTGCGACCGCGCCGATGATCAGCGCCTCGACCGGGCCGACAAAGCCCGAGGCCGGGGTGATCGAGGCCAGACCGGCGATGGTGCCCGTGACCATGCCCACCAACGAGGCCTTGCCGAACTTGATCCGTTCCCACAACGCCCAGGTCAGCGAGGCCGTCGCGGCCGAGATATGTGTCACGGTCAGCGCCATGGCCGCGCCACCGTCTGCTGCCAGCTGCGACCCGCCGTTAAAGCCGAACCACCCGACCCACAGCATGGCCGCGCCGATCATGACGAAGCCGGGGTTGTGCGGGGGCACGGTCTGGTTCTTGCGCGCGCCCAGGAAGACCGCGATGACCAGCGCCGCGATGCCTGCGGTTTCGTGCACCACGATGCCGCCCGCGAAGTCCTTGACGCCGTTTTCACCAAAGATGCCGCCATCGGCCAGCATGCCGCCGCCCCAGACCCAGTGGACCACGGGCGCATAGCACAAAAGCATCCAGAGACCCGAGAACAGCAGGACAAAGCCAAAGCCGATGCGTTCGACATAGGCACCGACGATCAGCGCGGGTGTGATGATCGCAAAGGTCATCTGGAAGGCAAAGAACAGCACCTCGGGCAGCGTGCCCGACAGCGCATCCGTGCCGACGCCCGACAGGAACATCTTGTCGAGGCCTCCCCAATAGCCGCTGGTCCCGCCGCCAAAGGCGATCGAATAGCCCAGGGCGAGCCAAAGAACGCTCATCAAGCAGGCAATTGCATAGCAGTGCATAAAGACGCTGAGCACATTTCGGGCACGCACAAGACCGCCGTAAAACAAGGCCAGCCCCGGCAACGTCATGAACAGCACCAAAGCTGTCGCCACGATGATCCAGGCGGTATCCGCTCCGTTCATTTCCTCTTCCTTCCCTCGGATTTTTCCGTTGCCAGCGACACACAGGACGCGAGACGAGGAAAAAAGAGGCGATGTGGAAAATGACGGCTTATTTTGCGGGCAATACGCAAACTGTTCGTTTTTTAGGCCGTTTTTGGCGGAAACGCCTATATTTCAATCAGAGTTCGTTTGCTGCGTTCAGCAGCAGGTTCAACGCGTGTTCCGTCGACTTCTGACGCACGTTCGCGCGCCCCAGCGCGCCGAATTCGACAGTTTCCGTTTCGGTGCCGCGGGCCGTGGACAGGCCGAAACAGACCCGCCCCTCGGGCTTGAACTCGGACCCACCCGGCCCGGCGATGCCGGTGATCGACACCGCCACATCGGCCCGCGCCGCGGCCCTTGCCCCCTCGGCCATCTGCCGGGCGACCTGCTCGCTGACCGCGCCATGTGCGTCCAGCGTTGCGGGATCGACCCCCAGCATCTCGGTCTTGGCGAGGTTCGAGTAGGTCACGAACCCGCGCTCAAAGATCTCGGACGATCCGGCGATGTCGGTCAGCGCGGCGGCGACCAAGCCGCCAGTGCAGCTTTCGGCGCAGGTCACGGTCAGGCCCTTGGCCCGCGCGGTGGCAAGGATGGTCTGCGCCTGCCCCTCGGTCACATCAGTACCCCGTGTGACAGGGCTGCCAAGGCGCAGACACCCACCGCTGCCAAGACCCCGGCGATCACGTCGTCCAGCATAACGCCCAGTGGCGTACCCATGCGGTCGGCCCATCCGACCGGGCCGGGTTTCCAGATGTCAAAAAGTCGGAACAGCACAAAGGCCGCGATCCACCCGGGCCAAAGCCGCAAAACATCCGCGCCCATGGCCGTAGCCCCGATCATAACCGGCAAAAGCGCGATGAACTGCCCCGCCACTTCGTCGATGACGATCTCGGACGGGTCGTGATCCGTGGCGCCTTGGGTTTCGCGCGCCGTGGCCCACCAGCCTTTGACGAAGGTGCCAAGAACCGCCAGCAGGAAAAGCCAGAGCCCGCCGATCTGCCAGACGGCCCAAGCCAGCGGCAGCGCCGCAAGCGAGCCCCAGGTTCCAGGCGCCGGACGCAGATACCCAACCCCGCCCACGGTGGCGATCAACTGGCTGAGCCTCATGGTTTCACCAATGTCGCGGTGGCCAGCGCCGCAATGCCCTCTTCGCGGCCCGTGAAGCCCAGCTTTTCCGAGGTGGTCGCCTTGACCGAGACCTGATCGACCCGCAACCCCATGATATCAGACATCTTTTCCATCATCGCCGCCGCATGCGGCCCCACCTTGGGACGTTCGCAGATCAGCGTACAATCGACATTGGAGATCGCATAGCCCTTGGCGGCGGCAAGCTCGACGGCGTGGCGCAGAAAGATCTGGCTGTCGGCCCCCTTCCACTGCGGATCGCTGGGCGGGAAATGGCGGCCGATGTCGCCTTCGGCCAGCGCGCCATAGATGGCGTCGGTCACCGCGTGCATGCCTACGTCGGCATCCGAATGCCCCTTCAGCGCCGCCGTATGGGGCACCTTGACGCCACACAGCACAACGTGATCGCCGGGTTCAAAGGCGTGTACGTCAAATCCATTGCCCAGGCGCACATCCATGTCTGGCTCCAGAAGTTTGGCCGCCCGGGCAAAATCCTCGGGCGTGGTGATCTTGAGGTTCTGCTCTGACCCCGGAACGATTGCGACGTCAAGGCCCGCATCGCGCGCAACCTGCACATCGTCCGCCGCGCCGCCGGGGTGAGTGCGGTGCGCCGCCAGGATCGGGGCGAAGTGGAACCCCTGAGGGGTCTGTGCCCGGAAAAGCCCCGTGCGGTCCCGGGTGCCGGTGACCTTGCCATCTGCGCCCGTCCAAAGTGCATCGGTCACGGCAATTGCCGGGGCCGCGGCCGGCGAAGCATCAAGCGCCGCAACGACGCCGTCGATGACGGCATCCGGAACGCAGGGCCGCGCAACATCATGTATCAGCACAAGATCCGGCGCCCCGCTGGCTGTGTCCGCCAGGGCCTCTAGCCCCGCCCGGACCGAGGCCGCACGATCCGCGCCGCCCTGGACAAGCTGAACGTCATGCCCTGCGAACACCTGACTCGCAAACTCGAGATCAGGGGCAGAAACAACCACAACGACCTGAGAGAATCGGCTAAACTTGGACAGTGTCCAAAGTGCGACGGGACGGCCCGCGACTGCCTGCCATTGCTTGGCAATCGGCCCTCCGGCCCGGGTACCGCGGCCTGCGGCGACAATGACAACGGCGGTTTTCATTCGATAAGCCTTTCGTCCCTGTCGGTGTTTACGAATTGCGCGCCCCCGGGACAATGCCCCAGGGGAATTTGCACATTTATTGTGCAAATGCCTCAAGACCGTTACAGAAAGCTGCTTGTATCGTTGCTGGTTAGCCCGGTTGTGATTACCTGACTGTTACTTGCTCAAGGAATAGGCGTTTGACTTCCCTGCTGCGCGATATCGCGGTCCCCTTCCCGGTGTTCCTGTCTCCTCTCGCAGGGATCACCGACTTGCCCTTTCGCTCTTTGGTTGCGCGCTTTGGCGCGGGCCTTGTCGTGAGCGAGATGGTGGCGAGCCAGGAGATGGTGCAAGGCAAGGTCGGTGTACGCGAAAAGGCCGAGCTTGGATTTGCCCAGGCCAATACCTCGGTGCAGCTGGCCGGACGCGATCCCTATTGGATGGCCGAGGCGGCGCGCATGGTCGAAGCCAACGGAGCAAGGGTCATCGACATCAACATGGGCTGCCCCGCCAAAAAGGTGGTGGGCGGCTATTCCGGCTCGGCGCTGCTTCGGGATGTGGATCACGCGCTGACGCTGATCGACGCGGTGGTGGGCGCGGTGAAAGTGCCCGTAACCCTGAAGACGCGACTGGGATGGGACCACGATTGCCTGAACGCCGCAGATCTGGCGGCGCGGGCCGAGGCTGCGGGCATCCGCATGATCACCATTCACGGACGCACCCGCTGCCAGTTCTACAAGGGGCACGCTGACTGGGCCGCGATTCGCGCCGTCAAGGACGCGGTCTCGATCCCAGTCATCGCAAATGGCGACATTGTCTGCGCCGCAACGGCGCGTCAGGCGCTGGACCAATCTGGCGCGGATGGGGTGATGATCGGACGTGGCGCACAGGGACGGCCCTGGGTACTGGCGCAGGTCGCCGCCGAGCTTTATGGGCTGACGCCCCCTGATATCCCAACCGGCCGGTCGCTCAGCGATCTGGTGTGCGAGCATTATGAAGACATGTTGACTTTTTACGGCCCCGACCTGGGCCTGCGCGTCGCGCGCAAACATCTGGGCTGGTACATGGACGAGGCCGGAACGCCACAAGCCCTGCGCCGCGAGGTGCTGACCGCCAAGACCCCCAAGGACGTTCTGACCCGAATGCCAAGCGCCATGATGTCTGAAGAAAGGCAAGCGGCATGAACGCAGAGCTTGAATTCGCGCTGTGGTCCTCGCTGCCGATCCCGGCCATCCTGCTGGACGGCGATGACATGATCGCCGACATGAATCCCGCTGCCGAAGGGTTCATGAACAACTCGGCCCGCTGGCTGCTGGGCCAGCCGATCTGGGATCGTCTGGCCGTGGACGCCCCGCTTGAAGCCAGCTTTGAGCGCGCCCGGGATCAAGGCACGCCGCTTTTTGTGAACGACGTCGATGTCGGCACCGGCAAGCGCGCGCCGCTTGTGTGCAACCTGTCGATTGCCCCGTTGCAGGGGCAGCCCGGCTGGATGATCATGCTGATCAGCCCGCGCGAACTGGCCGGGCGCATGACACAAAGCCATTCGGTCAAATCCGCCGCCAAATCCGCCATCGGCATGGCCGAGATGCTGGCGCATGAGATCAAGAACCCGCTCGCCGGCATCACCGGGGCCGCGCAGCTTCTGTCGATGAACCTGAGCACGGACGACCTCGAGCTGACCGATCTCATCGTGGCCGAGACCCGGCGCATCGTGAAGCTGCTGGAACAGGTCGAGCAATTCGGCAACCTGCGCCCGCCCGAACGCAGCCCGGTCAACATCCACGATGTGCTGGACCGCGCGCGCCGATCCGCCGTGCTGGGCTTTGGCGCGCATATGAAGATCATCGAGGATTACGACCCCTCGCTGCCGATGGCTTATGGCGATCCCGATCAGCTGCTGCAGGTTGTGCTGAACCTGTTGAAAAACGCCGCCGAGGCCTCGGATGGAAAATCGGGCACCATCCGGCTGCACAGTTTTTACGAACACAGTTTCCGCCTGCGTCGCGCAGATGGCACGGGCCAGTCCCTGCCCCTGCAGATCGAGATCATCGACGACGGACCGGGGCTGCCGCAGGACATCAAGGGCGACATCTTTGATCCCTTCGTGTCCGGCAAAGAGAATGGCACCGGGCTTGGCCTGGCGCTGGTAAGCAAAATCATATCCGACCACGACGGTTGGATCTCCGTGGAGTCAGTGCCGGGGCGGACCGTGTTCCGTATCTCGCTGCCGCTCGCCCCACGCCAAACCGAGGAGAGTAAGTGATGGATGGAACGGTTCTAGTTGCCGACGACGACCGCACGATCCGGACGGTTCTGACCCAGGCGCTGACCCGCGCCGGGTGCAAGGTTCATGCGACCAGCTCGCTGACCACGCTGATGCGTTGGGTGGGCGAGGGCAAGGGCGACGTGGTGATTTCTGACGTGGTCATGCCCGATGGCAACGGGCTTGAGATGCTGCCCAAGATCAGCCAGGACCGCCCCGGTCTGCCGGTCATCGTGATCTCGGCGCAGAACACCATCATGACCGCCATTCAGGCCGCCGAGGCCGAGGCGTATGACTATCTGCCCAAACCCTTTGACCTGCCCGACCTGATGAAACGCACGGCACGGGCGCTGGAAGTGCGCCAGCGCGCGCCTTCGCGTGAACCGGCGGTCGAAGTCTCGGAAGATCCCGATGAGCTGCCGCTGGTGGGCAAGACCGCCGCGATGCAGGCGCTCTATCGCCTTGTGGCACGGGTTATGAACACCGATCTGCCGGTGCTCATTTCCGGCGAAAGCGGCACCGGCAAGTCCTTGATTGCACGCGCCATTCACGATTTCTCGGACCGGCGCACCCTGCCCTTTGTCACCGTGACAGCCGCCGATCTGTCCGACCTCGAAGGTCCGGCGCGCGTGCTGGCCCGCGTCAAGGGCGGCACGCTGCTGATCGACGAGATTGCCGACATCGACGACGAGATCCAGGCCCGGATCGTGCGCATGATGGATGTGCCGGGGGAACACGTGCCGCGGTTTATGGCGACCAGCCAGGGCGATCTGTCGAACGCCATGGAAGAGGGCCGCGTGCGGCAGGATCTGTACTACCGGCTTGGCGGCGCGACATTGCATGTGCCCAGCTTGCGCGAACGGGTCGACGACATCGAACTGCTGACCGAGCACTTCCTGGGCCGGACCGAACGCGAAGGCAGCCCCAAGCGCTGGCTATCTGAGGATGCCAAAGAGCTGTTCCGCGCCTACAGCTGGCCCGGCAACGTCCGCCAGCTGGAAAACGCCGTGCGCCGCCTGAGCCTGACCAGCCGCGCCGAAGAGATCACCCGCGCCGAGGTCGAGGCCGTTCTGGGCAACCAGCCCGAGATGGGCCCGGTCCTGTCGGGCAGCGACAATGAAAAGCTGGGCGCCTCGGTCGCGCGGCATCTGCGACGCTACTTTGATCTGCACGGCAACATGCTGCCGCCTCCGGGCCTGTATGGTCGCATCCTGCGCGAGGTCGAGGCCCCGCTGATCGAGATCGCGCTGGACGCCACCGGCGGAAATCAGGCGAAATGCGCGGACCTGCTGGGTATCAACCGGAATACGTTGCGCAAAAAGATCACTGACCTCGATATTCAGGTGACACGCCGCCGCAAGTTGATGTAAAACCGCAACATAACCGTGGCCCCACTGATACAGTGGCAGGATCACAACAAACGGCGGTCAGTCGCTTCGGCGGCGCATCAACAAGAGGTAGTTCTGTGGCCACTGCGGCACGCAGATTGAATTGGTCGAGCATCAGCAGGCTTCGCAGGCAGCGCCGCGTCCAGAACGTGGCGACGCTGGGCCTTGTGATCCTCGGACCCATCCTCGCATTCCTGACTTTCATGGTCATGGGGCCCTTTGGGCTGGGCGTCAGTTCGATGGAACTGCGACTCACCCTTTTGCTGGACCTGATCTACATTCTCGCCGTTGCGGCGCTGGTTCTGGCCCGCGTGGCCCGCATGGTGGCCGATCGGAGGGCCAAGTCGGCGGGTTCCCGCCTACACCTGCGCCTGACGGGCGTCTTTGCCGTCATGGCGCTTTTACCGACGATCACGGTCGCGGTCTTTGCCGTTCTGACGATCAACATCGGGCTTGAAACCTGGTTCTCGGACCGCGTCCGCGCCGTGGTCGGCGCCTCGCTCAACGCCGCCGTGGCCTATGAACAGGACCAAAGCGATGGGCTGACGCAGGACACCGTGGTTCTTGGCAACTTTCTGGACGCGACGCGGCGGGCAAATTTCCTGATCAGCGAAGGCGAGTTGCGTCAGGTCCTGAGCCAGGGCCAGTCGCGCATCCAGCGCGGCCTGCGCGAGGCCTTTATCGTCGATGGCACCGGCGAACTGCGGCTGCGCGGCGAACGGTCCTACCGGTTTGATTTCGAACGACCGACGGAAGAGCAACTTGCGCTTGCCCGGTCCGAAGGCATCGTGCTGATCCCCGACTGGGACACCAACGAATACCGCGCCCTGCGGCCCCTGAACGCCTTTTCCGATCGGTTCCTCTATGTGACCCGAGACGTGGATGGCGACATCCTGAAACTCCTGGACGAAACCCAGGAAACCGCGCGGTTTTATCAGCAGCAGGAAAGCGAACGGGGGCGACGGCTGTTTGACTTTGCGCTGCTCTATCTGGGCTTTGCCATCCTGCTGATCCTGGCCTCTGTCTGGCTGGGCATGTGGTTTGCCGAGCGCCTGTCGCGTCCTGTTGGCCGTCTGACGGGCGCCGCACAGCGGGTCGGCACCGGCGATCTGGACGTGCAGGTGGTCGAGGAAGACGGCGATGACGAAATCGCCATGCTGTCCCGCTATTTCAACCAGATGACGCGTCAACTGAAGGGCCAGCGCGAAACGCTGCTGGAAAACACCCGCCAGATCGAGCGGCGGCAGCGGCTCTTTGATTCCGTACTAAGCTCGGTGACCTCGGGTGTCGTTGGGCTGGACGCCGACGGGCGGATCACCTTTGTGAACCGCTCGGCCGAGAAGCTGCTGGATTGGCAGGGCACGCAGCGCGCGGTCGCCATTCATGTGGCGGTGCCCGAATTCGGGCCTCTGTTTGACCGTCTGCGCAACACCGCAGTCGAAACCGCTCAGGAAGAGGTCAAGGTCAGCCGCAATGGCCGGCTTGAAAACCTGCTTGTCCGGGTTGCCACGCGGCGTCGGGCGGATGGCGGACTCGAAGGGTACGTGGTCGCCTTTGACGACGTCACCAACCTGGTCAGCGCCCAGCGGATGGCGGCCTGGGGCGACGTGGCGCGGCGCATTGCGCATGAGATCAAGAACCCTCTGACGCCCATCCAGCTGTCCGCCGAACGCATCCGCCGCAAGTTCAGCCGCAAGCTGGAAGACGCAGATGCCGAGAGCCTGGACCAGATGACCGATGTCATTGTCCGGCAGACCGGCGACCTGCGCCGCATCGTCGATGAATTTTCCAAATTCGCGCGCATGCCCGAGCCCGAGCGCAAGCACGAGGATATCCTGGCGCTGCTGCGCGCCACGGTTCTGCTGCAGGAAAACGGGCAACCCGACGTGCGGTTCGTGAACGCGATCCCCAGCGGCCGGATGAACGCGGAACTGGACGCCACAATGATCAGCCAGGCCCTGACCAACCTGATCAAGAACGCGGGCGAGGCAATCGTCAGCCTGCAGGAAAAAGGCGCACCCGAAGGGTTCGAACCGCAGATCCGCGTCAGTTGCACACAGGATGACGGCAACGTCGAGATCCGCATCGCCGACAACGGCATCGGCCTGCCCGAAGATCGCGCCCGGCTGTTTGAGCCCTATGTCACCACGCGGGACAAGGGCACAGGTCTTGGGCTGCCGATTGTCAAGAAAATCATCGAGGAACACGGCGGCACGCTGGTTCTGGAAGACGCGCCCGTTTTTGACGGTTCGGCCCATGCGGGCGCAATGGCCATTGTGAGACTTCCGATCAGCGGGGACACCCGGCTGTCAGAGGAAGCGGAAATCGAAGGGTAAGACGAGGCGCACATGAGCGACATTCTGATTGTTGACGACGAACGCGACATCCGTGAGCTGATCGGGGACATCCTCGAAGACGAGGGCTATACCACCCGTCTGGCGGGCACCTCGAACGAAGCGATGGCCGAGATCAACGCCGAGCCGCCTGCCCTGCTGATCCTCGATATCTGGCTGAAGGACAGCAAGATGGATGGCATCGACATCCTGAAGGCGGTCAAGCGTGACAACCCCGAGGTGCCGGTGGTGATCATCTCGGGGCATGGCAACATCGAGATCGCGGTCGCGGCGATCAAGCAGGGGGCCTACGACTTCATCGAAAAGCCGTTCAACATCGACCAGCTGCTGGTGGTGATCCGCCGTGCGATGGAAACCTCGCGCCTGCGACGGGAAAACCAGAAGCTCAAGCGCCGCGACAGTCAGGCGGCCGAGATGGTGGGCGACAGCGCCTCGTTCCGCACGCTGGTCAGCCAGCTCGACAAGGTCACCAAGTCGAACGGCCGCGTGATGCTGAGCGGCCCTGCAGGCAGCGGCAAGGAAGTCGCGGCGCGCTATATCCACGCGCATTCGAACCGCGCCTCGGCGCCCTTTGTGACCGTGAATTGCGCCGGTGTTTCGCCCGAGTCGATGGAACAGGTGCTTTTTGGCCGGGAAGGTGCGGACCGTGGTGTGGAACCGGGTCTGCTGGAACAGGCCCACGGCGGGGTGATCTATTTCGACGAGGTCGCCGACATGCCACTTGGCACCCAGTCCAAGATCCTGCGCGTGCTGGTCGATCAGCAATTCACCCGCGTTGGCGGGTCGGACAAGGTGCGGGTCGACCTGCGGGTGATCTCGTCCACCAACCGCAGCCTTGAGGCCGAGATCGAGGCCGGGCGCTTCCGCCAGGAACTGTATCACCGCCTGAACGTCGTGCCGATTGCCGTTCCCTCGCTTGAGGAACGGCGCGAGGATATTCCGCTGCTGGCCGATCACTTCATCGCCCTGTGCAACAAGGCGCAGGGCCTGCCCCTGCGCAAGCTCAGCGAGGACGCGGTGGCGCTGATGCAGACGATGATCTGGCCGGGCAACGTGCGCCAGCTCAAGAACCTGGTGGAACGAGTGCTGATCCTGGGCGATGGCACGGGCGAGATCGAGGCCCGCGAACTGCCGCAGGAATCGGCCCCCGCCCAGGTCGAAGGCGACCGGGTGGTGCTGTCGGGCACGGTCGCCACCCTGCCCCTGCGCGAAGCGCGCGAAGCCTTTGAACGCGAATACCTGCTGACCCAGATCAACCGCTTTGGCGGCAACATCAGCCGGACCGCGAACTTTGTGGGGATGGAGCGCAGTGCCTTGCACCGCAAGTTGAAGTCACTTGGCGTAGTGACGACCAGCAAGGCGGGAACCCGCATCGCGATGGTCGAAGACGAGGCGTCCGAGGTCTGAGCCCGCGCGGCCCGTCAGGGTCGCGCGGCGCTGCGTCAATCTTCGCTGTTGTCCAGCAGTTCCTCGTCGCAGAGCACCTTGTTCAAGGCCTCCATCTTGTCGGTATGCGCGTCTTGTGCGGGCTGATTCTTGGCTTGCCGCGCCTTGCGCAGCTCCGCCGCCTTTGCGCGCTGCTTGGCCGACGCCCCTTGCGCCCGTTTCTTCTGGGCAGCGGCAGCCCGTTGCAGCGCTGCACGACGGCCCGGACGCTCATCTTCGCTTGCCCCGCGCTGTTGGGGCGTCGCATTGGTGAAGTGCTTGAAGAACAGCTCCATCACATGCGACACGCCCTCTTCCAGCACTTCGCGGCGGTCTTCGTCGTAGTAACGTGACCTGGTCTGAGGGCTGGTGATGATTTCGTACGACGGGAAGTAGACGCAATTCTGAAACTTCTTGGTCGCCTTTTCTGCTGCAATCCGCAGAACGGCCTTGGACCAGGTCGTGGAAACCGCCACATGCCGATCTTCGAATGTCGCGTTCAGCGGCACGGGCGATACGGTCAGGATGATCTTCAGCTTTGGGTTCTTTTTCCGCGCGAACGCCAGGGCAGCCTGAAGATCCCTGTAGGTTTCGACCTCGTCGAAGTTCTTGAACTCGGTCGTCTTGGGGTCGTAGCTGCCACCGGCGACGCCCGGCGCAACCGGATAGACCGCGCCGTCCTCAACGTCAGCCCAGCATTCCGTCAGGCCCAGCGTGAAAACCAGAACATTTGCGTTTTCGAGTGCATATCGCACGGCCGCGAGATGCTGTTTTCGATCCTGGTTGAGCTCTTCCTGGCTGCGGAATCCGCCCGGCTGGATCTGCGGACGAAAGGGGTCAACCACGCCGGACCCATCCGGCATCTTCCAACCTTCGGCCTTGGGTTCGAAGTTCCCGTAGGCGCGCTGGAACAGCTGGCGCAGCTGTCGCGCTGTGTAGACGTTGCCGTAACGCGCCGAAAACATCCCGTAGTTGTGGGCCTTGGCGACATCCGGCGGCACCATGGCGTGCGGTTTTTCCGCAATCAGATGGGTGAACTTGGCCTCGCTCAGAACCCGGGCAATGTGCTGGGCGAAACAGCTGCCAGCGGTGATGATCTTGTCTCGGCGCGTCAGCTGGAACGGCGGGGGCGAGACCGGATCGAAGCGGATCGGGGCCTTGATGCCCGGATCTTTCTTCCAGAATTGCCGATCGGGCAGTCCGACATAAGGGTGTTTACGGCTCATGCGGCTCTCACTTCCTTCTGGATCTTGTCCAACATCATCTGCCCGTAGACAGCATTGCCATGAGTCGGGTTATCACAGAGCTCGGCTTTCAAGAAGCCTGCCTTGGTCAGCGCGTCGGGGTGCGGTTCGACGATGAGTGCATCATGGGCACGCACCTCGTCCTTGATCACCTCGATGCCGATTTCATAGGCGGCCAGGCGCGTGGCGTCCGGGCCGATACCTGACTTGAAAGCCTCTTCCAGCTTCGGATCCATGTCCTTCATGTTGCGCAGCGCTTCGCCATCTTCCATTGGTGGCGGCGGCAGCATCTGGACAATCTGGGCTTTCGGGAAAAGCGCGGCAATGTCCTGTGTCATCTCGCGGTTGGCCACGCGGCGCGCCAGAACGAGGTCCTTGAACACCGAAGAGGGCACAAATGTCCGGTCGTCGATATCGTCGTCAACGCGGCCATCGGCCGTCACGAGGGCAAACTTCTCGGGATGTTCGAACAGCGCATAAACGTTGTGTTCGTTGCCGCTGAGGCACAGCACCACCACGTCCGGATTTGGGTTTCCCAGCTTGTCGGGCAGGATTTTGCCGCTTTCGATGTCAAACGCCGGGTAGGCCTGACCCGTGTTCTTGACACTTTTCTCGGTGGGGATGCGCAGAACCTCGACGCCGGGCCGGGGCTGCTTTTCATTGGCAGTTCTGATGGCGATGACGTGGCTCATGCCTATGAACAAGAGTGATTTGTTCGAAGGGTCAGGCATTAAACTTTCCGTATTTCCAGGTTTTTTGAACGTGAGCTTGCGTGGTCGGTAAATATAGCTTTGATTCATCAAGATACAAAACCTACCGACCACACTTTAAGGGTGTAGGCAACGCGGATCGTCATTTCCCGCCATGAAAGGGCGACGCGTTGCCCAAATCTCAGACATCGTTGACGTTCGGGCGGCCTTCTGCCATGCGTTGTGACCGTTGAGCTATATGGCGGCATCTCTATGAAAGTCATCATTTGCGGCGCTGGACAGGTCGGCTGGCAGATCGCGCGTCACCTCTCGGGCGAGCGCAACGACGTCACCGTCGTGGACAACAATCCCGATCTTGTGCGGCGCGCGACCGACACCCTGGACGTTCAGGGCATCGCCGGGTTCGCGAGCTATCCCGATATTCTGGATCGGGCGGGCGCTCGGGATGCCGATATGGTCATCGCGGCGACGCATTCGGACGAAGTCAACATGGTGACCTGCCAGGTCGCGCACTCGGTCTTTGCCGTGCCGCGCAAGATCGCGCGCCTGCGGGCGCAAAGCTATCTGACCGCGATCTATTCGGACCTCTATCGCCGCGATCACATGCCGATCGACGTGGTGATCAGCCCCGAACGCGAGGTCGCCGACGCGGCCCTGCAACGTCTGGCCGCCCCTGCGGCCTTTGACACCGAGACGTTCCTTGACGGCAAGGCCCAGCTTCTGGGTCTGACCATCGATGACGAATGCCCGGTGATCAACACGCCTCTGCGGCAGCTGACCGATCTCTTTTCGACCCTGCGGGCGGTTGTGGTCGGCGTGCGGCGCGAGGGCACGCTTTTCGCGCCCGAGGCCGGCGACCAGCTGTTCATCGGGGACAGCTGTTATGTCATGGTCCATGCCGACGACATCCGCCGAACGATGGAGGTCTTTGGCAAGACCTTCCGCAAGCAGGAGCGGGTCGTGATTGTCGGCGGCGGCAATGTCGGCCTGACCGTGGCGCGCGATCTGGAAACGCGGGCCCAGCGGATCCGCGCCAAGATCATCGAGCGCAACCGCAAATGCGCCGAACACGCTGCCGAGAGTTTGGAGCGGACAATCGTCCTGCATGGCGACGGTCTGAACGCCGCCATTCTGAACGAGGCCAATGTCGGCCGCGCCGATGCGGTGCTCTGCGTGACCGACGACGACAAGGTCAACATGCTGGCCGCCGTGCGCGCCAAGGCCGCGGGCTCGCCCATGGCGATTGCCCTGATCAACGACCCGACACTGGTGCCTTTGATGGAGCCCTTGGGCATTGACGCTTACATCAACCCGCGCGCCACAACCGTCAGCTCGATCCTGCGCCACATCCGCCACGGGCGCGTGCGCGGCGTCTATTCCATCGGCGACGCCGAGGCCGAGGTCATCGAGGCCGAGGTTTTGTCGACCTCGCCCATCGCGGGCAAGCGTATCCGCGACATCGACTTTCCGGAAGGGGTACTGGTCGGCGCCGTTGTTCAGGACGGTGAACTGAAAAAACCCATGGGCGGGCTGATCATCGACGAAGGCAATCAGATCGTGCTTTTTGCGCTGGCGCAGGACGTGCCCGAGGTGGAACGCCTGCTGCAGGTCTCGATCGACTTCTTCTGAGCGATGCCCTTCCTGCGCACCCTGCCCTTTTTCCTGCTATTGCCCGCACTGGCCTCGCTGGCGATGCTGGTCCCGGCCTCGGTCGCGCTTTGGGTGCGCGACTATCACGACGCGCGCAGCTTTTTCTATGCAGGCCTGATCGGGTTGATCCTGACCACCCTGGTCGCCATCGCCGTGCGCGACCGTAAACCCGATCGCACCGTCGCCCGCCACCTGCTGGCGCTGTGCGGCGGGTTGATCCTGTTGCCGGTCATGCTGGCCGTCCCCTTTCACGAAGCGGTGCAGTCCACCAGTTTTCTGAACGCCTATTTCGAGATGGTGTCCTGCCTGACAACCACAGGGGCCACATTGTTCGAAGCCGACCGCCTGTCGCCAGCCGAACACCTGTGGCGCGCCCAGGTCGCGTGGATGGGCGGGTTCCTGATGTGGGTTTCGGCGGCAGCGGTCATGGCGCCTTTGACGCTGGGCGGGTTCGAAATCACGGCGCCTTCGTCGCTGGGACAGGGTGCTGTTGCCGGGGACGTCGGCCATGACCTGACCACCCCGCTGCGCCGCCTCGCCCGCAGCAGCGCTGAATTGTTCCCGCTGTACGCCGGGTTGACGTTGACACTGTGGGTCATGCTGGCGGTTCTGGGCGATGCCCCCTTGGTGGCCCTGATCCACGCGATGTCGGTCTTGTCGACCTCGGGCATCACCTCGCTTGGGTCGCTGGGCGAGACGCAAAGTGGGCTCGCCGGAGAGGCCCTGCTGTTCCTTTTCATGTTCTTCGCCCTGTCGCGGCTGACCTTTTCCACGGACACGGTGAATTCGGACCGTCCGGGCCTGGCCCATGACCCCGAGTTCCGCATCGGGCTGATCCTGCTGGTGGCGGTGACCGCGGCGCTGATGTTGCGGCACTGGCTCGCCTCTTTCGAGATCAACGAAGAGGAAAACCTGCCCGCGCTTTTACAGGCGCTCTGGGGGGCCGTCTTTACCGTGATGTCCTTTCTGACCACCACCGGGTTCGAAAGCGCCGACTGGGGCGCCGCACAGGCCTGGTCGGGGCTGGACACGCCGGGGCTGATCCTGATGGGGCTTGCCGTCATGGGCGGCGGTGTCGCCACCACGGCGGGCGGCGTTAAACTGCTGCGGGTCTTTGCGCTTTATCTGAACGGCGCGCGCGAGATCCAGAAACTGGTCCATCCCTCGTCCATCGGCCGCACCGGGCGGCACAGCCGCCGCATCCAGCGCGAAGGTGCCTTTATCGCCTGGGTCTTTTTCATGCTCTTCGCGATCTCGATTGCCGCTGTCACCTGTGGCATGGCGCTGATGAACGTGCCCTTCGAAGAGGCCGTTCTGATGACCGTTGCCGCTCTGACCAACACCGGGCCGCTGGTCAACGTGGCCTCGTCCGAGCCCATTTCCCTGACCGCGCTGGCCGATCCGGCCAAGCTGCTGATGTGCGCTGCAATGATTCTCGGACGGCTTGAAGTGCTGGCCATTATCGCCATGCTGACCCCGGTCTTCTGGCGCAACTGAGGCGCGTTTGCCGCAGGGTGGCAAAAATTCACGGCTTTTTCTCTGGAAGTTCCCGTGCGCGCGATACATAATTACTTAGCGAGGGCGTGCCATCCGTGGCATGAGACAAGAATAAAAGGCAATTCAATGGCTTCGGACAGACAAAACCTCCAGGACGCTTTTCTTAACCATATTCGCAAAACCAAGGTTCCCGTCACCGTCTTCCTGATCAACGGTGTGAAACTGCAGGGTGTGATCACCTGGTTCGACAATTTCTGCGTCCTTCTTCGCCGCGATGGGCAATCGCAACTGGTGTACAAACACGCCATCAGCACCATCATGCCCGCGCAGCCGATCAATCTTTATGACGGTGAAGACCAGAATTGAGTGACGACAAGGCGCATGTGACCCGCGCCTGGGTTCTGCATCCCGACATCCAATCAGATCGTCAGAGGCGCGACGCCGCCTCGGCGCTGGAAGAGGCCGTTGGACTGGCGGTCGCCCTGCCCGAACTTTCAGTGGTGGGATCCGACGTCGTGCGCCTGCCGCGCGCGCATCCCGGCATGCTGTTCGGATCCGGCAAGATCGAAGAGCTGGGCGCGGTTTTCAAAGCAAACGAAGTCGAACTGGTACTGGTCGACGGGCCGGTGTCGCCGGTGCAGCAGCGCAACCTCGAAAAAGCCTGGAAGGTCAAATTGCTGGACCGGACCGGGTTGATCCTTGAAATCTTCTCGGATCGCGCAGCAACCCGCGAAGGCGTGCTGCAGGTCGAAATGGCGGCGCTCAGCTATCAGCGCACCCGGCTGGTGCGGGCTTGGACCCACCTGGAGCGGCAGCGCGGCGGCTTGGGATTTGTCGGCGGTCCCGGGGAAACCCAGATCGAGGCTGACCGGCGCGCCATCGACGAACAGCTGGTGCGCCTGCGCCGGCAACTTGAAAAGGTCGTCAAGACCCGCAATCTGCACCGCGCCGCGCGAGCCAAGGTGCCCTTTCCGATCGTCGCGCTGGTGGGTTATACCAACGCCGGTAAATCGAGCCTCTTCAACCGCTTGACCGGGGCCGAGGTGCTGGCCAAGGACATGCTTTTTGCCACGCTGGACCCGACCATGCGGGCGGTGAAGCTGCCAGACGGGCCGGACGTGATCCTGTCAGACACTGTGGGCTTCATCTCGGACCTGCCGACCGAGCTGGTCGCCGCGTTCCGCGCCACGCTGGAAGAGGTTCTGGCGGCAGATGTCATCGTGCATGTGCGCGATATCAGTCACGCAGAAAGCGGCGAACAGGCGGCGGATGTGACGGATATCCTGGAAAGTCTGGGCGTCACCGAAGACACCCCGCAGCTTGAGGTCTGGAACAAGATCGACCTGCTGGACCCCGAGCGGCGCGAGGCCGCCTTTGCGCGTGCTGCCCGCGACCCCTCGATCCTGCCGGTCTCGGCTTTGACGGGCGAAGGTGTGCCGGGGTTCCTGCAGGCGCTTTATGCGGCGCTTGAGGGCGAAACCTCGGTCGAGACACTTGAGTTGGGCTTTGGCGACGGGCGCAAAAGGGCCTGGCTGTTTGAGCGCAGCCTTGTCGAGGGTGAAGAGCAGACCGAGACGGGCTTTGCCCTGCAGGTCAAGTGGACAGCCAAGGACAAGGCGCAATACGAGGCGCTGTAGGGCGCTCTGAACCCAAGGGCGCGGCACCACAGACCGCCGCGCCAAGGTCCCTTAGTCGTTCGAGATTCGCGTGATCCCGACCGAGGCCGCCCGCGCCACCTCGATATCCAATGACATCGGGATGTATTCTCCGCGCCGCCACAGCACGCCCAGATCGTCATAGTGTCGCGACAGGAAATGCCCCGATTGCCCGGTCGCGTTCACAAAGACCGAGGAATTGGGATCGGCAAAGTCATAGACCCCGCGATAGCCTGCGCCATGCACGTTCAGGAACGGATCGGGGGCCAGCCCCGAGGTGCGCCCGCGCAGCAGAGTGTTGTCCCCGCCCGAGGTCGACTGGCGGATGTTCACGAAGAACCGCAACAGCGGCACCTCGCCCAGCACCGGATGGTCATGGGTGGCCTGATGCGCATCGCCCCAGCGCAACGCCTCGAGCGCGGTGCCGTGGTTCTCGGCGATCCAGACCAGCGCGTCATCCAACGAAAGGCGCGCAATGTCGGTGCAGCTTTCGATCGGGGCCGAGCGCAGCACGTCGCACCAGACCGAAGCGCCATCGACATCGCGGAACACGCGTTCGATGAACAGCGGTTCGACATGCACGAATTCATCGGCCAGCACGCCCAGCTCGTCCCGGATCAGGCGGTCCTGCAGGGCCCGCAGCCAGGCGGCATAGATCAGGGGTTCGGGCAGATGTTCGTTCATCTCGCCGTTCCAGTTGGCCAGCAGGTCCAGCGCCTGCTTGCGGCGCTGTTCCCGCGTGCCCTCGGGCGCGCTTTCACCGGTGAACCACAGGTCGGCGGCGATCAGCGGCAAAAGCCCGCGCGCCGCGGCGCTGACGGTATCCAGCTGTGCCTCGATGAAGCTGTCGCGCGTATGCACTTGGCGTCCCTGCATCAACCTTTCCCAGCGCTGCACCCGCTGGCTGTCGCCCCAGGCAAAGCTGACGTGGTCCGGGAACGGCTGATCGACCGTCTTGTTGTTGGTGTTGCCAACGATCCCGCCCTCGGGGGCCACAAAGGCGGGGTTCTGCGCATAGTCCATCCGCCCCTGCCAGCGGTTTTCGGCCCGCCAGCCCAGACTTGGCATCCGCCCCTGGCTTTGATGGGCAGCGTCACGCTTTGGGATGGCGCCGATGATCTTCATCGCCACCGTTTCACGATCGGCCAAGGTCAGGTTCTGCGAAGGGGCGATATAGTCCTTGGCGGCGTCCATTGCCTGATCGATGTTCTGCGCAAAGAGCAAATTGATCGCCGCCGTCATCGAGGTGTCACGCGGGCTGAGCGCTGTCCAGCTGAGCGCCATGACATGGCCCGGCGGCGTCACCGTGCCCAGATTGAAATGTGTGCCGGGCAGCACGGGGCCGTTTTCGGTCCAGCGCAGAGTCATGGTGACGGGCGCTGCGTCGGCGATGTTGATGATCGATTTGCGGGTGCGGAACTCGGCCCAGCCGGTCGGCGTGCGGTATTGCTCGCGGTTGTCGGGGTTCACCTCTTCGACATAGAGGTCCATGTCGTCCAGGTAGGAAGACGTCAGCCCCCAGCCCAGCGCGTCGGACCGCCCGACCTGCAGAGTTGGGACGCCGGGGATCGAGGCCCCCATGACGCCCCCGGTACTAAGCTCGAGCCGCGCAAGATACCAGGTCGAAGGCGCGGTGAAGCCCAGGTGAGGATCATTCGCCATCAAGGTGCCCTTGTTGGCAGACCGATGCGGCGCCGCCGCCCAGGCGTTTGACGCGCCCGCCAATCCACGACGCGGCGCCGGGTTCAAAAAGGCATAGTCGAGGGCATCGAGATCCGGCAAACCGGGGCTGACCCCGGGAACAAGCGAGGCGTAGTCGGGCAGCGCCGCCACGCCCGCGTCGGGCACGTCGGGCAGGATGTCCGCAAGGCGCGTCTCGTCGGCAAGAATCAGCGAGGTGCGGGCGCGGATGACCTCTTCTTCCAGATGCCCGGACAGTTGCAGCGACATCAGCTTGACGATCGCGATCGAATCGGCGGGCTTCCAGGGGGCCAGGGGCGCGTTGAACAGAAAGAACTCGGGCGCGCCGCGGCCCAGGCTGTCGCGGTTCACCTGGGCGATGCGGGCGTTGACACCAGCGGCATAGCTTTCCAGTGCGTCCAGCGTGCGCGGGTCCTGGTGGGCCACCGATTGCACGGCGAGCGGATACAGATCGAGACGACGCAGCAGCTTGTCGGTCTCTACCGTGCGGGCGCCAAAGACTTCGGACAGGCGGCCCTGGGCGGTGCGGCGCAGCAGGGTCATCTGCCACAGGCGGTCCTGTGCATGGGCATAGCCAAGCCCGTAAAAGACATCCCTGTCGGCGGCTGCAAAAATATGCGGCACCGCGTGGTTGTCGCGAATGATCTCGACATCCGAACTGATGCCAGCGCCGGTGAAGCTTTGCTCGTACTGAGGCAGCGAGCGTGAGCCGAGGTAATAGACCAGCCCGACCCCCAGCACCGCCAGGACAATCAGAGCGGTGATCAGACGCATCAGCCAGCGGAACAGGATGGCCATAAAACTCTCCGGTTTCTTGAGCCTTGGGAGGAACAGGTCATATGCGCTCGCGGCTTGGGCTTGCCAAGACGGCCCGCGCGCGACACAAGCCTTATCGGAGAACAGATGAAGGGGAAAGAGCATGGCGAAACTGGCATTCCTGGGACTTGGCGTCATGGGGTACCCGATGGCGGGCCATCTGCAGGCGGCAGGCCACGACGTGACGGTCTACAACCGAACCGCGGCCAAGGCCGAAGCCTGGGTGGCGCAGCATGGTGGCGCCATGGCCGTGACCCCGCGCGAGGCCGCGGCCGGTGCAGAGATGGTCATGGCCTGCGTGGGCAATGACGACGATCTGCGCTCGGTCTGTCTGGGCGAGGATGGCGCCTTTGCCGGATTGGCCGAGGGGGCCGTCTTTGTGGATCACACCACGGTCTCGGCCAAGGTGACGGCGGAACTTTACGGCGTCGCCGCGGATCAAGGGCTGAGCTTTGTCGATGCGCCGATCTCGGGCGGTCAGGCAGGGGCTGAAAACGGCGTTCTGTCGGTGATGTGTGGAGGCGATCAGGCGGCTTATGACCGGGCCGAGCCGGTGATCGATGCCTACGCACGGATCTGCCGGCGGATCGGCGAGAGCGGCGCCGGTCAGAAGACCAAGATGTGCAACCAGATCGCCATTGCAGGCCTGGTGCAGGGGCTGTCCGAAGCGCTGCACTTCGCGGAACAGGCCGGATTGGACGGACGCGCGGTGGTCGAGGTGATCAGCCAAGGCGCGGCTGGCAGCTGGCAGATGGCCAATCGCTACGAAACGATGCTGGACGATCATTTCGACCACGGCTTTGCGGTCGACTGGATGCGCAAGGATCTGGGGATCTGCCTGGATGCCGCCGATGAGGTGGGCGCCAGCCTTCCCGTGACGGCGCTGGTGGATCAGTTCTACAAGGACGTGCAAAAACTCGGCGGCGGGCGCTGGGACACCTCTTCGCTGATCAAGCGCTTGCGCGCCCTGAGCTGACGCTCAGAGGGTCGGCAGCGGCGGGGTAAACCCCGCCCTACGGCCGTCCCGCGTAGGGCGGGGTTTACCCCGCCGCTACCCCAATTGCGCCCTATTTCCTTTTGCCCATTGTCTTTTCCCACATCCTGCCTTTATTGTGAGCATCAGGCTTCTGTTTTTCGAAGCCCAGACAGTTTCGCTGTCCGCGATAGCGCCCGAGAGAGGCGCCACCCGGACAGACCGATGCGGCCGAAAGGCCACCCGAGACAGCCCGCCGTGACACATTCTGCGGGCCGCTAATGGGCGCTGACGGACATGCCGATCAGCGTCGGAGAAGAACCGCGATGAAACGCGCGACAGATTTGAGGCAACGTGCAGGGGACTTCCGGTCCCCCCGTGCCCTTGCGCCGTTCATCGCCCCTATCAGACACAGCCCCAGACCCCTGTCACCGCCAGGTCTTGACGGGTCACGGGCGTGCAATTGGACACAATGGCAAAGAAAATGCTTATCGATGCCACCCACGCGGAGGAAACCCGCGTCGTGGTGGTCGACGGAAACAAGGTCGAGGAGTTCGATTTTGAATCCGAAAACAAACGTCAGCTTGCAGGAAACATCTATCTAGCCAAGGTCACGCGGGTCGAACCCTCGTTGCAGGCCGCTTTCGTGGACTATGGCGGCAACCGCCACGGCTTCCTAGCGTTCTCGGAAATCCACCCGGATTACTACCAGATTCCCGTCGCCGACCGCGAGGCGCTGATGGAGGAAGAGCGTGCCTATGCCGAAGCGCAGAAGGCCCGCGAAGAGGAAGACGAGAAGCCCAAGCCGCGTCGTCGCTCTCGCAAATCCAGCAAGGCGGAAAAGACCAAATCCGAGGACGTGAGCGCGACTCGCGACGTCTCGTCAGACATCTCGGGCATGGAAACCATCGACCTCGAAGCCGAGGACGAAGGCCTGTCGCCAATGGAAACCGTGGCCGAAACCCCGGTGGAAGAGCCGGTTGAGTCCAGCGACGCCCCCGCTACCGAGGACACCACCACCGAAGGTGTTGCCGAAGAGAGCCCCGCAGCACAAGATGATGTGGCAGAGGCCCCTGCCGAGGCCGAGGCTGAAGAGACGCCTGCCGCCGATCAGGCCGAAGAGGCGGTTGACGCGCCTACGGACGAAGGCAACGCGACGGCTGACGCCTCTGAAGAAAGTGAAGCTCCCGCTGCGCAGGAAGTCGAGGCGTCGGATGACAGCGCGGACCCCGCTGAAGGCACCGAAGAGTCCGAAGAGGACACCGCCGAGGCCCCTGCCCCTGTTGAAGACGACGACGAGGACGACGACGAGGGCGAAAAATCTTCGAACGCCGCCTCGAAGGATGAGACCATCGAAGAGGTCTCGGACGATGACGACCAGGAAGACATTCGCCCGGTCCGCAAGCCGCGTCCGCGTCGCTACAAGATCCAGGAAGTCATCAAGGTGCGCCAGATCCTGCTGGTGCAGGTGGTCAAGGAAGAGCGCGGCAACAAGGGCGCGGCCCTGACAACCTATCTCAGCCTTGCCGGTCGCTACTGCGTCCTGATGCCCAACACCGCCCGTGGCGGTGGCATCAGCCGCAAGATCACCAATGCCGCCGACCGCAAGAAACTCAAGGCCATCGCAAATGAAATCGACGTGCCGACCGGCGCGGGTCTGATCATCCGCACCGCCGGCGCCAAACGCACCAAGACCGAGATCAAGCGCGACTACGAATACCTGCAGCGCCTGTGGGAGCAGATCCGCGAGTTGACGCTGAAATCCATCGCGCCTGCGAAGATCTACGAAGAAGGCGACCTGATCAAACGCTCGATCCGCGATCTGTATAACCGCGAGATCGACCAGGTTCTGGTCGAAGGCGAACGCGGCTACCGCATCGCCAAGGACTTCATGAAGATGATCATGCCGTCGCACGCCAAGAACGTGCAGCAGTATGTGGATCAGATGCCGCTGTTCGCCCGCTTCCAGGTGGAAAGCTACCTTGGCGGGATGTTCAACCCGACGGTCCAGCTGAAATCCGGTGGCTACATCGTGATCGGCGTGACCGAAGCGCTTGTCGCGATCGACGTGAACTCGGGACGCGCCACCAAGGAAGGCTCGATCGAGGAAACCGCGCTCAAGACGAACCTTGAAGCCGCAGACGAGGTGGCGCGCCAGTTGCGCCTGCGCGACCTGGCCGGTCTGATCGTCATCGACTTCATCGACATGGACGAGCGCAAGAACAACGCAGCCGTCGAAAAACGCATCAAGGACAAGCTGAAAACGGATCGTGCGCGCATCCAGGTGGGCCGCATCTCGGGCTTTGGCTTGATGGAGATGAGCCGCCAGCGCCTGCGTCCCGGCATGATCGAGGCGACAACGCAGCCCTGCCCGCATTGTCATGGCACGGGCCTGATCCGGTCGGATGACAACATGGCGCTGACGATCCTGCGCCAGGTCGAAGAAGAAGGCGTGCGACGCCGCTCGCGCGAGGTGCTGGTGAAATGCCCCGTCGGCATCGCCAATTTCCTGATGAACCAGAAGCGTGAGCACGTGGCCAATATCGAGGCGCGCTATGGTCTGTCGGTGCGGATCGAAGGCGATCCGATGCTGGTCAGCCCCGACTTCAGCCTTGAAAAGTTTAAGACAGCAACGCGCAGCGTGCCGGAAGTTGCCGCGCCCGTGGTCTCGGTCGACACCTCGATCATGGACGAGATCGACGAAAAGGCCGCCGCCGTCGAGGAAGACGAGGCCCCCGCAGCGCCCACCGCGGGCGAAGAGGGCGAAACCAAGCCCAAGAAGCGCCGCCGCCGGCGTCGCCGGAAGAAGTCGAACGGGTCTGGTGACGGAGCTGCAGAAGGTCAGCAGACCGACACCACGGATGAAACCTCTTCAGAGGGCGCTGAAGAGGGTGACACCCAGGCCGAGGGTGAAGGCGCAGAGGTGACCTCGGACGAGGAGGCACCGAAGCCCAAGAAAAAGCGGTCGCGGTCGCGTCGCAAGAAATCCTCGGCAGAAACCTCGGACGAACCAGCGGCCGAGGCAGACGCCGTAGCAACAGAGGCTGCAGCCGTCGACACGTCTTCGGACGCGGTTGATGCACCAGCCGAAGACGCGCAGACCGAGGACGCGCCCGCCGAGGACGCGGACCCGGCGCCAGAGGCCGAGGCCGCCGAAAGTGATGCGCCTGCCGCAGACGAGACACCGGTCAAAGAGGCCGCGGTCGCGGAAGACGTTGCGCCTGTGGAAGAGACGGTAGTGGCAGAGACCGTTGAACCGGCAGAACCAGCCGCCGAAGCGGAAACTGAGGCTGCCGCCGAAGCAGAGGCAGACGCGGAGGTCGAGCCTGTTGCCGAAGCAGAAGTCGAGCCTGTTGCCGAACCAGAGGCCGAAGCGCCTGAGGTCCCGGAGGAGGAAGCGGCCGCAGAGCCCTTGACTGAAGAAAGCGCAGAGCCCGCTGCCGAGCCCGAGGCGGAACCCGTGCTTGAGACTGCCGCAGCCGCCGAAGAGCCCGCGCCTGCGGAACCGCCCAAGCCCAAGCGGCGTGGATGGTGGTCCCGATAATCAGGAAAGCCCGGTCAAGCGACCGGGCTTTTTCATTCGTGTCAGCGATTTTGCGCCGCAGTGATCGGATCTCAGGACGCGCGTCGAATGTGCCAGATCATGGCTGGCCCATCTTCCTGCGAGTGTTCCAGAACATGCCCGGATTCATTGCAGAAATGCGGCACGTCGATCACGGCCGCCGGATCGTCGGTGCGCAGCACCAGAACCTCGCCCACAGCGACCGACTGCAAGCGTTTACGGGCCTTCAAAACAGGCAGGGGGCACAAGAGCCCCGTGGCGTCCAATTCCATGCTCATGCCTCTGAGTTAGGCGCTCTGTTACAGTCTGTCCACAGGGATGTGACACCGTGATGGGTGACAGCGACATAGAGCCTCGCCTATGTGTGGGTCATGTTTGGAATCGAGATCATCGATGCGGGTCTGTTGCCCGCCATGTTTGTCGCGCTGCTGGCCGGGGTCATCTCGTTCCTCAGCCCCTGTGTGCTGCCGATTGTGCCGCCCTATCTGGCCTATATGTCGGGCATGAGCGTGGGCGAGATGCAGGAAGGCGGCCGCGCCCGCTGGCAAGCGCTGACGGCGGCGCTGTTCTTTGTGCTGGGGCTGTCGACGGTCTTTCTGCTGCTGGGGTTCACCGCCTCGGCCTTTGGGGCGTTTTTCCTGCAGAACCAGGTGCTTCTGGCGCAGATCTCGGGCGTTGTCGTGATCATCTTCGGTCTGCATTTCCTGGGCATCTTCCGCATCCCCTTTCTGGACCGCGAGGCGCGAATCGAGACCGGTGACGCGGGGGGGTCGTCGTTCGGTGCCTATATCCTTGGCCTGGCCTTTGCCTTTGGCTGGACCCCCTGCATCGGTCCCCAACTGGGTGCGATCCTGAGCCTTGCGGCCTCCGAGGCTTCGGTCACGCGCGGCACGGTGCTTTTGGGGGTCTACGCGGCAGGTCTGGGCATTCCCTTTCTGCTGGCCGCCTTCTTTCTGACCAAGGCCATGGGGCTGATGAACCGGATCAAGAAACACATGCGGCTGATCGAACGGATCATGGGGGTCTTGCTGATTGCCGTCGGTCTGGCGCTGGTGACGGGGGCGTTTTCGGCGCTGTCTTTCTGGTTGCTCGAGACCTTTCCGGCGCTGGCGACGCTTGGCTGACCTCGGAATTTTGAGTATTTTGGGAAAGATGAAAGGGCTGGGTTGGCGACAATCCGGCCTTTTGTACCTTGATTGTTTCGCATCGCCATAGATTTGCCGGAATGGCGGTGTAGCGTGAGGCTCAGTTCAGAGGTGCGCCATGTCCGATCCCACGCCAGAGGTTGCCACACGCTGGGTGTTCTACATTCCCGGCTATGACCCCATTCATCCCCGGCGGTATCGTGAGCTTTACCGGCGAGAGGGGGCCGCGCAAGCGCAGATCTCGGGCTATGAGATCGGGCTGAAACCCAAGCGCACCGAGGGGCCTTATGGCTGGCACGTGCATGCGCAGATCGACGGGGCCGAGGTGTCGACGGATGTGCAGGTGCTGGTCTGGTCGGACATCGTGCGCACCTCGATGTCGGGCAGCGTCCTGGCCACCTATGGGCAGTTGGTGCGGACGGCCTGGGTTTATGTCGCCAGCGGGGCGCTGCGGCGTTTGATGCGGTTGCGCAAGGGGCCGGTGATCGCGGCGCTTTACCCGGTGGTCTTTCTGTTGGTGCAGGCGGCGATTGCCATTGGGGTGGGCGCGGCGGTCTGGGCGCTTGGGTCTGCCTTGATCGGAGGGTGGACCGGCGCGGGTCTTGGATTGGCTGCGGGTTGCGCCTTGGCCTGGGTGGTCATCTGGTGGTTCCGCAAGCATGACAACCGGTTCTTTGCCTATTACCTGATGCACGACTACGCCTATTCGGCGCAGCATCGCGGGGCCAATCCGCCAGAGCTTGAGGCACGGATGGCCGAGTTCACCGATCTGATCGCCGAGGCCCTGGCCACGGATGTGGACGAGGTGCTGGTCGTCGGCCACAGCTCGGGCGCGCATCTGGCGGTCTCGGTCCTGGCGGATTTGATCCGCGAGGGGCGGGTGCCTGCGGGGGGGCCGGTGCTGTCGTTTCTGAGCCTCGGACAGGTGGTGCCCATGGTGTCCTTCCTGGAAAAGGCCGACCGGCTGCGGGCGGACCTGCGGTTCCTGTCGGAACGCGAAGAACTGGCCTGGGTCGATGTGACAGCACCCGGTGACGGCTGCGCCTTTGCGCTGTGTGATCCGGTCAGCGTCTCGGGTGTGGCCTCTGACGCCAAGCGCTGGCCGCTTGTGTTTTCTGCGCAGTTCACCAGATCGCTGAGCCCCGAACGCTGGAAAGAGCTGCGGTGGAAATTCTTTCGCCTGCATTTCCAGTATCTTTGCGCCTTTGACCGTCCGCTGGACTATGACTATTTCCAGATCACCGCCGGGCCGCTGACACTGGGCGCGCGCTATGCGGGCCGTCCGGCCTCGGCCAGTCGGATCGACAGGGCGGTCAGCAAGTTCACCTCGGTCGCCGCATGATACCTCCGAAACCCAGGGCGCGGGCCGACCGCGTCTCGCTTTGGGCCTATGCGCGGCTGTTCCGGCAGGACATCCTGTCGGCGCAGCCGCAGCGGCTGTACCGGGCCTGGATGGCCGAGTTCAGGACGCCCTTCTTTCGGTCCTTCCTGGTGAACCAGCCGGATCTGGTGCAGACGGTGCTGAAGGATCGCCCGCAGGATTTCCCCAAGTCCAACCGCATCAGCGAGGGGCTGCGGCCCCTGCTGGGGGATAGCGTTTTTCTGACCAATGGCACGCAATGGGAACGGCAGCGGCGGATCATTGATCCGGCCTTTGAGGGCGGGCGACTGAAAAAGAGCTATGGCGCGATCTGGGCGGCGGCCTGTGCGGCGCGGGATCGGCTGGCGGCGCGGTCGGGTGAGGTGGTCGAGATCGAAGAGATCACCAGCCATGCCGCCGCGGATGTGATCTTTCGCACGCTGTTTTCCATCCCGATCGAGGATGAGATCGCGCAGGCGGTCTTTCACGAATTCCGCGCCTATCAGCGCTCGCAACCGCTGTTGAACATCGCCGCCTTTGTACCCCTGCCCCGCTGGGTGCCCCGTTTTCACCGGGCGCGCACGCGTGCCTCGGCCCGACGCATCCGTGCCCTGATCACGCAGCTTTGCGCGCGGCGGCAGCGCGAGATTGACGCGGGCACCGCCCCCGATGATCTGGCGACCAAGATCATGACCACCCGCGATCCGGTGACCGGCGATCTGTTTTCTGCAGCTGAGATGGTCGATCAGGTCGCGATCTTTTTCCTTGCGGGGCATGAAACCAGCGCCTCGGCGCTGGCCTGGGCGCTTTATCTGCTGGCCGAGAACCCGGACTGGCAGGACCGTGTGGCAGCGGAGGCGCAAGAGGCCGCACTGTCGGGCCGTTTCGCCGAGGTCAGCCGCCTGAAGATCAGCCGCGATGTCTTTCGCGAAACACTGCGGCTTTATCCCCCCGTCCCGATGATGGTGCGCGAGGCGGCCTGCCCCGAGCACTTCCGCGACCGGGACGTTCCCAAAGGCGCGCAGATCGTGCTGAGCCCCTGGCATCTGCACCGCCATGAGCGGCTGTGGGACAACCCTGACGGCTTTGACCCGGACCGCTGGCAGACCGAGAACGGCAAGACCTGCGGGCGTGAGGCCTATATCCCGTTTTCCGCCGGCCGCCGCGTCTGCACCGGCGCGGGGTTTGCGATGGTTGAGGGGGTCGTGCTGCTGTCTCTGCTGCTGCGCGACCTGCGGGTGACATCCGTGGACCGGCCCGAACCCGTGGCCCATCTGACGGTACGGGCGCGGGATGGGATCCGGTTGCGGGTGGAGCGGCGCTAGGCCCGCCACACATCCCCGTCAGCTAAAGCAACTGTGATTAGCGCGGAGCGCAATTCCCGGCGACACTCGGGCCAGACACATGGCCCATGGGGGAGCTGCATGACCACGCCTCGTATCACACCCACACGCGCGCTTTTGGCCTCGGCCTTGGCGACCCTTTGCATGACGGCGGGCCCCGCCCTTGCCGCCACAGACAGCGACCTGCCCGACTATGTGACCGAGGAATTCGGCCATCCGCCCGAGATCCCCACCGGCCCGGTGCCCGAGGATCTGAAGCTTGCCTTGCGGATCTCGACCCTCAGCCTGTTTCAGTTCTACTGGGACCCCGACCAGATCAACGCGCTGGTGCAGGTCGGGCGCTCGGGCGACCCGCGCCTTGCGTGGACGATCAGCGACATGATGCGCTTTACCTGGGATCCGGCGCTGTCCGATGCCCTGGCCACGACGGCCGAAACCCTCTTGCAGATCGAGATCAGCTCGCAATTGCCCTGGGGAGAGGTCACGGATCACCTGATCGCCTGGGATATCCCGGCCTATCCCGGTTACCTCGAAGACAAGCGCAGGATCTTCACCCAGTTCGCCCCGGCCTGGGAGCCGCTGTTTGTCGAAGGCCAGATCGACTGGCGATTGGTGTCATGGGGCGGGGTTCAGATCGACAACCGGCCCTTTGATACGACGGACGATCTTTGCAATTGCATCCCGGCGGCGGACAACCCCCAGGTCACCAGCGCCGCCGAGGCCACCTGGCTGGACGATGATGACATCGTCTTTGGCATCGAGTTGAACGGCGAGGCCCGCGCCTATCCCCGCCAGATCATGGAGGTGCGCGAGATGGTCAACGACACGCTGGGGGGCCGTGATCTGGGCATCCCCTATTGCACCCTGTGTGGCGCGGCGCAGGCCTGGTTCACCGATGACCTGTCCGACGGTGTCGAGCGTCCGGTGCTGCGCACCTCGGGCATGCTGATCCGGTCAAACAAGGTGATGTATGATCTGGTGACCATGTCGGTCTTTGACACCTTCAAGGGCCACGCCGTCACAGGCCCACTGGCCGACAAGGGCGTGGCGTTGAAACAGGCCACGGTGATCACCACTGATTGGGGCACCTGGAAAGAGACCTATCCAGACACAACCGTGCTGGCCGAATACCTCTCGCTGGGGCGCAACCCGGATTTCCGCAACGGACGCGACGCCAACGGGCCGATCTTTCCGGTGGGCGACACTGACCCCCGCCTGCCCGTGCATGAGGACGTGATCGGCGTGATCGCCCCCTCGGGCCAGCCCTATGCCTTCCAACGCACCGCGGCCATCGCGGCGCTGAGCGCGGGCCAAGAGGTCACGGTCGATGGGCTGACGCTGGAACTGGTCGCAGGCGGCGTGCGCGCCAAGGGCACCGACGGCGCGGACCTTGGCAGCCACGAGGCCTTCTGGTTCGCCTGGTCGCAGTTCCACCCGACCACCGAGCTTTGGCCGGGGTCCTGAGCGATCCCGCCCGCTTCGGCCTAGTGAATGTCGGGTCGAAGGGACCTAAACCAGGTGCCCAACCGTTTCATGCGGTTCGCGGCCTATTCTTGAATACGATGTAATTTCGTTGAGGCCCGTCAGCCCCGCGTCCTTCATTGCGATAAAGATATCTTTGCGAATAGCCATTTTTCCGTCGATGGCGGCCTCGCACCAGAACGGCAGTTCTTTGATGTGATTTCTGAAAACCGGATTATTGGCGACTTCCCAGGCAATATTGCTGTCCATGCTCGCGTTGGTATCCAGCATTTTTTGCCGATCAATCGTTTCTTCCTTCAATCGGTACTGATGCGTCACCAGCCAGTAGTGCCAAAGCCCATCGACCGGCGCCATGTCGGGCCGTTCAAACACATGCAACGGCACAAACCGGCTATGGCCGATGTCATACTGCTCGATGAAAGATTTGGCGCGGTCGCTGACAACGACATATTTCCCACCACCGGCAAAATCTGTCAGGTGGTGGGCCTTGCCACGCTTGACGGTCCAATCCGAAAGGAATTGCTCGCGCAGCATGTCAAGATTTGGCTCTTTTCGAAAAAGTTCCCATCTTTCCAATCCGGTGCCAAGTGGCTCCTTAGAAAGTTCAAAAGCAGCGTTATGTCTGTAAGGCGTCCTTCGGAGCTTCCTGTACTGAGCCTTCTCGAAATCCTTGGTGACCTGCTGAACAACATAAAACAGCGCGTCTTTGAGGGGGGTATATGTCATCGCCTTTCGGACCTTCTCAGCGCCAGCCTATGGATCATGACTTTGGGACTGCCAGCCCCCTTCCATGATCACCTGCTCTACCGGATCCTGACGCGCCCAGCCGCGGGCTGCAAGCTCTGGTTGATCATAGAGCTGATCGACATAACCCACGCAGAGGTAGGCGATGATCGCCACGTGGGGCGGCAGATCCAGGATCGCGCGCAGATCCGCCTCGTGGTAGATGCTGACCCAGCCGACACCCACGCCCTCGGCCCGGGCGGCCAGCCAGAGGTTCTGCACCGCGCAGACCGAGGAATAGAGATCCATTTCGGGGTTGTGCGTGCGCCCCAGCACCACCTTGCCGCCGCGTGTCCGGTCGCAGGTGACAACGATGTTCAGCGGCGCCTTCTCGATCCCCTCAAGCTTGAGCGCGCCATAGGCTGATCGTTTGGCGGCGGGAAACATCGCCTGCGCCTCGTCATTGGCCTGCGAGAACGCCTCTTTCACGCGCGCCTTCTGCGCGGCATCGCGGATCAGGATAAAGTTCCAGGGCTGCGACAGCCCGACCGAGGGCGCCATGTGGGCCGCCGTCAGGATGCGGTGCAGGACCTGCGGGTCGATGGCGTCGGGTAGGAATTCGTTCCGCACGTCGCGCCGGTGGGCAATTACATCGTAAACGGCCTGACGCTCGGGGTCGGAAAACACGCGGGCCGCGACGGGCGCACAGGGGGACGGTTGGGGCATCAGATGCCTCCTTTTTCAAAACGATCATCGCGCCTGCGCCGTCCATACGCAGGGCACCGTTTTTGTCAGGCCGGTCTTCTGGCTTCGGATCAGCCAGGCGCGGCGCCTTCCCGGATCGCTCCAGTGGCATCTGCCGTCCTGTCCCCGTCACAGCGGCGGGCCCGCGCCGGTTCCGCCCCGGCTTCCCGATTCTCCCCCGTTTCCGGGGGCACCTGACGGTTTAAGGCGTAAGTGCGCACGGCGCCTGAGGCAAGAGGTTTACAGCGGATCGATGTCGCCAAGCGCCCGCTGCGCATGGAAGTCCGCCTCGAAAGCCTCGAACCGGCCTTCGGCAATGGCATCGCGCATGCCCTGCATAAGCTCTTGAAAGTAATGCAGGTTGTGCCAGGTCAGCAGCATGCCCGCGATCATCTCGTTCGATTTCACAACGTGATGCAGATAGGCGCGCGAATAGCCCGTGCACGCCGGACAGCTGCAGTGTTCATCCAGGGGCCGCGGGTCATCCCGATGCCGCGCGTTGCGCAGGTTCACAACCCCGCGCCGCGTCCACGCCTGCCCTGTCCGCCCCGAACGTGAAGGCAGAACGCAGTCCATCATGTCGACCCCGCGCTTGACCGCGCCGACGATGTCGTCGGGCTTGCCCACACCCATCAGGTAACGTGGCTTGTCGACCGGCAGCTGGTCGGGGGCAAAATCGAGGGTCGAGAACATCGCCTCTTGCCCCTCTCCCACCGCAAGCCCGCCGATGGCGTAGCCGTCAAAGCCGATGCCGCGCAGCGCCTCGGCGCTTTCGGCGCGCAGGTCCTCTTCGAGCCCGCCCTGCTGGATGCCAAAGAGCATATGCCCGGGCCGGTCGCCAAAGGCATCGCGCGAGCGCTGCGCCCACCGCATCGACAGCCGCATGCTTTCGGCGATCACCTCCTTTTCGGCGGGCAGCGCGGGGCATTCGTCGAAGCACATGACGATATCAGAGCCCAAGAGCCGCTGGATCTCCATCGACCGTTCCGGCGTCAACTCGTGCCGCGAGCCGTCGATGTGGCTTTTGAAGGTCACACCCTTTTCGGTCAGCTTGCGCAGATCGGCGAGGCTCATGACCTGAAAGCCCCCCGAATCCGTCAGGATCGGGCGGTCCCAGTTCATGAACTTGTGCAACCCGCCCAAGGCATCGATGCGCTCGGCCGTGGGCCGCAGCATCAGGTGATAGGTGTTGCCCAGCAGGATATCCGCCCCCGTCGCGCGCACGCTGTCGGGCATCATCGCCTTGACCGTCGCTGCCGTGCCCACGGGCATGAAGGCAGGTGTGCGGATCTCGCCCCGAGGCGTGTTGATCACCCCGGTCCGGGCTTTTCCATCGGTTGCATTGACTGTGAAGCTTGTGAGCGCCATGGGGACCTGCATACTGTTCAAGGGGGAACCCGTACCCAATTTTACCAATGGCTGCAACGCCTGCGCCTGCCCATATCCAAGGGGCATAGCTTGAACACATACGGAGAAATTCATGGATCAATTGCCCCCCGAAGTCATTGAGTTCCTGGCCGCCAACCTGGTGCTTTTGCTGCTGGCGCTGCTGATCATCGTCGCCATCGTCAAGGCCGTCCGCATCGTGCCGCAATCGGAAAAACACGTGGTCGAACGCTTTGGCCGCCTGCATTCGGTGCTGGGGCCCGGCATCAACCTGATCGTGCCCTTTCTGGACATCGTCCGGCACAAGATCTCGATCCTGGAACGGCAACTGCCCACCATGAGCCAGGATGCGATCACTCAGGACAACGTGCTGGTGCAGGTCGAAACCTCGGTCTTTTACCGGATCATCGAGCCGGAAAAGACGGTCTACCGGATCCGCGACGTGGATGCCGCGATCTCGACCACCGTGGCGGGGATCGTGCGTTCGCAAATCGGCAAGATGGAGCTGGACCAGGTTCAGTCGAACCGCGCCGATCTGACGGCAACGATCAAGTCGAACCTGCTGGCCGTGGTGGATGACTGGGGCATCGAAGTCACCCGGGCCGAAATCCTGGACGTGAACCTGGATCAGGCCACCCGCGCCGCCATGCTGCAGCAGCTGAACGCCGAACGTGCCCGCCGCGCGGCGGTGACCGAGGCCGAAGGCGCCAAGCGTGCCGTCGAACTGGCTGCAGATGGCGAGCTTTATGCCGCCGAACAGGCCGCCAAGGCCCGCAAGGTGACCGCGGATGCCGAAGCCTATGCAACCCGTGTGGTCGCCGAGGCCATTGCCGAAAATGGCATCGAGGCGATCCAGTACAACGTGGCCCTGAAACAGGTTGAGGCGTTAAACGCGCTGGGCACCGGCAACGGCAGCCAGACCGTGGTGCTGCCGGCGAATGCGCTTGACGCCTTTTCGAATGCCTTTGGCATGTTCAAACCGAAAGGAGGTCAGTGATATGGCTGACGTTGCCTCCCTTTGGTGGGTCTGGGCCTCGGCGGCGCTGGTTCTGGCGTTGACAGAACTGGTTCTGCCGGGCTTCCTGTTCCTGGGGTTCGCGTTTGGGGCTGCGGCGGTTGCGGTGATCCTGTTGCTGCCGGTCGAGGTCGGCCTGTCCACCCTGGCCACCGCCTTTGCCATCCTGTCGCTTTTGGCATGGATCGGTTTGCGGCGTACGTTTCGCGGCCCTAAAGGTCAGGTCAAACGCATCCACAACGATGTCAACGACTGACCCCCTTTGAATGACTGACGTGAAAGAGGCCTCATGACCGACACATCCCCCCAACCGCCCGAACTGATGCGTTTTGGATGGGAGGAATGGATTGCCTTGCCCGACCTGGGGCTGCCCGCGATCAGGGCCAAAGTCGACACCGGCGCGCGCACCAGCGCACTGCATGCCTTTGACATCGAGGTCTTTGGCAGCAATTCGGCCCCAAAGGTGCGCTTTACGGTGCACCCGATTCCGGGGCGCGACGATCTGGTGATCCCCTGCTCGGCGCGCATCGTCGACCGGCGCACGGTCACCAGTTCAAACGGCGAAAGCGAAAGCCGCTATGTCATCGCCTCGACCCTGCGGGTGGGCGAAGAAAGCTGGCGGATCGAGATGACGCTGACCGACCGGTCCTCGATGGCCAGCCGGATGCTTTTGGGGCGCGAGGCGCTGAAGGACGGGATCAACATCGTCGCGACCGAACGGTTTTGCCAGCCAGAGCTGAGCTATGACGTCTATCACAGCACGCAGATGCGCAAGACCGCACCGAACCGGGAACTGCGGGTCGCGGTGCTGAGCCGCGAAGACAACTACTCGACCCGGCGGCTGGTCGAAGAGGGCGAAAAGCGCGGTCATACGGTTGAAGTTATCAACACAACCCGTTGTTATATGGCGATTAATGCCATGAATCCCGAGGTGCATTACGACGGCAAGCGCCTGCCGCGCTATGATGCGGTGATCCCCCGGATCGGCGCCTCGGTCACCAGTTACGGCACCGCGGTGATCCGACAGTTCGAGACAATCGGCACCTTTTGCGTCAACGGATCCGACGGCATCGCCGCGAGCCGCGACAAGCTGATGGCGCATCAGATCATGGCGCGGGCCAAGATCGGCATGCCCAACACCGCCTTTGCCGCCAGCCCGCAGGACACCCAAAGCCTGATGCGGCTTGTGGGCACGGCACCGATGATCGTGAAATTGCTGGAATCGACACAAGGAAAGGGCGTGGTGCTGGCCGAAACCAAAAAGGCGGCGGAATCGGTGATCGACGCCTTTCGCGGCCTCAAGGCGAACTTCCTGGTGCAGGATTTTGTCAAAGAGGCCGCGGGCGAGGACATCCGCTGCCTTGTGGTGGGCGGCAAGGTGGTCGCCTCGATGAAGCGCACCGGGGCCGAGGGCGATTTCCGGTCGAACCTGCACCGGGGCGGCAGCGCCAAGGTGGTGCGGATTTCCAAGGAAGAACGGGAAACGGCGGTTCGGGCCGCCAAGGCGTTTCGGCTGAACCTGGCAGGCGTCGACCTACTGCGGTCGGAAGCGGGCCCCAAAGTGCTGGAGGTCAACTCGAGCCCCGGCCTGGAAGGCATTGAAACGGCGTCGAAAAAGAATGTTGCGGGCCTGCTGTATGACCACATCGAAAACCAGGTGCGCCCGGCGCCGGTTCGACGCCGGAAACCCGCAACAAGCTAGCTGAGCGGCAGAATTTCGACCCCGTGCGGCAGCGTCACCAGCACGCGCCCGCGCGTGGTGTCACGAAACCCATAGCCATTGCGCGCCAAACGCCGGCTCAGATCCTTGTCATCGGTGGCGCAACGCAGATCGGGTTCGATCAGGTCAAAAACGTCATTCTGGATGTAACGCGAAACGTGAACTTGTTTCATGGTGTCCCTCCTCAAATCTCCCCCAACCCGACCGTGATGCCCACGATTCCCGGCAAAATTGTGCGCTCAATCTTGTTAATTTTTTGTTCACCACGATTGAAGGCGACCCGTCGCACCGGCTGCCCTTTACCCCGCCGGGGGTATTCCCTATATCTTTGGTCAGAATTATTGTCAGAGGGTTCCTCATGAACGAAGCATCGCAGCCACTGGAAGGCGCGCCGCTGATTGCGCCGTCGAGTACAGATCATCCGTTGTTCGATACTGTATGCGAGGCGTGCCGCACCGTTTACGACCCGGAAATCCCGGTCAACATCTATGACCTTGGCCTGATCTACACCATTGACATCTCGGCCGAAAACGAAGTCCGCGTGATCATGAGCCTGACCGCACCGGGGTGCCCCGTGGCGGGCGAGATGCCTGGCTGGGTCGCCGAGGCGATCGAGCCTTTGCCGGGTGTGAAACAGGTGGACGTGGAACTGACCTGGGAGCCGCCCTGGGGCATGGAAATGATGTCTGACGAAGCCCGGCTCGAGCTTGGGTTCATGTAAACCCGGCCTTTGGGTCCAAAGGATTTCGGGCCCGACACAGGTCGCTTCACACACCGTGATTCCCGGCAATCGGCCCTCGTGCATCACGGTTGCAGGAAATCCCGACCGACCGCTTGTCCCGCCAAGGGTGGGCGCTTAGATTGTGACCAAAGGAGACCAGGCATGTTTGGCATTCCCGGAAAACAGGCAGTTACAATGACCGATGCCGCGATCAAGCAGATCCGCGGCCTGATGGAGCGTGACGGTCGCGCCGGTCTGCGCATTGGCGTCAAGAAAGGCGGCTGCGCGGGCATGGAATACACCATGGACTATGTCGATGAGGCCGAGGCCAACGACGAGGTCGTCGAACAGGACGGGGCGCGGATCCTGATTGCGCCGATGGCCCAGATGTTCCTCTTTGGCACCCAGATCGACTATGAAACCGGCCTTCTGGAATCCGGCTTCAGGTTCAACAACCCAAATGTCGCCGATGCCTGCGGTTGTGGCGAATCGATCAAGTTCAAGGATGTCTCTGAACTGACGGCCGAGCAGACCCCCGGTCAGTAGGCCCGCGGACACCCGCACCGCAGCATTCGACTTGACCTCGGTCTGTCCGCGTATGAGATGGTAACGACACCATTTCGGAGGGACCCATGCGGCGGAAACTGGCAGCAGGCAATTGGAAAATGAACGGCAGCCAGGCGGCCCTGGCCGAACTGGACGCGATGGCACCCTATGCGGCGGCCGGGGATGCCGAGGTTCTGATCTGCCCCCCTGCTCCGCTTATCGCCGTCGCCGCCGGCCGCGCAGCGGGTATCGCCGTCGGGGCTCAGGACTGCCACGCCAATGCCAGCGGCGCGCACACCGGTGATGTCTCGGCCCCGATCCTTGCAGATGCGGGCGCGACCCATGTGATCACCGGTCACTCGGAACGCCGCACCGATCACGGCGAGACGGACGCCGACGTTGCCGCCAAGACCCAGGCCGTGCTGGACGCGGGCCTTGTGGCGGTTGTCTGCGTTGGCGAAACGCTGGAAGAACGTGAAAGCGGCAAGACGCTGGACGTGGTCGGCACGCAACTGGCGGGCTCGATCCCCGAGGGTGCAACCGCCGCGCTGGTCGTTGCCTATGAACCGGTCTGGGCCATCGGCACCGGCAAGGTGCCCACGCTGCAACAGATCGGCGAGGTGCATGCCTTCATGCGCGCCGAACTGGTCGCCCGGTTTGGCGAGGCCGGGGACGGCATGCGCCTGCTCTATGGCGGCAGTGTGAAACCCGGCAACGCCACCGAGATCTTTGCCGTGTCGAACGTCGATGGCGCGCTGGTTGGCGGTGCGAGCCTGAAAGCCGCAGACTTTGGCGCCATCATCGACGCCCTGAACGCCGCCTGAGAGCGCTTCGCCGAAGGATACATCATGCAAGTGTGGCCCCCCGCCGTCACCCTGACCGGCACATTCGCGGCGCTTGTCCCGCTGTCGCCGGATCACCTTGAGGACCTGCAAGAGGCCTCGAATGACGGCGAGTTGCACAAGCTGTGGTACACGACAGTGCCCTCAGCCGAAGGCATGCAAGCCGACATCGTGCGCCGGATCGCACAGCCCGACATGCAGGCCTTTGCAGTGATCGAGCAAGGCTCGGGCAAGGCGGTCGGCATGACGACCTTCATGAACACCTCCAAGGCCAACCACAGGGTCGAGATCGGCAGCACCTGGTACCGTGCAGCGGTCCAGGGCACGCCGGTGAACACCGAATGCAAGCTCATGCTGCTGACCCACGCCTTTGAAGAGCTGAACTGCGTCTGCGTCGAGTTCCGCACCCATTTCATGAACAGCCAAAGCCGCCGCGCCATCGAACGGTTGGGGGCCAAGCTCGACGGCATCCTGCGGTCGAACATGATCATGAAGAACGGCACGGTGCGCGACACCGCCGTCTATTCGATCATCGCCAGCGAATGGCCCTCGGTCAAAGCGAACCTGTCGGGGAAACTCGAGCGGTTGGCAAACCGCTAACCCGGCCTCAGGTTTCACCAAGCCTGATGCGATGCTGCAGCATGTGGTCGTAATGCGGTTTCATCCGCCGATGCACGCGCTGCACACGGACGGGCGCCTCGTTGACTTCCACATATTTGCGTTTCTGCGGCACCAGCCCGGTTGATTTGGCAAGGTTGTGATGAAACGATCCACCGTCCCACCAGCTGTGCTCAGACGGGTCGCCGCCGGGCTCCCATGACAGCGCCTCGGGCAGAAAGGGAATGTCCACCGCTTCGCAAAAGGCCCTGACCATGCCCTCGGGATTTTCCAGCAGATCGTCGCTGTCGATCACCGGCGGCGGTGTTCCGTTCAGGGCCCAAAGCAGATCAAAGAGCGCCCGTTGTTCGGGAAATCCCACCTCTCTTTCATCAAAATCCGGCCATTTGTCATACATCGACGAAATTGTCTTGGCCGGATCCCGGATCAGAAAGGCATGGGTCATCTGCGCCAGAAACGGCGGCGTCCACATGTGGTTGATGTAATGCGGAAAATCCTTGAGGAAGACCGGCCCCCGCGCGGCGCGGGCCTGAATGTCCTGCCAGACGCTGTCCAGCGTAAGCCCCGGCGTTGTGACATCGCCGTCCTTGAACCTTGGCCACAGCGGATCCTCGCCCTGATACCAGGCCTCACCAAAGGGTTCGTGCAGACAATCCATGTCGCCCCGCTGGCGCATCATCCATTCAAAGGCGGTCGAGGTTGACCGGGGCACTGCCCACAGCGCGAGGATCTTATGCATCGAGGCTCTCCAACAAAGTTCCGTGCCCCCCAACCGGCGCAATCCCCAGATCGCGGAAGATTGCCCAATACAGCGCCGTGTCATGGCCGATGACAGGCTTGCCCAGCGTAGCTTCCAGCAACGGCGTCAACTGCAAGGGGCGTTCGGGCACGCCGCCCGGCCCCGAGCGGAAGTTGCACATGCCGTTGATCAGATAGGCATCGGCCCCCGGCGCCTGCTCGGCCACATATTCAAAGCTCTTGCGCGCCAGTTCGCCGTCAAAGATCCAGCGCTTGGCGTTCACCGCTTCCTGGCTGTCAAACCAGCCCTGATCGACGAAGTTGCCCGCCCACAGCACATCAAACCCGGCCTCTTGCAGGAACCCCACGGTGCCCTGCCACCAGGTCGGCCAATGATAGGCGGCGTTCAGCGCCACCTTCTCGACATTCAGCGCACGCAGGGCTTCGACCATGGCGTACCCCGCCATGTTGAACTTCAACCCGTACCGATCCGACAGATCTGCGCAATGCTGGCGGATGCCTTCGACGCCCAACCCGCTGGCATGCACCCAGTTCGAGCCCACCTGCCCGGCCACCATGACACCGTTGCGCGCCATGCAATGCACAAACTCTTCCAACATGCCGAAGTTGCGTTTTCTTTGATCCAGCCCATGCGCGTAGTTCGGATCGTGCAACATCCAGCCATGCACCCCCACGCTGCGCGGTGCGATGCGCAGAAAATCCGAGGGCGCTGCGTCAAAGTCGAATGGCGGACAGGTAAAGCCAACCTGATGTGGAAACAGGCGCTGTTCGGGCGTCCATTCGGTCGGCATCATCAGATCTTGGTGCACGGGTCCCCCACTCTCTTGTCGAACCCGAGCCTCCGCCAGTCCCAAAAAACGCGCAAGCCATGCACGAACACAGCTGTCCCGAAAGCGACACCTTCCCTTTCATCTTTCTCCAAATACTCAAAAAAAACGGCGCCTCCGTTTCCGAAGGCGCCGCAGCTTGGCAACTGACCGAGGTCTCAGCGCTACCTGATGATGATCTCTGGTCCCATGATGCTGTTGGGCAGGTAGGTCGAGATCGCCGGGATGTAGGTCACCATGATCAGGAAGACAAAGAGCACGGCCAGGAAGGGCAGCGCCGCCCGGACAACCCGCATCATCGGCATCCCTGCGACACCCGAGGTGACGAACAGGTTCAGACCGACCGGCGGGGTGATCATGCCGATCTCCATGTTGACCACCATGATGATGCCCAGGTGGATCGGGTCAATGCCCAGCTCGATGGCGATCGGGAAGACCAGCGGCGCCACGATCACGATCAGGCCCGAGGGTTCCATGAACTGGCCACCGATCAGCAGGATGATGTTCACGATCACCAGGAACATGATCGGGCCAAAGCCTGCGGCCAGCATCGCGCCTGCGATCTGCTGCGGGATCTGCTCGTCCGTCAACACGTGCTTCAGGATCAGCGCGTTGGCGATGATGAACATCAGCGTCACGGTCAGCTTGCCCGCGTCAAAGAGCGTGTTCTTGGTGTCGCGGTGGAAGAGCGCAGTGATCAGCGCATGCGGCTTCTGCAGCAGCGACAGGGGTCTGCCGCCCTCTTCCTTGGCGGCCAGCGGACCCATGTCACGATAGACAAAACAGGCCACGATGAAGGCGTAGACAGAGGCAACAGCCGCTGCTTCGGTCGGCGTGAAGATCGCGCCGGTGATGCCGGGGATGCCGTAGATCCCGATCATGATGATCGCAATCAGCATAAGCCCCCAGAAGGCATCGGCAAAGGACTTCCAGACTTCACCCCAGCCGGCCCATTCCCCCTTGGGCATGTTCTTGCGAACGGCCATCACGTAGATGGTGATCATCAGCATCAAGCCCGCCATGATACCGGGAATGACACCGGCCAGGAACATCCGGCCAACCGACACTTCAACAGCTGACGCATAGACGACCATCACGATCGAGGGTGGGATCAGGATGCCCAGCGTGCCCGCGTTACAGATCACACCCGCGGCAAAGTCCTTGGTGTAGCCCACCTGGCGCATCGCCGCGATGACGATCGACCCGATGGCAACCACGGTTGCGGGGGACGATCCCGAAAGGGCCGCGAACAACATGCAGGCAAAGACACCCGCGATGGCCAGACCGCCGCGCATGTGGCCCACACAGGCAATCGAGAAACGGATGATCCGTTTCGCCACCCCGCCGGTCGACATGAAGCTTGAGGCCAGAATGAAAAAGGGGATCGCCAGCAGCGTGTAGTGACCCGCCATGGCCTGATAAAAGCTCTGCGCAATGGACGCGAGCGATGTGTCCGAAAAGGCCAGCAGGAACACGGTCGAGCTGAGGCCAAGGGCAACGGCAATCGGGACGCCAATCAACAGCAGGCCGATCACCAGAACGAAGAGAATGACAACTTCCACAGGCCTAGTCCCCTTTGTTCATGGACGCGACTTCATCGACGGCGTCCTCGGCTTCGTGGCTGACAATCAGGCTGCCCTGTTCACCGCGCAGCACGCGCAGACCGGCCTGGATGATCCGGAACAGGATCAGCGCACAACCGAAGGGCAGAATGGAATAGGGTATGAAACGCGGCAGCTTTTCGTATTCCTCGCCGAAGTTGAACGTGGCTTCCAGCCAGGCCTTGGCAAAGGGGATCGGGATCTGCTCGGTTTCGTACCAGGACTGGTCCCGGCTGTTGGCAAAGCCCGTGGGGAACCAACGGCCCGTGGTGGCATCAAGGCCCGCGAAGGGGGCCCAATAGTCCCACGACCCTTTCAACAGCAGGAACCCGTAGGCGATGCAGGCCACGATCGAGATCAGGACCAGGATCCGGCGAACGGGCGAAGAGACAACGTTCAGGATCGCATCGACACCCAGGTGCGCGGTCACCTTGAAGGCATAGGACACGCCAAAGATCACGAGCCAGGCAAACAGCACCAGCGTCACTTCGAGGCCCCAGATGAAAGCGGTGTTGAAAACGTACCGGAGCACGACGTTGACAAAGGTCACCAGGGTCATCAGCCCCAGCAGGATGGCGATCGCCGCTTCCTCCAGCTCGTTCACGACGGCTGCAAAAGCGGACCGGGGTTGGTGATGAGTGCTCATCGCGTCTCCTCCGACTTGGGTTTCGGGTTCGAAAAAGGCGGCCCGGTGGCCGAGCCGCCTTTTCCATTTTTCTGAAAAATCAGACGCTTAGAACGACGCGTTGATCTGCTGCGCGGCTGCGATGTTGTCCGCGCCCACGTCTTTTTCGAACTGATCCCAGACCGGCTTCATCGCGGCGACCCAGGCGGCGCGCTGTTCGGCGGTCAGCTGACGGACGACACCACCGGCGTCGATGATCGACTGCTTGGCTGCCTCGTTAACGGCAAAGGCTTCCGAGTTACGGGCCACGGTGACTTCGTTCAGAATGGTGGCCAGTTGGTCCCGGATGTCAGCAGGCAGCGAGTCCCAGAAATCGACCGAGGTCACGACCAGGTAATCAATGATGCCGTGGTTGGTTTCCGAGATGCCGTCCTGCACCTCAAAGAACTTCTGACCATAGATGTTCGACCAGGTGTTTTCCTGCCCGTCCACAACGCCAGTCTGCAGCGCGCCATAGACCTCGGAGAAGGCCATCGGCTGAGGCGAGGCGCCCAGTGCGTTCATTTGGGCAACCAGCACGTCGGACGGCTGGACGCGGAATTTCAGGCCTTCGGCATCCGAAGGGTCAAGCAGCGGCTGGTTGGCCGAGAACTGCTTCATGCCGTTGTGCCAGAACTCCAGCCCCAGCAGACCGCGGCGGGTCATCGATTCCTTCATCGCCTGACCGGTCTCGCTGGACTGGAACGCGTCCACAGCTTCGATGTTGGCGAACATGAAGGGCAGATCGAAGATGCGGAATTTCTTGGTGAACTGCTCGAACTTCGACAACGACGGCGCGGCCATTTGGACGTCGCCCTGCAGCATGGCTTCGAGAACCTGGTCATCGTTGTAGAGCGTCGAGTTGCCAAAGACTTCGACACAGACCTTGCCGTCCATTTCAGAGTTCACGCGCTGTTCGAACAGCGTCGCGGCGATGCCCTTGGGGTGGCGGTCGGTGTTGGTGACGTGGCTAAACTTGATGACGATTTCGCCGTCGTCACAAGCCGCTGCGGCGGTGGTGGCGCTGGTGCCAAGCGCGGCAACTGCGGCCACTGTCATTAGAAACTTTTGCATTGAGTCCTCCCGGAACGTCTCGGTTGCATTTGCTGGGTGCCTCTTCCGTGGGCACGCTGCACATTCAATGAACTCGATCTGTTGACCGTCGCTCAAGAGCTTGATTCAAGCCTCGCAAATTTCGGGTTTTATCGCTTAAAATCAGCCCCTTAAACGCACCACCAAAAACGGTTAGCGCTATCCGAAAAAACGCGGTGTGCGATTTCCCGCACACTGGTTTTGCGGGGCTGTGCGGAAATCCACACAGATGCGACTCGGTCCGAATCGCGGAATGTACGGAAGTGATTCGCCGGGATGCCCCGTCTGACGCTGCCTACCGACTGCACTCGACGCGCATGATCGCTGGTAGGAACGTTGAGGGACGATCCAAGGGAACCGTTCAGGCGCCGGCCCGAAGCTGTTCCGCCACTTCTTCGATCTCTGGATGGCGGCGGGACACATGAGGCAGCTCAAGCGCAAGCACCATGCCGGTGGCGATGCTGATCGTCGCGGCTCGGGTCAGGTCGCCGGTCCGCAGCGCGTGCTCCACCAGGCACCCGTGCCCCATCAAGGCGCCGGCGCCGGACTTGGCCTCTTCCACGGCAAGGGCATACAGCGAATACCTCGGGCCCCTGTCAGGGTCCCCCACCGGCACACCCGCCGCCCGCGACCACAGGGACCAATCCTCTTTCCAGGTCTGATCCTGCAGCAATTGAACCTTCTCAAGATCCAGACCCTCTGCCAGCTTTGGCGAGCAGACGGGAAAAATCCTGTCCTCTTCCAGCACGACCTGATCCGCTTGCCCGGTTGGCGCGGCAAAAAAGACCGACAGATCGAACAACTCACGCGATAGGCTTGGTGGGTTTTCCATCGCCGTGACCGAGACATTCAGATCGGGTCGCCGGTCGCGCAGCTTGCCCAATCGTGGCGGCAGCCAGAGCTGGGCGATCGACGGCAGTGCGGCGATGTGGATGTCGCGGTTGGGGGCAAGATTGCGCAAGGACTGCGTCGCTGCCGCCAGCTGATCGAAGGCGCGCGTGAACTCATCCACCAGCGCCCGCCCGGCGGACGACAGCGCGACCCCATGCGCCCGCCGCTCAAACAGGTCGGTCCCGGCCCATCCCTCCAGCGCCTTGACGTGCTGCGAGACCGCGCCTGCCGTCACGCCCAACTCATCTGCGGCGGCCACAAAGCTTTCCAGCCGCGCTGCGGCCTCGAACGCACGCAGGGCGTTCAGCGGGGGGCCTTTGGGGCGGCGTGGGGCAACTGCCATGGACGTGAGCCTTAGTTTTTCTACGCCAAGAAATAGCAGAACTGGTTTGCAATGTCTCGTGATCTCTTCAATCTGGACACAGGCAAAGAAGGGGAATGCGATGACCATGCAAACACGGGACTGGGTTCCGGCCGCAAGCGAAACTCTGGTTCAGCGGATCGCAACCGATACGACGGGCACGTCCTCGGTGGCGCTGCTTGACCGGATCGGGCAGCTGGCAGACCGAAATCGCGCCATCCACGAACAGGAATGCTTTAACCTGAACCCGGCGACCAACGTGATGAACCCAAAGGCCGAGGCGCTGTTGTCCTCGGGCATCGGGTCGCGTCCTTCGCTTGGATATCCGGGCGACAAGTACGAGATGGGCCTCGAGGCGATCGAAGAGATCGAAGTCATCTGCGCCGAGCTCTGCGCCGAGGTCTTTGACGCCAAATTCGCAGAGATCCGCGTGCCTTCTGGGGCGATTGCCAACCTATACGGGTTCATGGCCACCTGCAAAGCGGGCGATACGATCATCGCGCCGCCGGCCTCGATCGGGGGGCATGTCACCCATCACGGCGCGGGATGTGCCGGGTTGTTCGGTCTGCGCACGCTGGATGCACCGACGGATGCCGACGGCTATACCGTCGATCTGGACCAGTTGCGCGAACTGGCACTGCGGGAACGGCCCAAGCTGATCACGGTGGGCGGCAGCCTCAACCTGTTCGAACACCCGGTTCGAGAGGTCCGCGCCATCGCGGACGAGATCGGTGCAAAGGTCATGTTCGACGCCGCGCATCAGTGCGGGATCATCGCTGGCAGGGCCTGGCGCAATCCGCTGGCCGAGGGCGCGCATTTCATGACGATGAGCACCTACAAAAGCCTGGGCGGTCCCGCCGGCGGTCTTATTGTCACCAATGACCCAGAGATTGCCAAGGCGCTGGACTCCATCGCTTTTCCGGGGATGACGGCCAATTTCGATGCTGCAAAGTCGGCGGCTTTGGCGGTGACGATGCTGGACTGGCGCGAGTATGGCCGCGATTACGCCGCCGAGATGATCGCCATGGCCCGCGCCCTTGCGCAAGCCCTTGAAACCCAGGGCATCCCGGTCTTTGCCGGGCGCGAGGGGTTCACGAAGTCGCATCAGTTTGCGGTTCTGGCCGAGGACTTCGGCGGCGGTCAGGCCGCGTCAAGGACCTTGCGCAAGGCGGGCTTCCTGGCCTGCGGCATCGGCCTGCCCGTCGCACCCGTCGAGGGGGATATGAACGGCCTGCGGATCGGCACACCCGAACTGGTCCGATGGGGCATGACGCGGGACCACGCCGACAGGTTGGCGCGTTTGATCGTGCGCGGTCTGAACGACGACGACATCGCCGCCGAGGTGGCCGACTGGCGACGCAGCTTCGACACCATGCATTTTGTCTGTGGCTAGCGCGCGCCCACGAAGCAACACTTGCGATATCGCAGGGCAGGACACACGTTATCTGCCCTGCGTTTCGATGCCGGGAACCTGCGACAGGTCCAGGGCCCAAGGCTGCGCAGACCGGCACCAGACCTGCGTCTTCGGCGCAAGACGATCACGCTGATTGACGGTGCCGACCCTCAGGCCGAAGAAACTGTCCGGCAGGTCGGGTGTGTGTGCATGAATTCGAGTTCCGCAGTCACCGCAAAAACTCAGACACCGGCGTCGCCCGCTGTCAGCCGTGGTTTCACAAACCTTCAATGCGCCGCGCGTCAGGTCAAACTGTCGATCCTGAACGTGGACAACCCAGCCAAAGGCTGTGCCGGAGTTGACCTGGCAGGTCTTGCAATGGCAGATCACACAGCGGTCCGGATTGACGACCGCCCTATAGGTGATGGCGCCGCACAAACATCCTCCGTCTACATTCATTCTGTCGCTCCCTTCCAGAATTTCCGCCGACAATGATCGGCCGTTGGCACCTTGAACAGATGAAAACAACCGGATCCATGCAGTCCGCCGCCGCGCCGAACTGGCATCTCGCAAAGGCGCTGCCCGCAAGGCGCGCGTGACTAACGATAGTCCTCGGGCCGGATGCTGTATTTCGTCAGCTTGTCGTAAAAGGTCTTGCGCGGAAGCTTCAGCGCCTTGGCGGCGGCAGAGGCCTGCCCCTTGGAGGTGCGCAGCGCCTCGGTCAGAAGCGACCGTTCCACCTGTGCCAATCGTTCCGTCAATCCCGGTTCGGCGGCGCCCTCTTCCGGTTCGGCCAACCCAAGGACAAAGCGCATCGCCGTGCTCATCAACGCCCGCGCGTTGCCCGGCCATTCCCGCGCAACAAGGCCCGCCACCACGTCCGAGGTGATCTCGGGCGCGGTCAGACCCGCTTGTTCGGCGGCCTGTTCCACATAGTGACGGAACAGTACCGGGATGTCCTCGGGACGTTCCGACAGCGCCGGGATGCGGACTTCCATGACCGACAGCCGGTAATAAAGGTCGGCCAGAAACTGCCCGTCCTGCACCTGTTTCGCCATGTCGTCCGTCCCACCGGCGATCACGCAGACATCGGTGTCGGCGGCCTCGAGCAGGTCGAACAGCGCCAGTTGCCCGTCCATCGACATGTCGGCGATCCGGTCCAGAAACAGCGTTCCCCCTGCGCAGTGCTGCACCAACGGTCCAAGGTCGTGGCGTCCCAGCGTCTGGGCCGCGCGCTTTTCGAAAGGGCCCTTGGCGCGAAGGGAACACAAGTGGATGGCCTCGGCCACCTTCGAGACGCCCGAGCCCCTTGGCCCGGTGATCAGAACATCCGCGCCCGAGCCAGCGGCCGCACGGGCCTTGGCGCGCAGGGCTTCGGCGAGATCGGATTTGCCGAACAGCATGCGCGCGGCGGGATCGCCGGATTCGCGCTCTTCGCGCAGGCGGCGGTTGTCCAGCACCAGGTTCCGGGCGCGCAAGCCCCGTTCGATGACGGCCACAAGATCGCTGGGAGCACAGGGTTTTTCGAGAAAGTTGAAGGCCCCTTCGCGCATGGCACGCACGGTCATCGGGATGTCGCCCTCGCCGGTCAGCAGGATCACCGGCAAGTCGGGGTCCTGTTCGTGCGCATAGCCCAGCAGGTGAAACCCATCCCGCCCCGGCATCCGGATGTCCGAGACGATGACACCCGCAAAATCCGCCGTGATCAGATCCTTGGCCTCGACAAAACTGCCAGCCGTCACGGCGTCAAAGTCATTCAGCTCCAGCGTCTGGCCCAGCGCCTCGCGCACTGCGGCATCGTCATCCACCAGTAGAACCCGTCGGGTCATGCAGCCACCTCGTTAGGCCAAAGTTCAAGTTCCACTGTGAAAACAGCGCCACCGTCCGGCGCATTTGCACCCTGGATCGTGCCGCCAAAACTTTGCACAAGGCCATAGCTGATCGACAGGCCAAGCCCCATGCTTTCACCATCGCCGACGGCCTTGGTGGTGTAGAACGGATCGAAGATCTTTTCCGGATCGTGCAACCCGGGCCCCGTGTCGCGCACCGTGACTTTCAGCGGTGCTTCTTGATGGACCTCGACAAACAGCTCGCGGCGCGGCGCGCCCTCCATCGCGTCAGCGGCGTTGCCGATCAGGTTCACAAAGACCTGCCCCAGCCGGACCTCGCCGCCGCGCACCCAGACCGGGCCCGGGGGCGGTGCCCAATGCAGCGTCACGTCCGACGTCTTGAGCCGCCCCTCGGCCAGTTCGATCGCGCTTTGCAGGACCGCGACGATATCGACCCGGCTGAGCGGTTCACTTTCCTGCCGCGCAAAGGCCCGCAGGTTCTTGATGATCCGTCCCATGCGCCGCGCCATGTCCGAAATGCGGTTCAGGTTGTCGACCACCCGGTCCGTGCGGCCCCGTTCCAGAAAGGCCTCGCCGTTTTCGGCAAAAGAGCGGATCGCCATCAGCGGCTGGTTCAACTCGTGACTGATCCCTGCCGACATTTTGCCCAGCGCCGAAAGCTTGCCCGCCTGCACCAGTTCCGCCTGCGCAAGCTTCAGCGCCGCCTCGGCCTCTTGCCGCTCGGTCACCTCGCGCCGCAGCGCCTCGTTCGCGCCGACCAGCGCGCGCGTGCGCTCGCTGACACGCGCCTCAAGCTTGGCGTTGGCCTCGGCCAGGGCACGGCGGCGTTCGGTTGTCAGGAACAGCAAGGCGCTGAAGAACAAGAGCACGGCAACGACAACCGCGGCCTGCAAGGCCGCCAGCCGCCGAGCCGGGGCAAGGTCGATCAGCGTCTCACCTGTCATGTCGATCACCGGCAGATGCCGCTGAAGATGCAGCCCCGGCGATGGCACATAGACGCCCCAGTCGCCATACCAAAGCTCGTGCCCGCCGACGATGCGGCGACCATAGTCCGTCTCGCTCTTGCCCGGCGCAATCAACGGTCCGTCGGCCGGGCTGCGTTGCCAGGACAACAGTTCGCTTCGGTTGGTGACAAAGACGGCACCATCGCGGCCAGTGAAAAAGATCGAGGGGTTCGAGCCGCGCCAGGCAAACTCTACATTGTCGATGTCAACGACAACCACCAGCACGCCGCCCACATTCCCGCCCGGTTCAAAATAGGGGGCGGCATAGAAATACGCACGCCGGTGATCCGTGCCAAAGAAGCCGTAGTCCGATCCCAGCGCGCCTTGCAGGGCGCGGGTGACATAATGGGACTGGGCCAGTCCGGCCTCGACCTCGGGCGTGGCCGAGGCCAGTACCCGACGGTCGGTCGAGACAAAGACAAGGTTCAACGCACCGGTCTTGTCGTTCGCGGCCAGCAGCAGCGCCTGCGCCGCCTCGACATCCCCGCCCGATGCCAGATCAACAAGCGCCGGGTGATCGGCCAGCAAGACCGCCATCTCCTGAAACCGCCGCAGCTGTGCCTGCAGCCGGTCGGCAGCCAGTGCCAGATCCGATTGGCCGCGGGCGGCCGCCTGATCCAGGGCCTGTCGGTAGCTGAACACCCAGACGCCGCCCGCGACCAAAGCGGCAGCGGCCAGGATCAGCGCCATGGCGGCGACGCGGGACAGGCGGGCAACTTTCATGCCCATGACCTAACAAGAGCCACCTTGCCTTGACCAGCCCCTGCGGGCAAAGCTCTGCCCATGAAGACGATCCGCCAATCCCCGACCGATCCCGAGTTTGTCCAGAACCCCTACCCCTTTTATGACCGCCTGCGCGGCATGGGGGACCTTGTGTTCTGGGAGGACTACAAGATGCCCGCTGCGGCCAGCCACGCGGCGGTCAATGCCCTGCTCAAGGACCGGCGGTTCGGGCGCGAGGTTCCGTCCGAGATGGCGCCCGAGGTGCCGCCGCATCTGAAACCGTTCTACGACATCGAGGCGCATTCGATGCTCGAGCTGGAACCGCCCCGCCACACCCGGCTGCGCGGGTTGGTGCTGCGGGCCTTTACCTCGCGCCGGATCGCGGCCCTGGGGCCCGAGATTGCTGCGCTGTCACACCAACTGATCGATGGGTTTCCATCCGGCGACTTTGACCTGCTTCAGACCTATTGCCAGCGCATTCCGGTGATCGTCATTGCCCGTCTGTTGGGCGTGCCGGACGATATGGCCGACCAGCTTCTGGCCTGGTCCAACGCCATGGTCGCCATGTACATGGCGCGCCGCGATCGCGCGATCGAAGAGGCGGCGGCACAGGCCTCGACCGAGTTCACGGGTTTCCTGACCGACTACATCGACGCGCGGCGCAACGACCCGCGTGACGATCTGATCACGCAGTTGATTGCCGCCGAAGAGGATGGCGAAAAGCTCTCGACCCCCGAGCTGATCACCACCTGCATTCTGCTTCTGAACGCCGGTCACGAAGCCACGGTGCACAGCATGGGCAACGGGGTGAAACTGCTGCTGGACGAAGGCGTTGTCCCGACCTCAGAGACCGCGCAGAGCATCACCGAGGAAATCCTGCGCCTCGATCCGCCGCTGCATATGTTCACCCGCTATGCCTATGACGAGACAGAGGTTTTTGGCCACACCTTCCAGCGCGGCGACCAGGTCGCGCTGCTGCTGGGGGCCGCCAACCGGGACCCCGCCGTCTGGCAAGATCCCCATCGTTTCAACCCCGCCCGCTCGGTGCAGACCAACACCAGCTTCGGCGGAGGTTTGCACTTCTGCGTGGGTGCCCCGCTGGCGCGACTGGAACTGCAGATCGCCCTGCCGATCCTCTTTGACCGTTGCCCCAACCTGCGGCTGGCCACGCCGCCGCGCTATGCCAACAGCTATCACTTCCACGGGCTCGAGCAGCTGCAGGTCACCGTCTAAAGCGGCAGGGCCGTGGTCGACTTGATCTCTTCCATCGACAAAAGCGCGGTGACATTGTGCACCCGCACCTCGGAAATCAGCGCCTGGTAAAAGGCGTCATAAGCCCGCGCGTTCTGCACCCGCACCTTCAGGATATAGTCGATGTCCCCGGCCAGCCGGTGCGCTTCCTGCACCTCGGGTCTCTGGCGCAGCGCCTCAAGGAAACGACGCTGCCAGTCGGCCTCGTGTTCCGAGGTTCGGATCAGCACAAAGAAACAGGCCTCGAACCCAAGCGCCTCGGCGTCCAGCTCGACAGTCTGTTTTCCAAGAACACCGGCCTCGCGCATCTTGCGGATTCGGTTCCAGACCGGGGTCTTTGACGACCCCACTTCACGCGCAATCTCGTCCAGCGACTGGCTGGCGTCGCGCTGCAACTCCTTGAGGATTTTCCGATCCGTCTCGTCGATCCGTACGTCCATTCTGTTCGATGCCCCTTTGGCGAAACGCTCATCCCGATTGGCCCACAACATAGAACAAACGTACTTGTTTTCGCAAGCAGGTGGCGGGATATCGGGAAATTGTTCTATATATCAGGTCCAAACACAGTGCCGGAGCCGCGCCCCATGCAACACTTTCCGATCTTTGTCGCCCTCGCCGGACGGCGCGTTGTGCTGTCGGGTGGCGGAGAGGCGGCCATTGCAAAGCTGCGGTTGCTGCTGAAGACCGAGGCGCGGATCACCGTTTTTGCACCTACGCCCGAGGCGCAGATCGAAACCTGGGCGGATGACAACCGCCTGCGCCTGGTCCGCCGCGCGATGGAACCGGGCGATGCGGCCTGCGCAGTGCTGTTCTATGCGGCGGACGAGGATGCAGCCGAGGATGCGCGTACCACCGCTTTGGCCCGCGCGGACGGGGCCCTGACGAACATCGTCGACAACCTGGCCGACAGCCAGTTCATCACACCTGCCATTGTCGACCGTGATCCGGTGACGGTGGCCATCGGCACCGAGGGCGCGGCCCCGGTTCTGGCCCGCGCGATCAAGGCCGATCTGGAAGAACGGCTGCCCACCACGCTGGGCACGCTGGCGCGGATCGGCAAGAGCTTTCGCAAGATGGTCGAGGCGCTGCCCGCCGGACGCCGCCGCCGCGACTTCTGGGCCGACTTCTATTTCAACCGCGGCCCCCGCGCCTCGGGCGAGGACGAGATTTCCCAGACACTGGACACCCTGCTGGCCGAACACATGGCGGCTGGGGACAAGGCCGGTCACGTCGCCTTTGTCGGCTCGGGCCCGGGGGATCCGGAACTTTTGACGCTGAAGGCGCGCAAGGCGCTGGATACGGCGGATGTCGTGATCTTTGACAGGCTGGTCAGCCCCGAGATCCTGGAACTGGCCCGTCGCGAGGCGGTGATGGTCGACGCGGGCAAAGAGGGCTTTGGCCCCTCGATGTCGCAGGACCAGATCAACCGGCTGATCGTCGAACACGCGGGCGCAGGCGCGCAGGTGGTGCGGCTGAAATCAGGGGATCCCACGGTCTTTGGGCGTCTGGACGAAGAGATCGACGCGGTCGATGCGGCGGGGATCACCTGGCATATCGTGCCCGGGATCACGGCAGCCAGCGCTTCCGTCGCTTCGATCGGTCAAAGCCTGACGAAGCGGGGCCGCAATTCCTCGGTCCGGTTCCTGACCGGGCATGACATCAAGGGCTTTGCCGACCACGACTGGAAAGTGCTGGCCCGCCCCGGGGAAGTGGCCGCGATCTACATGGGCAAGCGTGCGGCGCGGTTCATCCAGGGCCGCCTGATGATGCATGGCGCCGATCCTGCCACGCCGGTGACACTGGTCGAGAACGCCTCGCGCGCCGATCAACGGGTGCTGAGCTCGACGCTGGGACGGCTGTCCGACGATGTGGCCGGTGCCGCGATGGACGGCCCTGCCCTGACCCTTTTTGGCCTCGCGCCGCGTGATGCGGCGGACGTGGTCTCGAACATGACGAATGAACAGGAGTTTGCCTGATGCCCAAGGCATTTACCCCCAAGGTGATCACCGCCAATGCCCTGCAGGAAGGTGACGTGATCTATCTGACCCGCGACGGTGCGTGGACGCGAAACTTGTCCGAGGCCGAAGTGCTGACGGATGAGGCCGATGCGCAGATCCAGCTGCTGAACGCCGAGGCGCGCAGTTCCGAGGCCGTTGGCGTCTACCTGGCGGATGTGGCCGAAGGGCTGCACGGTCCGGAGCCGACACATTTCCGCGAAACCTTCCGGCGCACCGGACCTTCGAACTACTTCCACGGCAAACAGGCGGACCTCTGAGCCGGGACCAAAATTCCTTCCAGGAATTTTGACCGTTTTTCGTGACGAAAAACGCGCCCGGCCCGCCCCTTAAGGACAAGACGATGTACACCTACTCTGACTTCGACGCCGCCTTTGTCGCGGAACGCAACAAGCAATTCCGTGCCCAGGTTGAACGCCGCGTTGACGGATCGTTGACCGAGGACGAATTCAAGCCCCTGCGCCTGATGAACGGTCTCTATCTGCAGCTGCACGCCTATATGCTGCGGGTCGCAATCCCCTATGGCACGCTGAATTCCGGCCAGATGCGCCAGTTGGCGTACCTGGCGGAACGCTGGGACAAAGGCTATGGCCACTTCACCACGCGTCAGAACATCCAGTACAACTGGCCCAAGTTGAACGACGTGCCCGACATGCTGGACGCGCTGGCCGAGGTGCAGATGCACGCCATCCAGACCAGCGGCAACACCATCCGCAACGTGACCGCCGATCACTTCGCCGGCGCCGCCGCCGACGAGATCGCCGATCCGCGCCCCGTGGCTGAGCTGATCCGCCAGTGGTCCACCGACCACCCGGAATTCCAGTTCCTGCCGCGCAAGTTCAAGATCGCGGTCACAGGCTCGCCCAACGACCGCGCCGTGACCAAGGCGCATGACATCGGCATCCGCATGATCGAGCGCAACGGCGAAGCCGGGTACGAAATCATCGTGGGCGGCGGCCTGGGCCGCACGCCGATGATCGGCAAGGTGGTGCGGGACTTCCTGCCGCAGGCCGATCTGCTGCCCTATCTCGAGGCCGTCGTCAGCGTCTGGAACATCCTCGGCCGCCGCGACAACAAGTACAAATCGCGGATCAAGATCACCGTGCATGAGAACGGCTTGGAGAAAATCCAGGAGCTGGTCGAGGCGCGCTTTGCCGAACTGCGCCCCGAATTCTCGGGCGTCGATCAGGAGATGCTGAAAGGCATTCAGGCACAGTTCGCCGCGCCCGCCTTCCGCAACGCACCGGTCGATGCCTATCTGGCCGCCCGCGACGCCGATCCCATCTTCCGCAGCTGGGCCGACACCAACCTGCGCGAGCATCGCGCCGAGGGCTATGCCATCGTGCAGATCAGCCTGAAGGCCCACGGCGAAACCCCCGGCGACGCCACTGCCGAGCAGATGCGCGTCATGGCAGATCTGGCGGAACAGTACGGCCACAACGAGCTGCGCATCAGCCACGAACAGAACGTCGTGCTGCCGCATGTGCACAAGTCCGACCTGCCTGCGATCCATGCGCAGCTGCGGGAACATGGTCTGGCGACCTCGAACATCGGGCTGATCTCGGACATCATCGCCTGCCCCGGCATGGACTACTGTGCGCTGGCCACGGCCCGCTCGATCCCGATCGCGCAGGAAATTGCGACACGCTTTGACGCGCTGAAGCTGGAACATGACATCGGCCACCTGCAGATCAAGATTTCGGGCTGCATCAACGCCTGCGGACACCACCATGTGGGCCATATCGGCATCCTTGGCCTCGACCGGGCTGGCGTCGAAAACTACCAGGTGACGCTGGGCGGGGACGCAACCGAAACAGCAGCGGTTGGCGAGCGCGCCGGCCCCGGCTTCTCGGCCGAGGAAATCGTGCCGGCCATCGAACGCATCGTCGAGGCCTATCTGGAGCAGCGTGAGGGACCGGAGGAAACCTTCCTTCAGACCTATCGCCGTGTCGGGTTGCCGCCCTTCAAGGCAGCACTTTATCCCGAGAAAGTCGAACGGGCTCATGCAGCATGATCAAAGCCCCTTTGACAGACCGGAGACGTCGCCCGTGCTGACACCTGATGAGCTTGAAACGCTCCGCGACCGGGTGGACACCCTGAACGCACGCTATCGCCACCACGGGGCCACCGCGGTGTTGGAAGGCGCGCTGAAGGACCCCGAAGCGGGCGAGATCGCCATGGTGTCGAGCTTTGGCGCCGAATCGGTCGCGCTTTTGCATCTTGTGGCGATGGTGGACCGGACGACCCCGGTGCTGTTCATCGACACGCGGCTGCTGTTTGCGGAAACCCTGGTCTATCAGACCGAGATCAGCGAACGGCTTGGCCTGAAGGACGTGCGCATCGTCAAGGCCGATCAGGTCGATCTGGACCGCGACGACCCCTATGGCGCCCTGCGCCTGCGCGACACCGACGCCTGCTGCGATCTGCGCAAGACGCAGGTTCTGGAAAAGGCGCTGAAGGGGTTTGACGGCTGGATCACCGGGCGCAAGCGCTATCAGTCGCAAAGCCGCGCGGCGATGGAGTTTTTCGAGCTCGAGGAAAGCACGGGCCGGATCAAGGTGAACCCGCTGGCACATTGGGCGCCCGAGGACACGCTGGCCTATATGGAAGAAAACCGCCTGCCCAAGCACCCGCTTGTGGCGCAGGGCTATCCCTCGATCGGATGTGCGCCCTGCACGTCCAAGGTTGCGCCGGGTGAAGACCCCCGGTCGGGGCGCTGGCGCGGAGAGGACAAGACCGAATGCGGCATCCACGTGGTGGATGGGCGCATCGTGAGACAAGGAGCAAACGCATGAGCGTTATCGTGACGGACGCGGGCTTTGGGCCCGACACCTGGACCGCCGGGTTTGAGGGCGCAAACGCGCTGGACCTGGCATCCGACGCCGAGATCAACGGGCTGGACCTGGCGGGTGTCGAGGCAATCCGCATTGACTTTCCCAGCTTCGCCGACGGCCGCGGCTTTACCCTGGGCCGCCTTCTGCGCCTGCGGGGCTTCAAGGGCCGGTTGCGCGCCAAGGGCCATGTGATCGCCGACCAATATGCCATGGCCCGCCGCGCGGGCTTTGACGAGGTCGAGATCAGCGACGATCTGGCCGCCCGCCAGCCCGCTGATCAATGGCTGTTCCGCGCCAACTGGACCGAGAATAACTATCAGTCGCGCCTGCGCGGCTGACTCTCCCCGACTGCCTCCCTCGACCCCGCGCGCTTTTGCCCGGGGCGGGGTGGCTTTTTTCTGACTTGAATCAAAGATAGATGTGAGGTGCGGGTTTATCAGACCCGCATTATGACAATGACCGAGCTGAAACCCGTGACCGAAGCCGCCGCATCGCCTGTAAAGGCCCCCGCCCTGCCTGATGCCCAGACCGTAACGCAGGTCAAGCATTGGACCGACCGTCTGTTTTCCTTCCGCGTAACGCGGCCTGCCAGCCTGCGCTTTCGGTCGGGCGAATTCGTGATGATCGGCCTGATGGGCGATCCGCACCCCGAGACGGGCAAACAGAAACCCCTGCTGCGCGCCTATTCGATTGCCTCGCCGTCGTGGGACGAAGAGCTTGAGTTCTACTCGATCAAGGTGCAGGACGGCCCGCTGACCTCGAAACTGCAGCACATTCAGCCGGGAGACGAAATCATCCTGCGGCCCAAGCCCGTGGGCACGCTGGTGCATGACGCGCTGCTGCCCGGCAAGCGGATCTGGTTCTTTGCCACCGGCACCGGCTTTGCGCCCTTTGCCAGCCTGCTGCGTGAACCGCAGACCTATGAGGATTATGACGAAGTCATCATCACCCACACCTGCCGCGAGGTGGGCGAGCTGGAATACGGCAAGCAGCTGATCGAGGACATCCGCACCGACGAGATGCTGGCCGAGCTGATGGGCGAAGGCTTTGCCGACAAGATCCGCTATTACCCGACCACCACCCGCGAAGAGAGCCCCAAGATGGGCCGCATCACCGACCTGATGCGCTCGGGCGAGGTTTATGCCGATCTGGGTGTCGACCCGATCAACCCCGACACCGACCGCGCGATGGTTTGCGGCAACCTGGCGTTCAACCTTGATATCAAGGACCTGCTCGAAGGGTATGGGCTTGAAGAAGGCGCGAACTCGAAGCCCGCGCAATACGTGGTTGAAAAGGCGTTTCTGGACTAAGCCTTTGACGTCGACGATGCAAAAGCCCCGGCACAGACCGGGGCTTTTTGCGTTTGCCGCTCAGGGTCTGACCAGCATGACCGAACAGCTGACCCGACGGGCGACCCGCCCCCCGTTGGATGGCCAAACGTAGTCGGACAACTTCGGGACATGGGTTGCCATGACAATCAGATCGGCCCCGATATCCTGCGCCACCTCGATCAGCGCGTCGTCCACCTCGGTCACCGGATCGCCCGCGATCACGGCGTGGGCCTGCGTCGGAACGCCCGTCCGCGCGGCCTGCTCCATCGCAAAGGCGTTCAGCTGACTGCGAAAATGATCCGGCCCGGTGGCAATCGATGTCCACCCCGGCGCAGTCACGCCCACATAAGTCACCTCGGCCGAATAGTGGTGGGCCAGATCCGCGGCGCACTCAAGGGACCGGGCAAGGCTGTCGAGGTGACCAAGGTCCACCGGCACCATAAGTTTGCGAAACATGACGGTCCTCCTTCCACCACAAACGAAAATGGGCGCTCTCTGCACCGAGACCGCCCATCCATTCTATTTCACTGCCAAACCCGCGCATTGATCTCGGACAATGCGGGCCGTGCCGCGCCAAAGGCGCGGGCTCCGGCTTGCGTCAGTTGCCGATATCCAGCAGTTTCTTTGCGCCGCCGACGGCCTCTTCAACCGCATCTGACCCAACGTCCTTGACCGCGTCCTTGACGACATCGGTGACGTTTTCCTGCACCGCCTCAACGGCGTCATCGACAACCTCTGCCGCTGTGTCCTGCACGGCGTCGGCCACGTCCTTGACGGTTTCCTGCGCCTCTTCAACGACGGTTTCGACGGCCGCCGCAGCGTCTTCCACCACGGTTTCGGTCACCTCTTCGACGGTGTCCTTGACCTCTTCGACAACCTCTTCCACGGCGTCTTCGACCGTGTCGGCCGTGTCTTCCGCCTTGTCTTCGACCTCGGTGGTGACAACCGGGTCGGCCGGCGCGACACCATCCGCCCGATCCTGTGCAATCACAAGGAAATAGACGGCCCCGCCGACAACGGCGGCTGCGACCAATGCAATGACAGCTTTCATCAATAAACACTCCTGTGCAGGGCGCGATCTGGGGTCGCGCCGTGTTATGACTGTCAGATGCAAAGACTCTGCCCCGGGAACAAGGGGGAAAGCCGCGATATTTGCAGCATCGGCATCGATTAGCGGTTGAACGCCGACCGCACGAAGTTTACGTTGCGGGCCTGAAAAATAACCAGACAAGGACGAAAACCATAGCCCGCAGACCTCATAACGCGCCGCCGCAGCGCGACACCGGCCCCCGAGTCAACGACCGCATCCGCGCCCCCGAAATCCGCCTGATTGGCGCCGAGGGCGAAAACGTAGGCGTGGTCCACCCGGCCAAAGCCCTGCAACTGGCCGAAGAGGCCGGCCTGGACCTGGTCGAGATCTCGCCCAACGCACAACCGCCGGTCTGCAAGATCATGGACTTCGGCAAGTTCAAGTACGAACAGCAAAAGCGGGAATCCGAGGCCCGCAAGAAGCAGAAGATCATCGAGGTGAAAGAGGTCAAGTTCCGGCCAAACACCGACACGCATGACTATGACGTCAAGATGCGCAACGTCTTCCGCTTTCTGGAAAACGGCGACAAGGTCAAGGTGACCCTGCGTTTCCGGGGCCGCGAGATGGCGCACCAGAACCTGGGACGCGAGCTGCTGGAACGGGTGGCCGAGGACATCAAGGAACTGGGCAAGGTCGAAAACATGCCCAAGATGGAAGGCCGCCAGATGATCATGATGATCGGGCCGCTGGCCAAATAAGGCCCGCGCAACACGGCGCAAGACATTCGAAACCCGGTGGCGGTCAGCAAGACCCCGCCGGGTTTTTTCGTGGCTGGTGCCCGGGCACAGGGGGGCGGCGCCTAGTCTTCGCCGTGCCTCTGCCCTGAAATTGCCGTCAACAATTGATTGAAAGCGGGGCAGACTGCAAAGATTGTGGAAACAATAAAGGGATCCAAGGTGCGCATCACGGCTGTGACCTGCGTCAAGAACGAAGGCCCGTTCCTTTTGGAATGGATCGCCTTCAACCGCCTTTTGGGCGTGACGGATTTCCTGTTCTACTCGAACGATTGCACGGACGGCACCGACAGGTTGCTGGACGCCCTGCAAGCCCGCGGCGGCGTGAGCCATCTGCCGAACCCGGCGCAGGGGCGGAACTATCAGATGGAGGCGCTGAAACACGCCGCAAGGCAACCGGTTGTCCGGCGCGCCGATTGGGTCTGGATCGCGGATGTCGACGAGTTTCTGAACATCCACGCGGGCGACCACAGCATTCCGGCCCTGATCGAGGCCTGCGGCAATCCCCAGGCGATCAGCGTCACCTTCCAGTTCTTTGCCAACGGCGGCGTCGAGGCGTTCGAGGACCGCCCGGTGATCGGGCAGTTCCCACGCTCGCACAATCCTGACATCTGGTGCGCCGACACGGCGATCGAGGTCAAGACGCTGGTGCGCGGCGACTTCCCGCTGAAATATTTCGGCGCGCATCGGCCCTTTTTCAAAGAGCGCATCGCGCCTGAAAAACGCCCAGTCTGGACCGACGGTTCGGGCAGGCTGGTGCAGGACAAGTTCCTGATGGCCGCGAACCCGCGCCGCATTCGCCGCTTTCCGGCGGCGGGCGCGCGGAATTTTGCGACGCTCAATCACTATGCCCTGCGTTCGCTGGACAGCTATCTGGTCAAGAACGACCGGGGTGACGTGAACCGCGAAAACCGCGCCTTCGACGACAGCTATTGGCGAGAGCGCAATGACGCGGCCTGGGAAGACACCAGCATCCAGCGCTATCTGCCCGACCTTGAGGCACTGTTGACCGAGATGAAATCCGACCCCGAGATCCGCGCCCTGCACGACCAAAGCTGCGCCCTGCACCGCGCAAGGCGCGACGCGTTGCTGGCGCAGCCCGCCTATCAGGCGATGCAGGCGCAGTTGCGTGCGGCCCCCACCCTGCCGCCCGGAGAGCTTGAGCTGATGCAAACCCTGGGGATGGCCTCATGACCTGCCGGATCGTCAACCTTGGCCTGCCCAAATCGGGCACCACCACGCTGGGAACCGCGCTGGAGCGCGCGGGCCTGACCGTGGCCGATCACAAGATCCGCAGGGGTCAGTGCAATGATCCCGCGCTGGCGGGCTCCTTCGTCGGCAAGCAGATCTACGCCGGGTATTTCGAGTGCGGCGACCCTCTGGCAAAGCTCGACATTTATGACGCGCTGGGGGAGATCAGCGCCCTGAAGCCTCCCGCCTCTTATTGGCCGCAGTGCGACTACTTGATCCTGCAGGCCATGCGCCGCGCCCGTCCCGAAACCCGCTTTGTCGCCACCCGTCGCCCGACAGAAGACACCGCCAGCAGCATGCGCCGCTGGGGCAATCTGGGCACGCAGCGCCTGCCCAATGGCTCGGTGCCCGGCCTGCCGCATGGCTTTGGCGCAGAGCCCGGCGCGCTGGAACGCTGGATTGACGGGCATTACGCCATGCTGGCGGAGGTCTTTGCCGGGGACCCGGCCTATCTGGAACTGGACGTCGGCGCGGGGGATGCCGCCGCGCAGGTGGCTGGGCATCTTTCGCTCGACATCCCCTGGTGGGGCAAGGCGAACGAGAACACCACAAACCCCGAGGCCGCCGCCTGATGCGCATCTTTCTGCATATCGGCCCCGATGCCTGGGCCGCCGACCGCCTGCAATCGGTGCTGGATGCCAAGCGGGATCAGCTGGCGGGCAAAGGCGTGCTCTTTGCCCGCAGCCCGGCCCGGCGAAATCACACCCGGCTTTTCATGGCGGTCAGCGACCCGGCCTCGGTCGACGCGCTGCGGCACAACCGCGGCTTTGGTGAACCCGTCCGCCAGCGCAAGCTGCTGGACGAGGTCGCGCGCAACCTGCGGGCCGAGGTGGAGCGGGCCGAACCCCAGACACTGATCCTGTCCGCCCATCAGTTGGGCAGCACCCTGGCCTCGCGCAGCGAGCTTGAGCGCCTGCGCGCGCTGCTGGCCCCGTTGTCGGATGACATCCGCATCGTGGCCCATGTCGAAGACCCCGCGCGCATGCTGACCCGCCGCTATGCGGCTCAGGTTTTTGATGGCCGCAGCCGCGATCTGAGCCAGGAGCTGGGTCTGTCGGGTGCGCAGGATTGGTGGTCCGTGGCGCTGGCAACCCGGCCCGCGCCCGACCCGCGCACAGGTGTCTTCCCCGAGATCGAAGGCGCCCCGCATTGGCTGGACCTCGCGCGGCTGGTCCGTGAATGGGATGGCGTCTTTGGCGCGGGCGCCACGCAGTTGCGCGGCATCGACACCGGGTTGCTGGCCAGCGCCGAGGTCACCGAAGAGCTGCGCGCCGCCTTTGAGATCACCCCACAGATCGGCCGGGCAGATCCCATCACCGCCCCCGCTCTGCCTTCGGCAGCATGGGTAACTCGCGCGCGGATGTTCAACGACGCGATGCAGCGACTTCTGGCGGCGCAGTATGTCACCGTGCCCCGCCCCCTCTGGCGGCGCTTCCTGACCGAGATCAAGCGCCCGGGCCCGGCCATCGCGCCCGGCAGCCTGCACGCCATCTCGGACCGCTTCGCCGCTGACCGCGCCGCCCTGCTGGCGGCGCACCCCGGCCTGACGGCCGCTGCCATGGCCCCCGAAACGCCGCAACATCCCTGGACCGAGGCCGACCCCGAACAGGGCTTCCGCGCCACGCAGTACCTGATGGCCTTTGCCCCGCGTATCAAACAAGCCACGCGCGAGGCGCGCATCCAGCGCAAGGACGCCAGCCAGATGAAACTGGTGCCGCCCAACCCGGCGTTGCCGCAGGGCGCGAAAGAGGCCTATGCCCGGATCCAGACCTCGATCTTTGCGCCGCACAACCGGCTGGGGCACGTGAACGAAGAGGATCTGGCCGCCGCCTTCACCCCTGCCCCGCCGCGCAGCCTGCAAGCGGGCTCGACCGGCCGCGTCATCGTCGGCTGCATGAAGAACGAGGCGCCGTACATTTTGGAATGGATCGCCTATCACCGCGCCATCGGGGTCGATAGCTTCCTGATCTACACCAATGGTTGCGACGACGGGACCGCGGAACTGCTGGACCGGCTCGACGCGCTTGGCATCGTGCATCACCGCGACAACGAAGGCTGGACCGGCAAGTCCCCGCAGCAGTTCGCGCTGGATCAGGCGATGGTCGACCCTGTGGTTCAAAACGCCGAGTGGATCATCCACATCGACGTCGATGAGTTCATGAACGTGCGCTGCGGCAACGGCACGCTGGATGACTTTCTGGCGCGCGTGCCCGACGCCACGAATGTCGCCATGACCTGGCGGCTCTTTGGCCACAACGGCGTGACCGGCTTCGAGGACCGACTGGTCATCGACCAGTTCGACGCCGCCGCGCCCAAGTTCTGTCCCAAGCCGCACACCGTATGGGGCTTCAAGTCGATGACCCGAAACATCGGCGCTTATGGCAAGCTCAGCTGCCACCGCCCCAACAAACTGACGCCGGGGTTCGAGGATCGGGTCAAATGGGTCAATGGATCAGGTCAGGACATGACCGCCGAGGCGATCAAGAACGGCTGGCGCAGTTCCAAGAAATCCATCGGCTATGACCTTCTGCAACTCAACCACTACGCCCTGCGCAGCGCCGAAAGCTTTCTGATCAAACGCCAGCGTGGGCGGGCGCTGCATGTGGATCGCTCGATCGGGCTGAACTACTGGATCCGCATGGATTGGTCTTATGCCCGTGACATCACCATCAAGCGCAACATCCCGCGTGTTCAGGCCGAGATGGACCGGCTGATGCGTGACAGCGAGCTGCGGCGCTGGCATCAGGCCGGGGTTGCCTGGCATCAGGCCAAGGCGGCCGAACTGCACGGCATGGCCGAGTTCGAGGACCTGTACCGCCAAGCGCTGGACCTGAAACTGACCGAAACCGAGCGGGTGGCCTATGCGCTCTCGCTGGATATGGAGAGCTGACATGGACGGCGCCGGCCCCCAGGGCTTCATCCACTCGCGCGGGATGAAATTCCCGAAAAACCCCGACATTCTGCGTCCGCGCATCCGAGCGCTGCTGCGCAAGGATGACTATGAACGCAAAGAGGCCGAAGCCATCCGGCGCATGGCGCAGGACGGTGACCGCGTGCTCGAAATCGGCGGCGGGATCGGCTATATGTCGACGCTGGTGGCGACCAAGAAGGCCGTGCAAGAGGTGCAGACGTTCGAGGCCAACCCGAGGCTGATCGACTACATCCGGCAGGTGCACGCCGCGAACGGTGTGACCAACGCCACCGTGACCAATGCGCTTTTGGCCGATGGCGACGGCCCGCCGGTCGATTTCCACATCCGCAAGAACTTTCTTGCCTCGTCCATGGACCGCGACAGCGAACCCGAGACGATCATCGCCACCGAACAGGTGCCGCAAAAGAACATCCACGAGGTTCTGGGCACCCTGCGCCCCGAGGTGCTGATCTGTGACATCGAAGGGGCCGAGGCGCATCTGCTGCCGGCCTGCGATTTCTCGGGCCTGCGTGTGGCCGTGGTCGAGCTGCATCCGCAATGGATCGGACAAAAAGGCGTGCAGGCGGTGTTTGACACCTTCCATCGGGCGGGTCTGACGTATTATCCCAAGGCCTCTGAAGCCAAGGTCGTCACCTTCCGCAAGGGTTGGTAATTCGTGAAGATCACCGCCGTTCTGACTGTCCGAAACGAGGCCGCCTTTCTGCTGGATTGGCTGGCCCACCACCGCGCCTGCGGGGTGACGGATTTTGTCGTCCTGTCCAACGATTGCCAGGACGGAACGGACGTGATGCTGGACCGGTTGCAAGCAATGGGCTGGCTGACCCATCTGCGCAACGAAGGGCCTTATGACCAGGGCGGCATCCAGTTCACCGGCCTGAAGCTCGCCGACAAGGTCGAGGCGGTGCACAATGCCGACTGGCTCTTGGCGCTCGACATCGACGAGTTTGTGAACGTGCACGTGGGCGACCGGACCCTGCCCGCGCTGATCGAGGCCCTGCCCGAGGCGGATGCCATTGCCCTGACCTGGCGGCTTTTCGGCAATGGCGGCGTGATCCACTACGAGGACAAGCCCGTCCCGCAGCAATTCACCCGCGCCGCGCCCGTGGTCCTGTACTGGCCCTGGCGTGCGGCGATGTTCAAGACGCTGTATCGCAACCAGGGCGTCTATGGAAAACTGGGCGTCCACCGCCCGCGCGACCCCGACAAGACCCGCGTCAGCCAGATGCGCTGGTTCGATGGCGAGGGACGCGAGTTGCCCGCCCAGTTCCGCACCCGCCAGATCTTTACGCCTTATGGACGGTCGAACTATGCGCTGGCGCAGCTGAACCACTATCCGCTGGGCGCGATGGAAAGCTATGTGCTGAAGGCTGACCGAGGCCGCGCGGTGCATTCCGACCAGATGCTGGGGCTCGACTATTGGGTCGAACGGAACTTCAACACCGAGGACGACAGCTCGATTGCCCAGATGGCGCCGCGGTCCGACGTGATCCGCGCGCAGCTGGCGGCCGATACGGAGCTGGACGAGCTGCACGAACAGGCCGTGCGCTGGCGGCGCAGGCGGTTTGATGCATTGATGTTGCAGGAACCGTTCCGGGCGCTGCTGGGGCGGTTGATGATGACGCCGGGCACCAAGCCGCTGCCGCTGAACGCCGCGAAGTTTCTGGTGGCCCATGCAAACCGGTCCCGGCAAGAGGCAGCGAACACCCCTTGAATTGTCGTCAGAAACGCCTTCTTTAAACGCAATTCGGTCGTATTAACGGCCTAGGAACGACAATGACGCATCCTAGCGCCATGACCGTCAGGACAAAGACCATGCAGGACCAGGATCTTACCGCCCTTCCCGACCTTTCCGGGCTCGAGCCAGAGGATTGGCTGGATGAACTTGCGGCCATCGGCACCGAAGAGGGATTCTTTGAACCGCTGGGCCCCAAACACCGCGCCGTGTTTCTGGACCGCAGCGATACCCTGCTGGTGACCTTCCAGTCGCGCGAAGAAGTGGCAGAGGACGCCAGCGGCCTGCCTGCAGGTTTCGCCATGATGGCGGCGCAGGGTTGGTCGCAACTTGTGGTCCTCAGCGACGGGAACACCTGGTTCCGCGCACCCGAGGTCTATGATTTCTTTGACAAGCTGATCGACGACGGCTTCTTTGACGAATTCGAAAACGTGCTGTTCTTCGGCGCGGGTCCCGGTGGCTATGCCGCCGCGGCCTATTCGGTTGCCGCGCCCGGTGCCTCGGTCCTGGCGCTGCAGCCGCAGGCCTCGCTTGCGCCGGACGTTGCCGAATGGGACCTTCGGTTCCGCGCGCAACGTCGCGTCGATTTTTCCAGCCGCTATGCCTATGCGCCCGACATGCTGGATGCCGCCGACCGGGCCGTGGTGCTCTATGATCCGAACGTGGCCGAGGACGCGATGCACAGCGCACTCTTCCGCCGTCCGAACGTGGCGCGTTATCGCCTGCCTTTCATGGGGGATACGCTGCTGCACGATCTGAAGCGGATGCAGATACTGGTGCCACTGCTACAAGAGCTGGCCAACAAATCCTTGACCCGGCAGCGTTTTGGCCAGATCGCCCGCGCGCGCCGCGATCACACGCCCTATCTGCGCCGCCTGCTGGGCGCGGTCGATGCCAAAGGGCGGGACGATCTGGCGCTGATGCTCTGCCGCAACGTGGTCTCGCGCCTCAATGCGCCCCGCTTCCGCCGCCGCCTGCGCGCGATGGAGACGACTGCCAAGGCCGGCTAGGCCTTGCGGTTCAGAACCGCCTCACGAATCTCGGCCTGGAAATAGCCCAGAAACCCGCCAATCAACAGCAAGAGCGGTGAATGGCTGGCCCCCAGCAGGGTCAACACGATGGCCGTGACCATCATCACGATCGCAAACCCCGCCACATCCAGACCGCCGCCCTTGGGCAGTTGCTCTTCGTCCAGCACCTTCAAGGCCAGTTCGATCAGGCGCGGCTGGATTTGCGGCGTCAGGAACCCGGCGACACCGGCAAGGATCAAGGTAAACAGCATCCGCAACTCTCCCTCATGCGTTTTGCGCGCATCATGGCGCGCTCGACCCTCAGATCAACCGCAAAATCACTTTGCCCTCTGGCCCCCGCACCTGCCCCCGTGTTAGGCGCGGGCCCATGACCACCTCGATTACGCTGATCCGCCCCGACGACTGGCATCTGCACCTGCGCGACGGCGCGATGCTGCAGGCCGTTGCGCCTGAATCCGCGCGTCACTTCAGCCGCGCCATCATCATGCCGAACCTGGTGCCCCCCGTGGTGACCGGCGCCGAGGCCACAGCCTATCGCGACCGGATCCGGGCCGCCCTGCCCGAGGGCGCCGAGTTCACGCCGCTGATGACGCTCTATCTGACCGAGGACACGGACGCCGACGATCTGGCCGCCGCGCATCGCGACGGGATCATCACGGCCGTCAAGCTTTACCCGGCCGGGGCCACAACGAACTCGGCTTCCGGTGTGCGCGACTTCGACAAGGTGCGCCCGGTGCTGGAACGCATGGCCGAAATCGGCTGCCCGCTTTGCGTCCATGGCGAGGTCACCGACCCCGAGATCGACATCTTCGACCGCGAGGCGGTGTTCATCGACCGCATCCTCGACCCAATCCGCCGCGCCACGCCGGGCCTGCGCGTGGTGATGGAGCACATCACCACCAAGCAGGGTGCAGACTACGCCCAATCGGGTGGCCCCGATCTGGGTGCGACGATCACCGTCCAGCACCTGATGCTCGATCGCAACGACATGCTGGTCGGCGGTATGCGACCGCATTACTACTGCCTGCCGATCCTGAAACGCCGCGAACACCGCGAGGCGCTGCGGGCCGCCGCGACCTCGGGCAATGCCCAGATCTTTCTGGGCACCGACAGCGCCCCGCACCCGACTCACGCCAAGGAAAGCGAATGCTGTTCCGCCGGCTGCTTTACCGCGCCCATCGCCATGTCCTGCCTGGCAGAGGTCTTTGAAGAAGAAGGCGCGCTGGACAAGCTCGAAGGCTTTGCCTCGCGCAATGGCCCCGCCTTTTACCGCCTGCCGGAAAACACCGGCACGATCACGTTGACCAAGGGCGACCCGATCACCATTCCTGCTGCCGTCACTTTGGGCGAGGTCAACGTCACCGTCTTCGACCCCGGCCAGCCGCTGCACTGGTCCGTCACCGCCTGATCCTTATCGAAAGCTGCCGCCATGATCCCCTCGTCCTTTCCGTCATCCGAAGAAATCGCCCGCCTCAGCGCCCGCATGCTGCTGGAAATCCAGGCCGTGCACTTCAACGCCAAAGAGCCGTTCACCCTGGCCTCGGGCCTGCCCTCGCCGACCTATATCGACTGCCGCAAGCTGATCTCGTACCCGCGCATCCGCTCGACCCTGATGGATTTTCTGACCGTCACCGTCATGCGCAACGCGGGGTTCGAGGCCTTTGACAACATCGCGGGTGGCGAAACGGCGGGCATCCCCTTTGCCGCGCTGGTGGCCGAGCGCATGGCCCTGCCGATGACCTATGTGCGCAAAAAGCCCAAGGGCTATGGCCGCAACGCCCGTATCGAGGGCGCCATGACCGAGGGTGAACGCGTGCTGCTGGTCGAGGATCTGACCACCGATGGCGGTTCGAAGATCAGCTTTGTCGACGCGATCCGCGATACAGGCGCGACCTGCGCGCATACCGCGGTCATCTTCTATTACGGCATCTTCCCCGAAACCGAAAAGACCCTGGGCGATCACGGCGTGACCCTGCACCACCTCTGCACCTGGTGGGACGTGTTGGCCGCGGCGCGCGAGATGGGCAGCTTTGACGCTGACACCTTGCACGAAGTCGAGGCATTTCTCAGCGATCCGCGTAAGTGGCAGGAAGCTAACAAAAAATAAATCTCTCTGTGGTCCCATGTGGACAACGCATGCGGGAATCAGCGTGCGTTCGCAGATATTGCGGCAATCGCGAACTGTGCTACATTATCTTGGGGATCAAATCCCCAAGGTGATGCAGCGCTAAGTTTTCCCTGCGGAAATCCACAGAGATTTCCAGATATCATCCAAGGCCATCACCCGCTATCAAGACCGGACCGGCGCAAGACCGGTCGGCATGTTCGGATCAACGCGGCAGCCGCAGACAACGGGACACACATGAACGAGATCACCGCATTCAACCCGACGGGCGCCGAGGTGCAGGCGGCCGAGACCATGCCGCATTCCATCGAGGCCGAGCAGCAGCTTCTGGGGGCGGTTCTGACCAACAACGACGTTTACGATCGCGTCGCCTCGATCATCACGCCCCAGCATTTCTACGACCCGGTGCACGCCCGCATCTACGAAGTCGCCGCCGCCCGGATCGCCCGCAACCAGCTGGCCTCGCCGGTGACGCTCAAGGCCTTCATGGAGGATGATGAGGGGCTCAAGGAACTGGGCGGCCCGGCCTATCTGGCCCGTTTGGCGGGTGCTGCGATCAGCAGCTTTGCGGTGCGTGATTACGCGCAGATGATCTATGATCTGGCGATCCGTCGCGACCTGATCGGTCTGGGCAAGGACATCTCGTCCAAGGCCTCGAAGGTCGACGTCACGCTGGAACCCAAGGAACAAATCGTTCAGGCAGAGCAGGCGCTTTATAAACTTGCCGAGCAGGGCCAGTCCGACAGCGGCTTTCAGAGCTTTCTGAAGGCCGTCACCGATGCGGTGAACGTGGCAAACGCCGCCTATCAGCGCGACGGCGGACTGGCCGGAATTTCCACTGGCCTGAATGACATGGACAAGAAGCTGGGCGGGCTGCACCCCTCGGACCTTCTGATCCTCGCGGGCCGTCCCTCGATGGGGAAAACCTCGCTGGCGACGAACATCGCCTTCAACATCGCCAAGGCCTATCAAAAGGGCACCCTGCCCGACGGCTCCGAAGGCGCGGTGAACGGCGGCGTTGTGGGCTTTTTCAGTCTCGAGATGAGCGCCGAGCAGCTGGCGGGCCGTGTCCTGGCCGAGGCCTCGGAAATCTCGAGCCACAAGATCCGCCAGGGCGACATGACCGAGGGCGAGTTCCGTCGCTTTGTCGAGGCCGCCAAGACGCTCGAGGCCTGCCCGCTTTACATCGACGACACGCCCGCCCTGCCGATCAGCCAGGTTGCGGCTCGGGCCCGTAGGCTGAAACGCACGCACGGGCTGGATCTGATCATCGTCGACTACCTGCAGCTTCTGCGCGGCACCGCCGACAACCGGGTGCAGGAAATTGCCGAGATCTCGATGGGTCTCAAGGCCATCGCCAAAGAACTCAACATCCCTGTCATTGCGCTGTCGCAGCTCAGCCGTCAGGTTGAAAGCCGCGACGACAAGCGCCCGCAGCTCAGCGACCTGCGGGAATCGGGCTCGATCGAGCAGGATGCCGATGTGGTCATGTTTGTCTTCCGCGAGGAATATTACGTCGAACGGGAAAAACCCTCGGACGACAAGCTGGACGAAATGGCCGCCTGGCAGGACCGCATGAGCCGCCTGCACGGCAAGGCCGAGGTGATCATCGGCAAACAGCGTCACGGTCCCATTGGCACGGTCGAGCTGAGCTTCGAAAGCGAATTCACCCGCTTCGGCAACCTCGTCAAACCCTGGCAATCCGGCGAAGAAGGGTACTGAGGCGCGCGCTTTGGCGCACAGGCGCGCGAGGGCTCGGGTGCGTCCGGGTGGGACGCCCGAGCGTGCCTGTCCCTAGCCCAACTGCAGAAATTCTCCGAAGGCGGGCCGCGCCTCCCAGGCCCCGTCGACACCCCGCGCCGCCAGCACCGCCTTGATCACCCCGGCATGGGTCACCACCAGCGCCCCATCAGGCACTGCCGCCATGCCGAGCGCAACGCGGTCCGCCAAGACACGCACGGATTCGCCCCCATGCGGTGCTGCCTCCAGGAAATCCGCGGCCCAGGCATCCAGTTCCCCGCGCGGCACCGCGTCCCAGGGGATCCCCTCCCAGGCGCCAAAGTCCATCTCGATCAGTTCCGCTGCAACCGAGACACCGACGCCCCGCGCGGCGCCCAGCCGCTGGGCCAACATCAGGCACCGCGACAATGGCGAACTCACCACAGCCGAAAACTCGGGCAGCTCTGCCGCAAGGCGCGAAACCTCGTCCTCGAAACCGGCATCCAGCCCCAGGTCCAGCCGCCCGTAACACAGCCCCTCGGCCCCTTCGGGCCGGGTGTGCCGCAGCAAGATCACAGCCACAGTGCCGCACCCAGATAAAGACCAAGCTCGGCCATCTGCTGCACCGCACCCAGGCAGTCCCCGGTGTAGCCGCCCAGCTTGCGCAAAATGATCAACCGAAAGAGCTGGCCAAGCGCCACGCACAGAACCGCCGCGCTGCCTGCCGCGACAAGACCAAGTCCCAGTACTAGGACCAGCAGCACAACCAGCGCTGTCGCCAGCGCGACGCGATAGCCGTCCGGCGTCACTCGCGGCGCCACGAACTTGGCCCCCACATCCCGCGCGTATTGCGTGGTTGCGATCACGTGCACACAGGCCATCCGTCCAAGACTGTGGCCACCGACCAAAAGCAATGCGGCCGCCCAGGGCGTGACCGACATCAAGATGGCCGCCTTCAGGGCCAGCATCATGCCCAGCGACACGGCCCCATAGGTGCCCAACCGGCTGTCGCGCATGATTTCGAGCGCGCGCTCGGGCGTGGACCCGCCCCACAGCCCGTCGGCCGCATCCGCCAGCCCGTCTTCGTGAAAGGCACCCGTCACCAGCAAGGTCGCCGCCATCGACAAAAGCACCGCCACCGGCCAGGCCAGGACCTGCCCCGCCAGCAACAGCACAATGGCCCCGATGACGCCGACCAAGACCCCCACAAGCGGGTAATACCGCGCCGAGCGGATCGCCAGGTCGTCGCTATAGGGCACATCCCCCGGCACAGGCAGGCGCGTCATGAACTGCACCGCCAGCAGGAAAAGCTGCCATTCCTGTAAGAGCACGCCGCCCTCCCTTGCTCACCGCGCTGGTCCGACCTCCCTAACCAACGGAATTCACTGGCTCAAGCGCCCTCAGGCAATTTTCGCCTTGACCAGAGGACACGACATGCCAAACAGCGGGTATGGCACAGGCAAGACTTTCTATCGACCTTGGCGAGTTGCGCGCAAACTGGCGTGCTCTGAACGCCCTGACCAGCACCGAGACCGCTGCAGTGGTCAAGGCTGACGCATATGGCCTTGGCATCGACCCGGCCGCAAAGGCCTTGGCCGAGGAAGGCGCCCGCACCTTCTTTGTGGCGCTCACCGAAGAGGGCGCCGAACTGCGCCGGGTTCTGGGCGATGGCCCCACCATCAACGTCTTTTCCGGGCATATGGAGGGGGACACCGCGCTTTTGCGCGATGCCCAACTGACGCCAATGCTCAACAGCATCGACCAGATGCTGCGCCACGTCGAGGCTCTGCCCGGCCACGCCTTTGGCGTCCAGCTCGACACCGGCATGAACCGCCTGGGCATGGAGCCCGATGAATGGGCCGCCCTGCGACACGTCGCGCTCAGCCAAAACCCGACGCTGTTGATGAGCCACCTCGCCTGCGCTGATGAACCCGACCACACGATGAACGCGCAGCAATTGCAGGTGTTTCAGGAAATGACCGAGGGCACCGGCGTGCCCCGCTCGCTCGCGGCGACCGGCGGCATTCTCCTGGGCCCCGACTATCACTTCGACATGACCCGCCCCGGCATCGGCCTTTATGGCGGACTGCCCTTTGCAGAGGCGCGAACCGTCGTCACGCTGGACATCCCCGTGATCCAGATCCGCGAGGTCGCGGCGGGCGAGACGGTGGGCTATGGCAACAACTGGACCGCACAGGCCCCGGCCCGCATCGCCACCATCGCGGCGGGCTACGCCGACGGTCTGATCCGCGCCATGGGGCCTGACGGTTTTGTCTGGGCCGGCGACAGCCGCTGCAAGATCGTCGGCCGTGTCTCGATGGACATGATCGGCGTCGATATCTCGGGCGTCGAAGGCGAACCCGACAGCGTCCAGATGCTGGGCGACCGCCAATCGGTCGACACGCTCGCCGACGCTGCGGGCACCATTGGCTACGAAATCCTGACCTCGCTGGGCGCCCGTTACGACCGGGTCCATACCGGCGGATGATCCTGACCGCGCCTCTTGCCGCCCTGGGCCGGGCCACGCTGGCGCTGCTGGCCAGCATCGGCCGCGTGACGCTTTTTGCGCTTGAGGCGCTCAGCCACATCCTGCGCCCGCCGTTTTATGCCCGTGAATTCGCCATTGCACTGTTGAACATCGGCTGGCTGTCGCTGCCCGTGGTCGGCCTGACCGCGCTCTTCACCGGCGGCGCGCTTGCGCTGCAGATCTACGCCGGTGGCGCACGTTTCAATGCCGAGGCCGTGGTCCCCCAGATCGTCGCCATCGGCATGGTGCGCGAGCTTGGGCCGGTGCTGGTCGGCCTGATGATCGCCGCCCGCGTGACCTCGAGCATCGCCGCCGAGATCGCCACCATGAAGGTGACCGAACAGATCGACGCGCTGGTGACGCTCTCGACCCACCCGATGAAATACCTGACCGCGCCCCGCGTGCTGGCCGCGCTGCTGGTGGTGCCCGCACTCGTCGGCGTTGGCGACGTGATCGGCATCTTCGGCGGCTACCTCGTGGCGACCGGTTCATTGGGCTTCAACCCGGCGGCCTATCTGAAAAACACGGCGGATTTCCTTGAGGCGCTCGATATCATCTCGTCGCTGGCCAAAGGCGCTGTCTTTGGCTTCATCGCTGCGCTGATGGGCTGCTACTTCGGCATGAACTCGGGCCGTGGCGCGCAGGGCGTTGGCCGCGCCACCAAGGGCTCGGTCGAGGCTGCGGCGGTGCTGATCCTGGCGGCCAACTTCATTCTGACGGGGGTTTTCTTCTCGGTATGATCGAGCTGCGTGATGTCCATAAGGCCTTTGGCGACAACCGCGTTCTGCAGGGCGTGGATCTGACGATCCGCAAGGGATCGTCGCTGGTGATCATCGGCGGCTCGGGCACCGGGAAATCGGTTGCACTGAAGTGCATCCTTGGCCTGATCCGACATGACAGCGGGCAGATCACGGTCGACGGACAGGACGTGGGGACCGGCGACCGCGACGCCTTTCTGGCGCGCTTTGGCATGCTCTTTCAGGGCGCGGCGCTCTTTGACAGCCTGCCGGTCTGGCAGAATGTCGCCTTCCGCCTGCTGCGCGGTCGCCTGAAACGCCCCCGCGACGAGGCGCGCGAGATCGCCATCGAGAAACTGCGTCGCGTCGGCCTGAAACCGGACGTGGCCGACCGCTTCCCCGCCGAACTGTCGGGTGGCATGCAGAAACGCGTGGGCCTCGCGCGCGCGATTGCCGCCGAGCCCGAGATCATCTTCTTTGACGAACCGACCACGGGCCTCGACCCGATCATGGCCGGTGTCATCAACGACCTGATCCGCGAGATCGTGACCGAGATGGGCGCGACCGCGATGACGATCACCCACGACATGTCCTCGGTCCGGGCCATTGCCGACAACGTGGCAATGTTGCACGATGGCGTGATCAAGTGGACCGGGCCGGTGGCACAGATGGATGCCTCGGGCGATCCCTATCTGGATCAGTTCATCCATGGCCGCGCAGAGGGGCCGATCGAGGCGGTACGATGAGTTTCTTTGAACCGAACTACACGGTCCTGGCGTTTCTGTTCATCAAGAAGTTCCTCTTCCTTGAAGTGATCGCCGTGTTGGCCCTGTTGCGCTTGGCGCTTGGACCGGGCGTGGCGCGGGTCTCGGGCGGGGTGGCCCTGGTTCTGGCACTGGCGGGCATTGCGACGATCTTTGCACCTGCGGTCGGGCTGAACTCGGGCGCGGTCTACGCCGCAGCGGCGCAAAGCATGAACCACGGTGCCGGGATGACCGCCCTGCTGGTCCCGGCAGGCGTTCTGATCGTGGGCGCCATCACCCGAAACCGGCGCGGTGGCTGGGTCGAGGTTCTGGCGGCGCTTAGCACGGTAGGACTGATCGGCCTCTGGATCGCCACCTGGTTCTGACGCAGAGGTGCTTTGCCGGCTGGCCAAGGCGATGCTAGCCTGAAGGCGATGTCACTCCCCTTTGACCCGTCCTGGATCACAACGCTGTCTGCCTTTCTCTGGGCCTATGCGCTGGTCAGTGCAATCGGATGGGTGCGCGCGGTTCGACGTGAACGTCTGAACACCCATATCGGGTATTTCGCGTCGCTATGCGGTGTGCTGGTGCCCTTGATTGGCGGCGCGATCATGCTGATCATGCTGGGAGGATTTGCGGGCCTGGTGATGCCCGCCCTGCTGGGCATCGCGCTTTTCCCCGGCTGCCTTTTTCTGGCGCTGCAGCTGGAGCTGAACCGCCTGCGCCCCTCGACAATCCGGGAAGAGCTTTTGCGACTGGGGGCGGTTGTATGTCTGGCGGCACTGGTTATCTGAACGACATAAACGCCTCGGAGGCCCCATGTTTGACCAGTTCCTGCGGTATGCCAACCTGTCCCTGCTGATCCTCTATCCCATTTCCTGGTTCGCGCCGCTGATGCGCGCGGGCCTTTTGCCATTGTTCGGCCTGTCCGAGATCAGCGTCATCAGCGGTCTGCAGTCGCTTTGGGGCTCGGACGTGGTGCTGGCGCTCTTGGTGACCGTCTTTGCGCTATTTGCGCCTTACCTGAAGACCATTGGCCTGGCGATGGTGCAGTTCCGCGTGGCCAGCCCCCGGATTGTGCCAGCGCTCGGGATCCTGGGCAAACTGGCGATGGCGGATGTGTTTCTGATCGCCATGTACATCACGCTGGTGAAAGGCATTGGCATCGGCAAGATCGAGACCGCCTGGGGGCTCTATCTGTTTACAGCGTGTATCCTCGCCTCTTTGGCCATTGGGGTGCTGGCCGGAAAGCGTCGGACCGCCTCCGGCGGGAGTATTTAGGGAAAGATGAAAGAGCTTGGGCTGCGCTTCATCTTTCTAAAAATACTCAAAATCTGACACCGGCGGGTTGCGCTTCCCCTTGAGGCCGGGCGCGGCTTGGGCCAAACAGATTTCATGGCAAAATCCTCCAAATCCTTCGCCTGCACGGATTGCGGCAACGTCACCTCGAAGTGGTCGGGGCGGTGTGAGGCCTGTGGGGCCTGGAACACCATTGTCGAAGAGGTGCCGCTGAGCAGCGGGCCCGCGAAGAAGTCGCTGGGCGCGTCGCGTGGGCGGGCCGTTCCGCTGACCGATCTGGCCGGGCACGAGGCACCACCGCCGCGCACCTCGTGCGGCATGGACGAGCTGGACCGCGTGCTGGGGGGCGGGCTTGTGCCGGCCTCGGCCATTCTGGTGGGTGGCGATCCGGGGATCGGGAAGTCGACGCTTTTGCTGCAGGCGGCTTCGGCCTTTGCCAAAGCGGGGCTCAAGGTGGTGTATACCAGCGGCGAAGAGGCCAGCGCGCAGGTGCGGATGCGGGCGCAGCGGCTTGGATTGGCGCAGGCGCCGGTGCAACTGGCCGCCGAAACCAATCTTCGGGACATTCTGACAACGCTGGAGGGGGAGAACCCCGACCTGGTGATCATCGATTCGATCCAGACCATGTGGGCCGACAATGTCGACAGCGCGCCGGGCTCTGTCGCGCAGGTGCGCGCCGCAGCGCATGAACTGACGCAGTTTGCCAAACGGCGCAACACGGCCGTGATCATGGTCGGCCATGTCACCAAGGAGGGCCAGATCGCCGGGCCGCGCGTGGTCGAGCACATGGTCGACACCGTGCTTTATTTCGAGGGTGACCGCGGCCACCAGTTCCGCATTCTGCGCAGCGTCAAGAACCGCTTTGGCCCCGCCGACGAGATCGGCGTGTTCGAGATGACCGGCGGCGGGTTGGCGCAGGTGCCGAACCCCTCGGCGCTTTTCCTGTCCGAAAGGGGCGAGCCCAGCCCCGGCTCGGTGGTCTTTGCGGGCATCGAGGGCACGCGCCCCGTTCTGTGCGAATTGCAGGCGCTGGTCGCGCCCAGCCCGCACAGCCAGCCGCGCCGGTCGGTTGTTGGCTGGGACGGTGGGCGGCTGTCGATGATCCTTGCCGTGCTCGAGGCGCGCTGTGGCATTCCCTTTGCCGGGCTCGACGTCTATCTGAACGTCGCCGGGGGGCTGAAGATCAGCGAGCCCGCAGCCGATCTGGCTGTGGCCGCTGCGCTACTTTCCGCCCGCGAAGACGTGGCGGTTCCAGCCGACTCTGTCGTTTTTGGCGAGATTAGCTTATCGGGGGCCCTACGACCGGTGGGCCAGACGGAAAACCGGTTGAAAGAGGCACAAAAACTTGGTTTCACCTCTGCAATCACGCCAAAAGGCGGGAAGGCAGGCGAAACATCGGGGCTGTCGCTGACCCAAAGCGCGGATCTGACGGCCTTTGTGGGTGAGGTATTCGGCGCGGGCTAGCGCCAACAGGAAGAAAGGGCAGCTCTTTCATGGAAGGGTTCACCATCATCGACGGCGTCGTGGGCGTCGTTATCGTGTTGTCGGCACTGCTGGCCTATTCGCGTGGCCTGGTGCGCGAGGCGATGGCGATTGTCGGCTGGATTGCCGCCGCCATCCTGGCCTTTGTCTTTGCGCCTCAGCTGGAGCCTCTGGTGAAAGAGATCCCGGTGATCGGTGATTTCCTGGCCGACAGTTGCGAGTTGGCGATCATCGCGGCCTTTGCCGTGGTCTTTGCCATTGCGCTTGTGATTGTGTCACTCTTCACGCCGCTCTTTGCCTCGCTTGTGCAACGGTCGGCCCTTGGTGGCCTGGATCAGGCGCTTGGGTTCCTCTTTGGCGTGGCGCGCGGCATCCTGCTGGTGGCGATCGCGTTCTTTGTCTACGAGACCGTGCTGACCTCGCAGAACATTCCGATGGTCGACGATTCGCGGTCGGCCTCGGTCTTCAGCCGGTTCACGACGCGCATCGAAGAGCAGAACCCGGAAGCGGCCCTGGGCTGGATCACGCAGCAATACGAAGAGCTGGTCGGCGTCTGTGGCGCACCTGCAGGCGACGAAGCCTGAGCAGGCGGCTCATTTAGATTTTGCACCGGGTGAATGCTTGCCCGGCGTTGTGCCCGAATACTGCGTCTTTCCGTGCATGACCGCTGAAAAGCGTCACGTTGCACAGGGGCTTATCGAACGCCGAAGTGCCCCAAGGGCATGCCGGTTCCAGCGATTCAGGTCAGTGAACAGGTCTAGGTGACCTCGGCCAGGAAGGCGTCGAGCGCGTCAAAGGCCTGAGCAAAGGCGGGTTCGTCCGACATCAGGATGTGATTGGGCGAATCCAGCATCTTGAGCCGAGCATCCGGTAAACCCTGCGCGATCAGTCGGGCCTGGGCAAAAGGGTGCACCGCATCGTTGCGCGCATGCAGGACCAGGACCGGACATTGCACCTTGGGCAACAGCTCGACCACATCGAAGCGCGAGATACACTCGCGGATCTCAACGGCGCGGTCCGGCGTGGCCGAGGCGATCTGAAGATTGACCAACTGCGCGATCCGTTCGTTTGTGGCATGTGGAATGAAGAGCGTGGCAAAGGCCTTCATCATCCCGCCCTCGGGCTGGCCCCAGCCCTGCACGATCATCTGGTGCAGCGCCTTGGTAAAGGTCGCATCCGCCCCGCCCTCGCGGACAAAACTGCCCTGCGCATACCCGCCACAGGACACGATGGCCGAGACACGCTCGGGGTGGCGCAGGGCGAAATGGCATGAGACGGCAAAACTTTGAGACGAGGCGAAGATCGGAAAACGCTCTAACCCGGCCGCGTCGGCCACGGCCTCCATGTCGTCGGTAAAGCGCTCGACGTCGAAGGCGCCGCATTCGGGGTCAGACATGCCCGTGCCCCGAAAATCATAGCGGACCAGACGCCGCCCGCGCCCCAGACGCTGAAGAAAAGGGGACCAGATCGGGCTGGCGCGATCCAGCTCCAGATGTGTCAGCCAATGGCCCGCCCGCATCAGCGGCGGTCCCTGCCCTTCGCTGGTCCAGGCCAGCACACTGCCGTCCCGCGACAAGGTCATCTGCGCGGTCACCGGGCCAGATTCCTGCGCGACCTCTTCGGGTTCAGCAGGCCCCTCTGCCCCGACCGGCACCACGATTTGCAGACCCCGTCGCGGCACGGTGCGAATCACCGCCTGTCGCTTGCCATCGTCCCCCAAAGCGGCGCGCGCAGCACTGACACGGGCGGCGATGGTCGCGTCCGAGACGATCCGCCCCTCCCAGACCCGCTCGATCAGCGCATCATAGGTGACCAGCTCGCCCGCAGCCTCGACCAACATGGCTATGACGTCAAAGACCTGCGGCTCGACATGCACCTCTGCCCCATCGCGGCGCAGGACATGCGTGCCGATATCAAGTTCACAAGGCCCAAACGAATAGATCATGCCCCCACTCTGCGGCGCTGTTTCCCCCTCGGCAAGCTTTTCCGAGGCGAAATCCGGCATTTCTTCAGGGCTTCCCAAGGGCTTCTTCAGACCGTCTTCAAGCGCCACGATCCGCGTTGCCGCAGGATCAGGACAGTTGAAACGACCACCCCGCCGAAAGGAAACGCCATGACCCGCCCCACCGACACCGATATCCGCTTGCGTCCCGATGGCAGCATCGACACCGCTTACTACATGGCCCGCGGCCGCCATATGCGCAGCGAGGCCGCGCACGAACTGATGGGCACCAAGACTGAACGCCGCCCCCGCCGCCGCGGGCTGGCCGGTCTGTTCCAGCCCACCTGAACACTCGCCGAGCCACCGGTTCCGGTGGGACCCCGTTCGCCGGAAAGCCACAGGTTTCCTCGGCGGGCGGGGCAGAATTGCATCAGGGGCCACGCCGCAGTGCAGCGTATTTGTGATAGTTCCGTGACATGTTTGGCCCAAAGCCTTAAAGAAGCGGCAAACTCGACTTGGATTCGGAGCTGCCCTTGTCCCTCCAGATGCCCCCCGCCCATCCTTTCGACGATGACAAACTGCGCGAAGAATGTGGTGTGTTCGGTGTAATCGGCGTGAAAGACGCCGCGAACTTCGTGGCCCTTGGCCTGCATGCCCTGCAACATCGCGGACAAGAGGCCGGCGGCATCGTCGCCCATGATCCCGATCAGGGGTTCAACTCGGTCCGCCGCTTTGGCTATGTCCGCGACAACTTTACCTCGCAACGGCTGATGGAAACGCTACCCGGTGCACTGGCCATCGGGCACGTGCGCTATTCCACCGCCGGATCAAAGGGCCAGACCGCGATCCGCGACGTCCAGCCCTTCTTTGGCGAGTTCTCGATGGGCGGCGCGGCGATTGCCCACAACGGCAATATCACCAATGCCGACGCCCTGCGGCGCGAGCTGATCGAGCGTGGCTCGATCTTTCAAAGTTCGTCAGACAGCGAATGCATCATCCACCTGATGGCGCGGTCCTTGCAGCGCAAGGTGCCGGACCGGATGATGGACGCCCTGCGCCGGGTCGAGGGGGCCTTTTCCGTGGTCGCCATGACCCGCACCAAGCTGATCGGTGTGCGTGACCCGATGGGTGTACGCCCGCTGGTCATCGGCCGCATCGGCGACGGTTGGGCGCTGGCCTCGGAAACCTGTGCGCTCGACATCATCGGGGCCGAGTTCGTGCGCGACGTCGAACCGGGCGAGATGGTTGTGATCGAGCACAACAAGGTCAAGAGCCACCGCCCGTTCATGCAGGCAAGCTCGCGCTTCTGCATCTTCGAACACGTCTATTTCAGCCGCCCGGATTCGATCATCGGCGGTCGCTCGGTCTATGAAACCCGTCGCCAGATCGGCGTCGAACTGGCGCGCGAAGCGCCCGTGGATGCCGATCTTGTCTGCCCCGTTCCCGACAGCGGGACACCGGCGGCCATTGGGTACGCACATGAAAGCGGCATTCCCTTCGGGATGGGCATCATCCGCAACCAGTACATGGGCCGGACCTTCATCGAGCCGACCGAGCAGATCCGCAACATGGGGGTCCGGCTCAAGCTGAACGTCAACCGCGCGCTGATCAAGGGCAAGCGGGTGATCCTGGTCGACGACTCGGTGGTGCGTGGCACCACCAGCCGCAAGATCAAGGAGATGATCCTGGACGCGGGCGCCGCCGAGGTGCACTTCCGCATCGCCTCGCCCCCCACCGCCTGGCCCTGTTTCTATGGCGTCGACACACCCCAGCGCGAAAAGCTGCTGGCGGCAACCATGTCAGAAGAAGAGATGCGCGATCACCTGTCGGTCGACAGTCTGAAGTTCATCACTCTGGACGGTCTCTATCGCGCCGTGGGTGAGGCCGAGGGCCGCAAGAAGGACTGCCCGCAGTATTGCGATGCCTGTTTCTCGGGGGAATACCCCGTCGCGCCGTCGGACATGATCGAAAAAGGGTTCGAGATGCAGGCGGCCGAATAGGCCCCCGCAACGGTCGGATCACACCTCCGCCAGAACCTTTTCGATGTCGACATCATAGGCCACGTGGTAGCGCCGCAGCAGGCGGCGCGGCAACTGCTGCAGACGTGTGCGCAGCGGAATTTGGTTGGCGGCCAAAGGGTTACTGGCCTGAACCACGCGATGGTCAAGCCGCAGGTTCTCGGTCAGAAGGCCCATCCAGAACTCCTGCACCGACCCGGGCCGGATTTCGATCAGGCGCGCGCCCGGCGCAAGGAAAACCGCATTGGCCAAGGCGGCACCGCTGGGTGAAATCAGCACCCGGGCCGCGCCGATGGCCGCCTGCTGTTCGGCAACGCTCATGCGCTGGGGATGCAGGATGCGCGCACCGCGCGCCTGCAGGTCACGCTGCAATTGCGTTTCGTTGATCAGCACCCGCCCCGTCAGCCCCGCCCGGGACAGATAGACCACCTCATCGCCCGGTGTCTCTGGCCGCGCTATGCGGGCGAAGAGTTCGGTGTGCAAGCGCCCCGAGCGCTGCAGATAGTGGCCATTGGTGGTCGTGATCACCGCTTGGTCAATCCAGACCGCCCCGCCATGGGCCGTGCCGCCTGTCAGCCCCACCACCTGCAAGAGCCCCTGTTGCCAGGCCGTGAGCGGCGCGTTGATCGGGGGCATGGCCTGGGTCAGACCCGAACTCTGCATCCACGCCAGCCCCGCCATGTCATCCAGCAGGAAATGCCCGTAGTTTGCAGATCCCCCGCCTTGCCAGACCGCCGCCTTGTCGACGCGCGGCAGGCCGGCGCGGCCCTTTTGCAGCAGGCGGTCGACCTCTTTCAACAGGCGGGGGGACTGGTGCAGAACCTCCAGAAATGCCGGGGGCACGCGCCCTTTGCTGTCCATCAGCAGGCCCTTTGACGGCACATAGATCATGTCCCGCAAACTGATCAGCTGGACGTCGCCCCGGCGCATCCCGTAATCCATCACGCGCGGCTCGATCTGTTGCCAGCTCCCATGCGCAGTCACCACGGCCTGATCACCGCACAGGCGGGTCAACAAGTCGGGACAGGCATCACCCTGCGGGGCGGCGACCAAAGCGCGCATGGGCGGGTCCTTTGCGGCATTTGCGGATTTTTCGGCATCATGCCACAGGCCATCAAGAGTGACCACAGCTCGAGGGTCAGGACCCCCTAATTTGCGACGCGCAGCAAGGAAAAATGCGCGTTATCAGCGGTTTGGGTTTCGCAGACAAGGCTGGTTGCCTTGGCAAGGAAGCCACGCCGCTGAGAAGGTGCATTTCTCCTTGCCCTTCGGGTTTGACGGATTTTGCCCAGCCTGCGTTATCGAGCCTTGAAATAGATGACTATTCCTTCGGCTCCATGCCTTGCCTGGAACAAAATCTGTCAAACTGCGCGCTGCAAATTAGGGGATCTTGACCCTACCGCCAGAAGGTATCGCCGCCTTCCCAGTCGTGCAGCCACTGGCGCAGATCCATGCCAAAGGGCTGCAGCTGGTTGTCGTCGGCATCGCCATCGAAGAGCCAGATCTGTTCGTCGCCAGCCTGACAGTCGACGCAGAAATAGATGCAGCAGCCCAGATAGGCGATGGGCAGCATGCCTTCGGGGATCATGGGTGGGCAGGGTTCTTCCCCGGGCAGCAGGTCCTCTCCGTCATCCTCTTCGCGCAGCCAGTGATAGACCTCGACCGAGGTTCTGCGCCGGTCGTCGCCTGACCCGCCTGCAAGCCCCATGAAGCCGTAGCCCGGGCCGAACCCGCCATTGCCGATGGTGCGGAACATGCGCACCAGCAGATCCGGCGGCGCAAACCCCAGCGTCCTTGTCGTCTCGACCACCTGGCCCGCACTCAACACGCCCGGCAGACCGCGCAGCGGGGGCATGTCCGTCCGGGGACGCCGCGCGCGCAAACGGCTCAGAAGTTGACTGTCGTCCATGTGCGGCCCTCCTTGCCCAACTGTGCCGCCTTGCCCCGGCGCATTGCAAGCCCATTGCCTTTGACCCGCATCCGTGGTCACTGCCCGCAAACCAGATCGGAGCCGCAATGTCCCTGCTAGCCCTCGACGCCCGTTGGCGACGTTTCAATGACAACACCCGGATCGGTCCGGGTGGCCAACCCTTCAGCGGCATCTTCGACATTGGGTTCGATCATCCCGACAGCTGGCCCCACGGTGCGCCAAGGGACGCCGGACAGGCCGAGTTGCAGGTCGGGGATGACAAGCTGTCCGCCGATCTGTGCAAGCTGGGCGACGACCGGTTTGTCTGCGCCATGCTCAGCCTGCCGGTCCGGGGGGCGGATGAAAGCGTCAACCTTGCGGTCTGGGCCTTGGTCCCGAACGAGGCGTTCTATGCCTACATCGACTTTGCCACCGGAGAGACCGAGGCCTTCCCCACCTGCGAGGCCCTGTTGGTGAACGCCCTGCCCGGCTTTGACGGTGAGACGACCTGCACCCTGACCGAAGGTGCCAAAGGCGAACGGCCCATCCTGATTGCTCAGGACGGGCCGTTGAAGGTGGCGCAAGAGGGCGGCATCTCGTTCGACGATCTGCTGGACCTCTATGCCGGATGCGGGCAGGACATCCGCCCGCATCTGATGGCGGATTAACCGTTCTTCAGAACGTAATCGACCAGCGCCCTGGTCGATCCATCCTTGCCGTCGGTCGGGGCCTCGCCGGTGACCAGCGGACCCAGCGCTGTGGCCAGCTCCTTGCCCAGCTCGACGCCCCATTGGTCGTACGAGTTGATGCCCAGGATCACCCCTTCGACAAAGACCCGGTGTTCATAAAGCGCCACGATCTTGCCCAGCACCTGCGGCGTCAGTTGCGGATAGATCAGCGTGGTCGAGGGGCGGTTGCCCGGGAAGACGCGGTGGCGGGCCTGACGCTCCAGCTCGTCCCCTTCGAACTTGCCCGCGACCTTTTCGCGGGCCTCGTCCAGGGTACGTCCGCGCATCAGTGCCTCGGATTGCGCGAGGCAATTGGCGACCAACAGCGCGTGGTGATGGGCCAGGTCGGGCTCGTGTCCCTTGGCGGCCAGCAGGAATTCGCAGGGCACAACGCGGGTGCCCTGGTGGATCAGCTGATAAAATGCGTGCTGGCCGTTGGTGCCGGGCTCGCCCCAAACGATGGGGCCAGAGCCGATCTGCAGGTCGGCGCCGTCCATCGACACACCCTTGCCGTTCGATTCCATCTCAAGCTGCTGCAGATAGGCCGGCAGGCGCATCAGGCGGTTGTCATAGGGCAGCACGGCGCGGGTGGCGTGGCCCAGCACCTGCGCGTGCCACATGCCGACCATGGCCAGCAGGACCGGCATGTTTTCCGCCAGCGGCGCGGTCTGGAAGTGGCGATCCATCTCCATGCCGCCTTGCAGGAAGGCGCGGAAGTTGGCGGGGCCGACGGCGATCATCAGGCTCAGGCCAATCGGGCCCCAGACGGAATAGCGCCCGCCAACCCAATCCTCGAACCCAAGCACACGTTCGGCCGGGATGCCGAACTCGGCGGCCTTTTCCTCGTTGGACGACAACGCAACAAAGCGGCCCTCTTTGGAAACGCCCGCCGCCTCAAGCCAGGCCAGCGCCGAGCGCGCGTTGGTCATGGTTTCGATGGTGGTGAAGGTCTTGGAGGCCACGATGAACAGCGTCCTGGCCGGATCGCAACGTTTCAGCGTGTCGTGGATGTCGGCGCCATCGACGTTCGAAACAAAGAGCGTTTCCGGCCCGTCGTGATAGGGCGCCAGCGACAGCACGGCCATGACCGGGCCCAGGTCTGACCCGCCGATGCCGATGTTCACCACGTGGGCGATATCACCGGCGCGGATCTCGTCCGCCAAGGCTTCCATCCGGTCAAGCGTTGCGAGAACGCCGGGGGTGACGTCGGAACCGTCGACCTCGACGGTGCGGCCATCAAGGTTGCGCAGGGCGGTGTGCAGCACGGCGCGGCCTTCGGTTTCGTTGATCTTTTCGCCGTCGAACATCGCGGCGCGACGCGCCTCGACGCCCGCCGCCTCGGCGACGGCCATCAGATCGGCCAGAATCTCCGCATCAATCTGCGTTTTCGAGAAATCAAATCGCATGCCCACGGCATCTAGGCTGAAGGCCTCGGCCCGGCTTTCGTCTGCAAACAGATCTTCGATGCGGCGCGCGCCAAGGTCAGCGGCGCGTTTGTTCAGGGAGTCCCACATATGTCTTGCCTATTCTGCCCAATGGATGGTCGCACCGTCGAGAACCGACAGCACGGGCGCCTCGGCATGGGGCAGCTTGCGCCCCGCCTCCAGCGCGTCGCGTTTCTCTTGCCCGAAGATTACGACATGTTTGCGAAGCGCCCCGTTCAAAACGCGGGCGGTCAGGGTGATCCGAGGCTCTGGCGCGCCGGGCGCACGCATCGGCAGCAGGATCGGTGCCTTTGGATCCAGCGCCTCGTCCAGCCGATCCGCCCCCGGGAAGATCGAGGCCGTGTGCAGATCGGCCCCCATGCCCAACAGAACAACCCCCAGTGGCAACGCGGGCGCAATGTTGCTTTCCAACTCGGCCAGAACCTCTTCGGGTTCATGCGCCGGGGTATAGAGCGGCAAGAGGCGCGCTGCCTCGGCCCGGTTGACCAGCAGGCGCTGCCGCAGCAGGCGCGTGTTCGATCGTTCACTGTCGCCGGGCACCCAGCGTTCGTCGGTCAACAGCACATCGACACGGTCCCAGGGCAGATCAGCGGCACAGAGATCGTCAAAGATCGGCCCAGGCGTTGTGCCACCGGGCACCGCAAAGGCCACCCGCTCTTCGTGATCAAGCGCCTGCGTCAGATCGCTGGCCAGTTGGTTGGCCAGATCGATGATCAGCATCTCGCGGTCGGGGTAGGTCTGGATCTCGAAACTCATGCGCGAATGTCCCTCCAGCGGCGGCCGTCGCGGTGCATCAGCATCAGGGCGTCATCTGGCCCCGCACTGCCGCTGTCATAAGGCTTGGGCACTTCGCCGCGCTTTTCCCAGCCCTGAATGATCGGATCGGTCCAGGCCCAGGCGGCCTCGACCTCGTCGCCTCGCATGAACAGCGTCTGGTTGCCCCGGATCACATCCATAATCAGGCGCTCGTATGCGTCCGGCACATCATCGGCATCGGGACCAAGCGCCTCGGCAAAGGACATGTCCAGCGGCACATCCACCAGTCGCATGCCCCCAGGTCCGGGTTCCTTGATGGTCACGCCCAGGGTGATGCCTTCGTTTGGCTGCAGGCGGATTGTCAGAATGTTGCGGTGGTTGCCCGCCTCTTCGCCAAAGATCGAGTGCGGGGTTTCCTTGAACACGACCGCGATTTCGCTGGTCCGGGCCCGCAGACGTTTGCCGGTGCGCAGATAGAAGGGCGTCCCCGCCCAGCGCCAGTTCGAGATGTTCACCTTCATCGCCACGTAGCTTTCGGTGGTCGACCGTGGGTTCTCGGCGTGTTCGCGATAGCTGGCATCGTCTTCTGTCGCGTCGTACTGACCGCGCACGATGTGGTGATAATCCACGGGTTCCAGAGCGCGGATCACTTTCAGTTTCTCGTCCCGTACAGCGTCGGGATCAAAGCGCGACGGCGGCTCCATCGCGATCAGGCACAACAACTGCATCAGGTGGTTCTGCACCATGTCGCGCATCGCGCCGGACTTGTCGTAGTATCCTCCGCGGCCACCAACGCCGACGGTTTCGGCCACGGTGATCTGGATGTGGTCGACGTATTGCGCGTTCCACAGAGGTTCGAACAGCATGTTGCCGAACCGTACGGCCATCAGGTTCTGGACGGTCTCCTTGCCCAGGTAGTGGTCGATGCGATAGATCTGATCTTCGTGAAAGTGCTTTGCCAATTCGGCGTTCAGCGCCTTGGCCGAGTCCAGGTCACGGCCAAACGGCTTTTCGACGACAACCCGACTGTCGTCGGTGATCAGTCCAAATTCGTGCAGGCGACCGGCGAGATCGCCAAAAAGGCTGGGCCCCACCGAGAAATAGAAGGCCCGGACCACATTTTCGCGCAGCTCATCGCCCAGGGCGGCCCAACCGCCTTCGCCCTGCGCGTCGGTCGCGACATAGCCGATGCGGGAAATGAACCCGTCCAGCTGGCCCGGCTCTGCCTTGATGTCGGACCCGAACTCGGCAATCGCGTCCCGGACGACGGCCTGAAAACCGGCGGCGTCCATCTTGGACCGGGCAGCACCGATGATCCGGGCATCCTCGGGCATCTGCCCCGAGCACCAGCGACGGAAAAGCCCCGGCAGGATCTTGCGGCGGGCCAGATCGCCCGTGCCGCCAAAGATGACGAGGTCAAAAGGGTCTACAGGAATGACGCGCGAGACCATGGCAATTGTGTCCTTTGTTTCGAAGTCTGCCGGTTTTTCGGCATTCGTTAGCGCTAACGACACGTCTCTACTCCAGCTTTGTCCGAATGTCTAATGCGCTCTTGACGCATCACAATGGCGTCATGCCAACTGTCCCTCACTGGCCACAATACCATCAGGTCGGTATCCCTGTCCTGTCCGTCACAGCCAAGCGACCCTTCGATGAAAGACCAAGCCCAAGTTTCCGCCAACGCTCAGAAATTCATCGATCCCGAGTGGACCGCCAACGGAGAGCCCCGGGCCACCGTGGCGCTGAGCGACCCTCAGACATTGTGGTTCAACACCGGAACACTGTGCAACATCGAATGCGTGAATTGCTATATCGAAAGCTCACCTCAGAACGATCGGCTGGTCTATATCACGGCGGACGAGGTTTCAGACTACCTTGACCAGCTGGAGGCGCGGGATTGGCGGGTCCGCGAAATCGGGTTCACGGGGGGCGAGCCCTTCATGAACCCCGAAATGATCGAGATGGCCGACCGCTGTCTGCAGCGCGGCTACGAGGTGCTGATCCTGACCAATGCGATGAAGCCGATGATGCGACCTTCGGTTCGCAAGGGGCTGCAGAGGTTGCAGTCCGTGTTTGGCGACAAGCTGACGCTTCGGATCTCGGTCGATCATTACGGGCCCGAGCTGCACGACTCGGAACGCGGCGCAGGCACCTTTGACAAGACGCTGGAAGGCATGCGCTGGCTGCGTGATGCCGGCGTGCGCATGACGGTGGCCGGACGCACCGTTTGGGGCGAGACAGACGCCATGTCCCGCGCGGGCTATGCCGCGCTTTACGCACGCGAAGGGTTCGCCATCGACGCCATGAACCCGGGCGAGACAGTGCTTTTCCCCGAAATGGACACCACGGTCGAAGTGCCCGAGATCACCACGGCGTGCTGGGGCATCCTCGACAAGTCACCGACCGAGGTGATGTGTTCCTCGTCCCGCATGGTGGTCAAGCGCAAGGGCGCGGCGCGGCCAACCGTGCTGGCCTGCACGCTGCTGCCTTACGATGCCCAGTTCGAACTGGGCGAGACGCTGGCAGAGGCCGAACGCCCCGTGGCCCTGAACCATCCCCACTGCGCCAAGTTCTGCGTGTTGGGCGGGGCCAGCTGTTCGGCCTAAGGCGGGCTGATCTGTCCACCACCAACAGCGGCAGACACTCCGGTGGTCGTCGGACAAGACGTTGTCATCCCCCGCGCCGCGCGCACGGCGAGAAAAGCAAAGGCCTGCGCCTCGAGCATGTCGCCGTTCAGCCCCGCCGCCTCGACCGGTTCAACCGGGCAATCAAGACCCGCGGCCAGCATGCGCATCATGACCGGGTTCAGGCGGCCTCCGCCGGTGACCAGTACCCGGGACGGCGGCGTCGGGCAATGTTCGATCCCCAGCATCACCGCTGTGGCCGCCATGGCGGTCATCGTGGCGGCCGCGTCGGCGTCGTTCAGCTCGCGCACCAGATCGAGCATCAGCGAGAAATCGTCACGGTCCAGAGACTTGGGCGGGATCTTGCGGAAATAGCCCTCTTCCAGAAAGAGCTCCAGCGCGCCGTCTTCAACCGCGCCGGTGGCCGCCAGCGCGCCGTCCTTGTCCATCGGTACGCCACGGCGTTCCTGCATCAGATCGTTGATTGGCGCGTTGGCGGGACCGGTGTCAAAGGCCAACAGCGCGCCCGGTGCATCAGGCGCAGGCCTGGATGGATCGACCCATGTAAGGTTCCCGACCCCGCCGAGGTTCAGGAACACAACCGGCCGCGTTGCGCCCATCCACTGCGCGCAGGCGAAGTGGAAGAAGGGCGCCAGCGGCGCGCCCTCGCCGCCCAGACCCACGTCGTTGCTGCGGAAATCCCAGACCACGGGAACACCCAGCGCGCGCGCCAGAGCGTCTCCGTCGCCCAACTGATGGGTTCCCCGCCCGCGCGGTTCATGCGCCAGCGTTTGTCCGTGAAAGCCAACCAGATCAACGCCTTCGAAGCAGCGCAGCACCTCGGCGTGCACGTTCTGGACAACATCCAGGGCATCCTGCAGTTCCTCGCCCGGCCATTTGCCCAAGGCCGCGCGCAGAACCGCGCGCTCGGCATCCGTATAGGCGCGATAGGCCGTCGGGCCAAATCCCAGGATGCGGTCCCCGTCTGTTTCCAGCACCGCCGCATCGACACCATCCAGCGAGGTGCCCGACATTGCCCCAAGCGCCCGAACCTGTCCATGCTTCAACATGCTCTTTTCCTTTGCCCGATGCCGCCTTATAGCCTTGCTGCGTATCTTAAAGGGGACAGACCATGACCTACCATCCCAAATCGGACTTCATGCGCGTGATGATCGAGCGCGGCTTTCTGGCCGACTGCACCGATTATCAGGGCCTCGATGACGCTCTGATCCAAGGGGTGGTGCCGGGCTATATCGGATTTGACGCGACGGCGACCTCTTTGCATGTGGGCTCGCTCATCCAGATCATGATGCTGCGCTGGTTGCAAAAGACCGGGCACAAGCCGATCACCCTGATGGGCGGCGGCACAACCAAGGTGGGGGACCCCTCGTTCCGGGCGGACGAACGGCCGCTGCTGACGCCGGAAAAGATCGACGCCAACATCGACGGCATCAAGCAGGTGTTTTCGAAATACCTCAGCTACGACGACAGCCCCACCGGCGCGCTGATGCTGAACAATGCCGAATGGCTCGACACACTGAATTACCTCGATTTCCTGCGCGACATCGGGCGGCATTTCTCGGTCAACCGGATGCTGTCGTTCGAGAGTGTGAAATCCCGGCTGGATCGCGAGCAATCGCTGAGCTTTCTCGAGTTCAACTACATGATCCTGCAGGCCTATGACTTCCTGGAACTGAACCGCCGCTACGGCTGTCTTGTGCAGTTCGGCGGATCGGACCAGTGGGGCAACATCGTCAACGGCATCGACCTGACGCGGCGTGTTCTGGATCACGAGATCTATGGCCTGACCTCGCCCCTGTTGACGACCTCGGACGGCAAGAAAATGGGCAAAACGCAGGACGGCGCGATCTGGCTGAACGCCGACATGCGCTCGCCCTATGAGTTCTGGCAGTTCTGGCGGAACACCACGGACGCCGACGTGGGCCGGTTCCTGAAGCTTTATACCGAGCTGGATCTTGACGAATGCACGCGGCTTGGCGCGCTGGCGGGGTCCGAGATCAACGACGCCAAGGTGATTCTGGCCAATGAGGTCACGACCCTCTGTCATGGGGCCGACGCTGCAGCGGCGGCCGAAGCCACGGCACGCGAGGTATTTGAAAAAGGCGGCGTCGGAGACGACCTGCCGACGCTTGAACTGAGCGCGGCAGAGCTGGGCGACGGCATCTCGATTGTACAGGCTTTGGTGAAATCCGGGCTGGCGAAGTCGGGCAAGGACGCCAAGCGGTTGATCGCCGAAAATGGCGCCAAGATCGATGACGCGCCGCTGACCGACGCGGGACTGATGCTGGACGCGGGCGCGCTGGCTTCGCCGGTGAAGCTGAGCGCCGGGAAAAAGCGGCATGCCCTGGTGAAACTGGCGGGTTGAGCCGCCAGTTTTTTTGCGTATTTGAAGAAAGATGAAGGGGCTTTGGACGCGCTTGCGTGCAAGGCCCTTTTTCTTTGTTGTCAACGTGTTGACTGATGAAAGCCTGACCAAAGCGCACGTGGTTAAGACAGTTTTTTCTTGGCAGACCCCGCCATCACGCTTACGTGATAGGTGAGAATCATTCTTAACAAGGAGGTTTTTGATGTTGATTGGACCCATTCTGGGCATGTTCCTGATCGCGGCCGGATTTGTCCTGCGGCGGTCGTTTGATTTCCCCGAAAAACCCGGTCTCGACGGGGTTGTGAACCTTGCAGGCTGGGGGGCCAAGGCCGGGGGCCTGTTGCTGTTTGTCGCCACCACCTTCAACGGCATGTTCTTCTACGCCGAGCCGGGCTTCAAGTATCACGTGCGCACGATCCTGGGCGAAGAGAAGATGGTGTCGGACACCGGCTATAACCTCTATCTCTTTGGTCGCTACAACGCCTGGAAAAACGCCATGTCGGTGCAGGCCTCGTCGACCGGACAGGGCACGGTTGTGGCCGAACAGGACAGCTCGCAGATGAGCGCGAACCTGGCGCCAAAATCGCTGGTGTTCCTGGACCAGGTGGATGCACTTGTCTCGGCCACGGCGCGGTTCGAGCTGCCGTCGGATCAAGAGCGTTTCCTGCGTCTGGCGCGGCAGTACCGGACGCCGGAAAACCTGTTGCGCACGGAACTGGTGCCGGCGTTCGAGGAAACGCTGGGGGCAACGGCGGCGCTGATGTCGGCGGAAGACTACTTTCAGGGCGGCAAGACCGAATTCAACAACGAGTTCCAACGCCAGATGGAGGACGGGATCTATCTTGTCCGCCGGATCGAGCAGCGGGTGAGTGTTGAAGGCGAACGTCTGGGCACGGCAAATGCGGCGCTTGGTGAAAATCAGGAAGAGTTCGGCAACGATCAAAAGACGGTCTTTGTCGTGCAGAAGCTTTTGGATGACACCGGCCAGCCACGGCGCAAGAAGCAGTCGTTCACGCAGTTCGGGATCACCGTGACTTCGGCCCGTGTGACGGATGTGAACCCGAACCAGAAGTTCAAGGACCGGATGGCGCTGCGCCAGCAGGCGGCGGCAGATCGGGCGATTGCCCGCGAACAGCGGATCCAGGAAGAAGAGCAGAAGCTGCTGGCCGTGGCCCGTGGTGAACGCGAGGTGGCGGAACGTCAGGCTGCGGCCAAGGTGATCCAGATCGAACGGACCACGGATGCGGAGACCGAGAAGCAACTGGCGATCACGGCGGCCGAACGCGAGCGGGAGGCTGCGCGGATTGCCAAGGAGCAGTCGCAGATCCTGCTGGAAAAGGCCAAGATCGACGCGCAGGCCGTGCAGGTTGCGGCCGACGCCGAGGCCTATGCCAAGCGGCAGATCCTAGAGGCGGACAACGCGCTGGCGCAGAAACTGGAGGCCGAGGTCGAGATCCAGAACCTTTGGGCCTCGGCCTTTGCCCGCCGCCAGGTGCCGCTTTATGTCTTTGGTGCCGGAGCGGATTCCGGGGTTCCGGTCGGATCGGATGACGAGGCCCAAAGGCTGTTCCAGATCCTGACCCTGCAGGCCGCCGAGAGGTTGGACTACGATCGCCGGATTTCCGAGGGTCAGTGACATGTCGGACGGGCGCCCGGATTGGGCGCCCGTTTTCCGTGGGGGTGTATGCACGCAAGCGGCGGGAGCGTGCGCTGGCGGGTGTGTGGGTGTCTTTCTGCGTATTTGGAGAAAGATGAAGGTCCTGTGCCGGATACAGGACCGGATCGCCCCGTCTAACCGATCAGGGCGCGCGCGGCCAGGAAGAGGGCCGAGAGGACACATGCCAGGAGCAGGGCGGCGGCGAGGCTGGGTTTGGCAGGGGGCGCGACAGCGCGGGGTCTCTGTTTCATGCCGCCATTTACCCGTCGTTAGCTTGCATCCTGGTTAATGGGCGCATGAGTTCCGACCTGATGCAGACCCCCGCGTTCACTGCCGCGCTGGCCGCGTTGGGCGTTCCGGCCCGGCAATTGGTTTTGCACGACACGTCGGCTGTGCAGATGGTGCAGCGCAGGTTGCCGGGGATCGGGCGGGTTGGAATGATCTCGCGCTCTGCGGCCGCGCCAGGGCTGTTGCGCGACGCCGCCCGCGCGGAGGGTGTGACCACCGTTGTGCTGAACCCGGCCGCGCCCTCGGGTCCCGCTTGCCGAGACGCGGGGTTCTTTCCGCTTTTCACGCCCGCGCACCGGGCGCTGCTGCCGCTTTTGCGGGATCCGGAACAACAGATGGCGGCGCAACATCAGAAGTGGCGCAACCGTCTGCGCCATGCACAGCGCGGCGGTTTGGGTATTCGGCGTACACCCTTACCGACCCCGCGCGCCAACTGGGTGTTCGACAGCGACGCAGCGCAGGCCAGGACGCGGGGGTATCGGCCCCTGCCCCGCCCGCTGATCGAGGCACTGGCCTCGCAATGCCGCGGCGCGGTTCAGGTGTTCGAGGCTCACCAAAAGGGCACAGCCGTGGCGGCCATGATCTTTGCCTGTCACGGGACCGGGGCCACCTATGTGATCGGGCACTCAACCGCAGCCGGGCGGACAACCTCTGCCCACAATCTGGTTCTGTGGGAGGCGATGCGGTGGCTGGTCGACAAGGGGGTTGAAACGCTGGACCTGGGCCTGATCGACACGGTCAACGCGCCGGGGCTGACGCGGTTCAAACTGGGGGCGGGTGCACATGTGTCGGCGCTTGGCGGCACCTGGGTCCATGCCCGAGGGCTGAACCGGATCGCGCGCGCCTTGCCGCGCGCGCTGCTGGTATAAGTCGTTCCGCGCGGCAAAGCGCGCGGACTGATGCACTTAGCCGCCCAGCATCCAGTCGCCTTCTGGCCAGAAGGCGTGAAAGGCAAAGGCGAACATCACGTCATGGGGCAGATCCTTGCCCGCGGCATCGCGCACGCGGATCGAACCGACGTCACGCCCTTCGGAGATCTTCGAGGTGTCGAGCGCCGAGGCCTGACCTGCGACCCAGGAGATCTGGATGCCGTTTTCCGTGACCACTTGTTCCTTGCGCAACCGTTCCAACGGCCAGGCCGCATCGCCAACGCGCACCACGCGGGCCAGCGGATCGATGTCATGCGGTGGCATCTCGCCGTTGTACAGGAAGGGACGCCGCGAGCTATCGTAGCCCCGGTAGGGGTTCGCGCCATAGCGGCGGGCGTAGCTGGGTTCGGCCATGACCAAGCCCTTGGGATTGCGGGTGGTGAACTCCTCCCAGCTTTCCATCCAGGTCGGCAGGGCGGTCAGTTCCACACCGCTCATCAGCCCCACGATGCCTTGGCCGATGGCCTGTTGCCACCAGCTTTCGGTCTCGCGGTCGTACATCACCATGTCCGAATTGCGCAGCTTGCCCGAGACGCCGAAACTGAGCACCTGCCCCTGCACGCGCCGGTCAAACGTGATGCCCGAGTTGCAGAGGGGACAGAAGGTGACAGCAACCGGCACGTCGCCGATCACGTCGTTGACGATTTCATGCCAGGTCAGATAGCGGATCGGATAGGCGCGTGGTGTTTCACCATCGATCTCGACGGTGATGACCGGCTCGTTCCCGGCGATCCGCACCTCTTGGTCGACCCAGATGAACTGCGGATCATCGAGCGCCGGAATGCCGTCCTTGGGCGGGCCGCCTGACATGATCTCGGCCCAGTTGGTGATCGTGGTATTGGTGAAATCGGTGTTCGGCCACTCGTATTTCCACGAATTCGGGTTGGCCTGCGCCACGGTTGCGGCGACCATCACGGCAGCCGCCAGAAGGGGTCTTAGGAACATGGGCGTCACTCCTCTTTGCGCCTTTGCCTTTAACGTGCGCGGAAACGGGCGTTCTGGCTACCCCGCCCCACGGGGTTGTGAGCGCTTGTAACGGGTGATCGCCGATGAAGCTCAGGTTCCGTCAACAAGCACCTGCACGCGCGCCATCACGTCCGGATCGGTGACCGCGCCATTGTTGCCGCCGCCCTTCTTGATCGAATCGACGACCTTCATGCCCTTGGTCACCTCGCCGATCACCGTGTACTGGCCGTTCAGAAAGGCGCCGGGCGCGAACATGATGAAGAACTGAGAGTTCGCGCTGTCGGGATCCTGCGCGCGCGCCATGCCGACGGTGCCGCGTTCGTAGGGAATGTTCGAAAACTCGGCCTTCAGGTCGGGCAATTCGGACCCGCCCCGCCCCGCCATACCCGGCTCTGCACCCGATTTTCCGAACTGCACGTCCCCGGTCTGGGCCATGAAGCCCTCGATCACACGGTGAAAGACCACGCCATCATAGGCGCCCTGCGCCGCAAGTGTCGCCAGCCGCTCGGCGTGCCCGGGGGCGACGTCTTCGAACAGGTCAATCTCGATCTCGCCGTTCGCGCCGGCACCTGCGATCTGGATCTGCAGGCTGTAATCCTTGGAGGGGTCGAACTGGAATGTCTCGGGCGTGCTGACCTCGTCCTGAACCACGGGGTCGGCGGGCTCGGGTTCCTTTTCGACCGGCAAGGCCGCGAGGCGCGTGCCCTCGCCACAGTCGGCGGCAAGGCAGGTCTTGCCCAGCGTCTGATCGTAGTAGCTGGGCGTCTGGACATAGCCCTCGGCCTGCGCATCAAGTGCGGTCAGAACCTGCGCCTCGCTGATCGCATCCTCGAGGAAGATCGGTTGCGACAGAAGCGGCACGAAGTGGCGGCTGAAAACCGAGAGTTGTGTCGATCCCGCGTCCGAGGACAAGCGGTCCAACGCCACCTGCCCTTCGCCCGCGGAAAAGATCACGAATTCGCCCAGGTCCGCCTGAACGCGGGCCAGGCCGCGCGTCTGGGCCCCCGAACGGGTGGCACTGTCAAAGGGATAATCCCGGCAGGCGTCGACGATGGCCAGCCGCAAACTGGCACCGCTTGCGCGCATGGCGTCAACGACGCCGTCAAACCCGTTCTTCAAGACAACCGAGCGCTTCTTGATCAGCCGCAAAGACCCATCGCGGGGGGCATCGATGGGCGCAAGATAGTTCACGCCGCCATCGGACCAGCCATGGCCCGAGTAGAAGAACGCCGCCGTATCGCCGGGGGCGAGGCCCTGGGTGAAGTCCGAGATGGCGTCCTCAAAGCCGATCTCGTCCAGGTTCTCGTGATAACTGACGTCGAAATCGAGCGCCTGAAAGGCGTCGCGATAGGCACGGGCATCACCCAGCGTGTTGTTGAGGTCGCTCAGCTCGGCATAATCCGCATTGCCGATCACAAGGGCCTTCTTGGCGGCCCAGGCGGCGGGCGCGGCGGCAAGCGCGGCCAAAGCGGCCGCAGCAAGGACTGTCAGAAATCGGGGCATCGCGGTCTCCTTTGGCGCGAGCCTAGGAAAGGTCTGCTGTCAAAGGCAAGGGATTTGGACCGGCCGCGCCGAAAACAGGGGCCTTGTGCGCCGGGCCGATCAGTCCGCGTCGCGCGCCAGGAACTCTAGCAGGCCCGCCTGGTATTCTTCCCACAGGCGATGCCCCGCCACCGGCAGGTGGTTCGCGGTGTCCATGAGCCACAGTTCGGCATCCGGCAGCCCGTCGACCAGTTTGCGGGCCTCGGACACCGGGTGCACGTTGTCATCGCGCCCGTGCACGACCAGAACCGGACAGGTCACCTGGGGCAGGATCGCGCTGCTGTCGGCCTCGTTGACCATGTCGCGCATGGCCAGTTCGACCTCTCGCGAGGTTGTCATCTGGAACACGCGGGCGGCGTCGGTGATCGCCTCGAACGGGCCTTCGGGCAGATAGGGCAGCATCAGGGCCGCCCCGATCTGGGCGGTGTCCTGCTCCCATCCCTGTTCGATCAACTTGCGAAAGACATCATCTCCGCTGTCCGTTCCCGCGCGCAGGGACCGCCCGTGGACATAGCCGCCGTGAATGACCATGCGGGTGACCCTGGCGGGGTTGCGTGCCGCATATCGCAGGGCACTGTGAACCCCGCCGGATTCCGTCAACAGCGCGAACCGATCGAAGCCTGCGGTTTCAACAACCGCTTCGATGTCTGCGACAAACATCTCGAACGAGATCTCGGGGATATCCGGCTCTTTCTCGCTCAGCGACATGTTCGAGAACCGCAACTGACGGTGATGCGCCGACAGCCATTCCGTCGTTTCCCGCCAGATGGGCGAGGTCTGCTCGCCCTCGATGTTCCATCCCGCAGCATCCACACGCACCACGGGCGTGCCCTCACCCTGAACAAGATAGGCCAGACGCGATCCGGTCGGGGCCGTGAAATAGCGCAGGCGCGACGTCGCGACCGGCTGCGGGGAGGCCGGCCCCGGTTCGGCAGAGGGTGCATCTTCGGTCACCGGAACGGCCATCTGCAGACCGCGTCGCTGAACGGTGCGGATCACCCTTTGCGCGGTTCCATCGTCGCCCACAGCCTTGCGTGCGCTGGCGATGCGGGCCGAGATGGCCCCTTCCGAGACGATCCGCCCGCCCCAGACCACCTCGACTATCTCGTCTCGGGTCACCAGACGATCGGGATTTCCCGCAAGCAGGCGCAACAGGTCAAAGACCTGCGGTTCGACCGGAACCTGACGCCCGTCGCGGGTCAGGCTTTGACGGTCGATATCAAGCTCGCAGTCGGCAAAACGCAGGATCATGATGCTCAGCCTGCCAATATTCGCAAATTCCGCAAGCCTTTAGCGATCCTCAGGAACTCTAAGCGACTTATAAGGACGATCTAAGGACCGTCTTCAAGCGCCGGGGTCAGCGGGCTGTCAGGATGTCTTCAAGCAAAAGGAGACCGCCATGATGACCCCGATCGACACCGCAATCACCCGCTACCAGCCCGACCACTTGACGCCGCCGAGCAAGGCAGAACGACAGGTCGCCGAACAGCGCAAACCATTCACGACCCGCATGCGCAACGCGTTCGTGCAGGCTTGGTCCGGCCTTGCGACCGGTCGCAAGCCACACGCGCTTGTCTCTGTCTCGAAAAGGTCGGCCTGATCGACCGTCACGCGAAAGACCGTTCCCCGTATTGGGAAACGGTCTGCGTCACTTCTGGATGACGTCCACTTCGGTCATCACATCCGGCGCGCCGATGACGGCGCCGTTGCGCCCCTCGCCGCGCTTGATGGCATCCAGCACCTCCAGCCCTTCGGTCACCTGCCCCACAACGGTGTATTGACCATTCAGATGCGGCGCCGGGGCGAACATGATGAAGAACTGCGAGTTCGCACTGTCGGGATCCTGCGACCGCGCCATGCCGACGGCTCCGCGCTCGAACGCAACATCCGAGAATTCGGCCTGCAGATCAGGATGCTCCGAGCCGCCGCGCCCCGCCTGCCGCATGTCACTGCCAAGCTTGCCGAATTGCACGTCACCGGTCTGGGCCATAAAGCCCTCGATCACGCGGTGGAACACCACGTTGTCATAGGACCGCGCGGCCGCCAGTTCGGTGATGCGCTGCACATGGCCCGGGGCCACGGCCTCGTTCAGATCGATGACGATCTCGCCATTCGCCCCCTCGCCACTGATCGCAAGACGCAGACCGTAGTCCGCCGTCGGATCATAGGTGAAGTCCTGCGGCGCACGCGCCTCGGCGACGATGACGGGGGATGGGGCGACTTCGTCCGGCGGCGCGGGCCGCAGGATCGACCAGGCCCCGGCGGTCACCAGGACCGCCGCAAGCCCCCCGAAAACCAGCGTCAGCCGGTTAGGCATCGGCAGCAACCTTGACGCTGATCATGCGGTCGGGCTGCGCCGGCGGTTCGCCACGGGTGATCGCATCCACATGCTCCATGCCTTCGATCACCTGGCCGTAAACCGTGTACTGGCCGTTCAGGAAATCATTGTCCTTGAAGTTGATGAAGAACTGCGAGTTTGCGCTGTCGGGGTTCTGGCTGCGCGCCGCGCCCAGGGTGCCGCGGGCATGGGGCACGCGGGAAAATTCCGCCTTCAGGTTCGGCAGGTCCGACCCGCCGGTGCCTGCCATGCGCAGGTTGAAGTTGTTCTCCATGTTGCCGTTGGCCACGTCGCCGGTCTGCGCCATGAAGCCGTCGATCACCCGGTGAAAGGCGACATTGTCATAGGCCCCGGCGCGCGCCAGTTCCTTCATGCGCGCGCAGTGGCCCGGGGCCACGTCGGCCAGCAGTTCGATGACAACGGTGCCGTCCTTCAGCTCCATCAGGATGGTGTTTTCGGGGTCTTTGATCTCGGCCATCACGGGCTCCTTCGCTGTGTTCTTTGCGCGATAGGTAAAGCGCATATGGCCGAATGCCAAGAGAGCGCATTGACGGGCGGGTGCCAACGGGCCAAGAGACGCGCAACTTCAGCGAAAGGAAAGCCCCATGGCCTGGAAAACTCTGGACGACATGGAACTGAGCGGCAAGCGCGTGCTGACCCGCGTGGATATCAACGTACCTGTCGAAGACGGCGTGGTGACCGACGCCACCCGGATCGAGCGTATCGCCCCCACCGTGCAGGACATCGTGCAACGCGGCGGCATGCCGATCCTGCTGGCCCACTTTGGTCGCCCCAAGGGCAAGCGCGTCCCCGAGATGAGCCTGCAGATCCTTGTGCCTGCCCTGGAAGCTGCCTTTGGCATGCCGGTGATGTTCGCCGCCGAATGCGCGGGACCGGCGGCCGAGGCCGCCTCGGCCGCCCTGCAAGAGGGCCAGGTGCTGCTGCTGGAAAACACCCGCTTTGAGCCGGGCGAGGAAAAGAACGACGCCGACTTGGCCAAGGCCATGGCGAAACTGGGTGACGTCTATTGCAACGATGCCTTCTCGGCAGCGCACCGGGCGCATGCCTCGACCGAAGCGCTGGCGCGCGAACTGCCTGCCTGCGCCGGTCGCCTGATGCAGGCCGAACTCAGCGCGCTGGAAACCGCCCTGGGCAAGCCCGAGCGTCCGGTTGTTGCCGTTGTTGGCGGCGCAAAGGTGTCAACCAAGCTGGACCTGCTGGGCAACCTTGTGGCCAAGGTCGATCACCTGGTGATCGGCGGCGGCATGGCCAACACCTTTCTGGCCGCGCAGGGCATCGACGTGGGCAAGTCGTTGTGCGAGCACGAGATGGCCGACACTGCGCGCGAGATCCTGACCAAGGCGCAGGCGGCGGGCTGCGAGGTTGTATTGCCCTCGGACGTTGTTGTGGCGCGCGAGTTCAAGGCAGGGGCCGAGAACGAAACCGTTGCAGCGGATGCCTGCCCGGCGGATGCCATGATCCTGGACGCGGGCACAGAAACCGTCACGCGGATCAAGACCGTCTTCAAAGGCGCCAAGACGCTGATCTGGAACGGCCCGCTGGGCGCGTTTGAGATTGAACCCTTCGACACCGCGACCAACGCCGCCGCCGCCAAGGCCGCAGCCCTTAGCCGCGATGGCGCGCTGACCTCGGTCGCCGGGGGTGGAGACACGGTGGCCGCGCTGAACAAGGCGGGCGCGGCAACGGACTTCACCTATATCTCGACCGCCGGGGGCGCGTTCCTCGAGTGGATGGAAGGCAAGGAATTGCCCGGCGTCGCAGCGTTGGGATAATATCCCATCCCGCGCGCGCCGATCAGGCGCGCGCGGGATGCCCTGACTTGGCGTGAAAGGTCGCAAGCGGATGACAGACTGGATCGACCTGACCCATCCCCTGAACGCCGAAACCTGGATCTACCGCGAAGCGGGCTATTCCGACCCGGCGTTTTCAGCCGAGCGGTGGTGCGACGTCGACAACCAGCGATACGAGGTCTGGAAACTGGGTCTGGGCACCCAGATGGGCACTCATATCGACGCGCCGTGCCACTTTGCCAAAGGCGGCGCGACGATGGATGCCTTTGGGCCGCAAGACGCCATCGGGACCTATCGGCTGGTCACCGATATCGACCTTGCCAGGGACAATTGGACCTTGGGCTGGCAAGGCGAGAGCCATCTGCTGCTGGACGCGCGCAGCCAGTCGCGGGTCTTGCCCCGATCCATTGAGACACTGCTGTCGCTGCCGGTGAAAACCATTGTCATGGCTGGGGAACTAAAGCTCGACCACCCGGACCCGCTGTGGTTTCACGTAAGGCTGGGGCAAACCGGCAAGTTCCTGGTCGAAGACCTGAACGTCCCTTCAGGCTTCGCCTTCCCCGCAACAGGCCAGATCGCCACGGTGCCTTTGCCGCTTTCGGGCCTGAGCGGATCGCCGACGCGGGTCCTGATCGCCTCAACCTGAACGTGTTGCGCCCCAGCCCGGGCGGAATGAGGCGCGAATTCCCCATTTCGCAGATTTCGCCGCGTTTTGGCCGATCAGCTGACATGAAACCTTCATGATAACGCAAACACCGAGATCGTTAGCGCTACCACAATTGCGCGACGCCGCGCTGCCGCATATGCCGGTGGCGCGAGCACATTTCTTCCCAACGAGGATCATTACTCATGAAATCCACACGTACCGTCAGCCGTATTCTTTCCTATTACGAAGGTGAAACGCCGGGCGTCAAAGCCAACCTGAACCGGATGCTGATGACCGGCAAACTGGGGGGCACCGGCAAGATGATCATCCTGCCCGTTGACCAGGGGTTCGAACACGGTCCGGCACGTTCCTTTGCTCCGAACGCCGAAGGCTATGACCCGCATTATCACTACAAGCTGGCAATCGACGCCGGTTTGAACGCCTATGCCGCGCCTCTGGGGCCGCTGGAAGCGGGCGCTGATACCTTTGCCGGTCAGATCCCGACGATCCTCAAGGTGAACTCGGCCAACTCGCTGATGTCGGGCACCGCGGGCAAGAACCAGGCCGTGACCGCCAGCGTCGATGACGCGCTGCGTCTGGGCTGTGCGGCGATCGGTTTCACGATCTATCCGGGCTCGGACATGGCCATCGACATGATGGAAGAGATCGTCGAGATGCGCAAAGAGGCCGCGGCCAAGGGTGTGGCCACGGTGATCTGGTCCTATCCGCGCGGCGAAGGTGTGACCAAGGATGGCGAAACCGCGATCGACGTGGCGGCCTATGCCGGTCACATGGCCGCTTTGCTGGGTGCACACATCATCAAGATCAAGCTGTCGACCGATCACCTGATGCTGCCCGAGGCCAAGAAGGTCTACGAAGAGCAAGAGATCGACGTGGCCACCCAGGCCGCCCGCGTGCGTCACTGCGTGCAGTCGGCATTCAACGGTCGCCGGATCATCGTGTTCTCGGGTGGGGCCAAGAAAGGCGCCGACAGCGTCTATGACGACGCCCGCGCGATCCGCGACGGCGGCGGCAATGGCTCGATCATTGGGCGCAACAGCTTCCAGCGTTCGCGCGAGGACGCGCTGGCAATGCTGGGCAAGTTGGTCGACATCTACAAGGGTCGCGAATAAGCCACGCCCCTCAGGTTTTGACAGACGCGGGTCCCCCGGCGGGGCCCGCGTTTTTTTATGGCTCAAGCTCGCGCAGGGCCGCGATGGCCGCAGGCGCTGTAAAGGCCGTACTGTGGCCGCTGGCCACGCCGCCTTCGAACTGCGACAGGTCGATCAGGCGGATCGGCAGACCCGCCAGCTTTTCGGGGTCGCTGATCGACCCAAGCCGCTGGCTGCGCCCGGTCAGGAAAGCTGACAGCCCGAGGACGCGATCCCGGCTGGAGGCCATGACGACAAAGGGCTGCGGAAAGGGTGAGATCCGGGCCGCCTGCGCGACAAAGACATCTTCGTCAATGTCGGGAGAGATCAGCGCCACGCCCTGCAAGGCCTGAATGTAGCGCCCGCGCCCGCCGATCGACATCTGGCGAAGTGTCTCCATCACCAACTGAGTTCCCATGGAATGTGCAACGATGGTGATCCGGAAACCGCCCTGATCCTGCAGGGCGGTCAGGAAGTCTTCGAGTGCGTCACGGGTAAAGATCACGCTGTCCCGGTCGTAGACATAGCCCTGCGTGCTGCCGGACGACGGCCAGGAAAACGCCACGACCGGCACCGATGCGTCGTAGTCGTGGGCCACCTGCCCCAGTCGATAGATCGCCTCGGCGATGTTCACGTTGTAGCCGTGGACCGACACCACGATTTCCCCTGCGGGACCGGCTTTGGCCCTGAGGTCGCTTATGAAAGCGTGCCTGTCCGCATAGACTTCGCCACCCACACCAACAATATGGCGGGCCGGATCAGGGCGGGCATTGCCCGGCCATTCGATCTGACCCACCTGATGGCTGGCAGGGATGGACAGGTCGAAGCGCCCATAGCTCATCCGATTGTTGCGGGCGTCACCGAAGGTCTGGTGCACAACGGTATCCCGCCCCGTGCCCTGACGGTTCCGGTTCGTGGCGACAAAGACGGGTTGCACCACGGCCCCGGGAACGTGTGCGCCTTCGACCAGCGAAATCGTCCCGCGCGGCGCGCAGGCGGCCAACAGAAGGATCGCGCTGATCAGCAGATGTCGCATGCCCCCTCGCTGTTGCGGCCCCCCCGATGACGGTAACGGATTCGTGTCAGCCATGCACTTCGTCAACAAGAGGGATTCCTTTTGCGAATCAGTTGTGGCATACTCGCCGCAGCGTCCGATCAAGAGACGCAATCGAGGCAGTTGTATATGACGTCACTGGTATCATCCCGGCGCCCCGCCCTGGGCGCAATTGCGTACTTCGCCGTGGCGTTCAGCTTGGCCATTTATTTCACCTTCGCCGCCGTGCAAGGAGACTTTGGCCTGTTTCGCCGGGCCGAGATCGAGTTGGAAGCGCAGGCGTTGGATCAGCGGCTTGCCGCCTTGAAGGCCGATGTGGCCCGAATGGAGAACCTGACCCGCAGATTGTCCGATGAATATCTGGACCTGGATCTGCTGGATGAACAGGCCCGGGATATCCTGGGTGTGGTCCGCGCCGACGAACTCGTCGTGCGCTGAGTTGAGGCTGCCGCGCATTTCGGCACCCGTAAGGCACACGATTGCCGCGCGGCAGCCTCTTTACTCACCCTCTTCCCCGCTCTAAGCTTCAAAAAACGTTTAACTCTAAACTATCGCTTGGGAGGGCATGGCATGGCGGCCAGGAAGCCTAAGGCCTCGAACGTGTCGGCAGACGAGCTGACGCAATTTTACCGCGACATGCTGCTGATCCGCCGCTTCGAAGAGAAGGCCGGCCAGCTTTACGGCATGGGTCTGATCGGCGGGTTCTGCCACCTTTACATCGGCCAGGAAGCCGTGGTTGTCGGCCTTGAGGCCGCAACCGAGGAGGGCGACAAGCGCATCACCAGCTACCGCGATCACGGCCACATGCTGGCCTGCGGGATGGACCCCAATGGCGTCATGGCCGAGCTGACGGGGCGCATCGGCGGCTATTCCAAAGGCAAGGGCGGCTCGATGCACATGTTCTCGGCCGAAAAGCATTTCTACGGCGGCCATGGGATTGTCGGCGCCCAGGTTCCGATTGGCGCAGGTCTGGCCTTTGCGGACAAATACAAAGACAACGGTCGCGTGACCTTCACCTATTTCGGCGATGGTGCAGCCAACCAAGGCCAGGTCTACGAGACGTTCAACATGGCGGCGCTTTGGGATCTGCCGGTGGTTTTTGTCATTGAAAACAACCAGTACGCCATGGGCACAGCGATGAAACGCTCAACCTCGACCCCCGATATCTACACCCGGGGCGAGGCCTTTGGCATCCCCGGAGAGGCCGTCGATGGCATGGATGTCTTGGCCGTCAAGGCCGCCGGCGAAAAGGCAGTCGCCCACTGCCGCGCGGGCAAGGGGCCCTATATCCTCGAGGTCAAAACCTACCGCTATCGCGGCCACTCGATGTCTGATCCGGCCAAGTACCGCACCCGCGAAGAGGTGCAGAAAATGCGCGAGGAACGCGACCCCATCGACCACGTGCGTGACCTGCTGCTGACCGGCAAACACGCAACCGAGGACGACCTCAAGGCGATCGACAAAGAGATCAAGGCCATCGTCAACGCCAGCGCCGATTTCTCACGCGAAAGCCCCGAGCCGCCGGTCGATGAGCTTTACACCGACATCTATGCCGAGGTGTCGTGATGCCTCACTTTGAAATCTATGCCGCCGACATGACCGCCGCCAGGGCCTTCTACGGCGGCCTGTTTTACTGGACTTTCACCGCACATCCCATGGCAGAGGACATGGAGTACTGGATCGCCGAGGGTGCAGGCGTCGGCGAAGGCCAAGGCTTGACGCTTGGCATGATGACCCGCCCCGACACGGCCCACGCCCCCGGAACGGCGATACGCGGCGGCACCATGACCTTTGAAGTCGACAGTTGCGACGACCGCTACGCCTGGGCACTGGCCAACGGGGGCGCCGAAGCCCTGCCCCCCACGGATTACCCCGGCATCGGCCGCGCAGCATATGTCGAGGACGGTCAGGGCAATGTTGTCGGAATGATCACGCCCGCCGAGACGGAGAAATAAGGCATGCTGCTTGGGTTTCTGGTCTCGACGATACTCACCGCGCTGTGGATCCACTACGGAACCCGTTGGGTGCAATTCGGCCCACCAAGCTGGTTCAGCACCTTTCTGGCCGTCGTCTTGGCACAGGTCGCTTTCACCGCCATTGCCGTGTTTTTGATAGTCGCTATGCGGTTTCCCTTGAGCTCTGGTCTGGGCAGCTTGCTGCTCTTTATTCTGGCAGCCGTGGCTGTCGGGATTGCCAGCTATACGCTTGCAATCAAGACCTTCCTCAAAGCACGGATCAGCAAGTCGCGCCCAACCTGGCGCGCGTCATTGATCCTTTCCGCCGCCACCGTGGCAGTGACCACTTTGGTTAGCGTAACAGGTACAGTTTTGACTGTCCTTATATCCACTCTGGAGGCTGCATAAATGGCAACCGAAGTTCTGATGCCCGCACTGTCGCCCACGATGGAAGAAGGCACTCTGGCCAAATGGCTGGTCAAGGAAGGCGATGCCGTCAGCTCGGGCGACATCCTGGCCGAGATCGAAACCGACAAGGCCACGATGGAGTTCGAGGCCGTAGACGAAGGCATCCTCGGCAAGATCCTGATCCCCGAGGGCACGCAAGGCGTCAAGGTCAACACCCCCATCGCCGTTCTGACCGAAGAGGGCGAAGCGGTCCCCGACGGCGCGCCCACATCTGCAGCCGTCCCGGCGGCGCAGCCCGCCGCGGCCGTCGAGGTGGCCCCCCAAGGGGTCGCCGAGCAGGCCGCCCCCCTTCCCGCGCCCACCCTCACCCAGGACTGGCCCGAGGACACGCCGCTCAAGCAGCAAACCGTCCGCGAGGCCCTGCGCGATGCCATGGCCGAGGAAATGCGCCGTGACGAAGACGTCTACCTGATGGGCGAGGAGGTCGCCGAATACCAGGGCGCCTACAAGATCAGCCAGGGTCTGCTCGATGAATTCGGCGCTCGCCGCGTCATCGACACGCCGATCACCGAACACGGCTTTGCCGGCATCGCCGTCGGCGCGGCCTTTGGCGGTCTCAAACCCATTGTCGAGTTCATGACTTTCAACTTCGCCATGCAGGCGATGGATCAGATCGTCAACTCCGCCGCCAAGACGCTTTATATGTCCGGCGGCCAGATGGGCGCGCCCATGGTCTTCCGCGGCCCCAACGGCGCCGCCGCCCGCGTCGCGGCCCAGCACAGCCAGGACTACGCTGCCTGGTACGCCCATATCCCGGGCCTTAAAGTGGCGATGCCCTACTCCGCCTCCGACGCCAAGGGCCTGCTGAAATCCGCCATCCGCGACCCCAACCCGGTGATCTTCCTCGAAAACGAGATCCTCTATGGGCGCAGCTTCGACGTGCCCCAGATGGAGGATTTCACCGTCCCCTTCGGCAAGGCCCGCATCTGGCGTGAGGGCACCGACGTGACCCTCGTGAGCTTCGGCATCGGCATGACCTATGCCCTTGAAGCCGCAGACAAACTCGCAGCTGAAGGCATCAGTGCCGAGGTCATCGACCTGCGCACCCTGCGCCCTATTGACTACGACACCCTGCTGGCCTCGGTCCAGAAAACCAACCGCTGCGTGACGGTCGAAGAGGGCTTCCCGGTCGCCTCCATCGGCAACCACCTTTCGGCATACCTCATGCAAAACGCCTTTGACTGGCTCGACGCCCCGGTGATCAACCTCACCGGCAAGGACGTTCCCATGCCCTATGCCGCGAACCTGGAAAAACTGGCGCTGGTGACCACGGACGAGGTCATCGCCGCCGTCAAACAGGTCACCTACCGGTGAGCGCGGTCCAGGTCATGGGGCGCGACGCCGCGCGCGAGGCCTATCGCCTCAAGGCCGAAATCGCAGGCCGCGAGTTGCAAGCCTTTGTCCCCGAATGCTTGATGCAGGGGCTGCGCCTCGACGAACGCCCCACCCACCAAGAGGCCTATGAATGGATCGCGCGCCACAGCGCCGCGCTGCACACGGCCATCGCCGCGCGCGCCGAAAACCGCGCGCCGCGCAAACCCTATCACCTCGTCACCCTCATCGAGGAGACCGAAGATGCCCATTGAACTCCTGATGCCCGCCCTCTCGCCCACAATGGAGGAAGGCACACTTGCCAAATGGCTGGTCAAGGAAGGTGACACCGTCGCCTCGGGTGACGTGATCGCCGAGATCGAAACGGACAAGGCCACGATGGAATTCGAGGCCGTCGACGAAGGCACCATCGGCAAGATCCTGATCTCTGAAGGGACCGAGGCCGTCAAGGTCAACACCCCCATCGCCGTCCTGCTCGAAGACGGCGAAAACGCCGAGGATATCAGCGCAACCTCGACACCTGCACCGGCGGCGCAGCCCGCCGCGGCTGCCGAGGAGGCCCCCAAAGGGGTCGCCGAGAAAGCCGCCCCCCCGGCTGCTGCCAAGGGCGACCGCGTCTTCGCCTCACCGCTCGCCCGCCGTATCGCGGCCGACAAGGGGCTCGACCTTGCCAGCATCACCGGCACCGGCCCCCGTGGCCGCATCGTCAAGGCCGATGTCGAGGCCGCCGCTGCGGCTCCAGCCCCCCAACCCAAGGCCGCCCCCGCGCCTGCCGCGGCTCCGGCGCCCGCACCATCGGTCAACGCCGATCAGATCCTCGCCATGTACGAAGGCCGCGAGATCACGGAAGTACCGCTCGACGGCATGCGCCGCACCATCGCCGCGCGCCTGACTGAGGCCAAGCAGACCATCCCGCACTTCTACCTGCGCCGCGACATCCAGCTGGATGCACTTTTGAAATTCCGCAGCGAAATCAACGCGCAACTGGCCTCGCGCGGCGTCAAGCTTTCCGTCAATGACTTCGTCATCAAGGCCTGCGCTGCCGCCCTGCAAGCGGTGCCCGAGGCCAACGCCATCTGGGCCGGCGACCGGATCATCAAGCTCACGCCCTCGGATGTCGCCGTGGCCGTCGCCATCGAAGGCGGGCTTTTCACGCCGGTCTTGAAAGACGCCGATACCAAATCTCTCTCAGCCCTCTCAGCCGAGATGAAAGACCTCGCCACCCGCGCCCGGGACCGCAAGCTCGCCCCGCATGAATACCAGGGCGGAAGCTTTGCGATCTCGAACCTCGGGATGATGGGGATCGAGAATTTCGACGCCGTCATCAACCCGCCCCACGGCGCGATCCTCGCCGTCGGCGCTGGCGTGAAGAAACCGGTCGTGAGTGCGGACGGAGAGCTTTCGGTCGCCACCGTCATGTCCGTCACCCTCAGCGTTGATCACAGGGTGATCGACGGTGCCCTTGGCGCGGAATTGCTGGCGGCGATCAAGGACAACCTTGAAAACCCGATGGCCATGCTGGCCTGAGGGCAAGCGCGGGGCCCAGGCCCCGCGCCCGAAGGAAAATCAAACGACCCCGTAAGCCAGCATCGCGTCCGCAACCTTCTTGAAGCCTGCGATATTCGCGCCCTTCACGTAGTCGCAATATCCGCCACCCGCCGGATCGCCATCTGCCACGCCATACTGCAGACAGCTGTCGTGGATGCCCTGCATCAGATCGCGCAAACGCGTCTGCAGATCATCCTCGGTCCAGGAAATCCGCGCCGAGTTCTGGCTCATCTCCAGCCCCGACATTGCCACGCCGCCCGCATTGGCGGCCTTGCCCGGCGCAAAGAGTATCTGCGCCTCTTTGAAGACCTCGACCCCTTCCAGATCGGTTGGCATGTTGGCCCCTTCTGTCACCGCCTTGCAGCCATTGGCCACCAATGTGCGCGCCTGCTCTCCGTTCAGCTCGTTCTGCGTCGCACAGGGCGCCGCCATGTCACAGGGCACACCCCAGGGCCGCTGGCCCTCGTGGAAGGTCGCGCCGGGGAACTCCTCGGCATAGTCCGCAATCCGCCCGCGACGGCGGGTCTTGTGCTCTTTGACCCAGTTGATCTTTTCCAGCGTGAAACCATCGGGATCATGCACAAACCCGCGCGAATCCGAGAGCGTCAGCACCTTGCCGCCCAGTTGCGTGATCTTTTCCGCGGCATGGGTCGCCACGTTGCCGGATCCCGAGATCACCGCCGTCTTGCCCTCGATGTCCTGACCCGCACGCCGCAGCATGTCCTGCAGGAAGTACACCGCGCCATAGCCCGTCGCCTCGGTCCGCACGAGGCTGCCGCCGTACTCCAGCCCCTTGCCGGTCAACACCCCGGTGAACTGATTGGTGATGCGTTTGTACTGACCGAACATATAGGCGATCTCGCGCGCGCCCACCCCGATGTCACCCGCAGGCACGTCCACATCTGCGCCCACGTGGCGATAGAGCTCGGTCATGAAGCTCTGGCAGAAGCGCATGACCTCGTGATCCGATTTGCCCTTGGGGTTGAAGTTCGCGCCCCCCTTGCCGCCGCCCAGCGGAAGCCCGGTCAGCGAGTTCTTGAAGGTCTGCTCAAACGCCAGAAACTTCAGCACGCTTTCCGTGACCGAGGGGTGGAACCGGATGCCGCCCTTGTAAGGCCCGATCGAGTTGTTGTTCTGCACCCGCCAGCCGCGTTGGACGCGGATGTTGTTGTTGTCATCCTCCCAACAGACGCGGAAGCTGACAACGCGATCCGGCTCGGCGATGCGGCGCAGGATCTGGTATTCGTGGTACTCTTCCTTGTCCTGGATAAAGTCGAAGATATCCTGCGCTACTTCGTGAATGGCCTGCACAAATTCCGGCTGGCCGGGGTTGCGGCGTTTGACGCCCTCCATGAACTGATTGAAATCCACATGATCCGTTGCGGCCATGTTGCCCTCCCTTTTTTGATTTTTTATCAATCACTTGAAATGGGGTCTTCCGGCCCGGCGCTGCCACAACGACCCGCCGGAACGGTAAAGATCGTTATGTGATCAAGTGTTGTGCGGGACCCGGCACAAAGCAAGAAATTATTGAAGGGAAAGGTTGGCCAAACAAAAAGGGCGCGCAGTCCCCTGCACGCCCCATGTCATCAACGTCGGTCTGCGCTCTATTTGCCCAGCAACTGGTCCATGCTGACTGAAGGCTGATCACAGCCCGCCTCGCCCACAATCTTGGCCGGCACGCCCGCCACAGTCTTGCACGGCGGAACCTCGTGCAGCACCACAGAGCCCGCAGCAATACGCGAGCAGTTGCCCACCTTGATATTGCCCAGCACCTTGGCACCCGCGCCAATCAGCACGCCGTCGCCGATCTTGGGATGGCGATCTTCCTCTTCCTTGCCGGTGCCGCCCAGCGTCACCGAATGCAGCATCGAGACATTGTCGCCCACCACGGCCGTTTCCCCGATGACGATCGAGTGCGCGTGGTCGATCATGATCCCCTTGCCAATCCTCGCGGCCGGGTGAATGTCGATCCCAAACACCTCGGAACACCGCATCTGGAAGAAATAGGCCAGATCCTTGCGTCCCTGCCGCCACAGCCAATTGGCCACTCGGTAGGTCTGGATCGCCTGAAACCCCTTGAAGAACATCAGCGGCTGCAGGAACCGATGGCAGGCCGGGTCACGCTCGTAGACCGCCACGATGTCAGCCCGGGCCGACAGCGCCAGCGACGGGTCCGCGGCATAGGCCTCGTCACAGATTTCGCGCAGGATCTGCTCGGACATCTCGCCCGAGGCCAGTTTCAGCGAAATCCGGTATCCCAGCGCCCGCTCGATGGTCGGGTGGTGCAACACCGAGCTGTGGACCAATCCGCCCAGCAGCGGCTCGTCGACAACAGCCTGTTCTGCCTCGGTCACGATCCGGGCCCAGACCGGATCAAGCTCGGCTATCTTGGCGCGTGTTTCAGCCATCTGAACTCTCCTTTGTCCAACGGTGTATAGCAGATAGGGTGTCAGACGGGAAACGCAATCATGTGATTGAGGGGATCGCCAAAATGAATGAGTCCGAGGCACAACGCTTCCGCGCCTTGATCGAGGCACGACTGGAGGACCTGGATGCCGAGGATGTGCTAGGCAAAGAGGGACAATCCGTTGTGACATTGGATCAGCAATCGGTCGGCCGCCTCAGCCGGATGGATGCGTTGCAATCGCAGGCCATGGCGCAGGCAACGCAGGCGCGCCGAAACGCCCTGCGCGCCGGATTGAGGGCGGCCCTGACCCGGATCGCCGAAGATGACTTTGGCTGGTGTGACGATTGTGGCGACCCGATCGCGACCAAGCGTCTTGAACTTGATCCCACCGCAACGCGCTGCATCAGCTGTGCCTCAGGCTGAACGCCGTGCCAACACGCGTTGCAGGACCGTGATCAGGCAGGCTGCATAATCCGGGTCGTCAAGCCGCGGCTCATGCGCCAGCTCGAAACGGCGGGCGCTGGTCATCAGGCTGCCGGTGCCCCAGATCGGGTGAACCCGCCCTGTGCGCCGCAGATGAAGATACGCCGCGCAGGCCTCGTCTATCATGCGATCGGCCAGATCCTGACGTCCGTCCGCAGGCGCAGCCAGCAGGGCACGCGCTGCAAAGCTCAGGTCGCCGTGCAACACCGGCCTCATGCGGGCAGATCAAGTTCGACCTCCGCGCCCGGACCAAAGAGGTCCGAGATCTGGGCCACCGTCACACGCGCTCCGGACGTCAGGGCATCCTGGGACCGGATGCTTGCGCCATACACCCAAGACGGCGTCGAAACCTGCACCTCGCGCACAACGACCTGCCCTTGCATGACACGGACGCGGTAGGTCTCGTTCAACTCTCCCAGAGGCACAGCCTCTGGCTCCCAGGCATCACCATCGATCCGCGTCCGCCGGATCCAGGTAAAGGACAAATCCCCCGCGTTGTCCTGAACCCTCAGATGCACCGGGCTATATGGCCGTAATCCGATACCGACAAAGGCGTGTTGTCGATGCACATAACTCGGATCGTCAAAGGGCCGCCGCGCTGGACCAATCCGGTAGTGCCGCGACACGCCGCGAAGCGCCGCCGCAAGCTCGATCTGCTGCGGCACGCCATCCAGCGCCACCACCAAAGAGCCTGCAGGCCAGGCCGCCTGCATCTGCCCTTCGGTACCGAACTGGCCACGCAGCCTGTGGCTCAGGAACCAAGTGCTCTCACCTGCCAGTTGCGCGTCCCGTGCCTGAAACACCTCCCAACCGTCCGGCGTGCCATCCCCGATCGCGAACAGGTTACCGCCGGCAAGGAACACCTCGTCACTGACCGAGGCCAGGCTGCCCGACAGCATCCGAACCTGCACCGCATCGCCCCGGTCGATCCGCCCGGACGGAGCGGCAAACATCGGCGTCTCGGTCACCCCGACCGAAGACCGGGCGGCCATGATCTGGTTCAGCTCGTAATCCGCATCCGTAGGCGCATCCAAGACCGCGACCGAGCCCGGCCAGGGGTCCGAGGTCAAGGCAAGGTGAGGCGCGTGGGGCACCTCGTTGCCAGACATCAACGGCAGATCCATAAAGAGCGGCAAGACGGGAACGGCGGGAACGAATGCTTCGAGCCGCGCCGCCTGATCCGGAAATTCGGCGGGCAAGTAGACATCCGGCTCAACGCGAACCGCCTCGATCATGCGCATGGTGCCCATCTCGACCCGGTCGACCCGCGCCAGAACCTCACCCTCGGGGCGCTGCACCGAAATGTGGTCGCCAGCACCGACATGCGTCCAGGACGGCGGCAGTGCAAACCGAAACGCATCACGCGAGACGCGCGATTCTGCCAACCACCTTTCGGAAATCTGGTGCCCTTCGGCCCGGGTCAACACCAGCGGCAACGTGGTCGTGGACACCGCATGTGTCGCATCGTCAGGCAACACCGCCTCGACCTCTGCGGCCTCGAAACTGGCGTCGGCCTCGGCAAACTCGACCCGAACCCGCCCCGCCAGCTCTGCCTCGCCGGTACGGCGCTCTTCCAGGTCTCCGTCCAATTCGTCGCTTTGCGCCAGATCATCGCGACTGACCGTGCCCACGGGCGTACCCTTGCGCATCTGAAACCGCAGGACGCCGTCCCGCTCAAGAGCGTCAAACCCGTAGGCCAGCATCAGGGGTTGCAGCGCCCGCCGTGCATCTGACACGCGGTCAACGACATAACCCCGGACAAACCCGTGCAACTGGCTGACATCATAGTCAACAAGACCAGACCGCTCACAGATTTCCGCCACGACCGAGGCCAACCGTCGCCCCGAGGCCCGACCCGTGATCCAATGCCCGCGCCGATAATTTGGCCCGTCAGACCACAGCGTCTCGTTGCCGGGAAACCACGGATAGGGTCGCGCGTCCCAGGCCCAGACAAAGGCCCGCGACAGATCCACCATAGGTTCGCCAGTTTCTTCGGAAATCGGATTGTTCTCGGGCGCGCTCCAGTACCCCAGGACGGCGCGCAGATATTGCATCTGCATCGATTCGTCCCGCAACCCGTTGGAATAATACGGCAAACTGCTTTCCGAGGATTTCGGATCCAAGAACTTGTTCGGCTGATTGGTACCCTTGTCGATCGCGGCGCACCCCAGCTCGGTCATCCAGATGGGCTTGGATTGCGGCACCCAGTCTGTGGGCGTTTCCGACCGCACGCCGCCTGTGCGTTCGTGATGCCGCTGGCTCCACCAGTTGCGCAGATCCTTGTAGCGAAAGACCCAGGGCTCGCCATGCTGTCCGTCCGTGATCGGCGCGCGCTGTTGGGTGTTTCGGGCATTTTCACTTGGGTAGTACCAGTCATACCCCTCGCCGCCCGCAACGTTCGAGGTCAGATATTCCAGATCATAGATCGTTCCCCACTCGGCATCCGCATGATCGTCGCCGTCCCGCCAATCCGACAGCGGCATGTAGTTGTCGATGCCGACAAAATCGATATCGTCGTCCGCCCAAAGCGGATCAAGATGAAAATAGACATCGCCCGACCCGTCCTGCGGGTGATAGCCAAAGTACTCGGACCAATCCGCTGCATAGCCGATCTTGGTGTCCGGCCCCAAAAGCGCCCGCACCTCGGACGCCAGATCGCGCAAATGCTGGACGGCCGGAAAACCTGTCGCGCCGCGGATCTGCGTCAACCCGCGCATCTCTGATCCGATGCAAAAGGCAGACACACCACCGCCCGCGACGCACAGCGCCGCATTGTGCAAAATGAAACGACGATAGCTCCACTCATTGGGGCCGGTGTAGACCACCGCACCATCTACGACGGCAAAATCCGCAGCAGAGGCCGTCCCGAAAAAGCCATCGACCTCGATTTCCGCTGCCGCTGTTCCACCCGTCGAGCCCGTCTGACCCGGCGCCGCATCCAGGGTGATCCGCCCCCGCCAGGGCAAGACCGGCTGGTCATCGTCACCCGTCCAGGGATCTTCAAGCCCGTTCCCCTCCAGTTGTTCCATCAGGATAAACGGATAAAACATCACCTCCTGGCCCAATGCCGCCATACGGCTTATGGCTTGAACAACAGCACCATCCGAAGGCGTTCCGCCGTATATCGGGGCACCGTCTTCACCTGCGGGAACGACGCTGGCAGATGCGCGTGTCTCGCCGGAAACCTGCCAGGGCAGATCACCGTCAAACGCCTGCTGCTCGACCTTGGGTCGCAATGTGCATCGCCCGCATCTCAGATCATCGCCGAACCAGCTGACAATCAAGGAGACCGCACCGCAATTCGGCAACTCGTCCTGCAAATGCCGAAGCGAGACTTCCAAATCGGGCACTGCCTGCGGGGTGTTCACATTTGCCAGCGTCGAAGACCCATGCCCGTAGTCGAACAGAACTGGCTCAGTGGCCAGCGAGTATTCTCCGCTGCCCGGCATCAAGGCAACACCCTGTACCAGGTCTGGCACGTCCATCGGATCGTTTTGCGCAGGGCGTGTGACTTCGAAACTGAATTGCGGCACCCGGTTCCCGAACTGCCCCAGCATCAGGTCCTCGATCACCACATATGCCGTACCGCGATAGGCCGGCACCATGCCAGCGCCCTCGACGGCCTCGATCTTGGGGTCGGGCGCCTGTGTCGCGCTGCCCGTGTGCACGCGCATGTTCAAATCGCTCAGCGCCAGTTCGGCCCCGTCCGCCCAGACGCGGTTGATGCCCGTGATTTCGCCTTCACAGACCGCAAGCGCCAGACTGATGGAATACGAGTAAGTGTCGACCCTCGGCTTTGACGCCGTCCCCTTGCCTCCACCCGTCTTGGCGACGTGTTCTTCGAAATGCGTGGCCCAGATAACGTGACCGCCGACCCGCATGCGCCCATAGACCTGCGCAATCGGTTCACCCTCGCCCACGCCGGTCAGCCGCAGCCGGTCAAGCCGGCCCGTCTCCAACGCGTCCGAGCCCTGACCCAGCAACTGCTGGTCTATGGCCCGTCCTACGGTCGCGCCTGCAAAACGGCCCACCACGGCCGCTGACAAGCCCGCAACAGTGCCACCAATCGATGACCCGACGGCCGCCCCTACCGCTCCCAAAACAAGTGTCGCCATCCGTCAGTCTCCTTGCGGAAAGGCAAACCGCGCCACAATGCGCCGATGCCAGGCCCGCCCAAGCGGGCTTTCGATTACGCCGTGCCGGTCATAGGCATGCACAAAGGTGGGGTGGTCCCCGATCTCGGCCTGCAGACCAACGTGCTTGGCCACGGATCCTTCGCGCATCCGGAACAGCAAGACGTCACCACGACCGACTTCGTCCAATGGCTTCGACACAAGGTGCCGAAGACCCGCCCGCCAAAGTCGCTCATCCCGTTGCGGCTCGGACCAATCACGCGTGTAGGCCGGAACCACCTCGGGTTCGTCTCCGACGATCTCACGCCAGACGCCGCGCAACAGCCCAAGGCAATCGCACCCGGCCCCCAGGACAGACGCCTGATGCACATAGGGCGTTCCCAACCAACGGCGCGCCGCCTCTACTGTCTGCTCAGACCGTGTCACCTGCGGCTGCCTCCGCTGGTCGCGGACGAGGCCGTCGGATGCACAATCATCCAATCTTCGCTTTGCAGGTCTGGAAACCCCTGAAAGTTCAGAACGTTATTGAACTTCAGCCGGCATGTCTCGAACCTCTTGTCGCAACCTGCCTCGATCCTCACCAGGTCGCCCACAGCCACACTCGCCCGCAAAGGCTCCCACAATTCCAACCGTCTTGTCCCCGTTGCATCCAGGACGTCACGTTTGATCGCCCCCGACAAACCAGATGCACCGCCGGTCAAAACCGTCAGTCGACCGCGTTGAAACCACCCTGGTTCAAATCCCGAAACCGCCCCAAGTTCAAAAACCCGCGATGCCTCTTCGCCGACAACCGCCCCTTCATGCGCATACCCCGGTGTCGTCAGGTCGAAGCCACATGAAGCGTCGCCAAGGACGGCAGTGCAGGGCTTCTGAAAAACACGTCCAATCGGACGGTTCAGGGTTTCCGACAACCCGCGCAACTCGGCGCGAAAGGCCCCGTCGATCCGTACGACATCGCCAAGGGACCCGCGAAAGATCATCTGCCGCTCTGAAACATCGGCCCAGTTCACCAGCCAGGCGCGCACCGACGCGTCGTCAAACCGCCCTGACAGAATATCGGCTTCCGTGATTGCCTCATCCGATAGGGCCCCCAGCGCCTCGGTGTTGTCCACAGACAAACCGGTGGATTGCTGCAAAGCCGCCGCCGTCAGCCCGGTTCCCGCCTTGAAGGACATCCCTTCAAAGCTCAGATCGCGGTCGTGATCGGTGAACCCAAAGGTCACGCCGTCAGAGCGTTCTATTGCCCAGGCCCGTGCCACCGTGGTCAGCCCGCTTTCCAGGTGCGCCTTCAATCCTGGCTCAAACCCGGTCACAGCCGCACCTCGACCACGGGAACATTTGGAACATCACCGGCCTGGAAACGGGCAACGCTTGTCTGAATGCGGTCGGTGTCAAATCGCACGGGCACGTCGAACTCGAACCCTGCCGTGACAACGGCACCGGCAAGGGGCGGGTTCGTGAACGTCACTAGGCCCGTCGCCAGATCAATTGTCCAATCAATGCTCTCTTGCTGTTCGACGGATTGAACGCCGACACGCACGGTTCCAGAGACAGGCTTGACCACCGGTCGGGCATAGCTCTGATCGCCGGACGGATAGGATTTGAGCAGACCGAACTCGGTCGTCACCCCGTCTCCTGTCGCAATCACCTGATCGTCATAGGCGGGTGCCTCAGACGGGCGGCAAGACTTGTAGTCCGACCAGTCTTTCCAGCGGAACCCATAAAGCTGACCTTGCCGAGCTTCGAAAAAGGACACCAACGCCTCGATGTCATCCAAGGAACGCAGCCCAAGCCCCGCGTCATAGCGCCGGCGCGAATGGGCCCAGGGCGTATTGCGTTCCTCAAAACCACTGGCCAGGGCGACAATATCCGTGCGCCGTTCCGGTCCGCCCACAGATCCGAAACTCAGGTTTGCGGGGAACCGCACTTCGTGAAATCCCATCTCGATCCCTCCTTACAGATTGCGCCGTCCAGCGCTCAGCGCGCGCCCCATCTGAGCGGCGATCTGGCTTTGCGATCGGCGGAAGCCCTGCACGTCGGGGGTCGTGATGTTCATCACAACGGTCACGGGCCGCCCACCGCCTTCGGCACGCACGCCCAGTTTTCCGTCCGATCCACGGGTCAAAGGCATGATCGCTTCTGGCCCCGCCTCGCCCATGACGCCCAAGCCCCCCCGCATCGGAAAGGCCGTCGCACCGGAAATCACACCGCCCGAGGCAAAGGGCATGACCCGCCCCTGCGCGAACCCGGCACCATTGGCAAACATGCCGATCCCGCCGAACAAGTTGGACATGGTCCCCGCGAACATCCCGCCAAGATGATCAACCACCGGATCGACCGCGGCACGATAGGCCGCGTTGACCATCGAGCCTGCCAGCACCGTCAGAGCTTCGGACAACCGCATGCCATCCAGCACGACACCGTCAATCGCCTTGCGCAACCCTCCGGTCATCGCCTTTTCCATGTCACCCATGCTCAGCCCCGTCACCGCCAGGCTGTTGCGCATCCGCTGCATCTCGGCGTCGAATGCCGCCGCGAGCTCTGCCGTCGACGCAAGACTGCCGCCCAGATCGGAAAGGCGCTCATCAAGTTCTTCGATGTCTTCAAAATCCGTCATCGTTCATCGCTCCTGGCCGTCATCATCATCAGGAAAGGCGGCCGCAAGCTCGGCCAATCTGTCCCGGCCCATCGGCCGCGTCGCTTGGCTTCCATGCAGAAGAACCTGCAGTTCCGCCGGGGTCAGAGCCCAGAACTCGTCAGGTTTCAAACCCGCCCCGCGCATCCCCGCACGCATCAACCCGGGCCAATCGAGCCGGGCCATCTAGGCCTCGTCCGGCAGCGCGAACGCGCGCACCAGCAGTTCGGCCGCCACCCTTGCGGCCGCCACCGGTCCGCCCTCGATCTGTGCCGCCACCAGGTCACCCGGACCGCCGCGCCAGCCGCCACCGCGCAACCCCGCGACAATCAGGTCCAGCACGTCCTGCGAGGTGCAAGTGCCACCTTCAAAGCGCTGGACCAGATCGACCATCGACCCCGTCTTCAATCGCGCCTCAAGCTCGGCCAACGCCCCCAGCGTCAGCCGCAACACCTGCACCTCGCCGTCAATCACCAGCTCGACCTCTCCCCTCCACGGATTGGCCATGGGTCAGCTCGCAGGCACGAAGGTCAGCGCCCCTGCCGAGGCCATGGCGACCTCATAGGTCGCCTCGCCATTGTGCGAGCCTGCATAGTCGATCGAGGTCACCTGAAAGGGCCCTTCAACCGTGCCAAAGTCGGGAATGATCACTTGGAAATCCGGTGTCTCGCCATCGAAAAAGATCTGCCGCGCCCGCTCGTCGGTCGTGTCATCCTTGAAGACGCCCGATCCCGAGATCGAGGCCGATTTCACGCCCGCCCCGGACAACAGCTCGCGCCAGCCGCCCTGGCTCTCCAGGGTGGTCACATCCACCGTATCCGCGTTGAAACTGACCCGCGTGGCCCGCAGACCCGCCATTGTCTGGAACGAGCCACTGCCCGTCAGGTCCACCTTGATCAAGAGATCCTTGCCGTTCTGAACAGCCATGTCTTGTGCTCCTTAAGCCGTCACGCCGCGTCCACACGCGCGCGAAAAGTCAGATTGATACGCCGCAACCCGCCAGGTTCCCGTGCCGCGCGCGCCTTGACAAAGCGAAGGCCCGCAAGCCGTCCGCTGGACAGGGTCAGCGGCGCGTCGACCAGCGCGGTACTGACCGCACCAGCCACCTCCTTGGCGCCCGAAAACCCCGCAGCCTCGCTGACAACGGAGACTGTGAAATCATGCCAGGCCCCCTGCCCCGTGCCATCCGAGGCATCCTTGACCTTTTCATCCCCCAGCAGGACGTACATCGGTGGCATGGCGCCTGCGGGAAGGGCGTCGTAGATCTCTGTCCCGACCAGGTCCGAAACCCCGGCATCCGCAAGCAGGGCTTGGTACACCGCCGCCTGCAACGGTGCTGAAAGCGCATAGGTCATGGGCTGACCTCCTCTTCAGCGATGCAGGTCAGATAGCGATCCAGCCCCGCCGCCTCGGTCACCGACAGGATTGCCAGGATCCGGGTTCCCAAGCGAAAACGCTGACCTGCAACCGGCCGGTTCGACTGGCCCACCGGTGCCCCGCGCACAGTGATCCGAAACCCGGTCAACGAAACAGCGCCCGCCTCCCCAGAGGTTTCTCGCCCCGTGCGCGGCACGACCTCACCCCAAAGGGTTCCCAGCGCCGTCCAGATCTCGCTCTGGCCGCCAGCACCGTCGGGAACCAGGGTCTTGCCCTCCAGCACCAGGTGTCGGTTCAGATCGGGGATCCTCATGCCGGGGCACCCATCCGCATCGGACGGTAGCGTGCCGTCAGGCTGGTGACGCCAAACGGCATGCACCCATCCTTCAGCGCCACCTCGTGACGGTATTCATAGTAATGCGCGGCCAACAGAAGAACGGCCTGTGCCAAGTCCGCAGGCAGATCAGCCCAGGTCGGGCCAAACCCGGCGGTCAGAACGATTTCGAACCGCCCACCTTTGGGCATCGCGGGCAGGCAGGCGCCGGTCGGCATCAGCCAGGCCGCCATCCCCCCGTCCTGCAACCAATAACTGTCAGCGTCCTGAACCTCGACCGCATTGGCACCGTCAATGCGACGCAGCTCGCTGATCGACTGCACAGGCGCAATCGGCAGCGCCTGCGCCGTCTCGCTGCGCCAGGCATGGAATGACACCCGAAAGTCCCGCGAAATCAGCGCCTTGCCCGTCCGGCTTTCAACCGCCGCAAGTGCGGCCCGCAAAAAGGCCTCCAGAACCCCATCCTGAACGTCATCTTCCGCAAATCCACTGCCCATTCGCAGATGCGCCTTGAACGCATCCATCGGCAGCGCAGCCAGGGGGATCGACGTCTCTTCAACCAACTTCATGGATCAACTCCGAATTCATGTCGCATGGCCCGCCCATGTTCAGTGTTCGGGCGCACGCCACTCACGTTGCTCGGACGGAGGGGAGCAGCTAGACAACGCAAGCTCTCACCGGCGCGCGCCCGGCGAAGGGGACACATGGCCCCCTCCACGTCACCGTCTCCGATTAGGAAACGGCGAACCGCAGCAGTTTGATCGCCGCAAAGTCGCTCACATCGCCACCGACGCGCTTGGTCGCGTAGAACAGCACGTGCGGCTTGGCGCTGAAGGGATCGCGCAGCACGCGCAGGTCGGGACGTTCGGCGATGGTGTAGCCTGCACGGAAATCCCCAAAGGCAATCGAATCCGAACCGGTTGCAATGTCGGGCATGTTTTCCGCGATCAGCACCGGATAGCCCAGCAGACGCGCGGGTTCGCCCGCAGCCAGACCGTCCGACCAAAGATGGCGGCCATCGGCATCCTTGAGCTTGCGCACTGCGCCCGCGGTTTTCGAGTTCATCACGAAGGTGCCGTTGGCACGGTATTCAGCGCCCAGCGCATAGACCAGATCGATCAGCGAGTCGCCGCCGTTGAAATCGCCGTCGACACCGGTCGCGATGTAGCCCAGGTTGCCCCAGGTCCAGGTCGCATCGGCAACCGCAGTGTGGTTCAGGAAACCGGTCGGTTTGTCGGCACCATCACCTGAAACAAAGGCAGCGGCCTCGGCGGTTGCAAACTTCTGTGCAATGCGACCGGCCAGCCAGCTCTCGATGTCAAAGGCGCTGTCGTCCAGCAGTCGCTGGCTTGCCTTCGGCATTGCGTTCAGCTCGTACAGCGGGATCTGGATGCGGTCGATGCTGGGCGTGGTGGTCTCGGCCGTCGCGGCAGTTTCCGATGCCCAGCCGGCGCTCGGCTCGGTGTGATCGATCAAAACGTCGAACGACGTCGATTCGACATGCACCACATTGGCGATTGCACGGATCGAGGCAGTCGAGGCCAGAACCGACTGAACGGTTTCGCTGGTGACCGGATCGACCAGGTAGCCGCCATCGCTGTTCACGGCCGTGCTCATGGCCTTGCCTTCCAGCTCCAGGCCACGCAGGCCGTCATCTTCGCCCGAGCGCAGATAGGCCTCAAAGGCTTTCTGGTGCGGAGCCTCAGCTTCGGCAGTGGTCGACAATGCCGGGCGCAGCGCGGCGTGAGATTTTCGATCAAGCATGTTCAATCGCTCTTCCTGTTTGTTCATTTTGGCCTGCAGGGCTTCCCGCATTGCCGTGACATCACCGACCAGCCCCGCCAGCGCGGCACCAATCTGAACAGCCGGAGACACATCTTCCCCGGCCCGAGAAACGTTCTCGGCTGTGGTCATTCAGCTTTCCTCAGTTGGGTATCGGGCGCTCAGCCGCCCGACAGATGACAGCGGGCACGCTCGATGGCCCCCGCCAGGTCCCGCAACATCGCATCGGCCGGGTCATCCCCCTTGGCCGCCACCCGCGCGGTGGGCAGCATCGGGAATGTCACCAACGAGACTTCCCAAAGCTCCACTTCGGTCAAGAACCGTCGGCCCTTGTCGTTCTTGGTTGCCTTTACGGTGCGATAGCCGATCGAAAGCCCGTCAATCGCGCCCGCTTCGATCAGCGCCGCCGCCTCTCGGCCCTTGTCGATGCTGTCCAGCAACCGGCCTTTGACATATAGCCCGCGATCGTCCTCGCGAACGTCGTCCCACACGCCAATCGGCTGCGCCGGATCATGTTGCCACAACATCTTCACCCGGCGACCGTCTTCAGCCAGCTTGCCAAGCGAGGCCGCATAGGCCCCCTTGGCCACCACGTCGTTGCCCTGATCGGTCGCCCCAAACAACGACGCGTAGCCCTCGATGCTCGTGCCCTGCACTTGCACCCTCTCGGCATCGAACCGGCAAAACTTGTGTTCCAAATCCATCTCGATCTCTCTTTCCCGGACCAGCCTCAAGGCGTTGCCGTCACAAACCCCTGAACAACCTGCGCCAGGATCACTGCGGCCACGCCATAGACCGTCAACCACAACCGTCGCTCCAGACGTTCGATCAACCCCTCGATCCGGTGCAGTCGGGTGTCCAGGGCATCAAACTGCAACTTGGCAACCCGTTCCTGTGCTTCCAACCGCAGGCCCGGCGCACATTCAAAAGTCTCAAATGTCGGGCGCGTTTCACCCATCGGACTGCTCTCCGGTCACGGCGGGCAACCCCAACAAACTGCGCTTTTCGGCATCGCTCAGGAAACCCGCCGCCGTGACCCGCGTCCACAGCGCCTCACGTTCGGCTGCAAGAGCCGGCACTTGATCCAGATCCGGTTTCAACACAACGGGGGCACCATGGAACTCGGACAGCCACCGGCTCAACTGCGCCGACACCCGCGTCGCCAAGGGTAAGACGGTCAGCCGATAAAAAGCCCGATGCGATTCCTGATAGTTGGCGTAAGTCGCCTCACCCGGGATTCCCAACAACATCGGAGGAACCCCAAAGGCCACGGCAATCTCGCGCGCGGCGGCCTCCTTGGTTTTCTGGAACTCCATGTCGGAAGGCGAAAAGCCCATCGGTTTCCAGTCCAGACCACCTTCCAGCAGCATCGGTCGCCCGGCATTCCGCGCGCCCTGATGATAGCTTTCCATCTCCGACACAAGCCGATCATACTGATCCGCGCTCATCTCCGACTGGCCATCTCCGCCCTTGTAGACAATCGCCCCCGAAGGCCGCGCCGCGTTGTCCAGCAACCCCTTCGACCAGCGACTTGCACTGGAATGCACGTCAATCGCAGCAGCCGCCGCCTGCATGGGTGACAACCCATAGTGATCATCCTGCGGATGGAACGAGCGAAAATGACAGACCTGCGCACAATAAGGCGTGACATCAAACCGATGTTTCTTGCCGCCCGCGGCGTATTCAAAGGCCACCGGCCAGCCGTCAGCGCCGGGCACAACCCGCATACGGTCGCTGCGCAAGACATGCAGCTCGACCGGCAAGCCATCTTCGGCACAAACCGCCTCAAGATAACCGTCACCCGTCAGGGTCAACTGCCCGACCAGTGCTTCAATCAGTTCGGCGCGCCCCTGCATGGGGTTCGGCGCCTGCAACAGCGACAGGATCGGGTGCTGGTCATAGCGCATCTCTGCGTCTTCCAGCACCATCGGCACCGCCGCCACGGCTTCGGCAATCAACTTGACCGCCCGGAACCCCACCGGATTCCCGACAAAGCCCGTCTTCGTCAACGAGGCGGTGTCCCGCGGGCTCCAGGCCACCCGGCCCGAACCCGCCCAGGCCACCACCGGCCCTGTGGCGCTGGCCTTGGCCTCGGGGGTCGCGGCCACTTTGTTGCGTCGTATGAAGTCCAAGACCAAGGTTTGTCTCCTGCATCACCGGCCCGCTCGGGGCACCCGCTTCGTTTCAAAGCGCCGTGTCCCGCCGCCTGTGAAAAAAGTTATCTCACCAAATCCTTAATCCTCCCCAAGAGCACCGCACGCTGTTCAGAGCACCCGCAACCTGGGCTTCTTCCACCCTGCCGCAGGCGAGATCAGCAAATCACTCACAGCCCAGACCAGCGCATCCACCCGGTCGGGCGAGCCCTGCCCCACGAAACCCCGAACGGTCATCTGCGTCATCTGCCGTTCCAGCGCGGACAGCCCCCGCACATGCGACACCCGCCCTTGCTCATAAAGCGCGGCAACAGGTTCAGCCCGCGCCGACTTCGAATTCGAGGCATGCACCTTCGACAAGGGCACCAATGGGTCCACCTGCCGCAACACGCTCTCAACCAGATCACCGCCCTGGTTCACCTCCGCGACCAACCGGTCCGCCTGCCACCGATCCCGCGCCTCGATCGCCGCCGTGGCCCACCCCAGGGGACCCTTCCCCTGAACCGAGGCGTCCTCCAGGACAACCGCACGCCAGCTCTGCGGCGGCCCGCTTGTGCAGCCGCCTACGACGACAATCCCGCATTCGTCGGACGTGGTCTTGGACGAAACCGGCGGATCCACCGCCACGACGATCCGGTCGAAGTCCGGCACCTCGTTGACCAGACAGTCATGCAGCGCCCCAATCGACCACAGGGCCCCCTCATGATCTTCCAGCAATTCGCCATCCAGCTCTTGCCGCCCCAACCGCGATCCCTCGTACCGCGCGCGGACCTCTTCCAGAAACGTCTCGGCCAGGTTCGCTGCATTCGCCTCGGTCGCCGCGCGCGTCACCACGGTCGAGGGCGAGGCCAGCAGCCGTTTCAGCACCTCCGAGTTCCGCGGCGTTGTCGTCACGCAGGCCCGTGGCGCCTCTCCCAAACGCAGGGCAAACTGCAACATATCCCAGGCCGCTTCGCCCTTGCGCCACTTGCCCAGCTCGTCCGCCCAGGCAGCATCGAACTGCGGCCCCCTCAGCGCCTCGGGTTCATAGGCCGAAAAAGCATGCGCCTCGGCCCCGTTCGGCCAGATCAACACCCGCCGCGTCGCACTCCATGTCGGTCGTCGGTCTGGCGGTGAACAGGCCAATATCCCGCTCTCGCCGAAAACCATGACCTCGCGCACCTGGTCCAGCGTCTCGCCCACCAGCGCAACCCGCTTTGCGCGCCCCGGATCCATGGGCCGCGAACCTTCGACCATCGATCGTACCCACTCTGCCCCGGCGCGTGTCTTGCCTGCACCACGACCCCCAAGGATCACCCAGCTGCGCCAATCGCCTTCCGGAGCCAATTGATGATCAAGCGCCCAGAACTCAAAAAGAAAAGGGAGAGCCAAAAGCTCTCCCTCACTCAGCTCATTTAGGAAGCCGTCCCTCAGGGCAACATCTGCGGATGCGAGCCAGACGGCACCCGATCTCAGTTCGGGCGTGATCGAGGTCGAGTCCGTAGTCTCCGACGATGGATTTGTCTCTGCGTTGTGCGGCTGCAAGCTGCACCTCCGTATCTCGGGCAACCTTCAGCCAATCCCGCATCTCTTTCAGACGCCCACTCAGGTCGCGTTTGCCAATTTCCTCCCCGGCCCGCACCTGTTGCATCAGGTCTTCCAGTTCTGACGCGATGTCCGAAACCTGCTGTGTGCAGCTTTCAAGCACCGCGCTGAGGCGCGATGTTCCGTCATCCGGGGTTATCAGGGTCATTCCTGCGTTTCGCCTTCTCGCTAGGATTTCCGTCCAACGACCAAGACAAAAAAACGGTCCGGGCGGGTTTTCCGCCTGAACCGTTCATGCCTTGTCCAGCATGCCACAAGTGATACGCAAGACCGTTCGCCCTGTCAAATTGGGGCCGCGATACGCAGGGTTAACCCTATGGAAACAAAAGACATCTAAGGCGCTACTGGTTTGCCCGCTCCGCCTCGATGGCTCGCCATTTGGCGACGTTCGCATTGTGCTCGGCAAGCGTCGCCGCAAACGCATGGCCGCCCGTGCCATCGGCGACAAAGAACACGAACTCCGTGTCATCAGGGTTCAGCGCCGCCAGGATGCTCGCGCGTCCCGGGTTCGCGATGGGTGTCGAAGGCAAACCGTCGATCACGTATGTGTTCCACGGTGTCTCTCGCCGCAACTCGCTTTGCCGCAGCCCGCGACCCAACACACCTTGCCCGCGCGTGATGCCATAAATCACCGTCGGGTCCGTCTGCAGCCGCATGCCCCGGTTCAGGCGGTTCACAAAGACGCTCGCCACCTGACCGCGTTCTTCGGCCTGACCTGTTTCCTTCTCGATGATCGAGGCCAGGATCAGCGCCTCCTGGATATTCTCAAGCGGCAGGCCCGGCGCGCGATTGGTCCAGGCGTTGGCAAGAATGATCTGCTGCGCGCTCTGCATGCGCTCGACCACGGATGCCAGACTGTCGCCCGGTTTGATCTCGTAGCTGTCCGGGGCAAGCGTCCCTTCGGCGGGCACTTCGGTCACATCACCTGTCAGCGCATCGATTTGTTTCAGTTCTTCGATGACCTGCCAGCTCGTCACGCCCTCGGCAAGCGCGATCCGGTACCGCGTATCGCCTTGCTCGCGGACACGGGTATAGACTTCGGGCACGTCATCCTCGGCCGGATTGAACGCGACCCGCTCGACAAATCGTTCGGTTGCGGGATCCAGTTCGCGCACCTGCACGGTCACCCGCGTCACGCCAATCCGATAGACCACCTCGGTCCCACAGGTGCTGGCCCCGCCGCGTGTGACGATGTCGACGATCTCTTCCATAGACGCGCCTTCGGGCACTAGAAAGCTGCCAGCCTTCAGATCCTGGGTCTTGTCAGAGTAATCGGCCCCCACGCGAAACAGCATACCGCTGCTGACCGCGCCCTGTGCCTCAAGGTTTTCGGACACCCTCCGAAAGTTCGAGCCACGATCCACCTGCAGGCAGATCGCCTGTGTCAGAGGACCCTCGCCGGTGTATTGCGACTGCGCCCAAAGCAGGACGCCTCCCAGAAGAAAGATCGCCACAACCAGGAACGACAAGGCGTTCGAGGCGATGCTACGCCACATCAGCCAACCTTTCCGAAGATCACGCTTGCATTGGTGCCGCCAAACCCGAACGAGTTCGACAGGGCATAGGTAATCTCGCGCTCGCGCTTGGCATTCGGCGCAAGGTCAATCGCTGTCTCAACAGCGGGGTTCTCAAGGTTGATCGTCGGGGGCGCCACCTGATCACGGATTGCGAGGATCGAAAAGATCGCTTCGATCGCACCCGCCGCACCCAAAAGGTGCCCGGTCGCCGATTTGGTCGACGACATCGTGACAGAGCTGGCCGCGTCACCCAACATCCGTTCAACCGCCTTCAACTCGATGGTATCCGCCATGGTCGAGGTGCCATGCGCGTTGATGTAATCCAGATCGCCCGGCTCGATCCCGGCCCGCGCCAACGCGGCGCGCATCGAGCGTTCGGCCCCGTCGCCATTCTCGGCCGGTGCCGTGATGTGATAAGCGTCGCCAGACAGGCCGTAGCCCACGACCTCGGCATAAATCTTGGCGCCCCGCGCCACCGCGTGATCATAGTCCTCCAGAACGACAACCCCGGCGCCTTCGCCCATGACAAAACCATCCCGGTCGTCATCATAGGGACGGCTGGCCTTCTTCGGATCATCGCCACGCTTGGTCGACAGCGCCTTGCAGGCGTTGAACCCGGCAATGCCGATTTCGCAGATCGAGCCCTCGGCGCCGCCAGCAATCATCACGTCCGCATCGCCCAAGGCGATCAGCCGTGCCGCATCGCCGATGGCATGCGCGCCGGTCGAACAGGCCGTCACAACGGCGTGGTTGGGGCCCTTGAAACCGTACTTGATGCTGACCTGACCCGAAATCAGGTTGATCAGCGCGCCGGGAATGAAGAACGGGGAAACCCGACGGGGCCCCTTTTCCTTGATCAGGACCGCGGTGTCGGCAATCGAGCCTAGACCACCGATGCCCGAGCCAATCATCACACCCGTGCGAAGCAGGCTCTCTTCGTCTTCGGGCTCCCATCCTGCATCTTTCACGGCCTGTTCAGCGGCCGCGACGCCAAAAAGAATGAACTCGTCGACCTTGCGCCGGTCCTTGGCAGGCATCCAGTCATCGGGATTGAACGTCCCGTCCGTGCCGTCGCCAAACGGCACTTCACAGGCATAGGTCGTCGCCAGGTGACTTGCGTCGAACTTGGTGATTGTTCCAGCGCCGGACTGCCCGTCCAGCAAACGCGACCAGGTCTCTTCGACCCCGCTGGCCAAAGGTGTCACAAGCCCCAATCCAGTAACGACGACGCGACGCATGGTTCTGCCCTTCCTCACTTGTCTTTGCCTGCACATAGCCTGCCAAAGGCAAGAGGGGCAAGACCGCCAAGCCCCTCAAAACGGCTCTCGGCAGGTCTTGCCCCTCAATTTCCGGCCGGTTTTGGCCAAGCCTTACTGAAATTCCGCCGTCTTCTCGGGTTGCGGCTTTGCAATCTCCAACGCTTCGGCCAAATCGACCGATTTGTTGAACAGGGCACGCCCGACCAGTGCTCCGGCAATGTTCGGCACGTATTTCAGTCGCGCGATGTCATCGAGGGTCTGTACCGTGCCACTTGCAATGATCGGCAACCGCGACTCCGCCGCCAAGCCCGAAATCACGCCCAGCTTGGCATCCACTTCGTCGATATCGCTGTCGATGTCCGTCACCACGATGCCGGCCAAAGGCGCATCGTCAAAGGCCCGAAGGAAATCGCCCGGCTGGATCGCGGTTTCAGTGCGCCAGCCATCAGCCATCAGCTTGCCCTGCCAGACGTCAATGCTCAGCACCACCTGGTCGGGATGGAACTTCGCCAGTTCCTTGACGGCATCGGACGCATAGGTCGCCATCGACCCGATCACCACCTGACCGGCCCCGGCCTCGACCCATTTCTGGGCCAGCGCCGCCGAGCGAATGCCGCCAGCGACCTGCACCGGAATGCCGACGGTGCGGATGATCTCTTCGATCAGGTCATGATGGGTGTCGGCGCCTTCGATGGCGTCAAAATCCGTGACACGCATCATCGAGGCCCCGGCCCCGGCAAAACCTTGCGCGGTCTCAACCGGATCAACATGCCAGATCATCGGCTGATCCAGATTGCCCCGCGTCAGAGACACACACTTGCCCTTCTGAAGCTCAAGAGTGGGAATGATTTGCATAGTGCCCTCCTGCGAACGCCCAATTCGTCCGTTCTTCGACGGGCAGTGTAACAGAATCGCACTCTGGGCGCGGATCAAAGCCGACACAGGCAATTCCAAGTGCGGCACGCCGCAGGAATTCAAACAAAAAAAACGGCGCCTGAATCAGGCGCCGTTCTCGATCCCGAAGAACCGAAAGGCTTACGATGCGTCCGAGATGAACTTGACCGCGTCGCCGAAGGTCTGAATGGTTTCAGCCGCGTCGTCCGGGATCTCGATGCCGAATTCTTCTTCGAAGGCCATCACCAGCTCGACGGTGTCAAGGCTGTCTGCGCCCAGGTCGTCGATGAACGAAGCTGCTTCCACAACTTTCTCTTCGTCCACACCCAGGTGCTCAACCACAATTTTCTTCACGCGATCTGCGACGTCGCTCATAGTTCATCCTCACAGTCTGATCGAACCTTGCGGCCCGGTTTTTGCCCTAGCCCGGGCGTTGGCGTATTTTGCCCTGGCGGGCGGTTCGTTGTCCCGCAAAGCGGGAAAGACAGGACACGCGAGTTCACGCTCCTGTCAAAAGATGCTGCGCCTATAGCACATGAAACCGGGATGGCAAACGCTTTCCCGCGCCCCATGCAGGCGCCTTAAATCATGGCCATTCCGCCGTTCACATGCAGCGTCGTGCCCGTGACGTAACCCGCCTCAGCACTAGATAGATAAAGAACCGCTGCTGCAATTTCATCAGCATCCCCCATCCGACCCGCAGGAATCTGCCCCATGATGGCCGATTTCTGGTCGTCGTTCAGCTTGTCCGTCATCGCGGTTGTGATGAAACCCGGGGCCACGGCGTTCACGGTGATGCCCCGGCTTGCGACCTCATAGGCCAGTGACTTCGACATGCCGACCATGCCTGCCTTGGCCGCCGCATAGTTGCCCTGCCCGGGGTTCCCCGTTGCGCCCACCACCGAGCTGATGTTCACGATCCGACCCCAGCGCGCCTTCATCATGCCGCGCAAAACGCCTTTGCACAGCTTGAAGGTCGCGGTCAGGTTCACGTCGATCACCGACTGCCATTCGTCATCCGACATGCGCATGAACAGGTTATCCCGCGTGATGCCCGCATTGTTGACCAGGATATCCAACGAGCCCATGGCCTCGACCGCTTGCTTTGGAAGCGCGTCAACGGCCGCAAAATCGCTCAGATTGCAGGGCAGCACGTGTGCGCGTTCCCCCAGCTCTGCGGCCAAAGCCTCCAGCGGTTCTGTCCGTGTGCCGCTCAGGCCGACAGTTGCACCAGCGCCATGCAGGGCGCGGGCAATCGCGCCGCCAATGCCACCAGATGCGCCCGTCACAAGCGCAGTCTTTCCAGTCAGGTCAAACATGTCTGTCCTCTCGAATGTCGGATATTCTTGTCTTTGTCACGGCAGGATCAGGCACCCAGGTGCGCCGCTGCAACGGCCTTCAGCCCGTCCGGGTCCGAGATGGCCGTCGTCGCAATGCTCCGGTCGATCCGCCGGATCATGCCGGACAGCGCCTTGCCTGCGCCCAGTTCCCAGATCTGGCTCACACCCTGAGCCCCCATCCAGGCCACGGATTCGCGCCAGCGCACCGAGCCGGTGACCTGATCCACCAGCAACGACCGAATCGTTGCCGGGTCCGAGATCGCCTCGGCCACCACATTGGCCACCAGCGGCACCTTCGGGCGCGCAATGTCCACCTGGCCCAGCGCAACGGCCATTTCAGCCGCCGCGGGCTCCATCAGGGCGCAGTGGAACGGTGCACTGACCGGCAACAGAACGGCGCGTTTCGCGCCTTTGCCCTTGGCAATGTCCACCGCGCGTTCAACCGCCGCCTTGCTGCCCGAGATAACCACCTGCGCCGGATCATTGTCATTTGCCGCCGCGCAGACTTCGCCCTGGGCGGCTTCGTGCGCCACGTCGCGGACCGTGTCCAGGTCCAGTCCAAGCAGGGCCGCCATGGCCCCCTCACCCACGGGAACGGCCGCCTGCATGGCCGAGCCGCGCAGACGCAGAAGACGCGCGCAATCGGCAAGGCTCAGCGCCTCGGCCGCCGCCAGTGCGGAATATTCGCCCAAAGAGTGACCCGCGACATACGAGGCCGCCTCGACCGAGACGCCTTCGGACTTCAGGGCACGCACAACCGCGATCGAGGTCGCCATCAGCGCGGGCTGAGCGTTCGCCGTCAAAGTCAGGTCCTCGGCCGATCCTTCCCAGATCAGGGCGCTCAGCTTTTCGCCCAGCGCCTCGTCGACCTCGTCAAACACCGCTTTCGCTTCGGGATAGGCGTCGGCCAATGCCTTGCCCATGCCAATGGTTTGTGCCCCTTGTCCGGGAAAGACGAATGCCAGGCTCATCCCGGGTCCCTCCATTCATTTTTTCTGTTTGGCGCAAGCGCCGGTTCGGTTCCTGTAGCGACACACGCGCTTCGGCGCAACGTCCCTTGCCCTGAAAACCATGGGCAATGCGCAGGTTTCTCCTTGCGCCTCTGTGCCAGTTGAGGTGCCATGCAGGCACCCAAACCACAGCCCGGATCTGCAACCTTGCCCCTGTTCAACACCCCGACGACCTATGGCAGCCTGACCCGCAGCCTGCATTGGATCACGGCCCTGTTGATCATGGCCAACATCGGATTGGGCTTTGCTGCGTCATGGGCCCCGTTCAACTCGGCCGAGGCACTGGCGCAAAAGACATGGCTGTTCTCACTGCACAAGACACTTGGCGTCACACTCTTTTTCGTAGCGCTCCTGCGGGTGGTCCTGGGCGTGGCGCAAAGCCGCCCGCTGGCCATGTCGCCGGTTCACAAGGTCGAAGCCCTGACCGCCCATACAGTGCACTGGCTGCTCTACGCGCTATTGGTGCTGGTCCCGCTGACCGGATGGGTGCATCACGCGGCAACGGACGGTTTCGCGCCGATCCTCTGGCCGCTTGGCCAAAACCTGCCCTTGATCCCCAAGTCACAATTTGTCTTCGAAACAGCCGGGGCTCTTCACGTCGCCTGCGTTGTCTTGCTGATCGCCACCGTGGTCCTGCACATCCTGGGCGCCTTGAAACACGCGGTGATCGACCGCGACGGGACCTTGAAACGGATGCTGACAGGCACCCCTCGGGCCGCGCCTCGAAACGAGTCAAACCAAGGCATCCTGCCCGGGCTTGCGGCCGTGATCGTCCTTGCGGTTACCGTCTTTCTGGGCTGGACGACAGACCCCACCGAAAGCCAGCGCAAGGATCGCGCGGCCCTGCAAAGCAACCAGACATCATCCTGGATCGTCACCGAGGGCGCACTGAACATCACGGTGCGCCAACTCGGGGCGCAGGTCGCCGGCAGTTTCGAAACATGGACGGCCGACATCGACTTCGCCGTCCCGCAAGGCTCTGGCCCGGCCGGTCAGGTCGGCGTCACGATCGATGTGGCCTCTCTGAAACTGGGCGCCGTTTCGGCCCAGGCCTTGGGGCCCGATTTTTTCGACGTCGAGCGTTTCCCGACCGCGCGCTTCCAAGCCGACCTCAACGCCACGGACGAAAACTACGTGGCGGACGGCACCCTGACGATCAAGGACATCTCAAAGCCGATCAGGATGCCCTTTGTCATGCAGGTGCAGGACGGCACTGCCCAGATGACGGCAAGCCTTGTCCTGCGGCGCGACGATTTCAACATCGGCCTCAACTTCACGGACGAGTCGCAACTTGGCTACGACGTGATCGTCGACATCGCGATCACGGCCCAAGCGGCACCGTAGTCAAAAAGTTACTGGTTCCCAACTTTCATGGCTTCGACCGAGATGCGAACATCGACCTCATCTCCGATGAATGGCACGTAGTCGCCCAACCCGAACGCGCTGCGTTGCAAAGTTGTCTTGGCGTCAAACCCGGCCCAGTCCTGCCCGGTCAGGGGGCTTTGGCCCAACTTGTTCAAACGGGCGTCCAGGACGACATCCTGCGACTCGCCGTTCAGCGACAAAACACCCGTGATCAGGGCGCTTTGCGGTCCCGTCACCTCGATGGACGTCGAGACAAAGCTCACGTCGCCCTGGGCATTTTCACCAAAGAACTGAGGGCTCATGAAGGCGTTGAACCTGTCCTCCCAACCGGTGAACATCGACCGGACCGGAAATGCGACGCGGACTGACGATGCCTCGGGCGCGTCCATATCGAACAGAATCTCTCCGTCAAAACCTGAAAACATGCCCCAGCTGGTCGAGAACCCAAGGTGGTCATAGCTGAACAGGATCTGACTGTGGCTCGGGTCCAACCGGTAAAGCACAGGCTCTGCCAAGGCCCCCGACGGAAGCGCGAGCGCCACAAGCGCAGCGCGTGAAACAGAAGCAATCATGTGGTCTCTCCAACCAAAACGAGCCCCCGAAACAAGGGCTCAGAATCGCAAGATGTCAGAGACAACCATAGTGGACGCGCGTAACACGTCCATCGTCCCGCCTTCGTTCAGCGGCGACGCAGCGGACGGGACGACAGCAAAAAGGCGACGCCGCCCAACAGCATGAAAAGCGACAGACCTAATTTCATAAGGTACAGCGAAGGCTCGCCATCCTGAACCGGCGCCACCCACAGACCAAAGGCCGACACCATCAACGCAAACCCGGCCATCGCCAGGACCACGCGTTTGACACTCACCCGATCTTCGGTGGCGTGGGGCATCGCATAGGGCGGGTAGACGGTCACGGTGTTCATCGCTGGTCCTTCAGGTCTTCAAACTGGAAGTCAGGATGCGGATCAAAATCGACGAGAATTGGACATGGTTTGGGAAAGACCCGGGCTTCTCTGTGAAGCGCCCGCCCCCTTGCACCAGATGCTGATCCGTGTATACGGGCCCTTCCTTTCGCAAGTTTGACGAACCGCGCGGTCTCTCGTGGGCAGGAGCGAAAGGATCAACGCCTGTCCTTTGAAACGCGCCAGACATGAACGGAGATCACATGCCGCTGTACGAGCATGTATTCATTTCGCGTCAGGACCTGTCCAACGCGCAGGCCGAAGGCCTTATCGAACATTTTGGCACCGTCCTTGCCGACAACGGCGGCAAACTCGTGGATCACGAGTACTGGGGCGTCAAGACCATGGCCTACAAGATCAACAAGAACCGCAAGGGGCACTATGCCTTCCTGCGCTCGGACGCCCCCTCGGGTGCCGTGCAGGAAATGGAACGCCTGATGCGTCTGCATGACGACGTGATGCGCGTTCTGACCATCAAGGTTGACGAACACGCCGAAGGCCCGTCGATCCAGATGCAGAAACGTGACGAACGCGACAACCGTCGCGAACGCCGCTGATCTTGAAAAGGAGCTAACCCATGGCAACCAAACCGTTTTTCCGCCGCCGCAAGGTCTGCCCCTTCTCGGGCGACAACGCGCCGAAGATCGACTACAAAGACACCCGTCTGCTGCAGCGCTACATCAGCGAACGCGGCAAGATCGTGCCCTCGCGCATCACCGCAGTTTCGGCCAAGAAGCAGCGTGAACTGGCCCGCGCCATCAAGCGCGCCCGCTTCCTCGCCCTGCTGCCCTACGCCGTAAAGTAAGGAGCTTAGACCATGCAAGTTATCCTTCTGGAACGTGTGGCCAAGCTGGGCCAGATGGGCGACGTCGTTGACGTCAAGCCCGGCTATGCACGCAACTTCCTGCTGCGCCAGGGCAAGGCCCTGACCGCATCGGACGCCAACATCGCATCGTTTGAGGCCCAGAAAGCGCAGCTGGAAGCGCGCAACCTGGAAACCAAGAACGAGGCCGAAGATCTGGGTGGCCGTCTGGACGGCGAACAGTTCATCGTGATTCGCCAGGCCTCGGACGCCGGCTCGCTTTACGGCTCGGTCACCCCGCGTGACGCCGCCGAAGTGGCCACCGAAGGTGGGTTCTCGATCGACAAGAAACAGATCGTGATCGAAAAGCCGATCAAGGAACTGGGCCTGCACGCCGTGCGCGTGGTCCTGCACCCCGAAGTCGAAGTCGAGATCAAGCTGAACGTGGCCCGCTCGGAAGAAGAAGCCGAGCTGCAGGCCTCGGGCAAGTCGATCCAGGAACTGGCAGCCGAAGAAGAAGCGGCAGCCGAATTCGAGATCGCCGAACTGTTCGACGACATCGGGTCCGCCGCATCGGACGACGACGACCTGGGCGCGCCTGCTGGCGACGCCGCCCCGGCCGAGGAATCGGACGAGGACTGATTTCAGTCCATCACACGTCCAAAGCCGCGCAGGCCCACCCTGCGCGGCTTTTTTTGTGCCCGCTCACTTGACGCGGATGACGCTTTTCGTCGTGATCCGGTCCATGAAGCACAAGGACGTTCTTCGACAGATTGGCCCAGACCGGATGGCAGTGCTATCCAGCCGGTCCGACGCCGCCGGCCTTTGGCATCTGGCCGGGCACTTGGGCGTGATTGCCGTCCTCACCGCCTTGATCCTGTATCGGGTCCCGGGATGGCCCGCCTTGCTGGTGGTCCAGGGCCTTGCCCTGGTATTTCTGTTCACCTTGCAGCACGAATGCACGCACCAGACCCCCTTTCGCACCCGCTGGATCAACGAGGTCATCGGCCATCTCTGCGGGGTGGTCCTGCTGCAACCCTTTCTCTGGTTCCGCTATTTTCACCTGGCCCACCATCGCCACACCAATGACCCGGACCGCGATCCCGAGCTTGAGGGCGGCGGCGCACCAACGTCACCGGGCCGCTATCTTCTGCATGTGACCGGATTGCCTGTCTGACGGTTCCTGCTTGCAACGATCTGGCAGAACGCCTTTGGCACCATGACCGCGCCGTATCTGCCGGACCGGGTCAAACCCCGCCTACGGACCGAAGCCCGTCTGATGGTGGCAGTCTACGGGGCCGCACTGGCCAGCCTGACTGTCAGCCCCGCGCTCTTGTGGGTCTGGATTGTGCCCATGATCCTGGGGCAACCCGCACTGCGTCTGTACCTTCTGGCGGAACACGGGCGCTGCCCGCCTGTGGCCAACATGCTGGAAAACACCCGAACGACGTTCACCAACCGCCTTGTGCGCTGGCTGGCGTGGAACATGCCTTTTCACATCGAACACCACTCGGCGCCGAATGTCCCGTTTCACCGGCTGCCCGATCTGCACAGGGACATGCAAGACCACCTTGTCACAACAGCCCCCGGATATGCAGCATTCACCAAGGACTATCTCGCAACATTGACCCCGCAAGACGAGGCGCGTTCCGGCCAGTGATCCGGCAACAATGTTGCCGGGCAATCCCGCATTGGACATCAAAAAACCACATGCGCAAGATTGCACCATCGAAAGCTTGCCAGATCGGGCTAGGTTGATCACGATCGAACCCAGAAAGCAGCCGCAAACATGAATTGAGGCGCAACCCAATAGGTAGAGATGACATGAAACGTATTATCAGCTTTGGATCACTCGCTTTGGCCGCAGGCCTTGTGGCGGCACCGGTTCACGCCGAACAGACCTCAAACACTTTTGTGGGCACCATTGTGGCACGGGATATCATGGGCCTGTCCTACGAGGCCGGCGGCTGCATCGTGTCGGTGAACGACGCGGCCCGCAACGCGGGGGTGGCCCAGGCTGGACAGATTCTGGTCGAACTGGATGGAAAGGCCGCCGAACTGGCGCTTGAAACGGCAAAGGCCCGCGTCGCCGATCTGGAGGCTGCGGTTGCCGAGCGCCAACTCTCTGTCGATGCGGCACAAGCCAATGTGGATCGCCGCTCACAGGATCTGGCACTTGTGCGCAAAGAGTTCGAACGCAACGAACAGATCTTCCGGCGCGGCTTGTTGAACGAATCCGCTATGGAGGCTGTCGAAAGCAAGTTGCTGAACGCGACCTTTGCCTCTGATCAGGCCAGCGAGACGCTTGCCAGCGCCCTGTCGGCCAAGACCCGCGCCGAGATCGCGCTGCGGATTGGTCACCTTGACGTTCAGGCCCGGTTTGACGACCTCGAGGACCTGACGCTGCGCGCGCCGTTCGACGGCGTTCTGTTGGGCTTTGAACCGAACGTCGGTGATTGCGTTCAGGCCCGGACGCAATCAGCACAGATCTACTCGCCCTCGAACAAATCTGTCGAAGTCTTTGTCCGTGTCGACCAACTGGTCGCCGCCGAGGCATCGGGTATCGCGATCGGCGCTCCGGTCAGCATCGCGCGGATCAACGGCGACATGTGCGGCGGTGCGTTCACCTGGATCGGCACCGAGGCGGATGTCGAACACCAATTCGTCAAGTCCAAGATCGACATTGACGAAAACTGCGCACCGTCGCTTTTCCTGAATGAAGCGGTAGAAGTGACAACGCACCCCAACGCCTCCTGACCAAAGAAAAAGGCCGCTCTTGCCCAGAGCGGCCTTCTGACATTACGTGGGCGAAGATTTATTCTTCGTCCATCGCCTCGACAGCGGCCTGCAGGTCCTCTTTCGAGACGTCCTTGTCCGTCACCTGTGCCAGCTCGACGATGTAATCGATGACCTTGTCTTCGAACAGGGGCGCGCGAAGCTGCTGCTGCATTTGGGCGTTCTGCTGAACGAATTCAAAGAACTGACGTTCCTGACCGGGGTACTGGCGCGCCTGGTTCATGATCGCCTGCGTCATCTCGGCATCCGAAACCTGCACTTCGGCTTTTTCACCCAGGTCTGCCAGAAGCAGGCCCAGACGCACGCGGCGCTCGGCCAGGGTCTTGTGCTCGTCCGTAGGCTCGATTTCACCGTGGTCGTGGCCTTCGACTTCGGGGTTGTCTTCGTGCCACAGCTGGTGCGCAATCTGGCCAGCCTCGGCATCAACCAACAGGGCGGGCAGTTCGAAAGACACGAGTTCGTCCAGCTGATCCAGCAGGCCGCGCTTCATGACGGCACGGGCTGCGCCCGAGTACTCGGCTTCCAGGCGCTCGCGGATCTGACCTTTCAGGCCATCCAGATCCTCGGCACCGAACTTGGTGGCCAGCTCGTCATTGATCTCGGCGGCCTTGGGCGCCTTCACAGCCTTGACGGTGCATTCGAACACGGCGGCTTTGCCGGCCAGGTTCTCGGCCTGATAGTCCTCGGGGAAGGACACTTCGACGTCCTTCGACTCACCTGCTTTCAGACCCACCAGCTGCTCTTCGAAGCCGGGGATGAAGCTGTTCGAACCCAGCACCAGCGGATAGTCGTCGGCCGCGCCGCCGTCAAAGGCTTCGCCGTCAACCTTGCCCAGGAAGTCGATGGTGACCTGGTCGCCGTCTTCTGCGGCCGCACCTTCGTCCCGATCTTCAAAGTCCTGCGCCGTCTTGGCGAGGTTTTCCAGCGCTTCGTCGACTTCTTCGTCCGAGGCCTTGGCAACCATGCGCTCAAGCGAGATGCCCTTCAGATCCACTTCGGGGATTTCGGGCAGCTTTTCATAGCTCATCTCGACGTTGACGTCGTCGCCTTCTTTCCAGTCCTCGTTGGTCATCTTGACCTCGGGCTGGGCCGCGGGGCGGTCGCCGCTGTCTTCGAAGTGCTTGTTCATCGCGCCGTCGATGCTTTCCTGCATCGCTTCACCAATCAGACGCGGGCCGAACTGCTTTTTCAGCAGCGGCATCGGAACCTTGCCCTTGCGAAAGCCCTTCATTTCGATCTCGGGCTGCGCCTCAACCAGCTTTTCGTTCACCTTCTCGTCCAGCTCGGCGGCGGTGACGGTGATCGCGTAGCCGCGCTTCAACCCTTCGTTCAGCGTCTCGGTGACCTGCATGTCGTTTCCCTATAGCGTTCGGGCGCGCAAACTCGCGCGCTGGCAGAATTTGGCACCTTCTAGTGAGGCAAAGCGCCCTGTGCAAGCGGCTTTGGCGGTCAGCGCCGGAACGCTGCGTCTTTATCCACGATTGGCGGCGTCAGTCCCGGTCAAACTCGGCAAACCGGTCCTTGAAATCCGGATGCCAGCGCGACAACGCCGGACGGTTTTCAATGATATCGCCCAGCGCCCATGTCGCCCGTCGCTTGTCCCGCGCTGCATCCACGTCGTTGTCCGGGCACAGAATGTAGAAATCACCCGCGGCCATGTGTGTCAGGAAATAATCCACGGTCTCTTCGCTGGTCCAGGCCGCGTCGGGCTTTTCCGGCAGGAAACTGGCAATCATGCCGGTATAGGTGAACCCCGGCACAAAAAGATGCGCCGAGATCGGCACGCCCGCCTCGCGCAGCTCGTGCGCCAGTTGTTCCGTCACCACTTTCACCGCCGCCTTCGAGACGTTGTAAGCCGGGTTGCCCGGCGGCGTTGTGATCCCCTGCTTGGACCCGGTATTGACCACGACCGCTGGACCGCCAGCCGCGACCATGCGCGGAACAAATGCCTGAATGCCGTTGACGACACCCCAGAAGTTCACCTCGATCAAGCGGCGCCAGGCCTCTGGATCACTCCAGGCCCCGGTCGACAAGGTGATCCCGGCGTTGTTCATCAGAACGGCCACCCGTCCCGCGTCAAAGGCCTGATCCGCCAGCCGAGTCAAATCATCGGGCTGCGTCACATCCGTGGGCACAGCCAGCACAGGCTTGCCCGGCGCAGCAAGCGCCTGGACGCGGGCATGCGCAGCCGTCAGGGCCTCGCCCTCCAGATCGGCCAGAACCACGCCAAGCCCCGCCTCGGCAAAGCGGATCGCGCTGGCCAGTCCAACGCCGCTTGCCGCCCCAGTGACAACGGCGATGCCGCCCTCTGCCAATGCATCCTTGTAGCTCATGCCTGTCTCCCTGATCCATCTGCCAACGCACCGGCGCTGGCTGCTTGGATGCCAGTCTAGCCGCAGTCACCACATGACGCAGCAAAAACCCAAGGCCGGCCGGGTCAGACCAGTTCTTCGTCCGGCGGGTCCAAGACGGGATCGTCCCCTGCCCCCATGTCAAAGGTGGCATCTTCCTCGACCTGCATCAAAGCCACCAGCATCTCCATCGGATCAGGCTCTGCAGGTGCAGGATCCAGCGTGGCGGGGCGAATGTATTCGTCAGCCACGTACTCGCGCATGACCCATTCGTTATAAGCCTCGCCAATCCCGTTTGCGTCTCCCTGTGCCAGCGGGTCAAAGGCCACGTATTCCATGAAGATCGCCCGCACCTCGGCTTCTTCGGCAGAGGTCAGGTTCTCGTCCAGGCCCCAGCTCGCATATGAGACGTAACTGGTCACGGTGACATCATATTCGGTGTCGTAAGAGGCGAGGGCCGCGGTTGTGAACTCGGACGTATGGATGTGATCAGAGTGTTCGATCCCGGCATATTCGCTGGTGTGGTCCTGAATGTGCAGATGGTCCGGGGCATGCACATCCATCAGTGCCGCCAGAACCTGCGTCAGGTCGTCCGCCGAATAGGTATTCGCCCCATCCACCGAAGTCATGGACCCGATCTCGCCGGTCCAGAGCTTTTCCAGACTTTCGAAATCATTGGGCTCCGACCCGCTGCCGTCGCCGAACCCATCAGGCAGGCGCAAGAAATACAACCGCACGTCGGGCTGGTCAGCCAGATAGGATGAAGCAACCTGGAAGGCCTGTCCGTTGGCACTGATCGAGACCGTCTCGTCCACCCAGGCGTCCGAACCAGCCATGTAGGCATAGGCCGCCTTCATGCCCGCCTCGCGGCCCATCCAGTATTCTTCGCCCTGCGCCGCGTCCCCCGAGGTCAGGTAGACCGAGGTGACTGGTTCGTCCGCGTCGATCAACTCGTTGATGGTCGGGTTCATGAAAAGAATGTCATCGTCCTGATGCGCAACGATGATCATGTCGCCCGTGCCCGGGTTCGCGGGATCCACAGGGTCGACCGGATCCACGGGGTCAACCGGATCTACCGGATCGACTGGATCTACAGGATCAACCGGGTCGACTGGATCTACGGGGTCGACTGGATCAACCGAGTCCGTCGGCCCGGTGTCACTTTGATCCACCGTGAACCCCGTGATCTCACCAATCAGCGGAGTGTCCTCGGCCCAGTTCGAGCTGCCGACAAGCAGGTTTGCCCGCTCGACGTCGGCGGGAACAACCCCCTGCGACTCGGCCAGCAAGACGCCGTCCTTTTCGATCCACATCCGACCATCGCCGTCGATGCCAACGGACCAATCGGCGGTTTCGCCCTGGACAATCGCACCTTCCGCCGCAACCCGGTAGATTTCGCCGTCCTGCCAAAGCTCCATCACGACATCCGAGGTATTCTCGACCTGCGAGAACAGGATGTTGTTGGTCGAGGGCCCATCCCCAAAGTCAAAAACACGTTGCCAATAGCCGCCGAAAACGTCGTCAAATCGTACGGTTGCATCAATCCGAAACGCACCATCGATCTGCTGAGGGCCCGTCGGGTCGACAGGCTGCTCGGGGTCAACCGGGTCTACTGGATCGACGGGATCAACCGGATCGACCGGATCTACGGGATCAACCGGATCAACTGGGTCAACCGGATCGACGGGATCAACCGGATCGACGGGATCAACCGGATCGACGGGATCAACCGGATCGACGGGATCAACCGGATCGGTTCCACTTCCATCCTGCGTCACCGTCAAGTCCAGAACGACACCGTGCAGCCCACCGCCTCCGGCCTCGTCCGAGGTCCCGACAAGCAGATCGTCCCGAGCGACATCCAGGGGGACCACACCTTGGGTTTCGCCCAAACGAACGCCGTCTTTCTCCAGCCACATCACCCCGTCAGCGTCCACGCCGGCTGACCAGATCGCGAGCTCCCCTTCGACAATCGCATCAGAGGCCACAACACTGTAGATCGCGCCGTCCTGCAGCAGACTGAACTGGATGTCCGATGTCCCGGCGATCTGTGTCAGCAAAAGCGTGCTTGTGTCGCCAGCATCACTGAAGTCGAAAACACCCTGATTGTCCGACCGCGCCAGATCATCGAACCGCACCGTCACGTCAACGCGGAACGCTCCGTCGATCTGCTCGACCGTGTTCAACCGACCGCCGTCCACGGTTTCGCCAGCGTTGGTCACATCGATCCCGAGAACCGCCCCGTCCAGCGGCGCGTCCTCTGCCCAATTCGACGCCGCCAAAAGCTCGTTGGCGCGGATTTCGTCCGAGGGGACAACGCCTGCCCCTTCGGCCAGACGCACGCCATCCTTGTTGATCCACATCGTCCCGTCTGGATCGATGCCCACATTAAAGGTGGCGGTTTCGCCGTTGACGATCGCCTCTGGCGCTGTGACGCGATAGGACAGCCCGTCCTGATACAACACGAACATCAGGTCGTTGGTGTTCTCGTACTGCGTCAGCAGGATGTTGTTGCTGTTTGGACCGTTTCCAAAATCGAAGACCCGCTGCCAGTATCCGCCCTGTGCGTCGTCGAACCGCGCGACAACCTCGATTTCGAAGGCTCCGGTGATGTCTTCAATGTCTTCAAGCGGCGTCGGCGGATCAAAGGGCGGCATAAGTTGATGTCCTGGTGCAATCGGACCAACTGGCACCAAAAAGTGTCGTCGGGCTCCTCGGATCAGAGAGGGCCACACGGGTGTCAAAGGTCATTTGAAGTTGTGCAGTGGAACCAAGTTCAACAAGAAAAAGACACTATTTCGACAAGGTTAGCATGTCAGGGCCATATCGGAAGGCACCACAGCGTCTGAATCCGTGTCCAATGCGTTTCCAGTTCGTGAACAATGCCCGCGCCGCAATCCCGGCGCGGACGCCGTATTACCGCGCGACCCTGCCGCGCTGCCAACTGGAGGGCATGGGCAGACGCCCTGCCCCGGACTTGCCTTCTGCGATCTCGCCCCACGCCATTCTTTGCCCCCAGGCATCTGTCAGACCGGCGCGGATCTCGCGCTCCCGCTCTGACGCGCGGTCCCGCATCCATTGCTCTGTACCGATGCCTGACAGGTCCACGTCCGCGGAGGCCGTCTGAAAAGCCTGCAAGATGTCGCGCGACGCCAGGCCGGTCGACATGCTTGTGCCCCGGTAGGCGGCCACGGACCCGTCTCGCGCGCCGCTGGCCAAAAGGCCATAAAGCGAGGGCGCGTTTTCGCCGGGATACGAGGCCGTGATGTTGGCCCGCCCGGCGGGTCTGGCCGCGTTGCCGTCGGTCGCCGCCGAATACAGCGTCGGCTGCCCGTCGCTGTCGCGAAAGCTGCCGATGCAACAGACCTCGGGCAAGGACAGGCTCGCAACCGCGTTGTGGCTGCCACGCCTTTGCACAGGCCCTTGGTCATGCCAGGGCTCAGCCTCTTCGGCGGAGGCACTTGCGCCGTAGGTAAAGGCATCCCGCGTGCGACCCGTTTCGTGATAGGCCCTGTAGGCGGGGTGGTCGAAATAGGACCTTTGCGCCAGCTTGCTGCCCCGCACCGAGGATTGGTCGGATTGGACATGAAACGACACGGCGACCGGATCGCTGCTGCGGGAGGTCAACCTGATCCGCCACGGCCCTGCAGGGGCTTCGACGCCCATGTTCTCCAGGTCAAGGGTCGGTGCAACGCCAATCAGAAATACCAACCGCCAGCCGTCCTCGCAGGCATGGATCTTGCTATAGACGCGCGCAACGCCGGCATCGCCCGGGCCGGTCGCCAAGTCAGAATAGAGGTTGTGCCCAATGGCAGGCACCGCCCCAGCACTTGCCCGCGGAGGGACAACCTGCAACTCCAACTGACCTGCAAGGGCCTCGCAAGCGGCGCGGCTGGGCTGAGCCTCGACCCAGATCTCGGTGAAATTGGCCGTGCCGTCTGCCGGGACAATCCGCCAAGGGATGTCAACGCTTGGTCTTGCAGGAATAGGCAGAGTGCCCTTGGCATCCGTCGGCCCCAACATGACAAAGGCGTGGCCCTGTTCCAGGTTGTCATTGCCCGCAGGCATCACGATCCGCACTGCCGAGGTCATGCCGCGTTCCGCACGCTGGTCCAGCAGCGACCGGATCATCCGTTCAAAGAACAGGCTGCCGTCCTTGGGTCCGGCCTGCATGCCGTAAGAAAAATTGATGACAATCGGAAAACCCGCAGTTCCGCCCTTTTTTGTCGGTTTATGGGCCTTGGTCCACAAGGCGTCAGCGACAAACAGAATCCGAGCCACCGCGTAAACCGCGAAATAGGCCAGGAAATTACCAGCCGTCCCGTGGGCATGCTGCGCCGGCAGGTTCACGGCGATGATGCGCTGGCGCCGGATGGCCTCGGCGTTTTCTGCCAGCGGCGGAAAGCCCGCCGCAAGATCCAGAACATGGGTGCCATGCGCCCCCAGCCTGTCCAGATCACGCTGCCCGATGGGGTTGCCGGGATCGACGAGCCCAGCCGCTCGATTGAACGTCTCTTCGTCAAGGGCATCGCCCGCGGTGTGTGCGCCAAGAAGTGCATCGATTTCGGAGGCAAAAAGCTCTTGTCCACAGGGCAGATCTTCTTGCCCCGCAAAACGGGCATCCTGTTGCCAGGACGAAATCACCCGCGTTCCGCCTGCCAGATCGCGAAAGCGGCGATGGCCCAGCGCGATGCCGGTGTCGACGATGCCCAGGATCACCGTATCTGCACCGACCTCGGGCAAGCGGTCGGTGATGGTCTTTTCCGACCAATCCGCGTGATCTTCGGGGTTCGCACTGGACGGGGCAATGGGGATCTGATCGGTGCCCCCGAATTCCCCTGCTGTCTGATCCACGGCATCGGTGTCCCGGGCATCCGAAGCCCTGCCCTCGCCCGACAAACGTGCGGGATCGCGCGACATCGCGCAGGTTGATCCCGAGGGATCGGTTTCTTTCTCTTTGGTGTTCCACCAATGGACATAGAGGTTCTCTGTGTCCACACCATCTGCGCCCATCTCGCGCGGCGCTTGCCAGGACAGGGTCATGGCTCAGCTGCGCGCCGGAGCGCCCGGCCATTCGGCCGCCGCCTTGGCCCAAAGTGCCGCAAGAACGTCGATCTTGGGCGGGGTCAGAACCGGCCCGCTGCGGGCCGGGGAAAACCCGGACAACAGGAAATCGTCGTCGCTGTTGCCAAGATCGGCATTGCCAGACTGCATCTCGGCGCCTGTCGCCAATGACCAGATCAGATCCCCGACCGCGCACCCGACATAGGCACCGGCGCGGCTGTCGGCCGGGAAATGCACACCTGCGACCGTGCGGTTGGCCGCGATCCGATGCGCCAGGCGGAACGGCAAGGCCTTGGCCTGAATGCCTTGCGCCGCGTCCTGACCGGTGCTGAGCCGGTGCAGGACCGTTGCAATGGCAAAGGCCTCGGTGGCGTGGCCCGAAGGAAAGCTGGAATGATCCGGCGTCTGGATCATCGGCTGGACCTGCATGGCAAAATCCACCGGACGGGGCACACGACAAAAGTACTTCATCGGCGTCTCGACATGGATCGCAAAGCTGCGCGCTGCGTTCAGCAGCATCAGCGAGTATTTGCGCCGCCCATTGTCCAGGTACACCTGCGCCCCAAAGAACGACAGCATGTCGTCCAGTTGCATGTGAATCTCGCCCAGACGATCCTCGCGCAGATCGGCATAGGCGCGCAGCCAGTCCAGCTGCTCGACAAAGAAGCCCGGATCCGACGGACGTTGCAGCCGCGTGATCGCGTCGCCGCTGCTGGTCTGCAGCTCGCACCAGCCATCTCCTCCGTCAAACCGGACCGAGCTGCGCAGGAAGGTGTCCAGGATCAACGCCTGATACGGCGTTTTCACGTGATCCAGATAGGCCTCGTCCTCTGGCAGGGCAAGCGTGGCGGCATCGGTCACCGCCGTCATGTCGCCCGCCCAATAGCCCGTGACGCCGTCGCGGGTGGTCAGCAGGGTGTTGCTCAGGAAGGACGACGCTGGGCTGTCGGCATGATCGCGGGAAAAGGCCGTGATCGCCCCCGCGTTTCCGCCAGCATTGCCCCCTGCATTCCCACCGGCATTTCCGCCGGCGTTGCCTCCGGCATTCCCACCAGCGTTTCCCCCGGCATTCCCGCCCGCATTTCCACCGTATTTCGTCATCTCGCCCCCAATAGCCCAAATCTGTTTCCCGATCAGCTTGGAACCCATTGGCGAGCATGCGCAAGAACTCCCGGCCGAACCGGTAATTATTCACGAAGTATTAACGATTTAACCGCGCGCGTTGCCAAAGGGAACGCAAATGTCTAGCCTTCAACTGCAACTTGAATGGCGCTGAACATGGAAACGACCAGAGACGTGTTGTCCCCTCTGACGATCCACCTTCACGGTGTCTTTCGCGTGACGTCCCAAGCGGACGGCGACGTGACACCGCGCGCGGAAAAGGCGCAAGCGCTGATCGCCCTGCTGGCCACCAGCCCCAATGGCGAACGCAGCCGCCAATGGCTGCAGGCCAAGCTCTGGAGCGACCGCGGACCCGCACAGGCAGCAGGAAGCCTGAGACAGGCGCTGGTCCAGATCCGACAGGCCTTTGGGACGTCCAAGGATGTTCTTAGCTCAACCAGATCGCGCGTGTCTCTGGACATGACCCAGGTGCACATCGCTCCTCCGACCGGGCAGGAATTCCTCGAAGGCATGGATGTGCGCGACAGTGAATTCGAAAGCTGGTTGACTCTGGAACGGTCCATGCGAGAGGCACCAGCGCCGGTGCGTCCGGCGCATCTGATGCCAGACCAACCGCTGCGCGAGACGCCGCGCACCTGGACCGTGTCGGTCGACGCCAAATCCATCGGCGGCGATCTGGCCGAGTGGTTTTCTCAGCTGTTTGCCGACGCCGTGTCGCGCCACATGCGAGACTTCTTTTCCGCGCGGGTCGTGGTCGGATCATCAAGCGACATCGTGAACCCCGTTCTGACCGTCAAGGTCAACGCCTTTTCCGGCGGTGCCTCGTCGCTGGGGGTGCGGGTCAGCCTTGAGCATCTGCAGACCGGCGAACAACTTTGGGCGGGAAGCCAGCATGTTACGGCCAACGGCGGCCCGCCGATTGACGATCCCGATGTGTTGCGGCTGCTGAACGAACTGGTCGAGGCCGTCGGCGACACCCTTGTCGGGAACAGGCTGGCAGACCTGGACGACCCGGACCAGATGTGCCGCCAGGCCATCCGGGGCCTGTTCTCGATGCGGGCCGAAGACGTGCTGGCCGCAGACCATCGCTTTGCCGAAGCATTCGACCGCCGCGAGCGCGGGCTGTACCTGGCCTGGCGCGCGCAGATCAAGACCATTCAAAAGGTCGAGCGTCACGACAGTGACGCCAAGCGCCTGAGGGAAGAGGCAGAGTACCTCTGCGCCCGCGCGCTTGAGCTGGAACCCAACAATTCGATGGTGCTGGCCACCGTCGCCAACACCCGTGGCTTTCTGATGCAGGACCCGCACTCCAGCCTTGCCCTCGCGCGGCGCAGTGTCGAACTGAACCCCGGCAATCCAATGGCCTGGTGGGCGCTGAGTTCTGCCAATGTCTATGGCGGGGACATCAAGAGCTCGTACCTGATCGCGCTCAACGCGCGCAAGCTGGCGGCCTTGTCACCAAACCGGTTCTGGTGGGACAATCAGCTTTTCGGCGCAGCCGTCGTCATGGGGCGTCTGGACGAAGCCCTGAAGCTGGCCGAGGCCGCCTATGCGCAAAATCCGAATTTCCGTCCCCCGTTGCGCTATCTGATCGCCTTTTACGCGAATGCAGCGCGCGAAGAGGACGCCCTTCGCGCCGCCAGTGCCCTGACGGGGCTGGAACCGGATTTCACCGTCGAACGACTGGTCCGTGATCGCGAATACCCTGCATCGCTTATTCACCGGGCGCCGGGATTGGATATCGACAAGGTATCGTCGATCATCTGAGCCCGTGTCGTAATTCCGCAGATCCTGACAATTTTTTCGCCTTGACCCGAAATTGATGTCCTCGGCTACCAAAAATTAACGGATAATTTACACTTCGATTGCGCGACAGGCGGAAGATGGGGGCATCCCAGCGCCGATGGCGCGACTCGAACAGGTGTTACATGTTGCCCGAACGGTTTTGTATTTCGATGATCAACACTCTGCGACGGGGCCCCTACGACGCGCCGTACCTGTCGGGCGACAGCAAAACCGAGTGGCTGATCGTGGAAAGAACCGGGCCGGACGGATCGATCCTGATGGTGTCGGAGATCGACATTCCCAAAGGCACGGCGCCCAGCGTGCCCTCGCCGGATCTGCGCCCGAAACACACCATGGTCGCACTGCTGGCCGAATGCGGAAGCGACGACCGAACCTGCAATTTTCTTGCCCTTCGCAATCCCCTGCCCGATGTGACAACCCGCGCAACCTTCTTTCCGACCGAAGGCAGCCTTGTCCTGCGCAAGTCTGACCGAGGGATACGGTTGCTGGCCTTTGGACGATGTGCGCACAGCCGGGGGTTTCAGGCGGGTCAGGGCGTGCTGCACGATGTGCCGGCACCGCCGCCGTATCCCGAAGGCGCCTTCAGCTGGCATTTCGACGCGACAGAAATCAGCGCCGCGGCCTGATCACGACCCGTTTTCGGAAAACGCCCAGAACTTGGCCGCCAGATAGGTGGCCCCCGGCACGATCACCGCCACGCCCGCCATCGATATCCAGAAGCTCCAGCCCATCGCGGTGCCCAGGGCCGTCACGGCGCTGCTGGTGAGCAGCGAAATCAACGAGATCACAAAGAACCGTACAACCTGCGCGCGGTACATCCGCGACACGGCAAATGTAAACCGTGCATGACCCAGGAAACTGACCCAGACCGCAACAAGATACCCGCAGAAGTTCGCAATCTGCGGCGTCAATCCCAAGGCATGCGCGACCAGGGCAACACCCACGTGCACTGCGGTGGCTACAACGCCAACCAGACCAAAGCGCAGCACCTCGCCCACCAGGCGCAAGGGCCCAGAGGTCATGGTTCCGGCTCGTCGTGCAGGTAGGTTGTCCGCACCACGTAAAGCGGCCGGTCCCGGACCTCGGTCAGGATGCGGCCGATGTATTCGCCCAGAATGCCGACCGCAAACAGGTTCAACCCGCCGAACAGCAGGATCAGCACGACCGTTGACGCATAGCCGGGCACATCCACGCCGAAGACAAGTGTCCTAAAGAACAGAAAGCCCGCATAGACGAACGACAAAAACGCCAGAGTGCTGCCAACATAGGTCCAGACCCGCAGGGGCTTGGTGGTCGAGGCAAAGATCCCGTCCAGCGCCATGTTCCACAACCGCCAGTACGAAAAGGTGCTGAACCCTGCGCTGCGTTCGTGGCGTTCAAAGGTGACTTCGTCGGTCGGGAAACCGACCCAGCCAAACAGCGCCTTGTTCAGGCGCACCCGTTCGCTGAGCGTGCACAGCACGTCGACCACCTGCCGATCCAGCAGCCGGAAATCCCCGACATCCTGAGGGATCGGCTGGTCAGCAACGGCATTGAACACGCGATAGAACCCCTGCGCCGTCACGCGCTTGATCCAGGTGTCGCTGGACCGGTCCGCGCGGCGGGCATTGACGATCTGCGCACCGGCCTGCCACTTCTCGATCATTTCGGGGATGATGAACGGGTCATCCTGCAGATCGACGTCGATCGGGATGACGGCGTCGCCCGTCGCGTATTTCAAGCCCGCCCAAAGCGCCGCCTCTTTGCCGAAATTGCGCGAGAGATTGACCAGCCCGATGGCACGCCCCGCCTCCATGCGTGATCGGATGGCCAGTTCCGTCCCGTCCCGGCTGCCGTCATTGACAAACAGGATATCGACGCGCGCCACTGGCGCAAGTTGGTCCAGCAGAACCTGGATCTGGTCCAGGAAAGGGCCAACCGTTTCCTGTTCGTTGAACACCGGCGCCACCAATGTGACGCGAGGCAAGCCGACAGACGCCTCGTCCTGCGGCTCAAGCTTTTTCGCAACTGTCATCTCGGGTATCCACTGCTCGGTCCCTGGGTCCGGGCCTTGATGACCCGTGTTGCGCAGCAGGATACCCCTCTTGGAGCCTAAAAAAAACCAATTTGAGCAGGGACGCTAATTTCCGTGCAAAAGCCGCGCCGCTTCGGCCCGCAAGATCCCGGCCAGGGCGGCGCTGTCGGGCGTCACCCCGTGTGCCGATGGCTGGATCAACGAGATCTGCCGTACCGCGCTTGCATCCTTCAGACGCCGAAGTGTCAGATCGGTTCCGCGACGCGCCTCGGTCGCGGCATAGATGCCGGGCAGGATGGCAAGTCCCGCGCCACTGGCCGCCATCAGACGTATCGCATCAAGGCTGGTCCCTTCGTAGTCTTCCGATATCCGCGCCCCGGCGCGACCTGCCAGCCCGGCAACCAGTTGTGACAGGCGATGCCCGCTGCCCAACGTCAACAGCACCTGCCCGCGCAGTCCCTCCAGGGGCAACGGCCCCGCCGTTGCGGCCAAAGCATGATCCTGTGGCATGGCCGCCCAAAGCTCTTCGCGAAACAGCGTCTCTTGTTGTGCGCCCGGATGATCTTCGGCCGTCGAAATCACAAGGTCATGCCGCCCCTCGCGCAGACCGGCGACCAGATCACGGGTGTTCTCGTCCCGTACAACGAGGCGCAGGCTGGGATGTTCGTCGTGCAGACGTCGCACCACCCCCGGCAAGAGATATGGCCCGATCGAAGGCAAAACCCCCAGCCTGAGCCGCCCCTGAAACATGCCACCACCGCGCACCACCGCGCGAAGATCTTGATGATCGCGCAGGATCGCGCGGGCCCGCCGGACGATCTCGGCTCCGACAGGGGTGGCACGGGCCCCGCCACGCCCCCGAAGAAACAACTTGACCCCAAGGTCGGCCTCGACCTCGGCCAGCTGGGCCGACAGGCTGGGCTGGCTGACATTCAGTTGCACGGCTGCCGCCCCGACCTGACCAAGATCGGCGACCGCAACGATGTATTCCAGCTGACGCAGTGTCGGGCGCATATTCCATAGCCTCAAACTATGTATTACGCAGTAAATATATATTTGAGACAATGAATTTCCACACCATATCCCCCGTATCATGCCTTTTTTGGACGGAGATGGCTGTGGACAAGACCCTATCACGCGCGCAAGCGTTTATGAAACAGGACACAAGCGGCGGGCTTGTGTTGATGGCTGCGGCCATTTTGGCGGTCCTGGCCGCAAACACCGGTTTTTCAGGCGTGTACAGCGCCTTCCTGAATGCACCTGTCACGGTTGCGATTGGCGGCTTCGAGATCGCCAAACCCGCATTGCTGTGGATCAACGATGGCCTGATGGCGATCTTTTTCTTTCTCGTCGGGCTCGAGATCAAGAGAGAGGTCCTGACAGGAGAATTATCCAGCTTTGACAAGGCCATATTGCCAATTGTTGCAGCTGTCGGCGGCATGGCGATCCCCGGGATCGTCTTTGTCACGCTGAACTGGGGCACGCCAGAGAACCTGGTGGGTTGGGCCATTCCAACTGCCACCGACATTGCCTTTGCTTTGGGTATCCTTGCACTGCTCGGGTCGCGGGTGCCCGTGGCGCTGAAAGTGTTCCTGCTGGCCATCGCGATCATTGACGACCTTGGGGCGATCATCATCATCGCGGTCTTCTACACGTCGGAACTGTCGACGAACGCACTGACCTTCTCGATGCTGGGCTTTGCGGTCGCCGTCGCATTGAACCGTCTGGGGATCCGCGCCTTGGGACCCTACTTGATCGTGGGCGTGGTCATGTGGGTCTTTGTTCTGAAGTCGGGCGTGCACGCAACCCTGGCCGGGGTCCTGATCGCCTTGACCATTCCGCTGAAAGAAGAGGACGACAAGGAAGCGCTCTTGCTGCGCCTCGAGCATTCGCTGGCTCCCTGGGTCGCCTTCCTGATCCTGCCGATTTTTGCCTTCGCGAACGCAGGGGTGAACCTGGGTGGCCTGTCGCTGGCGGATGTCTTCCAGCCGCTGACCGTCGGTATCGCGGTCGGGCTGTTCGTGGGCAAGCAAATCGGCGTTCTGGGGTTCACCTGGATCGCGGTGCAAACCGGCATTGCCAAACTTCCCAAAGACGTCGGCTGGGCCCACGTCTACGGGGTCGCCTGCCTGACCGGCGTCGGCTTCACGATGAGCCTGTTCATCGGGTCGCTGGCATTTGGTGCGCAGGATGTCATGACCTCAGTGCAACTTGGCGTGATCATGGGGTCGGTCATGTCAGGGGTTCTGGGGTATTCCGTGCTACGCGGCACATCGGTCCGTCCATCGCCCGTGGCGACAGCCACCGCGTAGCCCGGCGTGCGCTGGAGCCCGTCCCGACATGCTCCAGCGCACAACTCACTTAAAGTCACCCCTTCAAGCATTTGAAATCGCAGGGATGTCACGGACGGGCGCAAACGCACAGTGCCGATATCTGCGCCCCCATGCCTTGCCAAGGTTTCCTATGACGCGTATGCGCCCCCAAGTCGGATAGCCTTGGGGGCCTTTCTTGTTAGTGTACCGTGCCTTGATGACCTGCGTCGCGGTTGCCGTTCTGGCCCGTGCCCTTGTGCGCGGACGTTTCAGCGAACTGCGGCAACGGCTTGGTCTGGGCCAGGGCTCGGACCAACCGCATCTCTGGCTGCACGGCGCGTCAAATGGCGAGCTTGCCTCGGCACGGCCGGTCATTCTGGGCCTCTTGGACGCGCGACCTGACCTGAGGCTGCTGATCACCAGCAATTCCCTGACAGGTCAATCACTTGCAGCCGGACTTGACCACGACCGCATCACCGCAGTTCTGGCTCCGCTGGACCTTGGGTGGGTGTCACGCGCCTTCCTGCGCCGCTGGTCCGTCACCGGCCACATCACGCTTGAATCCGAGTTCTGGCCAAACCGCCTGCGGGCCGTTGCTGCATCGGGCAAGCCCTGCATGGCAATCGGTGCACGGTTGTCCGAACGCTCGGCCCGTGGCTGGGCGAAGCTGCCCGAGGTGACCCGGGGTTCCTTGTCGACCTTGTCGTTGCTGTCGCCCCAAGATGCGGCGTCGGGCCCGCGCTTTGTCTCTCTGGGGTTGCCCCAAGACGCACTGGCCGAGGTCTTTGACCTCAAGTCGCTTTACACGCCCAAGTCATCCATTCCGGGTGAACACCCTCTTCCAAGTGGTTATGATCGCTTGAATACCTGGCTTGCCGCCTCGACGCATGATGGCGAAGACGAGACCATCCTGGACGCCCATACACTGGCGCGCCGGACCGATCCCGATCTCAGGCTGATCCTTGCTCCGCGACATCCCGCCCGCGCCGACGCGGTTGCAAAACTGGTTGCTGAAAAAGGCTTCACGCTGACCCGTCGCAGCCGACCGATGCCTGAAGCAGAGGTCTTTCTGGCCGACACTCTCGGGGAAATGGACCTTTGGTACGCGAACGCGGGGCGGGTCCTTGTCGGAGGATCGCTGGTCGACAAGGGGGGGCATACCCCCTACGAGCCCGCAACGCACAGCTGCGCCCTATTGCACGGCCCGTTTGTCGGCAATTTCACCTCGGCCTATGAACGGCTTGCCGAGGCCGACGCGGCGGTTTCGGTCACCTCGGCGCAGGATATTGCAACGGCGCTGACTCAGCTTGCCCCGGCAGCTCAGCAGACAAAGGCAGGCGATTTGGCACGGGCGACACTCAAACCTGCCACGGACGCCGAATGGCTGGTTGCTGCCCTCTTGGCGCGGATTTCGACCTGATCGGGGTCCCATCTGCGACGACGTTTCAACGCTTTGACGGTTGAGTGTTCGCGCGGAATGACTAATTTACGTCTACTCGACAGTTGAGACGACGGCGCATGATCCAGTATTCCCTGAAATGCAAGGAAAGCCACCAGTTCGAAAGCTGGTTCCAGTCGGCCGAGGCATTTGACAAGCTTCGGGCCGCTGGCATGGTGACCTGCGCGGTCTGTGGATCGACCCAGGTCGAAAAGGCCATCATGGCCCCTCGTCTGAACCAAAAGGCATCGGAACCGGAAAAAGCGCTAAGCCAACCGGCAAACCCGGCGGAACAGGCCATCGCCGAACTGCGCAAGAAGGTCGAGGAAAACGCGGACTATGTAGGCCGCGACTTTGTCTCGGAAGCGCGGGCCATCCACGAAGGCACCGCGCCCGAACGCTCGATCTATGGCGAGGCCCGCCTGGATGAGGCAAAGAAACTTGTCGAAGACGGCGTTCCGGTTGCCCCCCTGCCGTTCAATCCAACACGCAAGACAAACTGACGGACCCGGACCATGCAGGTGATGATCACAGGAGCCAACCGTGGGATTGGCGCAGCTCTTGACGCGGCCTATGTGAAACGGGGCGATCAGGTGATCGGGACGGCGCGCGGCGGTGGCGAATTCCAGACCCTGGATGTGACCGATCCGGCGTCGCACCGCGCGCTGGCCATTGCACTTGAGGGGCGGACCGTCGACACGCTGATCTGCAACGCGGGCGTGTATCTGGACAAGCACCAGAACCTTGCCGACGGCTACCCCGCGGACATGTGGGCCGACAGCTTTGCAGTGAATGTCACGGGCGTCTTTCTGACCGTGCAAAACTTCCTGCCAAACCTACAGCTGTCCGAAACGCCCAGGATCGCCATCATCAGCTCGCAAATGGCCTCTCACACCCGCGCGCCGGGCGGCAGCTATATCTATCGCGCCTCAAAAGCCGCTGCGCTGAACCTGGGCCGGAACCTTGCCGCGGATTTGCAGCACCTGAATATCTCGGTCGGGGTCTATCATCCCGGCTGGGTGACGACCGATATGGGCGGATCCGCCGCCGAGATCACCCCGCAAGAAGCCGCGCAGGGTCTGTTGGAGCGGATTGACGCGCTGTCGATCGACACCACGGGCTGTTTCGAGACCTGGGACGGTCGTACGCACCCCTATTGACCCGCCAAGGCTTGCACCCCGCGCGCCCCTTGCGTAAACCCCGCCAAGCACTGACCCGGGGGACCTCATGCCCACACTTGTAATGAAATTCGGCGGCACCTCTGTCGCCACGCTGGATCGCATCCGCCGCGCTGCCAAACGCGTGGGCGTCGAGGTGGCCAAGGGCTATGACGTGATCGTCATCGTCTCGGCCATGTCCGGCAAGACAAACGAGCTGGTGGGCTGGGTCAACGAGACCTCGCCATTGTTCGACGCGCGCGAATACGACGCCGTTGTCAGCTCGGGCGAAAACGTGACGGCGGGCCTGATGGCGCTGACGCTGCAGGAGATGGACGTGCCCGCGCGCAGCTGGCAGGGCTGGCAGGTTCCGGTCATGACCACCAGCGCCCACAGCGCCGCCCGGATCGAGGATATCCCGACCGACAACATCAACGCCAAATTCGCCGAAGGCATGAAAGTCGCCGTGGTCGCCGGGTTCCAGGGCATCAGCCCCGAGGGCCGTATCACGACGCTGGGCCGCGGCGGATCGGACACCACGGCCGTGGCTTTTGCCGCCGCCTTTGATGCCGAACGGTGCGACATCTACACGGACGTCGACGGCGTCTACACCACCGACCCCCGCATTTGCGAACAAGCGCGCAAGCTGGACCGTATCGCCTTTGAAGAGATGCTGGAACTGGCTTCGCTGGGCGCAAAGGTCCTGCAAACCCGGTCTGTCGAACTGGCCATGCGCTACAAGGTGAAACTGCGGGTTCTGTCGAGTTTTGAAGAACAATCGGACGAGGCCGGCACACTGGTCTGCGACGAGGAGGACATCATGGAAAGCAATGTTGTGGCCGGTGTGGCCTATTCGCGTGACGAAGCAAAGATGACCCTGGTCAGCGTGGCCGACCGCCCCGGCATCGCCGCCGCGATCTTTACGCCGCTCAGCGAAGCGGGTGTGAACGTCGACATGATCGTCCAGAACATTTCGGACGACGGCCGCACGGACATGACCTTTTCCTGCCCCACCGATCAGGTGGCGCGGGCCGAAAAGGCTATGGAAGAGGCTAAGGCGCGCGGCGACATCAACTTCCACGACCTTGTGGCCGACGAAGCCGTGGCCAAGGTCTCGGTCGTGGGCATCGGCATGCGCAGCCACACGGGTGTGGCCGCCAAGATGTTCCGCGTGCTCAGCGCCGAGGGGATCAACATCAAGGTGATCACCACCTCTGAAATCAAGATCTCGGTCCTGATCGAGCGCAAGTACATGGAACTTGCGGTGCAGGCCCTGCATGAGGCCTTTGAGCTGGACAAGGCCGCCTGAGCCGGCGTCCACCGTCAAACAATTGGCAACAAATCGTCCCCATACTCCGCAGTGCCCCTGTGGAGTGTGGGAAATTCGTGGTGTCGCGATCCACGTCAAAGATACAAATGAAAACAATCTATGATTGAAATTTTCCCGTATATCGGGAAAATTTACGGCCAATTGGCGAAAAGATATTTCCCAAGCGCCCCAGTTTGATCTATTGCTGTCCGTCGGACGAAACAGCCGAACAGCAATCAATGGCCGACAAAACCCTTGAATCAGAAAGCCGGAAGCTGCTTGGCCGTTTGCGTGACACCATGGCCGAAGAGGCCGCAGGCCAGGCGCGGCTGGACAAGATCACCCATCTGACGGCTGATTCCATCGGAACCGAAGTCTGTTCGATCTACCTGTTCCGCGATGCGGAAACGCTTGAACTTTGCGCAACCGAAGGCTTGAAGCCCGATGCGGTGCACAAGACGCGGATGAAGCTTGGTGAAGGTCTGGTGGGCAAAGTCGCCAGCCGGGGCCGCGTGGTCAACACCGCCGACGCGCCCAAGGAGCCGGGTTTCCGCTACATGCCGGAAACCGGCGAAGAAATCTATTCCTCTTTCCTTGGCGTTCCAATCCAGCGACTGGGCGAAAAGCTGGGCGTTCTGGTCGTCCAATCCCGCCAGGAACGGCAATATACGGCAGACGAAGTCTATGCGCTCGAAGTCGTGGCGATGGTTCTGGCCGAGATGGCCGAACTGGGCGCCTTTGTCGGCGAAGGCGCGGCCCTGTCCGCGCGGCACACGCAGTCCGTGATGATCCGCGGTTTGACGGCGCAAGAGGGCACGGCCGAAGGCAACGTCTGGCTGCACGAGCCCCGTGTGGTGGTCACGAACCCTGTTGCCGACGACCCGCACCGCGAGCTTGAACGCCTGCGCGAAAGCGTCGAGACGCTGCGGGTCGGCGTGGACGAGATGCTGGCCAATGCGATGACGCAGGACACCGAACAGCTGGAGGTGCTCGAAGCGTATCGCATGTTCGCCAACTCCAAGGGCTGGAAACGGCGGATGGAAGAGGACATCAGCCGCGGCCTCAGCGCCGAGGCCGCCGTCGAAAAGGAACAATCCGCCGCCCGAGCCCGGATCAGCCAGGTCAACGATCCCTATCTGCGCGAACGCTTGTCGGATCTGGACGACCTGTCCAACCGCCTGCTGCGGATCCTGACCGGCCAGGGCAAGGAAACCGGCGCAGACATGCCTGCCGCGCCGATCCTTGTGGCGCGCAACATCGGCCCGGGGGATCTGCTGGAATACGGGCGGGGCCTACGCGGCATCGTGCTGGAAGAAGGCTCGGTCGGCAGCCATGCGGCCATTGTGGCCCGCGCGCTGGCCATCCCGCTGGTGGTGCAGGCCGGCCATATCTCGACCGAGGCTCTGAACGGCGACCACATCATGGTCGACGGCGATCAGGGCATCGTGCACCTACGCCCGGACGACACCGTGGTCAGCGCTTTCCGCGACAAGATGGCGATGAAGGCCGAAGCGCAGGAACGCTATGCCTCGATCCGCGACAAGCCTGCGGTGACGCAGTGCGGCACCCGCGTGCATCTTCACATGAACGCGGGCCTTATGGCAGATCTGCCCTCGCTGGACAAATCCGGGGCCGAAGGCGTCGGTCTGTTCCGCACCGAGTTGCAGTTCCTGACCCGGAACCAGATGCCCCGCCGGTCGGAACTGGTCGACATCTATACCCGCGTTCTGGATGCCGCGCATGGCAAACGGGTGGTCTTTCGCACGCTCGATATCGGTTCGGACAAGGTCCTGCCCTACATGAAAGCCGTCAGCGAGCCCAATCCTGCCCTGGGCTGGCGCGCCATTCGTGTGGGTCTGGACAAACCTGGCGTGATGCGCATGCAGTTGCAAGCTCTGCTGCGCGCGGCAAATGGACGGCCCCTGACGGTCATGTTCCCCTTTGTCGCGCAGTTCGACGAATACCGCGCCGCCAAGGCCGAGATGGACAAGGCTTTGGCCCGGGAACGCAAGCTGGGGCACAAGCTGCCTGAAACGCTTGAAATCGGCGCGATGCTGGAAACCCCTTCGCTGGCCTTCGCGCCGCCCAAATTCTTTGACGAGGTCGAGTTCCTGTCGATCGGCGGCAACGATCTGAAGCAGTTCTTCTTTGCCGCCGACCGCGAAAACGAACTGGTGCGCCGCCGCTACGACACGCTGAACGTCAGCTTCCTGACCTTCCTCGAAAGCATCGTCGACCGCTGCCGCGCCTCGAACACCAAGCTGTCTTTTTGTGGCGAGGACGCGGGGCGCCCGATCGAGGCGCTGTGCATGGCAGCCATCGGTCTGCATTCGCTGTCGATGCGCCCGGCATCCATTGGTCCGGTCAAGCATCTTTTGATGCGACACAACCTGTCCGAGGTCAAAGCGGTGATCGACGAGGCCCGGGAAAAAGGCGACCAGTCGGTGCGCCCGGCCGTCATGGAGTACCTCCGCGGCCGGACGTGATGACTGAGTGATCCGCCAGTTCAGGCGGTGTGTTCGCGCACGGCATTTTGCCGAACGTCCTGGCATTTGGGCTTTGCCCCTCGACCCGCCGATCCCGCGCTTTGCACGGGGGCGCATCTGGGCCCACCTTCACCAGATTAACCTTAAAGCCGCCTTAAGCGGTTTCGCTTTTTTCCAAGGCCTGCCGCAAATCTCCGGTCAGCGCCTCCCAGGGACGCCCGGTGTCCCGGGACAGCCTCAGCAGCCCAAAGTGCACCTTCGCCATCTCCTGGTAGTAGCTGATATAGGCATAGTTGGTGGCAGCCCCGGCCGCGGCCCCGATGACGGGAATGGTCTGCGCTGCCAGTTTCTGTCCCAGCACGGTCGCAAGTCGTGGCGCAACACGTGAAATGATGCCGTGAACGGTGGCCCCGGTCAGCGTCATCCGCGCCGAAAGAAAGGCCAGATCCGCACCATCATCCTCGGCCAGCGGACCCGCCGTGGCAAAGACCATGATGCACTCCTTGCGGATGTCGGCGCTTTGGGGATCAAACCCATGCTCCAGTGCAACGCCCTGGATCGAGCGCAACAGAACCGAAGTGGTCACCGGCAGTTCGACCAGGGCACTGGGCAGCCCACCTGCCCCGCCTACAGCCCCCATCCCGGTCGCCAGGGCCCTGTCCAGCCAGCTTTGACGTGTCGGTACCACACGATGAGACAGGCTGGCTGCGGACAAGGCAGTTTCCAGCGCGCGACGGGTTGCGGTTTCCAGCTGGTCCTTTGTCCGATCCGGCAGGCGCTCAAGCAGGTTTTCGGCCTGCCCCCCGATCAGGTTCAACACCGACATGCCGACCCCGCCGGCACCTCGGTGCACCTGCGCCAATCGGGCGATCTCTGCCGAAGAAGGGGACAAGGTCACATCGATTCCGGTCACGTCTGCCTCCATGTTAACCCACATAACATCTGCAGCCCGAACGCGAAATTCAAGTGTCTTGTGTCACCTTTCCCGCAACGCCCCGCCAGGCGTCGGGTTGCAAAGACAGGCCCAACACCCGTTCGGGATTCGTGGGCGGTGGCATCTCGACGCCCGACAGCCGCTCGAACCCGAAGCGCGCGTAGTATGGCGCATCTCCGACCAAAAGCACCCGCCGCCAGCCATGGGCCTGCGCCGCCGCCAGGCTGTCGCGCATCAATGCGCCCCCCAGCCCTTCGCCCTGTGCGGTGGGGTGTACGGCAATGGGTCCCAGCAGCAAGGTCCGATGGCCACCGACACGAACCGGCCAATACCGAATTGCGCCGCCCAATATGCCGCTTTCGTCCCGGGCCACGCGCCCCAGGTCCGCAATCGGCGCCACATCGTCACGCAAGCGATAGGACGACAGGGCCGTCCGTCCCGGCGCAAAGCACAGGTCATAGAGCGCCTCGACCTCCCACCAGTCGTCCGGGCCTTCTTGCGTGAGTGTGAACAATTCTGCCTGCGCTCTCGTGCATTTCCGTGGAAATCCGCGTAGCACGGCACAAATCCTCCCGCAAACAGGAGTTTGCCCGATGTTCTACCGCCCGCAGGATGGTCACGGCCTGCCGCACAACCCCTTTAACGCCATCGTCACCCCCCGCCCCATCGGATGGATCTCGACCCGCGGAAGCGATGGCAGCGACAACCTCGCCCCCTACTCGTTTTTCAACGCCGTGGCCTATGTGCCACCGCAGGTGATGTTCGCCTCGACCAGCAACAAGCCGGACCGCGGGGACACCAAGGACAGCGTCGCCAACATCCGCGAGACCGGGGTCTTTTGCGTCAACATCGTCGAATACGAAGCGCGGGACGTGATGAACCGGACTTCCGGACCTTGGGAGAAAACCGTCGACGAGTTCGCCCTCGCCGAGATCCCCAAGCAGATCTGCGAAACCATCCCCTGCGCGCGTGTCGCCACGGCCCCCGCCAACCTCGAATGCAAGCTCACCCAGATCGTGCAGTTGCCGGGCGAGTCCAATTTCGTCGTCTTCGGCGAGGTGACGGGCGTGCACCTGCGCGACGACTGCCTGACCGATGGCATCTTTGACGTGTTGAAGTTCAATCCACTGGCCCGCATGGGCTATCGCGACTACAGCGTTGTGACTGAAAAATTCGGCCTCAAACGGCCCGGCGAGTGACCCATCGGGTCGGCGGGTGGGCGCCTTTCAGCGCAGCTGAAACAGTGCCACCCGCCGACCTGCCCCTCTGGACAAACACGGCAACCCACCCCACTTAAAGGGTCGAAACCGATGGAGGCACAGATGATCAAGGCAGCTTGAACCGATCCCAATTCCGTTCACTTCGAAAGATGACCCATGCCTTATCACCTCCCGCCAGCGGACACGCTGTATCCCGTGACACTGCTTGACGGCACGCCCCACAAGGGCACCGTCAATCTCAAAAACGCAATCGACCACCCCCGCTTCGAGGTCGGTGACCACACCTACGCCTCGGACTTCGACCCGCCGCAGGACTGGGCCAACCGGTTGGCCCCCTTCCTGTTCCCCTTCTGCAAGGAAATGCTGCGGATCGGCAAATTCGGTCAGATCGCCCACGGTACCCGTTTCATCGGTGCCTCGGCCAACCACGCAACCCGCGGTGCCTCGACCTTTCCCTTTGCCGTCTTCAACAAGGAAACCATCCTCGGTTACCAGCCCGACACCCGCGATATCACCGTGGGCCATGACGTCTGGTTCGGATACGGCGCCATCGTGCTGGCCGGGGCCCGCATCGGCAACGGCGTCATCGTCGGCGCAGGCGCCGTGGTGCGGGGTACGGTGCCCGATTATGCCATCGTTACAGGTAATCCCGCCCAGATCCACCGCATGCGCTTCAGCGAAGGTGAAATCGAGCTGATGAACGCCCTGGCTTGGTGGGACTGGCCCACCGACGCGATCTCTGACGCGCATGAGATCATCGAGAAAGGCAGCCCCGCCGACCTTCAGGCCTTTGCCAGGGCCCACGGGCTCTGAACAAAAAAGCCGCCCCTCGGGGCGGCTTTTGCACCTTTGGGTGACGGCACTCAGTGCCCGCCCAGGATCCCGGTCCGCACGCCATAGTCCACCGCGACCTCGTATTCCGGATCGTCCTCGTTCTCGACCACCAAGTGACCGGCCTTGGACAGCAGGCGGTGGCAATCCCGGCTCAGGTGCCGCAACTGAAGCCGCTTGCCCGCCGCTTCATATTTCGAGGCCACCGCCTCGATCGCCTGCAGCGCCGACTGATCCGCTACCCGGCTGTCGGCAAAGTCCACGATCACCACCTCGGGGTCGGCGTCGATGTCGAAAAGCTCGGTAAACCCGTCGACCGAGCCAAAGAACAGCGGCCCGTGGATTTCATAGACCTGCGCGCCCTGCTCGGTCATCGAGTCCCGTTTGGTCGCCCGGATCCGCGTCGCGTTCTGCCAGGAATAGGCCAGCGCCGAGACGATGACGCCCACAACCACGGCCACCGCAAGGTCTTCCATCACCGTCACGACGGTCACCAGGAAGATCACAAAGGCATCCATGCGCGGCACCTTCCGCAGGATCGTCAGCGAGTTCCAGGCAAAGGTCCCGATCACCACCATGAACATCACGCCCACCAGCGCCGCCAGCGGGATCAGCTCGATCACAGGTGAGGCAAAGAGGATGAAGATCAGCAAGAACAGCGCCGCCGCGATCCCCGCGATCCGTGTCCGGCCACCCGATTTCACGTTGATCATCGACTGTCCGATCATCGCGCAACCGCCCATGCCGCCAAAGAAGCCCGTCACCACGTTCGAGGCCCCCTGCGCAATGCATTCCTGGCTCGCACCACCGCGTTTGCCGGTCATGTCGCCCACCAGGTTCAGGGTCAGCAGGCTTTCGATCAGGCCGATCGCGGCCAGGATCACTGCATAGGGCAGAATGATTTCAAAGGTTTCCCAGGTCAGCGGCACGGCCGGAATATGGAAGGGCGGCAGCCCGCCCTGGATCGAGGCCATGTCCCCCACGCGCGGCACGTCCAGCCCAAATGCAATCACCAGGATGGCGACCACGCCGATCCCCGCCAAGGGCGCGGGAATGACCTTGGTGACGCGCGGCATCACCCAGATGATCGCCATGGTCAGCGCCACGAGCCCCAGCATCATGTAAAGCTGCGCGCCCGACAGCCACTCGCCACCGCCCATGCCGTGGCCCGTGTTTTCGACCGACCCGGGCACCTTGAACTGCGTCAGCTGCGCCAGGAAGATCACGATCGCCAGCCCGTTCACAAAGCCCAGCATCACCGGATGCGGCACCAGGCGGATGAACTTGCCCCAGCGCATGACCCCCGCGATGATCTGCAGGATGCCCATCAGGACCACCGTCGCAAACAGGTATTCGACGCCATGTTCCGCCACCAGCGCCACCATGACCACCGCCAAAGCGCCCGTCGCGCCCGAGATCATGCCGGGGCGCCCACCGATCAGCGCGGTGATCAGACCCACCAGAAAGGCCGCGTACAGCCCGACCAGCGGGTGCACACCCGCGACAAAGGCAAAGGCCACCGCCTCGGGCACCAGGGCCAGGGCCACGGTCAGGCCGGACAAAAGCTCGATCCGAATACGGGCGGGTGTCAGTTTTTCACCGGGCGATAGGCTGAGGTCCGGCAATGCCATTCGATTGGCAAAGGCCGCCATAATGGCTCGTTTCATGTCTGGGGTCCTGTCTGGGCAATGCGTGCGCTAACACGGCCAATACTGCACCGCAGCAAGAATTTCCACCCCCTGCGCTGCAAAGCCGCGCTTGCACACATGCCCGTGACAGGCATTGCACGCCCCATCAGCGCTTGGCACAAAGGATCAGGCAACCAGAGGGCAGGACATGAGCAGCACGAAAATCGGCGTCATCGGCGGGTCGGGCATCTACGAGATCGATGGCCTGGAAAACCCGGAATGGACCACGGTTGAGACGCCCTGGGGCGCGCCCTCGGATGCGATCCTGACCGGCAGTCTGAACGGCGTCGAGATGGCCTTTCTGCCGCGCCATGGCCGCGGGCATGTGCATTCGCCCACCACGGTGCCCTATCGCGCCAACATCGACGCGCTGAAACGTCTGGGGGTGACCGACGTGATCTCGGTCAGCGCCTGCGGAAGCTTCCGCGAGCACATGGCGCCCGGCGACTTCGTGATCGTCGACCAGTTCATCGACCGCACCTTTGCGCGAGAGAAAAGCTTTTTCGGCACCGGCTGCGTGGCCCATGTCAGCGTCGCGCACCCGACCTGCCCACGCCTGTCCGCCGCCTGCCTGACCGCGGCCATCGACGCCGGGATCACCGTGCATGACGGCGGCACCTATCTGGCGATGGAGGGTCCGCAGTTCTCGACCCTGGCGGAAAGCAAGATGTACCGCGAAAGCTGGGGCGCGGACGTCATCGGTATGACCAACATGCCCGAGGCCAAACTCGCCCGCGAGGCCGAGCTGTGTTACGCGAGCGTTGCGATGATCACCGACTATGACAGCTGGCATCCCGAGCATGGCGAGGTCGACGTGACCGAAATCATCAAGACGCTGATGGGCAATGCCGACAAGGGTCGGGCGCTTGTCGCGCGCCTGCCTGCGCTTTTGGGGGCCGAGCGCGCGCCCTGCCCGCATGGATGTGACCGCGCGCTGGAGTTTGCGATCCTGACGGCTCCGGACAAACGCGATCCGGCGATTTTGGCAAAACTTGACGCGGTTGCAGGCCGGGTTCTGGGCTGAATCCGGCACGCGTTAATTCTTTGGAAAGAATTCACCGTCAGGCTAGCCTTGATCGTGTTCTTTCAGGAATTTTCGAATGAATCCACGCACTTCACGCGATGCGCTGGTGTCCAGATCCTTGCAGATCGAGATAAAGGCATCCCGGTCTTCCTTGTCCAGTCGCAGGACAAGTTGCGCGTCCTTGCCCTTTTTCTTGTCGCTTTTTTTTGTCACATCCGCTGCCGCGTATTGAAATTTCGTTCACACATTGTATATACAATGCACAGCAAGGGTCGATCCCTTGTAACCACGAAAGGATATAGCATGACTGTCTTCTCTGCCAAGAGCCTTCTGATGCGCGACCGAATGGACTGGCGGCGCCCTCATCTGAACTGGATTTCGGAAAAACTGTATCGGGGCGCGCGTTTCGGTCGCTGATCCCTTTACAGACTTGAACTGCGCGCCGCCTTTCGCCATGTCGGGGGCGGCGTTTTTTGTTCAGGAGCCAGCCCATGCAAGCCCGACCGCAGGTCAAGGACTACATCCGCACCATCGTCGACTTCCCGCACGAAGGCATCATGTTCCGCGACGTGACCACGCTTTTTGCCGATCCGCGCGGGTTCCGGATCGCGATTGACCAATTGCTGCACCCCTATGCGGGCACCCGGTTCGACAAGGTTGTGGGGCTGGAAGCGCGCGGCTTCATCCTGGGCGGCGCAGTCGCACACCAGCTGAATGTGGGCTTTGTGCCGGTGCGCAAAAAGGGCAAATTGCCCGGCGCCGTGATTTCCGAGGAGTACACGCTGGAATATGGCGAGGCCATCGTCGAGATCCACGACGACGCCATTCTGCCCGGCGAAAAGGTTCTGGTCGTCGATGATCTGCTGGCGACCGGCGGCACCGCCGAGGCCGGGATCAAACTGATCGAACGCCTGGGCGGCGAGATCATCGGCTGCGCCTTTATTGTCGACCTGCCCGAGCTGGGCGGCCGCAAGAAGCTTGAAGCCATGGGCATGGACGTCCACACCCTGTGCGAGTTCGAGGGGCTGTAAAGCCCACGAACCTCAGGCGTTGAACACGTCCGCCCACTCTGGGTGCTTGCGGCGTTGCGCATTCACAAAGGGGCACAAGGGCATGATCTTAAAGCCTTCTGCCCGTGCATCGGCCACCAGCCTTTCGACCAGAGCAAGGCCTGCACCGGTGCCGCGGAACGCATCTGGCACCGCGGTGTGATCCGCGATGACCAGCTGGGGCGAGGCGACCGAATAGGTCAGGTCCGCCTCTTCCCCCTCCAGACGGATCACGTAGCGTCCACGTGATCCCTCCAGTGTGCGTTCGATGTCGAACTCAGCCGACAATGGTGGCCTCGGTCAGGTCGCGCAGTTCCTGCTCGGTCACGCCGTCAGCCAGTTCGACGATCTTCAGACCACCCTCAACCACGTCCATGACGCCGAGGTTGGTGATGATGCGATCGACTACGGCCTTACCGGTCAACGGCAGCGTGCATTCCTTCAGAACCTTGGACTGTCCGTGCTTGTTGGCGTGATCCATCACGACCACCACGCGGCCGACACCGGCCACCAGGTCCATCGCGCCGCCCATGCCCTTGACCAGCTTGCCGGGGATCATCCAGTTCGCCAGGTCGCCGTTTTCAGCCACTTCCATCGCGCCCAGGATCGCCATGGCGATCTTGCCGCCACGGATCATCGCAAAGCTTTGCGCGCTGTCAAAATATGCGGTCTGCGGCAGCTCGGTGATGGTCTGCTTGCCGGCATTGATCAGGTCGGCGTCTTCCTCACCTTCGTAAGGGAACGGACCCATGCCCAGCATGCCGTTTTCCGACTGCAGCGTCACCTCGACCCCCTCGGGGATGTAGTTCGACACCAGCGTCGGGATGCCGATGCCCAGGTTCACGTACCAGCCGTCCTGCAGTTCCTGCGCGGCGCGTGCCGCCATCTGATTGCGATCCCAGGGCATTACGCTTCCTCCCGCTTGCGCACGGTGCGCTGTTCGATGCGTTTTTCGTGCTCACCTTGGATGATCCGGTGCACATAGATGCCCGGCAGGTGGATGCTGTCGGGGTCCAGCGAGCCGGTCGGCACGATCTCTTCGACCTCAACGACGCAGACCTTGCCGCAGGTCGCCGCAGGGGCGTTGAAGTTGCGCGCGGTCTTGCGGAACACCAGGTTGCCGGTCTCGTCCGCTTTCCAGGCCTTCACGATGGCCAGATCGGCAAAGATGCCCTCTTCCATGATGAAGGTTTCGCCGTTGAAGTCCTTGTGGTCCTTGCCTTCGGCAATGACGGTGCCCACGCCGGTCTTGGTGTAGAAACCGGGGATGCCCGCGCCACCGGCGCGCATGCGCTCTGCCAAGGTGCCCTGCGGGTTGAATTCCAGCTCCAGCTCGCCCGACAGGTACTGACGCATGAATTCCGCATTTTCGCCGACGTAAGAGCTGATCATCTTCTTGACCTGCTTGGTCTGCAGCAGGATGCCGATGCCGAAATCGTCAACGCCCGCATTGTTCGAGGCAAAGGTCAGATCCTTGACGCCACTGTCCTTGATCGCGTCAAGCAGCAGTTCGGGGATCCCACACAGGCCAAAGCCGCCTGCCGCGATCAACATCCCATCCTGCAACAGACCGTCGAGCGCTTCGCTCGCCGAGCCGTATACCTTTTTCATTCCCAGTCTCCTCTTGTCCTGTGGATTGCGCCGTTTGTGACGAGGGCGTCATGTCCCGTCAACACCTTCGCCGCAATGCAGAGTAACTGCTGGGAAATCTCCAATAGGTTGAGCGTGTTTTGTTGATTTTTCTTGGAAATTCCGGACATGCGAATACACAATCACCAATACAACCTTAACGATAAAATGGATGCACAGCGCTAACATCTTGAGAATCAGTTCCTGATTCCCAAGACGTCGCATAAGTGATTCTGAGGACGATCAGTCCTTGGGCGCCGCCTTTTTCTTGGTGGCTTTCTTGCGCCCGCCCTTCTTGGTCGCCTTCTCGGCGATCAGGGCCACGGCCATCTCCATGGTCACGTCCGCCGGTTCGGTGCCCTTGGGCAGGGTCGCATTGACCTTTTCCCATTTCACGTAGGGCCCATAGCGGCCGTCCATGACATTGACCGCGCCGCCGTCTTCGGGGTGTTCGCCCAGTTCCCGCAGCGGCTTGGCCGGCGCGCTGCGCCGCCCCCGCCCCGGATTGGCCCGCTTTTCGGCCAGCAATTCGACAGCCCGGTTCATCCCGATTTCAAAGACGTCGTTGGGATCCTTGAGGTTGGCGTAGACCGGTTTTTCCTCGTCCGGCAGCTTGTGCATGATGTAGGGACCAAACCGGCCAAAGTTGGCGCTGATCTCTCCCCCTTCAGGGTGCATTCCTACGCCGCGCGGCAGCGACAGAAGCGTCAGCGCCTTTTCCAGCGTCATGTCATCCTTGGACCAGCCGCGCGGCAGGCTGGCGCGCGGCGGTTTCTTGTTCTCGGGCGTCGGCTCGCCCCGCTGAACATAGGGCCCAAAGCGCCCTGCCTTCAGATGGATCTCATCCTCGCCGTCCATGCCCAGCAAGCGTTCATCCCCATCCGAGCCCTCACCGGCGATCGGGCGGGTATAGGTGCACTCGGGATAGTTCCCGCAGCCGACAAACCCGCCCGTGCGCGAGGTTTTCAGGTGCAGTTGCCCCGTCCCGCATTTCGGGCAAACCCGCGGGTCGCTGCCATCTTCGCGCGGCGGATACAGCTGCGGCGCCAGCGCTTCGTCCAGAACGTCCAACACCTCGGTGATCCGCAGATCCGAGGTTTCAGCAATCGCGGCCGAGAAATCACGCCAGAACCGACCCAACACGTCCTTATAATCGAGACTGCCGGCGCTGACCGTATCCAGATCTTCCTCCAGGTTCGCGGTGAACTCGTAGCCGACGTACTTGCGGAAGAAGTTCAGCAGGAAAATCGTGACGATCCGGCCCTTGTCCTCGGGGAACAGGCGGTTCTGTTCCTTACGCACATATTCACGGTCCTGGATCGTGGTGATCACGCTGGCATAGGTCGAAGGCCGCCCGATCCCCAGCTCTTCCATCTTCTTGACCAGCGTCGCCTCGGTGTAGCGCGGCGGCGGTTGGGTGAAGTGCTGCTCGGGGCTGATCTTGCGCTTGTCGGCGGGTTCGCCCTGCATGATCTGCGGCAGACGCTTGTCGTCCTCATCGACGACTGCATCATCGCGTCCCTCTTCATAGACGCGCAGGAAACCGTCAAAGGTCACCACCTGCCCGGTGGCGCGCAGGCCGACCTGACCGTCGTCGCTGCCCACATCCACCGTCGTGCGCTCAAGCCTTGCCGATTCCATCTGACAGGCCAGCGTCCGTTTCCAGATCAGGTCATACAGTTTGCGCTGATCGGCATCGGTCAGCTTCAGCGCGGCGGCGTCCTTGGTCATGTCCGTCGGGCGGATGCATTCGTGCGCCTCTTGCGCGTTCTTGGCCTTGTTCTTGTAGATGCGCGGGCTGCCCGGCACATATTCGGTGCCGTAACGATCCTTGATCGCATCCCGCGCGGCGGTCACCGCCTCGGGCGCCATGTCGATGCCGTCGGTCCGCATATAGGTGATGTGCCCGGCCTCATAAAGGCGCTGCGCGCTGTTCATGCACTGTCGCGCACCCATGCCGAACTTGCGGCTGGCCTCTTGCTGCAGGGTCGAGGTCATGAAGGGTGCCGAGGGGTTGCGGGTGCCGGGTTTGGCCTCGACCGATTTGACCGTCAGGGCGCGGCTGGTGATCGCCTGCACCGCCAGTTCGGCTTGCGTTTCGTTTTCAATGTCGTAGCGGTCAAGCTTCTTGCCCGCCAGGATGGTCAGACGCGCCTCGTATTCCTGCCCGCGCGGCGTGCCCAGGATCGCCTTGACCGACCAGTACTCGCGCGGCTTGAACGCCTCGATCTCCATCTCGCGTTCGACGATCAGGCGAAGACAGACAGACTGCACGCGGCCCGCCGAACGCGCGCCCGGCAGCTTGCGCCACAGCACCGGCGACAGCTTGAAGCCCACCAGATAGTCCAGCGCCCGACGCGCGAGATAAGCCTGCACCAGATCCTCGTCGACCTCGCGCGGGTTCTTCATCGCTTCGGTCACAGCACTTTTTGTGATGGCGTTGAACACGACGCGGCTGACCGGCGTGTCCTTCTTGATCGCGCGGCGCTTTCGCAGCGCCTCTTCCAGGTGCCAGCTGATCGCCTCCCCCTCGCGATCGGGGTCAGTGGCCAGGATCAGGGCGTTGTCTTCTTTCAGCGCATCGGCGATGGCCTTGACGTGTTTGCGGCTGTCGTTGCCGACCTCCCAGGTCATCTCGAACCCGTTGTCGGTGTCGACCGATCCATCCTTTGGCGGCAGGTCACGGACGTGGCCGTACGAGGCCAAAACGGTGTAGTCGGACCCAAGGTACTTGTTGATGGTCTTGGCTTTTGCCGGGGATTCGACAACAACTACAGGCATATAAGCGGGCTCTCTGATGCGTTCACGAGGTGGCGTATGGCCGCGCAGCATGTGGGGTGCAAGTGGGAATTGTCAATGTGACGCCCAAAGTCGCAGGCAGGCCACGCGCAAAATCGCGCGCCCTACGCCCGATTTTTCGGCGCTTGAAGGCTAGCGACCGCCACCTTCGACAAGGCTGAGCAGCCCGCCCGGCTGGCGGGCAATGCGGCCATCCAGCTCGAGATCCGTCAAGGCCGGAGACACCCGCCCCGGTGGAGCGCCAAGATCGCGGATCAACTGGTCCTCGGCCAGCGGCGATGGTCCAAGACGCCCCAGGATCTGCTGGTGCAGTTGCGCCGTTTCCTGAAGGCTGCGCTTTTCGGGGGGCGGTTCGGGCAATGGCAGGTCCAGAACAGGGTGTTCGGCCTGCGTGACGGGCACAGGCAGCGCCTCGATCACGTCCTGCGCGTTGCGCACCAGTTTCGCGCCGTCGCGGATCAGCATGTTGCACCCGGCCGCGCGTGCATCAAAGGGATGCCCCGGCACGGCCAGAACCTCGCGCCCCTGATCAAGCGCGGCGCGCGCGGTGATCAGCGTGCCGGATTTCGCCGCCGCCTCGACCACGACAACCGCCTGCGCCAGCCCCGAGATGATCCGGTTGCGGGCTGGAAAGTGCCGCGCCTGCGGCTGCAGGCCCATCGGCGCCTCGGACACCCGCGCGCCGCCGTGTCTGACAATATCTTCGGCCAGGACCGTATTTTCCGAGGGGTATGGCACGTCGACGCCCCCGGCCAGAACCGCGACGGTCCCCCGTTTCAGGCTGGCACCATGCGCCACCGTATCGACCCCGCGCGCCATGCCCGAAACGATGGTGAACCCCTGCTCTGACAGCTCTTCGGCCAGGGCCTTGGCCATACGCCCCCCCAGCGACGAGGCGTTTCGCGCGCCAACCATGGCCACCATCGGCCGTTCCAGCGCGGCCACGTTGCCGATGACCCAAAGCATCGGCGGCGCGTCGTCCAGATCCTGCAATGCCGAGGGGTATTCGGGCGCGCCCCGACAGATCAGCCGCGCCCCGGTCTGCCGCGCTTGCGCCAGTTCGGCCTGAACGACCCCTTCGGGGCAAATGCGATATCCCGTGACGCCAGCCGCCGCGGCAACATCGGGCAGTGCGTCCAGCGCGGCGGCGGCGGATCCGTGTTCGGCCATCAGTCGGTAAAATGTCATCACGCCCACCCGGCGAGAGCGCAAGAGGCGGAGCCACGAGACGCGATCGTCTTCCGTGGTGGGTGGGAGTAGGGGGTGGGTGGAAGAGTTGAAGTCCCCGGTCATCATGTCCCCGCCAGCTTGCTTTCTCAGGCATAGAGCGTGGATGGTTAATGGGCCGTGAAGAAACGGCGAGGAATTTTTGATATCTTTCAGGCCCGCTTTACGCTGTCGGTCCAACAAAGGCACGGGGGGCGAGCAGGCGCAGGGCAAGCCAGTAGAGGCCGGCCATCAATGCTCCGACCAGCGCGGCCGGGATCGGCACGCCCAGAAAAGCGCCAACACCCGCGCCGGACAGCCCCCCGCCCAACAGCGCCATCGCCCAGCCGGCCAGGCCCTTGTGCAGGGCCAGAACGGCCAGTGGCACGCCAGGGACGAAGCCCATCCAGGAATAAAGAAAGGCGTATGTGAGGATGAGGCCAGCGAAATAGATGACCCCGCCGAACCCAGAGCTTTGACCGAACAGCGAGCCAAGGAACATGGCCAGTACGCCCACAACCGTGCATCCAATGGCGGAAACCGCGACCGCCACAAGGTGTTTCCACCAAGCGACGCCTTCCCTTGCGCTGGAAGGCGTCTGGAAGGCCGGCCAGCGTATCAAGCGGCGGCGCCGCCGACCGTCAGACCTCCGATCATGATCGTGGGCTGACCGACACCCACCGGCACCCACTGCCCCGCCTTGCCGCAGTTGCCCATGCCGGGATCCAGCGCCATGTCATTGCCCAGTGCCCGGATCTCGCGCAGTGCAGTCGCGCCGTCGCCGATCAGGGTTGCGCCCTTGACGGGTGCACCGACCTTGCCGTTCTGGACGCGGTAGGCCTCGGTACAGGAAAAGACGAACTTGCCGTTGGTGATGTCGACCTGCCCGCCGCCAAAGCCAACGGCCCAGATGCCGTCCTTCAGGTCGGCGACAATGTCACCCGGGTCTGCCTCACCGCCCAGCATATAGGTGTTGGTCATGCGCGGCATCGGCGTGTGGGCATAGCTTTCACGCCGCCCGTTGCCCGTGGGCTCGACCCCCATCAGCCGCGCGTTCTGCCGGTCCTGCATGTAGCCCACCAGCACCCCATCCTCGATCAGCACGTTCTTGCCCGAGGGCGTGCCCTCGTCATCCACAGTGATCGAGCCGCGGCGATCCGGGATGGTGCCATCGTCCAGCACTGTGACGCCCTTGGCCGCCACCTGCTGACCCATCAGCCCCGCAAAGGCGGACGAGCCCTTGCGGTTGAAGTCGCCTTCAAGCCCGTGGCCCACGGCCTCGTGCAGCAGGATCCCGGGCCAGCCGGGGCCAAGCACGATGTCCATGACACCCGCGGGTGCAGGCACGGCATCAAGGTTCACGAGGGCGATCCGCAGCGCCTCGCGCGCCTTGGCCTGCCAATCCACCGGATCAAGCAGACCGTCCAGCGTCACCCGCCCGCCACCGCCAGCGGTGCCGGATTCGCGACGGCCGTTTTCCTCGACAATGACCGAGACGTTGACCCGCGTCATCGGCCGGGTGTCGCTGACCAGCGAGCCATCAGCGCGCAGGATAGAGACCTCTTGCAGCGAGGCCGCAATCGTGGCCGTCACCTGCACGACGCGCGAATCCAGATCGCGGGTGAAGGCATCGATCTCGCGCAGGGTCTCGACCTTGACCGGAAAGCTGTGGCCCGAAATCGGATCGGCGTCAGTGTAAAGGCGGGTGTTGGTGCCTGCGGGTGCCTCGGCCAGGGTGCCCCCGCCCTCGCCCACCGCCAGCCGCGCGGTTTCCGAGGCGCGCAGAATCGCAGATTCGCTGATTTCGGTCGAATGCGCGTATCCCGCAACCTCGCCGCGCACCGCGCGCAGGCCGAATCCCTCGGACGCATCATAGCTCGCGGTCTTCACCCGCCCGTCGTCAAAGGTCAGAACTTCCCCCCGCCGACGTTCCAGAAACAACTCGCCATCATCGGCCCCCGCAACCGCATTTTGCACTATGGACAAGGTCCGATCACGGTCTAACTGCGTCTCGAACGGGCGAAAAGGCGTGGTGGTCATGAGGGGTCCTTTTTGATCCATGTCAAAGAAAGCGTCCGTTTGCCGCAAGCATCTTTCTTTATCTGTCCGTCAGAATATGGTTTTAAGCGGCGACAACACAATGGGAAGGGGTCCGTGCACCTGTGCGCGCCATTTTCCACCCGAACTGCAAAAGACGTAACCGATCAGGGTGACACATGCGACTTAACTCGATGCTGATGGGCCTTCTGGGCACCTTTATTGCCGCTCCTGCCATGGCGCAGGACGGCCTTGAGATCATCGGCGCCCCGAAAGACCGTGGTATCGGCTTCCAGCCCGCCGCCACCGAACTGGCCCGTGACATCCAATGGCTGGATGGCATGATTCTGGTGATCATCACCGCCATCGTGCTGTTTGTCTGCGCGCTGCTGGCCATCTGCATCGTGCGCTACAACCGCAAAGCCAACCCGACACCGGGCACGTTCACCCACAACTCGCCGCTGGAAATCGCCTGGACCCTGATCCCGATCCTGGTTCTGGTCTTCATCGGTGCCTTCTCGCTGCCGGTTCTGTTCAAGCAGCAGGAAATTCCCGAAGGCGACATCGTCATCAAGGCGACCGGTTACCAGTGGTACTGGGGCTACGAATACGTCGACGCCGGCGTCGAGGGTGTCGAGCCTTCGGTCATCGCGTTTGACAGCTTCATGCTGGGCCGCTCGGCGCTGGAAACCAACGGTTACACCCAGGCAGAGTACCTTCTGGCGACCGACACCGCTGTCGTGATCCCGGTCAACAAGACCGTCGTGATCCAGGTCACCGCCGCCGACGTGATCCACTCGTGGACCATTCCGGCCTTTGGCGTGAAGCAGGACGGCGTTCCCGGACGTCTGGCCGAGCTGTGGTTCAAGGCCGAGAAAGAGGGCATCTACTTCGGTCAGTGTTCCGAGCTCTGCGGAAAGGACCACGCCTATATGCCGATTACGGTCAAGGTTGTCTCGGAAGAGGCCTATCAGGAATGGCTGACCGGCGCGGTGGAAGAATACGCCGAAGCCCCGGTGCAGCAGCCGGTTCAGATTGCCCTGGCTGACTAAGCTTTCATGGGTGGGCCCCTGCGGGCCCTCCCTGTCTGACGGCGGGCCTCGTGCCCGCCTTTGATTAACCCGAGTGGATGACATGAGCGACGCAAGCATCAACAGCGCCAGCTTTGAGAACGAGGCCCAGTTCGGCGATTACTTTGCCCTGCTGAAACCTCGTGTCATGACACTTGTGGTCTTTACCGCGTTTGTCGGCCTGCTGGCCGCGCCGACGCCGGTGCATCCCTTTATCGGCTTCTGCGCAGTTCTGTTCATCGCCCTCGGCGGCGGCGCCTCGGGTGCGCTGAACATGTGGTACGACGCCGACATCGACGCGGTGATGAAGCGGACCGCCAAGCGGCCCATCCCCGCTGGCAAGGTCACCAAGGACGAGGCCTTTGCCATCGGCATCGCGCTGTCGGCCTTTGCCGTGGTCTTTCTTGGCCTCGCGACGAACTGGCTGGCGGCGGGCCTGCTGGCTTTTACCATTTTCTTCTACGTGGTGATCTACACCATGTGGCTCAAGCGCTGGACCCCGCAGAATATCGTGATCGGCGGCGCGGCAGGCGCGTTCCCTCCGATGATCGGCTGGGCCGCTGCGACCGGCACCGTCAGCGTCGAGGCCGTGCTGATGTTCTGCCTGACCTTCATGTGGACCCCGCCCCACTTCTGGGCGCTGGCGCTGTTCATGCGGTCTGACTATGACGACGCAGGCGTGCCCATGCTGACCGTGACCCACGGACGCCGAACCACGCGCAAGCACATCCTGGCCTACACCATCCTGCTGGCCGTCCTGGCCATTGGCACCGCCTTCACCAGCCTTGGTGGCCCGGTGTACCTGGCCACTGCGCTGGTCCTGAACGCGCTGTTCCTGAAAGGCGCCGTTGCCATCTGGCGCCGGGACGAAGACATGAGCGAGGCGGACAACTTCAAGGTCGAGCGCAGCTTCTTCAAGCTTTCGCTGCTCTACCTCTTTGCCCACTTCGGCGCGATCCTTGTCGACGCGCTGCTGGTCCGCGTGGGCCTGATCGGAGGCTGGGCATGAGCATCGCGAAGGAACATGAACTGCATCACCGCCGCAAGGGCCGGAACATCGGCCTGGGTCTGGTACTTGCTGCAGCCATCGCACTGATATTTGGACTGACCATTGTAAAGGTCGGCACGGGGGACTTCGGCAACGCGTTGCAGGAGACACAAAACTAATGGCAATGGATCCGAAAAAGAAATCGGTTCTTCAGGCGGTCAGCCTGGTCGTAGTCATGGGCGGGCTCGCATGGGCCTCGGTCCCGTTTTATGATTGGTTCTGCCGGGTCACCGGCTTTGGCGGCGCGACCGGCGTGGCCGAGGTCGAAAGCGATGTGATCCTGGATCAGACCATCAAGGTTCGTTTCGACGCCTCGCTCGAACGGAACATGCCCTGGGAATTCACACCGGTCGCGCGCGAGATGGAAATCCGCATCGGCGAAACCGGACTGGCCTTTTACGAGGCCTACAACCCAACCGACAAACCCGTCGCAGGCTCGGCCAGCTACAACGTTGCGCCCTACGAGGCCGGCGGCTTCTTCATCAAGATCGCCTGTTTCTGCTTCGAAGAGCAGATCCTCATGCCGGGCGAACGGGTGCAGATGCCGGTCAGCTTCTATGTGGACCCCGAGATTGTCACGGACCGCGACGCGAAACACACCAACCACATCACTCTGTCTTACACCTTTTACGAGATCGATCTGCCCGAAGATGCGGCGCAGGCGGCTCTGGTCACCGACAGTGAAACATCTATAAACTGATCACGCTTGCCAACGAGGGACGACTAACCATGGCGCATGTGAAAAACCACGACTACCACATTCTGAACCCGTCTATCTGGCCTCTGGTCGGTGCTGCTGCGGGCTTCATCATGCTCTTCGGCGCGGTCCTGTGGATGCACGAAAGCGGACCGTGGATGTTCCTGATCGGCTTTGTCGGCGTCTGCTACACCATGTTCGCCTGGTGGGGTGAAACCATTGCCGAGAACAAGGCAGGCGACCACACACCGGTTGTCCGCATTGGCCTGCGCTACGGCTTTATCCTGTTCATCATGTCGGAAGTCATGTTCTTCTCGGCCTGGTTCTGGACCTTCTTCAAGCACGCGCTTTACCCGATGCACCCCGAGGGCCTGAGCCCGGCAATCGACGGTGTCTGGCCGCCCGCGGGCATCGAGACCTTTGACCCCTGGCACCTGCCCCTGATCAACACGCTGATCCTGCTGTGCTCGGGTGCGGCGGCGACCTGGGCGCACCACGCGCTGGTGCACGAGGAAAACCGCGAAGACATGAAGTGGGGTCTGATCCTCTCCATCGCTCTGGGCGCGATCTTTACCGTCTTCCAGGCCTACGAATACGGCCACGCGGCCTTTGGTTTCTCGGGCAACATCTATGGCGCGTCGTTCTTCATGGCGACCGGTTTCCACGGCATGCACGTGATCATCGGAACGATCTTCCTGTTCATCTGCCTGCTGCGCGTTCTGCGCGGTCACTTCACCGCCGAAAACCACGTCGGTTTCGAAGCGGCGGCCTGGTACTGGCACTTCGTTGACGTTGTCTGGCTGTTCCTCTTCGTCGCGATCTACATCTGGGGTCAGTAAGTCCCCTTTGCGGTTGAACCCGACCGCAGGACCAGACTAAACCCAAGGCGCGCGGACCCCCGCGCGCCTTCTGCTTTTTCCGGACGTGACGCAGCCCAAACGTGACCCGCATCCTTGCCCCCCTGCTCTTTGGCCTGATCGGCATTGCGATCCTTGTCAGCCTTGGCACCTGGCAGGTGCAACGGTTGGCGTGGAAAGAGGGCATCCTGGCCGAGATCGAGGCCACCATCGACGGCCCCCGTCAGCCCCTGCCCGACACGCCAAACGCCACGGATCACCGCTATATGCCCGTCGCTATGAACGGAGAGATTGGTCAGGGCGAGCTACACGTCCTCGTCTCGGTCAAGCGGCGTGGCGCGGGCTATCGCATCATCGCGCCGTTCCAGACCGACGACGGCCGCCGCATCCTTCTGGACAGGGGCTTTGTCCCGGTCGACCAGCGCGACGCGACCCGCACCACCGGTCTTGCGGCCATCGACGGCAATCTGCATTGGCCCGACGACCGCAACAGCTCGACGCCCGACAACGACGTCACCGGCAACACATGGTTTGCCCGCGACATCACCGCGATGGCCGAGGTGCTGCAGACCGAACCCATTCTGGTGATTGCACGGCAGGAGTCGCCCGCAGACAAGGCCGTGTCGCCCCTGCCCGTCGACACCAGCGGCATTCCGAACGATCACTTGCAATACGCCATCACCTGGTTTTCGCTGGCCGGTGTCTGGCTGATCATGACCGCCTTCTGGATCAGGCGGCAACTCAAAGGGACCCAAGGCTAAGCCCATGCTTTACATCTCGACCCGAGGCCAAGCGCCGGAACTGACATTCGAAGAGGCGATGCTGTCGGGCCTCGCCCGCGACGGCGGGCTTTATGTCCCCCAGACCATCCCGCAGATGAGCCATACCGAGATCAAGGCGCTGGCGGGCCTGACCTACGAGGAAACGGCCTTCCGCGTGATGCGCCCCTTCGTGAACGAAAGCTTCTCGGACGAGGTGCTGGGCGACCTGATCGTGAACGCCTATGCCCACTTCGGCCACGGCGCCCGCGCGCCACTGGTGCAGCTGGCCCCGAACCACTTCCTGTTGGAGCTTTTCCACGGGCCCACGCTGGCCTTCAAGGACTTCGCCATGCAGCTGATCGGTCAGCTGTTTCAGGACGCTTTGGAGCGTCGGGGCGAGCGTGTGACCATCGTCGGCGCCACCTCAGGCGACACAGGCTCGGCGGCGATCGAAGCCTTCCGCGGTCTCGACAACGTCGATGTCTTTATCCTGTATCCGCATGGTCGCGTCAGCGAGGTGCAGCGCCGCCAGATGACCACGCCGAGCGAGGCGAACGTGCACGCACTGGCCGTCGATGGCACCTTTGACGACTGTCAGGCCCGCCTGAAGGACATGTTCAACGACTTCGCCTTCCGTGACGAGGTGCGCCTTGCCGGGGTGAACAGCATCAACTGGGCCCGTGTTCTGGCGCAGGTTGTCTACTACTTCTCCTCCGCCGTCAGCCTTGGCGCGCCCGAGCGCAAGGTCAGCTTCACCGTGCCCACCGGCAACTTCGGCGACATCTTTGCGGGCTACATTGCCAAGCGCATGGGTCTGCCCATCGACCGGCTGGTGGTGGCAACCAACCAGAACGACATCCTGCACCGCTGCCTGTCGACCGGCGGGTATCAGACGTCCGAAGTGCACCCCTCGATCTCGCCCTCGATGGACATCCAGGTCAGTTCCAACTTCGAACGCGCCCTCTTTGACGCCTATGACCGCGACGGCGCGGCCGTGGCGCAGCTGATGGCCGAGTTGAAAGAAGGCGGCTTCAACGTCAGCCAGGGCGCGCTGGAAACCCTGCGCGAGCATTTCGACAGCGGCCGTGTCAGCGAGGACGAAACCCTGGCCCAGATCGCAGCCTCACATGCCACGATGGGCGAGCTGCTCTGCCCGCATTCTGCCATCGGCGTGAAGGTGGCTGAGGATCTGCGCGACGCGGCCACGCCGATGATCACCCTGGCCACGGCACACCCCGCCAAGTTCCCGGACGCCGTGGAAAATGCATCCGGCGTGCGTCCCCCCCTTCCCCATCGCATGGCAGACCTGTATGAGCGGTCGGAACGCGTGACCCGGGTGTCAAACGACCTGGGCGCGCTAGAGGAGCTTATTCGGGAAAGACGCGCCAAGTGACCATCCAGACCGCCACCCTGTCCAACGGGTTCAGAATTGTCACCGAACACATGCCGGGCCTCCAATCTGCGGCGCTTGGCATCTGGGTGGGCGCAGGCGGTCGACACGAACGGGCCGAACAGAACGGCATCGCGCATTTCCTCGAACACATGGCCTTCAAGGGCACGACCACCCGGTCGGCCCTGCAGATCGCCGAGGCGATCGAGGACGTGGGCGGCTATATCAACGCCTATACCTCGCGCGAGGTCACGGCCTACTACGCGCGGGTGCTGAAGGCCGATGTGGGGCTGGCGCTGGACGTCATCGCCGACATCCTGCTGAACCCGGTCTTTGATCCCGCCGAGATCGAAGTCGAACGCGGGGTGATCCTGCAGGAAATCGGTCAGGCGCTGGACACGCCCGACGACGTGATCTTTGACTGGCTGCAGGCCCAAGCTTATCCCGAACAGCCGCTGGGCCGCACGATCCTGGGCGAGGCGCCGCGCGTGTCGTCTTTCAGCCGCGAGGATCTGGCGGGCTTTGTGGGCGAACACTATGGCCCTGAACAGCTGATCCTGTCCGCTGCAGGTGGCGTGGATCACGACGCCATCGTAAGCGCGGCGGAAAAGCTTTTTGGCGGCATGGCCCAGCGCCCGGCCCTGACACCCGAGGCTGCGCGTTTTGCCGGGGGCGAAAGCCGTCAGGAAAAAAGCCTGGAACAGGCGCATTTTGCGCTGGCCTTTGAAAGCCCCGGTTACCGCGATCCGATGTTCTACACGGCGCAGATCTATTCGACTGCGCTGGGTGGCGGCATGTCCAGCCGCCTGTTCCAGGAGGCGCGCGAAAAGCGCGGCCTCTGCTACACGATTTTTGCCCAGTCCGGCGCCTATGCCGACACCGGGATGACCACGATCTACGCAGGCACCAGCGGCGACGAACTGGCGGGTCTGGCCACGCTGACCATAGACGAGATGAAGCGCGCCGCCGATGACATGTCCGAGGCCGAGATCGCCCGCGCCCGTGCGCAGATGAAGGCGGGCCTGCTGATGGGCCTCGAAAGCCCATCGTCGCGGGCGGAACGCATGGCGCGGATGATGCAGATCTGGGGCAAGGTGCCGCCGATCGAGGAAACGGTAGAACGCATCGACGCCGTCACCTGCGCAGGCGTCAAGGCATTTGCCGCGCAGCTGGCCACACAGGCCCCGGCGGCCATGGCGCTATACGGCCCCGTCTCGGGCGCACCGGCGCTGACAGATCTGCAGGTGCGCCGGGCCGCCTGATGCTTCTGACCCGTCGCAAAGTTCGGATCCCCACCGACCGGATGGAGCTGCGGCCGCCGCAGCACAGCGACTATCAGGGCTGGTCCCAGCTGCGCCAGTCCAGCGCCGATTTCCTGACCCCGTGGGAACCCAGCTGGGCCAGCGATCACCTGACCCGCAAGGCCTTCACCAACCGCGTCTACTGGGCCAACCGCGCGATATCCAACGGCACCGCCGTGCCGCTGTTCCTGATCCGGCGCGAGGATGAAATGCTGCTGGGCGCGATCACGCTCGACAACATCCGCAAGGGGCCCGCGCAATCGGGCACGCTGGGCTATTGGATCGGCCAACAGCACGCCCGGCAAGGCTATATGCGTGAGGCGATCAGCGCCGTTGTGCACTACGCCTTCACGCGGCTGGACCTGAGCCGGATCGAGGCCGCCTGCCTGCCCGAGAACGCCGCCTCTCGCAGCCTGTTGGAACGCTCGGGCTTCAAGTACGAAGGTGTGGCGCAAAGCTATCTGCAGATCAACGGGCGCTGGCGCACACATGTGCTGTATGCGTCTTTGCGCAGCGACCGCCGGGGCCGGTCTGACGCACTCTGACATTTCTGTTTGAGAGATGGCACCGCCGCACTACCCTTGAGGATCAGGAGGTGCCGCCATGATCCGTCTGACCCTTGCGTTATTGCTCTTTGCCCTGCCCGCTGCGGCGCAGGACAACCGCCGCCCCAGCCATTGCATCGCCATCGCGGATGCGGCGCCGGGGATCGAGTACCTGCACAAGGCCAGCTGGAACGCGCCTCTGCCCAACCACACCGTCCGGCTGCAGTACATCGCCCATGCGGCCTTTCTGATCCGCAGCCAGAGCGGGTTGAACGCGATCACCGATTTCACCGGGTTCTATGGCAACACGACGATGATCCCCGACATCGTCACGATGAATCACGCCCATTCCAGCCATTGGACCGCGAACCCCGACCCGGCCATTCCCCATGTCCTGCGCGGCTGGGGGGACTACGGGCAAGGCATCGAGCACCATCTCGAGGTCGGCGACATGCTGATCCGCAATGTCTCGACCGACATCCGGTCCGAGTTCGGCGGGCAAGAGGACAAGGGCAACTCGATCTTCATCTTCGAGATCGCCGGTCTGTGCATCGGCCATCTGGGCCATCTGCATCATGAACCCAGCGACGAGCAATACGCGGCCATCGGGCGGCTGGACGTGGTCATGGCGCCTGTCGACGGGGGCATGACCGTGCCGATCCCGACAATGATCCGCATCCTGCAGCGCCTGCGCTCATCCATCGTCATCCCGATGCATTGGTTCAGCGACTACGGCCTGGGCACCTTTCTTGAAGGCATGAAAGACGACTTTGCCATCGACATCCGCAACAGCGGCTCGATCGAGGTCTCTCTGCGCTCGCTCCCCAGCCGCCCGACGGTTGTGGTGCTGCGGCCCCAATGGCTGCGGGACGAGGAACTGTGACAGGGAATTTTGACGCTGGGCTTTTGCGCCCTGCCAAACTGACCTAGGGTGCGCGCACCTCAGACGACCCGGACGACCCCAATGCCCCTGACCCCTGCCGACGGCGCCTTTATTGACCGGCTTTCCGCGGCCCTGCCTGACGACACTTTGAAACGCGCCGAGCCCCGCTATCTGGAAGAACCGCGCGGGCGCTGGAAAGGCTCGGCCGGATGGGTCGCGCTGCCCCGGACGACCGAAGAGGTCGCCACGATCGTACGCCATTGCGGCGACGAACGCGTCGGATTAGTGCCCTATGCGGGCGGCACCGGGCTGGTCGGCGGCCAGGTGGCCGAAGACACCCCTCCGCTGCTCCTGTCGCTGGAACGCATGTCGACGATCCGAGCGGTTTATGAGACCGAGAACGTATTGGTCGCCGAGGCCGGTGCGATCTTGGCCGATGTTCACAGCGCCGCCGAGGCGGCCAACCGGCTGTTTGCCCTGTCGCTGGCCTCGGAAGGCACGGCGCGCATTGGCGGGCTCTTGTCGACCAATGCGGGCGGCGTGAACGTGCTGCGCTATGGCAACGCGCGGGACCTGTGCCTTGGGCTGGAGGCGGTAATGCCCGACGGGCGGATCTGGCACGGGCTGAAGCGGCTGCGCAAGGACAACACCGGCTACGACCTGCGCAACCTGCTTGTCGGGGCCGAGGGCACCCTGGGCGTGATCACCGCCGCCGCGCTAAAACTGCATCCGATCCCCGTCGCCTCGGGCACCGCCCTGTTTGTGGTGCCCAGCGCGCAGGCCGCCATCGACCTGCTGGCGCTGGCCCGTGAACAGCTGGGAGAGACGATCAGCGCCTTTGAACTGATCCACCGGACCGGTCTTGAGTTCCTGCGCGCCACGCTGCCCGACCTGCGCCTGCCGTTTGATGCCCTGCCCGAATGGTGCGTGCTGATCGACATCGGCCTGGCACAGGGTCTGGCCCCGGCGCAGGCGCTGGAAACCCTGTTCGAGGCTGCTTTTGATGCGGGTCTGACCTCTGACGGCCTTGTCGCCCAGTCAGAGGCACAGCGCGCCGCTTTCTGGTCAGTGCGCGAGCACATCCCCGAGGCAAACAAGCGCATCGGCTCGATCTCGAGCCACGATATCTCGGTCCCGATCAGCGACATCCCGGCCTTCATCGAAGAGGGTCGCGCCGTGATCGCCAAACTGGGGGACTTCCGGATCAACTGCTTTGGCCATCTGGGCGACGGCAACCTGCACTACAATGTCTTCCCACCCGAGGGGCGCAGCCGCGACGAATTCCGCAACCTGCGCGACGCGGTCAAGGACAGTCTGCACGATCTGGTGCAGGCCTATGACGGCTCGTTCAGTGCCGAACATGGCGTCGGGCGGCTGAAGGTCGGTGATCTAGAACGCTACGCCGATCCAACCCGCCTGAGCGCGATGCGCGCCATCAAGGCGGCACTTGATCCACTGGGCATCATGAACCCCGGCGCGGTGCTGCGCGCCGATTAACTGGCGTTCACCACAAAGACGCAGCCGTCGCTGATCAGCTCTGGCGGGGTGACACACAGCCCCTTGGCAACCTGGTAGGCCGCCAGAACCTTGGGAACATAATCCCTTGTCTCGGCAAAGGGCGGCACGCCGCCGTGTTCGGCAAGGGCCGTCTCGCCCGCGTTGTAGCCCGCCAGCACCAGGATCGGATCGCCCTGAAACTTGCGCATCAGCACGTCCAGAAAGGCCACGCCCCCCTTGATGTTGTCCTCGGGCGACAGGGCGTCGGCCACGCCGAACCGCTCGGCCGTTGCGGGCATCAGTTGCATCAGCCCCTGCGCACCCGCGGAACTGACCGCATCGCTGCGGCCACCGCTTTCCACCGCGATCACCGCCAGCACCAGAGCGGGCGAAACCTCGGTCCCTACCGTGTGGCGCAGGATATCCAATCCACGCGCCGTCGCGATGCCCTGCAGGTCCTGCAGACGGGGCGCGCGCACCTGCGCGCCGCCCGGCCCCTTGCCCAGCGCGCTCAGCGCGGGTTCCAGCCGACCGGGGCCGGATTGCGCAATGTCGGGCGAGATCGTGTCCCAGAACCAATGATAGTTCGAGGCAACACGTGCCGTGCCCTCTTGATCCTGCGGCAGGACAACGGCAGGCGCGACGGGCGCGGTGATCTGCACCGTGATACGTTTGCGCGTGCCGGCCTTGGGCACCTTGACGCGTTTTGCCTCAAACTCGGGAAACGGCGCGGGTGTCTCGGCATGGACCGGCGGAACGGCCAGATACACCGCGGCTGCCAGCGCCACGGACCACTGTAGAATTCTCACTGCTGCCTCGTCGGGTTCTTTTCTTTGTTGACCAATATCGCACAAAACGCCTTTCATTCATAGATCGTCGCCTGCCGGGAACTGATTGTTGAGGGATTTCGGAACGCCCCTGCAGACCGATCTGAATTTTTCATCTTTCTTTTCAGACCTTTATGAAAATTCCCACCGCCAAAAACTGTCTGTTTCGCAGTTTTTGATGGAATACGAAAATGGAACCATTCACGCCCCAATCACGCCCTATTCCGGGGGCTATATGCCACCCGTACCGCAGTAATCAGGCTAGTGAGAGAGACGGCCCCTTCGATGATCGCGGTTCTGACGAGAGCAAAACTACGGAGACAAAACCATGATCAAGTTCATCAAGAATTTCCGCAAAGACGAATCCGGCGCCGTTACCGTTGACTGGGTTGTCCTGACCGCAGCCGTTGTCGGCCTGGCCATCGCTGCCTACTCGACCATCGAGTCGAGCTCGAGCACCCTGATCGGCGCAGCAGCCGGCGCGGTCGACCTCGAGAACGACTTCGGCAACTAAGAGCCGAGGAAGGCTTAGGAAAACGCCTAAGTCATTTCCGCGCATCGTTTGCCAAAAAGTTAACGAGGCGCGCGATCCCCGGGGGATTGCGCGCCGTTTTTTTAGGGGCAGGATATGAAGAACACCATCTTGGATTTCCTGAAAGACGACTCGGGCGCGGTGACCGTTGACTGGATTGTCATTACGGCAGCTGTTGTGGGTCTGTCGGCCATTTCGTTTTTTACTCTGGAAGACGCCGCTTTTTCCCTGATGGATTCAGCTGGCAGTGCAATCGACCAGGAAGACGACTTCGAATAAAGGCGGATCGGCAGAACGCCGACTGCTTTCGTACGTCCCGGTCCCCATTCATTCCATTTTTCCCTTTTGTTGACGGGACAGGGCACCGTTCTGTCCCTCTTTTGGACACAATCGCCGGATAGAAAGACCACTCGTGTCCGTCTTAAGAGTTTGACGCACCGCGTTTGGGGGCAAGGTAACGAGGTAGAGAAATGAGACTGATCTTCGGACTGGTGCTTGTGGCGGGGTTGGGCCTGGCTGGCTTTGCCGTCTACATGGCACAGAATTACATTGGGGCTTACCAGAACGCCCTGGCCGCTGAACGCAAGAACAGCGCCAAGATCGTACCGACCGTCGGCGTCTACGTGGCGACTCGCACGCTAGCTTACGGCGAAGAACTGACCAAAGAGGATACGCGCCTCGTTCGATGGCCCGAAAACGCCATCCCCGAGGGCGCGTTCACCCATGAGGATCCGCTGTTCCAGGAAGGTGACGCCGCCCGATACGTGCTGCGCGCCATGGAAAAGGACGAGGCCCTGATGTCCGTCAAGATCAGCGAGCCCGGTGCCGACGCCGGCCTGACCTCTCGCTTGCAGAAAGGCCAGCGCGCCTTTGCAATCAAGGTTGACGTGGCCTCTGGCGTGTCGGGCTTTCTGCGCCCGGGTGACCGGGTCGACGTTTACTGGACCGGCCGCCCGCCCGATGGCGATCGCGGACGTGCAGGCGATGTGACCAAGCTGATCGAATCCGGCATCAACCTGATTGCCATCGACCAGACCGCTTTTGGCGAGGCCACCTCGACCACCATCGCGCGCACCGTCACGGTCGCCGCGACACCACAGCAGGTTGCGGCCTTGGCGCAGGCCCAGGCCACCGGACGGCTGTCCCTGTCCCTGCTGGGCGTTGACGACACTTCGGTCGCAGAAGTGGTCCAGGTCGATCAAAAAACGCTGCTGGGCATCGTCGATGAACCGGTTCGAGAGGTCAAAAAGGCCGAACGCGAGGTCTGCACCATCCGGACACGCAAGGGTGCCGAGGTCGTGGAAATCCCGATCCCTTGCACAAACTGATGTGATGCAAATCGCGAATGATACCAGATGGGCGCCCTCGGGGCGCCCTCTTGCGTTTTGGCAAAACGCCCGGCTGTTGCCGGTTATCCACATAAAATTCGGGCTCAAACCCTTTGATTCTTGCAAAAAATCGGGTTTTCGCCCACAGTTGCCGAAAATGCAGGCGCAAAGACCTGCGAACGAGGCGTGATCGGAGAGGCAGGTCACATGAAAATGAACGGACTATTCAAGGCCGCCCTTCTGGGGCTGTCGGTGGCATTTGCACATGCCCCCGCTGCAGTACAGGCTGAAACGATCAAGGTTCTGAAGGGCCGCACCTCTTCGGTGCTGCATGTGCCGATGAACCGCGCAGTTGTAATCGAAAGCGAAACCCCCTTTGCCGAACTCAGCATCGCCAATCCGGGGATTGCCGATATCTCGTCACTCTCGGACCGCACGATCTATGTTCTGGGCAAATCGCCGGGGCTGACAACGCTGACCATTCTCAATGACACCGGCCAGTTGATCACCAATGTCGACGTCCGCGTCGCGGCGGATGTGACCGAGTTCAAAGAGCGCCTGCAACAGATCCTGCCCGGTGAAAAAATCGAGGTGCGCACAGCCAACGACGGCATCGTCCTGTCGGGTGTGGCTTCGAGCACGCAAAAGATGCGGCGGGCGCTGGATCTGGCGGAACGCTACGCGCCGGACCGGGTGTCGAACCTGATGAGCGTTGGCGGCGTCCAGCAGGTCATGCTGAAGGTCCGCTTTGCCGAGATGCAGCGCCGGGTCGCAAAGTCGCTGCGCAGCTCGCTGGCCACGGGCGGTTCGGTTCTGGGCGGCGATCTGGGGCTGGAAATCGGCACAGGCAACGCCGCCGACGCCGTGCAGGTCGACACGGTTGCGACCAAGCTGAATGCGTCGACCAGCGGCGACAGCAACGGCGGTATCCTGTTTGGCTTCAACGCTGGCGGACTTGAGGTCGGCATCCTTTTGGAAGCCCTTGAAACAAAAGGGGTTGTTCGCACCTTAGCGGAACCGAACCTGACCGCCTTGTCAGGCCAGGAAGCCAAGTTTCTTGCCGGTGGTGAATACCCGGTTCCGGTGGCGCAGGCCGACAATACGGTCACCGTCGAATTCAAACCCTTTGGCATCGAGCTGAATTTCATTCCGCGCGTCGTGGACGGGGATCTGATCAACCTCGAGCTGGAAACCTCGGTCTCTTCGATCGACACGGCAAACGGCATTGACGTCGGCGCGATCCGCATCGACGGGTTCAAGCGGCGCGAAGCCTCGACCACGGTCGAACTGCGTGACGGCGAAAGCTTTGCCATCGCCGGTCTGTTGCAAGACGATTTCCAGGATCTGAACGGTCAGCTTCCCTGGATCGGCGACATTCCTGTTCTGGGCGCGCTGTTCCGCAGCGCGGAATTTGCGCGCGAACAGTCCGAGCTGGTGATCATCGTGACACCGCATCTCGTGACACCGACCCGGGGCGAGGCGCTGGCACTGCCTACCGATCTTGTGCGCCTGCCCACCGAACGGGACCTGTTCCTCTTTGGCCGCACCACGGGACGCGAAGTTCCCGTTCAGGGCGCGGCTGGCGAAGTGGCCAAGCAGGATTTCAGCGGCTCTTACGGCTATGTGATGGATTGAGGCGAGACAGATGCAGACAAAACGTTGGATTGCCACAGCTTTCTTGACCGCAGGTGCTCTTAGCGCCTGTGGCAACTACGCCGATCGCATGGTCAGCGCGGATGTCGACAACGGCACGTTCGGCAACGCCACCATGAACAACACCATGATCATGAACGGCGACAAGCAGTATGTGTATGACCTGTCGAACCGCTTTTCGGCCGAGGTGATCACCACCGTCAACTTTGCCTTCAACAGTGCCGTTCTGGACGGGGCCGCGCGCGGCGTGCTGCGCGAACAGGCCAACTGGATCCGTCAGTTCCCTGAAATCCGCTTCCGCGTCTACGGCCACACCGATTTGGTCGGCTCAAAGAGCTACAACAAGCACCTGGGGCTGCGTCGCGCGCAGGCCGTGGTGGCCTATCTGGCCACGCAGGGCATCGACAAAGGCCGGCTCGAGGCGCTTGTCTCGTTTGGCGAGACCCAGCCTCTGATCGTCACCGAGGGCAAGGAACGCCGCAACCGGCGCACCGTGACCGAGGTTTCCGGGTTCGTCGAAGGACACCCGAACTTGCTGGACGGCAAATACGCCGAGGTCATCTATCGCGAATATGTGCGCAGTGCCGAACCGGTCAGCGGTCTGTCCGGCATCTCGGGATCGGACTTCCGCACAACCGAGTAATTTGGCCGCCGCGACGGTCCGGAGCCGCAACACGAAAAGACGCCCCAGCGCAATGCAGGGGCGTTTTTTGTTGAATTTGGCGGGGTGATCGTCCGGGGAAATCGCACAATTTCGGTTTTTTGGCCCAAATGTTGCCTACATTATTGGCGACACCTTTCTCACAGGACCTTCCCTGCCGATCCGAGTCGGTCTGGGGCCTTGGGGCACAACGTGCAGAAACGCACGATGCCTTTGGGTCGGTCCAAGTGAGAAAAGGACTGAGGCCAAATGACGAGTACTGTTTCCCCGGTTGCCGGCCCTGCACCCATCGTCGCCTGTACGGTGAGCCGAGATGTGCAGAACTTCGATTTGCTGATCGAAGACATGGAAAGCCTTCTGGGCGAAGGCTGGGGGGATCTGGGTTTCCAGGAAGCCGTCTTGTTCCTGGATCAACCCGATGCCCGTGCCTTGGAATTCATCGCTCTCGCCATCGATGCACAGGACGAAGCCGATATGGCCACCTTGTTGTCCGTGATTTCTTCGGCCAAGGCACAGGGCGTTGCTGTCGTTCTGATCGCCGAGGACGTCAGCCCCGGATCGCTGCATCAACTGTTGCGGGCCGGTGCCAACGAATTTGTTCCCTACCCGCTGCCGGAAAACGAGCTTGCCTTGGCCGTCGAGCGGCTTCGTGCGCCGGAAGAACCCGAGATCGTTGAAAAGGCACCGGAACAGGTGGCGTTGAAGCGCAACTCGGACGGTGCCGGGGTGCTGATCGCTGTGCAGGGTCTGGCCGGAGGATGCGGTGCCAGCACCTTTGCAGTCAATCTGGCCTGGGAGCTGGCGACGGTGTCCAAGGACAAACCGCCTCGCGTCTGCCTGATCGACCTGGGATTGCAGTTCGGCGCGGTTGCGACCTATCTGGACCTGCCCCGCCGCGAGGCCGTGATGGAGGTGCTTTCCGACGTCGAGAACATGGACGAAGACAGCTTTGCCGGCGCGCTTGTCAGCTTTGACGACAAGTTGCAGGTGCTGACCGCCCCGCCGGAAATCCTGCCGCTGGACATCATCAGTCCGTCAGATGTGGACCGGTTGCTGGACTACGCCACCGCGCATTTCGACTATGTCATTGTCGACCTGCCCACGACTCTGGTGCAGTGGACCGACACCGTGCTTCAGGCCGCGCAGGTCTTCTTTGCGCTGATCGAGCTGGACATGCGTACCGCGCAGAACACGCTGCGCCTGAAAAAGGCGCTGGTCTCGGAGGACCTGCCCTTTGAAAAGCTGCGCTTCCTTCTGAACCGCGCGCCCAAGTTCACCGATCTGCAGGGCAAGAGCCGCGTCAAGCGTCTGGCCGAAAGCCTTGGCATCAAGATCGACGTGCAACTGCCGGATGGCGGACGGGTGGTCACGCAGGCCTGCGATCACGGCCTGCCGCTGGCCAGCCAGGCGGCCAAGAATCCGCTGCGTCGCGAAATCGCCAAGCTGGCGCAATCGTTGCACGAAATCGGCCAGGTCGACGCCGAGGCAGCATAATACGGGGCTAACAGATGTTTTCACGCTACAAGAAAAGCCAGTCAACCGCGCCCGAAGCGGTGGTGCAGAAACCCGCGGCAGCGCCGGCCCCGGAGGTGCAACCCGTTGACGCGGCCCCCGAAGCCAAGGTCATGCGTAAACCCCTGCCCGCCAAGTCGGCCAAGGCCGCCCCGCAGGACAAGGAACGCAAGCGCAAGGAACGACTGGCCGAAATCAAGCTGGAACTGCACAAGATCCTGCTGGAAAACCTGAACCTCGCGGCCTTGGAGCATGCCTCGGAACAGGATCTTCGACAGGAAATCAACGCGATTGTCAGCGAGAACCTCGAAGATCGCGGGCTGATCCTGAACCGGGACGACCGGCAGACCTTGAACAAGGACCTGTATGACGAGGTCAAGGGGCTGGGGCCCCTTGAACCGCTTTTGAAGGACGAAACGATCAGCGATATCCTGGTCAACGGCCCGCAACAGATCTTTGTGGAACAGAACGGCAAGCTGTCGCTTTCGGATGTGACCTTCAAGGACGAAAAGCACCTTCTGCGGATCATCGACAAGATCGTCTCGGCCGTGGGACGCCGGGTTGATGAATCGAACCCCTATGTGGACGCCCGTCTGGCCGATGGCTCGCGCTTCAACGCGATGGTGCCGCCAATTGCGGTCGACGGCTCGCTGGTTTCGATCCGGAAATTCAAGAAAGACAAGCTGGGCATCGACGACCTGGTGCAGTTCGGCGCCTTCACCGAAGAGATGGCGGTTTACCTGCAGGCCGCCGTGGCCTGCCGACTGAACATAATCGTCTCGGGCGGTACCGGTTCCGGCAAGACCACCACCCTGAACGCGCTGTCCAGTTTCATCGACGACGCCGAGCGCATCCTGACCATCGAGGATACGGCGGAACTGCAACTGCAACAGACCCACGTGGGCCGGATGGAAAGCCGCCCGCCCAACGTCGAAGGCAAGGGCGCGGTCACCCCGCGCGATTGTCTGAAAAACGCCCTGCGGATGCGCCCTGACCGCATCATCGTCGGCGAGACACGCGGCGAGGAAGTGATCGACATGTTGCAGGCCATGAACACCGGCCACGACGGGTCCATGACCACGATCCACGCCAACAGCGCCCGCGACGGTGTCAGCCGTCTGGAGAACATGATTGCCATGGCTGGCATCGAGATGCCGCTGAAGGCGATGCGCAGCCAGATCAGCTCGGCCGTGAACGTCATCGTGCAGGCCAGCCGCCTGCAGGACGGCTCGCGCCGGATGACCTCGATCACCGAGGTGACCGGGATGGAGGGCGAAGTGATCTCGATGCAGGAACTGTTCCGCTATCAGCGGACGGGCCTGACCCCCGAGAACAAGATCATCGGCCATTTCACGGCCACAGGTGTGCGTAGCTATTATTCAGAGCGGTTCCGGATGTGGGGTTATGATCTGCCCGCCTCGATCTATGAACCCATGGGATCGGAGTACTGACGATGAACCTTGGTGCCGAACCGATTATCTATGGTTTGATCTTCCTGGCCGTTCTGGCCGTGGTCGAAGGGCTCTATCTGGTCATCTTTGGCAAGTCGATCAAGATGAACAACAAGGTCAACCGCCGCCTGCAGATGCTGGACGGCGGCAAGCGGCGCGAAGACGTGCTGGAAAAGCTTCGCAAGGAGATGGACCAGCACCGCGAAAGCCGCTCGATCCCGCTCTATTCGCTGTTGGCGGACCGTGCTGAAAAGGCCGCAATTGCCTTCACACCCAAGCAGCTGATCATGATCATGGTGCTGGTCTGCATCATGGCCTTTGTCGGCATGACCATCGGGACCGAAGCCTCGCTGCCCGTGCGGGCACTGATGTCCGTGGGCATGGGTATTGGCGGCGTGTTCATGTGGATCAACGGCAAGGCCAAGAAACGGCTCGCGATGATCGAGGAACAACTGCCCGATGCGGTGGAACTGATGGTGCGCTCGCTGCGCGTGGGGCACCCTTTCAGCAGCGCCATCTCGATTGTCTCGAAAGAGATCAAGGACCCGCTGGCCACCGAATTTGGGGTCATCGCCGACGAAAGCGCCTATGGCCGGGACATCGGCGAGGCGCTGAAACAGATGGCCGAGCGGCTGGATATGCAGGATATGCGCTTTCTGGCCGTGGCGGTGACCATCCAGCAGCAATCGGGCGGCAATCTGGCCGAGATTCTCGAAGGTCTGGCCAAGGTGATCCGCGCCCGTTTTCGCCTGTTCCGCCGGGTCAAGGCGATCACCGCCGAGGCGCAGTGGTCGGGCAAGTTCCTGTCAGGCTTTCCGCTGGGCTGTCTGATCATCATTCAGGTCACCGACCCGCACTACTATGACGAGGTTCTGGACCATCCCTGGTTCATTCCATGCTGCTTCATCGTGGGCATCCTGCTGACGCTGAACATCTTCGTCATGCGCGCGCTTGTGAACATCAAGGTCTAGGGGGGAAGGACCATGGAGTTTATCCAGAACATCAACACGATGATCACCGACATGCTGGGCCCGATGGGCCCCTTGATGATCGTCGGCGGTCTGGGCCTGATCCTGATCCTGGCAGCCGGTGCCATGATGATGGGACCGCGCGTCGACCCAATCGACAAGTTGAAAGAGCCGCAAAAACGCGGGCGCATCAACGAAGACACCCGCGCTGTTCTGCGTGACACCGCGCGCAACGAAAAGCTGAACAAATACGCCCAGTTCCTGGAGCCGCAGGACGAGGAACAGCTGTCCTCGATCCGAATGACGCTGTTGCAGGCGGGTTATCGGTCGCGTGACGCGGTTCGGTACTTCTATTTCGCCCAGTTTGCCCTTGGGATCGGCCTCTTGGCCCTCGGCGTCGCCTATTTCCTGTTCTTCATCGGCAAGGAAGACGCGACCACTCAACAGACGATCATGTATACGCTGGGCCCTGGCGCCGTGGGCTATCTGGCACCCAAGTACTGGATCACCAAGCGTTTGCAGAAGCGGCAGGAAGAGATCACGCAGGGCTTTCCGGATGCGCTGGACATGATGTTGGTCTGCGTCGAAGCCGGCCAATCGATGGACCAGGCGATCATCCGCGTCGCCAAGGAAATGCGCATGAGCTTTCCTGCCCTCGCCGACGAGTTCGAAATCGTCAGCCACGAGATGAAGGCAGGCAAAGACAAATCCGCCGTTCTGAACGACATGGGCGAACGTTGCGGGGTGCAGGATGTCTCGAGCTTCGTGACGGTTCTGAACCAGGCCGCCACGTTCGGCACGTCAATTGCCGACGCGCTGCGGGTCTATGCCGGTGAAATGCGTGACAAACGGGTCATGCGCGCGGAAGAAGCAGCCAACAAGCTGCCAACGAAGATGACATTGACCACCATGATGCTTACAGTGCCGCCATTGCTGATCATCCTGGTGGGACCCTCTGCCGTGGGCATCAGCGAGATGGGAAACATCAGTCCAGGAAACTGACGGCATGAGCCTGACCCGCACGGGGTTTGCAACGATCACGATACTCGGTCTGGCCGCCTGTTCCACAGGCGGCTTTTCCGCGTCAGGCGACGCGGTCTACGCGCCGGGCGTCAACCCAAGGGGCGAGGCCGTCGACGGGTTGGAAGTGGGCCACCGGCTCATGCAGGCCGAACAATACGAACTGGCGCTCGAGGCCTTTACGCGCGCGGCAGGTACGCGAGGCCTGACCAGCGAGGTGCTGACGGCCATCGGCACGGCGAACCTTGGCCTGGGTCGCTTGAACCAGGCCGAAAGACAGTTGCGCCGCGCCGCCGAGCAGGAGCCCGAGTGGCCCGAGGTCTGGAACAACCTGGGTGTTGTTCTGATGGAAAAGGGCGAAACAGCCGAAGCAGCGCAGATTTTTCGCAAGGCCTATGCGCTGGACAATGGCCAAAGTGACTCAATCCGCGACAATCTTCGCTTAGCGCTCGCAAAATTGGAAAATTCCGCGTATGGTGCGGTTAATGAACAAAATTACAAGCTGGTACGGCGGGGCAGCAGCGACTACCTGATCCGAAACACCGGCACCTGAGGCAAGAGCAGTAAAAGGACGCGAAAATGCGCCGACCTATCCTAGTCTCTCTCTGCGTGGCAGGGACCGTTGGGCTTGCAGCCTGCGATAAGGCACGTGTCAACACCGCCGAGATGGACCGCAAGTTCCAGGACGTCAACGTCATTGACGAAACCAACCTCAGCGAGGTGATGCTGACGGTTGCCGACCCCAACGAGGGGGTCAATTACTTTGAACGCGCGTTGAAAGGCGACCCGGACCGCATTGACCTGATGCGCGGTCTGGCGGCCTCGCTGGTGCGCGCCAAGCGCATCACCGAAGGTGTCGCGGCCTGGGTGCGTGTCGTGGATCACGAGGACGCGCAGAACGCCGACAGCGTGGAACTGGCCGATGCCCTGATCCGCGCCAACGAATGGGACCGCGCCGAAGAGGTGCTGAACAGCATCCCGCCCACGCATGAGACCTACAAGCGGTACCGGCTTGAGGCGATGATTGCCGACAGCAACGAAGACTGGGCCAAGGCTGACAGCTTTTACGAAACGGCGGTTGGCCTGACCACCAAACCCGCGCCGGTCATGAACAACTGGGGATATTCCAAGTTGACCCGCGGCGAGTTTGCTGCCGCCGAACGCCTGTTCCTGGATGCAATCCGCCAGGACACCACGATGTTCACCGCAAAGAACAACCTCGCCCTGGCCCGCGGCGCGCAAGGCAAATATGACCTTCCGGTGGTGCCTATGACCCAGGTCGAACGCGCGCAGCTGCTTTACTCGCTGGGTCTGGCCGCGGTCAAACGCAATGACATCGAGACCGGCAAGGCGCTCTTCCGCGAGGCGATAGACACCCATCCGCAGCATTTCGAGGCTGCGACCCGCAGCCTGAGAGCGCTGGAAGCCAACGCCAGATCCTGAGCGGCCCGGTGACCCTGCCCGCTTCTGCCGCGTTGTGGTTTGCGCCCTTCGTTCTGCCACTGTGTTTCTACGTGGCCTGGACCGACATGAGCCGCATGCGCATCACCAACCACAGCGTTTTGGTGCTTTTGCTGATCTACGTCCTTGTCGGACTGATCGCCTTTCCGCTGGACGTCTATCTGTGGGGCTTTCTGAACTTTGCGGTTGTCCTCTTTGTCGGCATCGCCCTGAACGCTGGCGGGGCCGTGGGCGCCGGTGACGTCAAATTCGCTGCGGCTGCGGCGCCGATCATCCAGCTCGGGGACCTGCGCTTCCTGATGGCCCTTTTTGCCGCCAACCTGCTGGCCGCCGTTGTCGGGCATCGCCTTGCCAAAGTCAGTCCCCTGCGCCGCATGGCACCCGACTGGGAAAGCTGGAAAACCGGCTCACGCTTTCCGATGGGGCTGGCCCTTGGGGGCACGCTCAGCTTGTATCTGGGGCTGGGGATCTTCTTCGGAAAGTAGCGTATTTCCTTTCCCAAGCCCGTCCCCGGCCCTTCTGTTGCCATAAATCTGAAGTTGACTGCGCGCAAACGGACAGACGCAGGCCAACACGATGAACATGCAGACCACATCCTCGGTGACCGCCCCGCCGCAGCCGCGCCGGGTGCAGGACATGCAGTTGCCACTGGTGATGATGCGGGACATCGTGCTGAAGACGATCTTCCGCAAGAACGTCGATACGGCCACCGAAATCGGAAAGGCGATCTGCCTGCCTGTGACGGTCGCACAAGAGCTGATCGACATGGCCCGCGGCCAGGCCCTGCTTGAGGCGACAGGCACCCTGAACGCCAACAACGGCAACGAGATGGGCTATCAGCTGACCGACAGCGGCAAGGCCCGCGCGCTGGACGCGCTCAGCCAATCGGAATATTTCGGCGCGATGCCCGTGCCGCTGGCAGTCTACCGCGAGCAGGTCAAACGGCAGTCGATCCGTGACATCATGATCACCCGTGACCAGCTGACCTCGGCCATGGGGCATCTGATCCTGCCCGACGATCTGATCGACAACCTCGGCCCCGCCGTCAGCTCGGGCCGCTCGATCCTGATGTATGGCCCGCCGGGCAACGGCAAAAGCTCGATCTCGAACGGCATCCGCGATGCCATGGGCGAAAAGATCTTTGTTCCCCGCGCCATCGAGTTCTCGGGTCAGGTGATCACGGTCTATGACCCGATCGTGCATTCCAAGGCCGAAGAGCAGGTGGACGACCCGACCAAGCTGCGCCGCGCCAATCACTATGATCTGCGCTATGTGCGCTGCGACCGCCCGACGGTGATCACCGGCGGCGAACTGTCGCTGGAAATGCTGGACCTCGTCTACAACCCTACAGCCCGCACCTATCAGGCGCCGCTGCAGCTGAAATCGACCGGCGGCATCTTCATCGTTGACGACCTTGGCCGCCAGGCCGAACCGCCGCAATCCCTGGTCAACCGCTGGATTGTGCCGCTCGAGGAATCCAAGGACATCCTCGCACTTCAGTCGGGCGAGAAATTCGAAGTTCCCTTCGACACGCTGGTGATTTTCTCGACCAACTTCCACCCGAATGAAATCTTCGACCAGGCCGCGCTGCGCCGGATCTTTTACAAGATCAAGATCGACGGGCCAAACCAGGAAAACTATCTGAAGATCTTTTCGCTGGTTGCGCGAAAGAAGAAAATGCAACTGGACGAGCAGAGCCTGGTTCACCTGCTGCGCAACAAGTATCCAACGATCGACAACATCTACGCGAACTATCAGCCGGTGTTCCTGATCGACCAGATGATCGCCATCTGCGACTTCGAGGGCCTGCCCTACAAGATGACGCCGCAGCTGATCGATCGGGCCTGGAACAACATGTTTGTGAAGGACGAGACCATCGTCAAATGAACGATGTCCCGGATTGGCCTGTCGGTCCATTTTTTCTTGGATTTCGTCTTGACCCTCTGCGCCACCTGCCTTAGTCACCGCGCACGGTTCGGCGCGGTAGCTCAGTTGGTTAGAGCGAACGACTCATAATCGTTAGGTCGGGAGTTCGAGTCTCCCCCACGCCACCATCCCCTTTCTCCGTATCAAGACAATGAAATCGCTCGGGGCCACGGCCACGCGGCGCAGTGGCAAGTGATCCTACGTCGGTTTCGAAAGGTGGCGGCGCCCATTCACGTCCCCTGCCCTGTGTCTTCGCGAAACGGGACCAAGAAGATTGCCGACAGGTCACAAGCTGCCTTCCCCCTCCCAAGAATTTGCGCTAACTGGAAGTGGCGAGGGCCCATAGCTCAACTGGATAGAGCAGCCGACTTCTAATCGGCAGGTTGAGGGTTCGAGTCCTTCTGGGCCCGCCATACAATCCAGCCTCGTCAATGCCTTGCAGCATGGGTGGTTTGGCAATCCCCCTGCATTGCGGCCCCGGTCTTGGCACACATGCCCGGGTCCTGCCTGGACCGGCCGATCAGGTCGGCGGAAAGCCCAGTCTTCCACGGTCTGCAGACGTCTTTAGTCAAATTGAAGCTATTGCTTGGATTGGCAATCGCGATCTTCTGACCTGTTGAACCCATTCTTAACGGACCGGGCGTATCCATGACCCAATGCGCGGGCCCCAGACCAGACGGTCCATTGGAAGCAGCTACAGCAACGGGCGAACATGTCAGACACACCCCTTTCACACACTCTCTCCGCACGGCGCCCCTCCAGTGGGCCGGATCCTTTGCTTGCGTTCCTGAAAGGTGCGATCGGCAAACCTGTGACACTCGATTTTTCCAAGCTTGACCGTCTCGATGCCAGGCGGCTGCAGGTGCTTCTGGCAGGTCAACGACAGTGGGGCAGCGACGACAAACCGTTTCACGTCAACGGCATATCCGACAATTTGCGTGACGCCTTCCAGCGCATGGGCATCGACCGGAACCTCTTTCACGAAGGAGCGCAGAAATGACGGTACGCGTCCTTGCCATCGACGATTCAAGAACCATCCGCGATCTGCTGCGTCTGTCGCTTGAGGCGGCGGGCTTTCAGTTCGACAGCGCCGAAGATGGCGTCGACGGGGTCGAAAAATTCAAGCACGTGCAACCGGACGTGGTGATCACCGACATCAACATGCCGCGGATGGATGGCTTTGGGGTGATCAAGGAATTGCGCTCTGGCCCAGCCGCCACAACCGTGCCGATCCTGGTTCTGACAACGGAAAGCTCGCCGGATCTCAAGTCCCGGGCGCGCGATGCGGGCGCCACCGGATGGATCGTGAAACCTTTCGAGGACACGGCCCTGGTCTCTGTTCTGAAACGTGTAACGGGGCATGTGGTCTGATGTCTGGAGCGAACGCAATCCGCGACACCTTCTTTGCCGAGTGCGAGGAACTTCTCGAAGCCCTGATCGAAGGTCTGAGCGCGATGGAGACGCCGGGCTACGATCCTGAATGCGTCAATGCGGTGTTCCGCGCCGTTCATTCGGTCAAAGGCGGGGCCGGTGCCTTTGGCCTGGATGACCTCGTCTCGTTTGCGCACAGGTTCGAAACCCTGCTGGACCTCTTGCGAAACGGTGAAAAGGCCGTTGATCCAACGGTTATGAAGACGTTGTTCAAATCCGCAGACGTCCTGACCGATCTGGTCGAGGCCGCTCGGCTGGAACAGGTCGCCAACCCCGATGCCGTCAAGGCCGGGCACGTTGCATTGGATGCCTGTCTGGCCGATGCGCCCCAGGAAGAGGAGTTTTCGTTTGACGCTGTCGGCGTCGACCTGGGTGATGTGACGGTCCCGGATGACGCGCCCAGAGGGTACCGGATCACGTTCCGCCCCCACGCATCCCTCTACGCGAACGGCCACGAACCACATCTGATCCTCGATGCCCTCGCGGAACTCGGAAGCTGCGAGACACAGGCCGACCTGGGCAGTATCCCCGACTTGTCGTCCTTCGAAGAGGGCGCTTCGTACCTGACCTGGACCATTACCCTGGTCACCGACGAACCCGAGACGGTCGTTCACGAAGCGTTCGAATTTGTCGATACGCTGTGTGACCTGACGATCGAGGTGCTCACGCCTGTGGACGACGCTGTTGAAGCTCCTGAAACGAAGAAAGAGCCGGCAGGTGAAGCCGCCGCCATACCCGTTCCAACACCAACATCCGCTCCCAGTTCAGGCCCCCGCCCCACCCTCAGAGTAGATCTGGATCGTGTGGACCGGCTGATCAATGCCGTGGGTGAACTGATCATCAACCAGGCCATGATTTCGCAACGTGTCGAAGAGCTTGACCTGCCGACAACGGCGCAGCTCAACAACGAGATCGAGGAATACAAGCTTCTCGCACGCGACATCCAGGAAGGTGTCATGGCCATCCGCGCGCAGCCGGTGAAGTCGCTGTTCCAGCGTATGGCGCGGATCGTTCGTGAAACCTCGGCCGAGACGGGCAAGTCCGCACGCCTGATCACTTCGGGCGAGACAACCGAAGTCGACAAGACCGTGATCGAACGTCTTTCCGATCCGCTGACCCATATGTTGCGCAATGCGGTCGACCATGGCCTGGAAAGCACAGAGGGGCGCCTGGCGGCCGGAAAAGACGAAACCGGCACCATTCAACTGACGGCCTCACACCGTTCGGGCAGCGTTGTGATAGAGATTTCCGATGACGGCTCTGGCCTCGACCGCGCGCGGATCTATCAGACCGCTGTCAGCAAGGGTTTGATTGCAGCGGACACGGAACTGAGCGAAAGCGAGATCGACAACCTTTTGTTTCTGCCCGGTTTTTCAACGGCAAGTGCGGTTTCAAACCTGTCAGGGCGCGGCGTTGGCATGGATGTCGTCCGCAATGCCGTGGCGGCCTTGGGTGGGCGCATCACGATTTCCTCGACGCCGGGCGTGGGCACCACGTTTTCCGTGAACCTGCCTCTGACGCTTGCAGTGATGGACGGCTTTGTCATTTCAGTCGCCGAGGAAACGATGGTGGTTCCGATTGCAGCAATCTTCGAAACAGTGCACCCGCGCCCCGAAGACATTCACCAGATCGGGACAGACGATTTCACTTTGCTGATCCGCGGACAGTATCTGCCGATCATCGATGTCGCCGCAAACCTGGGACTAAGGGACGCCAAGGTTCCTCCGGATATCTCTGTACTTCTGATCATCAACAGCGAAACGGCGGGTCTTGTCGCCCTGGCAATCGACGACATTCGCGACCAACGGCAGGTCGTCGTGAAAAGCCTTGAGGCAAGCTATGGCCCGGTTCCCGGAATTTCCTCGGCAACCATCCTCGGCGACGGACGAATTGCCCTCATTCTAGACACCGACGAAATCACAAGCCTCGGCGGCGCCGCAAGTGCGATGCAACTGGCCTCTCCCCCAAAATCGGAGCAGATACATGCAGACCCCATCCAGTGACACACCGTCTACACCGTTCGAATGTGTGACCTTTTCATCGGGCGACCAGGTGTTTTGCCTCGAAATTACGCAAATCCGGGAAATCCGTCGCTGGTCACCGGTCACCGCTTTGCCGCACGCTCCCGGGGATGTGCTGGGCGTGATGAACCTGCGCGGGGCGGTGATCCCCATCATCGACCTGTCGGCACGCTTGGGCCTTGGCCCCACCGCGCAAAATGATCGAAACGTCGTCATTGTGGCCCAGGGCAAGACCAACAGTTCCGGATTGCTGGTCGAATCCGTGTCCGAAATTCTCGCCGTCGGGACAGACGCGATACAGGAAACGCCAGACATCAAGTCAGAACTCACGCGCGGATACGTGGGTGGAGTCATCGCGCTTGATGACGAAATGATCCGGGTCTTGAACCTGGACAACCTCTTGCACACCGAAACCGGAGCCGCCGCATGACACAAGTGACCAGCAGCACCGCGCGGCGCTCTTCGTTTCAGTTCGACCTTAGCGATGCCGAGTTCCAACGGATATCAAAGCTCGCGCACCAGAAGTACGGTCTCTGTTTACCGGACTCCAAGAAGGCGCTTGTTTATTCACGCCTGTCAAAAAGGCTGCGTGCCCTGGGTCTGAGCAGTTTCAGTGACTACTGCAATTTGCTTTCCGATGACACGAGCGAAGAACAAACTCAATTGCTGACCGCGTTGACAACGAATGTCACCCAGTTCTTCCGCGAAGCCCATCATTTCGAAGCGCTGAAGAAACATGTGTTCCCGGGCCTCATGACACGCGCACGCCAAGGCGAGGCGATCCGGATCTGGTCCGCGGGGTGTTCAAGTGGACAAGAGCCCTATTCCATTGCGATGTGCCTGTTGGACTTCGCGCCCGATGCGCCAAAGCTGGACGTCAGGATCAAGGCAACAGACATCGACCCGCAAATCCTTCGGACCGCCCGCGCTGGCCTCTACCCGACAGAAAGCTTCGATGCGGTTCCAACGCAGATCCGGCAAGCGGACACCCGCGCTGTTGATGGGACAAACTCGGAGGTTTCAGAGCGGATCAAGGGGCTGGTCGACTTCTCTGAGTTGAACCTCGTTTCAAATTGGCCGACCGAGCCTCAATGCGACGTGATCTTCTGCCGCAACGTGGCCATCTATTTCGATGCCGAAACAAAGGCCGCGCTTTGGGACCGGTTCCGCCGAGCATTGCGCAACGATGGTCACCTGTTCATCGGCCACTCGGAGCGTCTGGACCGCAAAACAGACACAGGCTTCGCCACAATCGGCGTTACGGCCTTCAGAAAAACAAGTCCCACTGGAAAGGGAAGCTCCCAATGAGCATGAAGAACCGCTTGCGCTTGATGGTTGTTGACGACATGGCCACCAGCCGCGCGCTTATCACCCAAGCCCTGGACGAAATCGGGATCGCGAATTATGAGAGCGAAAACAACGGTCGCTCTGCCCTTGCACGGCTTCAAGCCGCGCCCGCACATCTGGTCCTGTCAGATTACAACATGCCGGAAATGGATGGGTTGGGACTGCTGAAAGCCCTGCGCGCAACACCGTCCACCCAGAAAATCGGTTTCATTCTGGTAACCGGGAAGCCGACACCAGACATGATCCAGACAGCCCGCTCCCTCGGCCTGAACAACATGATCAAGAAACCTTTCACCTCTGCCTCGATGAAGCAATGCATCGAAAGCGTCGTTGGCAAGTTGTGAAGGACACCGCCCAGAGATGCCAGTTTTGCCGGTCGCAGAAATCCCACGTCTTGCTGCATCTGAACTCAGAGTTCAGCTTGCTCGGTTGATTGAATTGGAAATCGTGGTCGGCAAATTGGCACCCTCTGCCGTTCAGTCCGCGTCTTCGGACCAATTGGCCATACTGCAAGAGTTTGACCGTCTGTCACAGTCGCTGAACGCCTTGGTGGCCTATCTCGATCACGCCTCAACCGCCATCACAACCGACGCGACGGTGGATACCGGACCGGCAATTCGAGCCATGACCCTTAGGGACATGGCGGATCGACTGACCGGCACACCACCACGAGCCTCGCGGGTTTCTGTGGGAATTGACCTCTTTTGACACATCTTCCCTGCACGCAACGGTCAATGCAGCCATGACAAGACATGCTGATGAAAACCCTCGATTTCGGGTGGTTCTTGCGATCCCCGACCTGCGCACGAGGCAGAAAATTCAAACGGCGCTGCAAATGTCGGCGGAATTCGCTCTGGTTTCGACAGCCCTGTCACTGTCCGATGCCTTTGCCGACATCGAAGGGCTGTCTCCGAACCTGGTCATGATCGATGCAGAACTGGCTTCAAGTCCTGAATTCCGCGTCATGCGAGACTTGTTCGGGCAACGCGAGTTGCAATGGATACTGGTCGGTGAAGCGCAATCAGTCGCGGCAACGCAGTCGGCGGTGACGATCGGACAGGGTGAAAGTCCTTCGGCGATTCGCGCACAGCTCGCGGCTTTGTTTCCTTCCGTCAAAAAGGACACCTCAGCCCGATCGTTGCCCCATGCCTCAAGATCGTTGGTCTTGATAGGCGCATCTACAGGCGGTGTTGAGGCATTGGGAAAAGTCCTCACAAATTTCCCGGCCGACTGCCCGCCAACCGTGGTCGTCCAACACACATCGAGGGGTTTTGGTGCCAATCTGGTCGATCTGCTGAACAAGCGCTGCCTTCCGAAAGTCGTGCTTGCAACAAACGACCAACCGTTGGCTCCGGGTGTCATCACGGTGGCGGCCGGCCTGCCGATGCATGTGGAACTGGCCCCCAAAGGGCCAGCACGCTTGCAGATGCGCGACCCCAGGGGCGAAACCCATATTCCATCTGTCGATCGCCTTTTTCATTCCGCTGTTCCAAGGGCACGTCGTGTCGTTGCCGCCTTGTTGACCGGAATGGGACGCGACGGCGCGTCGGGACTTTTGGCTTTGCGTCAGGCCGGAGCCACGACCTTTGCCCAGGACAGCGCCACATCTGTGGTCGATGGCATGCCGCGTGCGGCCCGGAACCTCGGTGCCGTTTCGCGCAGCGTTCCACTGGGAAAAATGTCTGCGGCCCTACTGCAGGCCTGCGAAGCCAACATTCCAAAAGAGCAGAACACCCATGCCTGATCGTCGACATTCCGGCCCCACGTGCAACATCCTGCAGGGCGAAAGCCGCGTCTCGGACGCGCCTGACGAACGCATGACCACGATCCTTGGATCCTGCGTGGCGGTATGCCTGTTTGATCCGGTGCGAAAGATCGGCGGCATGAACCACTTTCTGCTGCCCAGTGGCCAAACCGACGGCGGCATCAGCAACCGATATGGCATTCACGCCATGGAACAACTCATAAACGAGTTGATCAAGGCTGGCGGTGAAAAGTCCCGGCTTCAGGCCAAGGCATTTGGCGGTGCCCGGATGACAGCCGGCCTGAGCGACATCGGCGCTGCAAATGCCGCGTTTGCACAAGAGTTCCTTGCCAAGGAAAGCATCCCCTGCACGAGTCAGGATTTTGGCGGAACACGGGCACGGCGATTGTTCTTTTTCCCGACCACCGGACGTGCCGAGGTCCATCTTGTGGCAGAGACCCCGGATCCAGCCGTGACTGCGAAACCAGCGACGCCAGTCCAACCTGATATCACGCTCTTCTGACCACTTCCCCTGCCCTCGTGGCTCTGCCATACTGGCCGACAACCAAGACCAAGATGAGCAGCTGCCATGGCCGACGACCTCCTGAATGCTGGGGACCCGGGGAACTACGACGCCTCCGCAATCGAAGTGCTGGAGGGTCTCGAACCTGTCCGCAAACGTCCCGGGATGTACATCGGTGGCACCGATGAACGCGCACTGCACCACATGGTGGCCGAGGTTCTGGACAACGCGATGGACGAAGCCGTCGCGGGCCATGCGAACCGGATCGAAGTCGAGTTGCACGAGGATCATGCCGTCACGATCCGCGACAATGGGCGTGGCATTCCAATTGACCCGCATCCCAAGTTTCCGGGCAAATCCGCGCTTGAGGTGATCCTCTGCACGCTGCACGCGGGCGGCAAGTTTTCGGGCAAGGCCTATGAAACCTCGGGCGGACTGCACGGGGTTGGCGCATCTGTTGTAAACGCACTTTCTGACAGCATGGTGGTGCAGGTCGCGCGCAACCGTGAATTGCACGAACAACGGTTTTCGCGCGGGCTGCCGCTGGGGCCGGTTGCTGTCATCGGGCAGGCGCCGAACCGTCGCGGCACAACCGTGACCTTTCACGCGGACGCGCAGATTTTTGGCAAACACCGCTTCAAGCCGGCGCGGCTGTTCAAGATGGTGCGGTCCAAGGCCTATCTGTTCTCGGGCGTTGAAATCCGTTGGAAAACGGCGATCAATGACGGGGAAACCCCGCTTGAGGCCTCGTTCCGGTTTCCCGGTGGTCTGGCCGATTACCTGACCGAAACGCTTGGCAGCGCCACGACCTATTCCGACAAACCCTTTGCCGGAACCGTTGATTTCAAAGAGAAATTCAACACGCCGGGCAAGGTGGAATGGGCGATCAACTGGACCCCCAGCCGTGACGGCTTCATTCAAAGTTACTGTAACACCGTGCCTACGCCCGAGGGCGGCACACACGAGGCCGGGTTCTGGGCGGCAATCCTCAAAGGTATCCGCGCCTATGGCGAGCTTGCCGGCAACAAGAAGGCCGGGCAAATCACGCGGGATGACCTGATCACCGGCGGCTGTGCGCTGGTCAGCTGCTTCATCCGCGAGCCCGAGTTTGTCGGGCAAACCAAGGACCGGTTGGCCACAACCGAGGCGCAGAGACTGGTCGAAAACTCGGTCCGCGACCACTTTGACAACTGGCTGGCCGCCGACACCAAATCAGCGGGCGCGATCCTTGATTTCCTGGTGCTGCGGGCCGAAGAACGGCTGCGCCGCCGTCAGGAAAAGGAAACCGCGCGCAAGTCGGCGACCAAGAAATTGCGCCTTCCCGGCAAGCTGGTCGATTGTTCGCAGCAAAGCCGCGATGGCACCGAGATTTTCCTGGTCGAGGGCGACAGCGCCGGTGGTTCGGGCAAAGGCGCGCGGGATCGCAAGACCCAGGCGCTGTTGCCCCTGCGCGGCAAGATCCTGAACGTTTTGGGCGCGGCGTCCAGCAAGCTGACCAGCAACGCCGAGATCAACGACCTGTGCCAGGCGCTTGGGGTCGGTTTGGGGACCAAGTTCAACCTCGACGATCTGCGCTACGAAAAGGTCATCATCATGACCGACGCGGATGTCGACGGGGCGCATATCGCCTCGCTTTTGATGACGTTCTTCTTCACCCAGATGCGCCCCATGATCGACGCCGGCCACCTCTATCTGGCCTGCCCGCCGCTTTATCGTCTGACGCAGGGCGCCAACCGTCTTTACGTGGCCAATGACGCCGAAAAAGACGAATGGATGGAAAAGGGCCTGGGCGGAAAGGGAAAAATCGACGTGCAACGCTTCAAGGGACTGGGCGAGATGGACGCCAAGGACCTGAAGGAAACGACGATGGACCCCAAATCGCGCAAGCTGATCCGGGTGACGATCGACGAGGATGAACCGGGCGAGACCGGGCACCTGGTCGAGCGGTTGATGGGCAAAAAGCCCGAGAAACGGTTCGAGTACATCCAGGAAAACGCGCGATTTGTCGAAGAATTGGACGTCTAGGTCCGACAATACCCGCTGACAATTCAATAGGATCGCAATAGCGTAGCGCCATGCGCTTCGCTATTGCCCTGTTCTTTCTGCTTGCCGCCTGTGGTCGTCCGCTGACGCCAAACGAGCTGGCCTTCACGCGGGCCTTGCAAGGGCCCGAGTTGGACACCCAAAAGGTGCGCGTTCTCAAAGGGTTGCCCGGAAGCTCGATCACCTTCAAGCGACCGATCCGACCCCGGCTGACCTGTCAGGAACGCTTGTTCCCCCCATCCGAAGGCGAAACCGTCACCACCTCTCCCATCGCGCTTGTGCTGTTCAACACCATCCGGCTTCGCAAGGACATCTGGCGCGAGGATTTCCTGCCCGCATGGCCTGAAAAGATCGACCTGCTGGACGCGATGTTGCTGGCCCACGAAATGACCCATGTCTGGCAGTGGCAAAACCGGGACCTGACGGGGTATCACCCGATCAAGGCGGCGCGGGAACATCGGGTCAGCGCCGACCCCTACCTGATTGATCCCACAACTCAATCCAGGTTTCTGGACCACGGATATGAACAGCAGGGCGCGATTGTTGAAGAATACGTCTGTTGCCGTGTCCTGGACCCTGACGCGCCGCGCACCGACCGATTGCGCCGGATGATTGGCGAGGTTATGCCGGTGGACCGGCTTGACGCGATGATTGACCGCCCGGCCGTTCGCCTGCCCTGGCGTGGCGTCGAGATCGAGGGGATCTGCCGCTGACCACCTACTCTTGCAGGGTGCGCAGGAACATCACCAGATCAAGCACCGGGCGCGAGGTCAGGATCGGCTGGCCGGACGGGGCCTTGGTCGACACGTCGAACGGCCCTTCGAAATAGTCGCCATAGACCGGCATGGGCGAGCCGTGGCTGACCAGCGGGTCGCGCCCGTCGATCCGCATGATCACGCGGACCAATGGAAATTCTCCGTCATTGCGCGCCGCCAAGGTGGTCAGGTCGGCAGGCTGCACCAGCAGAACGCTGGCCATCGGGCCATCGCCCTTGGCCGACAAGCCGTGGCAGGTCGCGCAATGGGTGGCATACTCGGCCGCTCCGGCCCCGGCATCCTGGGCCGAGGCTGAGGTGGCGGCCATCAGCAAGGTGGCAATCAAGGCAAGTGGGCGCATCGGGTCACTCCTTGGGATCCGTTTCTGGGACCCCAAGGATGACACGAACCGCACAGGCGCACCTTGAGCGGGATCAAGCGGCGGCCAGCTCTCCGGCCAGGGCCTTGTCGATCAGCGCGATGGTTTCCTGAACGCCGTAAAGCGCGATGAAACCGCCGAACCTGGGGCCTTGGGATGCGCCCAGAAGCACCTCGTAGAGCGCCGTGAACCAGGCGCGCAGCGGGTCGAACCGTTCACGTCCGCAGGCAAAGACCAGACTTTGCAGGGCTTCGGCATCTGCGCCGCCATCCCAGCTGTCCAGCTGGTCGCGCAGGTCCTGCAGGGCCTCGCGTTCCAGATCCGTTGGCGCACGGAAGACCTTGGTGGGCTTCACAAAATCATTGTAGTAGCGCACCGCGAAACCGGCGGCCTGATCCATCTGCGGGTTTGCCTCGGGCGAGGCATCCGGCGCGTAGCGCTGGATAAAGCCCCACAGTGCGTCCTTGTCCTCGGCCCCCGACACCGACGCCAGGTTCAGCAGCATCGAGAAAGGCACCACCATGTCCGAGCTGGGCACGTTGTGGCCGTGGATGTGGAACACCGGGTTCGACATCCGGCCCTTGGCGTCCTGATCGGCATAGGCCTTCAGCTGCTGATGGTATTCGTCCACCATCTTGGGGATCACGTCGAAATGGAGCCGCTTGGCGGTCTTGGGCTTGAGGAACATGAAATACGACAGCGACTCGGTCGAGGCATAGGTCAGCCACTCGTCGATCGAGATGCCGTTGCCCGCCGACTTCGAAATCTTGGCGCCCTCGGCATCGAGGAACAGCTCATAGCTGAAGTGGTTGGGCGCACGGCCCCCCAGCGCCCGACAGATCGCGTCATAGATCTTTTCGTTGGTCGCGTGTTCCTTGCCGTACATCTCGAAATCGACGCCAAGCGCAGCCCAGCGGGCCCCGAAATCCGGCTTCCACTGCAGTTTCACGTTGCCGCCCGTGACCGGAATGGTCCATTCGCGTCCGTCCTCGTCGTCAAAGGTGATCTCACCCTTTTCGCCGTCGACGTTCTTCATCGGCACATAGAGCACCCGGCCCGTTTCAGGGTGGATCGGCAGGAAGATCGAATAGGTCGCGGCGCGTTCCTCGCGCAGCGACTTCAGCATGATCTCCATCAGCTTGTCATAGTTCGCGGCGGCCTTCAGCAGGATCTCGTCAAACTGGCCAGAGGCATAGAAGTCGCGCGCCGAGTAGAATTCGTATTCGAACCCAAAGGTATCAAGGAAGCGACGCAGCATGGCGTTGTTGTGGTGACCAAAGCTTTCGAACTCGCCAAAGGGATCGGGCACGCTGGTCAGCGGGCGCTGCAGATGCTCTTCCAGCATTTCGGGGTTCGGGACGTTGCCCGGCACCTTGCGCATGCCATCAAGGTCATCCGAAAAACAGATAAGTTTCGTCGGAATGTCGCTGATCACCTCGAACGCGCGACGGATCATGGTGGTGCGAAGAACTTCGCCAAAGGTGCCGATATGCGGCAGGCCCGAGGGACCATAGCCGGTTTCAAACAGCACGTATCCCTTTTCGGGCGGCTTCTTTTCGTAACGTTTGAGCAGCCGACGTGCTTCTTCAAAGGGCCATGCTTTGGAAGCGAGGGCGGCGTCGCGCAGCTCGGACATCACGAAAATACTCCATCGTCGCCCGCCAGCCCAATGCCAGCGGATCGCGGCCACTCCCTATTGCGGCAGGGCGCGCAGGTCAATATTCTGCACCGCAACACTGCCATGCGCACAAGGATTTCAAACCCGTGACCCAAGAAACCCCGCACCCGCTGACGCCTCAGGATTGCCTTGTGGCCATGATGATCGCCGTTTCGGCCTCGGACGAGAACATTCGCACGGCGGAACTGGTCAAGATCGAGAACCAGGTGAACATGCTGCCGGTCTTTGCCGAATACGATGTCGACCGGATGAACGTTGTGGCGCAGATGGTGTTTGACCTGTTCGAACAGGAAGAGGGCCTGGACGCCCTGTTTGGCCTGATCCGCGACAACCTGCCCGAGTCCCTGTTTGAAACGGCCTATGCCCTGTCATGTGATGTGGCGGCTGCGGATGGCACCCTGCGCGAGCCCGAACTGCGGCTTTTGGAAGAGATCCGCTATGAGTTGAATATTGACCGACTGCATGCTGCTGCGATTGAGCGCGGCGCGCGGGCAAGGCATTTGACCGTCTGATCTGCAACAGAGGTCGGGAATCCCGGACTGCCCGCCACTTCCAACTTTGACTAATTGATCAAGGCGCGTATCCTTTTGGGATACTTGATCAATAAGGCGTTTCGTCTGTGCGTCGAAACACCGTGGATCGTTTTGTATTGTCAAAACGACAAGACAACGGTGACCGGCTGCGCAGGCACCTCGAAACGCGTCAACGTTTGGGAGGGTTTGTTCATGTCACGTGGTCTGTTTTCCGCCATCTGCACACTTCTGGTGTGCCTGCTGCCGTCTTTGGGCGCAGCAACCTCGATCCATGTCGAAGGTCAATCCAGCGCAAAACCACTTGTGGTCAAGGTCGAGGTCTCGACCCAGACAATGCGCGTCTTCAGTCATGGGCAAGAGTTGTACCAGTGGCCCGTTTCCACGGCGCGTCGCGGCAAGATCACGCCACGTGGTTCATATTCGGGCCAGTTCCTGTCGCGCCATCACAAATCGAGCCTCTACAACAACGCGCCCATGCCGTTTTCGATCTTTTTCAATGGCAACTACGCGATCCACGGCACCGACCAGATTTCCAAGCTGGGTCAGCCGGCCTCGGCGGGCTGTGTGCGGCTGCACCCCGATCACGCCGAGATCCTGTTCTACATGACCAAGGAAGTGGGCAAGAAAAACCTGCAGGTTATCATTCAGAACTAGGCTCAGGCGCCGAACAGCACCGCCCATCGGTCGATCAGATCCTGTTGCAGGATCTTGGCGCGCCCGTTCCAACTGCGCGCGCCATCTGGCCGCTCTCGTTGCGCCTTGGTCAAGGCCGAGCGCCGCTTTGTATCCGCTGCAAACACGGCAAAGGCCAGTTCCTCGCCACCCGGCGCGCGGACGTAGCCTGCCAGCCCCGACACGAAATTCAGCGTTCCTGTCTTTGCCTGAACCTTGACGGGATGGTTTTCGAGGATCTTGCGATCCGCATCCCGCATCGGGATATCCTTGAGCAAGGGCTGCACATCCACATGTTTGCGCGCGGCCACCAAGGCGCGGGTCATGTCCCCGGCGGTCATGCGAGAGGCATCCCCCAGCCCCGAATGATCCACCAAAGCCACCTTGGTCATGCCCAGCTGGTCCTTGGCCCACCTGTTCATTTCATTTGCCGAGGCTCGCAGGCCCGACACCCGTCCCTTGCGCACCTTGCTGGCCCAAAGGCCTACGACCTCGGCCGTCAGGTTCGTCGAATGCTTGAGCATCGCCTTCAGAATGGCGCTCAGCTTGGCGCTTTCCACTACGGCCAGGACCGTCCCGCTTGGCAGTGACTTGACCTGCTTCGGCGCTTTCAGGCGAATGCCATGGGCACTGGCCATCGTCTGAAAGACCTCGCCCGCGTAGATCGCGGGATTGCGGACCGGCAACCACCGGGCCCCGCCCTTGCCAAGCGCACGCCGGGCGACCGTCCAGCTGTCACGACCGTTCTTTTCCTCATACGTGTAGACCGGCGATTTGCGGTCCGCGACACGCATCGTGGCAATCCTGACTTCGGGGCGGTACTTGTCCGTGCGCGCATCCATCAGGATCGTGTAATCGCTGCCGGTTTTCTTCCATTCGAACCGCACCCGGTTGAAATTCAGGTTCAACCCCGAGATTGCGGGGTTGTAGCTCACCTGATCCGGTTGACTGCTATCGATCTGACGGACAAAGGGCAGCGCCCCATCCCAGACCAGGAACCGCCCCTGCACTTCGCGGACACCGCCTGCCTTCAACTTGGCGGCCAGATCGGCAAGGTCATTGGTATCCAGCGTCGGATCGCCGCCGCCGGCCAGAACCAGATCGCCTTTCAGGATGCCATTCTCGACGGGTCCAGTGCCGAAAACGCGTGTCCGGAACCGATGCCCGGGTCCAAGCACCTTCAACGCATAGGCCGCGGTGATCGCCTTGGCGACGCTGGCGGGCGGCAAACCGATGGATGCATTATGATCCTCAAGCACCTGTCCAGTGGCCACATTGGCCACGGAATAAGACACCTGCCCCCCAAGACGCGCTTTCTTGATCAGGGCTTCGACCGACGGCAATCCGCGCTGCACAACAGCCACGCCGCGCGCCTTTGGGCGCAAGGACACCGCAGGCGCCGAGGCCAGCGCCGGTGCCGCCATGACCGCAACCGAGCCGGTCAGAAATACCCGTCTTGAAATCAACCCACCCATGGCTCCGAGTTAACCCAACTCCGCAAGTTCAGACAAGCACACCCTGTTCAATTCCCCGCAAAAGGCAGGCCTTTCAGGCGGTTGGTTGCCAAAGCCCCCTGGCCCGCAGGCTGGTCGAGCTCAGATCGACCATCGGCACGTTCAGAAAACACCATGCCGGTGCGTCGGCGCGGGCCAGCAGATGGCTGGCGCGGGCTGGAATGCGCGCATGGCGAAAGGTGCGCGCGGCCACGGACCGGCGCGCGCCAATGCGTTCACCCGGTCGGGCCAGAACGCCCACCGGCACCGTCTGCATGATCCATTTCCATTTGTCCCAACGATGGAATTGCACAAGATTGTCCGCCCCCATCAGCCAGACAAAGCGGGTGCCGGGATAGCTCATGTGCAGTTCGATCAAGGTCTCGGCGGTATAGCGGGTGCCCACGCGGGCCTCGAAATCGCTGATGGTCACCTTTGGGTGCTGCATGATGGACCGGGCCGCCTCGACCCGTTTCTCAAAGGGGGCAGGCCCTTCTGTCTTCAGCGGGTTGCCCGGCGTGACCAGCCACCAGATCTGGTCCAGCCCAAACCGGCGCAGGGCCTCGCGCGTGATGTGAACATGGCCCGCATGCGGCGGATCGAAAGAGCCACCCAAAAGGCCAACAGTCTGAAAAGGCCGCGCGTTTTCGCGTGTCATCTAGGCAGGTCCAGTCCCGAAACGTCGCGCCACATTGACCGCAATCGGCGGTCATGCGCAACCGGGTTTCAGGTCGGACCGCCCTCGAGCGGCATTACCGCATCGCCCAGTGCAACCCGACCCGGTTCAAGGACCCGCGCACACCAGCCGCCCTGCCCCCGCATCGCCGAATGCCCACCGTGGCCCAAGGCGGCCTCCATCTGGCTGCAGGGCGCGCAGACCACGGTCAGTTCTACCAGGGCCGACCCGATGCGAACCTTGCGCCCCTTCAGGGCCGTGAGGTTGATCCCGGAAATCACGAGGTTGCGCCGCAACGTCTGGGCCGCCGGAGCAGGTTGCCCCATCATGGCGCCGATGGCCGGCAGATGTTCACCCTGGATCATCGTGACCGCCCGCTGCCCCGTGCGCCCCCGGTCCCCGACCAAGCCGCTTTCGGTGACCTCGACCGACGGAACGACCTGCATCGGCGCGTGGCGTGCCGGACGTAGGCCAATCCAGTCAACGCGCCCCGGCTGCGCCCAGTGGGTCATCATCTCTTTCAGCTGGCTCACGCCTCGGTTTCCGAGGACTTGGCCCAAAGGTTGACCATCTCGCCCTTCGACAGCGCGTCGATCTGCGCCAGTTCGTCCGGTGTAAACTCAAGATTTGCAACGGCCCCGACGCAGTCGGTCACCTGTTCCGGACGCGAGGCCCCGATCAGGGCCGTGGTCACGCGCCCGCCGCGCAACACCCAGGCCAGGGCCATCTGCGCCAGCGTCTGACCGCGGGCCTCGGCGATGGCATTGAGGCCCCGGATCTTGTCCAGCGTCTCGTCGGTCAACCACTCGGGAAACAGCGATTTGCCCTGGGCGGCCCGGCTGTCCTGCGGCACACCTTTCAGGTACTTGTTGGTCAACATGCCCTGTGCCAGAGGCGTGAACGCGATCGACCCGACCCCGAGATCGGAAAGCGTGTCCAGAAGCCCGTCTTCTTCGACCCAACGGTTGAACATGTTGTAGCTTGGCTGGTGGATCAGGCAGGGCACACCCAGATCATCCAGAATGGCTACGGCTTCGCGTGTCCGCTCGGAATTGTAGGACGACAGCCCCACATACAGCGCCTTGCCCTGCTGCCAGATCGACGCCAGGGCGCCCATCGTTTCCTCCAGTGGCGTGTCCGGATCAAAGCGGTGCGAATAGAAGACATCGACATAGTCGACCCCAAGGCGCTGCAGCGATTGATCACACGAGGCCATCATGTACTTGCGCGATCCCCACTCGCCATAAGGGCCCGCCCACATGCCGTAACCGGCTTTTGAACTGATGATCAACTCGTCCCGAAACCCTGCGAAGTCGGTGCGCAGGATATCCCCAAAGGCCTCTTCCGCGCTGCCCGGCGGCGGGCCATAGTTGTTTGCCAGATCGAAATGCGTGATCCCCGCGTCAAAGGCCGCGTGGCAGATCGACCGCTTCACGTCATGGGGCGTGTCCCAGCCGAAATTGTGCCAAAGACCCAGGCTGATCGCGGGCAACTTCAGGCCGGACCGCCCACAGCGACGGTACAGCATGGTGTCATAGCGGTTTTCGGCTGGGTGATAGGTCATCTTGGGCTCCTCCGTTAGCGGCACCATCGCGGTGAAGTCCCAGCCTGTCAAACCCCTAAAGCGGTGGGCAGTTGTTGACCTCGGTCAAGGCCTTTTCCCAGGCCGCCGCCGGGTCGAAATCCTTGTGCCCCCAATCCTCGTCATGTTTGCGCGGCATCAGCGCGCGTCGGATCATGTAGGTCGGGCGATACTCGGGCCACCCCGTCGCCCGGATCGCGGCGCAGGTTTGCGACAGAAAGTCGACGTCCGCCCCACGCAGACGATCGGCCTGTTCCTTCAGCTTGTCGATCACATCGCGCGGATACCCGGTAAAGATCCAGGGTGTCAGCTCTTGCAGGACCACGTGGCCGCTTTCATCCCGAACCCGCTGTTGATCGAACAAGGTAAAGGACGAATAGGTGTAATAGACCTGCATGGCCCCTGCATAGTCAGCCGCGTTGATGCAAGAGCGCACGACCCGGGCCAGTTCCGATGGCGTGTGATCCCGCTGCACCTCGGTCTGCGCAATGCACCCAAGGTCACGCGGCATTCCGTCTTGTGCAAAGGCGCCCAGCGGCGCGCTCAGGACGGCAAAGATCACCCCGACGCGCTTCATCTTTCTCCAAATACTCACGTAACTCTCCCTCAGCTTGCGACACAGCCTAGTCCAATCGCGCCCGGGACCAAATCACACCCGCGCGAGGGTGATCCCGATTGCCCCCGCCTGCCCCCTTCGGTATCAAGCAGGACAACCCAAAAAGCATCCGAGGATTCTCATGGCCGCGTATCAGTATGTCTACCACATGGACGGTGTCTCCAAGACCTATCCGGGCGGCAAGAAATGCTTTGAAAACATCAGGCTGAGCTTCCTGCCCGGCGTCAAGATCGGCGTTGTCGGCGTCAACGGCGCCGGTAAGTCGACCCTGATGAAGATCATGGCGGGTCTCGACACCGATTTCACCGGCGAAGCCTGGGCCGCCGAAGGCGCCAAGGTCGGCTATCTGCCGCAGGAGCCCGAGCTGGATGCCAGCCTGAGCGTCCGCGACAACGTCATGCTGGCGGTGGCCGAGAAAAAGGCCAAGGTGGACCGCTTCAACCAGATCGCCGTCGAGATGGCCGAGAACTACACCGACGAGCTGATGGAAGAAATGACAACCCTGCAGGACGCCATCGACAGCGAAAACCTGTGGGATCTCGACAGCCAGATCGACGTCGCGATGGAGGCGCTGCGCTGCCCGCCTGACGATGCCGACGTGACCACGCTGTCTGGTGGTGAAAAACGCCGCGTTGCGCTGTGCAAGCTGCTGCTCGAAGCGCCCGACATGCTGCTTTTGGACGAACCGACCAACCACCTGGACGCGGAAACCATCGCATGGCTGCAGCAGCACCTGATCGACTACAAGGGCACGATCCTGATCGTGACCCACGACCGCTACTTCCTCGATGACATCACTGGCTGGATCCTTGAGCTGGATCGCGGGCGGGGCATCCCCTACGAGGGCAACTATTCCTCCTGGCTGGAACAGAAAGCCAAGAGGCTGGAGCATGAGGCCAAGGAAGACAAGGCCAAGCAAAAGACGCTGGAACGCGAGTTGGAGTGGATGCGGCAGGGCCAGAAGGCCCGTCAGGCCAAGTCCAAGGCGCGTATTCAGGCCTACGAGGAACTGGCCGGACAGTCCGAGCGTGAAAAGATCACCCGTGCCCAGATCGTCATCCCGAACGGACCCCGCCTGGGCGGCAAGGTGATCGAGGTCGAAGGTCTGAAAAAGGCCATGGGCGACAAGCTCTTGATCGAGGATCTCAGCTTTGCCCTGCCCCCCGGCGGCATCGTCGGCGTGATTGGACCAAACGGCGCGGGCAAATCGACGCTCTTCAAGATGCTGACCGGGCAGGAAACGCCGGACGAAGGCTCGGTCACCTACGGTGACACGGTGGATCTGAGCTATGTCGACCAGTCGCGCGACGATTTGCAGGCCGATGACACCGTGTGGGAGGCGATTTCTGGCGGGGCCGAGATCATCCAGCTGGGTGACGCGCAGGTCAACAGCCGGGCCTATTGCTCGTCCTTCAACTTCAAGGGCGGCGACCAGCAGAAGAAGGTTGGCCTCTTGTCGGGCGGGGAACGCAACCGCGTTCACATGGCACGTCTGCTGAAAGAGGGTGGAAACGTTCTGCTGCTCGACGAACCGACCAACGACCTGGATGTCGAGACGCTGCGTGCGCTCGAGGACGCGCTTGTGGATTTCGCGGGCTGCGCCGTGGTCATCTCGCACGATCGTTTCTTCCTTGACCGGATTTGCACCCACATCCTGGCCTTCGAAGGCGAGGCACATGTGGAGTGGTTTGAAGGCAACTTCGAGGATTACGAAGAAGACAAGAAGCGGCGTCTTGGAGCGGATGCGCTGGAACCCAAGCGGATGAAGCACAAGAAATTCGCGCGATAAACCGGTAGTAGGTCTTTGCCCTGCCGAACCACGCGAGCGGCGGGGTAAACCCCGCCCTACGCGGTCCAGGTGCCGTTGCGAATGTCGCGATGAATGGACGAATGCAGCCAGTCCTCGGGCCGCGAGGCCAGCCCGTGTTTGACAGGATCGGTCAGACAGAGACGGACATGAGCCACGTGATCCTCACGGTTGCGAATGTGATGTTCCCAAAAGCGCTGCTGCCAGATCCCGGTGTGACCCCGTCGTAGGGCGGGGTTTACCCCGCCGCTGACCGATCGAACCGGCACATCAGGCGCCCGCCCGGAACGCCTGACATGCTTGGAAAAATACGCTTTGATGGCCCCCCAGCGCTGGGAGTAGTCGTGGTCCTGATCCGGCAAGGTCCACACGGCGTGCAAATGATTTGGCAAGACGACAAAGGCGTCGATCCGAAACGGTCGTCTTTCCCGGGTCACCCTTACAGCCTGACGCAGAATGTCGACTTCCTCCAGAAGCAGCGAACTTCCGCGATCAGCAAGGCAGACTGTGAAAAAGACCGAGGCACCGGGAATGCGTCGGCGGCGATAGTTGGGCATCTGGGCACTTTGGCCCGACACGGTTAAGGCGGGGTAAACCCCGCCCTACGGAGGCGGCATCACAGCCAAAGCGCGACACTGTACATCCCGAGCCCAAAGACCGTATGCGCCACCAGCCCAAGCGCGCGGACCTTCCATGGGGCAGGCGTCGCCGAAGCCGCCCATCCCAGCCCCATACCCGGTTGCAGCAAGAACCACCCGGCGGCAATCGTGACCAGGGCAAACAGCCACACCGAGACAAATCCGGGGGCCTCCAGCCATCCGGGCCCCGCGAGAAACGCCCAGATCACGCCGTAGAGAATGCCGACACCGTAGTGCAAAGCCCAGCCAACACCTGTCTCGCCGGGGACCGGCGGCACATCTTCGATACTGTGATGGAACAGCTTCCCTTTGGGCACCTGCGCGGCCCAGCGACCGACATTTCCCCAATTCGGGCGCGTCTGACCAAACCCGCGCGCCAGGATCTCGGCCCAGAGGTCCATCGCGATCGTTCCGCCAAGCCCCATCAGCACGCCAGCCAACAACACCGCCATATCCGTCCCCCCAAATCTTGACAGGGCGCAACCTGCAAGGCTCGGGCCACAATGACAAGCCCCCGTTCAAGCCCGCGGCGCGCCGCATCTGACGTACCGTCACATCCCTGTAAGGTCAGTGAAACCTGACTACCGAAGGCCGGCTGTTTGTCCCACCTTTGAAAACAGGAGGAAAACCCCGATGACCCAACGCCACGCACAACCCCGCCCCCAGGCCCCCAGGGCTCCGATGCCCGGACCCAGCAAGCCCCGCACCTATCGTTTCACCGACTGGGCCGCGCTTTGAGCCTCGGCGCTCTGATTGCGCCCATTCTGGGTTCCGCGGTGATCATCGCGCTTGCCTATGCCGGTCTGTCCGGCGCGCTTGGCGCCCACCCCTGGTGGGATCAGACCGTCGCGCTGATCGGAGCACCCGTCGGTGCCGTCCTGGCCGCAGCACTGGCCCGGCTGACCGACCGACGCACCCGCTGGTTGCTGGCCGCAGCGGCTTTGCTGATTGCAAGCCTCGCAGCAGCCCATTTCGGCAAGGTCCGCTTTGCCGCGTCCTTTGCAGAGGATACTCTGGCCGGACGCTTCTGGTACTTTGGCTGGATCGCAACCACCGCCTGCACCGCAGCCATCCTGACCCTGGTTCTTACGCCTCGTCGTCGCTGACCTCGGGCGGGACCGGACGCGGACGCCCGTCCGCATCGATGGCCACAAAGGTGAACGTGGCTTCGGTCACCTTTTCACGCTGGCCGAACCGATCGCGCAGCACCCAGGCTTCGAGCCCGATGCCCATCGAGCTGTTTCCGACCCGGTCCACATTCGCATAGATGCACAAGACATCGCCGACCTTGACCGGACGGATGAACTTCATCGCATCAATGGCAATTGTCGCCACCCTGCCCTGCGCCCGCTTGCCGCCGACGATCCCGGCGGCGATGTCCATTTGGCTCAGGACCCATCCCCCAAAGATATCGCCATTCACGTTCACGTCCGCAGGCATTGCCAGAGTGCGCAATGTCAGCTCTCCGCGGGGTCCGATTTCATCTACCATGATCCAATTCCCTTGTTTTTCGAGCCAGACGTCGTCCTGCCTGTTGTTGGACCCAGTCTGACCGACTATCGTGATGAACAAAAGCGATGAGGGGCAAAAATCATGATTTCTCGCAGACACCTTGGCCTGATGGCCCTGTCCTTTGCGGTCCTGACGGGATGCGCGCTTGATCCGGAACGGGTCACGATCCCAAAGGACACCAAGCTGATCGTCCTGCGCCACGCCGACCGGAACGGCGAAGAGTTGAGCCGGGAGGGGATTGCCCGCGCAAAGGCATTGGTTGACGCGCTTGAGGGTGTGCATATCGACGCAATCTATTCACCCAACATCCAGCGCAACCTTGATACGGCGGCCCCCCTGGCCGAGGCGCGATCCCTATCGGTCACGCGCATTCCCTACGACAACATTGCACGGCGCCTTGTCGACGGAAGCGAGGGCAAGACGATCGTCTGGGTCGGCAACAAGGGCAACCTGGCCGATATCTGGGAAAGCCTGAACGCCGAAGATCCGGCGCCCTTGGAATACGGTGATCTGTTCACCGTCGAACGCGGCACTCTGGGCGGTGTCACCGTCACACGCGCACGGTTCGGCAAGTAGACCGACCTGCAGCCGGACAAGTAGATCGCCAGGACGTACGCCCCGGATTCGAGGCGAACGGTTTCTCTGCTATCGCATCACATGAACGGCGCAGGCGGCGTGGCGCACCACGTAGGCGGCCGTCGATCCGATCAGCAAGTCCTGCATGCCGGGTCGGTGCGATGCAATGACGATGCAATCAATCTCGGCCTCTTTGGCATAGTCCAGAATGGTGCGACCGCTGTGGCCATCCACCACGACACCTGACCCGTTTTCAATCGGGGCCGCCAAGTCGGAGATCTCGGCCTGAATGGCCTTGCGAGATTCGGCCATGTACTCCTGCGGCAGATAGGACACGACATAGGACGGAACTTGTTCGATCACGTGCAACAGGGTGATCTTCGCACCACTTTCGGACAGGGCCTGGGCCACCTCGATGGCCTGTGCTGCGCGGTCGTCATCGTCAAAGGCGATCGGGACTAGGATATTCTTGTACATGAACGGCACCTCCTCCTCAGGTCGTTGTGCCGTTCACTTTAGGTCCCCTGAAAAAGGGCTTCCTTGATCCTGATCAGAAGACGGCAGCGACGTCATACATCACCGGCTCAAAGCTTCGGCACAACTCATTGATGCGCCTGTTGCGCTCTCGCATCTCTGGCGTGCGCAACATCGCCTGAAAATCTTCGCGCCGTTCCCATTGGGAATAGTTGGCGATCCTTGTCTGGGCATCGTTCACGTGGAGGCCCGCAGCGATGAAGCCCGGTTGCTTGGAAATGAAGGTTTCATAGGCGTCAGTCAGCGCCTCGAGCAGATCCTGGCAGGTGCCGGGGGTCATCTCGAACGTGGTGATGACGGTCTGGCCTTTGCTGGGAAAGGTGATGTTTGGCATGTGAGGTCCTCCATTGCTGTCCCCACTGTCGCACGGTGGGCGGCGCATTCAAGGGCGGCTTTGGAAAATCCCCTGGGGTCCGGCCCTTAAAGAAGGGAGTCGACCTCGGCGGTCAGGGCGGCAACCTCCTCGCGCGCGGGGCCCTTGGGGCCTTCGTTGGCGCCTTTCCCCTGGCCCAGCGCCTCGGCAAAGATCACGCGGTTGCCCAGCTGGGCAACGGCCAGTTGCGCCTCAAGCTCTTGCGCGGCCTGGGCCACGTCCGCATTCAGTCGCGTGCCCGCACGCGCGCGATTCATGACGACAAGCGCCAACTTGTTCTCGCGACGCGCCAGATCCAGCACACCTTCGGTGGCCCAGATATCGACATGGCTCATCGAGACCGGCACGATCACAAGGTCGGCGACCCGCAATGCCGGACGCAGGTCGCTGTCGGCTTTGGGAGGGGTGTCGACGATGACAATATCGTGGCTTTCGGCCAGCTTGCGGCACTCGTACGTGATCCCCCAGGCCGAAGAGGTGGCAAAATCCATTCCTTCGCAATCCATCCCGGCCTCGAGCCGGGTCATGAACCAACGACCCAGGCTGCCCTGTGGGTCGATGTCGACCAGGGCGACGGTCTTGCCGGCCGCCCGAAAGCCCATCGCGAGGTTGGCCGAGACGGTGGTTTTCCCTGACCCGCCCTTTTGCTGGGCCACTGTGATCACCGATCCTGCCATGTCGTCACCGATTCCCTTTTGCAATTGCAGCATTCTGCAACTGCAAGAGCGAAATGACCATAACGCCGGGGAACTTTCTGCCCTGCGGCATGCGCTTCTCGATAACATTAAGAATGTATTAACCAGCCAGTCGCAGAGTCCTGCGGGTTGGGAGGGCTGCCGTGATCCGCCTCTTTCTGATCCTGATGCTTCTGGGCGCGCAGGCCAGCGCTGGCGCATGGCCGCGTGACAAGGGCACCTGGTTTGCCAGCACGGCTGTCCGGCTGGCCTGGCCACGGGGCCAATGGCCGCTGGACACGCCGTCGCAGTATTACACGCTTTACCTGGAATACGGGCTCACACCACAGGTGACATTGGGTCTGGACGCGGGCCGCTCGGTTTCCGGCGCGGGCAAGACCGTGGTCTTTGTGCGCTACCCGCTTCGAAACCGGGACACCGGAATGAAGGTTGCCCTCGATCTCGGTGCCGGAAAGATCGACGGGGCCGCGGTCGTGCGGCCCGGCCTGAGCCTGGGCTATGGCTTTGCCGCTCGGCGTGGCAGCGGCTGGTTTTCAGTGGACACCGTGGCCGAGGTTGCGGTGAACACCTGGGAAACGGACGTCAAGGCCGACATAACCTTTGGTCGGTCGATGCCCGGCGGCAACAAGTGGATCTTGCAGATCCAATCCGGCAAGCCGCACGGTCAGGCTGCATTTGCGCGTTTTGCGCCGTCGTGGGTCATCGACCTGAACAAGGGCCGCATGTTCGAGATCGGCGCCACTGTCGGACTGAAAAGCGACAACGAACTCGGCCTCAAGATAGGCATGTGGCACCACTTCTGATCCGGCGCCACATGCCCCCGGTTCAGTCGTCGGCGCGGATCGACAGGGTGACCTCACCGGTCACGGCTGTGGGAAAGATCACATGTACGTCGTTGTTGCCCGATCCCTGCTGGGTCAGCGTATAGGGGGCATCATATTGCCGGACGTTCGAACTGTTGCGGATCTGGCCGCGCAGGGCCAGACCCTCGACCTCTTGCGCGTGGCCGTTGAACGCCAGCCGGCTGTCGGTGCCCACGGTCCAGGTCGAGGCAGCGCTGTTCTGCGTATGCGTCACCGTCAGCGGGTTCGAACACCCGTTTTCCACGTTGTGGAAGGTGTTGCCCGTGAAGGTGATCTTCTTGGCCTTGTCGTGATCAAGATTGGCAAAGCTGGTATCGACCCGCTCGACACGGTTGATCGTGACCCCGACCCCACGGAATGCATTACCAGAGACGTTCAGTCCGTTGATGAAATGCCCCGTGCCGTGCGGCTTGACGATCAGGAACGAAAACCAGTCCGCCACGTGCGAACACAGGAACACGTTGTTGTTCACGGTCAGTCCAGCAAACCCGAAGCCGCTGGAAAAGTCGGGGTCAGGCTCACGCTCGTTGGTCCACTCGATGCTGCAGTTGTCGATGTAGTTGCCGGTGATCGTCGCATGACAGGACCGCAGCGCCAGCACGATGCCCGCCGAGCGCAACCCGCTGTTGGCACTGTCGCCTTGGAAGAAATGGTTGCCGATGATCATGTTGTACGACCCGCTGAGCACCGCAAAGTGCTTGAATTGCGAGGCGCGGTTGTTGCGCAGCTTGATGTCGTTTGAATTGCCCGTGATCGCGACGCTCTGACGGTTCTGGGTCAACAGACCGTTCTCGGCACTGATGAAGTTGCAGCGGTCGATCAGCATGCCCTGGCATCCACCCCCATGAGAGGTGATCCCGCGATGGCCCGGCCGGTTGAAGATGCAGTCACGGATTTGCATGATGCTGCCTTCGGGCGCGATCAGGATGCCGCTGGCCTCTTCCTGGCACTGGAATTCCACATCGGTGATGGTGAAATCCTGCAGGTTCTCGAACCCGCTGAAATCCAGAATGTACTTGAACCGGGTGAAGGTGTATTGCTGCGTGCCATCCGCATCGTACAAGGCCTCGGACAGGGTGATTTCCTGCGCCCCAACGTTCTTAGCCTTCACGTAGACTTCGCGCCCGACCCCACTGCCTTCGACAAGCGCACCAACCGGGACGTTTGCGACGTTGGTCACATTTGTCAGGCGCGTCTTGTCATTTCCGTTGTAGGTCGCGGTGCTTGTCACCACGTCCGGGTCCCAGTTCGAAGAGCTCTCGGCCCGCAGTTGCCCGTTTCGGATCACCCGGCGTTGTGCAAAGCTGGTGCGGTTGGGCACGGCCGCTTGCAAGTCGATTGGCCCGGTGATCGAAATCCGGCGCCCCCCCAGGTCCAGACTTTCATGATCGGCATTGTTCAAGAGGGCCTGGAAGGCTTTCTTGAAGGCCAGTTCCTCGTCGCCAAATGCGTCGATATAGGTCGGAAGATCGAAGTCCAGCGGCAGCGTAAAGATTGCGCTGTCGGGCATGGTCACGGTGCCTTCGAACTGCACACGCGCATTCAGGGTCACACTGGTGGCGAGGTGATAGGTGCCCTCGGACACAAGCAGGCGACGGCCATTCGCCGCGGCGTCTGCGGCAGCAAAAGCAGCCGAGTCGTCAGTCACCCCGTCGCCGATTGCGCCAAAGTCCCGCACGTCGACCCAGTTCATCAGGTCGCGGTGAAAGACATGTGTCGCGTCCTCGATCCGGATGTCGTCAATCCGCACAACACCGCCGTTCGACCCGGTCAGGTCCAGCCCAAAGTGCCCATAGACCGGCGTGGTGCCCCAGATCATGTCGACGCCGCCCCGGTCGCCGGCGCCGACGATCGCACTGATCTCGACCACCTCGCCATAACTGGTCAGCGCCGTGCCTGGACCGGTCTCGACCAGCCCCCCGACATGCGTGTCACCGGCGCTGCCCGCCCATCCCGCAATGCGGACGGTGGGCAGGTTGCCGGACACCGCCTTGATCCGGGCGGTGATTTTCAGGTAGCAGCCGGGCTCCAGCGGGGTCTGGACCATGTAGCGCAGTTTTTGAGTGCTGTCGGTCTTCTGCACCTCGAGACAGCCGCCAAAGTCCTGATCCGCGGGCACAAAAGCCGCGGTGGCCAGCCCGTCATAGGTGTCGGACCCCGGCGTGCCATCGCCGCGTGCCCAGACGCCAAGCCCCGCCGAAAACGGCGTCGGCATCAGGACCACTCCGTCTGTAATCGCCTTGTTCATAGATTGCCCTTTCAACATCGCGCCCCGACACCGCGTGCTCGGGGCCTCAGGGCAATTTTTGGTCACAGCCGCCGGAACTGGCGATCCGGTCGCGCGTAAGGGCTAGACGCGCCAGATTAATGCCCGGTCACAGGGGCGTACGATCTAGGAAAAACAGGGGGTTGAGGTCCGTCAGACGGCGACATCGGGGCTGGGCAGGATTTGCACACCGCTGATCCGCCAGGCGCCATCGACCTGAACCATGCGGTAATCCAGAACATGAGTGACCCCGGCCTGATCCTGCACAATCACCTTTTGCCACAGCGCGCCCTGGATCTCGCGCAGTTCTCCAAAGGACACATCAGCAGGCCGCCAGACCATCGGGTACCCATTGCGCACCATTGCCCCGAAACGCTCAGGGCCGCCAAAGAGCCGCTGGATCGAGGGGCTTGCGAATGTGAAAGCCTGGTCGAAATCATCCGCTTCAAAGGCCTGGATCTGTTGATCGATCACCGATTGAATCTGCGCGCTCTCGGCAGTTTGCGCCAAGCTTGGTCCGCTCAGCACCGCCACCCCGAACAAAATCGCAAACAGTCCCGTAATCCAGCGCATCTGATCCGCCTCCGCCATTGCAAAGGAAAAACTAGACCGAAACGCAACCGTGTCAAAGGCCGGGGCTAGACCGCCAATGCCGTGACGCCATCGCGCTTCAGGCGAACGTCACCGCTCATTCCGCCCCGTGTGAGAGTGACCTCTCGGTCATCAAATGTCGTGAAGCGCATCTCGGCGGGGCCGAACCCACCCTGCAGATGGTGTTGCAAGCAGTGCAGCGCCAGACACTCGCCAAACGCCAGATCGGCCTCGGTCTCGGACGGGAAGAACCCGCCACTCAGATCGCGCGCCAACTCGAAGTTGCGCGCCGCATCTTGTAAGGCTTCTTCGCAAGCGCTGTCACAAACGGCCTTGAGCAGCGTCAGACCCGCGCCCACGACAATCGCGTGCCCTTCGGTATCGACAGGGCACACCTCGGCCGAGGTCATCCCATGGCGCGGCAGCAGCACATTGTCTTCGAATCCCGGCGGCAACCATTCCGGCAGACGTCGGGCTGACCGCGCGTGCGGAATGGACATGGCCGCCAAAGCACGGTTGCGCCGGGACACCCAACCCAAAAGCGTGGGTGCATGGTGTTCGAGTATCTTTAGCGCTCGCCGCAGCTTTTCAGTGTCCATCGACGCTTCGACGGCTTCGCCACATCGCATCAAGGACATCCGGGCTGCAATCACGGACGGTCGCGCCATGCCGCGCAATCGGCCGGTTTGGCGGCGGGCTTGACGCAGACCGTCTTTGCGCAATTGCACCAGCAGTGCCAACAGGCGTCCCGGGGTCCACCGCACCCGTTCGCCAAGCAACCCCGGGTCCAGAGGCAGTCCGTCCCGGATCATGCCCAACGCACAAACACCGGGCAACCAAAGCGGGTCGGCTGCGTGCAATGCAACGGACAAAGCGCCCGGGGTCTTGTGGGATGTTGCATCGAAGATCCGAGGCGTGGCCAGTGCCGTCATCAGCCACTGCACCCAGACTTCTGAAGTCGCATCGCGTGACGGCACGCCCTCTTCGACCAGTTCGACGCGCAGCGCAGCCGGAACGCCTCGATCAAAGACAGAGGACAGATCAGCCGCCCTTCGCGGGTCTTCCGCCCCCACCAATCGCGCAATCCGTGACACATCCTGTTGAAGTCGCTCCACATGTATCGCAGGCGCCGAACCAATGCCCATGCGACAGGTCGGAGAGCCAATTTCGGCAAACGCTATGTCCCGCTGCAGGCTTGCCAGATAAAGCCGGGCCATGTCGTAGGCCAGATCAGCGTGACCGGGCCGAGCAACGACGGATCGAGGGGCCATGCGCGCAGGTGTCCCACGCGCTTTTCTGTCCAGCGCAGAAATCAAGCGAAGGCTCGGCGGTGTCGCGGTTTCAGTCACACTCACAGGTCAAATCCAGATCTTCGGGCCTCAAAACGACAAGTCGAACCGCTTTGACGCGTGTCGGTCTTGGTCAGGCCAGACAACGTCGGCCAATTCGTAAAAAAGCCTCCACCATCTCCGTCAAAGCTGGGTCAGACATCCGTTAATCGACGACAATTCCTTAACAAATCCTTTCAAATGTGGACCGATTGGTCGATTTGACACAGGTCTCGGGATGTCCGGATTTCGAATGCAACCCATCGCGCGACGCCTTGTCACGCGCCGCGCCTTCGAAGATAGTCGCCGCGATGCGCAATGTTCTTTCCATCATGCAAACCGTCGCCGTGTGGCTGGGCATGTCCCTGGCCGCTGGCCTCGCATCTGCGGCAGAACTGACGGTCTTTGCAGCCGCCAGCACAAAAACCGCGCTGGACCGTGTTGCGCAGGATTGGCGCACCCTGACGGGCCACGATCTTAGATTGTCCTACGGCGGTAGCGCCACGCTGGCGCGTCAGATCCTGGCGGGCGCACCGGCCGACCTGTTCCTGTCGGCCAATCAGACCTGGATGGATGTCGTTGAAGACAGCGGCGCGTTGGTCCCGGGCAGCAAGACGTCTTTGCTGGGCAACACCCTGGTGGTCGTCGCCCATGGCGATCACGCACCAATCGATCCGAGCGATCTGCCCAATCTTTTGGGCAACGACCGTCTGGCCATGGGTTTGGTCAACGCCGTCCCTGCCGGGCAATATGGCAAGGCTGCCTTCGAGGCGCTTGGCGTCTGGCGCGATCTGGCCCCGCAGGTGGCGCAGACCGACAACGTCCGCGCCGCTTTGGCGCTAGTGGCGGCGGGCGAGACCCCCTTTGGCGTGGTCTATTTGTCTGACGCACAGGTCAGTCCGAATGTCTCGGTCGTCGCGACATTTGACGCGACGCTGCATCCCCCGATCACCTATCCGCTCGCCGTGATCGCACAAGCGGACCCCACCCTGGCGCAAGAGTTTGCCGCCTACCTGCGTGGTCCCGATGCCCTTGCCCATTTCCTTGAACTGGGCTTCACACCACCTGCGCCGCAATGACGTGGTTGGGCCCCGAGGAACTGGACGCCGTCCTGCTGTCGCTACGAGTCAGTCTCTGGGCAACGCTGTGCAGTCTGCCGCTGGGTCTTTGGGTGGCCTTTCTCCTGGCGCGCGGGCGATTTCCCGGCCGCCAGTTGCTGAACGGCCTTGTTCATCTTCCGCTGATCCTGCCACCGGTCGTCACTGGGTATCTGCTGCTGATCACCTTTGGCCGCAATGGACCACTGGGTCGCTTCCTGGAAGACACCTTTGGCCTGATCTTTGCCTTCCGCTGGACCGGCGCGGTCCTGGCCGCTGCCGTCATGGCCTTTCCGTTGATGGTGCGCGCCATGCGCCTGTCGATCGAGGCCGTCGACCCCAAGCTGGAAGAGGCCGCCGCCACTCTGGGCGCCTCACGCGTTTGGGTGTTCCTGACCGTCACTTTGCCGCTTATCGCGCCGGGCATCGTCGCGGGCGCCATCCTAGCCTTTGCCAAGGCGATGGGCGAATTCGGCGCGACGATTACCTTTGTCGCCAATATACCCGGCGCCACCCAGACCCTGCCCTCGGCCGTCTACGCCTTTCTTCAGGTCCCGGGCGGAGAGGCACAGGCGACACGGCTGGTCATTGTGGCGATTGTCATCTCTCTTGGTGCGCTTCTGGCATCAGAGCTTCTGGCACGGCGCATTCAACGACGGGTGACAGGATCATGAGCCTGTCAGTCACCCTCGCCCACCGGTTCCCCGGCCATGTCCTCGACGTCGCGTTCGAAGCACCGGCGGGTCTGACGGCGCTTTTTGGGCAGTCGGGAACCGGTAAGACGACAATCGTGAACGCGGTGGCCGGGCTCTTGCAGCCTGACAGCGGCCGGATCCTTGTCAACGAAAACGTGCTGCTGGACACGACGCGCAAAATTGACGTGCCGGTCCACCGCCGCCGCATCGGGTATGTTTTTCAAGAGGCGCGCCTGTTTCCGCATCTCACGGTTCGGCAGAACCTGCACTACGGGCGCTGGATGACCGGCGCAAAGGTTATGGACGACGCCCAGATCATCGATCTGTTGGGCATCAGGCCGCTGCTGTCCCGCCGTCCCGGCGCGCTGTCAGGCGGCGAACGCCAACGCGTTGCCCTGGGCCGCGCGCTGCTGTCTGCGCCCGAGCTTTTGCTTATGGATGAACCGCTGGCCGCGCTGGACGATGCCCGCAAGGCCGAGATCCTGCCGTATCTTGAACGGCTGCGGGACGAATCCGGCGTTCCCATTCTTTATGTCAGCCACTCGATTGCCGAAGTCGCCCGCCTTGCGACCACGGTGGTCGCCCTGGACGGAGGCCGCATCGCGCGCGCGGGTCCCGCCGCCGAGGTCCTGTCGGACCCGGATGTGGTGCCGGCCCTTGGGATCAGGGACGCCGGGGCCATTGTTTCGGGCCAGGTCCTGCAACACCATGATGACGGGCTGAGCGAGATTGCCTTGTCGGCCGGGTCGCTTCTGCTGCCCCGTGTCGATTGCCCCGTCGGCGACCGGATGCGGCTGCGGATCGCCGCCGGGGACGTGATGCTGGGGCGTGTGCGACCCGATGGGCTTTCGGCGCTGAACGTGCTTCCGGTGACCGTCGAGTCGCTGCGTCAAAGCTCGCCTAGCGAAACCATCGTGAAGCTTCGCGCCGGAGAGGATGCGTTGCTGGCGCGGATCTCGAACCGCTCGGTGTCGCGGCTGGAGGTTGCGCCGGGCCTTGCGCTGTTTGCCATTGTGAAATCGGCCTCGATCGCGCGGCGCAACACCGATGGCTCGGCGGGATAAGCCGCTGACCACGTGAGAACAACACTTGAGAACAAAAGAGGAACATATATACTGATCCCATGTCCCAGGCCCTGATGTCCCGCAAATCGCACCGCCCGCCCCCGCAGTTTGCCGTGGGGGGTGACCTCAGCTTTGCGCTGCCCCGCGTGCATGAACTTTGCGGGCGGGCGCGGCGGACGCTGGCGGTGATGGTGGCGGCGCGGGCCAAGGGGCCGGTCTTCTGGATCGCGCCCTCTTGGGTCAGTGATCCGCTGAACCCCGACGGGATGCGCGACTATGTGGCCCCGCAGGACTTCACCTTTCTCAGCCCCCGCCGCCCCGAGGATTTGCTGTGGTGCATGGAAGAGGTCCTGCGCAGCGGCGCGGTGCCGCTGGTGGTGGCCGATCTGCCCGGCCTGCCCGGCCTGACCCCCGTGCGCCGTCTGCATCTGGCGGCGGAAACCGGCGCGGGCGAAGGCAAATGCCGCCCGCTGGGGCTTTTGCTGACGCCGGGCGATGGCGGCGCGCAGGGGGTGGAAAGCCGCTGGCGGCTGGACCCCGCACACAGGCAGGGGGACACCGCATGGCGGCTTGATCGCCTGCGGGCCCGCACTGCTCCGCAACGGCGCTGGTCCCTGCGCTACAGCGCACAGGCCGGGGTTGAGCTGTCCGCCCCCGATCCGGCCTCTGCCGCCTGACGCGCCAGGATTTACCCGGACCGCAGCAGGCGACAGGCTTTGCGCAACGCCCAAAATCACTTTCCCTTTGCCCGCGGACCAAGACTTTCCTGCGAAACGCAGGCAGACTCGGAACACCGGTTATCGTGACCCAAACCGCTCTTGCTCAGCAAGTCGGCTTACTGCGCACCACGGGGCTGACCAAGGACGTTCAAAACGACGGCCCCAAGGCAAAGCATCCGCTCGTGGCATTCGCGGTGTTCTGAAACCACAGGCTTCGCACAGAGAATTGATCAAAAAACCCTCAAGTTGCGCCAAGAATTTGGGCGTGACCCCCTCAAAAGGGTCAAAGCCGGCGAATCTTCCGGCAAAACGGCGTCTGACGCCCCGAAACAGCCCCTCAGAACGCGGTCGGCGCCGAGAAGCCTCTGACCAACGGCACCCTAACCTTCGCGATACCGCGCCACTTTTTGCACAATTTTTTATCGTCGACCCTGAATGCGGCGCGATTTTCAGCAAAATCGCCCAAATCCCGCCTCGATGGAGCTCTGAGTTTTCACATCCAGCCCCCGCATCGCCAAGCTGCCCTCAGCTCGAAAGGGCGATTTGGAAACGCCGCGCAGAACGATCCTGGCAGATACATCTCTGCGCGACGACAACATCAACGTTGTCCGCGCGACATAGCACGATTTGCTCAAAAAGCAATTCGCACCGCAGCGGACGAAAGAGGGGGATACACCCGATGAAAATGAAAAGCCTTCTGGGCGCCGCTTCGGCTGTCGCCATGCTCAGCGCCGCGCCTGCGCTGGCCGAATGCGCAGACCCGGTCAAGGTTGGCGTCCTGCACTCGCTGTCGGGCACCATGGCCATTTCGGAAACCACGCTGAAAGACACCATGCTTCTGCTGATCGAAGAGCAGAACGCCAAAGGCGGTCTTTTGGGCTGCGAGATCGAAGCGGTCGTCGTCGACCCTGCCTCGGACTGGCCTTTGTTTGCTGAAAAGGCACGCGAACTGCTGACCGTGCACGACGTGGACGTGATCTTTGGCAACTGGACCAGCGTTTCGCGCAAATCGGTTCTGCCGGTCATCGAAGAACTGAACGGCCTGCTGTTCTACCCGGTTCAGTACGAAGGTGAAGAGTCGTCCAAGAACGTCTTCTACACCGGTGCCGCCCCGAACCAGCAAGCGATCCCGGCCACCGACTACTTCCTGGACGAACTGGGTGTCGAGAAATTCGCGCTGCTGGGCACCGACTATGTCTACCCGCGTACGACCAACAACATCCTGGAAAGCTACCTGAAATCCAAGGGCATTGCCGAAGAAGACATCTTCGTCAACTACACCCCCTTCGGTCACTCGGACTGGGCCACCATCGTTGCTGACGTCGTCGCACTGGGCGAAGACGGCAAGCAGGTTGGCGTGATCTCGACCATCAACGGTGACGCGAACATCGGCTTCTACAAAGAGCTGGCCGCCGCTGGCATCTCGGCAGACGACATTCCCGTCGTGGCCTTCTCGGTCGGTGAAGAAGAGCTTTCGGGCCTCGACACAACCAACCTAGTCGGCCACCTGGCAGCCTGGAACTACTTCCAGTCGGCCGAAGGCGAAGCCAACGAGGCATGGGTTGAAGCCTGGAAAGCCAAGATGGGCGAAGAGCGTGTGACCAACGACCCGATGGAAGCCCACTACATCGGCTTCAACATGTGGGTGAACGCCGCGACCGAAGCCGGCACCACCGACGTTGATGCGGTTCGCGCCGCCATGTACGGCCAGGAATTCCCGAACCTGACCGGTGGTACCGCGGTCATGCTGCCGAACCACCACCTGGCAAAGCCGGTCCTGATCGGTGAGATCACCGAAGACGGCCAGTTCGACATCATCAGCCAGACCACCGAAGTTCCGGGCGACGCCTGGACCGACTACCTGCCGGAATCGGCAGTCCTGGTCTCGGACTGGAAAGAACTGGGTTGCGGTATGTACAACACCGAAACCAAAACCTGTGTTCAGCTGACATCGAACTACTAAGCTGACCTTCGGGGCACGCAGGCCTGCGTGCCCCTCCCCTTGCTTGAGACACCCCCAAAATGTTTCGTACGATCCTGATCATTCTGGCGGTGTGCCTTGCGGCGCCGTCTATCGCCTCGGCCCAGGACCTGCAGTCCATCCTGCAATCCCATCAGAAACTGGTCGCCAAACCCTCGGCAAAAACCGTCGGCACCGTGCTTGACGACCTTGCGGCCTCGGGCCTGTCCGGCACCGCCGACTTCCTCGAACGCTGGCGCAACAAGGAATTGTGGGTGCGTACGGAAGACGGGCTGTTCTTCTACACCACGGCCGACGGCTCTGACCTGACGCTGCTGGATATCGACACGGGCGAAACGGTTGGAACTGCGATCAAGAAAGACCTCAAGCAGATCCGCCCCAATGGCGGCGTGCGCAAGGCCATCGCTTCGGCCCTGGTGCAATTCCAGCTGAGCGATCCCGACATTGCCCGCCGCACCGCCGCCGTTGACGCCATCGCCCGGGCGATGACCGCCGATCAACTGGCGCCCCTTCAAGCGGCCATCGACAACGAACCCGACGCAGCGCTCAAGGCCCGCAAAACGCGCCTGGCCGGCATGCTGGCGGCCAGTTTTGCTGACACCACCGAGGCCCGCGTCGCCGCCATTCAGGCGCTCAGCGACGACATCTCGGTCGACGTCCGAGCCGTGCTGAACCAGATCCTGACCACCAAGCGGGCCACTGCCGCCGCCCTGCCCGAAGGCGCCAATATCGCGGCCCAGCTGACAGTTGGCCAGGACATCTCGGAGACCGAAGCCTACGCCATGCTGGTCGACGCCGACCTCGCCCCGGCCCGCGTCAGCGCGTCGGACATCCTCTCCGCCCTGACCGCCAACGCCTCGGACGGTCGCGTCGCAGACACCCCCGTCGGCACCCTGAACACGCTTGAGGCTCGCGCCAAGGTCTATGACACCCTCGCCGCCGCAGGCACGGTGCCAACCCGCATCACGGATGCCGAGGCCCAGCGCCTGATCGAAACCCACGTCTACTTTGACGCCTACATCGAAAAAGACCCCGCGATCACACAGGCCGCCCGCCTGGCGCTTGACGGCATCGAAACCCGCGTCGCTGTCAGTCAGGCCGCCGACCTGACGCTCGACGCGCTCTCGCTGGCCTCGATCTACTTCCTCGCTGCCATCGGCCTTGCCGTGACCTTCGGCGTCATGGGCGTGATCAACATGGCCCATGGCGAATTCATCATGATGGGCGCCTACACCGGCTATGTCGTCCAGCTTTTCATCCCCAACTACACCGCCTCGATCATCGTCGCACTGCCGCTGGCCTTTGCCGTGACCTTTGCCGCCGGTGTCGCGATGGAGCGTCTGGTGATCCGCTGGCTCTATCACCGCCCGCTGGAAACACTGCTGGCCACTTTCGGCATCTCGATCGCCCTGCAGCAGCTGGCCAAGAACATCTTCGGCACCCAGGCGCGTCCCCTGACCTCACCTGCCTGGCTCGACGGCGCATGGGTCATCAACGACGTGATCGCCATCAGCTACATCCGCATCGCGATCTTCGTGCTGGCCCTGATCTTCCTCGCCCTGATCGTCTGGATCCTGCGCAAGACCCGCCTCGGGCTCGAGGTGCGGGCCGTCACCCAGAACCCCGGCATGGCGGCCTCGATGGGGATCAACCCCGACCGCATCAACATGCTGACCTTCGGCCTTGGCTCGGGCATCGCCGGAATCGCGGGCGTCGCCATAGGACTTTACGCCAAGGTCACCAGCGAAATGGGCGCAGACTACATCGTGCAAAGCTTCATGACCGTGGTCGTGGGCGGCGTCGGCAACGTCTGGGGTACGCTCGCGGGCGCCACCATGATCGGCTTCCTGCAAAAGGGCATCGAGTGGTTCAACCCCTCCAACACCCTGGCGGCGCAAACCTACATGATCCTCTTCATTATCCTGTTCATCCAATTCCGGCCCAAGGGCATCGTCGCCCTCAAAGGCCGCGCTGCAGGAGATTGATCCGATGTACCGCCCTCCCCTTTTCTTCCCCCTCCCCCCTTCATCTTTCCCCAAATACTCCGGGGGGTCTGGGGGGCTGGCCCCCCAGTGTGACGCCACCACCCAAACCAAGGACAGCCAAAAATGAAACCCGGCTTCCTCTCGCAAAATCCCTCGGTCCTGTGGTTCCTCGCGGCGCTTGGCCTCTTCACCCTGGGCGTCACCGTCCTGGCCGAGGCCACCGGCACCGGCGCTCTCTCGACCTCATTCGTGAAGACCCTCGGCAAGACCCTGTGCCTCTGCCTGATCGCCATCGCCATGGACGTGGTCTGGGGTTATTGCGGCATCCTCAGCCTCGGCCATTTCGCATTCTTCGGCATCGGAGGCTATGCCATCGGCATGTGGCTGATGTATGCCCGGACCGAGGCCATCGTCTCGGAAAGCATGGCCGCCGCCGTCATCCCCCCCACCGACCAAGAGGTCATCGACGCTATCGGCACCCAGATCTTCGGCGTCGTCGGCAGCTCTGAATTCCCCGTCATCTGGGCCTTCTCAGACAGCCTTTTCCTGCAGCTTCTGATGGTTGTCCTGATCCCCGGCCTTTTGGCGCTGGTCTTCGGCTGGCTTGCGTTCCGCAGCCGCGTCACCGGCGTGTACCTGTCGATCCTGACCCAGGCGATGACCCTCGCCCTGTCGCTCTACCTCTTCCAGAACGACAGCGGCCTGCGCGGCAACAACGGCCTCTCGGGTCTGCAGAACATCCCCGGATTCGAAGACACACCGCAATCGATGATCTCGATCGCCTTCTTCTGGGCTTCCGCTCTGGCACTGGGCCTCGGCTACCTGCTCTTCGCCTTTGTCACCTCGGGCAAGATGGGCTCAGTGATCCGCGGCATCCGCGATGACGAGGCGCGCGTGCGCTTCCTCGGCTATCACGTCGAAAGCTACAAGCTCTTCGTCTTCACCCTCACCGCCGTGATCGCAGGCATCGCCGGCGCGCTCTACTACCCGCAAGCGGGCATCATCAACCCCGCCGAGATCGCCCCCATCGCCTCGATCTACCTCGCCGTCTGGGTCGCCATCGGCGGTCGCGGCCGCCTCTACGGTGCCGTTATCGGCGCGGCCTTTGTCTCGTTGCTCTCAAGCTGGTTCACAGGCGGCGGCGCGCCCAACGTGAACCTTGGGGTCTATACCATCCAGTGGACCGACTGGTGGCTGGTCCTCCTGGGTCTTTCCTTTGTCGCGGTCACTCTCTTTGCGCCCAAGGGCATCGGAGGTCTCTTTGATGCCATCGCCGTACGGCGCACGCCGGAACGTGTCGGCGACTATGGCCCCGACAAGGGCGCCCTACGCCAAGAGGAGGGCACGGAATGAGCACGCTTCTCGAAATGTCCGGCGTCTCGGTCAGCTTTGACGGCTTCAAGGCCATCAACAACCTGAGCTTCCAGATCGGCGAGCCTGAACTGCGCGCCATCATCGGCCCGAATGGCGCGGGCAAGACCACCTTCATGGACATCATCACCGGCAAGACCAAACCCGACGAAGGCCGCGTTCTCTGGGGCGACAAGGGCACCTCGCTGCTGGGCCGGTCCGAAAGCCAGATCGCCCGCGCGGGCATCGGCCGCAAGTTCCAGAAACCCACGGTGTTCGAGGCCCAAACCGTGCGCGAAAACATCGCCATGGCGCTGAAAAACAGCCGCGGCCCCTTCGACGTACTCTTTTACCGCAAGACTGCCGAGGGCGCGGCGCGCATCGAGGCCGTCGCCAAAGAGGTCGGCCTGACCGAGGAGCTCCCCCGCCCTGCAGGCGAACTCAGCCACGGCAAGAAGCAATGGCTCGAGATCGGCATGCTGCTCGCCCAGGACCCGCGCCTGCTGTTGGTCGACGAACCCGCCGCAGGCATGACCCCGGCCGAGCGCGAACACACCACCGACCTGCTGAAACGCATGGCGGAAACCCGCGCCGTGGTTGTTGTCGAACACGACATGGAGTTCGTCCGCCGCCTGAACTGCAAGGTCACGGTCCTGCACGAAGGCTCGGTCCTTGCCGAAGGCAGCCTCGACCACGTGACCGCCAACCAAGACGTGATCGACGTCTACCTGGGACGCTGAAGATGCTCGACGTCAAAGACCTCACCCTGAAATACGGCCAAAGCCAGATCCTTCACGGCATTTCCCTGACCGCAAAAGCGGGTGAGGTGACCTGTGTCATGGGCACCAATGGTGTCGGCAAGACATCGCTCCTGCGCGCCATCTCGGGCCGCCACCCTTATGCGCAAGGAACCCTGACGCTCAACGGCCAGCCCCTCAACCACCCCAGCGCCTTCGAAGCCGCCCGAGCTGGCATCGCTTATGTCCCGCAGGGACGCGAGGTCTTTCCTTTGATGACAGTTACGGAAAACCTTGAAAGCGGTTTTGCCTGCCTGCCCGGATCCGGCCACAAGATCCCCGACCGGATCTATGACCTCTTCCCGGTCCTCAAAGACATGAAGGACCGCCGCGGCGGCGACCTTTCCGGCGGTCAGCAACAACAGCTCGCCATCGCCCGCGCCCTGATCACCCAACCCAAGGTTCTGCTGCTGGACGAGCCCACCGAGGGCATCCAGCCCAACATCATCAAGCAGATCGGCGACGTGATCGAAGCGCTTCGGGACGAGGGCGACATGGCCATCATACTCGTCGAGCAATACTTCGACTTCGCCGTCCGCCTCGCCGACAGTTTCCTGGTGATCAACCGTGGCGAGGTGATCCTCGACGGCACCCGACAGGACATGGACCGCGAGGTGCTCCTGCAGAAACTGGCGCTCTGAACCCCGGTTTCTTCTTGCCCAAAATATCCCGGGGGAGGCGCCAAAGGCGACGGGGGCAGCGCCCCCACCCCGCCTGCCGCAGGCAGGCAAAACCTGCGCCCCGAAGGGGCCCAATCTGACAGCGCCCGATTGGCAGGAGCTAGGGCAGGATGACCCGAACCCCGTCCATCCCCGCCATGTCTTCCACATCCGCGTCATAGGCGGCGCTCATGGCCTCGACGTACCCCACGGTCCAGCCCGGCAGATCAAGCTCTTCCTCAACTGCCTCGTCCATCGCGTATTTTCCCAGGAAGGCCACCATGACCCGCCGCTTCTGGGCCTCGTTCAAAGTGGGGTGTTCCCCAAGATAGGCCCGGAACCGGCGCATGCCCTCGGGTTCCATGACTTCCGACAGCATGTCAAAGGCGCCGACAATCTTGATGTCCTCGGGCAACCCCGCCAGCGCCCGCAGAACCCCACCCCAGATCAGCGGCGTGTCTTCATTGCACCAAAGCGTGATCTTGACCTGCGGAACCGCCTCGCGCACGCGGCCAATCAGATCGGACCACCGCACCGCTGTGGGGTCCAGTCCATTCATGAATTCGCCAAATCCGGTCAGCGGTGTGCTGGCAAAAACGGCAGGCAAAAAGCTTGCAGGGTCCCGCAACCCCAGAAACAGCTCGATCTCGTCGCCTTCGAACAACTGACACAGGCTGCGCAGCCGCCCCTCGGCCTTGCGATACAGCGCGCCACCGCCAAAGATCAACTTTGGCACGCAAAAGAAGTTCTCGTGACTCAGCACCAGTCGCGACACCGACTCGGGGTCGTCAAACAGGATTTCGTCCAGCACCACATCGCGCGCGCCCGGCGCGGGTGGCGCGCCGTCCAACTCGCTCACGACCTCGGTCAGCAGCGTCCGATAACGCCCCGGTCCGGGCACCGCCACACCGCGCTGCCGCAGCAGATCTGCGTTTCGCAACAACCCTTTGACCAACCGATCGTCGTCCGTGCACTGCGCTCCGGCGTGGAGAATGACTTTCATCTTTGCCTGCCCTTGATTTTCGACCGCACTATAGCCGCTTTGAGGCCCGTGAAAACCGCGTTGCAGAAGAGACCCCGAAACCCGCAACTCCCTCTTGCACGCAGGAAGCTCTCGAAGTATGGACACATTCCATGAGGTTGCCGGTCTAGCTCAGCTGGTAGAGCATCTGATTTGTAATCAGGTGGTCGGGGGTTCGAGTCCCTCGACCGGCACCATAAAATCAAGGAAGCTGATTTAATATCAGTGTCTTGCGTTTGACTGGTGTTTTTCAGTCCACCCTTTCGTCCACCTAGAATTGTTCGGCATGCGCGTCTCTACTGATGTGGGACGATCTGCTTGTTTGTCTGGGCGCGCGATATGTTGTGTCATAGTGGTCGCCCGAGAATGCCCTTATTCCGAATGCCAACTGATTTTTTTGGCACTTTCCACCAATTTGGACTGCCGAGCTTTTGCCCTTCGCCTTAGAGGTCATGAAAGGCGGCATTGCGCAGGAAGCGGACTTTGCAAAGTTAAGTTTTCGGCCCAAAGCGGACATTCGACCTGATCTCGGGATGCCTCGCTGCAATTCGCCGGACAGGACATTCGCTGCGCTTGCAAAAAATTTGAGTGTTGGATGTAGGCCATGCGGACAAACCCGCCATCTGAGATATTAGAACGAATGGCTGTTGTCTTCGCTTCGCGACAGATCCGAAAACAGCATCGCCAGGAACACTGTTTTTTGGTACGGATTTTCAGAAAACGCCAAAGTGGACCTTCGACGCCAAGAACCGCTAGGTCTCAAATTTTGTTCAGTTTCACGAGGTAAGAGTGGCGCGTCATTGCGGCGCAAGACCGCTTAGACCAGACGGGTGAACCTTTTGGGCAGCGGTCGCACGTAAGCGTTTTGTGAAGACCCATTTGACGATATCGAATTTTGCCAATCCCGAACGCCGCTATTCGAACACCAAGCTCAAAGCAGGCACGAATGTCAGTAGAAGCGTGACAATCGTCATCATGACGACAAACGGGAACGTACCCGCGAAAATATCGCCCAAGGTGGTGTTGCGATCCGAGATTGTCGCTTTGACGACATAGACCGTGAGCCCGAATGGCGGAGTCAGCAGGCCGATCTCCACAGCAATTACGGTGACGATCCCGAACCAGATCAGATTGCCGCCCAGTTCGGCCACGATTGGTAGGCACAAGGGCAGAAGGATCAGCATGATCGACGTGCTGTCAAGGATCATGCCCATGATGATCACCAGCACGAGGTAAATCATCATGAACCCCATCAGCCCTAACCCCATCGAGGCGAAGAACTGGGTGGTTTCCTGCGGGATCGTCGAGAGGGTCAGCATCCGCGAATACATCGACGCGGCGATGATCAGCATGAGGATCGACACCGATACCAACCCTGTGTCCACCAGCACACGCCAGAACTTGGCCCATGTCAGGCTGCCTTTGGCAAGCGCCACTAAAATTGCGGCGGCAGCACCTGCCGCGCCCGCTTCGGTCGGTGTAAAGAAGCCGGAATAGATGCCGCCCAGAACGATCAGGACCAAGGTCACGATCGGGAACAGTTTTTGCGCGGCGGTGGTCCATGTTTCGCCGGTGATCTCGACCTGGCGGTCAGATTGCATGACCATGCGCGGGCGCAGGGTCGCCATCAGGTAGATGCCGAGGCCAAAGACCAAGGCCAGAATTCCGCCCGGTACGATGGCGGCAAGGAACAAGGCTCCAACCGATTGTTCGGCCAGAACGCCGTAGATGATCAGAAGCAGGCTCGGCGGGATCAACATTCCCAGCACCGAAGAACCGGCGACCACGCCAAGCGCGAAGCGGTTATTGTAGCCATTGGCCACCATCTGAGGGACAGCGACCCGGCTGAATACAGCAGCAGAAGCGATGGAGATGCCAGTAATCGAGGCGAAGACAGCGTTGGCGGCCACGGTTGCGATGCCAAGCCCGCCCCGGATCTTTTGCAGCAGCCAGGCTGCCACGCGATAGGCGTCGCGTCCGATGTCAGCCGCGTCAACGATCAAGCCCATAAGAACGAATAGCGGCACGACTCCGAACAGATACCGGTTGATCGCCCCATCAGCGGCGAGGGCAAGCGAGCGCATCGCGACCTTTGGGTTGTCGCGAATGAGCCAAATTCCAAGGAAACTGAGCAAGATCAGAACAACGGCGATATGCGCTCCGGAAAAGATCAAAAGAAGCATGAATCCGATGGCAACAAGCCCTATCTGGATGCGTCCAAGATCGGCCCAGAACACGCCGTAGCCTGCGGCGACGATCAGGAAAAACGCGGCGAGAAAAACCCAGCCCTTCGGTTTTGCCAGCACAGTATGCCGGACGTTCAGCGGTGCGACGCGGCCTTCATTGGCGACATCTTTCACGTCTTTCAACGCCTGAACGACAAAGGCCAGCGCGGTGAGGAGCGCACCAAAGAACAGGCAGACCTTGATGGGCCAGACGGGTGCCGTGAAAACGCCCTGAGCGCCAAAGAATTCTTCCTCGACCCAGGCGTCGACCAGTTTGGGCCACGTGCCTTCCGCGATCAGAAAAAAGACCGCTGCTCCTGCGATGTGAAAAGCGATACGCATCACACCGGCCGCAAAGGGGCGTTCTTCCTCGAGCCATCCGATCAGCAGGTCTGTCCGGGTCATCCGCCCACACATCAAGGCGTGGGCGGCCTGCAGGAACACAATTGCAACGATCGAGTTGGCGACGATCTCGGCCACGCCCTGTACTGGGGCGTTGAAAACCGACCTGCCGATGATGTCGGCGCAGATCAGCAGCATCAGACAAAAGATCCAGATCGAGGCCGCGCCGCTGACAAACCCGGTGAGCGCAGAGACTGCGCTCACCATCGTGTTTGTGCCGCGACGAAAGGAGGAAGACGTCAGCATATCCGCTATCCTTCGCGATCTATCAGCGCGTCGACCAATCGATCCGGGGATCGAGGCCTTCGGCTTTGACGGCGTCCATGTAGGCCGACAGGACGGCGGCGGCGCCATCGTCTTCATTCGCGGCGACCCAGTCAGCGGCAAGGTTGGGAAGCGTCTCTGCCCAGGTTGTGATGTCAGCCTCTGGAAGTTCAGTGACGGTCGCGCCAACCTCGGGCAATTTGGCCAGGAAGGTCTCGTAGCGCGCCATGACTTCTTCGGCATGGGCGACTGTGTATTCTTCTCCGAGTTCGGTCAGCACCTGGCGCACGTCATCTGACAGATCGTCCCAGACATCCTTGTTGATACCTAGCCCCCCCGTCATGTGCGCGCCGATCCCCACAAGGGTGACGTATGGGGCGACCTCGTAGTGCTTGTTTGGGAAAGCTCCGGTCAGAATCACAACCACACCATCGGCGACGCCGGTCTGGATCTGGTTGTAATAGGTCGGCAGAGCGCCATCGACCGGGACTGCTCCGAGGTGTGCAATCCAGTTCGCTGAAGGTCCAGGCGCTAGGATCTTCCGCCCTTTAAGATCAGCGAGAGAGTTGACCGGGAAGTTAGTCATAAGGTGATAGGTCTCGACCCCGCTGGCCCCCAAAAAGACAACGTTCTGGTCCTCCCACGCCGCTTGTAATTCAGGCAAATCGCGGTGTAGCTGGTTCATGATTTGAAGCGTGCCAACCAGATCATCAGACACGAAAGGTGTGAAATACGTCACGTTTTGCAAGGGCATCTTGGAGCCTTCCCAAAGTGTGCCGACCCAGCCCGCATCGGTCAGACCGTCTCCCACGGCCTCCAGCGTATCTTTGAAGCCATAAAGTGATCCGCCATAGGCTTCCGTCCATTCGACGCGATCCTTGGACCCCATCGCTTCAAGCCGCGTGTTCGTTTCGGCAACAACAAGCGTTGACAGTTGGCCGACCCAAGGCAGAACCGTCGGGTGGCTTGACGCCATGGTGAGTTCATAGGTCTCGGCATGAGCCGTGACCGCGAGGGCGCCGAGTGTCAGCGCGGCAAGTGTCGTTTTCATAGTTTCCTCCCTATTTTGACTAATCGACGGTGTATGTGCCGGTTGAGAAATCGAACCGGACGCCAATCCCGCCTTCGTTCAACAACCAGGGGCGCACGGTGAACGTTCGTGCTCCACTGGAATGCATGGGGTCCTGCGCGGCGATCTGGCGCGCATCAGCAAGGTTGTCGGCGCGCAAAATCACCATGCCCTCACCGTTCCAGCTGTGTTCATCGTCGGCCCAGTGCGGACCTGCACCAAAGAGAACACCGTCCTTTCCAAGCTGAACGAGAAAGTCGAGATGCTCCTCAAGAACAGCCATGACGGGTTCCAGCCTGCCTGAAGGCCTGGTCGAGACGACGTAGAGTTGCTTTTGCAACATTCCTTTGGTCGCCTCGAGAATGTCAGCCTTGGTGATCTTCAGTTCTGACATCACATCTTCCTCAGAGCGTCTCGCAGACCTGATCGAACGGCAGACGCGGCAGACGTCGAAAGATTCTGGACGTGTCGGCATAACCGAGGTTCACGAGAAAGTTCGATTTGAGCGAGGTGCCGTGGAAGAACTCTTCATCCAGCTTGGCATTGTCGAACCCGGACATGCCGCCGACATCAAGACCGACAGCGCGGGCGGCCAACATGAAATAGGCTCCCTGCAACGTGCCATTGCGGAACGCATTGATCTGCGCAGCGGTGGCGTTGTTCTTGAAGATGTCTTGCGCCTGCGGATTGGGCGGAAAGACGTTCGGCAGCTCTTCCCAGAAGTTCAGATCGTAGGCAATGATGGCCGTCACCGGCGCGCTGCGCATCTTGGGGCGGTTGCCTTCGAAAAGGGCTGGTTCAAGCCGGTCTTTGGCAGCCTCCGAGCGGACGAAGATCACCCGCATCGGCTGTTGGTTCATCGAGGTCGGGCCCATCTTCGCGATCTCGAAGAGCGCCCGCAACGTCTCGTCGGAGACGTCGCGGTCCTGCCAGCCGTAATGCGTGCGCGCTTCGGTAAAGAGCAGTTGAAGTGTTGTGTCGTCCGCCGTGAGCGCGCGCGCCTGAAACGCGGCGGCGGCGTCGCGGGCTTCTTTGTCGAGTGTATCTGTGTCGAGCATTGTATTGGGTCCTTTCAAGCGGCCCGAAGGCCCAAAATCTCGCGCGCCTGCTGCGCGGTTGCGACCGGCCGGTCATGTTCGTTGCAGATCTGTGCAGTCCGCCGGACCAGGGCCGCGTTCGAGGGGGCGAGGGTGTTTCGATCGAGCCGGATATTGTCTTCAAGACCCGTCCGCGCATGGCCGCCTGCTGCAATGGCCCAGGCATTCAATTCGCTTTGATGACGCCCGATGCCCGCAGCGCACCAGGGCGCGCCGGGAAAGAGACGTGCGACTGTCTTCACGTAGAAATCAAAGACCGCGGCGTCGGCGGGCATGGCGTTTTTCACGCCCATCACAAACTGGACGTATGGAACATCCTTGATCGCACCCGCGCGATGCATCTCGGCGGCTTTCAGAATGTGGCTGAGGTCAAACGCCTCGATCTCCGGTTTGATGTCGTGGGCGCGCATTTCCGTCGCCAGCCAATCGACAAGATCAGGAGGATTTTCGTAAACACGTGTCGGGAAATTGTTCGATCCGACGCTGAGCGATGCCATGTCAGGTCGCAGGCGAAGCATCCCGCCGCGCTCTCTGCCCGCCCCCGACCGCCCCCCGGTCGAAAACTGCAGGATCATGCCCGGGCAGTGCTTCTCAATCCCTTCCTTGAGACGCGCGAATTTCTCAGGATCGCTTGAGGGTGTCTCGTCATAATTGCGGACATGCGCATGGCAGATCGATGCACCCGCCTCAAACGCTTCATGCGTACTTTCGATCTGTTCAGTGACGGTGACAGGCACCGCCGGGTTCATGCTTTTTCGCGGCAAAGACCCGGTGATGGCCACACATATGATGCAAGGCGTGCTCATGTGGCTGTCTTGGGTGCGAGGACAAAGTCGAAATCCACGTTCCAGAAATGGGTCCCGCCAAAGCCCATTTTCGCGATCTCAGCGGGGTCTTCGATCTTATCGAATGTCGCGATCAGGCTTTCCTTAACGCCAAAGACCGCATCGTTGTCGATATAGGGATCGTCGGGGTCGAAGATGTGCGTTGTGACGGTGTCATAGCCGTCCTTTGAAATGATGTAGTGAAGATGCGCAGGCCGCCAGGGGTGGCGACCAAGCCCGTCCAGCAGAGCCCCGACAGGACCATCGGCTGGGATTGAATAGTGCTTGGGTCGGACCGCCTTGAACCAGTAGCCGCCATCCGCCCCGGTCCGAAACACCCCGCGCAGATTGAATTCGGGTTGAAGCCCCTTCTGCTGGACGTCGTAGAAGCCTTCGTCATTGGCCTGCCAGACGTCGATCTTGACGCCCTCAAGCGGGTTCCCATCCACGTCCAGAACCCGACCGCGGACCACCATGTCCTCGCCTTTGGCGTCGAGGCAGATGTTCGTGCCCATCGGGTATTCGGGCGCGTCCGCAACGTGGAACGGCCCCAGAACGGTGTTCTCGGACGCGCCTTTGGGCCGGCGCGAGTTGATGGCATCCACCAGCATCGACACACCGAGCACATCCGACAAAAGGATGAATTCCTGCCGCCAGTCGTCGCACTTGTGACCTGTCGAGGTCAGAAACTGGATCGCTTGAAACCACTCTTCCTGTGTCGGCTCGATCTCTTTGACGGCGGCATGCAGGTGACGCGTGATGACATCCATCACCTCACGCAGGCGCGCATCCTTGGCATTGATGTTCTGAGCTGTAACGACAGCCGCGCTGTCTTCTTCGGTGAAGTAGGCCTTTGGCAGGCTCTGATCGGGTGCTGTCATACCAATCTCCGTATCGGTTCTTGCAGGCTCATTCCGGGGCCTCTCCTCGCCACGCGGATTGCAGCAGGGCACGAATGCCCGCGTGTGTGATTTCGCGCGGGTTCCAGTACGGGTTTTGCGTTGCAAGATCGGCGGCACGATCAAGGTCTTTTTCGCTCAATCCCAGACCGCGCAGGGCCAGAGGGGCTTGCATCGCCTTCGCAAACTGCCAAAGCGCCGGGCCCGGCGCATCGCCGCCCAGGATGTCGACGATGGGCGCCAATTGCTCCGGGACCGCCGCTGCATTGTAGTGGACAGCATGGGGCAGGATGATCGCGTGGGTCTCTGCATGCGGCAAATCAAACGCACCACCGAGCGTGTGGCAAAGCTTGTGATGCAGAGCAATTCCGACCTGCCCCAAAACGGCACCGCAGGCCCATGCGCCGCGTTGCGTGTCTGCGCGGGCCGCGAGATCGCCAGGCGTATCCAAGACACGGGGCAAGGCATTGGTAAAAGCCTCAATCCCTTCAATCGCAAGCTCGGTGCTCTCCTCGGTTCGGTCTCTGGCATATAGAGCTTCGGCCGCATGGGCGATGGCGTTGAGCGCCGATGTGACGGTCATCGCAACCGGCAGTGTCGCCACCAATTCCGGATCGTAGAGGACAACTTCTGGCAGGACCTTCGGATCCGTCACTGTCGTCTTGATCCCATCTTCGGTCTGGCCAAGGATCGGTGTGGCCTCGCTGCCCGCATAGGTGGTTGGCACAACAATATGTGGCAGGCCCGTGCGCAAGGCGATGGCCTTTCCCAGGCCTGTGGTCGAGCCGCCGCCGATTGCTATGAGACAGTCGGCTCTAACTTCCGTGACGTGGTCAAGCGCCTCTTTGGTGACCTCGATCGGGGTGTGCATGGCTGCGCGTGAAAACACGCCAGCCGACCGCCCATTCAGAAGGGCCGCCACGTCGAGAGCCGATGAAGATTGCGCGGGTGTTGACAGGATCAGGGCACGGGAACGCCCAAGACGAGCAACTTCATCCGAGAGCGTCTCGCGGATGTTTTGTCCGAAAAGAACACGCTGCTTGTTTGACTTATGTGGCATGTCAGCCCAAGTCCCCGCTCCCATTGATGAAAGAAGCTTAGCGAGGTTGCGGCGCAGGCAGGTTCGAAAGGCTGCAGATTAAGTTACCAATCTGGTAAGTTGCGCTTGGCAACCTAAGACGACGATGCGCGCCTTGTTTCTAGGTCCATCAAGTCTCGCAACGCGGCCATTTCGGTCCCAAGGTACTGCAACAGGCGCTTGCGTGCGGGAAATTCCGGCGCGCTCTCAGAGGTCAAAACACAAAGGCGCCGATCCGGATCCCCGATCGTAATTGGCAGCGCTGCCAGCGTATTTTGCCGCCTCAGCCGGTAGACAACCGAGTAGGGCAGGACCGTGAGCGCATCGGACTCGTGCAGGATGTTCAAAACCGATGTTAGCGAGCCGCCCGAAAAACTGACCTTGATGTCTTTGACCCCGATCCGATCCAGAACATTGCGCAGATCGTGATAAAGTGGGCTGTCTGGCGGCGGCGCGATCCAAGAGTGTTGCGCAATGGCGGATGGGTCAAGTTCTGCCACAAGCGACAGTGGGTGACCGGTGCGACAGGCGATCACATTTCGCCCCGGCAGCACCTGTGTAGCGTCGATTGTGTCAGGAACCTGGGTTGCCCTGATGGGTACGATCCCAACGTCAAGCTTGTCTGACGCCAGCCCATCGAGAATCTTCTGAACATAGCCATAGCTTTGATCGATCCGAATGCCGGGATATTCCGATTGGAAGGCTGCAAGGATTGGCGAGACGACCCCATCCATGAAAATAGGCGGCCCCGCCAATCTAAGAGCACCGGCCTGACCTCGTTTGAACCGGACAATAAAGTCGCTTGCTGCGTCTCCTGCTTGCCGCACTGAGCGACCATGCTGCACCAGTTGCAAGCAAAACTCGGTTGGTTGTAGCGGACGTTTTCCGGGTTCAAACAGGGCCACGCCGATCCGCTTTTCAAGCTCTGAAACCGAGCGGGACAGGCTTGGTTGAGTCTTGCCAAGGGCCATAGCGCCCTCGGAAAGCCCGCCGCCATCGACAATGGCGGCGAGCATTTCCAGTTGGCGAGGGTCAATCTTCATGGCACCAAGCTGCGTTCGTTTTGCATCCGCCTAACCTCTGAGCCTATGGTGCAGGATGATCGGCACCGCAAGGTCTTCCTCATCCGTGAGGTGCCGTTTCAGGAATGCCTCGATCACCTGCGCTTGACCGTGCACCGCGCCCGCTTCTTCGAAGGCCTGAGTTTCGTCCAAGGCGGCAAGCTTGATTACGCGGTTGGCTTGGCGGGTGAAGTCGTCCAAAACCACATCAAGATCGGCATGGTCTTTCTCCAAAACCTCCAGCCCCGCATCAAAGCGCGGGTCAGCAGCCGAAAGCTCGGGGAAGTAGCTGTGATCTTCCCAGCCATGGTGGCCGTGCAAATTGCCGACTAGTCGACCGCCCAGAAACGACAGCCGCGCGGTGTAGTCGTCCAGCGCCATGCCCTTGTCGAGCATCAGTTCGGTATCAAGGCGCACCCGCTCGGCCAAAGCGCGGAAGTTCTGGTGCGCGCTCAGCCAGTGACGGGTCTTGTCCTTGAAGCCCGGATGCGCCTCCCACGTGTCGCGCGGGTAGGTGCCGAGAAGAAAACGCATCTCTTCGGTCATGTCGGTGTCGCGGACGGTGTAGGTGGTATCGAGCATCGGGTCTCTCCTTTCGCATCTGATGTGGGTATGGGGCCTCCCCACACCAGAGCGCGGGCGACAGGGCCGCTATGCGGGCCCGGCAAAACGGATGCCCGCCAGATCCGCCACATCGCGCTTCCAGCTTGTGATGTCGCGCGGGTTGAAGCCGGACAGACTGTTATGGCCGCAGGCGCGGGCCATGACCTGCATCAACTCGACCGAAGCGCCGAAATATCGCGCCAGTTGCTCCGCTCCGCGCTGCACGTCGAGCCGCTTCCGCAGCTCCGGTTTCTGGGTCGCCACACCAACAGGGCAGTTGTTGGAATTGCACATCCGCGCCGCGATGCAGCCCACGGCTTGCATTGCGGAATTGCTGACCGCAATCGCGTCCGCGCCAAGGGCCATCGCCTTTACGAAATCCTCGGCGACGCGCAGCCCGCCGGTGATCACCAGCGTCACTTCACGTCCCGTTTTGGAGTCCAAATGCCGCCGCGCGCGGGCCAGCGCGGGGATCGTCGGCACCGAGATATGGTTGCGGAAGATCAAAGGCGCTGCCCCCGTGCCGCCGCCGCGCCCGTCGAGGATGATGTAGTCGGCAGAGGCCTCCAGCGCGAAGTCGATATCGTCTTCGATATGATTGGCCGAGAGTTTGAAGCCGATGGGAATACCGCCCGAGCGCTCGCGCACCTGATCGGCAATACGTTTGAAATCAGCTGGTGTGTGCAAGTCGGGGAAGGTTGCGGGCGAGATAGCGGCTTGACCGGGTTCCAGCCCCCGCACCTCGGCGATCTTGCCTTGGACCTTGTCGCCGGGCAGGTGGCCTCCGGTGCCGGTCTTGGCGCCTTGGCCGCCTTTGAAGTGGAAGGCCTGCACTTTGGCGACGTGATCCAGCGACCAGCCGAATTGAGCCGAGGCCAGTTCATAGAAATAGCGACTGTTCGCGGCCTGCTCTTCGGGCAGCATACCGCCTTCGCCAGAACAGATGCCGGTGCCTGCCATCTCGGCCCCCTTGGAAAGCGCGATCTTGGCTTCTTCCGATAGTGCGCCATAACTCATGTCGGACACAAAGAGCGGGATCGACAGTGTTAGCGGCTTGGCCGCCCGCGGGCCAATCACCACCTCGGTCGCTACACCGGCCTCATCCAAGAGCGGCTTGCGCGCCATTTGCGCGGCAAGGATCTGAATATCGTCCCAATGGGGCAGGTCTTTGCGCGGCACGCCCATGGCCCCCATCTCGCCGTGGTGGCCAAGTTTGGACAGCCCGTCATTTGCCAGCGCATGGATGCGGGCGACCGTCGGTTCCTCGGGCGTGGGGGTGGCCTGTGGTATGTCGGAGGTGGGCTCGGGCGCAGGGTCGCCCTCCGCCTTGTCGCCGAGATCCTTGTGGGTCATGTCGCAGAAGGGGGCGTTCGCGGTGCCCTTGCACTGGCAGAGCAGTACTTCGCCGTCCGCATCCGCCACGAAACTCAGCGGCTTGATCCCGGTGCCGACATGGCTGGCGTCGCAGAAGGGTTGCGTCTTCGAGCGCCCGCAACGGCACCAGAGATAGCTCTTGCCCTTCTCCAACGCGACCTTGGCGGGGAATTTCTTGGCGATGATTGGAGCGGCTTTGTCGGTCATGGTGGCTCTCCCTGTTTTTTATGCGCCGAGCTGTGCTGGCTGTTTGTTCAGCCGCGCCCGGTCGTGCGGCGCGGAGTAGTCAATATCTGGACCCATCGGCACGACGCGGGTCGGATTTACGGAGGTGTGACTGCCGTAATAGTGTTTCTTGATGTAAGGCAGATCGACCGTCGCGGCGATGCCAGGGTGCTGGTAGAGGTCGCGCACATAGGCAAACAAGTTCGGGTAGTCTGCAATCCGGCGCAGGTTGCATTTGAAATGCCCGACATAGACCGGATCGAACCGCACCGATGTTGTGAAGAGCCGCCAATCCGCCTCTGTCAAAGTATCGCCCATCAGATAGCGTTGGGTCGAAAGGCGGTCTTCCAGCCAATCAAGTGTGTCGAACAGCGGAAGAAGCGCCTCTTCATAAGCTGCTTGCGTTGTCGCAAAGCCCGCCTTGTAGACGCCGTTATTGACCGTGTCGTAGATGCGCTCGTTGACCTTATCGATCTCGTCCCGCAGCGGCGCGGGATAGTAGTCGCCCTGCGCCGCGCCCACGCCGTCAAAGGCGCTGTTCATCATGCGGATGATCTCGGCACTTTCATTCGAGACGATGGTGCCTTTGGCCTTGTCCCATAGGACAGGCACCGTCACCCGGCCTGAATAGGACGGGTCGGCTTTGGTATAGACCTGATGCAAAAACTCGGAGCCGTGCAGATGGTCCGCCGTCGCCCCATCGCCGGGGGCGAAGGTCCAGCCGTCCTTGCCCATGAACCAATGCACGACAGAGACGTCGATCATCGCCTCTAACCCCTTGAGCGCCCGGAAGATCAGTGTGCGATGCGCCCATGGGCAAGCAAGCGAGACATAAAGGTGATAGCGCCCCGGCTCTGCCTTGAAATCGCCCGTGCCTGTCGGCCCCGGCGCGCCATCGGCTGTGACCCAGTTGCGAAAGGCCGACGCTTTGCGGACAAACCGCCCGCCGCTGGATTTGGTGTCATACCACTGATCGACCCATCGGCCGTCCTGCAAAAGTCCCATGCCTCATCTCCTAGTGGTCTAATGGCTTGATAAATGTGTTGTTGCGCAGGTCTGCGAAGGCCTGTTGCAACTCGGCCTGCGTGTTCATGACGATGGGCCCGTGCCATGCCACAGGCTCTTTGATCGGCGTGCCCGCAACCAGGAGGAAACGAACGCCATCAGGCCCTGCCTGCACCTCGATCTCATCGCCTGTGCCAAAGCGCACTAGCGTTCGGTTGCCGGACATGTCGCGAATATTGAGTTCCTGGCCCAACACTTCTTTTTCCAAGAGAACCCCGGCGGGGGCCGAGGCATCGGTAAACCGCGCCTGACCGTCAAAGACATAGGCAAAGGTGTTGCGATAGGTGTCGACCTTGAAGCGCTTCTTCAGGCCGGCAGGCACCCAGATATCAAGATAAAGAGGATCAGCCGCGATCCCGTCAACCGGGCCGCGCTTGCCCCAGAATTCGCCAATCATGATTTTGACGCGCGTGCCGTCATCGTCGATGACTTCGGGGATCTCTTTGGCTTCCACATCCTGATAACGCGGGGCTGTCATCTTCAGACTACCGGGCAGGTTGGCCCAAAGTTGAAAGCCATGCATCTGGCCGCGCGCGTTTCCGGTTGGCATTTCCTGATGCAGAATGCCCGACCCTGCGGTCATCCACTGAATATCGCCAGCCTTCAAGTTGCCGGTATTGCCGAGGCTGTCAGAGTGTTCGACCGCACCTTCGACAACGTAAGTGATCGTCTCGATCCCCCGATGGGGATGCCACGGGAAGCCGCGCTGGTAAGCGTCGGGATCGTCATTGCGGAAATCATCGAGCAGCAGGAATGGATCCTGCGCACTTGGGTCCTGAAAGCCGAAGGCGCGGTGCAGGTGCACGCCTGCGCCTTCCATGGTGGCTTGGGCTTGGGATGTGCCGATGGCGGGGCGAATGGACATGGGGCCTCCTTACGGTGCAGTAATTTCGATGGTCAGAATGACCGGCTCTGTTTGGGTGCCAATCGTGCCAATGGCGGCGTCGAAAGGCGCGCCGATGGTGTTGCCTGCGACATCCTCCAGCTCGGGGTCAACGATCAGGCGATAGCTCCCGGCCTGCCAAGGGCTGTCCGGCATCATCGACCAGCCGCCGCCGTCGCTGGTGATCTGGCCTTGGACGGGCTGACCGCCCGGGCCTTGAAGTGTGATGAGCCGCAGGGCCGCGCCGCTGTCCATGATTCGGTCAAAGGCGAGGGTCAGCGGCGCTTGGCTGCCCGCCGCAGGGGCAAGGATTTCCCAGGTTTCCGGGTCGATGGCGCGCCGTTCAGGGGGGCCGACGCGAAAGGCCACCGACGCTGGCTTGCCAAGTGGATGACCCGCCGCGCTGCGCATCTGCTGTGAGACGATCAGGCGATAGCTCTGACCCTCTTGCAGCGGTGCGCCCCCTGACACATTGGGGCCAACGCCCTGTTTGATGCGGCCGGGGTCCAGCAGCAACGTCGCGCGGGTCTGGCTGGGGTCCCACAGTTCTGCCTCCAGCGACAGGAAGGGGCTGGCGACTGGGGTTCCACCCACAGTGACAAGCGACACCATCTCGCGCAGTTGGCCCCGCGCCATCGGTTCCGAGAAATGCAGATAGAGGCGCAGCGTATTGGCGGGGAGAACCGCTTGCGACGGGGCGAAGCTGACCAGACGCGGGGTGGTTGCCTCTGGTGCGGGCAAAGCAATGCGCAAAGTTTCGTTTGCGACGGTCAGTACATAGCTTGCTCCTGCCTTCAGCGCAAAGCGCGGCTGCACGATCAGGGCCTCACCGTCTTGGCTGATAGACACCAGCATGCCCCGCGCCGAGGCACTGTCTTCAAGTTGCAGCCGGACGGCCTCTGCATCGCTCAACGCCGAAGACATGTCCTGAGGGGCGAGGCCCGTCACAACAACGGCTCCGCTTGCCCCATCCAGCCGCGCTGCGACTTCGGCCACCGCCGCGAATGGAGACAGGAGGAACGCGGCGAGCAAAGCCCGCCGCATCCTGGTTTGCAGGGCAAACATCAGTTGTAATCCACTGGCGGGGCGGCTTTGTACCCGAACGGGTCAGGCGAGCCGTCAAAGTTCATCTCGACGATGTGGTCCGCGCGATCAAAGAAGAACGGCATCGGCACCGTGTGCAGTTGGATATTGCGCACATCCTCGGGGCTGCGGCGCACCACCAGTGCATAGGTGTCGTCCAAAGTGTCCAGATGCAGCGTGCCGCTCATTGGAAGCGGGAACTGATAGACACCTTCGACGGAGAAGACGTTCTGCACCCCTTCGCCATGCGGCATAGCCTCAGCACTTGCGATGGCGTCCAGATTGATCGAGGCGGCAGAGCGGTTGGTGTTCGTCACCACGACGTTCGATGTCCCATCCCATCCGTTCACATATGGCACGATGTCCAGCGGCGTGTTGCCAAAGCCCATCTCGCCGATCATCGTGCCGCGCACTTCGGCGCCGTCTGTCAGCTCTGCCAGCGGAATGCGCACTATGGGCGTACAGGCATAGATCGCGATCAAGGTCGGTTCGCCGTCAAGTTCAGCGATTGTCTGAGTGATAATTGGCGCGCGCGTCTCATATTGCGCGTGTACGGCATGCCAGATCTCGATCGACGAGGTGCTGATCTCATTGGTGAAAGGGAATGGAATGCGGCGCAGCTTGGAGGAAAACTCCTCATTCGAGACGCCCGCCACGAACAGCTCACCGTTGTAATAGTCAATATCGGTGATCGCCATGGTGTTCAGCGACTGGCCAAACTCCAGCGTCTCTGCCGTCGGCACGGGGCCAATGCTCATCGAGGAATGATCGGCAGAGGCCAGATCGACCAGTTCAAGCGCCCCGTTGTTCACGGCAATGACGACCGCCTCGGCATCCGGGCCATGGCCGCGATGCACCGACAGGAAAATCTGTTTGGTGGGCTTATGCACCACCATGTCGTTGATCGCGATATCGGCAGCCTCGACCCCCAATAGCGCCGCGATCTCGACATCGAGATTGTTGAAGATCGTGCGGCCTTCGAAGGTCTGCGCGCGGCCAAGCTGGTAGTCGGCCTGATCGGTCAGCGCGTCTGTCAGGTCAAAGGCATGCACCAGCCCAGCCTTGGCGTCGCCAACAAAGAGCGTGTTGCCTGTGTCGAAGGCCAACGCGCCTGCGGAGGACAGGGGTTGCGCGGAAACGGCCCCGGTCGAGGCCAGGGCCATGACGCTTGCCGTTAGAAGTGATTTGGTGAGTGACATATCAGTCTCCGGGTCTGATTTGGACAGCCTGCACCCTAAGCCTCTCGAAAACCGCGCATAGATCGAAAAAAGCGGCCTCAAGGGTCACATTTTGAGAACACTGAACTCTGTGCGCGCGAGGGGCCATGGTGTATCGAGGTCAGGCGCAATGATTGGGCAGAGGAGGCCTGCACATGGGACAAATCGAGGACCTGCGCCTCTTTCTAAAAACGGTCGACAGTGGCGGCATCGCCCGGGCTGCAGAAGAGATGGGCATCGCCAAATCTGCCGTCAGTCGCCGTCTGGCCCAGCTGGAGGATCGCTACGGCGTGCGCCTCATCGACCGGCAACCGCGCGTGTGGGAGGTCACAACAGCCGGTCAGGAACTTTATCAACGGGCCAGCGCAATGGTCGCGGACGCCGATGATCTGGACGCAGATTTCCTGCATCTCGGCCATGCTCCCAAAGGGCCGCTCTCAATCTCGATTGCCCGAGAGTTTGGCCTGACCTTTCTGAAGCCGACGCTGTTTCAATTCGCCGAAGGTCATCCCCAGATCGATCTCGTCATCGATTTCGACGACAGAACCGTCGATCTGGAGGCTGAGAATTACGATCTTGCCGTGCGCGTGACAGCGACGGAGCTGAAGGGGTTAAACTGCCACCGGATCGGCACGACGCGGCACGGCCTGTTCGCCAGCCACAGCTACGCCGAGGCAAAGGGGCTGCCCAAGACCGTGGAGCAACTCACTGATCACCCACTTCTGCACTACGGCGGCGCGCGCCGGGCGACCTGGGAGTTCGAAGAAGAGGGCCGAAAGCGCACAGTGACCTTCCGCCCGGCTCTCAGGTCAAACTACGGCTCTTTCCTCGTCGATGCCGCTCTCCGCGACGCCGGTATCATCCGCCTGCCGCTCTTTGTCGTGGAAGAACAGGCGTCAGCTGGGCGTTTGATCCCGGTCTTGGACCACCTGAAACACAAGGACTACGGCATCTACGTCGTGCACAGCGCGAACCGCCGCCTGAACAAACGTATGCGGATGTTGATGGACGCCTTGGCCCAAGCTTGCCAATTCCCGGATTGACGTCGTCGAAATAGCTCTCTTTCCCAAAAGCGGCGGATGTCCGGACGGAGAGTCGCAAGAACCGCAAATTGAATTGTCGGCGAAAGACCCCAAAGACCGTCATTACAATCGCCAAAGTCAGCAAACCGCGGTTAGCAGCTATCCGTTCAAGTCGCAGCATTTTGAACTTTGGGCTCTGACCTCGGTTTCGCCACGTGTTGGTGCAGTGACCGCTGCACGTGAGCGAACGGCTTCACAGCTGAGACACAGGCCCGCTATGCTGTTTGGGAAGGCAACCAAATTTGAGAGATCCGAAGGTGGCTGTGGAATTTCGAACGCTCGATAACTCTGATCCAATTCTTGGCGGTTCAAAGCTTCTGGACGCGGTGCTGAAAACGATTGGTTTTGCAAGAGAAAATGACGGGATCGGCCTTACGAAGAGTAAGGCATTCAATCGCAAATTCGCGACGTGGGCGGCAAAGAACTTCAACTGGCCGGAATACTCGGCTGACCAGCTCTTGCGCATCCAAAAGGTGTTGAACGAGGAAGATGTCATACCCGTCCTTGTCTTGCACGAGCTTATGATCTCAATGAAGCTCGGACGCCATGCCAAAGGCAAATGGCGTTTCAGTAAGAAGGCGGAGGCATTGGCTCAAACGCCCGGGATACTGCAAGCGGCGCTGACGCAAGGCTTCTTGTTCGAGTTCGATCACAGCCGATTGCAGCGCTTCCCCTTTGTTGCGCCGGGGAACTGGGACATCTGGCTCAACGTGATCAATGTCGAAGCGCATGGCGGGGTGAGCGAGGCGTCACTCTTGAAGACCTTCTATGGCGTCGAATATTCCGGTGCGGGAGATAGAGCGTTTTGGGACCATGCCTCGTTTCTGATGTGGCACGTCCTGAAACCACTGAGCTGGTTGGGGTATCTGGAGTCGACAGAACTCGACGGAAGCCATTCGCCTTCTGACCGAACGATTTACACAAAAACACCACTTTGGCAGAGAACTTTCCGTCTCCACACCGATGATGAATTGAGGCCAGTCGTTGTGCACTGAGCTGAATGACCGCCTACCGTTGCAGCTCTTGGACTGGAATTCTGCCGCCGCATTGGGCAGCTCAGAGCCCAAACTGCTCAATCCCCATCAGGCCATTTGTCGCCTTCTAGACGGCAAGTGAAGTCATAGTGATATGAGGCATATGGGCTTTCTTCCAGTTTCTCATCGTCAACAAATACAGACATCTTTCCGACAGAGATTTCGCGCTCCAGGAAACAGGCCAGGTCATGGATAGCCGAGCGCCTAGCCTTCTCAATCATCTTTGCGACCACAATGCGCGCATCCGGCGCTAAGGACAGGAGCAGTTCCTTTTCCTCCTGTTCGTCGGCGTTTAGTGGGAAGTCATCGCTATCGTTGGTTCGCACGCCGTGGCCATTTTGGCGAATTCGATTTGCAACAACACCCCCTGACGCAATCTCCACAAATTCGTCAATCAACCATCGGTAACCGGAGTAAATGGCCATTAATACTAGCCTCATTGGTTGCGCTTTTTCACCCAACCCAATATCAGCTCGCTTGCGGCATACGCCAGTCTTTTCCAAGGCAAACGGACGCCCGCATTGTCCGCGACCTGTAAATTGCCCCTCAGATCCTCGCCGCGTATTGCATGAATGGCGGATATCACTGCCGCCGCGAGGCGTCGTCGAGTGAGCAGGCGCAGCAATTTTTGTGCTGCGAGCGCGCGCAGCGAGAAAACTCGATGACTGCCTTGGGCTCTTCGCGGCCATTGGGGCGACCGCAGCATTGCGTGTCCAAGGTCGGATCGAACCGACGAGGACGGCCCAGAGCAGACTTTCATGCATTTGACCCAATGCTGCGGTGCGATCCGTCAAACCGGACTTTCGCTGCGCTCGCGTATTTAAGAGCATTGTTGGTTGTCAGCTATGCGGGACAAAGCCGCCTTTGGCCGATAGGCACTGATGGTCTGCTTTGGAGTTCTTAACCAGCAGTCGCCAAGTCGGCCTTCGCGTCGCGGACAATCGACCAAGATGAGTGTAGGAAAAGTCCAGCAATCGCGAAGGCAACCAGCAAGTCAGGCCAACCATTCCCGAGCCAAGCCACAAAAACTGCAGCCACAACGACTGCAGCATTACCGATAGCGTCGTTGCGTGAAAAAAGCCAAACGGCCCTCATGTTTGCGTCGCCTTTGCGGAACTTCATGAGCAGCAGCACTGCGAGAACGTTCACGACAAGAGCAACGATACCGAATACGCCCATCAGGGTCGGGTCTGGCATGGTCTGGGTGAATACGCGCCAAACCGTTGTTGCGAGTACGCCCAATCCGAGCAAGCCGAGGAAAACGCCTTGGATCAACGCAGAGCGCGCCCGCCAGACAAGGCTCCAACCAATTGCAAGCAGGCCAAGAAACGTGATGAGACCGTCGCCAATGAAGTCGAGCGCATCGGCTTTGACTGCCTGCGACCCCGCAAGAAACCCGCCGATCATTTCAATCAAACCGTAGCCGACATTGAGCAATACGACGATCCAGAGCGCGCGACGGTATGCCGGGTCTTGATGCGCCGCCCCGGTCTGAATGTCCTCGCCATCCTTGATACGATCAAATCCATAGCCTGTCGTCGCAACCGCTTCTTCGATCTCGGGCAAACGCGCCTCGGAGACCGTTAGGGTCATGATGTGTGTCGCTGCCGACACCTTCACGGCGTCCGGCGCAATTCCGGCGGTCTGTGCGGCACGTTCGATTTGCGCAGCATCCTTGGCGCAGTCCATGCCTGAGACACGGTAGCGAATTGGCGAGGCTTCAGAAACTAGGGCATCCGTCATAGCGTCACAGTAGACACGGCTCGGATGGCAGCCAACCCGTATGCGGACATTGGTCGCGCGCGCAGCATCCGGTAAAATGGGCTCGTAGCCGACATCGGATGCAGCGCAGCACTCGAACGATTGTCCAACAGTTTGGCGACGTGGACGGCCCAATCCGGACCTTCGACCTACCTTCAAGATACTGCGGTTGCAGCCCGTTCACCGGATATTCGCCTCGATAGTGAAATTTCGAGGCCTGCGAACGGGAAGGGTGCGGGACAGACCGGACCGGCGCAAACGCGGTGGTTGCTGACGCAGCATTTACTCACTCTATCAGCACGATCAGCACGTCGCTGCAATATTTGTCACCAGAACGGTGATTGAAGAATCGCCTTAGCATCGGAACCCATACCGATTTTCACAGCGCCCTCATCAGGGTGGCGGGACATGGACGAAAATGTTGCTTTAATATGACTGCTTAGGAACCACCCTGTGCTCAGGGCGGATGCCAAGAAAACTACGATCAGTGGCAAAGAGGGTTTTCGAGGCAGAAGGAAGATGTCAGCCGTTATTGCAACCCATTCAGCGCCCTCGGGACTTATCCACGCCGCTGTACGCGAGTATTGAGCATATGGTAACGACGCCATCGGTTGGATGCGTTGTGTTTACAGCGCAACGCGTGGGGAGCGCGACGTTTAGCGCTAGTACCGGTAGGGTCATGTAGGTCGGTCTTGCTCAAAAGCTTTGCAAACCTCGAATCTCCGAGCGGGCACTCTCAACGCTTGCGGCTGAACTGTCTTCGGCTCAGGTTCTCCTTCAACAAAATCTCGATCCGGACGTCTTCTTGAGAGGCCAGGGGTTCAACCCCGTCTGCGCGTGCTTTCAAAAGGCGCACTGCGCTTCGAACAGCGTGGCCCGTATTTTGCGTGATTAAGGCGTCGATCTTTCTGTCTTGCAGGAACCGAGTCGTTGAGGGGGTTTGCTCATGGGCGATGATAACTTGATCAGCGTGGTCACGATACCGAAACACCGCCTCTAGCGGCGCGGCGGCTTCAGAACTCATGACATATACGCCCACGATGTTGCTGAAGTTCCGCAATGTGTTTCGCACAATCGTGTCCGCACGGTCCCGGTCGCTATGGCTTTCAAGGGTTGGAAGCGCTTTCAGCTCCGGGAACCGGTCTTGGAGAACGCTATCGAATCCCAGCCGCCGCTCTGCGCTATCGAGGGACGTCATTGTGTCGGTGATCACAAGGACATTGCCTTCTCTGGCACGATTGAAGCCCCCAAGCAAACTCGCCGCGGTTGCGCCGGCTGCGAAGTTGTCGATGCCCACGAAATCGTAGGGGCGAATGTCGGGCTGACCGGAGATCAACTGCACCAAGTGGACCCCGCGCTCAGTAAGGCGGGATGTCGCGTCGCGCACTTGAGGGCTTTCCGAAGCCATAAGCGCCACCCCGTCAAAATTTTCAGGAGAAAGCTTGGAGAGGATTTCGACCACCTTGTGAGGGTCTCGGCTGAGTTCTCTTCTGACTGATATTTCTACATTGTCGTTGCGCACCGCCAGGCGCAACACACCGATCTCGTCTTCGATACCCGCCAGGAACTCGCCCCCCACTTGTGGGAGAAGAAACAAGATTCGATAGACTTTGCTTTTCGCGAGATTGGCGGCTGAGACGTTGCGCACAAAGCCAAGCTCTTTGATGGCCGCGTTGACGGCCTTGATCGTTTTTTCCTGCACGCCAGGGCGTTCATTCAAGACGCGGTCAACCGTGGCGCGGCTAACGCCAGCGGCTTTGGCAAGGTCTTTGGTCGTTGGTCGCATGCCTTGGTCCTCTCCTCCAGATGACCAATTTTTCAAGGAAATACTCGCTTAAGTTTCGTCTGTTTGCAAGAGCCGTGAGACACGTGCCTCAGAAATCTCTTGCAATGAGGCACGTGTCTCACGTACCAAGGCTGTGTTAACGATTCGCAGCGGGGAGCTGCGATAAAACCCCAAGGGAGGAGCTTCTCTATGAAGACCAAACTGACGTGTTCTGCTGCTGCTGCAGCACTTTTGGCCACCGGCTCGGTGGCGCAAGCAGCAGACCTGACGCTGTGCTGGGCAGCTTGGGATCCGGCCAACGCATTGGTTGAGCTGAGCAAAGATTTCGAGGCGCAGTCTGGCCACAACATGAACTTTGAGTTTGTGCCTTGGCCCAACTTTGCGGACCGGATGCTGAACGAGCTGAACTCGGGCGGGCAGCTGTGCGACCTGATGATCGGCGACAGCCAATGGATCGGCGGCAGCGCTGAAAATGGCCACTATGTCAAGATGAACGACTTCTTTGACGCCAACGGCATCGACATGGGGGACTTCCTGCCCGCGACCGTGACCGGCTATGCCGAATGGCCAAAGAATACGCCAAACTATTGGGCGCTGCCGGCCTATGCTGACGTTGTGGGCTGGACCTACCGCAAGGACTGGTTCGAGCGTCCCGAGATTCAGGCCGAGTTCAAGGAAAAGTATGGCCGTGATTTGGGTGTTCCCGCCACGTTGGGCGAATTGAAAGACATCGCTGAGTTCTTCCAGGGCCGCGAAATCGACGGCAAGACCGTCTACGGCGCCGCGATCTACACCGAGCGTGGGTCCGAAGGCATCACGATGGGCGTGACCAACGCGCTTTATGGCTATGGCTTCGAGTTCAACAACCCCGAGAACCCCTACGAGATGGAAGGTTTTGTCAACAGCGCAGAAGCTGTTGCCGGCCTTGAGTTCTACAAGGCGCTCTATGACGTAGGCACCCCTCCCGGTTCGTCGAACTGGTACATGGGAGAGAACATCGACGCCTATAAGTCCGGCCAGGTTGCTCTGCAGATGAACTTCGCCTTCATCTGGCCCGGCGTTGAAGCTGACCCGAACGTGGGTGGCGGCAAGTCTGGCTACTTCGCGAATCCCGCTGGCCCCGCCGGCCAGTTCGCCCAGCTGGGTGGGCAAGGCATCTCGGTTGTGTCCTACTCGGAGAACCAGGACGCCGCGCTTGAGTACATCAAGTGGTTCGCGCAGCCTGAGATCCAGCAGCGCTGGTGGGACATGGGCGGTGCATCGGCGATGCGCGCTGTGGTCGAAGCGCCCGGTTTTGCTGACAGCCAGCCTTACGCGCAGACCTTCCTGGACTCCATGGCCATCGTGAAGGACTTCTGGGCCGAGCCAGCCTTTGCTGAGCTTCTGCTGTCCATGCAAGAGCGCATCCACAACTACGTGATTGCGGGCGACGGCACCGCACAAGAAGCGCTTGACGGTTTGGTCAAAGACTGGACCGAAACCTTCGAAGACGAAGGCAAGCTTTAAAGGCTCCTCCCTGTCAGCCTGAACTTTTCGGGCCGACAACCTACCTCGGGCCCGCCGATGAGGCGGTGCCCGGGGACATAAACCCAACAAATGACGAACACCAAAACACTTTGCAGGCGCCTATGTGCGTGTTCGCGATGAAGGATAAGTATTGAAATGGCAAACCCAGTCACTGCTGCTGCAAAAGCAACGCCAGAGCCGGTAGCCCAGAAGATCAGGGGCCTCTCAGATCGGACGATTGCTTGGATCTTCGTTGCTCCAACCATCTTCCTGCTTCTTGCGGTCAACATCTTTCCTCTGATCTGGACGATCCGCCTGAGCTTCACCAACTACCGGGTGAACCGGCCCAACAATGACGTCGAATGGGTCGGACTGCGAAACTACGAGCGTATCCTGAACGATCCAGACATCTGGAGCACAATGCAGGCGACGGCGCATTTTCTGATCTGGACGATTGTCCTGCAGGTTCTGATTGGCTTCACGCTGGCTTATCTGATCAACAAGAAGTTCAAGGGCAACGACCTTTGGACAACCATCATCGTCTTCCCGATGATGTTGTCCCCGGCGGTGGTCGGCAACTTTTGGACGTTCCTCTATCAGCCGCAGATTGGTCTCTTTAACTACGTGGTCGCGTTCTTTACCGGCGCGGACCCCTCCAGTTTCTCGATGATCGGAGACGTTAATCTAGCGCCCTGGGCGATTGTGATTGCCGATACCTGGATGTGGACGCCGTTTGTGATGCTGATTTGTCTGGCGGGCCTGCGATCCATTCCAGACTCAATCTATGAGGCGGCGGAATGTGACCGCGCCAGCAAATGGCGGCAGTTCTGGACGATCACCATCCCCATGGCGCTGCCCTTCCTGATGCTGGCGGTCCTCTTCCGGGGCATCGAAAACTTCAAAATGTTCGACCTTGTGGTCCAGTTGACCGGCGGCGGTCCGGGCAACATCACAACACTCACCTCCATCGATCTGAAGCGGGAAGCCTTTGAGAAATGGCGCACCGGCTACTCGTCCGCCTACGCAGTCATCCTGTTTGTGACCGTGTTCGGCCTCGCTGCGATCTACGTGAAAGCCCTGAATAAGGTAAAAGAAAGATGAGCTTTTCTGTCACAGAGCCGACCAATCGGACGAAGTGGTTCGCCGGAATCGCCGTTGTCCTGTACGCGGTCATCACCATCATCCCACTTCTGTGGATCATTGCGACGGGCTTTAAGTCACCAGAGGACGCGATTGCATATCCGCCGAAGGTTGTGTTCGAACCCTCCGTCGAAGGCTATGTGAACCTCTTCACCAGCCGGACGCGGGTCAACGAAGACGCCATGGCCGAGCTGCCGCCTGCTGAGACCTGGTACGAAGAGCTGGTGCGCGAGAAAGGCCAAACCATCTCTGGCCCCTCGCGCTACGGCGAGCGCTTCTTGAACTCGGTCATCATCGGATTTGGCTCGACCATCCTGTGTATGGTCTTGGGAACTGCGGCGGCTTATGCCTTCAGCCGGTTCCGGGTGCCGCTGAAAGACGATCTGCTGTTCTTCATCCTTTCGACCCGGATGATGCCGCCAATCGCGGTCGCGATCCCGATCTTCCTGATGTTCCGCAACCTTGGCCTGAACGATACGCATCTGGGGATGATCCTGCTTTATACTGCGGTGAACCTCTCGCTCTCGGTCTGGCTGCTGAAAGGCTTCATCGACGAGATCCCGGTCGAGTATGAAGAGGCCGCGCTGATCGACGGCTACACCCGGTTCCAGGCCTTCTACAAAGTGGTTCTGCCACAGGCCGCCACCGGCATCGCTTCGACCGCGATCTTCTGCCTGATCTTTGCCTGGAACGAATACGCCTTTGCTGTCCTGCTCACCTCGGGCACAGCGCAAACCGCACCTCCGTTCATTCCAACGATCATCGGGGTTGGCGGCAAGGACTGGCCCGCGGTTGCCGCTGGTGCGACGATCTTCCTTGTGCCGGTCATGGTCTTCACAATCCTTCTGCGCAAGCACCTGCTGCGTGGGATCACATTCGGAGCGGTACGCAAATGAGTGCTTTTATCATCGGATTGCTGCGGCTCCGCCGCGGCCCTTGGGAGATGTTGGCTTCAATCCTTATCGCACTGGGTGTGGTCATGCTTATGCAGCCATTCTTGCTCGGATTGTTCACATACTCCTTCATTGTCACACTGATCGGCACGGTGATGTTTATCATCGTCAGTCACTTCCCGGAGTAAGTTGAAATGGCACAGATACGAATTGAGAATGTGCGCAAGGAATTCGGGACGTTTACGGCTGTTCAGTCTTCAACGTTTACCATCGAAGATGGCGAATTCTTCATGCTGCTGGGCCCCTCGGGCTGCGGTAAGACCACGACACTCAGGATGATGGCAGGTCTCGAACTGCCCACTTCGGGAGAGATCTACATCGACGGCGAAGAAGTGGGCCAAAAGCCTGCAAGCCAGCGTGATATCGCCTTTGTGTTCCAGATGTTCGCTTTGTACCCACATATGAATGTTGGTAAGAACATCAGCTATCCTCTGCTGAGCCAGGGGATGCCCAAAGATGCGGTCAAAAAGAAGGTTGGAGAGATCGCAGAGATCCTCGGCATCACGGACATTCTGAACAAGCCCGTGGGCGGTCTGTCTGGCGGTGACCGCCAGCGCGTTGCCTTGGGCCGTGCGATTGTACGTGACCCCAAAGCCTTCTTCATGGACGAGCCACTGGGTGCGCTTGATGCAGAGTTCCGGGAACATATGTCCGAAGAATTGCGGGCACTGCACGACCGTATGAACGCAACCACGGTTTACGTGACCCATGACCAGCTGGAAGCCATGCAGATGGGTGACAAGATCGTCGTTATGAACCACGGTGTTGTTGAGCAGTTTGGTGTGCCGCAGGACATCTACGACTGGCCCGCAACCATGTTTGTTGCGAACTTCCTGGGGTCGCCCCCTATGAACTTCCTGAAGTTCAGCGGGATGGCCGGCACTGGAGCAACCTCGGTGAAGCTCGGCGACTCTGAGATCAGCGTCCCCGAATTGCGCGCCGGGACAAGCGGTGAACTTGCATTGGGTGTCCGCCCCGAGCATGTGCGCCTCAGTGATGCAGGCCAGGTGCGCGGCGAGGTTCTTGCGACCGAATATCTGGGCACAACGCAGATTGTCACCGTTCGGACGGCCTATGGCGACGTGAAGGCGCGGATCGCGTCCGACGTCAGCGTCAAAACCGGGGTTTCAACCGGTCTCGATCTGGATGCGCGGACACTGACCGTGTTTGACGCGGACAAAGGCAGCGCATTGCTGTCAGAAGCAAATGAGGGGGTGCTGAATCATGGCTGAGGTAGTCCTAAATAACGTTACCCGCCGCTATGGAGACGTGACCGCGCTCGACAATGTGTCGATGACCATTCCCGATGGCGCATTTGTTGTCCTGCTTGGCCCCACCGGCGCAGGCAAGACCACGACCCTGCGTATGGTTTCGGGCCTTGAGGCCCCGGATCAGGGCGAGGTCTTCATTGGCGGCCAGTCGATGAACGGCCTGACCCCGGCGCAGCGCAACGTGGCGATGGTGTTCCAGCAGTACTCGCTCTACCCGCACTTGACGGTACGAGAGAACCTGGCGTTCCCAATGAAATCGCCGCTGCTGAAGACACCTGCTGACATTATTGAGAAGAAGGTGAAGGATGTCGCCGAGATCTTGCAAATTGCGCACAAGCTCGACAACAAGGCGACGGCGTTGTCGGGTGGCGAAATGCAGCGCGTTTCGATCGGACGCGCCCTTGTCCGTGATCCGTCGGTCTATCTGATGGACGAACCGCTGAGCTCTTTGGACGCAAAGCTGCGCTCTGATCTGCGGATCGAGCTCAAGAGCATCCAGGCCAATTCTGGCGCAACATTGCTTTATGTGACACACGATCAGATTGAAGCGATGACGATGGCAACGCATGTGGGCGTTCTGGATGAAGGGAAACTGGTTCAGTTCGGGTCTCCGCGCGAGATCTACGAGGATCCCGTGAGTGTTTACGCGGCAAGCCGCTTGGGCCAACCCCGTATCAACATCTTGCCAGCCGATCTGTTTGGCCATGCGCCAACGGGCGCCAAGAGTATCGGCTTGCGGCCGGAGCAGATTGAACAGGGCTCGGGCGCAGACAGCATCGTGTCACGGGTGGAACATTTGGGCGATCAAACACGTCTGCACCTGAATTTCCGGAACCATGACATCATCACGGTCACGGATGCACATACGGAACTTAAGGCCGGTGACATCGTCGCCATTCAGCCAAAAAATCCGTTCTTCTTCGACGCCTCAGGCGCGAGACAACGGTAACAGGGAGGATACTCGTGTCACAGTTTATCAATAAGAAAGAAGACATCGTTCAAGAGGCGATTGACGGTGTCATCGCCAATTCCGGTGGGCGGTTGGCGCGCCTGGATGGCTACCCACATATCCGTGTGTTGGTGCGCAACGATTGGGACAAAAGCAAAGTTGCTTTGGTCTCTGGCGGTGGCTCGGGCCATGAACCAGCACATGCCGGTTTCGTCGGCGAGGGGATGCTGACTGCTGCCGTTTGCGGCGACGTCTTTGCATCGCCTTCGGTCGATGCGGTTCTGGCGGGCATTCTGGCCGTCACCGGCGAGGCGGGCTGCGTGCTGATCGTCAAGAACTATACCGGCGACCGCCTGAACTTTGGCCTTGCGGCCGAGCGTGCGCGCGCCTTCGGCCTGAAGGTCGAAATGGTGATCGTCGATGACGACATCGCGCTGCCTGAACTGCCTCAGGCTCGCGGTGTCGCTGGTACGGTGTTCGTGCACAAGATCGCCGGTGCGTTGGCTGAAAACGGTGCCTCCCACGAGGACGTCACCGCAGCGGCCAAGCGTGTGATCGCTGGCACTAAAACCATTGGAATGAGCCTCGACACCTGCACGGTGCCGGGTGCACCAAAAGAAGACCGCATCCCGGACGGCAAAGCCGAGCTTGGCTTGGGCATCCATGGTGAAGCGGGCGTCGAGCAAGTCGATTATAGCAGCGCCAAAGACGCGATGGCAAAGGTCGTCGAGAAGCTGAAGTCAGAGATCGACCTCAACAAAGAACACGTGGCCTTGCTGAACAATCTGGGCGGCGCGTCGGTGCTGGAAATGTCCGTGCTGTCGCACGAGCTTGCGCAGTCGGAAATTGCGGGCAGCATCAAATTCACTGTTGGGCCCGCCGCGATGGTTACGTCGCTGGCGATGCGCGGCTTCTCTTTGTCGCTCTTCCCAGCGAACGCCGAAGACGTCGAGGCTCTGCAGGCGGCCACCCCGCTCGCGGCGTGGCCCGGCGTCAATGCGCTGGCGCAGGTTGAGGTTGTCGACCTTCCCGATGGGTTGAAGCCCATCAAGCCGCTTGCGTCGGATCACAAGGAAACGCGTGAATTCCTGACCAAATGTTGCGAGCTCTTGATCGCGTCCGAGGCAGATCTGAACGCGCTTGATGCCAAATCCGGCGATGGCGACACTGGCTCGACCCTTGCTGGTGCTTCGCGCGCCTTGATCAAGGCGATGGACCGCCTGCCGCTGGCCGACCACACGCAGCTTTATCGTGCCATTGGCCAAGAGCTGAGCGAAACCATGGGCGGCTCGTCCGGCGTTTTGCTGGCGATCATGTTCGCAGCCGCTGGTGATGCGGCCTCGAGCGGCATGACCATGCGCGAAGCGCTGGAGGCAGGTTTGCGGCGGATGCAGGAAATCGGCGGCGCCAAGCTGGGGGACCGCACGATGGTCGATGCGCTTGATCCTGCGCTGACCGCGCTTGCCGAAGGTCTGCCGAAAGCCGCCGCGGCTGCTCGCGCTGGCGCGAACAAAACGGCCGAGATGCTGGTCGCGAAAGCGGGCCGCGCCTCTTACATCAACGCGGACCAGCTAAAGGGCCATGTTGATCCGGGTGCCGAAGCCGTTGCGCGCCTTTTCGAAGAACTCAGCGTTTAACGCTGGAAACCTGACCCGGGTCGCCCTTGTGGCGGCCCGCGTCCAAATCAGGCCAAGACCATGACCGCTCCCACCCCAAGAAAAACCAAAATTGTGGCCACCCTCGGCCCTGCGTCCAATGATCGTGCGTCGATCGAAAAACTCTTGGACGCGGGCGCCAACGTGTTCCGCCTGAATATGAGCCACGGCCAGCACGAGAACATCACCCGCATTCACGGCATCATTCGGGCGCTGGAGGCAGAGCGCGGGCAACCCATCGGAATTTTGGGTGATCTTCAGGGCCCAAAGCTGCGCTGCGGGTCTTTTGAGAACGGGGCGGGGCACGTTCTGGAAGTCGGCCAGTCCTTCCGGCTTGACCTCGATATGACCCCCGGGACTGCCACGCGCGTCGGCATGCCTCACCCCGAGATTTTCCAGGCACTTGAGCCTGGCGCGACGCTTCTGATCAACGACGGCGCTATCCGGCTCAAGGTGCAAAACTGCGACGAGGATCACGCCGAATGCCTCGTGGAAGTCGGCGGCAAGATCTCTGACCGTAAGGGCATCAATGTGCCTGATGTCGAGCTGCCCTTGGCGGCGCTCTCCGAAAAGGATCTAGCGGATTTGGAGTTCCTCTGCGAGCTCGGGATCGATTGGCTCGCGCTCTCTTTCGTGCAGCGCGCGGCGGACATCATGCAGGCCCGCGAACTTGTCAAAGGGCGGGCGCGGTTGATGGCGAAGATCGAAAAGCCAAACGCTGTAGCCCGCATCGATGAGATCCTTGATGTTACCGACAGCATCATGGTGGCACGCGGCGATCTGGGCGTCGAAATGCCCGTCGAGGCGGTGCCTCCGATCCAAAAAGACCTGATTGTGCGCTGCCGCCAGCTGGGCAAGCCGGTGATCGTCGCCACCCAGATGCTGGAAAGTATGGTCAACGCGCCGGTGCCAACACGGGCCGAAGTGAATGACGTGGCAACCGCGATCTATGACGGCGCCGATGCGGTGATGCTGTCCGCCGAAAGCGCCGCTGGCAGCTTCCCAAGCGAGGCCGTCGCGACGATGGACGCCGTGGCGCGGCGCGTCGAAGCTGACCCGCTTTATGCTCGCCAGATCGCCGGGACGCGCAGCGAGGCTCAGGACACAGACGCAGATGCGATCACCGTGGCCGCACGCGAGATTTCCGAGACGCGCTCCATCGCGGCCATCTGCTGCCACACGCAATCGGGCTCAACCGCGTTCCGCGCTGCGCGCGAGCGGCCCCTGGTCCCGCTGGTCGCTGTCACATCTGATGTGAAAACCGCCCGCGCGCTGGCCTTGCTCTGGGGCACCAATGCGCGGTTGCAGGACCCCGTAACGCGCTTTCGCGACGCAGCCATCGCAGCGGCAAAGGCCGTGACAGATCTCGGCTTTGCCGCCGGGCGCGAGTCGATTGTCGTGACAGCAGGGGTCCCGCTGAACACCACCGGTACCACAAATATCCTTCGGATCGTCAAAGCTGACTGTTCGAACATTGGCTCAGCCGCTTGATCTAAAAGCGGTTTTTGCACTCAAGGAGACGACAATGACAGTTCGTGTTGCAATAAACGGCTTCGGCCGTATCGGAAGAAATGTGCTTCGCGCTATCATCGAAAGCGGTCGCACGGATATTGACGTCGTGGCCATCAATGACCTTGGCCCGGTCGAGACCAACGCGCATCTGATCCGCTACGACTCGATCCATGGCAAGTTCCCGGGCGAGGTGACCACCGGCGAAGACACCATCGACGTGGGGCGCGGCCCGATCCGCGTGACGGCTATTCGCAACCCGGCGGATCTGCCCTGGTCCGATGTGGATGTGGTTCTGGAATGCACAGGGATCTTCACATCGAAAGAGGCGTGCCAGGCGCATTTGCAGAACGGCTCGCAGCGCGTGCTGATCTCCGCCCCCGGCAAGGATGCCGACAAGACCATCGTTTATGGCGTGAACCATAACACGCTGACTGCTGAGGATCTGGTGGTCTCGAATGCCTCTTGCACGACCAACTGCCTCAGCCCCGTGGCCAAGGTTCTGAACGACGCCATCGGGATCAAGCGCGGCTTCATGACCACAATCCACAGCTACACAGGCGATCAGCCGACCTTGGACACCATGCACAAAGACCTCTACCGCGCCCGCGCTGCGGCGATGTCGATGATCCCGACCTCGACCGGCGCGGCCAAGGCTGTGGGACTGGTGCTGCCCGAGCTGAAGGGCAAGCTCGATGGTGTGGCCATCCGCGTGCCGACGCCCAACGTCTCGGTTGTGGACCTGACCTTTGAGGCCGCCCGCGACACCTCGGTTGAAGAGATCAACGCCGCGATCAAGGCCGCGGCAGACGGCCCGCTGAAAGGTGTGCTCGGCTACACGGAGGCTGCCAACGTCTCCATCGATTTCAACCACGACCCGCATTCGTCCATCTTCCACATGGATCAGACCAAGGTGATGGATGGCAGCATGGTGCGTATCCTCAGCTGGTACGACAACGAATGGGGCTTTTCGAACCGCATGTGCGACACCGCCGTCGCCATGGGCGCGCTGATCTAATCCTTCCTGGGCGGCTCAAACACCGGGCCGCCCGATCCGTTTTTGAGGACCTATCATGAGCAAGATCATCAAAATCACTGGCCGCGAAATTCTCGACAGCCGGGGCAACCCAACCGTCGAGGTGGACGTGCTGCTGGAAGACGGCACCATGGGCCGCGCGGCTGTGCCCTCCGGTGCCTCCACCGGGGCGCATGAAGCGGTTGAGAAGCGCGACGGCGACAAGGCGCGCTATATCGGCAAGGGCGTGTTGGGCGCGGTGCAGGCCGTGAACACCGAGATCGCGCAGGCTCTGATCGGCATGGATGTGACCGAGCAGGTCCGCATCGACCAAGCCATGATCGAGCTCGACGGCACCCCAAACAAAGCCCGCTTGGGCGCAAACGCGATCCTGGGTGTCTCATTGGCCGTGGCGAAGGCCGCCGCCGAATACACCGGGCAGCCACTCTTTCGCTATATCGGCGGCACCGCGGCCCGCGTTCTGCCGGTGCCGATGATGAACATCATCAATGGCGGCGAACACGCGGATAACCCGATCGATATCCAAGAATTCATGATCATGCCCGTTTCGGCCTCGAACATCAAAGAGGCCATCCGCATGGGCTCCGAGATCTTCCACACGCTCAAGAAAGAGCTTTCCGCTGCGGGACACAACACCGGCATCGGCGACGAGGGTGGCTTTGCCCCGAACCTGGAAAGCACGCGCGTCGCGCTCGACTTCATCAAGACCGCCGTGGAAAAAGCCGGGTACAAGCTGGGCGAAGGCATCTTCCTTGCCCTCGATTGCGCTTCGACCGAGTACTACAAAAACGGCAAGTACGAGATGGTCGGCGAGGGCAAGTCGCTGACCTCTGCCGAGAATGCCCAATACCTTGCCGATCTGTGCGCCGATTACCCGATCATATCCATCGAAGACGGTATGGCCGAGGATGATTGGGAGGGCTGGAAGCTGCTGACCGATCTGATCGGCGACCAAGTGCAGCTGGTGGGCGATGATCTCTTTGTGACCAACCCGGCGCGCCTGGCGGACGGCATCAAGCAAGGTGTCGCGAATTCGATGCTGGTGAAGGTGAACCAGATCGGGTCCCTGACTGAGACGCTGCAGGCCGTCGATATGGCGCATCGCGCGCGTTACACCAACGTGATGTCGCACCGTTCGGGCGAGACTGAGGATGCCACCATCGCAGACCTCGCCGTTGCCACCAATTGCGGTCAGATCAAGACCGGGTCGCTGTCCCGCTCGGATCGCTTGGCCAAGTACAACCAGTTGATCCGCATCGAAGAGGCCCTGGGCGATACCGCCGAATATGCAGGCCGCTCTATCCTGAAGGTGTAAGGCGATGCGTGATTTCTCAGACAGCAAACCGTTTCTGGTCATCGGAAACTGGAAAATGAACGGCACCCGCCAGCAGCTTCGGGACTTTGCCGAGGCAAGCGCAGGCGAAGCCGCCTATGGATGCCAGAGGGTCCTGTGCCTGCCCTCCTTGCTCGTGCCCCATGGCGTCGAGGCTTTCGCGGGCAGTTCGATCCAGATTGGCGGACAGGATTGCCACAACGAGACGGCAGGCGCCTATACGGGGGACACCTCCGCGCCCATGCTGGTCGAAGCGGGCGCAAACTGGGTCATCGTCGGCCATTCAGAGCGCCGCGAAAGCCACGGAGAAACCGACGCCATTGTGAACGCCAAGGCGGTCGCGGCCCTAAATGCGGGGCTCACCCCAATCATCTGCATAGGCGAGAAAATCGAGGATCGTCAGGCGGGGCGGCACCTGGACGTTATTCTAAGCCAGTTGGACGCATCCGTGCCTGCCACCGCGCCCGGTCAGGCTGTGGTCGTGGCCTATGAACCGGTTTGGGCGATTGGCACAGGCCTCAGCGCGTCAGAGGCTCAGGTGTCAGAGGCGCATACTGCCATCGCCAATTGGCAGAAGGCCCATAACCAACCCTTGCCTGTGCTCTACGGCGGGTCCGTCAAACCCGGCACCGCTGCAGCCCTTGCATGCCTCGAGAATGTGGACGGATTTTTGATCGGCGGCGCTTCTCTGGACGCGGCTTCTTTTGCAAGCATCGCCAAGCGGTCTTCTGCCGCGCTGGCCTAAATAATACTCGGAACACCCGCATCCCGCTTTGCGCCATCGTCGACACCAATCTTGAGGATCAGCAGCCTTCATTGCTGGAAAAGGGGCGATGGATCTGGTTGCGGGCGCAAAAATATATGGGTTATCTGACTAAGCGCGATCGAAGATCGTAACCAATTAATTTTATTCATATTTTCTTTACATTTAACATGAGGTTCGTGCCTCAAATTATCAAGAAGTAGGCGAAAATTGGATTTGTAGGCAAAATTTGACTCGCTATGAGGCACGTGTCACAATACGCTGGGGTATCGCCGCGGGAAAAGAGGGCGGCGAAAACTCAACAGGAGGAGACTTCACATGAAAATCGGAACAGTTATTGCTGCCCTGACATTTGGTGCTTTGGCCACGAGCGTTGTCGCGCTCGAGAAGAAGGCCGTGCTTGATCTGGAGACCGCACAGGTGATGGGGCAGGCTTGTTTGGCGCACCAAGAGGCCAATGGCTATGCGCCGATCAATGTCGTGATCGTAGACGACGGCGGAAATACGATCCTCGTGTACCGTCAAGATGGCGCCTGTAAAGCATGTGGAGACATTGCAACAAACAAGGCGCGTACTTCTGCTCTGTTCGACAATCCAACCCGTACCTTTGAGACGCTTTCCTACGGCGAGGCGAAAGATGGGGTGGGTGCTGAGCTTCCCGGCATCGCATTGGTTCCTGGTCTGATTGCATTCCCTGGCGGCTTGCCGATCCATTCGGGCGGTGTGCCGATTGGGGGAATTGGCGTAAGCGGCGCGAGCGGCGATGAAGATGAGCAATGTGCTTTTGCGGCAATCGAGGCTGCATCCGGTATGCTCAACTAAATGTCGAACAGCTCGCCGCCGCATTTGGCGGCGGCGAGTTCCCATGTCGGTCCATTCCGCATGACTGACGGCAGTGGCTGGCAAAATGCTGTGAAGCCTGGGGTTTGCAGCTCCACACACCTTGTAAATCAGAACTGAGGCGCGTGTCTCTATGTCGGAAATCTCAGGAACAGTAGGGTTCGGCGCGCAGTTTCAGGCGCGCATTGGAATAGGCACACCCTTGAGTGAAAACCGCCCCCCCACATCGCGAGACCTCGCGAAAGAAGCCGGCGTGAGTATGGCCACGGTAGACCGTGTGCTGAACAACCGTCCGGGTGTGCGTGAACCGACCCGTCAAAAGGTAGAAGAGGCGATTAAGCGCCTAGGGTACACGCGAAACGCAGCAGCCTCGAGCATGGCGAAGGGGCGCATCCGCAAATACGCGGTCCTTCTGCCGGATCATGCCCCTGAGTTCGCGCAGAGGATCGAGCAAATTGTCCAGGAGGTTAACTCGCTCATCGATCGCCATGTCGCGCAGCTTTATTGTGTCAAGGTTAAGCCCGCCATGCTCGACACAGTTCTGCGCGACCTATCGGTAGATCAGGTGGACGGGGCCATTTTGTATGTGGACGCCGATGCGCGGACCCTTGGTCAACTGTGCGACCTTGAGGAGAAAGGGATGCGATTTGTATCGCTGGTCCAACCCGACCTGGACCGCTTCGGGGTGCCCGTGTCCGAGGAACAGGCACAGGCATGCGGTGACTTCGCCGCGCATATGTTGCGGAATTTGATCCGAGCTGGGCAGGACGTGATCACGCTTGTAACACCTGAAAACCCATCGCTTCAGGAGTTGCGATGCGCGCATGCGCTTGAAGTATCACTTGGAAGATCCGAAGCTGACCATTCATTTGTGAAAAAAATCACGGTGAGGGATGACTCTTTTCAAGGCTTGGGGCCCATATCCGACGGTATGTGCATTTTGATCGGTGGAGCTTCTGAAATAGTTACAGGAGCGTGTGAGCAAAGCGATCTCCGTGCGACAAAGGGGTTACTCATCAGTCTTGCATTCAACAGCTCGGCATTGGCAGCCCTGTCGAATGGAAGAATAGACGGAATTATTTGTAATGACCTTCATAGCCAAATCATCGATGCACTAATTCGACTTAGTATCGCCGCAGTTGCTGATCATAGTATTCTCCACAGAATAGCGGTTGGTCAGTCGGCGCTATGGTTGGCATAAACATGCGTACCACGCACGTGGCGTACTGGTGAGAAATGTATGATGTCCCGGGTCTTGACGATCGACTGACGGAATACAGCAAAGCTCGTCACGAATGCCCGCACACCAGTTCTCGCCGTTTTGCTCAAGAAGATGTGGACGCGGCAGTAAAACTGTGCTGCATGCGCGCGCAGCAAGAAACTGAATTAAGAGACTGGGCTCATAGCCGACGTGTTAAGTCGCAGCGAAATTGTTTGATCCCACGGCAGGGTGAATGTCGGCTTCCACCAAAGTCACATCGGCAGTGCGCGGGCGCGGCGAACGTCCGCTTTCCGCCCATTCTGTGGAAAGACAAGGTGTTGCTGGTGCAGAAAGTGGTGCTCTTTACGAGGCGCGAGTGCCTTTCTGATCAGGCTTTTTGCGTTTGCTGCGGTGCAGGAAAGATCTTTGCCGGTTTGCGGAGGTTCTGAGCGGTGGCGGCGAGGAGGAATTCGTCTTTTGCGCCGCATGGGCCGCGTAGTCGGAGCCGTCCAAGCCCGAGAATGCGTTTGAGATGCGCGAAAAGCATCTCGACCTTCTTTCGGAGCTTGGCCGAGACCTTGTATTGATCTGTCTTCCGGATGGCGCGGGCCACGTCACGTGCATTTTCGTGTTCTTCACGAGTGATCTTGCGGCAGTCTGCGTTGGGGCAGCACTTGGGTTTCGATGGACAGGCCTGGCAGGTGTGTTTGAGAGCCTGGTACTTGGCGACACCTTTGCCGGTTGGGCCGCGATTGAGGTCTGAGTAATTGCGGCGGAACTGCTTCAGTGCTTCGCCTTCGGGGCAGATGTACTGGTTGTTATCTGCGTCCCACTCGAAGTCAGCACGGGACCATGTGCCGTCGGCGCGACCGGCCTTGTCAATGACTGGAATATGCGGCGCAATCTGCTGATCCACCAGCCAGCCGAGCATCGGACCTGATCCATAGGCCGTATCGGCAATCAGCCGTTCGGGATGCAGATCAAACTTGTCTTTGACCCTGTTCAGCATTGTCTTCGTCGATCCGACCTCGGCCTGGCGGATTGAGCGGGTCGCTTCGACATCGACGATGACGCCATTGTCTGTGTCGATCAGATAGTTGTTCGAATAGGCAAAGAATGCTGGGCCTTTGCGCGCTGCGGTCCACTGGCTGGCTGGATCGGAGTAGGAGGTGAACTTGGGCTTCACCGGAGTCGCCGCGCCGAATGCGGCCTCATCCAAGGTGTCGAGATACTCGCGAACCGCGCGAGGCGCGGCATACACATCGATCCGATCAGTGTCCCATTCTTCCTTCGATGCGGAGTATTGCTTGTTCGCAACTGCCTCGATCAGGCTGGCATCGACCGCCAGGCGCTGACCACTTACAAGCCCCTCTTCAATGCATCGAGCGACGGTCGTCTCGAAGAGGTGGCGCAACAGTTCGCTCTCCCGGAACCGCCCGTGGCGGTTCTTTGAAAACGTCGAATGGTTTGGGATCGGGTCAGAAAGATCGAGGCGGCAGAACCAGCGATAGGCCAGGTTTAGATGCACCTCTTCGCACAGGCGGCGCTCTGACCTGATGCCAAAACAATACCCGATCAAAAGCATCCGGATCAGCAGTTCAGGGTCAATTGATGGGCGGCCTGTATGGCTGTAAAACTCTGCCAAATGCTGGCGGATGTCGCTCAGGTCGACGAACCGATCTATCGAGCGCAGCAGGTGATCTTGGGGAACATGGTCTTCCAAGGAGAACTCATAGAACAAAGCCGCCTGTGCTTCCTGCTTGGGTCCCATCATCGCCAATCCCTCCCTACAGTAAGAATGGAATCAGCAACTTAGGCTTCGATCAACGAAGAGTTTTTCAACGGAATACGCCCGAAGTGAAGGGTGGTTACGTCCGCCTTGGGCTGAATCCGGTCATCAAAAATGCTTCAACGGAATCGCAGTTGAGGACCGAACGCGTGGCAACTTTGCTTCCGGGTCCTCCTAGAGGATAGGCACACGCGGGTAACGCGACATCTCGTGGATTTACTAGCGATAGAAATTTTATTCTAGATTGGGACAGATGGGACACTTACGAGACTATAGAGCACATAAGAACAAACCCCCATGTGCTCTATAAGGAAGGCGCCGTCCCACGTGCCCCAATTATCAAGGCAACATCGCCGACTGTGAGTTCGTTCTTGCCGCAAGACCGCGAAACCCTCTGGATGAGCCCGATTTGAAAGTTACGTATCCGCGCTTTTTCATTTCCTTGCCGATCGCATTCGCGCTCCATCTTGGGGCTCCCAAACTGTCCATGTGGTCGTGGAACAACGTCTGGAGTGCTGTATTGAAAACAGATCCACTGGGATCATCTTCGAAGTACTCATTCAAGAAAGCCCCAAAAGTGTCTTCCTGGTCCAAGTAGTCTTTCGTCGCTGTCTCAACACAAGGCGGGATGCACAATCCGTCTTTGTACCATTTCTCAGCGCCTTCAATGATCCAGCGGGTTATGACTGGGCCTTCTGCTAGTAGCTTGTCGGGCAAATCGGGATCGACCTGTTGCCCTGTGATTGTCACATTGAAGGGGATCACGCACATGCGCCGCCTGAATGCTTCGTCAATGCCACGTATCGAGGGGGCGTTGTTTGCATCAACGATCAACGTGCATTGCGGTCTGAACGTAAAGTTATCCTGCCGCATCAGTCGTGCAGTGATCTGATCACCACCGGTGATTTGCTTCAACAGCGCCTCGTCCCATACTTTTCCGACCGGCAACTCAGATGCCCTCGCAAATCTTGCGTTCGCCAAATGCGCCAGATCCGTGGAATGCTGATCCGTCTTTTTGTCCAAGAGCAACTTAGGTGGGATAACCCTTGCATAGTCGCCCGACAGAACAGCCGCGAGCGTGTTCAGCAATGTGCTTTTGCCGTTCCGCCCGGTTCCAAACGCAAAGAACAGCTTATGTTCCTTTGTTGAGCCAGTCGCAGCATACCCGCAAAGCCTTTGCAGAAAATCGACAAGAGCGGCGTCGTGACCTGTGATCGTGCCGAGAAAATTGATCCAGTTCAACGGAACGGATCCGCTTTCAGCGGGATCAAACCTTGAGGAACACAGAAGGAAGTCACTTGACGCGCGAGGTCGAACTTCGCCGGTGCGCAGATCGACGATTTTTGTTGGCGTTCCTAATAGGTAAGGATCTGTGTCCCACTGTTCGATACACCTTGCAGCGCCCTCATTGGTTTTCATCAACGCATTCACAGCCATGATGTTTTTGTTGTCGCCAAGGCGCTTTCGTTTTGATGAATCTTCGGCACCGGGAATCTCACGCAGGTCTTGCCGCAAACGCGTGATCTGCTCATTTTGGTCTTTCGCTAACCGCCATCGCTTCCCATTCCATTCGGCCCAGCGGTTGCGTTCTGGCACATAGAGCATATTGCCCGCCCAGCGTCGGGCGAAGATATGGTGTGCAAGGTCGTCGTGGCCCATATCCGCGTGACACTGATCCAAACTTGAAACGTTGCGCGGCGCACGGTCATAGACCTTGTCGCAACGCCGCGCTGCATTTTGGATAGTGTTCCGCCGGTAGTCTTCGCGTTTCTCGTATTTGTCGCGTATCAGGGCGGACCGCCTGAACAGTCGATCCATACGGGGCATATCTTTGCCTGTCCAAAACGCCAGGTGCATCATGAGCGCCGCGTCGGCGCTGCTATGATCGAAACCGCCATTGCCATCATGTGCGGGATACTTTTGCGCCAGCGCTTCTGTGTCGGCTTCCCAGAGGTCTTTGATGCTTACACCGCCCCCAAATGCATTCGCTGCGCTTTTGCTGCGGAGCATCATTGCAATGAGCTGATCGTCGTCCTCTGGCCCTGTGTACGCTGGGTCAATCCCTTCTGGTAGTTCACCCATGTGGTCACGCTGCGGAACAACACTGAGCAGCTGTTCGGTCCAGTCTCTGTCGGCATAGCTGCCACCACCGATCACCGATAACCCAGCTTTAGATAGGGCGACAAAGCGGCGATCTGTATAGAACTCCTGCTCCTGGCCTTCGTTCTTGCCCCACTTACGCTTACGGTCTGCCAATTTCTTGGGGTCACATCGACCAAGAATATGAAGGCCATTCCCACTAATGGAAACCTCGCCCAGCGCACCCCTGAAGGTTAGGGTCAGGATTCATAACCAGTAGATGACGGTTGCCGCGAGAGCGATGGCTGAGAGAAAGACCTTTGGACAGCGGTCATAGCGGGTTGCCACGCGCCTCCAGTCCTTGAGGCGCCCGAACATGA
>JAUHVR010000034.1 GCA_030424865.1 Alphaproteobacteria bacterium | reverse complement strand
TCTGGCACTGGACGCCGTGGCCAAGGCAAATTCCGGCCATACCGGCATGCCCATCGGCATGGCCGATGTCGCCACGGTCCTGTTCGGCAACCACCTGAAATTCGATGCGAAGAACCCGGACTGGCACGACCGCGACCGTTTCATCCTGTCCGCCGGTCACGGCTCGATGCTGATCTATTCGCTGCTCTATCTCTGCGGCGATCCGGAGGTCACGCTGGAGGAAATCAAGAACTTCCGCCAGTCCGGTGCGAAAACCGCCGGCCACCCGGAAAACTTCCTGCTGAAGGCCGTCGAGACCACCACCGGCCCGCTGGGTCAGGGCATCTCCAACTCCGTGGGCTTTGCCATGGCCGAGGAAATGCTGCGCGCCCGCTTCGGCAAGAAGCTGGTCGACCACTACACCTATGTGATCGCCGGTGACGGGTGCCTGATGGAAGGCGTCAGCCACGAAGCCATCGCGCTGGCGGGCCGCTACGAACTGTCCAAGCTGATCGTCTTCTGGGACAACAACGACATCACCATCGACGGCAAGGTCTCGCTGTCCGACCGCACCGATCAGGTCGCGCGCTTCAAGGCCGCTGGCTGGGACGTGCAGGAAATCGATGGCCACAACCCGGCGGAAATCGACGCGGCGATCACGGCTGCCAAGAAATCCAACCAGCCCTCGATGATCGCCTGCAAGACGCATATCGCGCTGGGTCACGCCGCGCAGGACACCTCCAAGGGCCACGGCGCGCTGACCAACGCGGATCAGAACACCGCTGCCAAAGACGCCTGGGGCTGGACCGCCGCCGAGTTCGACATCCCCGCCGAGATCAAGTCGTGGTGGGAAGAGGCCGGGTCCCGCGGTGCCGCTGACCGCGCCGAGTGGGAAGCGCGACTGGCCGAGCAATCCGACAGCCGTCAAAAGGAATTCGCCCGCACCATGGCTGGCGAGACCCCGAAAAAGCTGTCCGCCACCATCAAGGCCCTGAAAAAGCAGATCTCCGAAGGCAAGCCTTCGGTCGCGACCCGCAAGGCGTCCGAGATGGCGCTGGAAGTCATCAACCCGGTCATGCCCGAAACCTGCGGCGGCTCTGCCGACCTGACCGGCTCCAACAACACCAAAACCGGCGATCTGGGCGTCTTCGACACCGACAACCGCAAGGGCCGCTACGTCTATTGGGGCATCCGCGAACACGGCATGGCCGCCGCGATGAACGGCATGTCGCTGCATGGTGGCATCCGCCCGTATGGCGGCACCTTCATGGCCTTCACCGACTATGCCCGCCCGGCCATGCGCCTCGCCGCGCTGATGAAGACGCCGACAGTGTTTGTGATGACCCACGACTCCATCGGTCTGGGCGAGGACGGCCCGACCCACCAGCCGGTCGAGCATGTCGCGATCAGCCGCGCCACGCCGAACACGCTGGTCTTCCGCCCCGCCGACGCGGTGGAAACAGCCGAGGCGTGGGAAATCGCGCTGACCCAGACCGGCACGCCGTCGGTCCTGTCGCTGACCCGCCAGAACCTGCCCACCGTCCGCACCGAGCACAAGACCGCCAACCTCGTGGAAAAAGGCGCCTATGTGCTGGCCGAGGCCGAGGGCAAGCGTCAGGCCATCCTGCTCGCCACCGGTTCCGAGGTCGAGATTGCGCTGGCCGCCCGTGACCTGCTTCAGGCCGAGGGCATCGGCACCCGCGTCGTCTCCATGCCCTGCTGGGAGCTGTTCGAGGCACAGGACGAGTCCTATCGCCGCCGCATCCTGCCTCCCGCTGGCCCCGTCCGCGTGGCTGTCGAGGCCGGCATCCGCTTTGGTTGGGACAAGTGGCTGTGCGGCGAGCGCGGCAATGCCAAGAAATCCGGCTTTGTCGGGATGGAAGGCTTCGGCGCGTCTGCCCCCGCCGAGGTGCTGTACGAAAAGTTCGGCATCACAGCCGAGGCCGTCGCCGCGAAGGTCAAAGAGCTGCTCTAAGGCTCTGACCCTGAATTATTAAAGCCTCTGCCTCACGGCAGGGGCTTTTTTGTTGCGCACCCATAAATTGCCTGAAACCGACCACATTCAGCACAAAGCTGCGACGCACACAGTATCAACCTATTGATGAACTGGTACCGTCTCATGAAAAAAACTGTTCTGGCCGTGGCCTTGTGCTTAATTTCCCAAACCGCGCAGGCGGGATGTTCCCATGCCCCTGAGGACGGCCCACTAGACACCCAAATCTGCTCACTGTCCGGCTGTGAAGACGTGCGGGTTCAGCGCACCTGCTCGACGACGGAGATGGTCTTTACCGAGTACAGCAACGGTTGGGCTTTCGTGGAACGGCTCAGGTCCCCGTGGGCGATCGAGGTCTGGAAGGGTGACCGTGAACTCACCCCGACCGAGACAGAAGAAATTATGTGCCGCAACCTTCCAGACAACAGCCCCTGCTTTCGCAAAGACCCGAACAACATCGACCCCGCCAACTTCGACACCGCGCAAGACAGCTTTGAAGGGCTTTGCCTAGATGTCGGCAGCGGCGGTTGCACGGAACGGTTCCTGCCGTTTGGCGACAGGTCCATCGGCCTTTGCGAAGAAGACTGCACCTTTGACAACCCTGTCCGCGTCCGGGACATGAACGCAACCCTGTACGACGTGACGTGCCAAGGCGATCACATAGGCCCGAACGGTCAAACCATGCGCGTCCTTTTTAAAGCTGGAAAAGACAGCCTTTCCTTGATCAATTTTCCCTATGGCACGCGGGTAGTGCCATGCAATTAAGCGAGGCTCAACACCGCCCGAGCCGCGCGCAGACCCGGTTCCTCGCCACCGCGACCGAGACGCTGCATCGTCAGATCCATCGCTTGCCGCTGGCCGCCCGGCGCGTCCAGCACCTGTTGCACTGCCTTGGCGATCTCGGACGGTTTGCAATTCTTTCCAATGAATTCAGGAACTTCACGCGTTTCGCTCACAAGGTTGACCAAGGTCACCGTGTCCACCAACAGCATGCGCCCGATGATCTGGCGCGACAGCCAGCTCATGTCGTAGGCGATCACCATGGGCGTCCCAACGGCGGCCAGTTCCAGCGACACCGTCCCCGACGCTGCCAAGGCCACATCCGCAGCCCGAAAGGCGGCGCGCTTCATGCATCCCGATGTATCCTCACGCGGGTCGAGCACGGTTACGGGTATCGTTCGCGGCCAAGCGGCCACCTGCGCCTTGACCGTTTCCGCAACGTTGGACGCCGCCGGGATGACCAGTTTCAGCCCCGGCCGTTCATGTGAAAGACGCTCTGCAACCTCTTGGAAAATCGGCAAAAGCCGGGAAATCTCCGACCGCCGGGACCCCGGCAACAGCAAAGCCATCTCGCCGGTGATGCCATGGCCCGCGCGAAACGCCTCGGCCTCCTCGGCGCTGGCGACCGGGTCCATCACCACCGGGTGACCGACGAAATCGCACGCGATGCCAGCCCGTTGCATGTAGTCCGGCTCGAAGGGCAGCAGCGCCAGAACCTTGTCCACCAGACCGCGCATCTTGTCCGCGCGGCCCGGACGCCACGCCCAGACCGTCGGAGCAACGTAGTGTACGATCTTGATTTCAGGGGATTTTGCCTTGACCAGCCGGGCCACGCGCAGGGAAAATTCCGGCAGGTCGATGGTCACCACCACATCCGGTTTCTCGGTCAAGATCGCTTCGGCCGTTTCGCGAATACGCGCTTTCAAGTGCCTGTATTCCTTGAGGATTTCCCCGATCCCCATGATGCTGATCTCATCCATCGGAAACAGGCTGTCCAGCCCAAGTGCGGTCATGCGCTCGCCGCCGATCCCGCGAAACTGCACATCCGGCACAAAGTGCCGCAACCCATCCATCAAGGCCGCCCCCAGCTTGTCGCCCGAGGCCTCTCCGGCTGTGACAAACACCCTCATTCCGGTCGCTCCCGTACCCAGAGGAACATGCCCTCGGCATCCAATCGGCGGATGACTTCGGTCTGGTTCAAGACCATGACGCCCCCTGCTTCGATCACCAGCCCCTTGAGGCCAATCTCGGCGCAACGCGCCGCCGTTTGCGGGCCGATGACCGGCAGGTCTGCGCGGCGCTCCTGCCCCGGTTTCGGCGCCTTGTAAAACACGCCGCCCTGCGCGCCCAGTTGCGCGAGGCTGCGCAGCATCGCATCGGTTCCGGAAATCGTCTCTCTGATCAAGACCTTGCCGTCGC
>JAUHVR010000033.1 GCA_030424865.1 Alphaproteobacteria bacterium | reverse complement strand
GTCCGACTATCTGGCGATTGCGACCTTGGGCATTTCCGAGATCATCATCGCCATCCTCAAGAACGAGGAATGGCTGTCGCGCGGCGTCAAGAACGTCAACGGCCTGCCCCGCCCGGTCCCAAACGAGATCGATCTGCAAAACGATCCCGGCTTTGTCCAGGCGGCTGCGGGCTGGGGATTGGACCCGACCACAGCCTCGACCCTGTACGTGAAACTCGGCTACTCGATCCTATTTGCCGTGGTGCTGGTGATCCTGCTGGTGCTGGCGCAATTGGCGCTGAACTCGCCTTGGGGCCGGATGATGCGGGCGATCCGCGACAACGAGGTGTCCTCGCGCGCGATGGGCAAGGACGTGACCTTCCGCCATTTGCAGGTCTTCATCCTTGGCTCGGCGATCTGCGGCATTGCCGGGGCGATGATGACCACGCTGGACGGGCAGTTGACGCCGTCGAGCTACCAGCCGCTGCGCTATACCTTCCTGATCTGGGTGATGGTGATCGTCGGCGGGTCGGGCAACAACCTTGGCGCGGTGCTGGGGGGCTTCCTGATCTGGTTCCTCTGGGTGCAGGTCGAACCGATGGGTCAGGCCTTGATGAACATCATCACCATGGGCCTGCCCGAAGGCTCGGGCCTCAAGGCGCACCTGCTCGACTCGGTCCAGCACATGCGGCTGTTGACCATGGGCGTAGTGCTGCTGTTGGTGCTGCGCTTCTCGCCCAAGGGGCTGTTGCCAGAACGGTGACAGCGTCCCGGGCGTGACCCGGGACCTCGGATCGAACCTGCGACACGGCCCCGGTCTACGCCCGGGGCTGTGTTGCGCCTTCGGTCATGTCGCGATGCACCCAGACCATGCGGTCCAACAGCCACAGCTTTGACAACATGGCCGTGACCAGCCCCGCCAAGGTCAGCGGCAGGTTCAGCAGGCCCAGACCGATCAACCAGACCATCGCCCCGACGCCGCTTAGCCCGGACAGCGCGCGCACCACCGCACGGTGATGGGCCAGGGCAGGGTCCTTGGCGTGGGCCAGCCACAGCTTTTCGCCCAGCACACCGCGCGACATCCAGTTGTCGGTGCGGGCGGGCGGGCCGAACAGGCGCGGGTTGATCCACGTCCATAGCAGCACCAGCGCCAGCGGCAGCAGCGCCCACCACCCGATCCACACCCGCGACCAGATGGCAAGCGACAGGAGCGGCAGCACCGACAGCCGGGACCACCCCGAAAGCGGATTGCTGTGGCGCGCCCATGTGGCGTCATCCATGGCCATCAGGTGCTCGGCCCAGCGAAAACTGCGCATCAGGTCACCCCAGCGTCACATCCAGAAACATCATCAGGATCAACCCGATCATGAAGCCCACGGTTGCCCGATCCTGATGGCCGTGGCGGTGAGTCTCGGGCACGATCTCGTGGCTGATGATGAACAACATCGCCCCAGCGGCAAAAGTCAGTCCCAAGGGCAGAACCGCCGCGCTGAGGGTGATGGCAAAGGCGCCGATCACCGCGCCGACGATCTCGACCGCGCCGGTCAGGGCCGTGACCAGCAACGCTTTCCATTTCGAATAGCCAAGCCCGGTCAGGGCGACGGCCACCGCCAGCCCCTCGGGGATGTCTTGCAGGGAAATGCCCGTCATCACCGACAGGCCCTTGGCCTGATCGACGCCAAAGGCCACGCCGATGGACAGGCCTTCGGGCAGGTTGTGGATGGTGATGGCAAAGACAAACAGCCAGATCCGCGCCAGCGTCGCCTGATCGGCACCGCCCTCTGGCCCGGTCTTGAAATGCTCATGCGGGATCTTGGCGTTGAGCAGCGCGACGAAGCCCGCGCCAAGCGCGATCCCGATGGCGGCCATGGCGGCGGCAATCCAGACCGATCCGTATTGCTCCTGCGCCCGGTCGATCCCCGGCAGGATCAACGAGAAATACGCCGCCGACAGCATCACGCCCGCGGCAAAGCCCAGCATCAGGTCGGAAGTGGCGCGGCTCATCCTCTTGCCGACCAGCGCGGGCAAGGCCCCGGCAGTGGTGGCAACGGCAGCGACGGTGCCGCCCAAGGCGGCGGTCAGAACGGGCATGGCGGCTCCTTGTCAACGGGCCGACAAGAAACCCTTAACCCGCGAAGGTCAAGCCAGCGACGTCACCCACAGGATGGTCGCATCCTCGGGCGAGACGCTGACCACGTTATGGCCCATCGTGGCGTCGTAATAGGCGCTGTCGCCGCGCTTCATCTCGATCGGTTCGTAGAATTCCGTGTACAGCCGGACGACCCCGGTCAGCACATACAGGAATTCCTCGCCGTCATGGCGCACCCAACCGTCGAATTCCTCCATGCTGCGGGCGCGCACGCGGGCACGATAGGGCAGCATCTTCTTGCGGGTCAGGGTCTCGGCCAGAAGGTCGTGTTCATAGGTGGCCGTGGCGTGGCTTTGCCCTTCGCCGGCGCGGGTCACGGTCATGCGGCCGTTGACCTTGTCCTGCTGCGGCGGTGTGAACAGTTGCGGCACGCTGATGTCGAGCCCGACGGCCAGCTTTTTCAGCGCGTCATAGGTGGGCGACATCTGGCCGTTTTCGATCTTGGACAAGGTGGACCGGGCCAGACCGGCCTGCTTCGCCGCCTGTTCCAGCGTCCAGTTGCGTTCCTTGCGCAGGTCACGCACGCGCTGCCCGAGGTCAAGCGGCTCTGCGACGGTCTCTTCGCCGCTGTCGCGGGCAATGCGGATCAGTGATTTCGGGTCCGTGTTCATGGGGGTTTGCTATAAGGGGCGGCCCTGTCTCTTGCAAGCGGGCGCTGCGGCGCCTAATCCGGGCGCATGCTGTCTGTCTTCGATCATGGGCGATTTGCGCCCTGCCCTTCGCGCTTCAACATGGCCGCCCATGTGCTGACGGCGGGCGAAGCCGTGCCTGACAAGATCGCGCTGGCCGTGGTCAAGCCCACCGGCGCCGAACGCTGGAGCTATGCCCGCCTGATTGCCGCCGTGCGCGGTACGGCTGCGGGGTTGCGCGACGCCGGGCTGGTGCCCGGTGACATCGTGCTGATGCGGCTGGGAAACACCGTCGATTTCCCGATTGCCTATCTGGGGGCGATCGCGGCAGGGCTGGTGCCGGTGCCCAGTTCGGCGCAGCTGACCGTGCACGAAGTGACCCGGATTCTGGACGATCTTGCACCAAAGGCCGTGCTTCGTGCGGAAAACGTCCCCTGCCCCGACACGGATATCCCGGTCTACGACCCCGCACAGTTCCGCGCTTGGCGCGACCTGCCGGGGGCGGACTATCATTTGGGCGATCCCGAACGGCTGGGCTATATCGTTTATACCTCGGGCACATCCGGCGTGCCGCGCGCCGTGGGCCATGCCCATCGCGCGATCTGGGCGCGGCAGATGATGTTCGAGGACTGGTACGGGCTGCGCGCCGATGACCGCTTGCTGCATGCGGGCGCGTTCAACTGGACCTTCACGCTGGGCACCGGGTTGATGGACCCTTGGACCAAAGGCGCCACGGCGCTGATCCCGGTGGCGGGCACCGATCCGGCGCAGCTGCCCTTGTTGCTCAAACGCAATGACGCGACGCTGTTTGCCGCCGCGCCCGGCGTCTACCGACAGGTTCTGAAATCGCCGATCCTGCCCATGCCGAAACTGCGCCACGGGCTGGCGGCGGGCGAAAAGCTGTCCGAGACGATCCGCGAGGGCTGGCGCACCACCACCGGCACCGAAATCTACGAGGCCTTCGGCATGTCGGAATGCTCGACCTTCATTTCCAATGCGCCGGGGCGGGCCTCTGCCCCCGGCACGCTGGGGCGTCCGCAGGTCGGGCGACACCTTGCGATCCTGTCCGAGGGCGCCCCCGTGCCGCGTGGAGCCGAAGGCACCATCGCCATCCATCGCGACGATCCTGGCCTGATGCTGGGCTATATCGGCGCGCCCGAGGCAACGGCGGCGAAATTCGTCGGCGACTGGTTCCTGACCGGCGATCAAGGCGCGATGGATGACGACGACCAGATCACCTATCTGGGGCGCAGCGACGACATGATGAACGCGGGCGGCTATCGCGTATCCCCGGCCGAGGTCGAGGCGGCGCTGGCCACCCTGCCCGGCATCATCGAGATCGCCGTCACCGATCTGGCCATCAAGGAGGACGTGCGCATCATCGCAGCCTTCTACACCGCCGAGACCGATCTCGACGAGGACAGTCTGAAACAGCAGGCCGCCGACCGGCTCGCCCGGTACAAATGCCCGCGCAGTTTCGTGCGGATCGACGCCTTGCCGCGCAATCCCAACGGAAAGATCCTGCGCAAGTCGCTGAAAGACCGCGCCTGACGGTCTCGCACAGATCGCGCGGCTCTGATATGAGGGGCGGAAAGAGGACACAATGATTCAACTCGACATCTTTTCCGACCCGATCTGCCCGTGGTGCTATATCGGCAAGGCCTATCTCGACCGCGCGCTCGAGGCGACCCCTGATCACCCGTTTGCGATCCGCTGGTTGCCCTTCATGCTGAACCCCGCCATGCCCGAGGGCGGCATGAACCGCCGCACCTATCTGGAAGACAAGTTCGGCGGCAAGGAGGGCGCGGTGCAGGCCTATCTGCCTGTCGAGGAACACGCGAGGCAGGCCGGGCTGACGCTCAATCTCGACCAGATCGAGGTGACGCCCAACACCGTCGACGCACACC
>JAUHVR010000011.1 GCA_030424865.1 Alphaproteobacteria bacterium | reverse complement strand
CAGGCGTTGGGGGCCTCACGACAGCCAATTCTGGCGCTACGAGCCCAAAATCGGTTCCTGTCTGCTCAATCAAAGCCCGATTCCACGGAAATCGGCGTAGCCAAGACGGTAGATCAGACGTTCCTTAGGTGTTTTTCCGAAAGCTTCCGTAGTGTCGTCATTCATCTTCGAATCTCCTTAAGCGTGATCAATGCAGGGGAGTGTACACTTGGAAGGGCTAGACCACTGATTGTTTTTCGCGCACAAATATTGGTGCGCCCTAGATCCAATGCTTGAGGTTCGAGAACGTAGAGCCGCAACATTTTGGCTACGCAGCCCTAAATCCCCTCCAAAAACACCCCAATCGCCTCTTCCAACTGGGTCTCTTCATATCCGAAGTGCGAGCGGATCACCTCTTCCAGCTTCCAGAAAATCGCCTGGGCCTCTACGAACCGCTCCTCTGACGTCTCAAACATCAGCGCCATCGCCGCGCGTTCCAGCCGGTGCAACAACTCATGCACCACCTCATGTTCTGCCCTCAGCCTGGCAACCAAAGCTGTCAGCCCCTCGACCTGCTGCGCCTCAAGCTGCGGGAACATGCTGAATTCCTCAGCGTCGTGGTGGAAGTTCAGTACCTTGCATTCCCGCCCGCAAAGCGAGCCAAAGCTCCGCATGTTTTCGGTCAGGTCCAGCCCCTGCACGGCCTCGGTCAGCGTCTCGGGTCCGGCGGTCCCGGCCTCGATCCGTCGCAGCATGGCCGCGATGCGCGCCATGTCCATCAGGTGCATCCGGTGGATTGCCGCCAATTTGCGGCCCTGGCGCCGGTGATCCTCGGTGACGCCGGGCAGGGCGGGGGCCTTGGGTCGGGTGCCGAACTCGACCGTCAGGTCCTCAAGTGGGGTGTCGGAATATGTGCTCATGCCCATTTGTAGTTGAAGCTGACCGAGATGCGTTCGTCTTCGGCCATGTTCATCGGCACCTCGTGGCGCAGCCAGCTTTCCCACAGCAGCACGTCACCGACCTGCGGCGCGGCGTAGACAAAGGTCTTTAGCTCTTCGCGCGCGTCCTTGCGGCGGGGCGGGGCAGCCATCATGCGGGCCGATCGGGGGTCTTCGAGTTTCAGGGCGCTGGTGCCCTCGGGCATTGCGACATAGGTCGTGCCGCTGATCACCGAATGCGGGTGCAGGTGCGAGCTGTGCATGCCGCCCTCGGGCAGGATGTTGATCCAGATGTCTTCCAGTTCCAGCGCCCGACCGTCGAGGTCGAATTCCAGGTCTTCGACAAAGGCGGCTACGTGGGCGTCCAGCGCTTTGACCAGATCGGCAAAGATCGGGAACCGCCAGGGCAGGTCGGTCAGCGAGGCATACGAGGTGTAGCCGGGATAGCCGTTTTCTTCGCACCAGTCCTGCCCGGCCTCGTCGTCCTGGGCGATGGCGTAACACGACGCCTCCAGTTCGGGGCCGTCAATCTTGGGGCCCTGTTCGGACAGGGCGGCGCGGTAAAGGCGGGTCACGAAGAGTGAAGACATCTGAGCCATGGCGCCGGTTTAGCGCAGCTTTGCAGGGGTGGCGAGGCGGTAAGTCGCGAGGGGCGTGAATTTTTTGTTTGACAGAATGTAACGTATGATACATTTATGTGTGCATCAGATACAGGAGAGCGACTCATGAAGATCACCACCGAAAAAACCGTGACTGTTCCGGCTGACGTTCTTTGGGACCTGCTGGGCGAACGCTTTGGCGAGATTGGCAGTTGGGCGGATGCAATCGTGGCGTCCAAACTGGACGGCCAGATGGAAACCGGCGCGGTCCGGACCTGCGAGCTGAAGCCGACCTCGATCGGGCAGGGCACGATCCGGGAAGAAGTCACCGTCTTCAACCGCGCCAAGCAGGCCGTGGGCTTCCGCGTCATCGACGGGCTGCCGGGGTTCATGCGGCACGTTGAAAACGTCTACTCGGTCACGCCGGTTGGCGACGGTCGGGCGCGGGTGACCAGCAACCTGACCATCAAGGTTGCGTGGTACATGACGCCGATGCTGCCGGTGCTGCGTCGGAACTTCGTCAAGCTTGTTTCGGGCTTCATCGACGAACTGGCGCAGAAAGCGCCGCAGCAGATGCGGGTGGTTGAGCCCCGGGCCGTGGCTGTCTAATCTCGGGCCAAATGGAACAGGCCCAAGACATGAAACCCAACGACGCGCCGGTGGCCCCCAAGGTCCCGGCGCGCGATCGACTGATCGAAGCGGCCTCGGCGCTTTTTGCCGAAAAGGGCTTTGGCAGCGTCTCGGTGCGCGAGATCTGCAAGGCGGCGGGCACCTCGATCAACATGGTGCACCACTATTTCGGCAGCAAGGACGGTCTGCGCGACGCGATATTCGAGCGCTACGATCAGAACGTGTACGTGGTACCCATGCGGTTGCTGCAGAACCCGGCGGCATCGGCCGAGGATCTGGCCGCGCGTTTGCTGTTGGTGTTCGAGACAACTCTAGAGGCCTGCCTCGCGGAACGCGCCGTGCTGATGGTCGTTTTGCGAGAGCAGGCAGAGTTGGACACGCTGCAAGCCTTTCAGGCACGTTTTGTCAGCTTCCTGGAAGAGGCCAAGGCCGCGGGTTACGTGCGTCAGGACCTGGATTGCGCGATGATTTCCGGCGCAATGCTGGATCGGATCCTGTCGCAGGCCCAGTTTGCGCCCTGGATGCTCAAGACCGCAGGGATCGACGTTCAGAACGACACCGAGTATCGGCGCCGGTGGTGCGCGGCGAACCTTGATCTGTTCCTGAACGGGATCGTTCCACGCGATTGACGTGACCGTCGCGCGATTTGAACGACCAAATTCCCAGCGTAGCGCGTAGTATCCTAGTCACGTCATCAGGGAGGAAGGATATGCGCGCGACCGTTTTGGTTCTCGGAATGCTGGCCACGCCGGCTTTTGCACAACAGCAGGTCACAGCCGAGGTCTGGGCCGACAACTGGTTTGCGCTTTATGTCGATGGACGGAACGTTCTGACCGACAGCGTCCCGATCACGACCGAGCGGTCTTTCAATGCGGAAGTGGGCGAATTCGTCACCTCGCTGCCGGCTCAGGTTGCCTTTGTCGCCAAGGACTACAAGGAAGATGACACCGGGCTTGAATATATCGGAACCCGCAAGCAGCAGATGGGCGACGGCGGCTTGATCGCTCAGTTCATCGGGGCCGATGGCGTAGTGCTTGGCGCGACCAACAGCGACACGCGGTGCCTGGTGGTCCACCGTGCGCCGGTTGACACGTCCTGCGCCAAAGAGGTCGACCCACAAGAAGGGCAGGGCGCCTGCGCCAGTGTTGTTACGGCTGAACCGGATGGGTGGATGGATCCGGGTTTTGACGACAGCGCCTGGCCGCGTGCGACCGAATACAGCGAGCGCGAGGTTCGTCCCAAGGATGGCTTTGATCGGATCAGCTGGTCCCGCACGGCCCGCCTGATCTGGGGCCCTGATCTGGAGCGGGACAACACGATCCTGTGCCGGATGGCCCTGACTGATTGAACGGACCGGGCAATTGGCCGATTTCGGCGATCTTTCCCTTGCGTGGTGGGCGTACACCCCCTATAGAGGCGCATCTCGCGACTCCCGGTGACGGGAATCGCGTGTTTTTTATTGATCCACCGGGTTCTCAGTCACCCTGCAATGACAGGCGCTGACCGGTGTTCGAGAAAAGGAAGAATGGCGATGAAAGCCAGCGAACTGAACGACAAGACCCCGGACCAGCTCCGGGAAGAACTTGTAGCCCTGAAGAAAGAATCGTTCAACCTGCGTTTCCAGCAGGCCACCGGCCAGTTGGAAAACACCGCGCGCATCAAGACCGTCCGTCGTGATGCCGCCCGCGTCAAAACCGTGTTGAACCAAAAGGCTGCTGCCGCAGCTGCAGACGAATAAGGGGGCCTTGATCCATGCCCAAACGCATCCTGCAAGGCACCGTCACCAGCACCGCGAATGCTCAGACCGTCACCGTTTCGGTGGAACGTCGCTTCAAGCACCCGGTTCTGCAAAAGACCATCCGTAAGTCCAAGAAATACCGGGCTCACGATGAGAAAGAGACCTTCAAGGTCGGCGATTCCGTCCGCATCATCGAATGTGCGCCGAAATCGAAAACCAAACGCTGGGAGGTGATCGAGGCGTAAGCCCCGGTCACTTTTCCAGTTTGATCGAAACCCCCGGGTCAATGTCCCCCTAGGGCGGCTCGGGAAGTCGGGAGAAACCATATGATCCAGATGCAAACCAATCTGGATGTCGCTGACAACTCTGGCGCACGCCGGGTTCAGTGCATCAAGGTTCTGGGCGGTTCCAAACGCAAGTACGCTTCTGTCGGCGACATCATCGTGGTGTCGGTGAAAGAAGCTATTCCGCGTGGCCGTGTGAAAAAGGGTGACGTGCGCAAGGCCGTCGTCGTTCGCACCGCCAAGGAAGTCCGCCGTGAAGATGGCACCGCCATCCGCTTTGATCGCAACGCAGCTGTCATCCTGAACAACGCGGGCGAGCCTGTCGGCACCCGTATCTTTGGCCCGGTGGTCCGCGAGCTCCGCGCCAAGAACTTCATGAAAATCATCTCGCTTGCTCCGGAGGTGCTGTAATGGCTGCGAAACTCCGCAAAGGCGACACCGTGGTGGTGCTGACCGGCAAGGACAAGGGCAAGCAGGGCGAGATCACCCTGGTCGACCCGAAAGCCGGCAAGGCTGTTGTTGACGGCCTGAACATCGCCATCCGCCACCAGCGTCAGACCCAGACCACCCAGGGCGGCCGCACGCCGAAGGCGATGCCGATCGACCTGTCGAACCTGGCCCTGATCGATGCAAACGGCAAACCGACCCGCGTTGGCTTCCGCATGGAAGGCGACAAGAAGGTCCGCTACGCCAAGACCACCGGGGACGTGATCGATGCTTGATACCGCAACCTACACCCCGCGTCTGAAGGCTCAGTACAAAGAGTCGATCCGCGCCGCTCTGAAAGAAGAGTTCGGCTACAAGAACGACATGCAGATCCCGCGTCTGGACAAGATCGTTCTGAACATCGGCTGTGGCGCTGAAGCTGTCAAAGACAGCAAGAAAGCCAAGTCCGCTGTCGAGGATCTGACCGCAATCGCTGGTCAGCAGGCCATCGCAACCAAGGCAAAGAAATCGATCGCGGGTTTCCGTGTTCGCGAAGACATGCCGCTGGGTGCCAAGGTCACGCTGCGTGGCGACCGCATGTACGAATTCCTGGACCGCCTGATCACCATCGCGATGCCGCGTGTGCGTGACTTCCGTGGTGTGAAGCCCTCGTTCGATGGTCGTGGCAACTTTGCCATGGGCATGAAAGAGCACATCGTCTTCCCCGAGATCGATTTCGACAAGGTCGATGAGACCTGGGGCATGGACATCATCATCACCACCACCGCGCCGACCGACGCGGAAGGCAAGGCACTGTTGAAAGCTTTCAACATGCCCTTCAACGCTTAAGGAGATCGATCACATGGCTAAGAAAGCAATGATCGAACGCGAAAAGAAGCGTCAGAAGCTGGTGGACAAGTTCGCCGCCAAGCGCGCTGAGCTGAAAGAAATCGCAAACGACGAGTCGAAGCCGATGGAAGAGCGTTTCAAAGCGCGTCTGAAACTGGCCAAACTGCCGCGCAACAGCTCGCCCACGCGCCTGCACAACCGTTGCCAGCTGACCGGCCGTCCGCACGCATACTACCGCAAGCTCAAGATCAGCCGTATCGCACTGCGCGAGCTGGGCTCGAAAGGCCAGCTGCCCGGTATGGTCAAGTCGAGCTGGTAAGGAGGAGCACAGATGAACGATCCTATCGGCGATATGCTCACCCGTATCCGCAACGCTCAGATGCGCGGCAAGACCGCTGTTTCGACCCCTGCGTCGAAGCTGCGTGGCCGTGTTCTGGATGTTCTGAAAGACGAAGGTTACATCCGTGGCTACGAAGGTGGCACCGGTGAAGATGGCCACCCCGTCTTTTCGATCGAGCTGAAGTACTACGACGGTATCCCCGTCATCCGCGAGTTGAAGCGGGTGTCGAAGCCGGGCCGCCGTGTGTACCTGGGCGTCAAGGAAATCCCCTCGGTCCGTCAGGGCCTGGGTGTTTCGATTGTCTCCACCCCCAAGGGTGTGATGTCGGATGCAAACGCACGCGCAGCCAATGTCGGCGGCGAAGTGCTTTGCACGGTCTTCTAAGGAGTAGGCAATGTCTCGTATTGGCAAACAACCGGTCGAGCTGCCCTCGGGTGTTTCTGCATCCCTGTCCGGCCAGACCATCGAAGTGAAGGGCCCCAAGGGCACCCAAAGCTTCACTGCAACCGACGATGTGACCATCGAAGTTGGCGACAACGTTGTGACCGTCAGCCCGCGCGGCAAATCCAAGCGCGCGCGCCAGCAGTGGGGCATGAGCCGCACGATGGTCGCAAACATGGTGCACGGCGTTCAGAACACCTTCAAGAAAGAGCTTGAAATCCAGGGTGTTGGTTACCGTGCTCAGCTGGCAGGCAATGTCCTGAAGCTGAACCTGGGCCTGTCGCACGACGTGAACTTCGAGATCCCCGATGGCGTGACGGTCACTGCACCGAAGCCCACCGAGATCATCATCGAAGGCCACGACGCGCAGCTGGTGGGCCAGGTGGCCGCAAACATTCGCGACTGGCGTCGCCCCGAGCCGTACAAAGGCAAGGGCATTCGCTACAAGGGCGAATATATCTTCCAGAAGGAAGGTAAGAAGAAGTAAGGACGGAGCACATGGCAAACAGCAAACGAGACCTGTTCCTGAAGCGCCGTCTGCGCGTTCGGAACAAACTCCGGAAGGTCAACGCGGGTCGCGTTCGTCTTTCGGTTCACCGTTCGAACAAGAACATCAGTGTTCAGTTGATCGACGACGTTCAGGGCAAGACCCTGGCCGCAGCGTCGTCGCTCGAGCCGGCGCTGGGTGTTGTTGGCAAGAACAACGTGGAAGCCGCCGCCAAGGTGGGTGCCGCGATTGCCGAGCGCGCGAAAGCCGCTGGCGTCGAGGAAGCCTATTTCGATCGTGGTGGGTTCCTGTTCCACGGCAAGGTCAAGGCCCTGGCCGATGCCGCCCGCGAGGGTGGTCTGAAGATCTGATGGGTGCGGCGGGGTAAACCCCGCCCTACGCATCGCGACTTCCGTAGGGCGGGGTTTACCCCGCCTTCCCTGAAGATGGCCCTTGCGATGGGTGATGGCCGTCTCGATGATCCGGGGGCCTGTGCGCCCACTGGGATTGGATGAACTGGCGCCGCGCGCCAAAGGAAAAGGATGCCTCTACATGGCAGAACGTGAAAACCGCCGGGGCAACCGCCGCGACCGCGAGGAGCAGGCGCCCGAATTTGCAGATCGTCTGGTTGCGATCAACCGCGTCTCGAAGACCACCAAGGGTGGTAAGAACTTCGGCTTCGCCGCGCTTGTCGTTGTTGGCGACCAGAAAGGCCGCGTTGGCTTTGGCAAAGGCAAAGCCAAAGAGGTGCCCGAGGCGATCCGCAAGGCCACCGAGCAGGCGAAACGCAAGATGATCCGCGTGCCTCTGAAAGAGGGCCGCACCCTGCACCACGACATCGAAGGTCGTCACGGCGCCGGCAAGGTTGTCATGCGCACCGCACCGACCGGTACCGGTATCATCGCCGGTGGTCCGATGCGTGCCGTTTTCGAAATGCTGGGTGTTCAGGACGTCGTCGCCAAGTCGATCGGCTCGCAGAACCCCTACAACATGATCCGCGCCACGCTGGACGGTCTGAACAAGGAAACCAGCCCTCGTGCCGTCGCTCAGCGCCGCGGCAAGAAAGTGGCCGAGATCCTGCGCCGCGATGACGCCCCTGCAGCCGAGGCTTCGGCCGACGCCGACGCATAAGGAGAGCTGACAAATGGCAAAAACCATCGTTGTAAAGCAGATCGGCAGCCCGATCCGCCGCCCCGAAAAGCAGCGCCAGACCCTGATCGGCCTGGGCCTGAACAAGATGCACAAGACCCGCGAGCTGGAAGACACCCCGGCGATCCGCGGCATGGTCAACAAGATCCCGCATCTGGTTGAGATCATCGAAGAGCGCGACTAAGCCGCTCTCGACAAGACTGACTGCGCCCCGGCATCGCCGGGGCGTTTTTCGTTTCAGGGCAGGGGTACCGGATCGTCGGACAGCGTCCGCAGGTAGGCAATGATCGCCGCCCGTTCTTCTGCGCTCACCACCCCTCCGAAGTACATCTTGGTTCCGGGCATGAACCGGTACGGAGACGCGATATAGCTGTTGAGCGCAGCATAGGTCCAAGTGCCCGTCTCTTCGGTCATGGCCTCGGAATACGCGAACTCCAGCGCCGCGATGTCGCTGCCGACGATGCCCCAAAGGGGCGGGGCCGGATAGCTGCCCTCTTTCTGAACCGTCGTCATCGAATGGCAGCTGCGGCAGGTCCCGGCCAGTTCCTCGCCGCGGGAGACGTCTGCCTCGCGGATCAGGTCGTCGATGGGGGCGGCATGGACCTTTGGGATGGCACCGGCCGCCAGCAGCATATCCGTGATGTCGTCGTGGCCCGCCTCTTTCGAGGCCTGCAGCGGGGTGCCCATCAGACGATGAAAGGCGTTGGGGTCCGAACCGGCCTCAAGCAGATAGGACACGACATCGGACTTCCCCCAGGCCGCAGCCACGTAGAGTGCAGTGCCGTAGGGGTAGGGGGACGCGGGATCCGAAAACAGGGTGTCCGTGTCCGCGCCCGCTTCGACCAGGGCGCGCACGACGTCCAACCGCCCGAATTTTGCAGCAATGAACAGCGGCGAGACGCCGACTTCGGTCGTGTTGCGCGTGCTGGGCAGATCCGGGTCCACGCCCTTGGCGATCTCGGCCATCACCTTGTCCACGTTTCCCTGACGGGCAAAGAGATGGATCATTTCAGCGCTGATCTGCGACGGCAGAGCCAGCGCCAGAACGCCCATTGATAACGTGCGAAAAAACATTCTGTCCCCCCCACACATGATCGGCACAGTGTACCACAGGCGCGCGAAAATGCCTAAATTGGCGCCGATGCTGCGTTGCAGAAAATGCATGGCGGGCCTGTCGAACTGTGCGTTGTTAGCGGCATCACCCTGTCCTAAGTTACTCGTGTCACTAGGAAACGACGACACATGAAACCAACAGAGCCCAATGGCTCTGAACAGATAAGGAGTGCCGAAATGGCTGTACTGTCCACCAATGCGACCACCGAATTCGCGCTCTCGCGCTGGGTCCGCAACACCGTCGAAGCGGTTCGCACCACCCTGCGTCGCAACGCTGAATTCAATCGTGTCTTTGCAGAACTGAACGACCTGTCGTCCCGCGAATTGCAAGACATTGGCATCGCCCGCGCCGACATCCGCGACATTGCTCGCGAATCGGCCGCCCGCGTGTAAAACGCCGAAACTCATATCCGAACGAAAACCCCGGCTTGTCCGGGGTTTTTTGTTGTCCGCGCGCCAACGACCCTTGCACGTGCCGCAATCCGGACATTCCCGATCGTCGATTGTCGCGCCCAATGGGCAGGCGTAAGCAACGCCCACAATCCCTCCCCACTCAAGGACGCAAAAAGATGGCTCAGAAACCCGGGCTCTTCACCCGTTTTGTCACCGCCGTGAAATCGATGTGGGCCGCTGGTCCCGTGCCCTGCTGGACCGACTATCTGCACGACGCGAACGCCAACCAGCGTTAAGCCCTGACCGCGCGGCGTTTCAGCGCTTGATCCGGTGCCCGGGGGCGTTTATACGCGCCCGGTGGTCTGCAAGGACCCGATTCACCAAAACCAAGAAACGCCGTGGTTGCCCCGTTTCGCTTCGTGGGGCACATCCGGCAAAGGAGAAGCGATATGAAACTGCATGAACTGCGCGACAATCCCGGCGCAACCAAACGCAAGATGCGCATCGGCCGCGGCCCGGGTTCGGGCAAAGGCAAGATGGGTGGCCGTGGTATCAAAGGTCAGAAATCCCGTTCGGGTGTGGCCATCGCCGGTTACGAAGGCGGCCAGATGCCGCTGTACCAACGTCTGCCGAAGCGTGGCTTCAACAAGCCCAACCGCAAGAGCTTTGCAGTCGTCAACCTGGGCCTGATCCAGAAGTTCATCGACGCCAAGAAACTGGACGCAGGCGCTGCGATCACCGAAGACGCGCTGGTTGCCAGCGGTCTGGTGCGCCGCAAGCTGGACGGTGTCCGTGTTCTGGCCAAAGGCGAAATCACCGCCAAGGTCGACCTGCAGGTCACCGGTGCCTCGAAATCGGCTGTGGAAGCGGTCGAAAAGGCTGGCGGCTCGCTGACGATCACGGCTGCGCAAGCCGCTGAATGAACCGGGTTGTGAGCGGCACCATCGCCGCTTACATATAGCTCCGAGTTTTCCGACAACGCCGCCGACGCTGGGAAACGCGTTCGGCGGCGTTTGCTTACAAGAGAGATCCGCATGGTATCTGCAGCAGAACAAATGGCCGCCAACACCAGCTGGTCGGCTTTGGGCAAAGCCACCGACCTGCGCAACCGCATCCTCTTCACGCTTGGATTGCTGATCGTCTATCGTCTGGGCACCTTTATTCCGGTCCCGGGCATTGACGGTGTGGCGCTGCGTGAATTCATGGAGCAGGCCGGACAGGGCATCGGCGGCATCGCCTCGATGTTCACCGGGGGCGCACTGGGACGCATGGGCATCTTTGCCCTGGGCATCATGCCCTATATCTCGGCCTCGATCATTGTTCAGCTGCTGACCTCGATGGTCCCGGCCCTTGAGCAACTCAAGAAAGAGGGCGAGCAGGGCCGCAAGAAGATCAACCAGTACACGCGCTACGGCACCGTGGCGCTGGCGTTGTTCCAGGCCTATGGCCTGGCCGTCAGCCTGGAAGCCGGCGATCTGGTGACCGATGCAGGCTGGTACTTCCGCGCCTCCTGCGTGATCACCCTGGTGGGCGGCACCATGTTCCTGATGTGGCTAGGTGAACAGATCACCGCGCGCGGCATCGGCAACGGCATCTCGCTGATCATCTTTGTCGGCATCATTGCCGAAGTGCCTGCGGCTCTGGCGCAGTTCCTGGCCTCGGGCCGCTCGGGTGCCATCAGCCCGGCTGTCATCATCGGCATCATGGTCATGGTTGTGGCCGTCATCGCCTTTGTGGTCTTCATGGAGCGTGCGCTGCGCAAGATCACCATCCAGTATCCCCGCCGCCAGGTGGGCATGAAGATGACCGAGGCGCAAAACAGCCACCTGCCGGTCAAGGTGAACCCCGCAGGTGTGATCCCGGCGATCTTTGCCAGCTCGCTGCTGCTGCTGCCGACGACCATCGCGACCTTCAGCCAGGCGGGTCAGACCGGCCCGATCATGTCGACCATCCTGGCCTACTTCGGCCCGGGACAGCCGCTTTACCTGCTGTTCTTTGCGGCCATGATCATCTTCTTCGCCTTCTTCTATACCTTCAACGTGTCGTTCAAACCTGAAGAGGTTGCCGACAACCTGAAGAACCAGAACGGCTTTGTTCCGGGCATCCGCCCCGGCAAGAAGACGGCAGAGTACCTTGAATACGTCGTCACCCGCGTCCTGGTGCTGGGGTCCGGTTACCTTGCGGCGGTTTGTCTCCTTCCTGAAATTATCCGTGGCCAATTGGCGGTGCCTTTCTATTTTGGCGGGACGTCTGTGCTGATCGTTGTTTCGGTCACCATGGACACCATCCAACAGGTGCAAAGCCACCTGCTGGCACACCAGTATGAGGGCCTGATCCAGAAGTCGCAGCTGCGCGGCAAAGGGAAACGGGCAGGGAAGAAACGAGGAGGCCCGGCGCGGCGATGAACATTATTCTTTTGGGACCGCCGGGAGCGGGCAAAGGCACGCAAGCGGGGTTCCTGGTCGAGGGACGCGGCATGGTACAGCTCTCGACCGGAGACATGCTGCGCGCGGCCCGCACCAGCGGCACCGAGATGGGCAAGATCGTGGCCGATGTCATGGACCGGGGTGACTTGGTCACCGACGAAATCGTGATCGGCTTGATCCGCGAAAAGCTGGAAGGCGACAAAGCCGGTGGCTTCATCTTTGACGGCTTTCCGCGCACGCTGGCGCAGGCGGACGCTCTGGGCGCTTTGCTGGCCGAGATGGGTGAAACGCTGGATGCCGTGATCGCCATGAAGGTCGACGACGAGGCGATGGTCGCCCGCGTGGTCAACCGCGCCGCCGAAGCCAAGGCCGCTGGCCAGACGCCCCGCGCCGACGACACCGCCGAGGCGATGGAGACGCGGCTGAAGGCCTATTACAAGGACACCTCGACGCTGATTGGCTATTACCACGCCAAGGGCATGTTGAGCTGGGTCGACGGCATGGACAGCATGGACGGGGTCAAGGCCGCGATTGCAGAGGTTCTTGACGGATCCGAAACCGGAAACGGCTGAAGGATCGGGGTTGGCGGAAGGGGCTTGACGCCCCATTGATTAGCCCATACGTAGCGCCATCTCTCATAAGAGAATCATCCGTTGCAGGCAGGGTCGCCACTTGCCTGCAGATTACCTGATCAGCGAAGGCCCGTCGGTGTGAAAACCTCGGGCCTCATGTTGTGAAAAAAGGTTCCGGGGTTACGGAACCGCAACGAAAAGGAAAGTGACACGTGGCACGTATTGCCGGCGTAAACATCCCGACTCACAAACGAGTCCCGATCGCCCTGACTTACATCACCGGAATTGGCCCTGCTTCGGCAAAGGAAATCTGCGCCGCCGTGAACATCGACGAAACCCGTCGTGTGAACGAGCTGAGCGACGCCGAGGTTCTGGCCGTCCGCGAACACATCGACGCCAACTACACCGTCGAAGGTGACCTGCGCCGCGAAGTGCAGATGAACATCAAGCGTCTGATGGACCTGGGCTGCTACCGTGGCCTGCGCCACCGCCGCAACCTGCCGGTTCGCGGTCAGCGGACCCACACCAACGCACGTACGCGCAAGGGCCCCGCAAAGCCCATCGCCGGCAAGAAGAAATAAGGAGACGCACACATGGCACGCGATACACGCCGTGGGGGCAAGAAAAAGGTCTCCAAGAACATTGCAACTGGTGTTGCGCACGTGAACAGCTCGTTCAACAACACCAAGATCCTGATCTCGGACGTGCAGGGCAACGCGATCTCGTGGTCGTCGGCTGGCACCATGGGCTTCAAGGGCTCGCGCAAGTCGACGCCTTACGCCGCTCAGATGGCTGCAGAAGATGCAGGCAAGAAGGCGCAAGAGCACGGCATGCGGACGCTGGAAGTTGAAGTTCAGGGCCCCGGTTCGGGCCGTGAATCGGCGCTGCGCGCGCTGGCCGCGATTGGCTTCAACATCACCTCGATCCGTGACGTGACCCCGATCGCCCACAACGGCTGCCGCCCGCCAAAGCGCCGCCGGGTCTGATTGCTCGTCATTGCAGGCAGAGGCCGTGCGCAAATTTGCGCGGCCTCTTTTCGTCATTTTAAACCTCGGGCGTCTCGCGCTTTTTGGACATGGAAGCCGGGACAGGAATGGAGGGACGCATGATCCACAAGAACTGGGCAGAACTGATCAAACCCACGCAACTGGAGGTCAAGCCGGGCAACAACCCGATGCGCCAGGCCACCGTTGTTGCCGAACCGCTGGAGCGCGGCTTTGGCCTGACGCTGGGCAACGCCCTGCGCCGGGTGCTGCTGTCGTCGCTGCAGGGCGCGGCCATCACCAGCGTTCAGATCGACAACGTTCTGCACGAGTTTTCGAGCGTTGCCGGTGTGCGTGAAGACGTCACCGACATCGTGCTGAACCTCAAGGGCGTCAGCCTGCGCATGGAAGTCGAAGGGCCGAAGCGCCTATCGATCCAGGCCAAGGGCCCGGGCGTCGTGACCGCCGGTGACATCACCGACAGCGCCGGCATCGAGGTTCTGAACAAGGACCACGTGATCTGCCACCTGGACGATGGTGCTGACCTGTTCATGGAACTGACGGTCAACACCGGCAAGGGTTATGTTTCGGCGGACAAGAACAAGCCGGAAGATGCGCCCATCGGCATGATCCCGATCGATGCGATCTATTCGCCGGTCAAGAAGGTCAGCTATGACGTGCAACCGACCCGTGAAGGCCAGGTTCTGGACTATGACAAGCTGACGCTGAAGGTGGAAACCGACGGCTCGCTGACGCCGGATGACGCCGTGGCCTATGCCGCGCGGATCCTGCAGGACCAGCTGTCGATCTTCGTGAACTTCGACGAACCGGAAAGCGCCTCGCGCCAGGACGAAGACGATGGTCTGGAGTTCAACCCGCTGCTGCTGAAGAAGGTCGACGAGCTGGAGCTCTCGGTCCGTTCGGCAAACTGCCTGAAGAACGACAACATCGTTTACATCGGCGATCTGATCCAGAAGACCGAAGCCGAGATGCTGCGCACGCCGAACTTTGGCCGCAAGTCCTTGAACGAGATCAAGGAAGTGCTGTCGGGCATGGGTCTGCACCTGGGCATGGACGTCGAGGACTGGCCGCCGGACAACATCGAAGATCTGGCGAAGCGGATCGAAGACAACTTCTGACGGTGCGGCGGGGTAAACCCCGCCCTACCCACGGGCCCGTAGGGCGGGGTTTACCCCGCCGTCCGGTCCTGAACCCGGGCATCCCGCCCCAAGGAGAGTACCCCGCACGCATGGGGTGCCAGACAAAGCAAAACCGCCCGTAGAGGGCACTAGGAGTAAGACATATGCGTCACGCAAAAGGCTATCGCCGCCTGAACCGCACCCACGAACACCGCAAGGCCCTGTGGGCCAACATGGCGGGTTCGCTGATTGAACACGAACAGATCAAGACCACGCTGCCCAAAGCCAAAGAGCTGAAGCGCGTTGTCGAAAAGCTGATCACCTTGGGCAAGCGCGGCGATCTGCACGCGCGCCGTCAGGCGGCCGCTCAGCTGAAGCAGGACCAGTACGTTGCGAAACTGTTCGAAGTGCTGGGACCGCGCTACGCCGAGCGTCAGGGCGGCTACACCCGCGTTCTGAAAGCCGGTTTCCGCTATGGCGACATGGCACCGATGGCGATCATCGAATTCGTCGACCGCGACGTTGACGCCAAGGGCGCAGCCGACAAGGCCCGCGTTGCTGCAGAAGAAGCGGCTGACGAGTAATCGCCAGATCCTTCTGCGTAACAGATCAAAGCCCGCCAATCCGGCGGGCTTTTTCGTGTCACGCGCCCTTCACCAGACCTCGTGCGACGCGCCGCTGGTGGCGGTTGAAGATGATCCGCGCGACGACATGCGTGTAAAGCGCCCGGCACAGGTGATAGACGCCCGGCACTCGAAAGATCGGGCAGAGCCAGCGATATCGTGGCATCTGGTCCCAAAGCACCAGAAAAGCGTCAAAGCCGACATAGAGCTGCCCGTCGTGCAGCACGTGCATGAGCCGGGTGGCCTCGTCCGCCGTGACCCCCCAGGTGGCCAGGTCGATCTTGTTCAGATCGTCAAAGGCCATCGACAGGCCCTTCTCGCCCGAATATCGGGCATAGTGGCACATTTCCCCGTCGCAGACCGGACAATCGCCATTGTAGAGCGCGCGCGTTCTTGCCTCTTGTGTCATCGCAGGTCACCTCATGTTCTGGATCACAGCTATGTCCCAAATTCGCTGTGACCAGAGACGCGCTGTCGCACACAGCCGATCCTGACGTGGGATGGCCTGACGAAATTGGAGGTCCTGATGAAATCGCCCGTGTCCTTGTTTGACCTGCAGGGCCTGATCTTTGGCATCTTGCTGGCCAGTCTGGGCATCGTCTTGCTGAAATCGGCGGGACTGGTGACCGGCCAAACCGCCGGTCTGGCCTTGCTGCTGTCCTACGTGCTGCCCCTGGACTTTGGGTGGCTCTTCTTCCTCATCTCGACGCCTTTTCTGATCCTGGCCTGGCAACGTCGCGGCGCGGGGTTTGCGATTCGGACTGTTGCGGTCGTGATCGGGATTTCGGCGCTCTCGCAGCTGCTGGGCGAGGTGATTGTCTTTGACCGCCTTGACCCGCTGGCGGGTGCAATCCTTGGCGGCGCCTGTGCCGGGGTCGGGCTGATCGCGGCCTTTCGGCACAATGCCTCGGCCGGGGGAATGACGATCCTGGCGCTGATCATCGAGGCGCGGACCGGGTTCAAGGCCGGTTGGGTGCAACTGATTGTCGATGCTGCAATCTTTGCTGTCTCGACCCTGGTGCTGGACTGGAATCTGATCCTCTATTCTCTGGTCGGCGCGGTGACGACCAACATGATCATCGTCTGGAATTTCGACGTGGAACAAAGCGGCACCGGTCGGCCCGGCTACGGGAAATCCGGCTTGAAATAATCTTGCATTTTTCCTGTCGACATCTTTCGACAAAGCCGCTAGCGTCCGGTCCATGACCCAGACCTACGCCACCTTTTGGTATTTTTATGCACCGTGCCATAAGGCGGACGGAGGGGTTTGCGCGTACTGACAAAACGCAAAAACGACATACCACACCGAACCGCCCCTCCCGGCGGTTTTTTTGTGGCCAGCGGGCAGGGGCAAACCCCAAAGGACCCGACCCATGCCCACCACCACCGAAAACCTTCGCGTCACCGAACTGCAGGAACTTGTCTCGCCCGCCGAGCTGCAACGACGACATCCGATCAGCGATGCCGCCAAGCAAAGCGTCGAAAGCGGGCGCAGCGCCGTGCACCAGATCCTGAAAGGCAGTGATGACCGCGTCATTGCCGTCGTTGGTCCCTGTTCAATCCACGATCCCGTGGCGGCCATCGAATACGCCCGCCGTCTGCAGGCGCTGCGTGTCGAATGCGCCGACACGCTGGAAATCATCATGCGGGTCTACTTCGAGAAACCGCGCACCATCGGCGGATGGAAGGGGCTGATCAACGACCCCGGCCTGGATGGCTCGTTCCGCATCAACGAGGGGCTGGAAACCGCGCGCACTTTGCTGCTGCAGATCAACGAGATGGGCCTGCCCGTGGGAACCGAGTTCCTGGACACCCATGTGCCGCAATACATCGCCGATCTGGTCAGCTGGGGCGCAATTGGTGCACGCACAACCGAAAGCCAGATCCACCGCGAAATGGCCTCGGGGCTCAGCTGCCCGGTCGGGTTCAAGAACGGCACCCGCGGCAACGTGCAGATCGCAATCGACGCCGTGCGCTCGTCGGCGCAACCGCACCGGTTCCTGGGGCTTGCACCCAACGGGCAGGCGGCAATTGTCGAGACCTCGGGCAACGATGACTGCCACATCATCCTGCGCGGCGGCGGGGGCACCAACTTTGACGCCGATTCGGTTTCCGAGGCCTGCACCGCCCTGGCCAGGGACAATGTGCGCCCGCAAGTGATGATCGACGCAAGCCACGCCAACTCGGGCAAGGATCCGTCCAAGCAACCTGCGGTGATGGGCGAGATCGGAACCCAGATTGCCAGCGGCGACACCCGGATCACCGGCATCATGCTGGAAAGCCACCTGGTCGGCGGGGCCCAGAAACTGGGCGCCGAGCCACTGGTCTATGGCCAGTCCATCACCGATGGCTGCCTGGGCTGGGACGAGACCGAGGCGGTTCTGCGCAAGCTGGCGCTCGACGTCCGGGCGCGCAGGTCTTCGACCCTCAGCCGCGCTTGCTGACACTTTAAGAGTTACCCTCCCCAAGGTCGTTTGCGCCTGCCCAAGGTTGCAAACGGCCCAACTGGGGCGCATATCATCTGGATAATTCAAGGAATTGCCCCGATGATACGCGCCCTTTTTCTTTGCCTGTCCCTGCTCCCCTTTGCCGCGTCCGCAGAGACCCGAGTGCCGGAAAGCCAGGCCGAAATCTCTCTGAGCTTTGCGCCTTTGGTCAAAAGCGCCGCCCCGGCCGTGGTCAACATCTACGCCCGTCGTGTGGTGCAGACCCGCAGCCCCTTTGCAGATGACCCGTTCTTCAACGACTTCTTCCGCCAGTTCCACGGACAGCCACGGGTGCAGAACTCGCTTGGCTCGGGTGTGATCCTGTCCGAGGACGGCATTGTCGTGTCGAACTATCACGTGGTTGGGCAGGCAACAGACATTCGCGTGGTGCTGAACGACCGTCGTGAATTCCAGGCGCGGGTGCTGCTGGGCGACGAAGAATCGGACCTTGCGATTTTGCAGCTGGAAGAGGCTGGCGACATGCCCAGCCTGCCGCTGCGCGACAGTGACACCGTCGAGGTCGGCGAGTTGGTCTTGGCCATCGGCAACCCCTTTGGGGTCGGTCAGACGGTCAGCAGCGGCATTGTCTCGGGCCTTGCGCGGTCGGGTACGGCGACGGGCAATGCGCGCGGGTATTTCATCCAGACCGATGCGCCGATCAACCCCGGCAACTCGGGCGGCGCGCTGATCGACGTCGCCGGGCGGCTGATCGGGGTGAACACCTCGATCCTGACGCGATCCGGCGGGTCGAACGGCATCGGTTTTGCGATCCCGGCAGCGCTGGTGGCGCAATTCGTCGAACAGGCCCGCGCGGGCAACACCCGGTTCGAACGTCCATGGGCTGGCATCACCGGTCAGCAGGTGGATGCCGACCTGTCGCAGAACCTGGGCCTGAGTATTCCGGGCGGGGTTGTGATCACGGCTCTGCACCCCGACAGCCCCTTTAACGACGCAGGCTTTCTGGTCGGTGACGTTGTCCTTGCGGTGGACGGTCAGGCCGTTCACACGCCGGGCGAGATGATTTTTCGCATGGCGGTGCGCGGCATAGGCGCCAGCGCCAGGGTGCTGCGGTCACGGGATGGGCAGGAACAAGAGATCTCGGTCAAGATGATCGCCCCACCCGAACGCCCCGCCCGCGCGACCCGGGTGATGGGCGACCGCGCTGTCCTGCCGGGGCTGACCGTGGCCAACGTGAACCCGGGCGTGGTGGCCGAGATGGGACTGCCGGTGAACACGGCGGGCGTTATCGTGATTGATCCCGGCCCCTTGGGCGCGCGCGCCGGGCTGCAGCGCGGCGACGTTTTGCGCTCGATTGGCCGTCAGATCATCGAAGGTCCCGAACAGGTGGAACGCGCCTTGGCCCGAGCCGCGCCTCGGGTACAGATGGAAATTCTGCGCGGTGGCCAACGGCTGATCGTCCGCTTCCGTATCTGAGCCATGGCCGACCTCTTTTCCCAGACCGAACCGCCTGTGGCCGAGGGCCGTCACCGCCCGCTGGCTGATCGTCTGCGGCCTAAGTCGCTGGATGAGGTGATCGGCCAGTCTCATATTCTGGGGCCCGAGGCGCCTTTGACGGTGATGCTGCGGTCGGGGTCCCTCAGCTCGTTGATTTTCTGGGGGCCGCCGGGGGTTGGCAAGACCACCATCGCGCGGCTTCTGGCCGATGAAACCGACCTGCACTTTGTCCAGATCAGCGCGATCTTCACCGGCGTTCCGGACCTGCGCAAGGTCTTTGAGGCCGCCAAGATCCGCCGCGCCAACGGGCAGGGGACGCTTTTGTTCGTGGATGAGATCCACCGTTTCAACAAGGCGCAACAGGACGGGTTCCTGCCGCATATGGAGGACGGGACGATCCTGCTGGTCGGCGCCACGACCGAGAACCCCTCGTTCGAGCTGAACGCCGCTGTCATGAGCCGCGCGCAGGTGCTGGTGCTGGAACGGCTGGGTGCCGAGGATCTGGAAAACCTCGCTCAGCGGGCCGAGGCCGAGTTGGGCAAACCCTTGCCGCTGGACGAGGATGCGCGACGGCAACTGCTGGATATGGCCGACGGCGACGGGCGGGCGCTGTTGAACCTGGTCGAACAGGTCATGGCCTGGCGTCTGGACGCGCCGCTGGATGCACAGGCGCTGGGCGCACGGCTGTCGAAACGTGCGGCGCAATATGACAAGTCGGGGGACGGGCACTACAACCTGATTTCGGCGCTGCACAAATCGGTGCGCGGCTCGGACCCCGATGCCTCGCTTTACTGGTTCGCGCGGATGCTGGAGGGCGGAGAGGACCCGCGGTTCCTTGCCCGCCGCCTGACCCGCATGGCGGTCGAGGACATCGGCCTGGCTGATCCGCAAGCGCAGGCGGTCTGTCTGCAGGGGTGGGAAACCTACGAACGTCTTGGTTCGCCCGAAGGCGAGCTGGCGCTGGCGCAGGCGGTGGTTTACCTGGCGCTCGCGCCGAAATCGAACGGGGCCTATGTGGCCTATAAAGCAGCACGCAAATCGGCGGCCAAGACCGGGTCCCTGATGCCCCCCAAACACATCCTGAATGCGCCGACGCGGATGATGGAGGATCAGGGCTATGGCGCGGGCTATGCCTATGATCACGACGCCGAGGATGGGTTTTCCGGGCAGGACTACTTCCCCGAAACCATGGGACGGCAAAGTTTCTACAAACCGGTCGAGCGCGGCTTTGAACGCGAACTGACCAAGCGCCTGAGCTATTTCGAAAAGCTGCGCGCCAAGCGCGAGGGGCAGGGGTGAGCCTGCCCGAGCTGACCGCAGACTGCAGCAGATGCACGGCGCTGTGCTGCATGAGCATGGCCTTTGATGCGGGTGAGGAGTTCGCATATGACAAGCCTGCGGGTGAGGGGTGCCAGCATCTCGATCAAGGCTTTGGCTGTAAAATCCACACCCGGCGGTCCGAGCTGGGGTTTTCCGGCTGCGCCAAATTCGATTGCCATGGCGCGGGGCAGGTGCTGACCGAGCAGGTCTTTCCGGGCGTCGATTGGCGGGTCTCGCCCGACCGTATCCCGGCGATCATCGATGGCTTCCGCGCCCTGCGCGAGGTGCACCGCCTGTTGACGCTGTTGCAATTGACCGAACGTTTACCGCTGGCTGCCGACCATATGACAGAACGCGCGGCCCTTATCGCAGAGCTGTGCCCCGCCGAGGGATGGAACGAGGCGCGCTTGCAGGCATTTGAAGCGGGTGACCTGCCAACCCAGGTCACGCAGTTCCTGCAAAGCCTCGCCGCGCTTGTTCCACAGGGCAAAAAGGCGCGCGGCCCTTGACTCCATCCGGGCGGCGGGCAACAGACGCGGCCATGTCACTCACTTTGATATATGTCGCCCTGGGCGGCGCGCTGGGTGCGGTGCTGCGGTATCTGACCGGGCTGGCCGCACTGCGCGTCATGGGGCCGGGCTTCCCCTGGGGGACGCTGACGGTGAACATCGCAGGCTCGTTCCTGATGGGGGGCGCGGTGGTCGCGCTGGCGCAGGTGTCGGGTAACCGCCTGTCACCACTTGTCATGACCGGCTTTCTGGGCGGCTTCACCACCTTCTCGGCCTTCTCGCTGGACGCGGTCACGCTTTACGAGCGCGGGGCGCTGGGGCTGGCCGTCAGCTATGTCGCGGCCTCTGTCATTCTGTCCATCGCCGCCCTTTTTGCCGGGCTGGCGCTCAGCCGGAGTCTCTTCACATGAGCCGCGTGCAAACCATCACAGTGGGGCCGGGCGACGGCGATCAGCGGCTGGACCGCTGGTTGAAGCGGCTGTTTCCGCATGTCGCGCAGGGCCGCATCGAAAAGATGTGCCGCAAGGGAGAACTGCGGGTGGATGGCGGTCGGGTCAAGGCCTCGACACGGCTTGAGGTCGGGCAAAGCGTGCGCGTGCCGCCGCTGCCCGAGCCGGGGCAGGTTGTCTCGGCGCCAAAGCCCACGGTGACGGATGCCGATGCCAAGCTGATCCAATCCTGTGTGCTGTGGAAAGACGACCACATCATCGCGCTGAACAAGCCACCCGGTCTGCCGACGCAGGGCGGCAGCAAGCAGACCCGCCATGTGGATGGCATGTCCGAGGCGCTGCAATTCGGGTTCGAGGACAAGCCGCGGCTGGTGCATCGTCTCGATAAAGACACCTCGGGTGTGCTGCTGCTGGCACGCACCCGCGCGGTGGCGCAGGGGCTGACGGCGGCGATCCGGCACAAGGAGACGCGCAAGATCTATTGGGCGCTGGTGGCCGGCGTGCCGACGCCTTATCTGGGCGAAATCCGCTTTGGCCTGGTCAAGGCCGGCGGTCATGGCAAACATGGCGAGGGCGAAAAGATGCTGGCCGTGCACCCGCGTGACATGGACAAGACGCCGGGCGCCAAGCGTGCACATACACTTTACGCCACGCTTTACCGCGTGGCGGGTCGCGCGTCCTGGGTGGCGATGGAGCCGATCACCGGCCGGACGCACCAGCTGCGCGCGCACATGGCCGAGATCGGGCATCCGATCATCGGCGACGGCAAATACGGCGGTTCGGCGCAGGAAAACCTGGGCGACGGCTGGGGTGCGCAACTCGGCGGGATCATCTCGAAGAAACTGCACCTGCACGCGCGGTCCATGAGCTTTGAGCATCCAGTGACCGGCAAACCCATTACCGTGACCGCGCCGCTGCCCGAGCATATGGCCGCCAGTTGGGAAACCTTTGGCTGGACCCCGGACCTGGCCGCCGACGACCCCTTTGAGGAACTGCAATGACCGACCTGCGATTGGTGGTCTTTGACGTCGACGGCACGCTGGTCGACAGTCAGGCGCATATCACGGCGGCGATGACGCAGGCCTTCGAGATGGTCGGGATCAAGCCGCCAAAACGCGAGCGCATCCTTGGCATCGTCGGCCTGTCGCTGCCCGAGGCGATGGCGCAACTTGCGCCCATGGCGCGCGACGGGCAACTGCCCGCGCTGGTCGAGGCCTATAAGACAACGTTCCGGCAGATGCGCGAGGCCGGTCAGGCCGAGGCGACCTCGCCTCTTTATCCCAACGTGCGCGCCGTTCTGGACGATCTGAACGCCGAACCCGAGACGCTTTTGGGCCTGGCCACCGGCAAATCCCGACGCGGGCTCAATGGGTTGATCGAGGCGCATGATCTGCACGGGCTTTTTGTGACCCAGCAATGCGCCGATGACCATCCGTCAAAGCCGCATCCGGCGATGCTGCAGGCCGCGCTGGCCGAGGCCGGGACGCAGGCCAAGCGTGCCGTGATGGTGGGCGACACGAGTTATGACATGGAGATGGCGCGTGCGGCGGGCATGGTCGCAATCGGGGTGAGCTGGGGCTATCACACCCGCGACCGGTTGAGCGACGCGCATCTGGTGATTGACGACATCCGGCTCTTGCCGGGCCTTTTGGGGCAGATCTGGGGGCAGATGGCATGAGTGAATGGGCGCAGAAACGGTTCTGGAAAGAGACCGGTGTGCTGGAACTGGAGGGCGGGTTCGGCATCGGGCTGGACGGACGCCAGGTCAAAACGCCAGCGAAGGCGGCGCTGGCCGTGCCGACGCGCGGATTGGCCGAGGCAATCGCCGCGGAATGGGACGCTCAGGTCGAACTGGTCAATCCCTCGACGATGCCGATGACACGCATGGCCAATTCGGCCATCGACAAAGTGACCCACCAACGTGCCGAGGTGGCGGACCTGCTTGCCGATTATGGCGACAGCGACCTGCTGTGCTACCGCGCAGAGGGGCCCGAAGGCCTGGTGGCGCGGCAGGCCGAAGCCTGGGATCCGCTGCTGGACTGGGCCGATCAGACCTTTGGCGCGAGGCTAGAGCCGCGGAACGGGATCATGCCACAGCCACAAGAGCCCCAGGCCCTGGCCGTTTTGCGTGACGAGGTGCACCGGCTGGATGCCTTCACTCTTGCGGTGTTTCACGATCTCGTGTCCCTCAGCGGTTCGCTGATCATCGGCTTCGCCGCGCTGCGTGGGCAGTCCTCCGGAGACCGTCTATGGGCCATTTCACGTATTGACGAGATTTGGCAGGAAGAACAGTGGGGGGAAGACGAAGAAGCGCAGGAAACGGCGGAAATCAAGAAAACGGCCTTTCTTGACGCGCTGAATTTTCATGCGCTCTGCGCGCAATAGCGGTGTGGGTGGTTCCGACTGCCTGCAACCTGTTCAAATGCTGACTTATTGGTCAGAATCACAGATAGGTCACTTGACCTTCTTTGATGAATCCCCGCAAACTCGCAATCATTGACCCGAGACATCGGGCCATGAGTGTGGATGCCACATCAAGTGGTGCCACTTTGACCCGCCCCTTTGGGGATGGACAAACAGGAAGAGGTTAAAATGAAAAAAACCGTAATTCTCGGTGCGCTGACGGTAGCTGGCCTTGCAGCCGGTGCGGCGGCTGCTGCGACTCTTGATGACGTCAAGGCACGCGGCAAGCTGAACTGTGGCGTGACCACCGGCGTTCCAGGCTTTGCAGAGCCTGATGCAAATGGTGTCTGGCAGGGCTTTGACGTGGCGGTCTGCCGCGCGGTTGCCGCTGCCGTTCTGGGCGACTCGACCGCTGTCGAATTCGTTCCGACCACCGGTAAGACCCGCTTCACCGCTCTTGCCTCGGGCGAGATCGACATGCTGGCGCGTAACACCACCTGGACCTTCTCGCGTGACGTCGACCTGAAGTTCGAATTCACCGGCGTGAACTACTACGACGGTCAGGGCTTCATGGTTCCTGCGGCGCTGGGCGTTTCGTCGGCGAAAGAGCTGGACGGCGCAACTGTCTGCATCCAGACCGGCACCACCACCGAACTGAACCTGGCGGACTTCTTCCGCTCGAACGGCATCAGCTACGAGCCCGTTCCGATCGAAACCGGTTCGGAAGCGGTTCAGCTGTTCCTGGCTGGTTCGTGTGACGTTTACACCACCGACGCATCGGCCCTGGCCGCACAGCGTGCGAACTTCCCGTCGCCGGGCGACTATGTCGTTCTGCCGGAAATCGTCTCGAAAGAGCCGCTGGGCCCGCTGGTCCGCCACGGCGACAACGAGTGGGGCGACATTGTTCGCTGGACCCTGAACGCTCTGATCACCGCAGAAGAGCTGGGCGTGACCTCGGACAACATCGGCGAACTGTCGGCTGGTTCGAGCAACCCTGAAGTCAACCGTCTGCTGGGCAGCGAAGGCACCCTGGGCGAGATGCTGGGTCTGGACGCCGAGTGGGCCAAGCGCGCCATCATGGCGGGCGGCAACTACGGTGAGGTCTTTGCGACCAACATCGGTGTCGACACCAACATCGGCCTGGCGCGTGGCCTGAACGCACAGTGGACCGACGGCGGCCTGATCTACAGCCCGCCCTTCCGCTAAGACAATCTGAAAGGGCGCGGGATCATCCCGCGCCCTTTTTTTCCTGATACTCAGGACAACAATCAAAATCCGGGTCGGATGACGGGGAAAACCCCGCAGAGAAGGAACCCGGATACACCAGGGATGTCCTAAATGGCTACACTCAGCGATCCACCGCGCGAGTCGTTCCAGCTGTCGATGCTGTTGAATGACACGCGGTACCGGTCTTACACATTTCAATTCATTGCACTTTTCATCCTCATCGCCGCAATGGCGTATCTGGGCTGGAACCTTGTGCAGAACCTGGCCGCCGCCGGCCTGAACATCAGCTACCAGTTCCTTGGCGAACCGGCGGGCTATGACATCAACCAGCGACTTATCGAATACACCAGCCAATCCACGCACTGGCGTGCCTCGGTTGTGGGTGTTCTGAACACGCTGCTGGTTGCGATTGTTGGCTGTTTCTTTGCCACGGTGATCGGTGTGATCGTCGGCGTGTTGCGCCTGTCGAACAACTGGATTGTCCGGCAGCTGATGTCGGTCTACGTCGAGATCTTCCGCAACGTGCCGGTTCTGATCTGGATCCTGATCGTGATGGCGGTCTTTGTTTCGGTCCTGCCGCAGCCGCGCGATTTCCGCGGCGACGACCCGGCCGCTTCGATGTTCCTTGACCTCTTTGCCTTCACCGGCCGCGGCTTTTACCTTCCCGGACCTCAGTTCTCGGCAGGGTTTGCGGCCAATGGCGTGGGATGGCTGATCATCATCGGTCTGTTGATTGCCAGCTTCTTCTCGGCGCGCGCGCTCAGCAACTGGGCGACCAAGACGCAAGAGGCCACAGGCGACCGCCCGGTCACCTGGTACTACACTCTGGCGATCTGGTTTGTGCCGCTGATCCTGGCCTGCATCGTGATGGGCCTGAACTGGGACATTCCGGCGCTCAAGGGCTTTAACTTCCAGGGCGGCATCTTTGCCCGGAACTCGCTGATCGCGCTGACACTGGCGTTGGCGATCTACACGGCGGCCTTCATCGCGGAAAACGTGCGTGCGGGTATCCTGGCGATCTCGAAGGGCCAGACCGAGGCCGCGGCTTCGCTGGGTCTGCGTCCGGGACGGACGATGAGCCTGGTGATCCTGCCGCAGGCGCTGCGGGTCATCATCCCGCCGCTGATCTCGCAGTATCTGAACCTGACCAAGAACAGCTCGCTGGCGATTGCGGTGGGCTACATGGACCTGACGGGCACATTGGGCGGCATCACGCTGAACCAGACTGGCCGGGCCATCGAGTCGGTTCTGTTGCTGATGCTCTTCTACCTGACCATCAGCCTGTCGATTTCGTTCATCATGAACATCTACAACAATTCCGTTAAGCTGAAGGAGCGCTGATATGGCGATGGACCAATCAAACGTCGCCTTTGTGCGGACGGAAATGCTGCCAGAGCAGGCGCCGCCGGCGTCCGAGCAAGGCATCATCAAATGGGTTCGCGTGAACCTGTTTGACGGCTGGCTGAACTCGATCCTGACGCTCCTGGCGCTGTACTTCATCTACAAGATCCTGGCGGGCTTCTTGCCCTGGGCCACGGGTGGCGTCTGGAACACCAGTTCGCTGGCCGAATGCCGCGAGGTGCTTCAGGACACGGCTGGGGGCTGTTTCTCGGTTCTGACCGAGCGCTGGAATCAGCTTTTGTTCGGCTTCAAGTATCCCGTCGACCAGTACTGGCGTCTGATCCTTGCGGTGCCGCTGTTGGCGGTGGCGCTGATGCCGATCATGTTCGTCAACCACATGGTCCAGGCTGGCCGCGTTGTGGCGGGGGCGATGGTCATCATCGCAGTGCTGTCGCTGATCGGCGGCGCGATGGGTCTGGCGGCGATCTTCATCATCACCGCAGTGGCCGTAGGCTACCTGTCCATGCGGGCGCAGTCCGATGCGGCTGGTGCGAGGTCGATGATGCTGATCTTCACCATGCTTTACCCCTTCCTGGCCTTCTGGCTGATCTGGGGCGGAACGATCTTCAACTCGATCGTTGCGCTGGCGGGGTTCGGTGTCGGATACATCGCGTTCTCGCGCATGCAGGAACGGGGCTTCACCATCGGCGCGTTGTCGGCGGTTGTGGCGGCCATCGTCACCTGGTTCATTGGCGGGTTCATCTCGGACGCGCTGGCAGGTGTTCTGGCGCTGGAACCGGTGCCCAGCCGTGATCTTGGCGGATATGTCCTGAACTTCATCTTGGGCGTCGTCTGCGTGTCGCTGTCGCTGCCCATCGGGATTGCGCTGGCGCTGGGGCGTCAGTCGGACATGCCGATCATCAAGTTCATCTGCGTGATCTTCATCGAGTTCGTCCGCGGCGTGCCGCTGATCACCCTGCTCTTTGTGGCAAACGTGGTTCTGGCCTACTTCCTGCCGCCGGGCACAAACTTCGACCTGATCCTGCGGGTGATCATCATGATCACGCTGTTCAGCTCGGCCTATATCGCCGAGGTGATCCGGGGTGGCCTGGCCGCCCTGCCGCGTGGACAGTATGAAGCCGGAGACAGCCTTGGTCTGGATTACGCCCAGTCGATGCGACTGGTGATCCTGCCGCAGGCGCTGAAGATCTCGATCCCGGGTATCGTGAACGTGGCCGTGGGCCTCTTCAAGGATACGACGCTGGTTTCGGTCATCTCGATGTTCGACCTCGTGGGCATGATCCGCGGGCCGATCGGGTCCTCGACCGAATGGAACGGCGTCTACTGGGAACTCTGGATCTTTGCGGTCTTTGTCTTCTTCGTCGTCTGCTACGGCATCTCTCAATATTCTCAGTGGCTTGAGCGTCAGCTTGCCACGGGTCATCGTTAAGGAAAGGGCTGCAAAATGTCAGAAGCTGCTCAAATGCAAGTCTCGGATGAAGTCGCCATCCAGATCGAAAAAATGAACAAATGGTACGGCACGTTCCACGTGCTGCGCGACATCGACCTGACGGTCTATCGCGGCGAACGGATCGTTATTGCGGGCCCCTCGGGGTCGGGCAAATCGACCTTGATCCGCTGCATCAACGCGCTGGAAGAGCACCAGAAAGGCTCGATCACCGTGGATGGCACCTTGCTGTCGTCGGACATCAAGAACATCGACACGATCCGGTCCGAGGTGGGCATGTGCTTTCAGCACTTCAACCTTTTCCCGCATCTGACGATCCTGGAAAACTGCACGCTGGCCCCGATCTGGGTGCGCAAGATCCCCAAGAAGGAAGCCGAGGAAACGGCGATGCACTTCCTGGAAAAGGTGAAGATCCCGGATCAGGCGAGCAAATACCCCGGTCAGTTGTCAGGTGGTCAGCAGCAGCGTGTGGCCATTGCCCGGTCGCTCTGCATGCGTCCGCGCATCATGCTGTTTGACGAACCGACCTCGGCGCTGGACCCCGAGATGATCAAGGAAGTGCTCGACACCATGGTCGAACTGGCCGAAGAGGGCATGACCATGCTGTGTGTGACCCACGAGATGGGCTTTGCCCGCCAGGTGGCGAACCGGGTGATCTTTATGGACGCAGGCCAGATCGTCGAACAGAACGAGCCGGAAGAGTTCTTCAACAACCCGCAGAACGAGCGGACCAAACTGTTCCTGAGCCAGATCCTGGGTCACTGAGCCGGCGGCGGGGTAAACCCCGCCCTACGGCGCCGCACATGTAGGGCGGGGTTTACCCCGCCGCACCGACAGGCAACTCGCGCGGGATCACAAAATCCCGCGCGTTTCCGTTGTGCCATTCGAGTCCAGCCCAACCGCTCTTGTGCGCAGGAAATTCGACCACCAGCGTTGCCCCCGTCGGATAGTCCCGAAAGCGGTCGTGCTGGGGCGCGGCAGCGACGATCCGCGCCGCGAACTCGGCCATGCCCGGATTGTGTCCGACCATCAGAACGGTTTCACCCGTGGCTGACATCAGCGTGTCGAACAAGACCTCGGCCGGGGCGTGATACATCACGTCCACGTATTGTGTCCGAAGGTCAGGCAGGTGCAACAGATCAAAGGTTTGCCGAGTGCGCGTCGCCGTGGACACCAGGGCAAGATCCGGCTGATGTCCCTGGGCCCGCAGCCACTCACCCAGTTTGCGGGCGCTGTCTTGGCCCCGCGGGTTCAACGGTCGGGCATGGTCCGACCCTGCCGAGGTCGACCAGTCGGACTTGGCGTGGCGCATCACGATCAGCTTCATGCCTCACCCTCCCATGAAGGCGCGCATGTGGAAAGCGGATTGTGCGTCCAGCCGCCCGAACTTCTGGCTGACCGGGCAGGCGCGCCGCACGGCGCAGCCCCGGGTCAAACAGCCAGACCCGTCCGCACTGGCGACAAACGCCGTGCAGGCGGGCACGTCGTAGTCAGCGCCCGCCGACAGCGCGCCTACAGGGCAGGCGGTTTCGCAGGGGCGGGTCTCACATGTCAGGCAGGGGTTTGGCGGCGCGGCGGGAAGATCAAGCCGCTCTGGCAGAGCCAGCGCCCCTCGGTAGCTGAGAAACAGGCCGGCGACATCGTGCACCAACAGCCCGACCGGCGCGACATGGGCGCGGCCCGATCTGCGTGCCCACCGCAGAAACTCGGGGTAGGGCGGGCCGTCCGAGGGGAAAATCGCGTCGCCGTCGAACCCGGCGGCCAGCTTGCGGATCATCCGCTTGGACCAACGGTCGAGCGGATCGGGCTGCCCGTCCTGCGCCTCGTCCGAGGCGGTGAAAAGCCCCCAGAAGCGGGGCTCGTCCGGGCCAAGCAAGACCAGCGTTCCTGTACCTTCCGGGGCCGCGTCCTCGGCCCCGGGGTGAAGCCCGCCGCGCACGGCCAGCCCGACCTTGGCGGCGGCGTCTTCAAGGCGCTGCCAGCTCATGTCTCAGCCCAGCGGCGCAAGGTCAGAGGCGCGGATGATCGAGCCTGCACCGTCCTCGGTGAACAGTTCCAGCAAACAGGCATTGGGCACACGCCCATCCAGGATCACGACGCCGCGCACCCCCTGATCGATGGCCGCAAGCGCGGTTTCCGTCTTGGGGATCATGCCGCCTGCGATGGTGCCGTCGCCGATCATGGCGCGCACCTCTTCGGGGGTCATCTGGGTGATGACCTTGCCTGAGGCGTCCTTGACGCCCGCCACATCCGTCAGCAGCAACAGGCGATCGGCCTGCAAGGCGCCGGCAATCGCACCCGCCGCCGTGTCGCCGTTCACGTTGAAGGTTTCATTCGCGCCGCGCCCCGTGGCGACAGGCGCGACCACCGGAATGATCCCGGCCGAAAAGAGATCCCGCAGCACCTGAACGTTCATCTCGACCGGGCGGCCGACGAATCCCAACTCGGGATCGTCAGGTTCACAGATCATCAGATCGTCGTCCTTGCCCGACAGTCCCACGGCGCGGCCGCCTTCGTCCATGATCGCCTGGACAATCCGCTTGTTCACCAGCCCGGTCAGAACCATCTCGACCACCTGAACGGTGGGCTTGTCGGTCACGCGCTTGCCGCGCACAAACTCGGACGTGATGCCCAGCTTGCCCAGCATCTCGTTGATCATCGGGCCGCCGCCGTGCACGACAACCGGGTTCATGCCAACCTGACGCATCAGCACGATGTCGCGGGCGAACTGTGCCATCGCCTCGTCATCGCCCATGGCATTGCCGCCAAATTTCACGACGACAACAGCGCCTGAATAGCGTTGCATATAGGGCAGGGCTTCCGAAAGGGTTCGGGCGGTGGTGGTCCAGTCTTGGGTCATGCGTCTTGGTTTCATCGTTGTGTGCAAGCCTGTGGCGGGTTCCCCTTAGTCGGGGCTCGGCGAGCGCTCTGCAAGAAAATTATTCCAGCGCGGCGATGGTGCTGCGCAGGGTCGCGATGCCATCGCCCTTTTCGGACGAGGTCACGATCAGTTCGGGATAGGCCGCGGGGTGCGTCGCCAGCCGTTTGCGGACCTGTGCCAGCACCGTCTCTTTGTCCTTGTCCTTGACCTTGTCGGCCTTGGTCAGAACGCACTGAAAGGTCACCGCGCTTTGATCCAGCAGGGTCATGATCTCTTCGTCGACGGGCTTGATCCCGTGGCGGAAATCGACCAGCACAAAGGCCCGCCGCAGGGACACACGACCCGCAAGATACTGCTTTAGCAGGGCCTGCCATTTGGCCACCACGTCCAATGGTGCCTTGGCAAAGCCGTAACCCGGCAGGTCGACCAGATAGTGGGTTTCACCCTGGTTGAAAAAGTTGATCTCTTGCGTGCGCCCAGGCGTGTTCGAGGCCCGCGCGAGGTCCTTGCGGCCCGTCAGCGCGTTGATCAGGCTGGATTTGCCAACGTTCGAGCGGCCTGCAAAGCAGACCTCAGGGCGGTCTGCCGGGGGCAGGCCCGACATGGCGACCACACCTTTGACGAAATCCGAGTCACCCGCAAAAAGCTTGCGGCCCCGTTCGGTCGCCGCTGCATCCGGGGTTTCGGCCAGAGGGAAAGCAATCTGCATCAGTAACTCACCTCATCGCCAATTTTCACCGGGCCGCCTTTGACGACGCTGGCGTAAACGCCAAAATCCTGGTGACCCCAGCCGTCGTTCAGCGCGCGCAAAGTGCTCGCGTCACGTTTGCCGGTTGTGGGGTTGGCCTCGGTCGCGCGACAGCGTTCGATCCGCTCGGTCACCTCCAGCGTCACCGCGCCCACCTGAACCCGCTTGCCCAGCATGTCGAACTCTTCCCAGGGGGCCAGGCCGTCAAAGACGATATTGCCGCGAAAGCGTTCGACCTCGAGCGGTTGACCGACCTTCTGCGACAGCGCCCGCAGGCTGGACAGGTTCAGCAACGAAACCTGGGGCAGCCCGTTGTCGCTCATGCCTGTCTCGTCGGGCGCTTTGACCAGTTGTGCCGGTTCGGGCCGGCTTTCCGGCCAGAGGGGATGGACCCAGTCCACAAGGATCGCGCCCTCGGTCATCGGGTCAAATGTCAGGTCAGGTCGATCCGGGTGGGTCAGGGTCAACCGACCGTCCGCGCCGGTTGTCGCCCGGATGGCCGCCAGGGCGGGCCCGGCGGTGACTTGCAGGAAGTTGCGACAACTCTGCCAGCCGTCTTCCTGTGTGCCGGCCTGATGGCGCATCGCAAAAGCACGATCGCCGGGCATGGGATGCCCGGCGGTCAAAGGTGTTTCGCTCAGGGGTTCGATCCCAAGGCTTTTCACCGGGTATCGAAACAGCCCCTCGACACGTCCCGTCATGATTTGTCGGCCTTCTTGTCACCCCGTTTGAAACCCGAGGTGATGTTGCCCAGAATGTCGGGTTTGTATCCCTGGCTGCGCATGATGATGTACTGCTGCGCAAAGGTGATCAGGTTGTTCGCGATCCAGTACAGGACCAGGCCGCTGGCAAAGCTGCCCAGCATGAACATGAAGATCCAGGGCATCCAGGCAAAGATCATGCGCTGGGTGTCATCGGTGGGTGCCGGGTTCAGCTTTTGCTGCAGCCACATCGAGATACCGAGGATGATCGGCAGGACGCCCAGGCTGAAGATAAAGAACAGCGAGTCGGGCGAGGGCGTTGCATAGGGCAACAGACCAAACAGGTTCAGGATCGAGCTGGGATCCGGGGCCGACAGGTCTGTGATCCAGCCCAACCAAGGGGCGTGGCGCAGTTCAAGCGTGACAAAGATCACCTTGTAGAGCGAGAAGAAAATCGGGATCTGCAGAAGGATCGGCAGGCAGCCCGACGCGGGGTTGACCTTTTCCTTCTTGTACAGCTCCATCATCGCCTGCTGCATCTTCTGGCGGTCGTCGCCGACGCGCTCTTTGATCTTCTCCATTTCTGGCTGCAGCTCTTTCATCTTCGCCATCGACGAATACGAGCGGTAGGCCAGCGGGAAAAGGATTGCCTTGATCAGCAGGGTCAGGCCGATGATCGCCCAGCCCATGTTGCCGATCCAGGCGTTGATGAAGTGCAGGACGGCAAAGATCGGCTTGGTCAGGAAGAAGAACCAGCCCCAGTCGATCGAGTCGAGAAAACCCTCGATCCCGTTGTTCTGATAGGTGCGGATCGCTTCCCATTCCTTGGCGCCGGCGAACAGCTGGGTCACGACTTCGGTGCCCTGGCCGGGGGCTAGCGTGACCGTTGGGGTCACGGCCTCGGTCTGATAGATGTCACGGGCCTGGTCGTACTTGGCGACCGACTTGAAGGCGCTGCCCGGTGCGGGGATCAGCGTTGACATCCAGTAATGGTCGGTGAAGCCGATCCAGCCGTTTTCCTGGACCTGAACCACCTCGGCCCGCGCGCCTTCCGAGGCGACAACTTCGAAGTCGGGCATGTCGGAATAGTCGGTCTCGGTCAGTTCGCCGTCGGCCATGCCGACCACGCCTTCATGCAGGATAAAGAAGTTGCGCAGGTCCTGCGGCTCGCCGTGGCGGGCGATCACGCCATAGGCGGCGAGCGAGGTTGTGCCTTCGCCGCCGTTTTCAACCGACTGCTTGATGGTGAACATGTAGTCCGCATCGACCGAGATGGTGCGGCGGAAGATCAACCCGGCGGGGCTTTGCCAGACCAGCGTGACGGGACTGTCGGTGGTCAGGGTCTCGCCACTTTCCACGGCCCACAGCGTGTTGGCGCCCGGCACGTCGTCCAGCGTCAGGCCGCTGCCCGGCGCCCAGCCGTACAGGGCGTAATAGGGCGCTTCGGACCCGACGGGGCGCAGCATGTCGACGATGGGCGCATCGGGTTCCAGCGTGACGCGATAGTCTTTGAGCGACAGGTCATCCAGACGCCCACCGCGCAGCGAGATAGATCCCTCGAGCCGTGCGGTATCGATGTCGACGCGCGGCGCTTCTTCGCCTTCGGCCAGTTCCGGCTGGGCGACGATTTCGCCACTGCCGGTGGCCACCCTCGGGGCGGCGGCAATGGATTGCGTGCCGGTCCCGGTCTCTTCGACCACGGGCGCATTGGGATCGGTCAGCGGCTGTTCTGGGGCAGGAAACAGGAACATCCAGCCGATAATGACAACCATGCTCAGCACGGTTGCGAGGATGAGGTTTCTGTTCTGTTCGTCCATACTCAGGCGCCACCCGGTCCAGTGAAGTTCACCGCCGGGTTCAACAGGGCAGAGCGCCAAAGGTCAAGCGGATTCACAGGATTCGCGGGGCTTGAGCGGTCGATGGGCGGATCAGCCGCGGTGGCGCAGCTGTTCGGAGTGGGTCAGGGTGCCGCGATGTTCGATCACCCATTTGCGGAATTGAGGTTCCGGCATGGGGCGCGCGATGCCGAACCCCTGAACATGCCCGCAGCCCAATTGTGCCAGCAGAGTGTGTTCGGCGCTGCCTTCGACGCCTTCGGCCACGGTTTCAAGGCCCAGCGTGTCCGCCATGGCAAGGATGCCGGCCACAACCCGGCGCTGCCGTTCATCCCGGTCAACATGGGCGACAAAGGATCTGTCGATCTTGATGCGGGTGATATCAAAGCGGCGCAGGGCCTGAAGCGAGGCATCACCGGTGCCGAAGTCATCCAGGTCGACCTCGCAACCACATGCACCCAGGGCCCGGATATTGCGTTCGACCACTTCGTCGATGCCGCCACCAATGACGGATTCGAGGATTTCGACCCCCAGCCGTTCCGGCGGGACGTCCTGCCGGTCAAGCTCCCAGCGGATCCGGTCCGAAAGCTTGGGATTCCGCAGCTCGTCCCCGGACAGGTTGATGCTGACGCGCGGAACGCCCAGCCCGGCCGCATCCCAGGATTTCAGCGCGGTCAGGGATTGGCGCAGCATCACTTCGGCCAGCCGTTCCGTCAATTTCGCCTCTTCCAGCGCGGCAAGAAACTCACCCGGTGGCACGATCCCGCGCTCTGGGTGCAGCCAACGGGCCAGCGCCTCGACCCCGCTGACACGCCCCGTGTCGCAGCAGATCTGCGGTTGGTACCAGGCCGCGATCTCACCTTTTTCAAGCGCTTGCGACAGGTCTTCGCGCAGCGCGCTGCTTGGTGGTGTGCTGCGAAGCGGGACGCCGGTGAAAGCGCGAATGGCGGATGGGCCGTGGGCCAGCGCCTCATCAAGGGCTTCTTCGGCGCGGTCGAGCATGGCCGTGTTGCGAGCTGAGTCCGGCAGGCGAGAGCTGAGGCAGATCCCAACCGAGGCGGACAGGAAGATCGGTGTGCGGCCATAATACAAAGGCTCTTCGGCCATGTTCAGCAACCGGCGCGCCAGGTGCAGCATGCCTTCGAGGTCCATCCGGCGATCCGGTGTCAGGAAAATCGCAAATCGCTGGTCGCCGATGCGGGTCACGCGGTCGCTGGACCGCACGGTAGAGCGAAGTCTGTTCAGCATGCGAAACCGCACTTCGCTTAGCATCCGCTCGGGCGGTTTCGGATCGATGTCGGACAGGCCTTCCAGTTCGACAAGGACACAGGCGGTTGTGCATCGGTTTCGCCGCGCCCGGTTCAGGACGGTCGCAGCCAGGCTGCGCAGCGCGTCGCCGTCTGTCAGGTCATTTTGTTGCTGTCCGGTCTCCGTCAGGTCGCGCCGCAGGTCGGGCATGCCGCCAAGCGCTGCGTACAGCACTGGCAGGCCCAGGGCCATCAGCAGCATCATCGCCTCGCCCCCGGTCCAGAAGGCCGCAAGCGTCAGCGCCGGTAGAAGGGCAAGCAGATGCGGGCCGAAAATCAGCTCGTGAATTGTTCTGAGTTTCTTGGACCCACCCCGCCTGTCCATGTCGCATTCCCCGTGCCGTTGCCTTGGTCGCCAGACGGTAGGCGCACACGGTTCGCGGGATGTTAATGGCGGTCCGTGATGATCGGAGGATTTTCCTCGAATTTGTCCGAGTTGTCCGCCCCGGTTGTTCGGGTCAGGCCGACAAAATCAAAAATCCCCTGGTCCAGCAGATGCGAGGGTCGCGCATTGGTCAGCGCCTTGAACATCACCTGGCGACGTCCGGGGCTGTTCTTTTCCCAACCATCGAGGATCTGTTTGACCTGCTGGCGCTGCAGCCCGTCCTGACTGCCGCACAGGTCGCACGGGATGATCGGATAGTTCATCGCGCGGGCGAATTTCTCGCAATCGGCCTCGGCCACATGGGCCAGTGGGCGATAGACAAAAAGATCCCCTTCTTCGTTCACCAGTTTCGGGGGCATGGTGGCCAGGCGCCCGCCGTGGAAAAGGTTCATGAAGAAGGTTTCCAGGATGTCGTCGCGGTGATGGCCCAGAACGACCGCGGAACAGCCCTCTTCACGGGCAATCCGATACAGGTGGCCGCGGCGCAGGCGCGAGCAAAGCGCGCAATAGGTGCGGCCGGCGGGAACCTTGTCGACGACAACGGAATACGTGTCCTGATACTCGACGCGGTGCGGGACCTGCATGTCCTCAAGGAACTTCGGCAGGACCGTCGCGGGGAAGCCGGGCTGCCCCTGATCAAGGTTGCAGGCCAGGATGTCGATGGGCAGCAGACCACGCCATTTGAGTTCATGCAGAACTGCAAGCAGGGTGTAGCTGTCCTTGCCGCCCGACAGGCAGACCAACCAGCGCGCACCCGGCTCGATCATGCCATAGCGCTCGATCGCCTCGCGCGTGTTCTGCACGATGCGTTTGCGCAGCTTCTTGAACTCGGTGCTTTTGGGCGCACCGTGAAAGAGCGGGTGGATGTCGTCTGCGTTGTCGAACATGGGATGCGTTTAGGGGCAATGGCGCAAACTGGCAAGAACGGGAGCGGGCAATTGACAGGCCATGCGCCATGGGGCAGGGCTTGAGGCACACGTATGAGGAGAGTGCGGAAATGGTGCCAGCGTCGCCAGAGGAAAAAGCCGGTCTGATCGGAGAGATTTCGCAGCATATCTTTGCGCTGCGGGGGCGGCCGGTGATCCTGGACGCGGACGTTGCCGCGTTTTTCGGGGCCGAGACGGCGCGGGTCAACGAGTATCGCGGCAGAAACGCCGATCGCTTTACCGAGACCTATGCGTTTCAATTGACGGATGCCGAATGGACCAACTTGAAATCGCAAAATGCGATATCAAGTTCGCACGGCGGACGGCGCAGCCTTCCGTGGGCCTATACCGAGCACGGTTTCACCATGTTGTCGATGGGCATGAAGGGCGAACGTGCTGCCGCGATTGCCCATGTGGTCATCGACACCTTCGTTCAATACCGCAACGGAACCTTGCCCGGGGGCGAGGTTCTGACCGGTCCTGACTCACCCGAAACCCGGCGCAGCATGTTGGCGGCTGTGCACAAGCAGATGCAGGCCTTGCTAAACATGCCGCTGCCGACCGGCGCTCCGGTCTCGTCCGAGCTGGAAAACCTCACTGAAAAGGCGCTGGGCCGTGTCAAGGCGATGCTCGACAAACCCAAGGTCGAAGTGGACAAGCTTTTGCGGGAAATTGCCCGGATCGATGCGGAAACGCAGCGGGTCTATGCAGAGATCCAGAAGACCGAAGCGGAAACAGCTCGGATCTGGGTCGATGTCTACAAGGGGCGGCTTGAGGTGATCGCCCAACTCAAGGAGATGGCCTTGCAGTTGGAACGTGACGAGGTCAAAGCGATGCTGTCAAACGCCTTTGACGCGCCGAAATTGCCGGGCCCCGAAACTCCGCAGACCTGAGATCACATTTTGTGACGTCAAGATTTTGGCGGCACCGGGTCGTATCCGTCACTGCCCCAGGGGTGGCAGCGTCCGATGCGGCGCACCGTCAGCCATGCGCCTTTCAGGGCACCGTGTTTTTCCAGGGCCTCGAGCGCATAGGCCGAGCAGGTCGGTTGATAGCGGCAGTTGTGCCCGACCCAGGGCGAAAAGATCAGCCGGTAGGCGCGAACGGGCAGGGCAAGGATGTGGGCAAACAAGGTCATCGGGCACCGTGCAGCTTTTTCAAAGCATAGGTAAGGTCGCCCTTGAGCTCGGAAAAGGGGCGGCTGGCCGTGATCTCGCGTTTGCCGATCAGCACATAGTCCCAGCCCGGCAGGCCCTTGGATGGCAGAACGTCACGTGCGGCCTCGCGCAGGCGGCGCTTGGCGCGGTTGCGGGCCACGGCATTTCCGACCTTCTTGGAACAGGTATAGCCAACGCCGATCGTTGGATCGCCGTCATCGCGAAAGCGCGCTTGCAGCACCAGCGACTTGGTGCCCTGACGGCGGGCGCGGGCCGCGGCCAGGAACTGGGCGCGCTTGCTGAGTGTGACAAGCTGCAGACATGACGAAGCCGCCGGAGGCGTGCTCCCCAGATCAGTCATGGGGGCCTCCGGCGGCGTCATCTCGTCTGGCAGTCGGCTGAAGCGTTACGCGCTCAGCGACTTGCGGCCACGTGCGCGGCGCGCGTTCAGGATCTTGCGGCCTGCCTTGGTGGCCATGCGTGCGCGGAACCCGTGGCGACGTTTGCGAACCAGGTTCGAAGGCTGATAGGTGCGTTTCATCGCGTCCCACTCCGTTTATCTCGTGCGGAGCCCCGACGCGGATTCGCCCGAGGCTGTGTTCGAAGCCCGTGCTATAGGCATGTGGGCGGGGGCTGTCAAACGGTAGAGCCCGGGGTTTTGCAACATTTTTGCCGGTTTCGCTGCGGCAAATGTTTCAAACGCGGGCTTTGGCTGTCACAAACATCGGTTTCCTCTCACCGCAGATCAAGCGGACGTGAAGGCCCTGTTGTGTACGGTCGCGCATGCGCATGTTGCATCGTGACACAAGCCACGCCACACCCGTAGGACACGAAACCGAGATGACAGACATGACAACACCCAACCGCCAGGGCGCGGAAAAATCCAGCCTGACCCGGATTCTGCCTCTGCTGGCGATTCTGGTGGTTGCTGTTGTCGGGTTCTTCACCCTGCGCGATTACCTGAGCTTCGAGGCGCTGCGCGACAACCGCGAAATGTTGCTGGCCTTCCGTGACACGAACTATGTGCTGAGCGCCGGCGTCTTTGTCCTGATCTACGTGGCGATTGTGGCCTTTTCGCTGCCCGGCGCCTCGATCGCGACCCTGGTGGGCGGCTTCATGTTCGCGACCTTTCCGGGGTCCCTGTTCAACGTGCTGGCCGCCACCATCGGCGCGACCCTGATTTTTCTGGCCGTCCGCTGGGGCTTTGGCGAAAAGCTGGGCGCCAAGCTGGAAAGCTCGGAAGGGTCGGTGAAGCAGATCAAGGACGGGATCGACGAAAACCAGTGGTCGATGCTGTTTCTGATCCGTCTGGTTCCGGCTGTGCCTTTCTTTCTGGCCAATGTGATCCCGGCCTTCCTTGAGGTGCCGCTGCACCGGTTCTTTATCTCGACTTTCCTGGGCATCATTCCGGGCACCGTGGTCTACACCTCGGTGGGCGCGGGGCTGGGCGAGGTCTTTGCCCGTGGCGAGACGCCGAACCTTGGCATCATCTTTGAACCGCATGTGCTGTTGCCGATCCTCGGTTTGGCCGCCCTGTCGGCGCTGCCGATGGTGATCAAGGCCATCCGTGGCCGCAAGGAGGCCTGATCGATGGAGCGGATCAAGACCGATATCCTGATCATCGGCGCGGGCTCTGGTGGCTTGTCCGTGGCGGCGGGCGCGAGCCAGATGGGGGCCGATGTGGTCCTGCTGGAAGGTCACAAGATGGGCGGCGATTGCCTGAACTTCGGCTGCGTTCCCTCGAAAGCGCTGATCGCCAGCGGCAAGGCGGCCTATGGCCAGTCCCACGCGCTGCAATATGGTGTGGCCAATGTGGTGCCGCAGGTGGACTATGCGGCGGCCAAGGATCACGTGAATGACGTGATTGCTCAGATTGAACCTGTCGACAGCCAGGAACGGTTCGAAGGCTTCGGCGTCCGAGTGATCCGCGAATACGGCAAGTTCCTGTCTCCCACCGAGGTGCAGGCGGGGGACCACGTGATCACCGCGCGCCGGGTGGTTATCGCGACCGGGTCGTCGCCTCTGGTGCCGCCGATACCGGGGCTCGACACTGTGCCCTACATCACCAATGAAACGCTTTGGCAGCTGCGTGAACAGCCCGAGCATTTGCTGGTGGTGGGCGGAGGCCCGATCGGCATGGAGATGGCGCAGGCGCACCGGCGGCTGGGCTCTCGGGTCACGGTGATCGAAGGTGCCAAGGCGCTGGGCAAGGACGACCCCGAGATGGCGGCCATCGTGCTGGACGCCATGCGGGCCGAGGGGATCGAGATCGCCGAGGACGCAATGGCCAAAGAGGTGCGCGGCGAGGCCGGGACCATCGAGGTGGAAACGCAGGACGGCCGGGTCTTCAAGGGCTCGCATTTGCTGATGGCCGTCGGGCGAAAGTCGAACATCGACGGCTTGGACCTGGACAAGGCAGGCATCGAGACCACGCGGACGGGCATCAAAGTGGACGCCAGCCTGAAGACAACGAACCGCAAGGTCTACGCCATCGGCGACGTTGCAGGCGGGCTGCAGTTCACCCATGTGGCGGGCTACCACGCCGGGATCGTGATCCGATCCGCCGTGTTGGGTCTGCCGGCCAAGACGTCCGAGGCGCATATCCCCTGGGCCACCTATACGGACCCCGAACTGGCGCAGGTCGGCCTGACCGAGGCGCAGGCGCGCGAGGCCCATGGCGACAAGATGGAGGTGGCGCGGTTCGAGTTCCACCACAACGACCGCCTGATCGCAGAACGCAAGACCAAGGGCCTGATCAAGGTCATGGTGGTCAAGGGCCGTCCGGTGGGCGTGTCGATCGCCGGGCATCAGGCCGGGGAACTGATCAACCTCTGGTCCCTTGTCATCGCCAACAAGTTGAAAATGAGCCAAGTTTCGGCCATGGTGTCTCCCTATCCGACCATCGGTGAGGTTAACAAACGCGCGGCGGGTGCCTATTTCACCCCGAGGCTGTTCGAGAACCCCACCGTAAAGCGGGTGGTTCGCTTCGTTCAGCGCTGGCTGCCGTAATCCCGGGACCTATAGACGCATGTTGAACTCACTGTCCGGCCGTTTCCTGATCCTGACCGTGGTGTTCGTGATGCTGGCAGAAGTGCTGATCTTTGTGCCATCGGTTGCGCGGTTTCGCGAAGATTACCTGCTGAACCGTTTGGAGCGGGCCCAGATCGCCTCGCTGGCGCTTTTGGCCAACGACATGATCGATGCCGACCTTGAAGAAGAGCTGCTCAGCAACGCCGGTGTCTTCAACGTCGTCTTGCGACGCGATGCAGCGCGCCAGCTTGTTCTGTCCGCCCCTATGCCGGGGCCGATCACGGCCACCTTTGATTTGCGCGATGCGCCTGCGCCGGTCCTGATCCGCGATGCCATGATGCGGCTTCTGGATCCCGAACCGCGCATGATCCGCGTGATCGGGCAGCCACAACGAGAAGGCGGTTTGCTGATCGAAGTGACCGTCAACACCGGCCCCCTGCGTGCGGCGCTGATCGACTATGGCCTGCGCATCCTGCTGCTGTCGGCGGTGATTTCCGCGATCACGGCCCTGATGCTGTTCCTTGCGGTCCGGCGTCTGCTGGTCAAACCGATCAAGAATGTCGTCGGCCAGATGCAAAGCTATGCCGCCGCGCCAGAGGACGCCCGGCGAATCATCCAGCCCAAGGCCGGGGTGCGCGAGCTGCGCGAGGCCGAACAGGCACTACAGTCGCTGGAAACCCAACTGACCCAGTCGCTGCGCCAGAAAGAACGCCTGGCCCAGCTGGGGGGTGCCGTTGCACGCATCAGCCATGATCTGCGAAACATCCTGACCTCGGCGCAGCTCTTCACGGACCGCATTGAAATGTCCAAGGACCCGACCGTGCAGCGGCTCGCTCCGAAACTGGTGAACTCGATCACCCGCGCCATCTCGCTTTGTGAAAGTACACTGGCCTTTGGCAAAGCCGAAGAGCCCGCGCCAACCTTGACCGTCTTCAACCTGGCGGCGCTGGTCGGTGATGTGTCCGACAGCGAGCGTCTGGCGATCGGCGACCATGACGTCAGCCTGAGCGAGGACATCCCCGCCTCTCTGATGGTGCGCGCCGACCCCGAACAACTGTATCGGGTCATTGCCAACCTGGTGCGCAACGCACGACAGGCGATCATCGGCACCCATCAACCCGGCGAAATCAACATCGCGGCTGAAGCGACCGACGAGGCCTGGATCCTGCGTATTTCGGACACCGGTCCCGGTCTTCCCCCGAAGGCCCAGGAGCATTTGTTCAAGCCCTTCCAAGGGGGCGTCCGCAAGGGCGGCACGGGCCTTGGCCTTGCGATTGTCGCCGAGCTGGTCCGCGGCCATGGCGGCACGCTGGAGCTGAAGCGCAGCGACGAGACCGGCACCTGTTTCGAGATCTGTTTGCCGATGGGCGACCTGTCCTGAGGGCCGCAGAGCGGGCCCGAAAAAGAACTTGGGAAAATTCGCGCTTGGCCCTTGCAAAGGTCTGACACAGGGGGTAGATGCAGCCCTCACGGACCGATAGCTCAGCTGGATAGAGTACCTGACTACGAATCAGGGGGTCGGGGGTTCGAATCCTCCTCGGTCCGCCACTTTCCCCAAAGATGGCGTGTTTTCAGACCCACCCGGGCGACCTGTCAGCCCGGCTGGCTAGCGCTGTTCAACGCCGTCCTGCGTTGCCTCTTCCGCGTCACCTTCCAGCAAAGCCCAGCTGTTGGGGCCCATGCGTTGCATGTTGACACGCTGCTCTGCGCCCAGCCCGCCATTCAGCAACTGGCTCAGATCCTTGCCAAAATCGTCGCTGTAGATGTGATACATGTGGCGCGTTGGGCTGTCCGACGCATGGGCGCTGACGTCGATGACCTCGACACCGTCCAGCGTCGAGACATCATTCCCGACCTCGCCCAGGCGCGGATAGCCGTGCAGCTGGGCCGAGACAGCCAGCGGATGGTCGTTCTCAGCCACGTAGACCGTGATGCGGTTCGCGATCGGAGCAATCTGCGGAAGCGTTCGGCGGAAGATCCCAAAGTCCATGTCGGCTGCGATCAGGACCACTTCGTCAAGCTGCACACCCGCGCGCCTGCGGGCGACCTCTTGCAAGGCCAGCACCACCCCGCGCGCGCCCAGGCTGTGGCCCACGACGTCGACCTTCCCGTCGCCGAACCGGCGCTCGAGCGCGATGATGGCATTGGCCAGATCGGGCACCGACCAGGTCAGGTCCGCCTCGTCCCGCGGGTAGTTGGCAATCGCGCCGTCCGACGGCCAGGTGAACCACAGAAACCGCCCGCTCAGGTCGGCAAGGTTCTGCAGCATCACCGCACGCCGGCAGCCCTTTTCGAAGCTGCTGAAATACCCGTGCACGTAGATCGCGGGGGCATGTTCGGACGCGCTGGCCTGAAGCCTCTGAAAGATGCGCGCAGGCTTGGACAGCGTCACGCGATCCACGCCCAGATAACCCTCTTGCACAAAAAGCGGCGCGCTGTCGGCCAGCGTGGCCAGCGTGCCGAAATCCAGCCGCCGCACCGCGCAGGTTCCGGCGCTCAGGCCGCTGCGCCATTCGCCCAGGGCCTCGGCCGGGGTGTCCGAGCCCGTCTGGTTCCGGACCGTCAGGAACGGCACCTCCGGATCAGCCAGCGCCACCTGTGCGCCCGCCGGGGCGGACACCCCGCACAGCGCCAGCGCAATGGCCAGACCCGCCACGCCGCGCCGACGCTTGACACCCCCGTTTCGCTTCATTGCCCCCGACCTCGTATATCCCGCGTTCCCAGATGTAGGCACTGTTTGCGCAAAACGCAGCCCCCCGGGGCGGGTTTTGCCGCCAACAGGCCTTGGCCCACCCGCCCCGATCCGCTAGGGCAGGGCGCATCACACCAGACCTGCGAGGTTGCCCATGTCCTTTGACCGTTCCCTCAAGATCGCCCCGTCGATCCTTTCTGCCGATTTCGCCGACTTCGGGCGCGAGATCCAGGCGATCGAGGCGCAGGGCGCCGATTGGGTGCACGTCGATGTGATGGACGGCCACTTTGTGCCGAACCTGACCTTCGGCCCCCCCGCCGTCAAAGCCTTTCGCAAGCACGTCAAGACGGTGATGGACGTCCACCTGATGATCGCGCCGGTGGACCCGTATATCGAGGCCTATGCCGAGGCCGGGGCCGACATCCTGACGGCCCATGTCGAGGCCGGGCCGCACATCCACCGGACGCTGCAGGCGATCCGCGGCGCGGGCATGAAGGCCGGCGTGGCGCTGAACCCCGGCACCCCGGCCGAGGCGGTGGCCCATGTGCTGGACCTGGCCGATCTGGTCTGCGTGATGACGGTGAACCCCGGCTTTGGCGGGCAGAAGTTCATCGACATGACGGGCAAGGTGCGGACGCTTCGGTCGATGATCGGAGACCGCCCCGTGCATATCGAGATCGACGGCGGCGTCGACCCCGTGACCGCGCCTTTGGTGGCCGAGGCCGGGGCGGACGTGCTGGTGGCGGGCTCAGCGGTGTTCAAGGGCGGGAGCGTCGACGCTCCGGAGGTCTATGGGGCCAATATGCGGGCTATTCGGGAGGCGGTTCGAGGCTGACGCTTAGGTCAGTTCGTGAATTGAATTCGCCACAGGGTGCTTGAATGATCTGCTCTTCCGGTAATTCTTTTTTGGCGATCTTTTGCGCCACATCTATACTTACTTCGTCATCCGTAAATTCGGGAAGCGCTGAACCCCTTATATCGCATTTTGAGAGCTGCGAACCGAGTGGTTCTGGCGAACAGCTGGAGAGCAAAGACTTTACTGTCCAACAAGACGTCTTTCCGGCGTTTTCCCTTTATGAATACCGCTCTAGCGACGCGCATTCCTTGATCGTCAATTTCGTCGATGTCGATCGCGGTAATTGCAGACTCGAGTTCTCCTTGTCACCTGCGACCGAAGTTTTCGGAGTGCTGAAGACCGTTGACGGTAGGTCCAAAGCCGAGCGGGCGAAAAGCGCTTGGGAAAAGGAGATCAAGGCCTTTGAGGCTGCCTGCAGCTCTCCGCCGTGGAGCGAGCCAATGAAGGCGCTACGTCGAATCTCCACTTTCAAACGAACTGCTGATGGTCAAGTCAGTTACGACTCCAAGACCTTTGTTGGTTGTAAGAGTTTGGCCGTCAGCAATGGCGTCGCGTTTGAATTGCAATCAGATGCCGTGACTTTGTTCGTCACAACTTTTTTGGGTTCCGTGAAAGTATTGGGGTCGGAGTGAATTGACTGCTTCGTAGACCTTTGGTTGTTGTCGCCGGACCCAGTCAGTCCTTCCGAAAATGATGGATTCGAATGACAGTGCCCGAACCTGAAATCTAAGTTGCTAAAACTCCGTCGCTGTCTCGGTTTTGCTCCTCGGATTTGTGCCCACCTGAAGCTAGCGGACACAATCTCGAATTCGAATTGGGTTAACCCAATAACCCCTCAAACTCCCGCCATTCCCCCTTGGACATCCCAGAGGTCTCCTGCGTCACCGCTTCACCTTTCAACATTCGACGGACACACTCAAGGGCTGTGCTGCTCAATGTCGCACCGCCCATGCGGTAGTCCTCGAAGGCGCGATAGGCAAAGGGCACCCAGTCGGCGACCACCTTGCAGATTTCTTCGGCGTAGACCCGGATCTCGTACTGCGCGTGGGCGTCGGCGCGCAGGCGCAGGAAGTGCAGCAGGTTGTGCAGATCGACCTTCCAGTACCACTGCGTGTAGATGTTGGCGGGCAGGTTCATCCGCGCCAGTTCCCGCGCCAGACCCTGTTGACCCTGGTCCGAGATCATCTCTTCATAATGGTCGTAACAGCGCATCGCGTCCTCGGTCAGGTACTTCAGCACCCGCTGCGCCTCGGCCCCTTCCAGCGCGGCGCCCCGGCCCTGGTTGTTGACCACCGACTGCGCGGCCAGCGCGTCGGGGGCGGGGATGTAGAACTCGCGGTCCAGGATCGAATAGCGCGCCGAGTATTCGTTCACATTGGCGGTGCGGTGGCGGATCCACTGGCGGGCCACAAAGACCGGCAGTTTGACGTGCAGCTTCAGTTCACACATCTCGAAGGGCGTCGAATGCCAGTGGCGCATCAGGTAGCGGATCAGCCCCTCGTCATTGCTGACCGATTTGGTGCCCTTGCCATAGGACACCCGCGCGGCCTGCGTGATCGCGGCATCGTCACCCATGTAGTCGATCACCCGGATAAAGCCGTGGTCCAGAACGGGGTAGGCGGTATAGAGGTGTTTCTCCATCCCCGGGGCCGTGGCCCGCAGGGTCGGGGCGGTCTGGCTGCGCTGTTCGTCAATCTCAGCTTGCTGTTCGGGCGAAAGCGGCATGGGGGGATCCTTGTCTACCAGATGAGTCGTTGCGCCACTATATCTGGGGCGGCAGGGGGAAGGAACCGCGACATGGGGTGGGGATAATTCTGCCTCAGGTGGTGGAAAAGCTTTGGGATCCTTGGATCTTTCGTTGACTTTTCGGTGACTTGCGCGCCTAAGTTCAACAAAACAGATAAAAATATATCTGAGGCAGCAGTATGATGATCCGACTGATACCAGCGCTATCGGCGCTGTTCTTCGTTGCCGCGTGCGACGAGGGCGGCAATCCGTTGATCCTGACCAACACCGCGGATCCAGATGGAGCCGCGACCTCCACGATCCCGAGCGCGATCCTGGGCGACATCCAGTCTTTGCAGTTTGACGCGGCGGCAGGGACGCTGACCGTGACCGGGCTGACACTGGACGAGACGCAACTGGCCGCGCTTTACACCCGCGCTCCGGCGCTGGACGTTCCGGGCTATGTCGCCTTTATCGCCCAGGACGATCCGCTGGACCGACACGTGACCGCCTTTGTGCAAGAGTCAGGCAACTCGGGCGCCGTTCGCGGCGGCGTGGTCGTGACCGGGGGGCTGGGCAACCGGTACTTCGGCGGCGTCTTTTACGAGCGTGACGGCACGTTCGACCCGGCGGATGTGACCGGGACCACTGGCTTGGTGAGCTACGCCGGCACCTATGCGGGTCTGACAAACCTGGCCGGCGACGGCGGCACGCTGTTGCCCGTGCCCCTCGGAACGGACCCGGTTCTGATCCCCGTCGACGCAGCAGAAATCACCGGAACGGTCTTTTTGAACGCCGATTTTGCGGACAACGCGGTCGAAGGTGCGATCTATGACCGGATCCTGGCGGACGGTGGTATCCCCTTGCCCGATGTGGTGCTTGTCGCCGGAACCATCGAAGCGGATGGGTACTTTACCGGCTCGACCGAGATTTTCGGCGAGGTCGGAACGTCCAACGGCAGCTACGGCGGCGTATTCGGGGGCCCCAATTCGGAAAGCGTCGCGGGCGGCGTTTCCCTGACCGCGTTCGACGGCGACGGAAATCCTCTGGGGCTGGAGAACGAAGAGGAATACGGCGTCTTTGTTCTGGACCAATGCGGTACGCCGGGTGCCAATGCCACGATTTGCAGCGAAGTGAACCCGGACGGTGGTTTTTAACAGCCGCCTTTTCGGCGCTGTCCTGGCCATTGCCGTCAGCGCACTGCCGGTGCGAGGCGAGACGCCGGGCAAGCCGGTCGAGCTGACGCTGTCACAGGCTCGGCAAGTCGCGCTGAAACTGGCCTTGTCGGGGCGGCCTGATCAGGCTGAAACCATGGCGCGCGCGCTGCTTGAGGCGGATCCCGAGGATGACGCGGCCTGGTTTGCCATCGCACAGGCCTGGCGCCTGCAAGGGGATCCCGGTCGGGCACGACAGGGCGCGGCCCGCGCGTTTCGCTATGGCGACGACGCCCTGGGCCGAACACAGGCGGCGGGGCTTGCTGCCCAGGCGGCCTTTGACGAAAAGCGCTTTACCCTGTCGCAATACTGGCTCAGACGCAGCGCCCAGGTGGCGCCTTCGGAGGCGGCGCGTGCCCAGATCGCCCAGAGCTATGCACATGTCCGGGCGCGCAATCCGCTGAGTGTGCAGCTGAGGTTCTCGTTGGCGCCGTCGTCCAATCTGAACGGGGGCGCGCAGTCCCATCTGAACGAGATCGACGGGATTTCCGCCGTTGGTGTCCTGAGCGGCAGCGCGATGGCCTTGTCGGGTCTGGATGCGCGCAGCACGGTCGAGCTGTCCTATCGACTGGCGCAGTCCGAACGCAGCGTGACCCGGGCCCACGGCCTGGTTTACCTGCGCAAGGTCAGGCTGTCCGACGAGGCGCGCGCCATCGCCCCGACCGTCACGAACTCTGACCTGAGCCTGCGTGTCTTCGAGGCGGGACTCAGCCACGCATGGCGGTTGGGGTCCGGGGATGCGATGGTGCAGGTGCGCGGTGATCTGGGCCAGGTGATCTCGGCCGGGGATCCGTATCACAGCTATCACCGGCTGACCGGGCAAGCGAGCGGGCGGTTGACTGGGCAACTGACCCACAGGCTCCGACTGTCGCGCGAGGTGCGCAACCCGAGTGGCTCGGCGGATCCTGAATATGTGCACACCGTCGGCGGGGCTCTGACCTGGAACCTGCCACGTGATGCCATGGTCGAGCTTTCTGGCCAACGAAAGCTCATCGACGAGGCGGCGATCGCCCGTGATGGCACCAGCGACAGCATTTCGCTGAAATACAGGCACGGTACGCCAATCCTGGGCGTTGACCTTGGTGTCGACCTGGCCATCGGCCGGGCGGTTTATCCCGACTACACGGTGGGCTTTATCCCGGTCCCGGACGGGCGCAAGGATCACACGAAATCGGCGGCGCTTCACATGGATTTCACAACGCTAGACTACATGGGGTTTGTGCCGCGGGTGTCCGTTCGGGCGTATCAGACTAAGTCCAACGTGAGCCGTTTCGAGACGGACGGCGTTTCACTGGCGCTTGGGTTCAGATCGGCCTTTTGACTATTGTCACATTCCCCGGTAGGCACAGCATGTTGCGCGGGGCGGACATGAGGAGAGATAGTATGACAACGCGGTATTTGCACACGATGGTGCGGGTCAAGGACCTGGAAAAATCCATCGCATTTTATGAGCTTCTTGGACTGAAGGAAACACGCCGCTCGGAAAGCGAAGGTGGGCGGTTCACCCTTGTTTTCATGGCCGCTCCGGGGCAAGAGGAATGCCCGGTTGAGCTGACTTACAATTGGGACGGAGACGAGGGGCTGCCTTCGGACAGCCGGCACTTTGGCCACCTGGCCTATGCCGTCGACAACATCTACGAGATGTGCCAGCACCTGATGGACAACGGCGTGGTGATGAACCGTCCGCCGCGCGATGGCCGCATGGCCTTTGTCCGCTCGCCCGACAATGTCTCGATCGAGCTGCTGCAGGCCGGCGACGCGTTGGAGCCGGCCGAGCCCTGGACCAGCATGGAAAACATCGGCCATTGGTAAGGCTGGCGGCGCTTCTTCTTGCGCTTTTTGCGGCGGCCCCGGCCGGGGCCGCTTGTCGGCAGGCCCTGGCCCTTGGGCTTGATGTCTCGGGCTCGGTCGACAGTTTCGAATACCGCCTGCAGATCGAAGGGCTGGCCAACGCGCTGGGGCACCCGGATGTGCAGGCCGCGCTGCTGGCGATGCCCTCGGCGCCCGTATCCCTGGCAGTGTACGAATGGAGCGGTCCGGAAGATCAGCGCCTGTTGCAGGACTGGATCGCGGTTACAGACGAACAGGTGCTGGAGCAGATAAGGGCACGTCTGCGCGGAACGATCCGTGGACCGGGTGACCCCTCGACCGCTCTGGGGGCTGCGATGCAACAGGGGTTGGCCTTGTTGGCGCAAAAAGATGCGTGCTGGAAACGCACGCTCGACATTTCGGGGGATGGGAAAAGCAACACGGGTCGGCATCCGCGCGAGTTCAAGCCGCTGGCCGAGCAAGCGGCGATCACGATCAACGGATTGGTCATCGGCACCGAGACGATGAACGCAGCAGATCAACGGCAGTTGGAGATCGCGGATCTTTGGGCGTTTTACAAAGTCTACGTGATCACGGGGCCGGACGCCTTCATCGAGACTGCCATCGGCTTTCAGGATTTTGAGAACGCCATGGTGCGCAAACTTAAGAGAGAGCTTGAGGGCCAGCTGTTTTCGCAGGCCGCTCAGTAGATATACCGGATCTGGTCGGTCCAATAGCGTTCCACCCGGCGCAGCGAGCTGGTGATATCCTCGATCCCCTCCTGGCCAAGGACACCCTTGTTCTGCAACCCGTCCGCATGGCGTGAAAACAGCTCTGCCACGATGTTGCGGATCTCGCGCCCCTTGCTGGTCAGGCGAACCCGGACCGAGCGGCGGTCAATCTCGCACCGCTGGTGGTGCATGTAGCCCATTTCGACCAGCTTCTTGAGGTTGTAGCTGACGTTGCTGCCCTGGTAGTAGCCGCGCGATTTGAGTTCGCCCGCCGTGACCTCGTTGTCGCCGATGTTGAACAGCAACAAGGCCTGAACCGCGTTGATTTCCAGCACGCCGACGCGTTCGAATTCGTCCTTGATCACGTCCAGAAGCAGCCGGTGCAGGCGTTCAACCAGCGCCAGCGCATCCAGATACCCTGTCATGAACACCTGCTCTTTGGCAGAGGTCATTGGGCTGTGCACACTCATGTCCGTCTCCACTCAAACCGTTGGGTCGGGACACTCGGGCAAAATCAAGAAGAATGCGTTAAACCACGACAGATATGGCTAAAATGCCGCCTATTTCACGTCCGAAGGTGTGTCGGCGATGGCCTTCAGCAGGGCGGCATAGGCCTCGGGGCCCTGGGCCTGACCGGTGACCCATTGGTACAGATCCTGGTCGTTCTCAGCCAGAAGCGCGTCGTAAAGATCAAGGTCCTCGGCACTCATCTTTTCAAGATTGGCATCTGCAAAGCGCATCAGCAGGATGTCCATTTCCTTGGTGCCGCGCCGCATCGAGCGCATGGCCAGCCGCTTGATCCTGTGTTCGTGGGGTTCGGTCATTGCGCGGTCTCCTGCAGGGCCTGCTTCAGCCGTTTCTCAAGGATCGCCAAACGGTCGGTGGTGCCTTTCAGTCCGACGCGCAGATCGCGGATCTCGATCAGCAGATTGTTCAGATCGGGCGCAATGTCGGGAACCATGTCCGGATCGTCCAGACCTTCGCCTTCGCCATTGAGCAGCCACATGATCGAGACGTTCAGGATGCCCGCCATCATGCTTAGCCGGTTGGCGCGCGGCTCGGCCATGTCATCTTCCCAGTTGCGCAGGGTGCTGGCTTTCACGCCCAGCCGCTTGGCCAGTGCTTCCTGGGTCATCCCGGCTGAATCACGCGCCGCAGCGAGGCGGTCGCCGAAGGTGGCCGAGTTTGGCCCGTACCAGCCGTTTGGGTCGTCAGACAATCTGTATCTCCTGCATGCAAAGCGGCTTGAACCGCATTTGCGCGCACCCTATGAAAATTCGAACCCAAGTACAAACCGGAGCCATCATGTCCTTTCTGTCGGAAACCCTGTCGCGTGTGAAACCTTCGCCGACCGTGGCGGTGACCGCCAAAGCGCGTGAATTGAAAGCTGCCGGTGCCGATGTCATCGGCCTTGGCGCCGGCGAGCCGGACTTTGACACGCCCGAAAACATCAAGGCCGCCGCGATTGCCGCTATCCATGCGGGCAAGACCAAGTACACCGCGCCTGACGGCATCCCCGAGTTGAAAGAGGCGATCTGTGCCAAGTTCGCCCGCGAAAACGGGCTGAGCTATCAGCCCTCGCAGGTTTCGGTGTCCACCGGCGGCAAGCAGGTGCTGTACAATGCCCTGATGGCGACGCTGAACCCGGGGGACGAGGTGATCATCCCTGCGCCCTATTGGGTCAGCTACCCCGACATGGTGCTGCTGGCCGGCGGCACGCCGGTGATCGTCGAGGCGCCCATCGACGCAGGGTTCAAGCTGACGCCTCAACAGCTGGAAGAGGCGATCACGCCCAAGACCAAGTGGCTGATCTTCAACTCTCCGTCCAACCCCACCGGGGCGGGCTTTACCCGTGACGAGTTGAAGGCGCTGACGGAGGTCCTGATGCGGCATCCCCACGTTTGGGTGATGACGGACGACATGTATGAACATCTTGTCTACGACGGGTTCGAATTCAGCACGCCTGCGCAGATCGAACCCGGCCTGTATGACCGCACGCTGACCTGCAACGGCGTGTCCAAGGCCTATGCCATGACCGGCTGGCGCATCGGGTATGCCGCGGGCCCCGAGCACCTGATCGCCGCCATGCGCAAGATCCAGTCGCAGTCCACGACCAACCCTTCGTCGATCAGCCAATGGGCCGCGGTCGAGGCGCTGAACGGTCCGCAGGATTTCCTGCCGGTCAACAACGAAACCTTCCTCCGCCGCCGTGACCTTGTGGTCTCGATGCTGAACCAGGCCGAAGGGCTCAGCTGTCCGGTGCCGGACGGGGCGTTCTACGTCTACCCCTCGATCGCGGGCTGCATTGGCAAGACAACGCCAAAAGGCACGGTCATCGAGAATGACGAAGCCTTTGCGACCGCCCTGCTGGAAGAAGAGGGCGTTGCCGTGGTCTTTGGCGCGGCCTTCGGCCTCAGCCCGAACTTCCGGGTCAGCTATGCCACCTCGGACGAGGCCCTGACCGAGGCCTGCCAGCGCATCCAGCGCTTCTGCGCCGCCTTGACGTAAGGAGAGCCCCATGGCCGACGGTTTGCCCGAGTATTTCTTTCGTGTCCGCGACAACGGTGCACAGGTCTTTCGCGTCGATACGGCCAACCGCCAGCGCCGGATCGAGATGGATCCGATTGCCGTGCTCAACGTCAAGAACGGCGAGGTCAAACCACAGGGCGATCGGGTGTTGTCCGAGGACGACCTGAAAGAGATCCGTCGCTGGATGAAACGCCGGGCGGAGGTGCTGGCACAGCGCGAGATGGACGACATCCACCGCGCGCTGGATCACCTGAACCTGACGGCCCAATGGGTTCAGTCGCGGGCCACCGACGCGCAACTGGACGAGGTGACGGACGCTTTGTTGCTGGCGATGCACGACCTGCGGACAGTGCTTGTGCGCAAGCGGGCCGATCGTCTGGTTGGCGGGTGACGTCATGCTCCTTGGCAGGTGCCGCAAGCAAACCTGACCCGTTCTGCAACTCCGGTCTCCAAGGGGTATCCGCCCGACATGAACGGACTCACGATTTCCGACGCGCTGGGCGTGGATCCAAACACGCTGGCCGAGATCCGTGTCGAGGCGATGCGCCCAAGCCTGCAGGCTGTGGGGCGGTTTGACCCGGACAGGGCGCGGCAACGGTTTCTGACGCGTTTTGATCCGAAGGACACCAAGGTTCTGCGCGTTGATGGCCAGCTGATCGGGTTTTATGTTCTGCGCCTGCGCGCGGATCATCTGTATCTGGATCATCTCTATGTCCGGCCACAGCATCAAGGGGCGGGGATCGGGCGCGATATTGTGCAGTCGGTGCAGTCAGAGGCGCGTGATCTGGGTCTGCCCGTGCGGCTGACCGCCCTTCGGGACAGTCCGGCCAACCGCTTTTATCAGAGCTGCGGTTTTGTCCTTCAGGAGGCCGACGCGCTCGACAATCATTATGTTTGGCACCCGGTCCCGTGATGACCGGGACTGGCCAGGCCCGCGAATGGGTTATTAGGTAAGGTCAAATGACCACGGCGCTGGCGCCGTGGTCTTGACTGGTCACGACGGATCGAACCGTCAGAGTATGTCGTCTTGATGCGCCAACGCGCACGTTAGCCAAGGGACCGGGCGACGGGGTCCGGGGTGATCCGGCTTGGGCGCAGGCCAAAGGCTGCGATCAGCAGTGCAGCGATGACCACCTCGATGCCAAGGGCACCAATGACCGAGGCCGAGGGCACGCCGTCAACGATCAGGCTGACTATGCGACCGGCCGGGAAGCCAAGGTAAACCGTCAGGCCCGCAGCCAGAGCAATCGGAAGCATCGACGCGCGAGTCAGACCGGACAGCATGAGCATGCCAAGCGCAAAAAGACCTGCGCCGGGGGCCCGCAACTCGCTCAGCATGTTCGGGTCCGAGGCGATCTCGATCCCGTAGCCGTGATAGAAGGCCTGGGGGGCAAAGGTGATGAATGCGCCGATCAGGGTGGCGGTAAAACCTGCGATGGCAAGCGCGATTTTCTGAAAGCGTGTAAGTGTCATGAGAGTTTCCTTTCGGTGTGTCTTGGGGTGATCAGGCCGCAGAGGCCCATTTGCCGGACCAGGCGGCGTCTTTGGCAAATTCGGTAAAGTCACGCGGGGCGCGGCCCAGGGCACGCATCACGCCGTCCCCCAATTGCGCGTTGCGTCCGTCAAAGGTTTCCCGCGCAATGGCCGTAACGATGTCGGCAAACAGGTGGCCGCTGGTGGCCATCAGTTCGGCGTGAAATTCGTCAAAAGTGATCGGCAGGTAATCCACCCGACGCCCGATTGCGCCAGACAGGATGTCGGCGACCTCGAGAAAGGTCAGCAGGCGGGGGCCTGTGGCCTCGTAGGTCTGGCCGTTGTGGCGGTCGTCCGTCAGCGCGGCGACCACGACATCCGCCAGATCGTCGATGTCGATGATGGGTTCGGCGATGTCCCCACCGGGCATGGGCAGCACGCCTTGCAGAACCGGATCCCGCATTGATCCCTCCGAGAAATTCTGCGCGAACCAGGCCGAGCGCACGATTGTGAAGGCCAGCCCGCTTGCTGCGACGATCTCTTCGCCTTTCCGTGCGGCGGGTTCACCGCGACCGGTCAACAGGACCAGCTTTTGCACACCCGCCGTGGCGGCGGTCCGCACAAAGGCGGTCAGATTGTCGAGTGCGCCGGGAAAGGCGAAGTCGGGCTGATAGGTGACAAAAACGGTGCGAACGCCGGTCAAAGCCGCGACCCATGTGTCGGCGTTGTCCCAATCAAAGGGTATCGCGGTGCTGCGCGCGCCCGGTCTCGGGTCGTGCCCAGCGGCGCGCAGCCGTGTCATGACACGTGACCCAGTCTTGCCCGTGGCACCTGTTACGAGGATGGTTTGGTTGGTCATTGATATCTCCCTTGAGCCAGTGAATGCCCAAGGGGATAGCGACAGGGCCGCCCCGCGGTCTGTGCAGTCCGTGCCAGCCTTTGGGCCGGGCGCGCCAATCAGCGGGTGCGGCGATAGCTGGCTGGGGTCAGGCCGGTCCAGCGCTTGAACGCGCGGGTAAAGGTGCTTTGGTCGGAAAACCCGGTCAGAAAAGCGATCTCGGCCAGGGCATAATCGGTTCGGGACAGCAATTGCGTCCCAAGATTCTGGCGCGCCTCGGTGACCAGGTCTTGATAGGCCAGCCCCGCCTCGGACAGGCGGCGCTGCAGTGTGCGGCTGCTCATCCCAAGCTGGGCGGCGACGTAACCCAAGGTGGGAACACCTTCGGACAGGGCGCCGCCGATCTGATCCAGTACGTCGCGTGACAGGCTGGCGGGGTCCTTGATCTGGCCAAGGGCCTGATCAAGGTGGCTGTCAAAGAAGTCCGATATCCCTGCGTCCCCCAATCGATTGGGCGCGTCGAGGTCCGCAGGCAGCACCACCAGCGCGTCGCGTGTGGATCCGTACAGCAAGGGACAGCGAAAATGGGCGTCCTGCTCGGCGGTTGCCTTGGGCCGGGCATGGCAGAAGTGGACGGCCCTGGGCGCGAATGCGTCGTGACTGACCTCGCGGCTGATCGACACGGCGGCGGCAAGCGCGATCTCGTTCGTCATCGTCAGGCCAAGGCGGGGGGTATCGCCGGGAATGACCTGCATCAGGACAGAGCCATCCAGCGGTACGACCTGAAAATTGGCGATAGAGGTTACGACCTTGCCAAAGCGTTCGACACGCCGGTACGACCCCAAAAGGTTTGGCGCGGATTTGAAGGCCAAGCCAAAGGCGCCATAGTCATCGCAGCGCATGGCCGCGCCTATGCGGACAGGGACGGCGGCCCCATCCGGGATGTTTTCGGCGATGGTTTCCAGCAGCAGAAAAAAGGCAGTGTCCGGGATCAGCTGCGCCGGATCCGGGGCGGCGTCCGGTTCGACGCCCGCCACATCATACAAGTAACGCCGGGCCGATCCCTCGGCTCCGGCGGCCTCGATGGCCTTGTTCACAAAGACAGCCGACATCCACCCCATGCGGGGATATTAGCCGGGTGTCGTGCCAAGTCGACCCGGGTTCAGCCCAGAATGCCCGGCCAGTTGGCCTTTCCCTTGGCGATATTGCCAGGGACGTCCTGCAGCCAAAGTTCGCGGGCACGCAGATTGGCGTTCAGGTACAGGCGGTTTTCATAGACCGTCCAGGCTTCGGGGATCGTCGGGGCAAGATACCCGCGCGAGGCCGCAAAGGCGCAGTAGCCGCCAAAGAGCGGGGCATAGGCCTCGGGGTTTGCACCAAAGGTCGCGGCGTTTTCGGCACTGGCAAACTGCCAGGTGGCGCCGTTCCAGTCGACGGTGTGGCTGGCCGATCCGGCCACCGGCTTGGCATCGGTGAAATAGGCCACGGCGTCGGTGCCGTTGATGGCGATGCCCTGCTTCTGGAACACATCGGGTTCGCGGGCAAAGGCGGGGCGGGCGGTCAGGGCAAGTCCGGTGCCTGCGGCAGCGAACAATCCAAGCGTCTGGCGGCGGGTCAAGGTCATGGGGGTCCTCCTGAAAAGCGTGTGGATCGAAAATGGGACGCCCTGTTGCATCTGGATAGCCCGCCTGACGCTCTCGTGAGGCGACGTGTGAATTTGGCGCTTTGTGTTTCGTCACAAAACTGTTACATTTTTCGTATGAAAACCATGATGTCTTTGATCTTCCTCATGTTTTCTGCCCCGGCCTGGGCGGGATCCCCCATTGCAGAGGTCCTTTGCGCCCCAAAGGACCAGATGCACAAACGTCTGACTTTGCAATATGGCGGGACCCGTCAGGCCACCGGCATCCGCAATCCCGAAGAAATCATGGAAGTCTGGACCGATTCCCAGGGCGACTGGACCATGGTGATCACCTATGCCTCGGGCAAGTCCTGTATCGTGGCGATGGGCGAGTTCTGGCAGCAGGAAACACCCCGCGATCCGGCCTGACCCGGATTGCATGCCTGCAATGCGCTGGTTTCCCTTGGCAAGCCGCGTTCGGGCGCGTATACGCGCGCTCTGATCCACCCAAAGGAACCGGACGATGCAGGGCAGCGCCAACCTCAACATCATGATCAAGGCCGCGCGCAAGGCGGGGCGTTCGCTGGTCAAGGACTTCCGCGAGGTCGAAAACCTGCAGGTCTCGATGAAGGGCGCCGGTGATTTTGTCAGCCGCGCTGATATCGCGGCGGAAAACATCCTGAAAGAGGAACTGCTGGGCGCGCGTCCGAACTATGGCTGGCTGGGCGAAGAGGGTGGCGAGATTGAAGGCGCGGATCCGACCCGCCGCTGGATTGTCGATCCGCTGGACGGCACAACGAACTTTCTGCACGGCATGCCGCATTGGGCGGTCTCGATTGCGCTGGAACACAAGGGCAAGATCGTTTCGGCAGTGGTCTTTGACCCCGCCAAGGACGAGATGTTCTATGCCGAAAAAGGCGCGGGCGCCTGGCTGAATGACAGCAAGCGTTTGCGGGTCTCGGGCCGGACCGCGATGATCGAGGCGGTCTTTGCCACCGGCGTGCCCTTTGCCGCCAAGCGCACCCTGCCTGCTACGTTGAAGGACCTGGCCCGCCTGATGCCCGAATGCGCCGGTGTGCGCCGCTGGGGCGCGGCGGCGCTGGACCTGGCCTATGTGGCGGCGGGCCGCTACGACGGCTATTGGGAACGCGAGCTGAACATCTGGGACATCGCTGCCGGGTCGCTGATCGTGACCGAGGCCGGCGGTCTGCTGGAAGGGGTGCGCGAAGGCCAGGACCCGCTGGAAACCGGCTCTATCCTTTGCGCCAACAACGAGCTGTTCAGCCGTTTCGCCAAGACCCTGCGCGAGGTCTGACGCCTATTTGGCGTCCGAGGGGTGGTTCACCCCGTCGACCCACCTGATCACCCCCAGGTCCCGCGGGTTCACACCGTTCAGGGCCCCCAGGTTGACACCGTATTCGTTCGGGTTCGAGCGCCGTTGGTGATGTGTGTAAATCCCGCAGGTCCTGCAAAAGAAATGCCGCGCGGTGTTGGTGTTGAACTGGTACAGCGTCAGGTTCTCTTCGCCCTTGGTCACCTGCAGGCTGCCCAACGGCACCGTGACGGCAGCTGCGCCGCGACGGCGGCAGAACGAACAGTTACAACGACGCGCGGTCTCGGCCAGCGGTTTGGGGATATCAAGCGCCAGTTCGACAGCGCCGCAATGGCAGGTCAGGGTGTATGAGGTCATCGGCGTCTCTTGATGGTCGGAATGCGGCTGTTGCGGCCCGCGCGCGGAATGCTTGAGCGGCTCAGCTTGTACTGTGCCTCGGGGTGGGGCGGGTGGCCGTCGGACGTGGCCCAGAACCCCGGTCCCCCCAGCTTGAGCCACAGCGGCAGGGTCAGCACCAGCCCGGCCACAAAGCCGCCCGCATGCGCCAGATAGGCAACGCCGCCTGCGTCGGCCGACGATCCGGCAATGCCGATCATTTGCATACCGAACCACAGGGCAAGGACGATCCAGGCGGGGACCGGGAAGATCCGGATGAAGATCACGATGATCAGCAAAATGTCGACCCGCGCTTTTGGAAAGAGCAGCAGATAGCCGCCCATGACACCTGCGATGGCGCCTGACGCCCCGACCATGGGCACGCGCGAAAACGGCGCGCCAAGGTATTGCGCCAGCGCCGCGCCGATGCCGCAGACCAGATAGAAGACCAGAAAGGGCAGATGCCCCATCTCGTCTTCCATGTTGTCGCCAAAGATGAACAGGAACAGCATGTTCCCGGCCAGGTGCATGACCCCGCCGTGCAGGAACATCGAGGTCACCAGCGCCAGCGGGTTGTCCCCCGAATTCAGCCTGGCCGGGATCAGCGCCCAGTCAAAGAAGAACTGGTTCAGCGCGCGAGGGTCGCTGAACAGCGACCAATAGCTGAGAAAGATCAGAACATTGGCCGCAATCAGGGCGTAGGTCACATAGGGCGTTCGGCCCGAGGGGTTGTGATCGCGTATCGGAAACATGGCCCGACGCTGCGATGTGCGGGCGGCAAGGTCAACCCTTGCCGCTGAGAAGCGCCGCGTTTCCGCCGGCGGCGGTTGTGTCGATGCAGACGTGCCGCTCGGCCCGGGCATGACCCGCGTCCGGCAGGCCGGTGATCAGCGGTAAGATCGGGCCGAGCCGGGCTGCCAGCGCCTTGCGGTAGGAGCGCGCGGTGTCGCCGTCCCCCCACCAGATCACACCTGACAGACCGTCGAGTTCGCTCAGTGCCTCGGCCTCGACCGACTCGGGCAGAACAACGGGTCGACCACCCAACGCGGTGATGGCCTGTGCTTGCTGCGCCGCCGCCTCGGGTCCGGGGCCAAGGCACAGGACCGGCGGGCGGGCATGGGTCGACAGCTGGTTCGATTCGCCGGTGGGGCCGGGCAAAGAGGTGCGGGTTTCCTGTGCACCCTGCGGGGCCTTGGCGATCCGGGCGGCAATCTCGCTCTGTGAGACCTCGCCGGAAGCTGCCGCCTGATGTTCAGGCGCCGTCGACATGCGGAACCGGTTTACATAGGCCGGGCCGCCGGCCTTGGGCCCGGTGCCCGAAAGCCCTTCGCCGCCAAAGGGCTGGCTGCCGACAATCGCGCCGATCTGGTTGCGGTTCACATAGACGTTGCCCGCGTGCACCCGGTCGGCCACGTGCTGCACCCGGTCATCGATCCGGGTCTGCAGGCCAAAGGTCAGCCCGTAGCCTGTTGCGTTGATCGCATCAATGACCGCGTCCAGATCCTCGGCCCGGTAGGTCGCGACATGCAGGACCGGGCCAAAAATCTCGCGCTGCAGGTCCGCGATGCCGCCGACCTTGATCAGTGTCGGTGCCACGAAGTGGCCCTGATCCGGAGTTCTGATCTGTTCGATCACACGTCCCTCGGCGTGCGCCGCCGCGATATGCGCCTCGATCCCGGCCTTGGCTTCGGCGTCGATCACCGGGCCGGTGTCGGTCGACAAGCGCCAGGGGTCGCCGACCTTGAGACAACGCATCGCGCCGCGCAACATGGTCAGCACGTCCTCGGCGATGTCCTCTTGCAGATAGAGACACCGCAGGGCCGAACACCGCTGTCCCGCCGATTGGAACGCGCTTTCGACAACGGCCTGCACGGCCTGTTCGGGCAGGGCGGTGCTGTCGACGATCATGGCGTTCAGCCCGCCGGTTTCGGCAATGAACGGCGCGCCGGGGGGCAGGTGATCGGCAATCGCACGGTGAATGACCTGCGCGGTCTCGGTCGAGCCGGTAAAGGCCACGCCGCCGACCTGCGGCTGCGCGGTCAGGGCTGCGCCGACCTCTCCGGCACCCGGCAGCAATTGCAGGGCACTGACCGGCACGCCGGCGTCGTGCAGCAGCTCGATGGCGCGGGTGGCCACCAGCGGCGTCTGTTCCGCCGGTTTCGCCAGAACCGCGTTGCCTGCGGCCAGCGCCGCCGAGATCTGGCCAGAGAAAATCGCCAAGGGGAAGTTCCAGGGAGAGATGCAGGCAAATGTGCCCACGGGCGCGGCGCCATCGGTCTGGGTGCCGTAGTAGCGCAGGAAATCAACGGCCTCGCGCAGCTCTGCGACCGCATCAGGCAGGGTCTTGCCCGCCTCGCGGGTCAAAAGTGCGAAAAACTCTCCGAAATGCGCCTCGTACAGGTCTGCCGCACGGTTCAGAACCTCGGTCCGCTCGGAGGCGGGGACCGCCCAGGGGCTGGCGTCCGCTGCGGCCTGCCGCACGGTGTCGGCAGTGGCCCAGGTCACATGCCCGACGGTGTCGCCCGCGTCGGCAGGATTCAGTACCGGGTCGGTGGTTCCAAACGCGGTTTGGGTCACCACCAGCGGACGCGCGGTCCACTGCGCAGCGTGATGCGGCTGCATGGCCGTTTCGATCCGCGTCAGCGTGGGACGGTGTTGCAGGTCAAACCCCTTGGAGTTGGGGCGTTCGGGGGCGAAAAGCTGAGTGCCGGTGGCAATGCCTCCGGGCTCGATCCGGTCAAAGGGATCGGCGACGACGACCTCGGGCGGCACATCCTTGTCGACGATCTGGTTCACGAACGAGCTGTTCGCGCCGTTTTCCAGCAGCCGCCGCACCAGATAGGCCAGCAGATCGCGGTGCGCGCCGACAGGCGCGTAAATCCGGCAGCGGGTGCCTGCGTCCGACTTGACGATGTCGTGCAGTGCCTCGCCCATGCCGTGCAGCCGTTGGAATTCATAGGCGTCAGGGTCTCCGCCCATGTGCAGGATCGCCGCCACCGTATGCGCGTTGTGCGTGGCGAATTGCGGATAGATCCGGTCGGTCATGCTCAGCAGTTTGCGGGCGTTGGCGATATAGCTGACGTCCGTTGCCGCCTTGTTGGTGAAGACCGGAAAGGCATCAAGCCCATTGACCTGCGCCAGCTTGATCTCGGTGTCCCAATAGGCGCCCTTGACCAGCCGCACCATGATACGCCGATCCAGCCGGGTGGCGAGGTCGTAAAGCCAGTCGATCACATGGCTCGCACGCGGCCCATAGGCCTGCACCACGACGCCAAAGCCCTGCCAATCGGCAAGCGAACTTCCGGCCAGCGCGGCCTCGATCACATCCAGCGACAGCGACAGCCGCCCGGCCTCTTCGGCGTCGACGTTCAAACCGATCCCGGCCGAGGCCGCCAGCTCTGCCAGGGTCTGCAGGCGCGGCACCAGATGGGTCATGACGTCAGCGCGCTGGGCCTCTTCGTAGCGCGGATAAAGCGCCGAGAGTTTGACCGAAATGCCGGGGTTCTGCGCGATGTCATCGTGCTTTGCCGCGCCCGCAATGGCGCTGATCGCAGCGGAATAGGCCAGGTGATATCGACGGGCGTCACCTTCGGTTCGGGCGGCCTCGCCCAGCATGTCGTAGGAGTAGGTGTAGCCCCGGTCCTCCATCGCGCGGCCGCGTTTCATCGCGGCCTCGATGGTTTCACCCAGCACGAACTGAGCGCCCATTTCCTTCATCGCGCGGGCGACCGCGGTGCGAATCACCGGCTCGCCCAGGCGCCGGATTGCGGCCCGCAGGTGGCCCACCGGGCCCGGTGCCTCGTCCTGCAACACGCGGCCCGTCAGCATCAGCGCCCAGGTCGAGGCGTTGACCAGAGGCGAAGTCGAATGCCCCATATGCCGTCCCCAGTCCGAAGGGGCGATCTTGTCTTCGATCAGGGCGTCGATGGTTTCGGCATCGGGCACACGCAACAGCGCCTCGGCCAGACACATGAGCGCAACACCTTCGTCGGTGGACAGGCCGTATTCGGCCAGAAAGGTCTCCATGAGCCCTGGCTTCTTGTCGGCGCGGATGCGCTCGACCAGCGTAACGGCCCGCGCGCAGATCGCGTTGCGGTCGTCGCTGGACAGATCGGCCTGCTGGGTCAGGCGCAGGATCTCTGCAGATTCGTCGACATAGGTGGCATCATCGATGCGGGCGCGGATATCCGTCATGGCAGGGCCTCTGGGGAAACGTGGTTGTGTGCAGGATATCTTTCCGGGTTCAGGAAAATCGGCTATAGTTTGCCTTCCCGTGGTCGAATTCACCTATTTTGGGGGCATTTGCGGAACAATGAGCAACCTTGACCTTGATCGGCATGACAGGGCGATTCTGTCGTACCTTTCGACCGACGGTCGGATCAGCATCACGGCGCTGGCCGAGGCCATTGGCCTGTCCAAGACCCCGACCCAGGCCCGACTGCGGCGGCTCGAGACGCTGGGCGTCATCCGCGGATATCGCGCGATCCTGGATCCGGTGCGCCTGGGCATCGACCACGTTGCCTTTGTCGAGGTCAAACTGACCGACACCCGAGAGGCGGCGCTGACCGCTTTCAATCAGGCGGTTCTGGCAACACCCGAGATCGAACAGGCGCATCTGATCGCCGGGAATTTCGACTATCTGCTCAAGGTGCGGACACCGGATATGCGGGCCTATCGCACGGTTCTGGCCGAAAAGGTATCGACCTTGCCATACGTTGCTTCGACCTCGACCTATGTGGCGATGGAGGCCGTGAAAGAAGACGGTCTTGCCGACGTGACTTGATTCCTGCGTGGGATGCGCCACCATCGGTGCATGAAACCGCTTGCCCTGATCGCCATCCTTCTGGCCTCGCCCGTTCTGGCCGAGACCTGCCCGCCCGCCCCGGATCACGACGCTGCGCTGACAAGACTGATCAGCCAGGTGCAAAGTGCCACGTCAGAATACGAAGGGCAGCAGATCGCCAACCAGATGTGGGCGCTCTGGGCGGATGCGCCGGATAACAAGTCGCAAAAGATGCTGGATGCGGGTATGGGGCAACGCGCAAGCTATGACTTCGGCCGCGCGCTTGAGCAGTTCGACGAGCTGGTTGCCTATTGCCCGGACTACGCCGAAGGCTACAACCAGCGCGCCTTTGTGCGGTTCCTGACCGGAGACTACGAGACCGCGCTGATCGATCTTGACCTGGCGCTGGCACGCTCGCCGCGCCACGTTGCAGCGATTGCCGGCAAGGCGATGACGTTGATCGCGCTCAAGCGGGATGACGAAGCGCAGGTGGTGCTGCGCAAGGCGCTGGCACTGAACCCCTGGCTGGCCGAGCGGCGCTTTCTGCTAGAGCCGAAAGGGCAGGATCTTTAGGGTCGGATCGGCTTTACACTGCCGGGGCAGAGGCTATGGTCGCGCCACTGGCCCGCGTGGTGGAATGGTAGACACAGAGGACTTAAAATCCTCAGGCAGGAATGCCGTGCCGGTTCGAGTCCGGCCGCGGGTACCAGGGATTTCGACAGGCTGAGACCTAGCTCTTTTTGCGCAGGCGAATGACAACGTCGACCGAGGCAATCTCGGCCCCGTCAGGCGCATCGGGCAGCTGGGTGATGACCAGCTGGTCAGCCGGGGCGTCGGTCAGGCGGTGCTCGTCTTCCCAATAGAAATGCGGGTGGTCGTGCACATTGGTGTCGAAATAGCTTTTCGAGCCGTCGACCGTGACTTCCTGCATCAGCCCGGCGTCGCAAAAGGCGCGCAGGGTGTTGTAGACCGTGGCCAGCGACACGCTTTCGCCCACGCCCTTGGCGGCCTCGAACAGGCTTTCGGCCGTGACGTGGCGGTTCTTGCCGTCGCCGACCAGAAGGGCTGCCAGTGCCACGCGCTGGCGGGTGGGGCGCAGGCCGGATCCGCCGACCCAGGTTGTGCCACGCTCGATTGCTTGTGCGTCCATCGGACTGCCGTGCTCCTTGACTTCCTGACAATATAGGGGCACCGCCCCAAGTTTCACAATGCATTTTGCGCGACGTGCCGCAGTGGCCGCTTGGTCAAGGCGGCTTGCAAGCTGTCTTGCCCCGGTGATAGACGAGGCAAGACACGACCGGGATACTACGAGGGGAGCCCGCCTGTATGGCCAATTATCCAAGCAGCTTCGACAAAGACGACCTTCTGAAATGCGCGCGAGGCGAGCTGTTTGGACCCGGGAATGCCCAGTTGCCAGAACCGCCGATGCTGATGATGGATCGCATCACCGAGATCAGCGATGACGGTGGGGCGCATGGCAAGGGTCATGTGCTGGCCGAGTTCGACATCACCCCGGACCTGTGGTTCTTTGACTGCCACTTCCCCGGCAACCCGATCATGCCGGGCTGCCTGGGTCTGGACGGTCTGTGGCAGCTGACCGGGTTCAACCTGGGCTGGCGCGGCTGGACCGGCCGCGGCATGGCCGTGGGTGTCGGAGAGGTCAAGCTGACCGGCATGGTCCGCCCGGACCGGAAAATGCTGACCTACAAGGTCGACTTCAAGAAAGCGATCCAGACGCGTCGCCTGACAATGGGTGTGGCCGATGGCATTGTGGAAGCCGACGGAGAGGTTATCTACGACGTGAAAGACATGCGGGTTGTGCTGAGTGACGCATAACCACAGACGTATTTGAGGAGAACGCCATGCGCCGCGTCGTGGTCACAGGGTTGGGGGTCGTATCCTCCATCGGGAACAATGCAGACGAGGTTCTGGCCTCGCTCAAGGCTGGCAAGTCCGGCATCACCGCCAATGCCGACATGCAGGAATATGGCTTTCGCAGCCAGATCGCGGGCGCGATTGACCTGGACGTCAAGGAACATGTGGACAAGCGCACGCTGCGCTTCATGGGGCCGGGTGCGGCCTATGCGCATATCGCCATGCAACAGGCGATTGCCGATGCGGGGCTAGACGAAAGCGACGTCGTGAACCCTCGTACCGGGTTGGTGGCGGGGTCTGGCGGCCCCTCGACCAGCTCGATGCTGATGGCGCATCAGACGGTGCTGAAGAACATGGCGCCCAAGCGGATCGGGCCTTTTGCGGTGCCCAAGTGCATGAGCTCGACGATTTCGGCGAACCTCAGCACGGCGTTCAAGATCAAGGGCATCAACTACTCGATCACCTCGGCCTGTTCGACCTCGCTGCACTGTATTGGTAACGCGGCAGAGCAGATCATGATGGGCAAGCAGGACGTCATGTTCGCTGGCGGGGCCGAAGAACTGGACTGGACGCTGTCCTGCCTCTTTGACGCCATGGGCGCGATGTCGTCGAAGTACAACGACACCCCTGAAAAGGCGAGCCGTGCCTTTGATGCGGACCGCGATGGGTTTGTCATCGGTGGCGGCGGCGGCATTGTTGTCCTCGAAGAGCTTGAACATGCCAAGGCGCGCGGTGCCAAGATCTATGCCGAGGTCACCGGCTACGCCGCAACCTCGGACGGCCATGACATGGTCGCGCCTTCGGGCGAGGGCGGTCGCCGCGCGATGGAGATCGCGCTGTCGACCCTGCCGAAAGAGCGTGAGGTCGGTTACATCAACGCCCATGGCACCTCGACGCCTGTTGGCGATGCGGGCGAGGTTCTGGCCGCGCGCACGGCCTTTGAAGGCCGCAAGATGCCTGTGATTTCGTCGACCAAGTCGATGACCGGACATGCGCAAGGCGCGGCGGGGGCGCTTGAAGCGACCTTCTGCCTGCTGATGCTGCACCATGATTTCATCACACCCTCGATCAACGTCGAAACGCTCGACCCGGCCCTGAAGCCGGAAGAGATTGCCACAAAGACGGTCGAGAATGCCGGTCTTGATACGGTCATGACCAACTCATTTGGATTTGGCGGCACGAATGGCTCGATGCTGCTGTCGAAATATCACGGGTAATTTGGACGATGGCGGACTTTCTGAAAGGCAAACGCGGACTGGTCATGGGCGTGGCCAACGATCGGTCGATCGCCTGGGGCATTGCCAAGGCCCTGGCCGAGGCGGGCGCCGAACTGGCGTTTTCATATCAGGGTGAGGCCTTTGGCAAACGGGTTCTGCCGCTGGCCGAATCGCTGGGGTCGGATTTCCTGGTCGATATGGACGTCACGGATGACGCCGCGCTGGACAAGGGATTTGCCGCCCTGCAAGAGCGCTGGCCGACCATCGATTTTGTCGTCCACGCCATTGCCTATTCCGACAAGTCCGAGCTGACCGGCCGGTTTCTGAACACCAGCCGCGCGAACTTCAAGAACTCGATGGACATCTCGGCCTATTCCTTCATTGAGGTTGCCCGCCGCGCTTATCCGATGATGATCGACAACGGTGGCACGCTGCTGACGCTGACTTATCAGGGGTCGGTCAAGGTTGTGCCGAACTACAACGTAATGGGTGTGGCCAAGGCTGCGCTTGAGGCCGCGACCCGCTATCTGGCCAATGACCTTGGCCCCGACGGGATTCGCGTGAACGCTATCTCGCCCGGCCCGATGAAGACGCTGGCGGGGGCCGCCATCGGCGGCGCGCGCAAGACCTTCAAGTTCACTGAGGCGAACTCTCCGCTGCGCGCCAACGCGACGCTCGAGGCGGTGGGCGGCACGGCGGTCTACCTCGTGTCGGACGCAGGCGCCTGCACGACGGGCGAGGTGCTGCACGTGGACAGCGGCTATCACGTGCTGGGCATGCCGCAGGCCGAAAACATTTGAGATCAGGTGCGGGTCAGAACCACTGACCCGATTCCATCAGCCCAAGATCCAGCAGTTGACGTGAATTCCACTCGAATGGCACCGAGTTGTGCCATTGAAACGTCTGGATATCAAAGCTGCTGCCGGGATTGATCTTCAACGCCTTGGCCGTGCGGAAACTGGCGATCGCGGCCGTCAGGTTGTTGTGCCAGGGGCAGGCGTAGGTGTTGTATTCCTCGTTGTCAAAGGTGTGATCCTCGCGAAGGCGCAGGCCGGGTTTCGCGCGGAACAGCGCGATGCGGTCGATCTTGCGGCGATCTGCGGGAACGTGTTCCTCGAACCGCCAGCGCAGCCCGCCAAAGAAATCCAGCTGCCGTTCTTTCGGGTGGTTCTTGTTCAGCGGATCCTTGCGCGCCGCCGCGTAATAGCCCGACCGGTCCATCCATGCGTCATCCAGATCAACCGCCAGCGGATCCTTTTCAAGGTCCGAGGCGTAAAGGTCGACCACATAGGTCAGCATCGCATCGCGGCGTTCCTCGGTATGGAAGGCCAGCATCTCGGACACGGTGCGCGTCTCGCAGAAGGGAAAGAACAGGTACTCGGCGTTGTAGCAGTAGTACAGCCACCGCCCGGCGGCGATCTCGATCACGCCGTTGACGGCGCGGGTCAGGGCGGCGGGCCGTGTCATGTCGTAGTCGACGCGGATCACCTGTTCAGACAGGTCCGGCGGCAGAGAAAAATAGGGCCGCAGGAACACCACGATCTGCGCAAATCCGGTCTGCTGGTGGTGGCGGATCGTCGTCTCGATCTCGACCTCGTCCTCGGCAAAGATCAGGGCGATGGGCCCCTTGCCCAGGTGCGCGCTGCCGCGTGCCAGGAAGTCATTGAGATCGGTGTAGTGCATCCGTGTGTCGCCTTGCCCTTTGCGCGCACCGTCCGGCAAAATTCCGTGCATTGCAAGCCGGGCCGGTTTCGGGGTATGCCCCGCCTCTGAACCGACGCGCGATAAAGGCCATGCCATGACCGAGCCCAAGAAACTGTTTATCAAGACCTACGGGTGCCAGATGAACGTCTACGACTCAGAGCGTATGGCCGAGGCGCTGGGCGGGCAGGGCTACGTGGAAACCAAGTCGGCCGATGACGCCGACATGATCCTGTTGAACACTTGCCACATCCGCGAAAAGGCGGCTGAAAAGGTCTATTCCGAGTTGGGGCGCTACAAGGGGCTGAAGGCCGAAAAGCCCGATCTGAAAATCGGCGTCGCGGGCTGCGTCGCGCAGGCCGAGGGCGAAGAGATCATGCGCCGCCAGCCTCTGGTCGATCTGGTGGTCGGCCCGCAAAGCTATCACCGCCTGCCCGAGTTGGAAGCCAAGGCGCGCAGCGGCGAAAAGGCGCTGGACACGGATTTCCCCGAGGAAGACAAGTTCGACGTCCTGAAGAACCGCCCCAAGGCCAAGCGCGGCCCGACGGCCTTTCTGACGGTTCAGGAAGGCTGCGACAAGTTCTGCGCCTTCTGCGTGGTGCCCTACACTCGCGGGGCCGAGGTCAGCCGCCCGGCGACCCGTGTCCTGGACGAGGCCCGCGATCTGGTCGATCGCGGTGTGCGCGAAATCACGCTGCTGGGGCAGAACGTCAACGCCTACCACGGCGAAGGTCCCGATGGCGCCGACTGGTCGCTGGCGCGCCTGATCTGGGCGCTCAATGACATCGACGGGCTGGAGCGCATCCGCTTTACAACCAGCCACCCCAACGACATGGACGACGACCTGATCGAGGCACATGGCAACTGTGCCAAGCTGATGCCCTATCTGCATCTGCCAGTGCAGTCGGGCAGCGATCACATCCTGAAGCGGATGAACCGGTCGCACACCGCCGAAAGCTACATCCGCCTGATCGAGCGCCTGCGCGCCGCGCGGCCTGATCTGTTGTTGTCTGGCGATTTCATCGTCGGCTTCCCCGAGGAAAGCGAGGCCGATTTTCAGGCGACGCTCGATCTGATCGAAGAAGTCAAATACGGCTACGCCTACAGCTTCAAGTATTCGACCCGGCCCGGCACACCCGCCGCCGAGCGCGCGCAACTGCCCGAGGACGTCAAGGACGAGCGTCTGCAGCGGCTGCAATCGCTGATCACCCGGCAGCAGCGCGAGGTGCAGGATTCGATGGTGGGCAAGACCGTTTCGGTGCTCTTCGAAAAGCCTGGCCGATTCGCTGGACAGATGGTCGGGAAGTCGGAATACCTGCACGCGGTACACGTTCAGAGCCCGGATTTGACCCCCGGTACTTTGGCAAAAGTTCATATTGACAGCTCGGGTGCAAACTCGCTGTCGGGTACCGTTAAAGCTGTGCTCTGACTCCGCTTTCTAATTGCAACTCAATGAAAAATTGACCGAATCGGAGTTGTTCACAGATCGCGAACAAACTCTGTGGAAATGTGCTGTTGTCCCCAAATAAGCACTTACAGACCGTTCTTAAGAAATCGGTTCTATTCAACTCTCTAAATAGTTGATAACCAATTAGAGTTGCGGCTGGCTCCGATTGGGGGGGCGGGTCACGCGAATTTCAGAGGGGACTGCAAATGTCTAAAACGACACGTTTTGGCACGCTCGGCGCCGCAGGTCTGGCCGTTGCGTTTGCCATTGCTGCCGGGGCTGCCACGGCCCAGCAAATTGTTATCGACGCCAGCACCGGCGAACAAATTCAATTGAATGGCCTGAGCGCCGGCGCCGTGACCACGCTGCAGAACGGCGGCGAGGTTTCGGCAATTCTGCCAGACGGAAACCAGGTTGTGCTGAAGGGCGAGATTTACAAGCCCGGGATCTGGGTGGATCCCGATGGCTGCCAGCACTGGGTCATGGATGACGGGATCGAAGGGTACATGGCGCCTCGTCTGCGCCGCGACGGCATGCCGGTGTGCGGAATTGGCCGCGACACGGGTCTGCCGCCCGAAAGGATGGTCGTGAAAATGTACGACGTGCCGTACCACGGCGGCAAATACGACAAGTGGTAAACGGTAGGAACACGAGGACATCACGATGAAACGAACCTTTTTGCTCATGGCCCTCTGTGCGTTCGGCGTGGCGGCCTGTGACGGCGGCAACAATCCCGACAAGTCCCGCGACCGTCAGACCGTGGACAACAGCGGTGATCTGGCCAACATGCGCGCAGGCATCTGGGTCTCACCCGACGGGTGCGAGTTCTGGATCATCGACGACGGCGTCGAAGGGTACCTGTCGCCGCGCTACCAGCCGGGCTCGAACAGGCCGGTGTGCCGCGACGTTCCGGATGATTTCCCGGGTCTTGCGACGGGCAACTTCAAGCAGGGCTCGACCAACGTGATCGGCGACCCGATCTGATACCAATAAATTGCGAGACACCTGAGCCGCCCACGCACTGTCGGGCGGCTTTTCTTTGTCCGCCGAGGCGACAAACCAATCGGGTGCTTGCCTTGTCGGGCCGGGCTTGGCAGCATCGGGGGTGACTCGAAACGCAGGAGACATGCGTGACCACAGGCACACTGACCGAAGCCCTTGTAGAATTCCCTGACAACCGTCTGCTGATCGATCTTTGCGGTCAGTTCGACAGCAACCTGACCGCCGTCGAATCGCGCCTTGGTGTCCAGATCCTGCGCCGCGGCAACCAGCTTGTGGTGATGGGCGAACCGTCGGCGCAGGACGAGGCCGTCTCGATCCTGCAGGCGCTTTACGAACGTCTCGAACAGGGCAAAACGGTCGAACCCGGTGACATCGACCGCGAATTCCGCATGACGCCGCCAGAGCCTGAGATGGACGAAAAGGGCGACCAGCTTGAAATGTTCTCGGGCGGCAAGGTCGAGATCAAGACCCGCAAGAAACTGGTCGAGCCACGCACCGATGCGCAAAAGGCCTATGTCCAGGCGCTCTTCTCGAACGAGCTTGCCTTCGGTATCGGCCCGGCGGGCACCGGCAAGACCTATCTCGCCGTCGCCGTCGGCGTGAACATGTTCATCAACGGCGAGGTCGACAAGATCATTCTCAGCCGCCCGGCGGTTGAGGCGGGCGAAAAGCTGGGCTATCTGCCCGGTGACATGAAAGACAAGGTCGACCCCTACATGCAGCCGCTTTACGACGCGCTGAACGATTTCCTGCCGGGCAAGCAACTGGGCAAGATGATCGAGGAAAAGGTGATCGAGATCGCGCCCCTGGCCTTCATGCGCGGTCGCACGCTCAGCAATGCTTTTGTCGTCCTTGACGAGGCGCAGAACGCCACCTCCATGCAGATGAAGATGTTCCTCACCCGACTAGGGGAAGGTTCGCGCATGGTGGTCACCGGCGACCGCACCCAGATCGACCTGCCGCGCGGCGTGCCTTCGGGCCTGGCCGATGCCGAACGCCTTCTGAACCGCATCCCCAAGATCAGCTTCAACTATTTCACCGCCAGCGATGTGGTACGTCACCCGCTTGTGGCCGCAATCATCGACGCCTATGAAAAGGACGAATCCACGCCCTGAAGCGGTCCCCCTGTTTCTTCTTGCCAGAAATATCCCGGGGGTCCGGGGGCAGAGCCCCCGGGGATCGGCCAGATGCACATCGATATCGTTCTCGAAGACGACCGCTGGTCCGACCTGGACCTGAGCGGTTTGGCGGATCGTGCGGCAGCGTCTCTCGCGCAACACCTAGATCTGCCGAACGACCTCGAAGCGGTGATCATGGGATGCGACGACACCCGCATCGCCGAACTCAACACCGAGTTCCGGGACAAACCCACACCCACCAATGTGCTCAGCTGGCCCTTCATCGACCTCTCGCCACAGGCCGAAGGGGCCATGCCCAAGGCCCCGGTGGCCGAAGAACTTGGCGACATCGCCATCTCGTTCGACACCTGCACGCGCGAAGCGCGCCAACAGGGCATCGCGGTGCAGGACCATGTGACACATCTGGTTGTTCACGGGTTGTTGCACCTTCTGGGGTATGACCATGTCCGTGACGGGGATGCCACGGTGATGGAAGGCCTCGAATCAGCCATACTTGGCAAACTGGGGGTCGATGACCCATATAAGGAAGATGACAGGGCCTGAGGCCCGCATTTGGACAAGGGAAAGATGGGCGAGACCGAAGGCTCCTCTACGGCAGCGCGAAGCGCGCAGCCGCACGGGCACAACCCAAAGCAGGCGGGGGTATTTCGCCGCATTCTTGGACTTTTCAACACCTCCAACCCGGAGGTCGGGCATGTGAACGGCGCAAGCGCGTCGGCACCCAAGCCGCATGTCACCGGCATGATCAACTTGCGCCGCATGCGGGTCGAGGACGTGGCGATCCCGCGTGCAGACATCGTTGCGGTTCCCGATACGATCACCAAGGCGGATCTGGTGCAGGTCTTCCGCGACAGCGGCCTGACGCGTCTGCCGGTCTATTCGGGCACACTCGACACGCCCGTGGGCTTTGCCCACCTCAAGGACTTTGCCCTCAGCCACGGCTTCAACGGCAATGGCGGTCGCTTCATCCTGAAACGCATGTTGCGCACGCTTCTCTTCGTTCCGCCCTCGATGCCGATCGGTGTTCTGCTGACCAAGATGCAGACCGAACGTCGGCATATGGCGCTGGTGATCGACGAATACGGCGGTGTTGACGGGTTGGTCACGATCGAGGACCTGATCGAACAGGTCATCGGCGAGATCGAGGATGAGCACGACACCGAAGACGACCGTCTCTGGACGCGCGAAAAACCCGGCTGCTACCTGGCCATGGCCAAGACCCCGCTTGCCGAGTTCGAGGCCGAGATCGGCATGGCCTTGACCGACCACGAAGACATCGACGCCGAGGAAATCGACACCCTTGGTGGTCTGGTTTTCATGCTGGCCGGACATGTGCCAGCGCGCGGCGAGATGGTGACCCACCCCACTGGCGCGGAAATCGAAGTGGTCGATGCGGACCCGCGCCGCATCAAGCGGCTGCGGTTCCGGATGCCGGGTGTGCAATCTGCCCCCAAACCGGCAGCGCGCACCGCCGTTGCGGCTGATGGCTGACACGCTGCGCCTGCCGTGCAGCGGTTGGGGACGCCTCGCCTTGGCCCTGGCCGCGGGCGCTGTCCTGGCCCTGGGTCAGGCGCCTTACGACCAGTCCGAGGTGTCTTTCGCGGCACTTGTGCTGGCGATGGCGCTCTTCGACCCAAGCGCGACGGCGCGTCGGAACGCTGTGACCGGCTGGCTGATCGGTCTGGGCCACTTCGGCATTGCCCTTTTGTGGATCGTCGAGCCCTTTTTGGTCGAGGCACAGATTTACGGCTGGATGGCCCCCTTTGCACTGGTGGGGATGGCTGGTGGTCTGGCGCTCTTCTGGGCACTGGCTTTCTTTTTGGCGGGCAAGCTTGGGACGCGCTGGGCGCTGGTGATCTTTTGGGCCGCCGCAGAGCTGGCGCGCGGTTACGTGCTGACCGGGTTCCCCTGGGCGCTGATCAGCTACGCTTGGGCGGATCGTTCGGTGATCCAATGGGTCTCGGTCCTTGGGCCCTACGGTCTGACCCTCGCGCTATTGGCGCTCTCTGCGCTGGCAGCGCAGGCCGTGCTGGCGCGCAGGGTGCCGGTTGCGGCCCTGGCCGGGATTGCCGCACTTTGGGGCGGCGGGATCTGGCTGCAACCGCCCCCAGAGGATCTGACCGACCGCCCGATTGTGCGACTGATTCAGCCCAATGCGCCACAGCATGAAAAATGGGATCCGGACAAGATCCCCGTGTTCTTCGAACGACAGATCGACTTCACAAGCGCCGAAGGCGCGCCCGATCTGATCGTCTGGTCCGAAACCTCTTTGCCCATGCTGTTGCGCCATGCAGATCGGGCCCTTAGCATCATCGCTGATGCCGCACAGGGTGCGCCGGTGGTCGCGGGCATTCAACGGGCCGAGGGCAGGGACTATCACAATTCGCTGGTCGTCATCTCATCCGAGGGGCAGGTCGAACAGATCTACGACAAACACCATCTCGTTCCCTTCGGGGAATATATGCCGCTCGCTGGCCTCTTTTCACGGTTCAATATCCTGGGCCTCGCCGCGCGCGCGGATGGCGGCTATGCGTCCGGGCCGGGCGCCGCGCTTCTGGACCTGGGGCCGTTAGGCACAGCTTTACCCTTGATCTGCTACGAGGCAGTGTTTCCACAAGACATCCACGCCGCCCCGGACCGCGCTGACATGATTTTGCATCTGACCAATGACGCCTGGTTCGGCCAGCATTCGGGCCCCTATCAGCACCTTGCGCAGGCCCGCATCCGGGCCATCGAACAGGGCGTACCGGTGCTGCGCGCGGCGAACACCGGCGTCTCGGCAGTGATCGACGGGGGCGGGCGGGTTCTGAAAAGCCTGCCGCTGGGGGAGGCGGGATTTGTCGACGCACCCATCCCGCCGCCGCTGCCGCGCACGCTTTACAGCCGCACAGGCGATTTGCCGTTCCTTTTGGCTTTGATCGCATTTGCCGCGGTTGCAATTTGGCACGCGCGCCGCAAACCCCGTTGACCCGAAGGTCACTTCAGCATAGGCCGAAGTGATCAAATTCCCCGTCACAACGGCTTCCTGGCGTGGCGGCAGACCTTAATGGAGCACTTCATGTCTCGTCAGAACTACACGTTTACCTCGGAATCCGTCTCTGAGGGCCACCCCGACAAAGTCTGTGACCGCATCTCCGACGCCGTTCTGGATGCCTTTCTGGCAGAGGATCCGCTGGCCCGTGTGGCGTGCGAGACATTTGCCACCACCAACCGCGTGGTGATCGGTGGCGAGGTCGGGTTGACCGATCAGGCCAAGCTGACCGAATACATGGGCCGTATCGACGAGATCGCGCGCGCCTGCATCAAGGACATCGGCTATGAGCAGGACAAGTTCCACCACGCCACCTGCGAGGTGACAAACCTGCTGCACGAACAATCCGCGCATATCGCTCAGGGCGTCACCGGCGAGCAGGGTGACGAAGGTGCGGGCGACCAGGGCATCATGTTCGGCTATGCCACCAACGAGACCCCGGCGCTGATGCCTGCGCCAATCCAGTACAGCCACGCGATCCTGCGCCGCCTGGCCGAGGTCCGCAAAGATGGCACCGAGCCGGTGCTGGGGCCGGACGCCAAGTCTCAGCTTTCGGTCGTGTATCGCGATGGCAAGCCGGTCGGCGTCAGCTCGATTGTGCTGTCGACCCAGCATCTGGACGAGAGCATGAGCAGCGCCGACGTGCGCGCCGTGGTCGAGCCTTACATCCGTGACACCCTGCCCGAAGGCTGGGTGACGGCCGACACTGCCTGGCACGTGAACCCCACGGGCAAGTTTGTCATCGGTGGACCGGATGGCGATGCGGGCCTGACGGGCCGCAAGATCATCGTAGATACCTATGGTGGTGCGGCACCCCACGGCGGCGGCGCCTTTTCGGGCAAGGATCCGACCAAGGTCGACCGCTCGGCCGCTTATGCCGCGCGCTACCTGGCCAAGAACGTGGTTGCGGCGGGCATGGCCGATCGCTGCACCGTGCAGCTGAGCTATGCCATTGGCGTGGCACGTCCGCTGTCGATCTACGTTGACACGCATGGCACCGGGGATGTGGACGCCGCCGCCATCGAGGCTGCAATCCCGCAGGTTATGGACCTGACCCCGCGCGGCATCCGCACCCATCTGGACTTGAACAAGCCGATCTATCAGCGCACTGCGGCCTACGGTCACTTTGGTCGCGACCCCGAGGCAGACGGTGGGTTCAGCTGGGAAAAGGCCGATCTGGTCGATGCGCTGAAAGCAGCGGTTTAACCCGGCGCTCTGAATCCAAGCTTGATTGCAAAGGTGTCGTGCGCCTAACGTGCGGCACCGCTTGCCTTGGACGGAAGACTGGAATGCTTCGACTGCTGATTGCGGCGCTTTGCGCTGTGCCGGGTTTGGCCCTGGCAGATTTGCCTGAGAAATTTGTGCTCGAGGGTGCGACACTTATCTATGACACGGACCGCGCGGCAAACGAGGCGCAGCGCGAGATCGAAGGCGACGATGTCGATGATTTCCTGTCGGTGCTCGAGGTCTATGGCGACATCACCACCTTGCAGTTGAACAGCGTGGGCGGTCAGGTCTGGGCCGGTAACGAGATTGCGCGGATCGTGACGGATTTCGAGCTGGATACAGTGGTCGTAGGTGAATGCAGCAGTTCCTGTGTGCCGGTGTTCCTGGCCGGGAACGCGCGCAAGATGGCGCGGGGGTCCAAGATCGGCTTCCACCAGACCAGTTGGTCGGCCGAGGGTATCCAGAAATACTATGAGAAGTGGCGCGAGGACGAGAACTGGGAAACCCCCTTTGATTTCGCCTCGTGGATCTTTCAGGACACCCAGTCCGAGGTCTTCAAGGAATTGACCTACATGATCTCGCGCGGGGTGGATGCCGAGTTTGCGATCCAGACCAAGCAAATGCGGTCCAGCATGTGGTTCCCCAGCCGGCGCATCCTGCAAGAGGCCGGTGTACTGCGCGAAGGGCATCGCTGAGGCGTTGCGCCAGTGGGGCAGAGCGGGTAAGCCCCGTGCCCATGACGGAACATGACACACATCCCTCGGGCGCGCCCTGGCGCAACTTTTACGGTCGCTTCAAGGGCAAGGGGCTGCGGAAATCGCAAGAGGTCTATCTGGACGAGGACCTGGCCGGGCTTTCGCCCGGGCCCGTGGGCTGGGACGTGAATCCGGATCGGGTGCCGCTGGACGTGGCGGCGCTCTTTGAGGGCAAGCCGCTGTGGCTCGAGATCGGCTTTGGCGGCGGCGAGCATCTTGTGCACCAGGCAGCGTCGAACCCCGGGGTGGGACTGATCGGCTGCGAACCTTACATCAACGGGGTCGCGATGCTGCTGGGTCATATCCGCGAAGCGGGGGTGACCAACCTGCGGGTGCATCCCGGCGATGTGCGCGATCTTTTTGACGTGCTGCCTGAGGGCAGCGTCGAAAAGGCCTTTCTGAATTACCCCGACCCCTGGCCCAAGAAGCGCCACCACCGGCGGCGGTTCGTGACGCCGGAACATCTGGACCCGCTGCATCGGGTCATGGCGTCAGGTGCCGAGTTTCGCGTGGCGACCGACATTCCGGACTATGTGTGGCAGACCATGATCGAGGTGCCCCGGGCCGGGTTTGACTGGCTGGCCGAGGGACCCGCGGACTGGCGCGATCCCTGGGAGGACTGGCTGTCGACGCGGTATGAACAAAAGGCCCTGCGCGAAGGGCGGGTGCCCCATTACATGACGTTCCGCCGGCGGTAAGCCCATCGTCTTTTTGAGTATTTCTGGAAAGATGAAAGGGCGGGTGATGGACCCGGCCCGGGGGGCTTGGTATCACTTGGGGGTTATTGGAAGGATCCCGACGTGTCGTCACAAGGCGCCCCTGTTCCCATGATCTCGGAAAAGAGTGGCCCCTTGACGGGTGTTGCGCAGGTTCCGGGGGACAAGTCGATCTCGCATCGGGCGTTGATCCTTGGGGCCATGGCCGTGGGTGAGACGCGGATCAGTGGATTGCTGGAAGGGCAGGATGTGCTGGACACCGCCCGCGCGATGCAGAGTTTCGGGGCCGAGGTGATCGATCATGGCACAGGTGACTGGAGTGTTCATGGCGTGGGTGTCGGAGGGTTTTCCGAGCCGGACCAGGTGATTGACTGCGGCAACTCGGGCACGGGTGTGCGGTTGATCATGGGGGCGATGGCAACCTCGCCGATCGTGGCGACGTTCACGGGCGATGCCAGCCTGAACAGGCGCCCCATGGCGCGGGTGACCGATCCGCTCATGGCGTTTGGCGCGCGCGCTTTCGGGCGCTCTGGCGGCCGGTTGCCTCTGACTCTGCAGGGGGCGACCTTCCCGGTGCCGGTGCGCTATGCGACGCCTGTCGCCTCGGCGCAGGTCAAATCGGCAGTACTTTTGGCGGGGCTGAATGCCCCCGGTGAAACAGTCGTTATTGAAGACGTGCCCACGCGCGACCACACCGAGCGGATGCTGGCGCGTTTTGGTGCAGACATCACCACCGAAGACACCCCGGACGGGCGTGTGATCACCTTGCGTGGCCAACCGGAACTGACGCCACAGGCCATTGACGTGCCGCGCGATCCGTCCAGTGCGGCCTTTCCGGTCTGCGCGGCGCTGATCACCGAAGGCTCGGACGTTCTGGTGCCGGGCATCGGGCTCAATCCGACGCGGGCCGGGCTGTTCACCACGCTGCGCGAGATGGGGGCGGATCTGAGCTATGAGAACCCGCGGGACGAGGGGGGCGAGCCGGTCGCCGATTTGCTGGCGCGGTTTTCGCCTGACCTGCGCGGGATAGAGGTGCCGCCCGAGCGTGCGGCCAGCATGATCGACGAATACCCGGTGCTGTCCGTTGTCGCGGCCTTTGCCGAGGGCCCCACGCATATGCCCGGAGTGGGCGAACTGCGCGTCAAGGAAAGTGACCGGATCGCGGCGATGACCGCCGGGTTGCGTGCGGCGGGCCTCTCGGTCGACGAGGGCGAGGACTGGTGGACCGTGCATGGGCGCGGCCATGGCAACGTGCAGGGCGGGGTCACGGCGCAAAGCCAACTGGATCACCGCATTGCCATGGCCTTTCTTGTCATGGGGCAGGCCACCATCCAGCCGATGCGCATCGATGACGGTGGGCCGGTTGCCACGTCGTTCCCGATGTTTCAGAATCTGATGGAGGCGCTTGGGGCCTCGATACAGCAGGAGGCGGCATGAAGGCGCTGGTCTGGATTTCGGGAGCTTTTTCGCTGGGCCTTTACGCAGGGCTGATATGGGTCCTGCTGAACAATGTCATGCCTGGCGCGAATGGTCAGCTGCCACCGGACCTGCAAATTCTGGGATACACGCCCGAAACGCTCGCGCGTTTCATGGCGGCGCTGACACCCGAGGCGCGAGACGCGCTGACGGGGCCGGTGCGTCTGCTGGATACAGCCTTTCCACTGGTCTTTGGGGTCTTCCTCTGTGCCTTGTCCTGGCGGCTCAGCACCCGTCAGCACGCCTGGTCGCGGATGGTGCTCTTGATCCCGCCGGTTGGCTTTGCGGTCATGGACCTGTGCGAAAACGTGTTGATCCAGGAACTGGTCGCGGCACCTGGCCCGATGGATGTCTCGACCGCCGTGCTTGCCTCGGAGTTCACTGTCACCAAGTTCCTGCTGCTCTTTGCCAGCCTCGTCGCCCTTGTGGCGACCTGGGCGCGGGGGCGACGACCATCCCCAGAAGAGGCGACCGAATGAGCCTGGCCCAGTCCCCGTTCACCATTGCCGTTGACGGCCCCGCGGCCTCGGGCAAAGGCACGATTTCCAAAGAATTGGCCCGCCATTTCGACGTGGCGCATCTGGATACGGGGTTGCTGTACCGTGCCGTTGGGCGGCGCATGCTGGCCGGGGTTGACCCGGTCGACGCGGCGCAAAGCCTGACGGTGGATGACCTGCAGGCAGATGGGCTGCGCACGCCAGAGGTGGCGCAGTCAGCCTCGCGCGTGGCAGCGATTTCCGAAGTGCGCTCGGCCTTGGTCGATTTCCAGCGCGCCTTTGCCCGCCGCGCGGGTGGTGCGGTTCTGGACGGGCGCGACATCGGGACGGTCATCTGCCCCGAGGCCGAGGTGAAGCTCTTTGTCACCGCCAGCGCCGAGGTGCGCGCGGAACGACGGTTCCGCGAGTTGCTGGCGGGAGGGCATGACGTGACGCTTGAGGGCGTTCTGGCGGATGTCCGCGAACGCGATGCCCGCGACAGCGAGCGGGTCGTCGCCCCCTTGAAACCGGCCGAGGGCGCGGTTTTGCTGGACACCTCGACGCTGTCGATTGACGCCGCCGTCGCCCGGGCCATCGAGGTCGTCGAAGCGCGGGCGAGGGATGTCGCGTGATCCATTGGGTCAGCAGGGGCAGTGGTTTTCCGATCCTGATCCTGCACGGCAATATGCTGGACCATCGGCACTCGATGGCCTTTGCCGAGCCGGTGTTTCAGGCGACGTCGGGATGGCAGCGGGTCTACATCGACCTGCCGGGACATGGGAAAAGCCCGGCGCGAGACCAGATCGTGACGCAGGATGACCTGCTGGATGCGGTGCGGGCCTTTGTGGATGACCGCTTTGATCCCGGACCCTTTGCGGTGGTTGGCCTGTCGCGCGGCAGCTACCTGGCGCGCGGGTTGATCCATACCATGCCGGGCCGCATCGCCGGTGCCGCGCTGATCGTGCCCGGCGGCAACCCCTCGTCACCGCATCCGCTTCCGCCGCATCAGGTTCTGGTGGCGAACCCGGCCCTTCGGCAGGAACTGCCCGAAGAGGAGCTATGGGGCTTTGACAACCTGCTGGTCGTCCAGTCGCGCGAGGCCGCCGAGCAACGGCGCAAATCGGCGGTGCCTGCGATGAAGCTTTACGATGCGGCGCAGAACCAGCGCCTGATGTCCGCCTTTGATTTCAGCTTTCATGACTGCGAGATGGAGACGCCGTTCGACGGCCCCAGCCTGATCGTCGCCGGGCGGCAGGATGCCATCAGCGGGTATCGGGACGCGGCGGACATAGCGCATCGCTACACGCGATCGACCTTGGCGGTTCTGGACACGGCGGGCCATGCGCTGGTCTTTGAAAGACCGGACCTTTTCAACGCGCTTTTCGGGGATTGGCTGGACCTTCTGGCCCATGCCCTGAACGGCAAGCGCTAAAGCAGCATCTCCATCTTCTGGCAGGGTTCGTCCTCGACCAGATAAGGTGCGCCGTAGGCTGCAAACCCCAGGCGGGTGTAGAACGGATGCGCGGACAGGCGTCCGCTAAGGAAGATCCTCGGAACCTGCCGACTGCGCGCGGTCTGGATGCAATGCCTGACCAGGGCAGACCCAATGCCCTGGCCTCGACAGGCTGCCTCGGTTGCCAGCTTGCGCAGTTGCAGGTCGGTCCCGACCGGATAGAGCGAGACGACACCGACGATCCGGGCGCCATCCAAAGCGCCGAAATGAGTCGCCTTACCATCAGTTGGGATCTTCACAAAGTCCGGCGGATGATCCGGCCAAAGCACCCTGTGGCGCAGATCATAGGTGGCTTGGGCCGTGATTTCCCTGATTTCATGGGTCATTGTGCCTGCCCTTGCTCTGAATCACCTTGCAAAACTGGGGAAACCGGCTTACTCCGCCCCTGTCAACACGGCAAACAATGCTGGGGGGCGCAAGGTACAGGCAGGGTCGGTTCCACCGGCCCTCTTTCGTTTTGCAGCAGCTTATGACCAAATCGTCTGCGTAAGCGGGCACCAACCAAGACCGGCGGAGACAACCGCTCGGCCAGATAAAGCGTTAAGTAAAGGAAACCAGAGACCTCATGGCTCAAAGCGCATCGATGGAGGAATTCGAAGCCCTCCTGCAAGAAAGCTTCGAAATGGACACGCCGGACGAAGGTTCGGTTGTCAAAGGCAAAGTCATCGCAATTGAAGCGGGCCAAGCCATCATCGACGTCGGCTACAAGATGGAAGGCCGCGTTGAACTCAAAGAATTCGCAGAACCCGGTGAAGCCCCGAAAGTCGAAGTCGGCGACGAAGTCGAAGTCTTCCTGCGTGCGGCTGAAAACGCCCGTGGCGAAGCTGTCATCTCGCGCGAGATGGCCCGCCGCGAAGAAGCCTGGGATCGTCTGGAAAAAGCCTATGCCGACGACCAGCGCGTCGAAGGCGCGATCTTTGGTCGTGTCAAAGGCGGCTTCACTGTCGACCTGGGTGGCGCAGTTGCCTTCCTGCCCGGTTCGCAGGTTGACGTCCGCCCCGTGCGCGACGCTGGCCCGCTGATGGGTCTGAAGCAGCCCTTCCAGATCCTGAAAATGGACCGCCGCCGTGGCAACATCGTTGTCTCGCGCCGCGCCATCCTGGAAGAGTCGCGCGCCGAACAGCGTGCCGAGGTCATCGGCAACCTGGCCGAAGGTCAGGCAGTTGACGGCGTGGTCAAGAACATCACCGAATACGGTGCGTTTGTTGACCTGGGCGGCGTTGACGGCCTGCTGCACGTCACCGACATGGCATGGCGCCGTGTAAACCACCCCTCCGAGATCCTGTCGATCGGCGAAACCGTCAAGGTTCAGGTCATCAAGATCAACAAGGAAACCCACCGCATCAGCCTGGGCATGAAGCAGCTGCAGGAAGATCCGTGGGATATGGTTGCCGGCAAGTACCCGCTGGAATCGGTCCACACCGGCCGCGTCACCAACATCACCGACTACGGTGCGTTTGTTGAGCTGGAACCGGGCGTCGAAGGTCTGGTGCACGTCTCCGAGATGTCCTGGACCAAGAAGAACGTCCACCCGGGCAAGATCGTGTCGACCTCGCAAGAAGTCGAAGTCATGGTTCTGGAAATCGACGGCGCCAAGCGTCGCGTGTCTCTGGGCCTGAAGCAGACCATGCGCAACCCCTGGGAAGTCTTTGCCGAGACGCACCCCGAGGGCACGCAGGTCGAAGGCGAAGTCAAGAACATCACCGAATTCGGTCTGTTCATTGGCCTCGACGGCGAGATCGACGGCATGGTTCACCTTTCGGACCTGTCGTGGGACGAGCGTGGCGAAGACGCGATCCAGAACTACCGCAAAGGCGACGTGGTTCAGGCGGTTGTCTCGGAAGTCGACACCGACAAAGAGCGTATCAGCCTGTCGATCAAGGCGCTGGGCGGCGACAAGTTTGCCGAAGCAACCGGCGGCGTAAAGCGTGGCTCGATCGTGACCGTCGAAGTGACCGCCATCGAAGACGGCGGCATCGAGGTGGAATACGAAGGCATGAAGTCCTTCATCCGCCGCTCGGATCTGTCGCGTGACCGTGCCGAACAGCGCCCCGAGCGTTTCTCGACCGGTGACAAGGTTGACGTCCGTGTGACCAACATCGACATGAAGACCCGCCGTCTGGGTCTGTCGATCAAGGCGCGCGAGATCGCCGAAGAGAAAGAGGCCGTGGAACAGTACGGTTCGTCCGACTCGGGTGCATCGCTGGGCGACATCCTGGGCGCGGCGCTCAAGGGCGACGAATAATCTGCCTCACCGCAGTACGCAAAAAAGGGGCCCCGCAGAGATGCGGGGCCTTTTTTGGTTCAAAGGTCGGCAAAGAGCCGGTCCTGCACCGTGCGGTTGTTGCAATTGATTGCAATTTTCTGACGTGGCGTTAGATAATTCAATCCCAGCGCACGAGAGCTGTAGCAATGAAGATTGGCGAAATAGTTGAGAAGTCGGGGCTGACGGAGCGGATGCTGCGTCACTACGAGAGCCTGGGGATCATCGTGCCCAGAAAGTCCGACAAGGGCACTCGGCTCTATAGCGATGCCGACTTGGCCGTTGCGCGCCTGATCCACAGGATGCGCATGCTCGACGTGGGTTTGGACAGTTTGTCGGCAATCGCTCAAGAGCGTTTGAATCACAAAACCGGCGACGCTTCGTCATCTGCTGTCGGTGATCTTTTGAACGAATTGGCTGAACTGCTGTCTGAAAAGGCGCAGCAAGCGTTGGCGTTAAGGTCAGAGATTGTCGAAGCCTCGAAGATGGTTGCACGATGTAAGGGCTGCGAAAACATTCCGGCGTCCGAAACCTGCCCCGACTGCCCGATGAACGAAGCGGTCGACCAAAATGCTGTTGCGGCAATGGTCTGGAAGTAGCTAGCAGCGGAACACCTGACCAACGATCCGCCATCTGCACGGAAAAGAAGCCTGCTGGTCAAGGCCCGCATCTTCAAAGCGCGGCTCGGGAAAGTCGATGTCGGCCCTGCATGCAGCTTGAACCGCGCTCCATGACGCCATCTCGAGCTCAAGTCGTTCGGGCGTCAGCCATTTGGTCAGGTAAAGCGGCGGCATGTCCATGCGAATTCCCGGGAACGCAAAGCCCTTGTAGCCGCTTGTGACCCAATCGCGCTCAGGTTCCCAAAACCGGTTAATTGCTTGCATGACCGGTTCATACGCCTGCTGCACTTGGGTCGGCAGTTCAATTTCGGACCAGGAAAAGACGCCAAAAACCCCTCCGGGGCGCAGGACCCGCTTTGCCTCGTCAACGTGGGCCGGCAGATCGAAATGATGCGCCGCCTGCATCGAGAACAGCAAGTCCACGCTGCTTTTGCCGAAGGGCAATGCCTCTGCCCGACACTGCGCCACGGGATGATACTGACGTGACACTGGTGGCGGTGTGGCATCGATGGCAGTGACCTGATTGAAAAGCGGCGCCAGAACACGGGAAAGCTCGGCCCGGCCTGCACCACACTCAACGCAAAGTGTCCGCCTGAGGCAGAGTGCAGCAAGCCACCGCACAAAGTCGGCGGGGCCTTGCTGCGTTTGTTTCCGGGTCACCGATCAGGAGATCCTGGCCAGAAACTTTTCATGTTCGCCATCATGCATCGTATGGCTCAGATCAGGCTTGGGAAACTGCCCACCCTTGGCAGCAGCAAAGTAGGCCGAGTAGGCACGCTGCATTTCGCCCCAGACATCGCCAAAGACTTCGCGTTTCGGTGGGATGGGGAAGACGGAACACCCGATGATGTCGCTGGACACATGGAAAATCCCGTGGGCATGCGGACCCGAGCCAAGACTTGCAACCGCAACCGGCAGATTCTCATAGCACCATTTCGTCAGTTCTACGGATGTGTGCTCAAACAGGGCCGCAAAGATTCCGGCGTCGATAGAGGCCTTGACCAGCTCCACGATCTGGGCCGCTTCTTCTGCCGTCCGTCCCGCCGGTGCGTGGCCCGAGTTCATCACGGCTCGCTCGCCTTGCACGCCAAAATGGCCAACAACAGGGATGCCCGCATCGACAATTGCCCGGATGTGGCTGACGGTGCCAAGCGAGGGTTCGATGTGCACGCCATCAGCCCCCAGCTTCACAACCCGCGCCGCGTTGCGCACGGACTCTTCAATCGAGATACATGCAGTGGTGTTGGGCATATTGCAGATGATGAAGGGCGACGACGCACCGCGAAGAACGCCCTCCAGCATATACAGCTGTTCTTCGAAATCGACGGTCGCCATGGACGGATGACCCATAAGGCCCATTGGTCCCGGGCTGCCGCAACACAGCAAATCCATGCCCAGTTCCTCCGCCATAATGGCGCTTGGGGTGTCGTGGCATTCCATGCCGACGATCCGTTCGCCCTTTTGTACTTTCTCCGCCAGATGCTTGAGTCGTGTCTTTCTGCGCGTTGCCATGGTTCCTCCCTCTGAACTTGTAGCCAGCAGGGGCAATATCTAACATTAATGTTAGATTTGCAAATCCTATTGAAGCAGCGGCTTCATCCGGCCCGGCGGTATCGGTGGGCGACATCCTGGGTGCAACGTTCAAAGGCGACGAATGCTGCGCGTTTTTGCTGTTCGACAAAAAAGGCCCCGCAATTTTGCGGGGCCTTCCTGTTTCGAATGTCTGTTATGACGGCAGATACTCCAAACCCGCACCGTGGAACTAGGGGACGATGGCGGATGGTGTCCGCGTCCTCGCACGATGACGGCCGCCAATATGCGCTATCCGAATGCCAGCGTCGGGACATCCACAATCGTCGATCCGCCATCAACCGTCAGCACCGCACCTGTGATGGCCGAGGCATCCGGCGCGCAGAGGAATGCGATGGCGGCGGCGACCTCTTCGGGACGGGCGGGTCGGCCGAGAGGCACATCTTTCGTGACGTGGGCATAGGCCGCCTCGCGGCTTTCCAGGCCAGAGCGTTCCATCAACTCGTCCATCTCTTCATCGGCCATTTCGGTCGTGACCCAGCCGGGACACACCGCGTTGCAGCGCACGCCGTCGCGCCCGAAATCCCGCGCGATGGCCCGGACCAGCCCAATTTGCGCGTGTTTCATCACGGTATAGCCGAATGCTCCGGCAGGCGCGGCGAGGCTGGCAATCGAGGCTGTGACGCAGATCGCGCCCTTGGACGCTTTGAGCGCGGGCAGGGCCGCGCGAAGCAGCACCATCGACGTGTCCAGATTGGCCTTGGACGAGGCCTGCCATTCGGCGTCATCGGTCTCGAGGATCGTGCCAAATCCGTGCCCGCCCGCGTTGGCGACGACCACATCAAGGCCTCCGAATGTTTCCTGCGCCAGGGCGACGACCTTTGCCGTATCGTCCGGGTCCGACGCATCACCGACGAACACCGTGCCATCCATACCAGCGGCGACAGCTTCGAGGGGCTCTGCGCGCCGGCCCATCAGAATGACCTTTGCACCTTCATCGGCCAATCGCTTTGCCACGGCCGCCCCGATCCCGGTGCCTGCACCGGTGATGAGGGCGGTTTTGCCGGCAAAGCGGCTCAAGAGGTCACACCCTTGGTCACGATGCCTTCCGCGACCCAGGCATCAAGCTTGGCCAGGACCGCCTCGCAGAAGGCCATATCGTTGATATGGCAGTCCAGCTCGGTCATCTGCACCCGTCCATTTGCGGCGGCTTTGCTGGCAGAGACAAAGGCGGCAAGGCCTTCGGGGTCATGGGCCGGTTCGCCCGGTTTGTCCCATTCTTCAATTCCATGCAGCGGCAGAAAGTATTCTGTCGGGCCTGTCGCTGCCGCGAGGCGATCGATGATGGACATGGCCAGCGCCTCGCGTTCTTCGGCGTTGAAAGCCACGTTCTTGATCAACCGGTTGTGCTGGTGGAACGGGCGGTCGGTAAAGCGCGCGGGGATCTCTTGCCAACCTGCGAGGTCGAGGATGTCAGACGCCCCCGGCGCCACCATTTGCGGCGTGCCAGAGCGCCCCGCGCCGGTCAGCCGGTCCGCGCCCGCCGAGACGAGCGAGCCGTGCAGCACGTTGACCAGCTCTTGCAACGAGAAGTCCATGACGCAGGCGAAGGCGCCTTCCGCCGCCAACCGCTCGAAGGCCATGCCGCCCATGCCGGTGGTGTGAAACACGGCAATGTCATACCCGCGTGCGGTCAGATCGGGATGAAGACGCTTCATGTATTTCAGGCAGGACGACCCAAGGGATGTCATACCGATCATGGGTCGATCGAAGGCAGGTGGCTCTACAGCCCGTGCCGCACCGAGCACGGCACCTGCCGCCTGGCTCAGGGAGGATTTGCACAAGGGGTTCAGACCGTAGAGCCCGCCTGCCCAGAGGATGAACTGCACATCTGCAGCCATTCTCTCTGCGCCGATGAGGGGGGAACCGGCGACAGTCGAAACGATGTATTTCGGCACGCCGATGGGCAGCGCCTGGGCGCAATCCAGCGCCAGGTCCGTGCCCATTGTGCCGCCAAGGGCGATCATGCCGTCAAAGCGACCTTCCTTATAAAGCTTCAAGGTGGTCGCGGCGGCGCCAGCGCTCATTTTTTCAAAGGCTTCGCCCTCTTCGCCAAGAGCGATCAGGCCGTCGATGGTTTCGCCCACGGCCGCGGCGACATCATGTTTGCTGACGTCTATGGGCTGGCTGGTGTCGCCAAGCACGCTGACATCCATCGTCAAGACGTTGCCGCCCTCTGCCTTGATCTTGCCGATCAGGTAGCCAAGCTCGTCGTCCTTGGTGTCGAACGTACCGATGACCAGAATGGTTTTGCTCATGTGTCAGCCTCCCTGATATGCTGCGTTCTGGGCGAGCCATGCGCCGCAAAGCTCTTGCGCATCCTTGATGAAACGGGTGTTGCGCGTGGGTGATCCGGGTTCGTCCATGCGCGGCACAATCCAGCCAACATAGGTGACGGCGCGCAAGGCGAGGAACAGATCGAGATGGGTCATGTCGAGCGGCCGGACGCTAAGATAGCCATCCAGCAGCGCCTGTTTCAGCGCCGGATAATTCGGTTCGGCCCGGTTTTTGAGGAGTGCGGTGGCCACATCGAACAGCCGGTAGCCATAGCCGCCGTCGTCAAAGTCGATGAGGTGCAGATCATCGCCCTCGATCATGACGTTTTCGCGGACCAGATCGGCGTGGATCAACCCGGTGTCCAGGTCAAGCGAGGCCAGGGCACGCGCCGCCTGTTGGCGAAAGTCGCGCAACATCGCAGCGGTGGAGGTGTCAAGCGTCGGGTTTTCCCAGAACCTGCCCCAAAGCGGTGCGTCACCCACCAGCCCCGCCGCATTCCACTGGCAGCGGTTGAAGCCAAATGGCGGGGACCAGGCATCGCAAGCGGTGTGCATGCGGGCCATGATGCCGCCGAGGCGGTAGAAGGTCCCAGTCGCGTCCGGCAGCGCGAGCGGGTCGCGGCTTTTGCCAAGCGGGCGCCCGCCAAGCCAGGTGATCAGGTCGACATAGTGGCCGTCCAATTCCTCCAGCAGGCGGCCCTCCAGCGACAGCCGCGGCGCGGGCACGGACAGGCCGGCGCGGGCCATCTCGGCCATCCAGGACAGTTCCGAGGTTAGCTCTGCCAGTTCGCGATAGCCGGGACGTTTGAAGCGCAGGGCGAAATCCGCCCCTTCATGCGTCACTTTATAGACCCGGTTTTCGCGCCCGGCGACAAAGTTGCACTCTGCGCCCGTCATGCCCCAGAGGGCCAGGGCCTGTTCGATAGGATCGCTCACGCTTGCACCTTTGTGTTGGACAAAACGTCGTCAAGCGTCGTCATCAGCAGATCGAGATGCTCTTCGCCAAATGGCATGGGCGGGCGAATTTTGAGCGTGTTCTTGTGCCGGCCCAATTTGGACAGGATGATTTTGCGCTCGCGCATCTTGTTGATGATCACATCAGCAAAGGCCACGGCCGGTTCCTTGGTCTCTTTGTCGAGGACAAATTCCGCACCAAAACACATCCCGCTTTCGCGTACATCGCCGATGACGTCGTATTTGTCGGCCATCTCCAAAAGACGCTCTTTCGCCATCTTGCCGATTTTGGCGGCATTGGCCTGAAGCTTTTTGTCTTGCAGTTCGTCGAGCATCGCGTTGGCCGCGGCCACAGAGACCGGGTTTCCGCCAAAAGTGTTGAAGTATTTGAAGTTGTTGCGGAATTCGCTCATGATTTCGCTGCGGGTCACCAAGCCACCCACGGGATGGCCATTCGCCATGGGCTTGCCCAGCGTCACGACGTCTGGAACAACGCCCTGCTTTTGGTGCGCCCAGAAATGGCTGCCGCAACGGGCAAACCCCGATTGCACTTCGTCACAAATCAACAGACCGCCTGCTTTGCGAACGACCTCGGCCGTTGGCTGAAGCCAGCCTTCCTTTTGCGCAGGGAAGCCTTCGTTGAGGAACAGCGGGCAGACGATCAAGGTTGCAAAGCCGATGCCGTCTTTTTCAAATGCGTCGATCTGTTCCTGAACCTTGGCGGCAAAGCGTGTGCCATCGGGATCGTCGATCCGGTAGCTGTCTGGCGCCTCGGCAAAGCGGAAGTATTGTTTCACCCCGAACCCGACCGCAGGCGCATTGCCCGTGGACAGGTTGGACACCAAAGTGGTGTTGCCGTGGTAGGTCGCATCGGTGGAAATGATCCCGCGCTTGCCGGTCATCGCCTCCGCCATGCGCAGGGCGATGTCATTGGCCTCTGACCCCGTGCAGGTCATGATCGCGGTGTCGAGTTCATCCGCGAAGGTCCCTGTCAGTTTTTCAACGTAGTTCAGGATGCCTTCGTGCAGATACCGTGTGTGCACATTCAGGGTGCGCGCCTGCTCGCAGATCGCGTCCACAACGCGCGGGTTGCAATGGCCCACGTGCGGGACGTTGTTGTAGCAATCAAGGTACTTGTTGCCCTCGGCATCCCACATCCACACGCCTTCGCCACGCACGATGTGGACCGGGTCCTTGTAGAAAGTAGAGACATTGGGGCCGAGCAGGTCGCGGCGGCGGTCTATGAGATCAAGCATCCTGGGTCTCGCGGGTGTCAGATGTTTTGGATTTTGCGGCCTTGCGGTCTTTCCAGACTGTCCAGGCTTGCAACAGAAGTGCGATCACGATCATGGAAAACAGGATGAAGGCGATCGGACGGTCGATGAAATCCCAGGGCTCGCGGACACGGGCCATAGCGGTGCGCAGCTTGTCTTCCATCAGCTTGCCCAACACGATTCCGAGGATGATCGGCGACGTCGGGTAGTCGAGCCGTTTCAATATGAAGCCGAACACTCCAAAGCCCGAGGCAATCGCCACGTCAGTCAACGAGTTGCGCAGGGAATAGACCCCGATCAGGCTGAAGGTCAGGATCATCACGCCCAGAAAACGGTTCGGGATGGTCATCGCCTTCATCAACGTGCTGGTCGAGAAGAACAGGAACACGACGACGATGACGTTCAGCAGCAAAAGGCACAGATACAGCGCGAGCACGAAATCCATCTGACCGGCGAAAAGCTGTGGGCCGGGGATCACGTTATGCACGTAGAACACCGCCAGCATCATCGCGGTCAGCTCTTCGCCCGGGATGCCAAGAGCCAGCAGAGGAATCATCGCCGCGGCAGGAACCGAGTTGTTGGCGGCCTCTGAGGCGACGATGCCCTCGGGGTTGCCCTTGCCGAACATCTCGGGGGTTTTCGAGGTCCGCTGCGCGTAGGAATAGGACATGAACTGCGACATGAACTCGCCCACGCCGGGGATCATCCCGCAGAACACCCCAAAGGACGAGCCAACAGCCGCGATCCGGCGATAGATCCAAAGGTCCTTCATCTGGTCGATGAAGCCGACTTTCTCGACCTCGGGCAGGGTGATCTTGCTGTCTTTGTCCATGAACAGGATCAGCGCCTGACTGACAGCAAACAGCCCCAGCACAACCACGATCAAGTCGATGCCCGATTGCAGCCAGCCCATGCCAAACGTGTAGCGCTGTGTATAGGCAGTGCTTTCGATCCCGATGGTTTGCAGGAAGATGCCGACACAGGCCAGCATCGCGGCGGCCAGCACCTGTCCACGGTGGGTGATCACCACCAGAAGAATACCCAGAAGGGCGGCCAGAAAGATCTCGCGCGCTCCGAACATAGGCGCGATCTTGGCCAGGACCGGAGCCAGCAGCATGAGCGCACAAATCGAGAAAAGCGCACCAAAGAAGGAAGCCGAATAGGCAAGGCTCAGCGCGCGCCGCGCCTCGCCGCGCTTGGTCATGGGATAGCCGTCATAGGTGGTCAGCGCGTTCACGGGTGTACCGGGCGTGTTGACCAGAATGGCGGGGATTGCGCCGCCGAACATGCTGGATCCGTAGATCCCCAACAGCAGCGTCAGCCCCACGATGGGTTCGAGCGAAAAGGTGGTTGGCAGGACGATGGCGATGGCCACGGCGGCGCCGACACCCGGCATGCCGCCGACGATCACACCACCGATGGAGCCGATGAACAGCGCAAGCAGCACATCCCACCGCGCGATAATTTCAATGCTGGAGGAAAGCAGTTCCATGTCGACCTCAGAAATAGCGCAAGAGTATGTAGCGAAGGCCTTCGGGCGCGTATTCGTAGATGGCGCCGCCCGGGATTTTCACGTTCATTGCGGTTTTGAAAAAAAGCACGACCACAAGGCCGAACAGGGCTGCCCAAAGGAGTGTCTTGCCCCGATAGCCAACACGTAGTGCCAGAAGTGTGCAGAAAATGACGGTCGCCAGCAGATAGCCGATCACCGGAATGGCGGCGACATACAGCATGTACCAGCCGATAAACTCGAGCGAGCGGATCCATGTCAGACCTTCCAGCCAGCGGCCAGGTGTCCGGTCCAGCTGGTTGCGTGACAGCTTGTGCAGGATCGCAAACACCACGACGCCGCCGAGCGACAAGGCAGGCCAGAAACGCGGCTGGGCAGCGAGCCCCTTGCCGTTGAGCCAGGTTGTCTGCCAGGGAAGCGCGGCAAGCAGGGCGCCTGCCAAAAGCAGAAGCAACATGCTGAACAGCATTTCGCCCGGCTTTCGTCCCTCTGGGAATACATGCGGTTCGTCAGGTGCGTGATCGCTCATGTTCTCTCCAAAATTATATCAGGCGCGCCGCGCGCGGCGCGCCTGAAGGGTTTATCTATTCTTCGAGGATCGCGTTGATCGCCCCAGACACGGCGATATCGGACGCGATGCGGGCCGCTGCGTCTTCCGCATTTTGCCAGTAGACCAGCGCACCGGTCTGTGCGGCAAGCGCTTTGGCGCGGTCGGACGCCATGGTTTGCTCGGCCACGGCGATGATCTTGTCGCGCACGTCCTGTGGTGTGTCCTCGTGCACGAACAGCCCGTTCCAAAGCGAGATGTTCAGGTCCGGCACGATCGAGGCCAGCGTTGGTGCGTTCGGGACAACCGAAATCGGTTCCTCGGTGATGGTGGCAAGGATCGTCACTTGGTCAAGACATGGCAGCACAAGCTGGATGGTCGTGTTGATCACGTCAAAGTCGCCGGACGCCAGCGAGTTGCAATCCAGCGCGCCAGAGGACGCATCGCCGCCCCATTCAAAGCCAAGGCTCTTGGCTGCGGCAAAGGTGGCCTGAGTAGGCAGCAGGAAGGACCCGAAATGGCCCAGAAGCTGCGGGTTTTCGGCGCTGTATTTGGCCAGTTCTTCAAGCGAAGTGTATGGTGCATCGGCGCTGGTCGCGATGACGAAGGGATAGGTCAGAAAGATGCCCAGCGGGTCGAAAGGATCCGGGTTCAGGGCCGGGATGCCGACGTTGGGGCCGACGACCGGGACGCCCACGACGAATGACCCGATGGTGTAGCCATCCGCAGGCGCCATGGCGACTTCGGCTGCGCCGGGGAAGGGACCGCCGTCAGAAGGCCGGTTAACTACGGCAGCGGCGACGCCGTAGGTTTCCTGAAAGTCTTCGGCAATCATGCGCGTCAGGACGTCTTCCAGATCCCCCGGTGGGAACGGGATGACGAAACTGACAGGTTTGTCTGGGTATTCCGCAACGGCTGCTGTCCCAAGGGTTGCAAGCAGGGCTGCGGTTGAAAGTTTCAAGGTTTTCAAGATGGATCCTCCCTTCCATGCTGGGTTCTTTCGCGCCCGGTTTTGGACGCGAAAGAACAGTTCTTGCGCTGATGTTTTGCGCGTCGATTACTCAGCAATCATCGCGTTGATGGCGTCAGAGACAGAGATGTCCGATGCGATGCGTGCCGCAGAGTCTTCGGCATTCTGCCAGTAGACGATGGCGCCAGTTTGAGCGGCCAGTTCGAGCGCACGATCCGAAGCCATTGTCTTTTCGGCCACCGCGATGATTTTTTCGCGGACGTCAGCCGGCGTGTCCTTGTGTACGAACAGGCCATTCCAGAGCGAGATGTTCAGGTTCGGCGCGATCGAAGCAAGGCTGGGCGCATCCGGAACCACCGAGATCGGCGCTTCGGTGATCGTGGCCAGAATGTTCACGCTGTCGAGGCAGGGCAGAAGCTGCTGGATCGTGGTGTTGATCACGTCAAAGTCGCCAGAGGCCAGCGAGTTACAGTCCAGTGCACCGGCCGAGGCTTCGCCGCCCCATTCAAAACCCAGCTCCTTGGCTGCTGCAAAAGTCGCCTGCGTCGGCAGCAGGAAAGACCCGAAGTGGCCCAGGATTTGCGGGTTGTCGGCAGATTGTGCGGCCAGCTCTTCCATGGTCGCGTAAGACTTGTCTGCGCTTGCGGCGATCACGAAGGGGTAGGTCAGGAAGATGCCCAGCGGCTCGAACGGGTCGGGGTTGAGGCCCGGAACGCCAACATGGGGGCCCACCACGGGCACGTCGACGACGAACGAGCCGATCGTGTAGCCGTCAGCAGGCGCATTGGCCACCGACGCAGCGCCGGGGAACGGGCCGCCATCGGAGGGGCGGTTCACAACAGCTGCGGCGACGCCGTACTCGGCTTCGAAATCTTCGGCGATCATGCGCGTCAACACGTCTTCGAGGTCACCCGGGGGGAAGGGCACAACGAAGCTGACGGGCTTTTCCGGATAATCGGCGAACACAGGGGTCGCGACCGCTGCAATCAGCGCGCTAGCGAGGATGGATTTGGTTCTGGTCATTGACGGTTTCCCTATCGGTGCTATATTATCAACACTGGTGATATTAACGTAATGGACTGTTTCCTGTCAATGATCCAGTATTCAAGGCGGGTCCGCCGCCGCAGTCCAAAGGAGAACACATGTCGTCCACTGTCGTGAAAGCCCTGATGTTGCTTGAGCATTTTTCCGAGGACGAGCCGGAACTGGGCCTGTCCGAGCTGGCGCGCAGATCAGGCGTCGACAAAGCGGCCGTTCATCGGATGCTGGGCGCGATGGCGGAAACCGGTTTGGTCGAACAACAGGCTGATTCCCGGCTTTACCGGCTGGGGGCGGGTGTCCTGCGTCTGGCGCGCGTGAGAGAGACCGCCTTTCCCATCAGTTCCGTTGTTCAACCCATCCTGGATACCCTGTCTGCCGAGACGGGCGAGACCGCGCATGCGTCGCTCATCTCTGGTCGAGCGCTGGCCAACATTGCCACCTGCGAAAGCAAGAAGGGCAGCCGCGTCTCGCTGATCGCGGGCGAGGTCCTGCCCTATCACAGCACCGCGTCAGGTCTTGCGGTCCTGGCGTTTGGCGATGACGCCCTGCTGCAACGCGTTCTGTCTTCCGCTCTTGAGGCCAAGACACGTTTCACGGTGACCGACGCATCGGACCTGAGGTCTCGTGTGGATTCGACACAGGGGATCGGGTTCTCTGAATCGGATCAGACCAACGAGGAAGATGTACACGGTATTGCGGCGCCCATTTTCGACAGGACCGGCTCGGCTTGCGGAGCTGTTTCGGTTTCAACGCCCTCTCACCGGATGACCGAAGCGCAGCGGAATCTCACGATTGGCGCTGTGCTGCGCGCGGGTTCGGCGATCACGGACGGGTTGGGCGGGCGGCTGCCCCGGTCCTATGCCGACCTGGTCGCCCCTTTGGTGACCGGCGCTTAAGCCTCCTACTTTCAACCAGTCACACGTTTCCGACCCCAAGTTCCGGCACACCGGCACTCGGGCTTGGATGCTTCGGCTCAGTTCCAGATTGACAAGAGCGTCGCTATCTGGAACGATAAATGAAACAGTGGTGAGATATTTGAACCGATGCTTGACAATACGCTTCTCCAAAACCTGTCCAAAGCCCCCGTGCCACCCGCACGCCATCTGATCGATGGCGAAGCCCGACCGGCAAGTAATGGCGCAGTGATGGATGTCATTTCGCCTTTGGATGGTGCCGTGCTCACAACGATGCCGCGTGGGACGCAAGACGATGCAGAGGCTGCGATTTTTGCTGCCCGCACTGCGTTTGATGATGGCCGCTGGGCAGGTCTGGCCCCCGCCGCACGCAAGAAGATTCTGCTCAAATGGGCCGATCTGATCGAGGCAAACGCCGCCGAGCTGGCGGTTCTGGGTGTGCGCAACAACGGCACGGAAATCTCGATGGCGCTCAAGGCCGAGCCGATGTCCGCCGCCGGAACGATTCGCTATTTCGCCGAGGCCATCGACAAGGTTTATGGAGAGATCGCACCGACCGCACCCGGCACGCTGGGTCTGATCCACAAAGAGCCAGTGGGTGTGGTCGGGGCCATCGTTCCCTGGAACTTCCCGCTGATGATCGGCGCGTGGAAGCTGGGACCGGCACTCGCTGCCGGGTGCAGCGTGGTTCTGAAACCTGCCGAAACGGCGTCTCTGACACTGCTTCGGGTTGCCGAACTGGCGCTGGAGGCAGGACTGCCCGCTGGTGTGCTGAACGTCGTGACCGGAGAGGGCGCCGTGGTTGGCGCGGCCATTGCTGAAAGCATGGACGTCGATGTTCTGGTCTTCACCGGCTCTGGCGGGACAGGGCGGCGGCTGCTCGAAGCGTCCGCGCGGTCCAACTTCAAACGCGTCTATCTGGAGCTGGGTGGCAAATCGCCCAATGTCGTTTTTGCCGATGCGCCCGATCTCGACGAAGCGGCCAAGGTCTCGGCCCATGGCATCTTCCGCAATTCAGGTCAGGTCTGCGTGGCGGGCTCGCGCCTTCTGGTCGAACGCAGCATCCACGACGCCTTTGTCGAAAAGCTGAAAGCCCATGCCGAGGCCATGAAGGTCGGCGATCCGCTTGATCCCAAGACCTCTGCCGGCGCGATCAATTCCGAACGGCAGCTGGACCAGAACCTGCGTTTTGTCGAAGAGGCCCGGGCGGCCGGACGCCAGATCGTGACAGGCGGCGAGCGTATCCTTCAGGACACCGGCGGCTTCTATATGGCACCGACCATCGTGGCCGGCGTTGAGCCGGGCGATGCCGTGGCCCAGCACGAGGTGTTCGGCCCCGTTCTTGCGGTGATCCCCTTCGACACCGAGGAAGACGCCGTGCGCATCGCCAATGACACCGATTTCGGTCTGGCGGCGGCGGTCTGGACGGCCGACCTGAGCCGTGCGCATCGGATGGTGAGGGCGATCAAGGCCGGTGTCGTCCACGTCAACACCTATGGCGGCGCGGATGTGACCGTGCCCTTGGGTGGCGTCAAACAATCCGGCAACGGGCATGACAAATCGCTGCATGCTTTCGACAAGTTCTTTGACCTCAAGACTGCGTGGATCAAACTATGACCAAAGCCCTGGTACTCGACTTCGGCGGTGTGATTTCCAAAACATTGTTCGAGACACACGCGCTGTCCGAAAAGGCGCTTGGCCTCGCACCCGGTGCGCTGGACTGGCGCGGGCCCTTCGATCCCGAGACCGATGCGCCCTGGCGGGCGATGCAGGCCGGCGAAATGACCGAGCGCGATTACTGGACCTTGCGCATGTCCGAGACCGGCGCGCTTGTGGGCGAGGAATGGACTGAGTTCCCCCAGTTCATCGCACGGGTGCGCGGGGCCGATCCCGCCGCCGTGATCCGCCCCGAGGCGCTGGCCGCCATCGCGCAGGCCAAGGCCGACGGCCACCGGCTTGCGATCCTGTCCAACGAGCTTGACCTGTTCTATGGCAAGGATTTCCGCGAAAAGCTGCCATTCCTGGCCGATTTCGACCTGATCGTGGATGCGACCTATACCGGCATCCTGAAACCCGACACACGTGCCTTCGACTTCATCACCGATGGCCTCGGGATGCCCGCGTCGGACTGCGTCTTTGTCGATGACCAGAAAAAGAACCTGAAGGGGGCCGACGCGGTCGGCATGCCCTTTGTCCATTTTGATGTGACCCAGCCGGGCGAAAGCTACGCCCAGGCGCTCGCAATGCTGCAAAGCTAAAAGGTGCTGCCATGAAAGATATGAATTTCCTCAAGGAAAACAACGCCCGCCATCTCTGGCATCCAATGGCCCACCCGGCGGACAGTATTGCCAACCCTCCTGATATCATCACGGAAGGCGAAGGCGTCGAGATCACGGATGTCGATGGGCACCGGACCGTGGACGCCGTTGGTGGCTTGTGGAACGTGAACCTTGGGTATTCCTGTGCACCTGTGAAAGAGGCCATTGCCGCACAGCTGAACAAGCTGCCTTACTACTCGACGTTTCGCGGCACTTCGAACGATGCGGCCATCGAGCTCAGCTGGATGCTCAAGGATTTCTTTGCAGCCGACGGGCTGAGCCGCGCGTTTTTCACGTCCGGCGGGTCTGACTCAGTCGAGATCGCGCTGCGGCTGGCGCGCCAGTACCACAAGGTGCGGGGCGAGGCAGGCCGGGTGAAGTTCCTGAGCCTCAAGAAAGGCTATCACGGCACCCATACGCTTGGCGCCTCGGTCAACGGGAACGCCAATTTCCGGACGCAGTATGAGCCGCTGATGGCGGGCTGCTACCATATCCCGGCCCCCTACACCTATCGCAACCCGTTCAACGAGACCGACCCGGAGCGGCTGGCGCAGCTCTGCCTTGCGGCCTTTGAAGACGAAATCAAGTTCCAGGGTGCGGACACCATTGCCGCCTTCATCATGGAACCGATCCTGGGCGCAGGCGGGGTGATCCCGCCCCACGAAAGCTTCATGCCCGGAGTGCGCGAAATCTGTGACCGCTACGGTATCCTGCTGATCGCAGATGAGGTCATCACGGCCTTTGGTCGTACCGGCAGCTGGAGCGGATCGCGCCATTGGGGTGTGCAGCCTGACATGATGTGCACCGCCAAGGCGATCACCAACGGGTATTTCCCTTTTGGGGCCGTCATGATCTCGGATGCTGTTGCCGACGTGTTCGAAGGCGACAAATCGGGCAAGGGCGCCATCGGGTCGGGCTATACCTATTCCGGGCATCCGGTCGGCGCCGCAGCCGCCATCGCCTGCCTCAAGGAAACCGAACGCCTGTCGGTCAAGGACAACGCCGCCGCGCGGGGCGCGCAGCTTTATGATGGCCTGCTGGCCCTGAAGGCGAAACACGCCCTGATCGGAGATGTGCGCGGTGGACACGGTCTGATGTGCGCACTCGAGCTTGTCGCGGATCCCGCCACCAAGGCTCCGATCGACAAGAAAACAATCGGCAAGGTCCATCGGATCACGTATGAAAATGGCGCTATGGTGCGGGTGTCGGGCAACAATATCATCTTGTCGCCACCGCTCGTCCTGGCCGAGGCCGATGTGACCACGATCCTGACCGCGCTCGACGCCGGCTTTGCCTCGGCTGGCTGAGAAACCGAATACCGAGAGAGGAACCAACATGGCCAAGGCCTTTGCGTCCCAAGGGGACATGTCCGAGAAGAAGACGTCCTTCACCGAAATCGGTGAAGGGCTTTACGCCTTCACCGCCGAAGGGGATCCGAACTCGGGTGTGATCATCGGCGATGACAGCGTGATGATCGTCGAAGCGCAGGCAACCCCACGCCTGGCGCAAAAGGTCATCGACTGCGTGCGTACCGTCACGGACAAGCCGATCAGCCATGTGGTTCTGACCCATTATCACGCGGTGCGCGTGCTTGGGGCCTCGGCTTTCGGGGCGGATCAGATCATCATGTCCGACACGGCCCGTTCCATGGTGGTCGAGCGTGGTCAAGAAGATTGGGACAGCGAATTCCAGCGCTTCCCGCGTCTGTTCGAAGGGCACGAAAGTATCCCGGGCCTGACCTGGCCGACAACGACGTTCAAGGACGAAATGACCGTCTATCTTGGGCAGCGCAAGGTGGTGATCAAACAGATCGGTCGCGCCCATACCGCCGGCGACAGCGTGATCTGGGTGCCGGATGCGGCGACGATGTTCACCGGGGATATCGTCGAATATCACTCTGCCTGTTACTGCGGCGATGGTCACTTCGAAGAGTGGGGGCAGACCCTGGACAACGTGAAGGCCTATGACCCCGAGTTCATCGCGCCTGGGCGCGGCGACGCGTTGGTCGGGCGCGAAATGGTCGATGCCGCGCTGGCCAATACGCGCGATTTTGTCGACAGCACCTATGAGGCGGTAAAGCCGATTGCGGCCAAGGGCGGCTCGCTCAAGGATGCCTGGGATGCCGTGCGCGATGCCTGCGATCCCAAGTTCAAGGACTATGCGATCTACGAACATTGCTTGCCGTTCAACGTGGCCCGCGCGTATGACGAGGCACGCGGGATCGCTCATCCGCGCATCTGGACCGACCAGCGCGACCTTGAGATGTGGGAGGCCCTGCAGGGCTGAGAGGTCGCGATAGCACATCGATCGGGGAGGATCGACAATGCCACTTGACGACCGTTATCAGCTTGCCTTCAAACTTTATCCGTACGAGCGATCCGCCGATCAGGACGCCACCGGCGGGCCGGTGCGCCATCCGGTCGTGGTGATGGGCGGCGGCCCGATCGGGGTGGCCACGGCGCTTGATCTTGGGCTTCAGGGCATCCCGGTTGTTCTGCTCGACGACCACGAAGGTGTGGGTCAAGGCAGCCGTGCGATCTGTTTCGCGAAACGGACGCTGGAGATCGCGCATCGGTACGGGTGCGGTCAGCCGATGATCGACAAGGGTGTCTTGTGGAACGTCGGCAAGGTCTTCCATGACGACCGGCAGATCTACGAGTTCAATCTGCTGCCCGAAGACGGCCACCGCAACCCGGCCTTCATCAACCTGCAACAACCCCATTTCGAGAGGTTCCTTGTCGAACGTGTGCGCGAGGCACAGGCCCAGGGAGCGCCCATCGATTTGCGCGGCAAGAACCGGGTGGACACGGTCGATGTGAAAGACGATCACGTCGTGATCGACATCACCACGCCGGATGGTCCCTATCAGATCGAAGCCGACTGGCTGATCGGCTGTGACGGGGCCTCCAGCCCGTTGCGCAAGATGATGAGCCTCGATTTCGAGGGTCGGGTGTTCGAGGACAATTTCCTGATCGCCGACATCACCATGAAGGCGGATTTCCCGACCGAGCGCTGGTTCTGGTTCGAACCGCATTTCAAATCGGGCGACTCGGCGCTTTTGCACAAACAGCCCGACGGCGTGTGGCGGATAGACTTTCAGCTGGGCTGGGACATCGACCGCAAGGAAGAACTGAAAGAGGAAAACATCCGCCGCCGCCTTGACGCCATGCTGGGGCCGGATGTGGATTACGATCTTGTCTGGACCTCGATCTACACTTTCCAGTGTCGCCGGATGACGCAGTTCCGCCACGGACGGGTGATCTTTGCCGGTGATGCGGCACATCAGGTGTCGCCTTTCGGGGCGCGGGGGGCCAATTCGGGCATCCAGGATGTGGATAATCTGGGTTGGAAGCTGGGGCTTGTTCTGAACGGCACCGCGCCGGAAAGCCTGCTGGACAGCTATGATGTCGAACGTCGCCACGGCGCGGATGAGAACATCCTGAACTCTTCGCGCTCGACGGACTTCATCACGCCGAAATCAAAGATCAGCCACGTGTTCCGCAACGCGGTTCTGGATCTGGCGGAACACCACGCTTTCGCCCGCCCACTGGTCAATTCCGGACGCTTGTCGGTACCCTGCGTCTATGACGGCCTGCCGCTCAACAGCCCCGATGCGCTGCCGGATGGTCCGGCACGCACACGCCCCGGTGCGCCATGCCCGGATGCGCCTTTGGGGGACGGGTTTCTTCTGGATCATCTGGGTGGGGACTTCGTGCTGCTCGGCGTCGGTGTCGGGGTGCCCGACCAGATCGAGGCCGAGGGGCTGGCGCTGCGCGGCCTGAGTGTGCCTGCGGATGGCGATATCATGGATAGGTATCTTGGAGCCGCGAAGGGCGCTGTCTACCTGATCCGCCCCGATCAGCATGTGGCCGGGCGATGGCCGTCCTTTGACGAGCCCGCAATTGCCGCTGCTGTGTCCCGCGCGCTCGGAAAGGATTGATCCAATGGCCCTCAACACCGACCCCAACATCCCCGATCCGGACGGGTTCTACGCCGAGTTGCTCGGCGCTCATGAAGGGCTGAGCGATGAAGCCAGCACGGCACTCAATGCCCGTCTGGTCTTGATCCTGGCCAATCACATCGGCGACCGCGCCATACTGACCGAGGCCTTTGCCGCTGCATCGAAGTCAGAGGCCTGACAACGCCCTGCGGATCAGCGGTCTGATGCAAGCCGATGGCGCGGGCACCGTCGTCCTCCGGCCGCTGGGCCGGAACGCAGCTCTTTGCACGAAGCTAGTCGCCTGCGCCGTTTTGCACGAAGCTAGTCGCCTGTGCCGTTCGGGCCGTCCAGATCGCGGATCAGATTGTCCAGTTCGTCCAGAATGGCCCTGACCCGGTCGGGGCCGACCCGGGCTTCGATCTCGGCGCTGACTGCTGCGCTTTCCGGTGCGATGGCCTGGATGAGGGCCATGCCCTTTGGCGTCAGGGACAGGCTGGCGCGCCGGCCATCCCCGGGCGTGCGGCGCATATCCAGCAGCCCGCGCACTTCGAGCGATTTTGTCATGCGGGATAGCGACGGGGCGAGAATGTTGGCCGCAACCGAAAGCGCGCCCATATCAAGCCCCGGAGTTTCCTCCAGCACACGGATCACGCGCCATTGCTGTTCCGTCAGGTCATGTTTTTGCAGCAAAGGTCTGTAGCGCTCCATGACCTTTTCGCGTGCGCGCAGCAGGGCAATGGGCAGGGACCGGTCCGTGGTGCGCAAGGCGCGGTTTTTGTGTGCGTCGGCTGTCATAAGGATCTCCGTCTTAAATCCACAATGATTAACATGTTATGGATTGACAAGTGCCGTTTTATTTAACATGTTATGCTTCAGACAAGGGAGTGATTCATGCCGCATCTGTCCATCGACTATTCTCCGACGCTAGAGCGTCGGGCTGATATGGCCGGGATCTGCCGCGCGCTGCACCAGGTGATGTTGGAAAGCGATACTTTCCCCAACGCAGGCATTCGTGTTCGCGCGCACAAGGCGGACCACGCCATCGTCGCTGACGGGCATCCCGAGAACGATTTTCTCGCCATGACGCTCAGCGTCGGGGCAGGGCGCAGCACCGCAGAACTGAAGGCGGCAGGTGACGCACTGTTTGCCGCCGCGCAAGCGGAACTCAGCGGCCCACTCTCGACCCCACACTTTGCCCTTTCGCTTGAAATCCGGGTGATCGACCCGGAGCTCAGCTGGAAGGACACGCCAATCCATGCCCGCCTGTCGGGCCAAGCCAGAGGCACATCATGACCGCACTAGACGACAATATTGCCAAACTTGACGGGTATCTCGCCCGGTTCCGGGACACTGGCATTCTGAACCGCATCGCAGGACAGGATGTGGCTGGCAGCGCCGGCACGTTCCAATCCACCTCTCCGGTCGACACATCGGTGATCTGTGATGTCGCCCATGGGACCACCGAAGACATCGACGCTGCTGCCAAGGCTGCGCATGCTGCATTTGCCGAATGGCGCGACATGCCCGCGACCCAGCGGCGCAAAGTCCTGATCGGCATTGCCGAAGGCATCGAGGCCCGTGCCGAGGAAATCGCGCTGTGCGAATGCTGGGACACCGGGCAGGCCTACAAATTCATGTCCAAGGCCGCGCTGCGCGGGGCAGAGAATTTCCGGTATTTTGCGGATCAGGTTGTGCAGGCCCGTGATGGCCAGCACCTGAAATCGCCCACTTTGATGAACGTCACCACGCGCGTGCCGATTGGCCCGGTTGGCGTCATCACGCCGTGGAACACGCCCTTCATGCTGTCGACCTGGAAAATTGCCCCGGCTCTGGCCGCAGGTTGCACGGTTGTCCACAAGCCCGCCGAAGCCTCTCCCTTGACGGCGCGCTTGCTGGTCGAGATCGCCGAAGAGGCAGGCCTGCCTCCCGGCGTTCTCAACACCGTCAACGGGTTCGGCGAAGGCGCGGGCAAGGCGCTGTGCGAACATCCGTTGATCAAGGCCATTGCATTTGTCGGCGAAAGCCGCACCGGCAGCCTGATCACCAAGCAAGGCGCCGATACGCTGAAACGCAACCACCTGGAACTGGGCGGCAAGAACCCGGTCATCGTCTTTGACGATGCCGATCTGGACCGGGCGCTGGATGCGGTGATCTTCATGATCTACTCGATCAATGGCGAGCGCTGCACGTCGTCCTCGCGCCTTTTGGTGCAGGACACGATCCGCGAAGAGTTCGAAGCCAAACTGGTCGAGCGTGTCAACAACATCAAGGTCGGCCACCCGCTGGACCCGGCGACGGAAATCGGACCGTTGGTGACCGAAGAGCACTTCAACAAGGTGACCAGCTATTTTGACATCGCCAAAGAAGACGGCGCGACCGTTGCCGCTGGCGGCGTCACGGTGGGCGATGCGGGCTATTTCGTTCGCCCGACGCTGTTCACGAACGCCAACAACCAGATGCGCATTGCCCAGGAAGAGATCTTTGGCCCGGTCCTGACCTCGATCCCCTTCAGCACAGAGGAAGAGGCGCTGCAGATCGCCAATGACATCCCTTACGGCCTGACCGGCTATGTCTGGACCAACGATCTGACCCGCGCCCTGCGTTTCACCGACAAGCTGGAAGCCGGGATGATCTGGGTGAACTCGGAAAACGTGCGCCACCTGCCCACGCCTTTCGGTGGGGTCAAGGCCAGCGGCATCGGCCGCGACGGCGGGGACTGGTCCTTCGAGTTCTACATGGAGCAAAAGAACATCGGTTTCGCGACCGGCCAGCACAAAATCACCAAACTGGGAGCGCTCTGATGGGAGAGATCGTTTTAGCCGCCAAATGCACACACGTGCCCACGATGCTGATGTCCGAGCAGGACGGCCCCGTGAAGGGCAAACGTCAGGGCGCGATCGACGGGCACTTTGAGATTGCCAACCGGGCCAAGGCCCTGGGCGCTGACACCGTGGTGATCTGTGACACCCATTGGGTCATCAATGCTGGCTTTCACATCAATGCCAACAGCCGGTTCGAGGGGCTTTTTACCTCTAACGAATTCCCGCAGTTCATCCAGAACATGCCCTATGAATACGAGGGCAACCCGGCTTTGGGCGACGCCATCGCCGCCGAGGCAAGCGAGCGTGGCGCCTATACACTCGCGCATCACCTGGACAGCTTGGAGCTGGAATACGGCAGCCTGGTGCCCATGCGGTTCATGTCCCGCGCCCATGAGATGAAGGTGGTCTCTATCGCCGCCTGGTGCACGGTGCATGGCCATGACGAAAGCCGTATCGTTGGCGAGGCGATCCGCGCGGCGGTCGAGGCTTCTGACAGCAAGGTGCTGCTGGTGGCTTCGGGTTCGCTCAGCCACAAGATATGGCCGAACAAGGACTATGCCGCCAACAACGGCACCTTCACCATCAGTTCCGAATTCAACCGGCAGATGGACCTTCATGTGCTCGACATGTGGAAGCGCGGGGATCACGCGACCTTCCTCAAGATGCTGCCCGAATATGCTGAATTCTGCTGTGGCGAAGGCAGCATGCACGACACGGCGATGCTCTACGGTGCGCTGGGATGGGACAAATACGACGCCAAATGCGAAGTCGTGACCGAATACTTCCCCTCATCCGGCACTGGCCAGACCAACGTCATCTTCCCGGTTCAATAGGAGGCCCAAATGCCTGTTCCCGCGCCCAATCTCTACCCCGACTTCAACACCATCCGTCTCAGCCATGTGTGCCTGAACGTCAAAGACCTTGCAGCGTCAAAGACCTTCTACACGGATATCCTTGGCCTTCAGGTCACCGACGAGACCGACAGCCACGTCTATCTGCGCGCCATGGAAGAGCGCGGCCATCACTGCATCATTCTGCAGAAATCCGATCAGCCGGGCACTGTTGAAGTGATGGGGTTCAAGACCTTTGACGAGGATGATCTGGACAAGGCAGAGGCCTTCTTTCAGTCCAAGGGCCGCCCGACCTCATGGGTAGAGCGCCCCTTTCAGGGCCGCACGTTGCTGACATCTGACAACATGGGCATCCCGCTGGAGTTCTATCACAAGATGGACCGGCTTGAGCCGATCCACCAGAAATATGCTCTGTATCGCGGCGTCAAACCGCTTCGGATCGATCACTTCAACTGCTTCAGCCATGACGTGGATGCCTCGGTGGCCTTCTATTCCGAGTTCGGCTTCCGCGTGACCGAGTACACCGAAGATGAAGACAGCAAAAAGCTCTGGGCGGCCTGGATGCACCGCAAGGGCGGTGTGCATGACATGGCCTTTACCAACGGGACCGGCCCGCGCATGCACCACGTCGCCTTTTGGGTGCCGACGCCGCTGAACATCATCGACCTGCTCGACCTGATGTCGACCACCGGCTATGTCGCGAACATCGAGCGCGGGCCGGGGCGGCACGGCATCTCGAACGCGTTCTTCCTGTATATCCTTGACCCTGATGGCCACCGGATCGAGATCTACTGTTCCGACTACCAGACCGTCGATCCCGATCTCGAGCCGATCAAATGGGATCTGCAGGACCCGCAGCGCCAGACCCTCTGGGGGGCTCCGGCACCGGAAAGCTGGTTCAAGCATGGCACCACCTTCGTCGGCGTCGAGACCAAGGACTCGACCATCGAAGCCAGCCCGATCATCGCGCCATGACGTTGGCCGGATTGAAACGCCCCGACCTGCTGCGGCAGGCGGCACGGGTTGGTGACCGCTGGATCGAGGCGGATGCAGACGGGATCCCCGTGACCAACCCGGCGACCGGCGCAGTGCTTGGCCATGTGCCTTCACTGGGTGCGGCGGAGGCCGAAGAGGCCATCGCCACCGCCGCCACGGCGCAGGCAGTCTGGGCGGCGCGCACCGCGAAAGAGCGCAGCGCCATCCTGCGGCGCTGGTTCGAACTGATGATGACGCATCAGGAAGATCTTGCGCAGATCCTGACCGCCGAACAGGGCAAACCCCTGGCCGAGGCGCGGGGCGAGATCGCCTATGGCGCTTCGTTCATCGAATGGTTCGCCGAAGAGGCGCGCCGGGCCTATGGCGACATCACGCCCGGCCACGCGCCGGACAAGCGCATCCTCTCGGTCAAACAGCCCATCGGTGTCGTCGCTGCGATCACGCCGTGGAACTTCCCCAATGCCATGATCACGCGCAAGGCCGGCCCCGCGCTGGCCGCTGGCTGCGCGATGGTGCTGAAACCGGCCGCGCAGACCCCATTCTCGGCAATGGCGCTGTCGGTGCTTGCCGACGAGGCGGGCCTTCCAGCCGGGCTTTTCTCGGTTCTGACCGGGCCCTCCCGCGAGATCGGTCGCGCGTTGACCGACAGCCCGGTTGTGCGCAAGCTGACCTTCACCGGCTCTACCGAGGTGGGCGCGCAGCTTTACGCGCAATGCGCGCCAACGATCAAGAAACTGGGGCTGGAACTGGGCGGCAACGCGCCTTTCATCGTGTTTGACGATGCCGATCTCGATGCGGCAGTCGAGGGCGCGGTGATCGCGAAGTTCCGCAACAATGGTCAGACCTGCGTCTGCGCCAATCGCATCTATGTGCAGGCAGGGATCTATGATGCCTTCGCCCAGAAACTTGCGGCCAAAGTCAGCACCCTTCCCACGGGCAACGGGTTTGACGACGGCGTTGTTTTTGGCCCGCTGATTGATGAAGCGGCGGTAGATAAGGTTGCGGAACACGTGGCCGATGCGACGTCCAAGGGCGCGCAACTGGCTTTGGGCGGCAAGCCGCTTGAGCTGGGGGGCACCTTCTTTGAACCAACGATCCTGACCGGTGTGACCTCGGACATGGCCGTTGCTTCGGAAGAAACCTTTGGCCCCGTTGCGCCGCTCTTTCGCTTCGAAACCGAAGCAGAGGTGGTCGCGGCGGCCAATGACACCGAATTCGGTCTCGCCTCTTATTTCTACAGCCGCGATCATGCCCGCGTCTGGCGAGTCTCCGAGGCGCTTGATTACGGCATGGTCGGGGTGAACACCGGGCTTATCTCGACCGCCGAGGCCCCCTTTGGCGGCGTCAAACTTTCGGGTCTGGGTCGCGAGGGCTCTCGCCACGGGCTCGATGACTATCTTGAAATCAAATATATCTGCATGGGCGGTATCGACCCTGCAGAGGAGGCATAAACCATGCGGTTTGCAACCTATTCGTCAGCGGGCGAAACTTTTTACGGCGCGGTCACCGACACCGGCATGATCGCCCTGAACGAGGCTTTTCCCGACTGGCCCACACTTCTTGATGTGATCAAGGCCGACGGGCTCGGGGCGCTTGAAGAGGCTGCCGCTGGCAAGCCCGACACACATACCGATGTGCAGTTCGAGATGGTTCTGCCCAATGCGCCCCGTATCCTCTGCGTGGGGGTCAACTTCCCCGACCGGAACGCGGAATACAAAGATGGCAGCGCCCAGCCGAAATACATGTCGCTTTTCCCGCGGTTTGCCAGCGGCTTTACCGGTCATGGCCAACCCCTGATCCGTCCGCCGGAAAACCACACGCTCGACTACGAGGGCGAAGTGGCGATTGTGATCGGCAAGGCCGGGCGGCGCATCGCACAGGAAGACGCCTATGACCACATTGCGGCCCTGACCATCTGCAACGAAGGCACGATCCGTGACTGGGTGCGCCACGCCAAGTTCAACGTCACGCAAGGCAAGAACTGGGACCGCTCGGGCGCAATCGGGCCATGGCTGGTCCCGTTCACCGATCCCGCGCAGCTGGATGAAGCGCGGATCATCACCCGCGTCAACGGCGAAGTCCGCCAGGACGATGTGCTGTCCCGTATGATGTTCCCGATCCGGCGCGAGATCGAATACATCTCGACCTTCATGACGCTGCAGCCTGGCGATATCATTGTCACCGGCACGCCGACCGGCGCAGGCGCGCGGTTCGACCCGCCCCGTTATCTGGTTCCCGGCGATGTGGTTGAGGTCGAGGTGAACACCATCGGCACCCTGCGCAACACCATCGAGGATGAAGTCGTATGACGCCCGAGGATCACACCCGCGCCGCTGCGGATCTGCTGAAAGCCGAAGAAACCCGCCAGCAGATCGGCCTTCTGACCAAAATCCACCCGGACATGGGGCTGGACGATGCCTATCAGGTGCAAAACGCCATTCTGGCGGCCAAGCTGGCGCAGGGACGTCGGGTGATCGGCTGGAAAATCGGCCTCACCTCCAAGGCGATGCAATATGCCTTGAACATCGACATTCCCGACAGTGGCATCCTGTTCGATGACATGGCCTTTGACACGGGGGCCGTTGTGCCCAAGGGGCGCTATATCCAGCCCCGGATCGAGGCAGAGATCGCCTTTGTCATGAAAGACGCCATTGGCGGCGCGGATCTGACCCGCGAGGACGTGATTGCCGCGACCGATTATGTGGCCCCGTCCATCGAAATCCTGGACACACGTATCGTGCGCCAGGACCCGGAAACCGGGGCCACCCGCAAGGTCTTTGACACGATCAGCGACAATGCGGCCAATGCGGGCGTGGTTCTGGGCGAGGCCCGGCATCCTGCGGATATCGATCTGCGCTGGATCGGAGCCATCGTCAGCCGCGACGGCGAGGTCGAGGAAACCGGCCTTGGGGCTGGGGTCCTGAATGATCCGGTGGAAAGCGTGGTCTGGCTGGCCCGCCGCATGGCGGATTACGGGCAGGCGATCGAACCGGGCCAGATCATCCTGTCCGGCAGCTTCATCCGCCCCGTTGAATGCCCGCCCGGCACCGACATCACCGCCGACTTTGGCGATTTTGGCAACGTCGCCATCTCTTTCGCTTGAAGGAAACCCGATGCCTGCTCCTCACAACCCGTTCAAGCACGCCATCGCCAAAGGTGATCTGCAACTTGGCTGCTGGCTCGGCCTTGCCGATCCCTACATTGCCGAGATCAGTGCCGGCGCTGGCTTTGACTGGCTGCTGATCGATGCGGAACACGCACCGAACGACCTTCGGTCGATCGTGGCCCAGTTGCAGGTGATCGCCGGACGGGAAAGCCATGCGGTCGTCCGCCCGCCCATTGGCGAGACCTGGATGATCAAGCAGTTCCTCGATGCCGGCGCGCAGACTCTGCTGGTTCCCATGGTGGAAAGCGCCGACCAGGCACGAGACCTGGTCTCGGCCGTCACGTATCCGCCGCATGGTGTGCGCGGCGTCGGGTCCGCCCTCGCGCGGGCGTCCGATTTTGCCGCGATCCCGGATTACCTGACCACCGCACGGGACGAAATCTGTCTGCTGGTACAGGTGGAAAACCAAAAGGGACTTGCGGCGCTCGACGATATCCTTGCTGTCGAAGGTATCGATGGCGTCTTTATCGGCCCCTCGGACCTTGCGGCGGACATGGGATTCATCGGCAAGGCCGGTGCGCCCGAAGTAAAGGCCGCTGTCTGTGATGCCATCACAAGGATCGTCGCATCCGGCAAGGCCGCCGGGATTCTGACCTTGGACACGGAGTTCCAGCGCCAGTGCCGCGACCTGGGGGCCAGTTTTGTTGCGACCGACATCGACGTCACCCTTTTTGCCCGCACCATGCGAAGTGCGTCCTCGACGGCCAGAGACCGCCTGTCTGGCCCGGGCCTGCAGGACGACTGACATCTGCACCCTTCGACGGGACATGTCTCGGTGATCGAACTTCGGATCGTGCCTCTCGGATGGTTTCTGAGAGGCACGGCCATCCTCCATTAGCGGGATTTGCAGCCCACCGGAGCCCCGAAAAGACCGCCCTTTTCGAAGGGCGCTTTGGCAAATGTTTGCCTTCAACGCCTGCCCAATCCGAGGGATCGACGAAGGGCAAGAAACCGTTGAAAGTCTTGGCGGGCCTGACCTTGGGGGCTGGATGAGCGCCCACAGGCTGTTTCGACACCATGACCCCCGCGACATCCTTGCCCGGACCAACACGTGAGCCGGACGGCAAAGGTTGCGCCAGCGGGGCAAGAATTCCTACCATAAGGTCAATGGGCAAGGGATTGGTGTTGCGCGATGACGAGCGCTGGATCGGCAAAGGACAAGGCAGAGATTTTAGCCGTCATAGACGCGGAAACAACGGCGTGGTTGAACCGCGACCTTGAGGCCTGGAGCAAATGCTGGGTCCACGAAGACTATGCCAGACGTATCGCCAGTCGGACCATCGGCGGGGCAGAAGCCATCCATGGTTACAAGGAACATCGCAACAGGCTGGCCCGCGTCATGGCTGCGTTCCCCGAGAAGTCCACCCGACCCTCGGCCGTACGGCGCGAAGATCTGAACATTCGGGTCAGTTCCGACATGGCGTGGGTCACCTACAGGCAAGTCATCCTGAGCCGGGACATCCCCCAAGGCACCATAGGTGAACCGGGCATTCATCATCAGGTGCGTGTCATGGAACGGCACGCAGGACGTTGGCTCATTGCTGCCTTGGTCGAGACCCAAACAAGATTGGGCTTTCTGAAATGCCCCTGGGTCCGGATTGACGCGCAATCCCATGTGCTGGACCTGAACAAGAGCGCCGAGGATATTCTGCAAGATCATCGAGCGCTGGCCGTTGTTGGCGAACGGCTGGTTGGGCGGACCAGAGCCAATACCGCGTTGCTGCAGCACGCAATCGATCGGCATCTTCTGGCCCCACCGGGACACGACGGGAACAGCCCGTATCCGCTTTTGTTTTCCGACAGCGAAGACAACGGGATTTGCCTGTGCTGGCTTTCAACCGATGATGAAATGATGGTGGTTGTTCTGGATGACGAGGATCTGGCCCGGGCCAACATTCAACAGGCGCGCGAGATTTACGGCCTGACGGAAACACACCAAAAGGTGGCTCTTGCGATCTCGACCGGGAAAGACCTGTCTCAAACCGCCAAGGCTCTGGGTGTTCAGCCCAGCACCGTCCGAACCCACGTCAGAAGGATGTTTGAGAAGGTCGGCGTGAGAAGTCAGGCGGCCCTGATGCGGAAACTTCTCAGCATTTCGGCCCCAAGGGTGTGACAGGCGATGTCGAACGAGATTGAGCGTCTTGGCGTTCGATGCGTCAGAGGAACGAATAGAGCTGCCAAGTTTCCATTCCCTTGATCGAGTTCAGAGCGCCGTTTCCGGCGCGCTGGACTGCTTGGTGACCGGAACCACCTGTTCATTTCGCGGCAAGCGGGGGCCCGGTAAAGACCTGACCAAACTCCGCAGAAATGCGGTTTAGTTCGTCCATGTCGTCAGGCAGCTGCAGGTGCCTGGTGGCCTCGAAGAAACCTTCGAAACCACCGGGTGTCACGATGATCAGGAGTTTTCCACCGGTCTCTCCGGTAACGTGAAAGGTGTGATCGGCACCCTTCGGGGCAAAGGCCGACTGACCCGCTTTCAGCGTCAGGCGCTGGTCGCCGACGACAACTTCGGCTGAACCTTCAAGAACCACAAAGGCCTCTGCAGCGTCTTGGTGAACGTGGAGAGGCGGCCCGCCGGGACCGAAGGTTTCGTTTGTGAAAATCCCCATTTCTCCGCCGGTCTCGCCCTTCTCGAGCAGGACCTGGATCTTGGAGCCGTTCCACTCGATCGGTTCGTGGGCCATGGCGGTGCTCGTCAAACACGTGGCAAGGATTGTGAAAAGAACGCGCATTGAAAGCCTCCGTCGCTTGCATTCATCTAGAACTCAAGCGTTGCGCAGGGAAACGAACTTGTATGTCCCCTATCTGGGGGATGGAGGCGCAAAATCGGATACACGACTGCGATACCTGACGTGGTCTCGCAACTCGATCCATCGCGCCAAGCTTTGCAGAGGGGCGGTCGCGATGACATCGGCCGAAAATCCGTGCGGCTCGTCTGACTATGGTGCGGGGACTCCGTATTTCGATGGGGCCATATCTGTCTTGTGTGCCGGATCCGAGTGCAGCTTGCTTCGCCAGCGCGTTGCAGCCAATGTCGGCAGTGAAACAGCTTGTAGGGGATTTGGCCCATGATTGACGTTGCCCAGGTTCGCGCCGACACGCAGGGGATTGGCCACTCGACCCATCTTTTGGCCTGTGGTTCGGCGCTGATGCCCAAAAGCGTTGTGGACGCCATAGTTTCGCATACCCAGCTTGAAGCACAAATTGGCGGTTACGAGGCACACGCCCGCCAGTCCGATCAAATGGACAGGGTGTATCATTCGATGGCGGGACATATCGGGGCCTCTGCGCGGGAAATCGCCTTGATGGAAAACGCCACGGTCGCCTGGTGCCATGCGTTCTATGCACTTCCGTTGAAGCCCGGGTCGCGCATTCTGACGTGCGAGGCAGAGTATGCGGCCAACTATGTTGCCTTTCTTCAAAGGGCCAAACGCGATGACCTGACGATCGAGGTTGTCCCCTCTGATGACCGCGGAGAACTTGACCTTGCCGCGCTCGAGAGGGCTATGGGGGACGACGTCGGGGTCGTTGCAATCACGTGGGTCCCGACAAACGGAGGCCTTGTGAACCCTGCGGCAGAGGTTGGCCGTATCGCAAAGGCCCACGGCGTTCCCTACCTTTTGGATGCCTGCCAGGCGGCCGGTCAGATGCGGATCGACGTCCAGGAACTTGGATGTGACTTTCTGTCAGCGACGGGTCGGAAATACCTGCGCGGACCGCGCGGCACCGGGTTTCTTTATGTGAAAGAGGCGTGGCTCGACACTTTGGAGCCTGCGATGATCGACCATTTCGGAGCGGCCTGGGTGGCGCGTGACCGCTATGAGCTGCGCGATGACGCGAGGCGATTTGAAACCTGGGAAAACTCCTATGCCCTGCGTGCGGGGCACGGCGCTGCGGTCGACTATGCCGATCAGATTGGGATCGACCATATTCATGAACGGGTCAATCTGCTTGCCCAGCATGCAAGACATTGCCTTTCAGAGGTTGCTGGCGTGGTCCTGCAAGATTTGGGCCGTTCGCCCTGCGGCATTGTCAGTTTTTCGGTAGAAGGCATCGAAGCCCAATCCATCGCCGGGCAAATGGCTGCGTCGGGTTTCGCGATCGGTACGTCAGTCGTCTCGAGCACGCGTCTGGATTCGGAACGTCGCAATCTGCCGACGCTGCTGCGCATTGCGCCCCACTACTACAACACCGAAGACGAAGTGAACGCGGCCGTGAAACATCTCGCGTCGCTCATTCACTGAAACCGCCGCCGGGCTTTCCCAAGGCTGACGGCCACTTGGTGTTCAGGCCGGGCACGGCGGGCCCTGCACGACGCTCAACACGGGGTGCCGCGCGAAAGACCACCGGCAATGTCAGGTCGCTGCGTGGCCACCGGGTTCAGGACGTTTCGCGCCGCAAAGTTTTGAACTGCGTAGCAAGTTCGGACAGCTCTTTCAGGAACCCAAGGGCTTCTTTCTCGTGGTCCTCGGTCGCCGCAAACCCAGCATCGCTGACCAGACCACCGGCAAAAGGAATGACCATTCCGGTTTTGGTAGGGTACATCATCAACGCACTTAGGATCGGTTTGGTCGCCTGGACGGCGCGCAGACCGCCAGAGCGCCCGCCATAGCTGACAAAGCCTGCGGGCTTTTTGGCCCATTCCGGCCCGAGATAGGTCAATGCGTTCACAAGCGCCGGGGAAGGCCCGTGATTGTATTCTGGTGCGACAAAGGCAAAGCCATCTGCTTGCCCAACGGCTGCGGCCCAGCGTTTGGTGTGGTCGTGTTCGTAGTCGCCAAACCGCGAATGTCGGCTTTCGTTGTAAAGCGGCAGGTCAAAGGCCGCGATATCGAGGAGCGCAGCGTCATAGCCCTTTTTCGTTGCGCGGCTGTGGAACCACGTTGCGATCTTGTCTCCCACGCGGCCCGGGCGGGTGCTGCAGACAATGACGGCAAGTTTTGCGGGGCTGGCATCGGTCATGTCGGGTCGTGTCCTATGACCCTGCGCACAAGGTCCGAAGTCCGTTGGAAATGTTCGGTCAACAGGGTTGCGGCGCGATCGGCATCGCGGTCGAGCGCGGCATTCAGGATGTCCTGATGTTCGTCGCGCGGATCGCTGCGCGAGGTGCCGGTCAGACTGGCAAGACTGCGGTACCGTTCGGCGGAATCAAACAACTGGCTGCATGTCTCGATGAGCCAGGGCGACCCGCAGGCCGAGATCAGTGTCTGGTGGAAGGCTTTGTGCGCGATATCCCACGCCAGGTCGGGCTGCGCTGCGCTGCTGCCACCCGCCTCCTTCGACACACGGGGGCAGCGTGCAAGCCTGTGACTGGCAATCAGGATCCGCTCTTCCCAATCGGCGCCGCCAAGTTCGATCGACTTCCGGATGCCAATGTCATTCATCCAGCACCGGGCCTGCGTCAAGTCATCCAGTTCATCCAGGCTGATCGGAGAGACGACGAAACCCTTGTTGTCGGCGTGATGGGCAAGCCCTTCGGTCGCAAGGCGATTCAGCGCCTCGCGAATCGGACTGAGGCCGGTTTGGAACTGTTCGCTCAACGAGCGGACGTTCAACTTCGCCTCGGGTGACAGGGTGCCGTTCAGGATCGCGTTGCGCAGATCGACATAGATCGCGCTCGCGCGGGTGGTTTTCAACTCGGAATCTTTGATCGCGTTTTGACTGGGCATGTTTCGCATCTGCTTTCTCTATGATGGATCTATCTAACCTTTGAGGTGAAATAAACCACAAAATTACAAAAATAAAAAAATGATCGATCATTCTTGACATGGTTTGGTTTTGTCGATCATAACCTCCCATGACGAGCCGAATGAACTTTAGGGGAGGATTGTCATGCGTTTTGCGAGTGTCAGAACCGCAGAAGAGACAAAGCCGGGCGTATTGGACGGCAGCGACATTGTTCTGATCGGTGATCTGTTTGCCGACCTGACAGCCTTGATCGAAGCTGGCCCGGACGGAACAGAGGCTGCGCGTCAGGCGATCCAAGACCCCGGGCGGGTGCGGATCGCCAGCGCTGATGCCGAACTGGCCGCTCCGATCACCCGGTTCAAACGCGACGTGCTGTGCACAGGTTGGAATTATTGGGATCACTTCGAAGAGGGAATTGGACGCCGCGATGGTCAGGAGGTTGACCGCCCGACCGCGCCGACCTTCTTTACCAAGGCCCCGAATGCCGTGATCGGGCCAAACGACCCGATTGCTTGGGATGACCGGTGTTCAAAGAAGTGGGACTACGAATGCGAGCTGGCGCTGGTGATCGGCAAACCGGGCCGGTCGATCCCGGCGCACAAGGCGCATGAGCACATCTTTGGCTACTGCCTCTGCAACGACATCTCGCAGCGTGATATCCAGCGCCGCCATGGGGGCCAATGGATGCGCGGCAAAAGCCCGGACGGCACCTCGCCTCTTGGGCCCTATCTGGTCACGCCGGAAGAGCTGGGCCCGATTGATGAGCTTCGGATTGAATGCGAGCTGAACGGCGAGGTGATGCAATCGGCTGTCATCAAACAGATGGCATTTGATATTCCGACCCTGATCGCCGAGATGTCCTTTGGCATGACGCTCAGTGCGGGCGACGTGATCTTGACAGGCACGCCAGCGGGCGTCGGCAACGCGCGCACGCCGCAGGTCTTCCTGAAATCCGGCGATGTCGTTGTCACACGCTGCACCGGGCTGGGCGAGCTGCGCAACGTGGTTGAAGAGCGTGATCTCTACGGCGAGGCGGAGATCGTCCTGTGACCGAGGACTTTCCGATCACCGGGATCGTGAGTGTCGACCTTGTGTCGACAGATCTTGATCGGCACGCGGATTTCTTTCGCGATGTCTGGGGCCTGACCCCGGTGGACCATGCGTCCGGGGCGCGTTTCTTCAGGGGCACCGGGTCCGATGCCTATGTGCTGGCGCTTTTGCCCGGCACCTCGCCGGGTTTGGCCGCTGTCACCTTCCGCTGTGCCAGCGAGGCTGCGATGCAGGCTGTGGTGACGCGCGCAACTGAATACGGTTGCACAGTCTCTGACGGGCCTGCCGCATCGGCGCGACCGGGCGGCGGACAGATGATCGACCTGCGCGAGCCCAATGGATGCCTGATCCGGCTGGTGCACGGGGACGCACCAAGACCAGCCGACCCGGTCGCGCGCGACCGCACCGAGCGGCTGTCGCATGTCAATATCAACAGCCGCGACGTTGATGCGTTGGCGCAATTCTACGAACGGGTCCTCGGGTTTCGCCTCACCGACCGATCCGCTGCGATGGCGTTTCTGCGCTGCAACTCCGATCACCATGCAGTGGTCCTGGCACAGGCCGAGGTCGAGGGGCTGAACCACGTGGCGTTCATGCTGCCCGAGCTTGAGGGCGTGATGCTGGCCTCGGGTCGGATGCGCGACCACGGGCATGACATGGGCTGGGGCGTGGGTCGGCATGGGCCCGGCAACAACGTCTTTGCCTATTTCGTCGATCCCGAAGGCTATGTCGTCGAACACACCGCCGATGTGCTGCAGGTCGATGACGGATACCGGGTGGGGCGGCCGCAGGATTGGACCTGGCCACCGGGACGGACGGATCAATGGGGCATTGCTGCACCGAAAACCGACGCCTGCAAAGCGGCGCAAACCGCCGTCGGGTTCGTGTGAGGTGAAGGTGCCAGAGGGCCGCGGCACGGGCCGATTGGGCCAATACAGCCGAGTACGGCGCGCCTGTGGAGGGGCGTCCCGTCGAGCAAGGTGACACTTTAACAGACCAAGTGGGAGGACTATCAGAATGAGGACTATTCGAAGCCAAGGAAAACTTGCCTGCAGCACGCTTGCGCTGGCGCTTACCGCGTCCACGGTGATGGCTCAGATGACGGACGAGGCGAAAGCCTTTCTGGGGGAGAACGGGATCGATGCAGGCCTGATCGCACAGGCAGATGCCGCCGCGTCCCAAGAGTTCGAAATTCCCGCAGAGTGGCTCGAAAAGGCGGCCGCCGAAGGAGCGATCGACTTCAGCACCAATGACGCCGCGCAGCATGTGGCCAAGTGGCTGCCCGTGTTCCAGGCGCGTTATCCCGAGATCGACATCGTGGCGACCGAAACTTCGGGCGCGGCACGCGCGGTGCAGCCGCTTCTGGCCTTTAAATCGGGTCGCCTTGTGCGCCATGTGCTGGTGAGCTTCGAAAGCTCCCTGACCGATTTCATCGAGGCGGATGCGCTGGAAGAACTCGACGATCTGCCCGCTTGGAACGGTGTGCCCGAAGACCGTCGGGCGGCTGACGGAACATTTGCCGGGATGCAGAACACGACCTGGTGCATGATCTACAACAAGAATCGGGTCAGCGAAGATGAGCTGCCTGCGACCTGGTGGGATCTGGTATCCGAAGACAGTGCGTTGAAGGACGGGCGTGTCGGGGCCGCCAACCGGTCGCAACTCTGGACGCTCAACCTGTGGACCCACCCCGACTACGGGCCCGAACGGATGACGAATGAGTTCCTCCCGGCCTTCTTCGACACGCTCAAGCCTCAACTCCGGGCCGAAGGCGTCGGCGGGATGATCAACCTGCCGCTGGTGGGTGAATTTGACGTGGGCCTGCCCACACCCAACGATGAAACCTGGGAAATCATGCAGACCGGTGCCCCCGCTGGCTGGCATTGTCCTGAACCGGTGCCGCAGTACTTCAACCTGATCGGGATGTTCCGCGACAGCCCGACCCACTATTCGTCGAAGGTGTTCATCAACTGGATCCTCAGCCAGGAAGGGCAGCTGACCCGTCTGGCCGCGGGCGGCGACGGACCGGTGCACAAAGACCTTCAGGTCGCGGGTGGCGCGCTTCTGGCCGACGCCTTTGCGGGCAAGGACATCGCGTTGCGGACCTTGGATGGTATGCTGAACGAACTGCCAAAGCTCAATGACGTATGGAACCCGATCTGGGCTGCCTCTGGCGGGGCCCAGTAACCTCTGGTCTTTCATAAAAGGCCCGTTCCCCGGATCGCATGCGATCCGGGGACACCAAACGGAGACACATAATGGCTAATACCATGACCAACGCGCCCGGAGAGGCGGCTGGGACAGAGGCGAAGGCACGCAAGAACATCGTGGCCCGCATGTTCCCCTGGCTTGTTCTTTTGATGTTGGCGGCCTTGGTCGTTGCGCCGATTTTTTCGCTTGTTGCAGGTTCTTTCAGCCTGTCACGGCTGCCGAACGAATTCGCGTTGGACAACCTCGGCTTTGACAATTTTTACGCGGTCTGGATCGAACAGCGCATCGACCGCGTGATCTGGAACACGACAATTTACGTGATTGGCGCGACAGTCTTTGGCGTGACGACAGCCGGCGTGCTGGCCTGGCTGGTTGAACGTTCGGACATGCCGGGCAAGACATGGATCTATGCGGGCGTGCCCTTGGGCATCGCGGTGCCGGGCATTTTGCACGCCATCGCCTGGGTGCTGCTCTTGAGCCCCAGATCGGGGTTTGTGAACCGTGCCTGGATGGATGTGACCGGAAGCAACGCGCCCCTGTTTGACATCTACACCATGGGCGGCCTGATCTTTGCCGAGGGCCTGCGTCTGGTCCCGGTGGCGTTCTTGATGCTGGTGCCGCTGATGCGCAGCATGGATCCCGCGATGGAAGAAGCCGCCGCCGCAAGCGGGGCCAGCCCCAGCCGGGTGGTGCGCCGCATCACACTGGCGCTGCTGATGCCCGGGGTTCTGGCGATCAGCATCTTTCAGGCCATCACGGCGATGGAAAACTTCGAGGTGCCCGGCGTTCTGGGGATGCCTGTGAACCTGCATGTGTTCAGCACGCGGGTGTACAACCTGATCGACAATATCGGCTCGATCCCGGCGTTTGGTCAGGCCAACGCGGCTGCGATCTTCTATCTCGTCATCGCGCTGATCATTTCGTTCTTCTACTTGCGCCTTGTGCGCAGTTCAGAGCGGTATTCGACCATCACCGGCAAGGGTTTTACCCCGCGCAAGGTGCCGCTTGGCCGCTGGCGCAAGCCCGCGCTGGCACTGGCACTGCTGTTTCTGTTCATGACCATCGTGCTGCCGTTCCTCGTGCTGCTCTATGTGTCTCTGCTGAACTACCTGCGGCCGCCGAGCCTGGAAGCGTTCAAAAGCTTCACTTTGCAGAACTATGAGAACGTCTTTGCCCAGCCCCGCGTTGCGCGCACGCTGTTCAACACGATCTACGTCACCCTTCTGACCGCTACGACCGTGACGGTGGTGTCCTTCTTGATCTCGTACATTATCGTGCGGACCCGGTTCGCAGGGCGCTATGTCCTTGATATGCTGAGCTTCCTTCCGCATGCGATCCCGGGCATTGTGCTTGGCCTCGCGCTGTTCTGGCTGTTCATGCAGATCGACGAATGGACCGGGCTGCGTACCTTCGGATCGATCTATGCGCTGGTTCTGGGCTTTACGATCCTGTTCTTGTCCTACGCCGTCCGGGCGATGAGCGTGGCGATGATCCAGGTGCATCCTGATCTTGAGGATGCGGCGAAACTGTCAGGGGCTGCGCCATGGCGGATCGCACTGCGCGTCTTTGGCCCGCTGCTCATGCCCACGTTGGTTGGCATCTGGATCTACGTCGCGATGCTTAGCGTGCGCTTCATCAGCCTGCCCCTGATCTTGTCACAAGGCGGCAACAACGAGGTCCTGGGCGTCATGATCTGGTCGCTTTGGGACAACGGAAACATCAGCTCAGTGGGGGCAATCGGCATCATGCTCATGTCCTTCATGTTTGCCCTGGCGCTTGGATTGCGCGCCTTCGGCTTCGGAAGTCAGCGCGGGAGTGCACTATGATCAGAATTGAAGACCTTCATGTTCGGTTCGACTCGGACAAGGGTACGGTTCATGCTGTAAAGGGCGTGAACCTGGATGTGGCCGCGGGTGAGTTCTACACCCTGCTGGGGCCTAGCGGCTGCGGCAAGACCACAACGCTGCGCTGTCTGGCGGGGCTGGAACGGCCTACGGGCGGTCGGATCACGTCAGGCAACACGGTCGTACATGACAGTGACCGGGGCGTGAGCGTGCCCACTTACAAGCGTGACATCGGCATGGTGTTCCAATCCTACGCGATCTGGCCGCATCTGACGGTCTTTGAAAACGTGGCCTTCCCGCTGCGCGAAGTGCGACCCAAGATCGCCGAAGAGGAAATCTCCAATCGGGTCAGCAAGGCGCTAGAACTTGTGCAGCTGGGTGGATACGAAAGCCGACCTGCGCCGTTCCTCTCTGGCGGTCAGCAGCAGCGCCTTGCGCTGGCCCGCGCCATCGTGCGCGAGGCGTCGGTGGTGCTCTTCGATGAACCGCTGTCGAACCTTGACGCCAAGCTACGTGCCGAAACCCGGCTGGAGCTGCGCAACCTGGTCAAACGGCTTGGGATGACGGCGCTTTACGTGACCCATGACCAGACCGAAGCTCTGACCATGGCGGACCGCGTGGCGATCATGCGCGAAGGGCAGATCGTGCAGGAGGCCTCGCCGACCGAGATCTACAACCGCCCGAATTCGCGATTTGTCGCCAGCTTCATCGGCCAGTGCAACTTTGCGGACGGTAAGGTGCGCGACAAGATGAACGGGTCGGGCGTCGGTCAGTTGGAAACCGAATGGGGCGCACTGCAATTCAGTGGCGACAGTGATGCCGACGTGGGGACCAGTGTGATCGCTGCGGTGCGGCCAGAGAACGTGCGGCTGGTTGCGACCGGCGCGGATGGGACAGCCGAGGGTGAGGTCGTCGAGACCGTGTTCCTGGGCGAATGCATCGAATGCCGGGTGCGGGTCGGGGACGCGGATCTGGTGGCGCGGGTGCATCCGCGCGATGCGGTCGACGTCGGCCAACGGACCGGCGTCGAGATCCGGCCAGAAGACGTGGCTTTGCTGTCGTCGTGACCAAAACGGGCACGGACATCGGGCCGGGCATGGCGACGCTGGCTTTGCTTGCGATCCTGTGTTCGGCCTGTGTCACTGTCCTTGAATCAATGGCCGTCGGCGTCACGCTGCCGGCCATTGCAACCGAATTTGACGTCTCGGCGGCGCGGGTCACGTGGGTCATGGGCGCGTCGCAATTTGTGATCGTGACCCTGCTTTTGCCCGTGGCGGCGGTGGCTGCGGTCGTCGGGTATCGTCGCATTCTGCTGGGCGCGCTTGGCCTCTTTGCGCTGGCCTCGGCCGCCTGCATGATGGCGCCGAACTTCGCTACGATCACCGCCGCGCGGGCGGTTCAGGCGGTGGGCACGGCCGGGGCGATGGGACTGGGCTTTGCGATGCTTCGCACGATCTTTTCCGAAGCGCAGCTTGGCATGGCAATCGGTCTGGTCGCGACGACGGTTGCGGTCAGCTCCTCTCTGGGTCCGGCTGTGTCCGGGGCGATCCTGTCGGTGGCAAGCTGGCGCGCGGTGTTTGGTTTGCTGGCCGCCCTTAGCCTGATCGCGCTGTCCCTGGGCTGGGCCGCCCTGCCAAACACGCCGCCAACCGCCAGCCATATTGATCTGGTCGGATCGGCGATGGTGATCGTGATGCTTGGCGCGCTCCTTGTCGCCATCAATGGTCTGGCCGCGGGCTGGTCCGGTGGCCTCGTGGCCGGTGCGTTGGGCTGCTTTGCGATGATCCTGTGGCGCGTGCTGAGGCGGTCCCAAGGGCAGGGGGCGCCGGTTTTTCCTGTCGATCTGTTTGCCGCCCCTGTGTTTTCCCTGTCCATTCTTGCATCGATCTGTGCCTTCATGGCGCAAAGCCTGGGGTTCATCTTGCTGCCGTTTTACCTGTTGTACGGGGCCGGAATGACGGAATGGCAGATGGCGCTGACGCTGAGTGTCTGGCCTGCTGCGACCGCGATGATGGCGCCAGTGCTGGGGCGTTTCTCGCACCGAATACCGACTGGACCCGTGGGTGGCGTTGGGCTTGCTGTTCTGGCGCTTGGATTTGTGTTGGTCGCGCAAGCGGGGCCTGAGACTTCGCCTATTGCGCTTGCGATTAGGTTGGCGCTTTGCGGGATCGGCTTTGCGCTGTTTCAGACGCCCAACAATCGATTGATCATGCTCAGCGCCCCCCAGGAACGAAGCGCGGCTGCGAGCGGGACACTGTCGCTTGCGCGTCAGGTCGGGCGCGCCTGCGGCACGGCCATTGCGGCGCTGGTGCTGTTGCACGCCCCGACGCCATCGCTGAGCGCCCTGTTGATCGCGGCGGCGGTCGCTGCGCTCGGGGCAGTGGCGAGTTTTGCCCGCAGTGGGTCAGTGGCACCCGCACGCGCAGATGAAAAGAGTTGAGAAGGACACATGCGATGATGAAACTCTATCACGGACCGACCAGTGTTTGCTCGCAGAAGGTGCGTTTGACGCTGGCGGAAATCGGTCTCGACTATGAAGGGACGGAACTCAACCTGCAGCGCGGCGATCAGTTCGATCCGGACTATATGCGCCTGAACCCCGAGGCGGTGGTGCCCACGCTGGTTGATGCAGGGCTTGTCCTTGTCGAGTCCAGCCTGATCGCAGAGTACCTGGACAAGACCTATAACAAAGGACGTCTGATGCCTCAGACGCTCGCCCTTGAGGCGCGCACGCGGCTTTGGTTGCTGCGCAGCCTGACCGCCCATGCGGCCATCAATTCGATGTCTTTTGCAACGGCGATGCGCGACCGGGTTTTGAAGACCAAATCGGCCGAAGAGATCGAAGAGATGGTCCTGCGCATTCTTGACCCGGTGCATCGTGATAAACGGCGGGACCTTTATGAACACGGGCTTGCCTCGGTTTATGTCACGCAGGCACTGCGGCACTTGCGACGGATTTTTGACGACATGCAGGAACAGCTGGCAGCGGACACGTGGTTGTCTGGGCCTAAGTTTGGCTTGGCGGACATCGCCTTGGCACCCTATGTCGACCGGCTGGACCGGTTGGGGATGGACGGATTGTGGTCAGGCAGCCATCCAAGGATCGGCGACTGGCTTGCGGCGTTGAAAGACCGTCCGAGTTATGCAGTCGCCTTCGACGCATTTATCCCCGAGGACATGGCGGCCTCGCAACGGCAAGCTGGCGCCGCGCACGCGCCGGAGCTTCGGGTGTATTGGCAAAGCATTCTGGCACAGTGACCGGCGTTCAGCCGACCAGAACGGCGGTTCTCGGGGGTCCACCAATAGGGAGCGGTGAATGAAGGAAATGTGGGATGTCGCCATCGTGGGTGGTGGTCCGGTTGGGATATTTACCGCGATTATGATCGCGCGCGCCGGACATTCTGTTCGGGTCATAGAGCGGGACGCGGCACCTTATGGCCTGCCGCGCGCGGTGCATATCGATCACGAGATGATGCGCTTGTTTGCGGAAATCGGTCTTTCGGATGCCATGCTGGCGCAGATGCGTGCCGGGGACGGACACATGCACATCGGCGCAGACCAGGGCGTGATCCGCTTTATGTCCGCGGCAGGCAAACCGCGTCCCTTCGGCTATGCCAATGACTACTTCTTCAACCAGCCAGAACTGGAAACGGCTCTGCGGCAGCGCCTTTCGCAAGAGGTGTCTGCCCGTCTGGATACGGGGCTGGAGGTTGTCGAACTGATGCAGACCCCTGAGCACAACACGCTCACGTTGTCGGACGGAACAAAGGCAGAGACCAGATGGGTGATCGGGTGTGACGGCGCGCGGTCCATGGTGCGCAAATCGCTTGGTATCGCGCTTGATGATCTGGACTTCGAGGAACCCTGGCTTGTGGTCGATGCAGAGGTTGAGGCGCCGATTTCATTGCCCGATTTGGCCGGCGTGCCCGAAGGCGCAAACCTGCAAAACCTGTCGATCATGCTCTGCGACCCGACACGCCCGGCGACACTGGTTCCCGGACGAGGCAACCACCGCCGTTGGGAGTTTATGCTTCTGCCTGATGAGACGGACGAAGACATGGCAGCGCCCGAGCAAGTGGCGCGCTTGATTGCCCCTTATGTCGATGGTCTGGACCACCAGATTATCCGCGCTGCGACCTATCGTTTCCACGGGCTGGTTGCCAAAACCTGGCGCTTGGGCAGGGCGTTGCTTGCCGGGGATGCCGCGCACCAAACGCCGCCCTTCTTCGGGCAGGGGCTGTGTCATGGTCTGCGGGACGGGGCGAACATTGCCTGGAAGCTTGATCTGGTTCTCAAGGGTGTGTGCGATGATCGCCTTTTGGATACCTATCAGACTGAACGTGATGCACAGGTTCGTCACGTGATCGCGCGTGCCATCGACGCGGGTCGCTACATCTGCGAACTGGATCCTGCGAAAGCCGCGTTACGCGACACACGTTTGCGGGCTGACACGGGGATGAAAACCGCTGCGGAACTGATTGCCCCCATTGCGTCCGAGATCGTCGCAGAAGGTTCAGGGGAACGGTTCATCAATCCGATCATGCAAAGTGGAGCGACGCTGGACGAGGAGATGGGCACGGGGTGGCGTCTGTTTTGCAGGACCGACCCGCCGCCAACCGATAGGATGCATCGCGCCGGACTAGACCTGCGTATCCTGCCGATGCCGAAAGATCCCGAAGGGCATCTGGACGCGTGGTGCAAGGCTCGGGGCGCCTCTTGCGTGCTGGTGCGCCCGGATCACTACGTCGCAGCTTGTGCTGGGTCCATTGATGCGATTGTTGCTCACCTCGATCGCGTTTTTGCGCCGTTCTTGACGCAACTGGCCGCAGAAGAGGGGCAGGATCAGCCTGCTTGACGTCGCATTTACCTTGTGTGGCCGTTGATTGATCCTTCGGTCTCTGGTCCCGTCTGCGGCTGACCTGCAACCGGGTTTGTCCCGCTGCCGGGGCGGCAGGAATTGCATACTGACGCCCACGCTGACAGAATACGTCCATGGCCAAGGGATCAACAACCGTTTCACCGATGGAACAGCGCAGGTATTCGGCTCCGGCGTTGGAAAAAGGGCTCGACATCATCGAACTGTTGTCGAACGAAGAGCGAGGGCTGTCACAAAGCGAAATCGCGCGACGTATGGGGCGATCCGTTGGCGAGATCTTTCGCATGATCGTTGTGCTGACAGAGCGCGGCTATGTGGTGCAGGACGGCGATACCGACCGCTACGGGCTGACGACCAAATTGTTTGAAGTCGCCAACAATACACCTCTGATCAATCGCCTTACGGCGGTCGCCGGACCGATCATGCGGCGATTGACCCATACCATAAACCAGTCCGCGCATCTGGGGATCGCGAGTGACGACGCCATATTGATCATTGGCCAGGTCGGCCCCCCGGGCAATATGAACATGAGCGTACGGTTGGGCGCGCGGGTCAACTTTTGGCGCGCGTCAACAGGGCGTGTGATCCTCGCGTTTTCCGAAGAGGAAACGCTGAAGGAGTTTTTCGAAAAAATACCTTTGCCCGATGGTATGAATCAGGCGCACCTGCAGAAGGAATTCGCTGAGATCCGCGCACGTGGACATGAAATCACCGACAGTTTCACCGTCCGCGGGATCGTCAATATTGCGGCCCCTGTGATTGATCATACAGGCAACGCGGTGGCAGGGCTGACGGTGCCGCACCTAGAGCGGTACGACGACCCGATCTCGTTCCAGACCTGTGCCGCCGAACTCATTGATGCGGCAAACGCGATCAGCTCGGCATTGGGCGGCCCGAATGTGCCGCGGTTCGAGGACGCTAGTCCAGAATGAGCGGTTCCGCCGGCTTGCTCATGGCCGCAAAACACGCTTCCACCAAAGCCATCGTCTGATAGGCGTCGTCGATCCCCGAGTGCAGGTGATCATCCTCACCGGCATCGAACCTCTGGACGTTTCTCATGGGCCCCATGAAGGCATCGATGAACCAGCTGCCTTCCAGACTGATTTGCTCCCATTCGCCACCGTTCGGGCAGAACCAGAGTTCGTCGGCTTCGCCATTCGGGTAGTCGTAACAGACCCCGAGCTTGACCATCATTGTCCCTTCGCTGCCCTCGAAACGAAACCAGGCAGATTGGAGCTTTCTGCCGTTTTGGTGGTTGTGATTGATGCTCATCAGGCCACGCAGCTTGGTCCCGTAGTCGAGGATGACCGAGGTTCTGGTCTGCTTGAAGTCATTTGCCCGCGGATCATGCAAGGACCGGGCGAACACGCCTTGCGGGTTTCCGGCCACCGCGCGGATTGCATCGAGGTAGTGGATCGAGTGTACCGCGATCTCTACGCGCTCCATGGGGATCAGGAAGGGAAAGAGCGTCCAGGGTGTAAAGATGTTCAGATGGACTTCGATTTCGAGCAGATCGCCCAGAAGCCCTGATTTCACCGCATCCTGCACCGCCATCATCATCGGTGAAAAACGGAGTTGGAAGTTGATGGCCGCCTTGAGCCCCTTGTCCCGGCAGATCTGGCGAATCCTGCGCGCCTGCTCTTGATTTGATCCCATCGGTTTCTGGATCAGAACCGCCGCTCCGTCAGGAAGGTCCGGTAGGATATCGGTGATCACATGCGGCGGTGTGGCGATGTCGTAAACCACGTCTGTCCCACAGGTTTTGGCGGCCTCCGACACACTCGAATACACGTTTGGTATTTCGTAGTCCTCCGCCAGCGACTTGGCCCGGGTGGCATCGACATCGGTGATCCCACTGACCGGAAGGCGGGCTTGGGTGTAGGCTGGCATATGCGCATCCCGGATGATGCCGCCGGCACCGATGATCACGATCGGTTTCGGATTTGCGGGCGCCGCCCAGCTTTGCTTGAGATCACGCTGCATCACTTGGGTTCCTCCGCTCGGCAAGCAGCACATGCTCGCAATACATGACGGTTTTCCCGTCCTGGTTCTTGGTTTCGCAGACCTCGGTCACCCTTCCATACGCCGGGCGCTTGGGGTCCTCTTCCAGGGCGCCGATTGTGACGGTCGTCGTGATCGTATCACCTGCATAGACCGGATTTGGGAACCTGAGACGCTCGTATCCGTAAGTGAACGCGCGCGGGTTTATCTGTGTTGCCGTCAAGCCGATCCCGATGGCGAAGGTCATGGTTCCATGGGCGATGGGCGCGCCGAATGGCTGCGTCTTGCACCACTCCTTGTCCACGTGATGCGGAAAGTAGTCTCCCGAATGTCCGGCATGAAAAACGATGTCCGTTTCGGTGATCGTGCGTCCAAGCGTCACCCGAGCCTCGTTGAGAACGTAGTCCTCAAAGTACTGTTCTTTTTCCATTTTTCCTCCCGGACAAAGCAGTGTTTTTTCAAATATACAAAATAATTTGACATATGAAAAGAGTCCTTGCATGCTTTGAGCATCCGGCAACGATCGGAAAAGGGAGGAACCAATGGCCGAAATCGGTATTCATGCGCGCGGCGTCCCCGGCGTTCCGCAAGATCACGCAAAGGTTCCGGTCTGGAATTCAGAAGACTGGTATTTCGAAGATTTCGAGGTTGGAGACAAAATCCGTTCGATCCGACGGACGATCTCGGAAGGCGAGTCGATGCTGTTCAACTCCCTTGTCATGGATCATCATCCATACGTGTCCGACGAACGCTTTGCCGTCGAAGAAGGGGTCTTTGGAAAGCGTCTTGTGGCGGGTGCGATGGTCTTTTCCTACGGGTTGGGTTTGGCCGCCACGAACTGCCTGAACTCGTTTTCCTATGGGTACGATCGGTTGCGCTTCATCAAGCCGGTCTTCATCGGAGACACGATTTACACCATCCGCGAAAACCTCTCGAAAGACGTCAAGGACCACAAGATGGGCAAAGTCCGGGTCAGCTATTCGGTCTTCAAGGGCGAAGGCGAACAGGTCCTTTACTGCGAGCACCTCATGACAGCGCTGTACCGTGACCCAAGCGCGTTCAAGGCAGAAGCCGATGCGGTGCTGGAGGCGAAAGCCAATGGTTGAGCTTCGCGGTATGACCTGGGACCACTCGCGCGGGTTCGATCCGATGGTCGCAACCTCCAGCGCTTTTGCCGAGACGCACCCCGGCGTGTCGATCACCTGGGAAAAGCGCTCGCTTCAGGCGTTCGCGGATCGGCCGATCGAGGAAATGGCCGATGCCTATGATCTGATGGTGATCGACCACCCGCATGTCGGTGAGGTGTCACGGTCGGGTTTGCTGTACGCGCTCGACACCTGCAGTCACGCTGGCGAGTTGGATGTGCTCAACACGCAGTCCGTCGGCGCGTCGCATCCATCCTATGAATTCGATGGCCACCAGTGGGCTTTGGCAATTGATGCCGCGACTCCGGTGGCTGCATATCGTCCAGACCGGCTGGACACGCCACCAAAGGAATGGAGTGAAGTCGTTTCGCTGGCCAAGAAGGGAGAGGTCGGCTTCGCCCTGATCCCCATCAATGCCTTGATGACGTTCATGGGGCTGGCGCGCAACATCGATGCAACGGTCGCCGAAGGCGCCGATTTCATCGACCGCGAGGCCGGGCAGGACGTTCTTGGACGACTTGGCGAGATTGCTGCTCTGATCGACCCCAGATGCCTGACGCTCGATCCCATCGGGATCTATGAATGGATGGGGCGCAAGGCGGATGGCCCCAGCTATTCGCCCTTTGGGTATGGCTATACAAACTATAGCCGCGCCGGGTATTGCCGGTTCCCCCTGACCTTTGCGGATGCTCCCGGCATCGGTCAAAACGGGCCACGTGGCACCGTGATCGGCGGCACCGGGATCGCGGTTTCTGCCAGCTCGCCGCATCGCGATCTTGCTGCTGAATACGCCTTTTGGATCGCGGGGGCCGAGTGTCAGTCCGGTCTCTTCTTTGATGCTGGCGGGCAGCCCGGAAATTCGGTCGCCTGGGAAAGCGATCATTGCAATCAGGCGAGCCGAAACTTCTTTCGCAACACCCGCGAAACGCTTGAGACGTCGTGGCTGCGTCCTCGCTACGACGGATACATGAACTTTCAGGACAACGGCGGCGACGTCGTCCATGCCTTCCTCAAGGGAGAGGCCGATATCCGGACCACGCTGGATGACCTGCAGGCTGCCTACCAGGAGAGCAGGTCGTGAAAGCAATGGCACAGGACGCGCGCCCGCTTGATGGGCTGCTGGTCGTCGATTTCAGTCAATTTCTGTCCGGCCCGCTTGCCTCGCTCAAGCTTGCGGACCTCGGGGCGCGGGTGATCAAGGTCGAACGCCCGGGGTCAGGCGACCTGTGCCGTCACCTGTATTTGTCCGACACGGACATCGACGGGGACAACTCGCTGTTCCACGCGATCAATCGCAACAAGGAAAGCCTGACGGCCGACCTGCGCGACGAAGACGACAAGCGCATGTTGTGGGCCCTGTTGCGGCGCGCTGATGTGATGATCCAGAACTTCCGCCCCGGTGTGATCGAGCGACAGGGCTTTGGCTATGACGCAGTGAGCGAGATCAATCCTGGCATCATCTATGGCTCGATCTCGGGCTTTGGCGAAGAGGGGCCGTGGAAAGATCTTCCGGGTCAGGATTTGCTGGCGCAGGCGCGGTCAGGCCTTTTGTGGCTGACAGGCAGCCGCGATGACCCACCGATGCCGATGGGATTGGCCGTGGCCGACATGATGGCCGGGAACGCACTTGTGCAGGGCCTGCTGGCGGGGCTGGTGGGCAAGGGTCTGCATGGACGCGGCGCCCATGTGCAGACCAGCCTTTTCGAGGCGATGATCGATTTTCAATTCGAGGTGCTGACCACACATCTGAACGATGGCCGCCGTGTGCCGACACGCAGCGCAATCAACGGGGCGCACAGCTATCTTGGTGCGCCGTACGGCGTGTATCAGACCGCCGACGGATATCTGGCAATTGCGATGACACCGTCGCTCGAGCGGCTGGCCACTCTGATGGAGGTCGAGGGTCTGTCACACTGGTATGGCGATGCCGCCGCCCTGATGACGCACCGGGACGAGATCAAGGCGATCATGTCCCGCGCCGTCATCCAGCGCAGCACGCGGGCCTGGCTGGACGTGTTGCAACCGGCGGACATCTGGTGCTCTGAGGTGTTGGATTGGCCTCAAATGCTGGCCTCGGAGGCGTTCCAGGCGCTCGATTTCCATCAGGTCATCCGCCGAAACGGCACGGTCGAACTGAACGCACTGCGGGGGCCGCTGCGGATCGACGGCCAGACCTTGAAAAGCCCACGAGCCGCGCCCGAGCTGGGTGCAGACCGCGACAAGATTATCAACGAACTGCTTTCCGATCTCATGCCGGCGGAAAGCAACCAGACCAACTGAACCAATACCCATTGGACCCGGCATATCAACAGGGAGGACCTTATGCCTAAACTGACGATGAAAGCCATGCTGGCGACAGCCTTGGTGCCGCTCATGGCCATGCCCGCGGTGGCCGCGGATTATGGCGACTTCAGCGGCTATACTTTGCGGGTGAAGCTGATCGGCGGCGCCCAGTACGAGCCGCTGTATGCCGAAATCTCGAAGTGGGAAGAGATGACCGGTGCCACGGTCGAGATCCTGTCGCGCAAGAACCACTTCGAGCTTGACCGCGAGATCAAGCAGGATATCGCCGCGGGCACGCTGGATTGGTGCGTGGGATCAAACCATACCAGCTTTGCCCCGCAATATGGCAGCATCTACACCGATCTGAGCGCCATTGTCAGCGAAGAGACGCTGGCCGGCTTCGTGCCGCTGGTGCTGGAGCACGGCACCGTTGACGGCCGCCTTGTGCAGCTGCCGCGGCATTCGGATGTGTCGAACTTGTTCTACATCAAGTCGCTGTACGAAGACGCCGAGAACCAGGCGGGCTTCAAGGCCGAGTATGGTTACGACCTGATGCCGCCGGAAACCTGGGCACAGGTCAAGGACCAGGCAATGTTCTTTGCCAACCCGCCTGATTTCTTTGGCACGCAGTTTGTCGGCAAGGATGAGGCGATCACCGGCCGTTTCTACGAAATGCTGGTGGCCGAAGGTGGTGCGCTGTTCTCGGACGACTGGGAGCCGACCTTCAACTCCGAGGCTGGCGTACGCGCGCTAAGCTTCTTTGTTGACCTGTACAAGGCGGGCGCGGTGCCTGTCGGTGTGCCAAACTACCTGTGGGACGACACCGGGCTTGGGTTTGCCTCGGGCACTGTGGCGATGAACCTGGATTGGGGGGGCTGGTCGGCCTTCTTCAACGACCCGGCGAACTCGAAAGTCGCGGGCGACATCGGCCTGATCCGAGCGCCCAAGGGCAGCGCCGGCATCCGCACCGGTTGGTCGGGGTCGCACACCTTCTCGGTCACCGAAAGCTGCGACAACAAGGAAGCTGCGGCCTCTTTCGTGACCTTCCTGACCGACTATGACCGCCAGATGGTCGAAGCGCGCAAGGGCCTGCTGCCCACCCGCGGCCAGGTCTGGGACGACGCAAAGGCCGAGTTCTCGGCCAGCGGCAACGACTTCCTGGTGACCGTCTTCGAAACCTACCAGGCGTCGATGGCCGAGGATGCGTTCACGCCGCCGCTGATCCCCGAGTGGATCGAGGTATCGAACGCGTTGTGGCCCAAGCTGCAAGCAGCCATGGTGGGGGACATGACCCCGCAAGAGGCGCTTGACGAAGCGGCCGAGGAAGCCCTGCTTGTCATGGAAGACGCAGGCTATCGTTAAGTGAACCCGGCGCGGCCCGTGATGCGGGCCGCGCCTCCAAACGACGGATTCGTGACGCCCGTGACCCGCTTCTTCAAACGAAATCAGACAGCTCTGACGCCTGTGCTGCTGCTGTCGCCCGCGCTCTTGACGATGCTGTTCGTCGTCGCGATCCCACTTGCCTTTTCCCTGTACACCTCGCTGACCCCCTATCGCCTGACCCGGCCTGAAAGCATCGAAATCTTTGTGGGCGCGCGCAACTACATGCGCCTGCTGAGCAATGACGATTTCTGGGAAGCTTTCCTGCGCACGATCCTTTTCCTGGCCATCGCCCTGAACGTCGAGTTCGTGCTGGGTCTTGGCATCGCGCTCTTGATCAACAAGATCACCTGGGGACAGCGGACGCTTCGTACGATCATGATGTTCCCGATGATGTTCTCGCCGATCCTCGTGGGCTTTCAGTTCAAGTTCATCTTCAACGACAACATCGGCATCCTGAACAATGCCCTTCAATCGTTGGGCATCACCGATCGCGCCATCCCCTGGTTGGTCGATGGCAAGCTGGCGATGTTTTCGATCATCTTTGCCGAGGTCTGGATGAGCACTTCGGTCTTTGCGATCCTGCTTTTGGCCGGGCTTTTTGCCATGCCGCGCGACCCGCTGGAGGCCGCCAAGGTCGACGGATGCAACGCCTGGCAGACCTTTCGCCACATCACGCTGCCCTTCATCATGCCCTTCGCGTTTATCGCGATGACAATCCGCTCTCTCGATGTGGCGCGTGCCTACGACATTGTTGCCGTTATGACAGATGGCGGTCCCGCCGGACGAACAGAGCTTCTTTGGACGATGATCGCCCGCGTGGGTTATGAAAACGCGCGGATGGGGCAGGCCAACGCCATGGCCTATATCTCGACGATCCTGTCGATCGCCTTCACTTACTATTTCTTCACCAAGCTGGTTGCCGCCCGCCGGTACATGGGGGGCGCAGAATGAGCCGCGATCTAAAAAAGCGCCTGCGGGCCGCAGGTCTGTGGGTGACGACATTTGTCCTGATGGTCATCATGTGCGTGCCCGGGCTGTGGGTGGTCCTGTCAGGCTTCCGACCGAACCGCGAGATCCTGGCCAAACCTCCGGTCTGGGTGCCCGAAGAGCTGACGCTGAGCAACTTCGGCAAGATCTTTGGCTTCGGTGCCGAGCAGGTGGCCATCCCCGTGCTGTCCTATTTCTGGAACTCGATGGTCATCGCCATGACCTCGACCTTGATCGCGCTGATCATCGGAATGGCCGGGGGATACGCGTTTGCGCGCTTCCGCTTCCGGTTCAAGAACGCCTGGTTCCTGGGGCTGATGCTGTTCCGGGCGGTTCCGGGCATCGCCCTGTCGCTGCCGGTGTTCATGCTGTGGTCGCGCCTTGGGCTGATCGACACGCAGATGGGGCTGATCATCGTCTATGTCTCGCTGAACGTGCCTTTCACCATCTGGCTGATCGATGGCTTCTTTCGCCAGATCCCCATGTCGCTGTCCGAGGCCGCGCAGGTCGATGGCTGCACCCGCTGGCAGGCCTTTTGGAAGATCGAATTTCCGCTGGCCCGCTCTGGCATCGCTGCCGCTGGCGTCTTTGCCTTCCTGACCAGCTGGAACGAATTTGCACTGGCCAGCCAACTGACGCGCTCGACCGACAGCAAAACTCTTCCTGTGGGGCTGATGGATTTCACGGCGCAGTTCACCATCGACTGGGCCGGAATGTGCGCGATGGCCGTGATCATCATCGTGCCAGCGCTGATCCTGACGTTCCTTGTTCAGAAACATCTAATTGCCGGGCTGACCTTCGGCGGAGTGAAAGGCTAACCCATGGCGGGCATATCACTGCAAAATGTCGTTAAGAAGTATGGCCGCCTAGAGGTCGTGCATGGCATCAATCTTGACATCGAACACAACGAGTTTGTCGTGCTCGTTGGCCCCTCGGGCTGCGGCAAGTCGACGACGCTGCGCATGATCGCGGGGCTTGAAGACATTTCCGACGGGGATATCGCGATCGGCGACCAGGTGGTCAATGATCTGCCACCGCGCAAGCGCAACATATCGATGGTCTTCCAGAACTATGCGCTGTACCCGCATATGAACGTGCGCGAAAATCTGGGCTTCGGGCTCAAGATCGCGGGTCAAAGCAAAGACGCGATCGAACAGCGTGTGCAGGAGGCAGCCGATATTCTGGGGCTTTCCGAACTGCTCGAGCGCATTCCCGCCGAGCTGTCGGGCGGTCAGCGTCAGCGCGTTGCAATGGGCCGTGCAATCGTGCGGCATCCCGAGGCCTTTCTGTTCGATGAACCCTTGTCGAACCTTGACGCCAAGCTTCGCGTCCAGATGCGGACAGAGATCAAGAAGCTGCACAACAAGGTCAAAACGACCGTTGTCTATGTGACCCACGATCAGGTCGAGGCGATGACACTCGCAGACCGGATCGTTGTGATGAAAGACGGCTATATCGAACAGGTCGGTACCCCGATGGAGGTCTTCAGCCATCCGGTGAATACCTTTGTCGCAAGCTTCATCGGCTCGCCGCCGATGAACCTTATCCCGGCCAGGATCACGTCCGGCATGGCCGAGTTCCGGGACGGGAAAAAGATCCCGGTTCCGTCCCGGCTGGCCGAAGACGTCACAGAAGGTCAAGAGATCATCTTTGGCATCCGGCCGGATGATCTGACCCCCATTGGGCACGGCATCCATGAAGCGCGTGAAACGACGGATATCGACCTAACCGTCGATCTGGCCGAGCTTCTTGGCACCGAGACGCTGCTTTACACGTCTTTCGCGGGCCAAGAGGTCCAGGGCAAGATGTTTGACCCGCGCAACGTGACACCTGGCGAGACGCTGACCTTCCGCCTGTCGCTCGACAAGGCACATATCTTTGACGCGGCCTCGGGCCAGTCGGTCAGGAGACTCTGATGGCCAAAATCGACAAAGTTGAAATCCTGATGGTTGACCTGCCGCCCGCGGTAAAGCGGGTGGATGCGATCCAATCCTTCGAAAGCCAGGAAACGCCGATTTTGCGGATCACCGACGCCGAGGGCGCCGAAGGTACGGGCTATGCCTATACCATCGGCACCGGCGGACCGGCCGTGATCAGTCTGCTGCACCGCACGCTTGCCCCGCGGCTTCTGGGCCGTGATGCCGAAGAAATCGACGGCATCTGGCGCGATCTTCTGTTTGCGACCCATGCGACAGCTGTCGGGGCGATCACGTCACTGGCGCTGGCCGCCATCGACACGGCACTTTGGGACCTTCGCTGCAAGCGCGCAGGTCTGCCGCTTTGGAAACTCGCCGGTGGATCAAAGCGCTCGGTTCCGCTCTATTCGACCGAAGGCGGTTGGCTGCATCTTTCTCCAGAGGACCTCGCCGCCGATGCTGCAGCGATGAAGGCGAAAGGCTTTGCCGGCGCAAAGATCAAGATCGGGAAACCGTCGATTGCCGAAGATCGGGCCCGGCTCGAGGCCGTTCGCACAGCGGTTGGCGAAGATTTTCGGGTGATGGTCGATGCCAATCAGGCCTTTGACCTGGCCGAGGCGCAGCGTCGGGCTGACATGCTTGCCGACTACGGTGTCCACTGGTTCGAGGAACCTCTTCCCGCGGACAACATCGGCGCCCATGTCGAGCTTGCGCGCGACTCTCGCGTTCCCATCGCTGTTGGCGAAAGCATCTATGCGGTCGCGCCCTTCAAGGACTATCTTCAGCAAGGGGCGGCCAGCATAATCCAGAGCGACGTGGCCCGGATCGGCGGCATTACCCCGTGGCTCAAGTCGGCTCATTTGGCCGAGGGGTTCGGGGTGCCGATTTGCCCGCATTTCCTGATGGAACTTCACGTCAGTCTGGTTTGTGCGGTGCCCAATGCGCCGATGTTGGAATACATCCCACAGTTGGACGCAATCACCACGTCGCGTCTGGACATCAGGGACGGGGTGGCCCACCCGCCGCCGCAACCCGGGATCGGGATCGATTGGGATTGGGACGAGATCGGCGCAAGAACCGTCCCGGACACGGCTTTCACACTAACGTAGATGGAGGAACGGTATGCAACGCATGGGCATGGTCATCGGGTTGAAGCCCGAAGAGGCCGCGGAATACAAACGCATCCACGCCGACGTCTGGCCCGAAATCCTGGCCAAGATTTCGGACTGCAACATCACCAACTACTCGATCTTCTACAACGAAGCCGAGAACCTGCTCTTTGGCTACTGGGAATATACCGGCACGGATTTCGAAGCCGATGCCGCCAAGATGGCGGCTGACCCCAAGACGCAGGAATGGTGGGATGTCTGCATGCCGATGCAGGCCCCCTTCGAAAGCCGCAAGGACGGCGAATGGTGGTCGATGATGGAAGAAGTGTTCCACCATGACTGATCCTCGCATTGAAAATTTCGCCAAGTGCTATACCGGCGTTGTGCACGACGTCATGCGTGCACGCGGTCTACGCGATTTCACGCTGCCGCCAAGGATCCGCCCCCTGCAACCGGAGGTGACGCTTTGCGGGCCGGCGTGGACCGTTGAGGGGGCAATCGACGAAACGGCCGATCCGCACCAGACGCTTCTGGACTGGACCGGGCTCTTGTCCAAGGCCGCCGCAGGGCACATCTGGTGCGCCCAGCCGAACACGCATCTGATTGCCCAGATGGGGGAGCTGTCGGCTGAAACGCTTCATTCCAAGGGGGTTCTGGGCTGCGTCCTCGACGGCGCGCTGCGGGATGCGAATTTCATTCTGGAACTTGGTTTCCCGTGCTGGCGCACGCACCATACGCCCAGGGATATCGTCGGTATGTGGCGACCAAGCGCAACCGAGGTCCCCGTAACGATCGGCGACGTTCGCATCGAGCCGGGCGACTGGCTTCATGGCGACCGCGACGGCATGGTCCGCGTCCCGGCCGCGATCCTAGACGAGATCATAGAGGCGGCGAGCGAGGCGATGGTGACCGAAAACAAGGTGCGCACCGCCATCCTGTCCGGCGTCGATCCGCAGGAGGCCTATCTCGAATATGGGAAATTCTGACGGAATGCGCGTGGTCTTTCCGGATATCGGGGCCTGCCGCCAAGACGCCAGCCGCATTGACGCGGCGCCGACGTGCGATGGGCCGGGGGCGGATGCAGCAGTTTCAGGGTCCGAGCCTGTCTGGGACCTGAATGATGGTACGAGACTGGAAGAGGTTCGATGATGTACGACAGCCGGCTGCTTCTTCTTTCACCCCAAGACAATGTGCTGGTCCTGCGGGGCGCCATTGATGGGGGTGAGGACATCAAGGTCGGAGATGCCACAGTGCGCGTGCATGAAAGGATCGGAATCGGTCACAAGATTGCGCGTCACGCCATAAGAAAGGGCGACAAGATTGTGAAGTATGGCGCGCCAATCGGCTCGGCAACGATGGATATTGCAGTGGGAGATCACGTGCATCTTCAGAACGTCCAAAGCGACTACACGCCGACATACGCACTCGCGTCGTCCGAGGAGGTGCCAAAGTGAAAGGCTACCTTCGAAGCGATGGGCGCAAGGGTATCCGGAATGTCGTGGCGGTCGCCTACCTGGTGGAATGCGCCCATCACGTCGCCCGCGAAATCGTTGCCCCGCACCGCCTGGCAGCGCATGTGATCGGCTTTCCCGGCTGTTTCCCGAACCCCTATGCGCAGACCATGATGGAGCGCCTCTGTACGCATCCGAATGTTGGCGCGGTTGTGCTGGTTTCCCTGGGGTGCGAGAGCTTCAATCGTCACCAGCTGGAAGAGGTGATCCGCAAAAGCGGTCGCCCCGTTGAAACCCTGATCATCCAGCGCGACGGAGGCACGCGCGCCACGATCGACAAAGGCCGCGCCGCGGTGGCGAACATGGCCAACGAGCTTGAGACGGCAACAACAGTGCCCTTCGATTTGTCCGATCTCGTTGTCGGCACCGTTTGCGGAGGGTCGGACGGAACCAGCGGACTGACCGGGAACCCCGCTGTGGGGTGCACTTTCGACATGCTGGTCAGGGCCGGTGCGACCTGCATTTTTGAGGAAACGGGCGAATTGATCGGCTGCGAAGATGTCATGGCTGCCCGCGCCGCGACACCGCAACTCGGTTATGAAATTCGTTCAAGTGTCGACAAGGCGGCCGCATATTACGCAACGCTGGGATTTGGCAGTTTTGCCGCCGGAAACGCCGAGGGCGGGCTGACCACCATCGAAGAGAAATCTCTTGGCGCGTATGCCAAATCCGGCCAATCCCAGATCTCGGGACTGATCAAACCCGGGGACATCCCCCCGAAAGGCGGCCTTTATCTCATGGATGTTGTGCCGGACGGCGAGGTGCGCTTTGGCTTTCCAAACATCTCGGACAATGCCGAGATCGTCGAAATGATGGCTTCGGGCGCTTTGTTGACGCTGTTTGTCACAGGGCGGGGGTCCGTGGTGGGCTCGGCTCTTGCGCCTGTCATCAAGATCGCAGCCAACCCACACATGTATGAACGTCTGTCTGAAGACATGGATATCAATGCGGGGCGCATCATCTCTGAAGGCGCCGAAGTCGATGAGGTCGGGATGGAGATTCTTGATCTGGTCAAACGCGTGGCCAGCGGCGAGCCGACGAAGTCGGAAGCACTCGGTCACACCGAATTCATTCTGACCTACAAGAGTTTCGAGCCGATTGGTCCGGCGTGTTTGCCCCTTTGAGCGGAGGATATATGGGACGACTAAGCGGAAAAACCTGCCTGTTGACGGCAGCTGGGCAGGGGATTGGACGCGCAACGGCGCATGCCTTTGCGGCAGAAGGCGCACGCGTCATCGCGACCGATATCGATGGGGACGCCCTGTCCAAGCTTGAAGGCGTCGAGACGCGTCAGCTTGATGTCCTGAATGCGGACGCCATCGCAGACACCGCTGCGGCGTATCCCGACATTGATGTCCTTTTCAATTGCGCCGGTTTCGTCGCGCATGGCACCATCCTTGAGTGCGACGAAAAGCAATGGGATTTCTCTTTCGATCTGAATGCGAAAGCCACCTACCGCATGATCCGGGCGTTCCTGCCGGGGATGCTGAAGGGCGGCGGGGGGTCCATCATCAACGTGTCGTCAGTTGCATCTTCGATCATCGCCGCGCCAAACCGGTTCGCTTATTGCGCAACCAAGGCTGCGGTCATCGGCCTGACCAAGTCTGTGGCTGCGGATTTCGTCACTCAGGGCATCCGTTGCAACGCGATCTGTCCGGGGACAGTCGAGTCACCCTCGCTGGACCAGCGTCTGAGGGACACGGGGGATTATGACGCGGCGCGCAAGGCGTTCATCGCACGCCAACCCATCGGTCGCATAGGCAAGGCAGAAGAGATCGCCGCGCTCGCTGTCTATCTGGCCTCGGACGAAAGTGCATACACCACCGGCGTCGCTCATGCGATCGATGGCGGCTGGTCCAACATCTAGGAAAGAGATCGTCATGAAACTTGTCCGATTTGGAGAGCCGGGGTCCGAGAAGCCCGGCATTGTCGACGCCAACGGTGGGATCCGTGATGCCTCTGGCCTGGTGCCAGACATCGCGGGGGCGACCCTTTCGGAGGACGGGTTGGCCACGCTTCGAAATGCCGACGTGTCATCATTGCCGATGGTCGACCCTGGCACACGGCTTGGCCCCTGCGTTGCAGGCACGGGCAAATTCATCTGCATCGGCCTGAACTACTCGGACCATGCCCGGGAATCAGGGATGTCGGTGCCGGAAGAACCGATCCTTTTCATGAAGGCGACAAGTGCGATTTGCGGGCCGAATGATCCCATCATCGTGCCGCGCGGATCGGAAAAGACCGATTGGGAAGTTGAACTTGCCGCCGTCATCGGGACCCGTGCCAAATACGTCTCTGAAGAGGACGCCCTGAATTACGTGGCGGGTTACGCAGTGACCAATGACGTGTCCGAGCGCACGTTCCAGCTTGAACATGCCGGACAATGGACCAAAGGCAAGAGCGCGGACAATTTTGGCCAGATCGGCCCGTGGCTCGTAACACGGGACGAAATCGACGACCCCCAGAACCTTGGAATGTGGCTGACCGTAAACGGCGAGACCATGCAAAACGGCTCGACCCGCACCATGGTCTACGGCGTGGCACATCTTGTCAGCTACATCAGCCGCTTCATGACGCTGCACCCCGGCGATGTGATCTCGACCGGCACGCCTCCGGGTGTGGGCATGGGGCAAACGCCGCCGCGTTACCTGCGTGCAGGTGACGTTGTCGAGCTTGGGATCGAAGGGCTTGGCGCTCAAAAGCAGGACGTAATCGACGACCCTGAAGGAGGATGACCATGATTGGACTGATCGACACGCACCAACACCTCGTTTTTCCGGAAGCGGCAAGCTACAGCTGGACCGAGGGCATCCCGGTTCTGGCCAACAAGGCTTTCACGCCTGCGGACTATCAGGCGCTGACCGATGGGCTTGGTATCGAAGCCACGCTCTTCATGGAAACGGCGGTCGACGATCCTGACATCGCTGCCGAGACCAAGTTGGTGTCCGATCTGGCCAAGAACCCGGACAACGGCATCCTCGGTTTGATCGCAACCTGCCGTCCAGAAAACGACGCAGGTTTTGACAGCTGGATCGAGGATGCAAAGGCGCAAGGGGCCGTTGGGTTTCGCCGCATTCTTCATGTGGTCGCAGACGACATGTCACAATCCGAAACGTTCCGAAGGAACGTTCGCTCCATCGGGGCCAAGGGTCTGGCCTACGACATGTGTTTTCTGGCGCGTCAATTGCCTATCGCTGCCGAACTGGCCGATGCATGCCCAGAGACACGTCTGATCCTCGACCATTGCGGTGTTCCTGACATCGCCGGTGGCGGGCTGGATCCCTGGCGAGAAGACATGGGGCGGCTGGCTGAAAGACCGAATGTCACCTGCAAACTCTCGGGACTTCTGGCCTATTGCGCTCCGGGGAACGCGACCCTCGAGGCGATCCGTCCCTATGTCGATCATGTTCTCGAAACGTTTGGACCCGAACGTATGGTCTGGGGCAGCGATTGGCCCGTCGTCGACATGGCAAACGGCATTCAGGACTGGCTGAACGTGACACGTCAGATCTTGGACGATCTGAGCGAGGACGAAGCGAGGTCGGTTGCGCACAAAACCGCGCGGCGGGTCTATGGCCTGGACTGATCTGTCTTTCTAAGTGTCTGTCGTTTCGGTGCGTCGCTGATATTTTGGAAAGCCAGTGGTGATCGTCGCGGCGTTCGCAGATTTGAGCCGAACTGCTGGGGGCCGACCGGCGGGGCACCTCAAAGCGCGCGCATCCGACGGCAAACCCTGTGTTGGGCTTGATCCAAAACTATGGATCAAGCTTCCCCAACGTAGATCAAGCAGAGCCATGTGACACGCCGTAGGCTGCGCAACTGGTCTCGGGGTTTGCAACGGCGTCGACCAGAAAACGGGCCAGAGCAAGACGCGGCACCGCGGTCCCATCTTTGGGCAAGGCGCCCTTGGCGGCGCGATAGGTGTCCTGTCGCGTGTCGTTCAGGAAACCGGCCCGGGCCGCAGTCCAGTTCAAACCAGAGTTCTGCAGAACCTTTTCCATCCGGTCCGCGCTGCGCACGACATTGGGCACAAGGTATTGCAGAAGCGCCCCCAGCATTGTCTGATCGGGGAAAAGCAATGCAGTGGACGTCACCAGAACGCGTTTCAAACCAGTCTCCCAGGCTGCTTCAACAATGGCATCGGCAGAGCGGTAATAGACCGAGGTTGCAGACCTCGTTGGGGCGCGTCCACCAAGCGTGGAAATCAGCGCATCCTGGCCGCGCAAGACCGTTTTCAGGAACGCCGGGTCGCAGGGGTCACCAACCACACATTTCAAATCCGGATGATCGAACTTTGGCCGCTTGGCCTCTGACCGTACCACGGCGGTCACGGTCATGCCGTCCTGCAAGGCGGCACGCAGCACATGCTGGCCGGTGCCTCCGTTGGCTCCCAATACAACGAGTTTCATGATGTCTTCCTTTCCGGCTGAATTGAAGTGCGGGCCAGGCCCGCCTCACCTCTAAACCGGCGATTTTCGTATATGAACTGAGCAAATTCCTTGGTTTGGTATTCGTAAAACCGTGGTATTTAGCAGTCATGAACTGGAATGCGATCTCTTTTGACTGGAACCAGGCGCGGTCTTTCCTGGCAGTCGCCGAGGAAGGGTCCTTGTCCGCCGCAGCCTCGGCCCTGAAGTTGACCCAGCCGACGATCACGCGTCAGCTTGCAGCACTGGAAGACGCCTTGAACGTCACGCTGCTGGAACGGACGGGCAGAACCGTGTCTCTTACCCCTGCGGGTCTTGATCTGCTCGATCACGTCAAAACGATGGCGGACGGGGCAAACATGATGTCGCTGGCTGCGTCTGGCCAATCGCAGGACATCGAAGGCAAGGTACGTGTCACCGCCTCTGAGATGACAGCGGCCTACCTGTTGCCCGAGATGCTCGACATCCTCAATGACACGGCACCTGAGTTGCAGTTGGAGATCGCAGCCGACAACAGCGTGCGGGACCTTCTTTTGCGCGAGGCGGACATCGCGATCCGCCATGTTCGGCCCGAACAACCCAACCTGATCGCAAAACGCGTCAGCGACCAGACGATGCGCTTTTACGCGGTCGAAAAATACATCGCCCGGTATGGCACACCGAGGCAGACGGGCGACATGACCGCCCATCAGTTCGTCAGCTTCGGGGATTTTGAACGGATCGTCGGCTACCTCAAGCTGGTTGGGCTTGATCTGTCGCAGAGGAATTTTCGCTACGCGTCGAACGCGCAACTGGTCGAATGGGAGATCGCCCGCAAGGGCCATGCCATCGCCATCATGAACGACACGATTGCAGCCAAGTTTCCCGAGTTTCGGCCGGTCCTGACAGAGATCGAGCCGTTTTCAATCCCCGTCTGGCTTGTCGCGCATCGCGAGTTGCAGACCAGTCGCCGGATAAGGCTGGTGTTTGATGTGCTGGCCCGCGCTTTGTCAGGTCGGTGACCGCCCGGGGGGGGGCGCGATACCCCAACCCTGTGACGATCCCGTTTGAAACGCGCTGACCCGCCGTCGCAGGCCGGTCAGCGCGTGTGTCGGGTTCACTGTCCCATCAGGGAAAAGAACTCGATCAACTGACCATTGGGATCGGTGATTTTGAGCAGGTGAATGCCCGGCTCTTCGATGATGTCGGGCACCTCGGCACCGGCAGCGCTGGCACGTTCTTGCAGCATCCCCAGGTCGCTCGACTGCAAATAGGGCACCGCGCCAGAGCCGGGCATGGATCCCGGCGCGTACTTGCTGCGTGAGGCAATCGCGAACCATCCGCCCTGAATGTTGAACGCCACGAAGTCGGGCAGTTCGATCACCGGGGCGCGGTCGAAGAGAACGCGATAAAACTCTTCTGAGACACGCATGTCATCGGCCGGCACATAGGCGCCCATGGCGAGGATCGCCTGATCAGTCTGGGCTGCGGCGACAGTGGCGCCGGAGAGAAGGACAGAGGCAGCGAGAGGCAAAACGTTCTTCATTGGAAAGCTCCTGTTTTGTTTGGGTCAGAAGGTCATAACCGCACCCTGCTGACAGCGTGTTGTCACCATGGTGTCAGCATAACTATGCTGTACCAGAGGAGGCAGCGATGAGACGCGGCGACAGATTGTTCGAGATCATTGAAATCCTGCGGAGGGCGAGAGGGCCGATTTCCGGTCAATCCATCGGCGCAGAGCTTGGCGTCACCAAGCGCACCATCTACCGCGATATTGCTGCCCTTATGGCCCAAGGTGTCCCGATCGAGGGCGAGGCCGGCGTGGGCTACATTCTGGAAGCGGGGTTCCACATGCCGCCCCTGATGCTGACCTCCGATGAAATCGAAGCCGCCATTCTGGGCGCGCAATGGGTCCGTACACGGGGCGAGCCGGAAATGGCCTTGGCCGCGGAAAAGCTGCTTTCAAAGATCGAAACCGTCAGCCCGTCCCGGTTCCAAACCTCTTTCGTCGAGCCCACGACCAGCGTTGCCCCTGTTGATGCGCAACAAGAGCCTCTCTCTGCCGCCCGTGTTCGCCAAGCGATCCGCGGGCGATTCAAGATTGCAGTCACCTATCGCGACGGCTCGGGCGCGGTGACGGAACGCATCCTTTGGCCGATCCTGCTGGGCTATCGCGACGCGGGCCGCATCATCGCGGCCTGGTGCGAGCTGCGCCAGGGCTTTCGCTATTTCCGTATGGAACGCATCGTCGCCGGTGAGGTGCTCGACACCAAGATTCCACGCCGGATGGACCTGCTTCGCTCCGAATGGGACGCCGCAATGACCGCGGAGCGGCTGCGATACCGGACTTCAGAAAAAGACTGAGGACAGGCGATGTGAGTGTCCCCGGGAACTACGGGTTGGCAAACACATCCTTCGCCGTCTCCATGACGGCAAATGAATTGGTCTGCAAAATCCCCGGCAGTCGATTGATCCTTTCATCCAGCACCTGCCGGAAATGCGCCATGTCGCGGGTACGCATCACCAACAGGTAGTCGAATGAGCCAGCGATCATCAGGCAGAGCTCTACCTCTTCGATGCGCTGCACGGCGTCATTGAACTTGCCCAATACGTTTTCCGCAGCCGAAGCCGCCAGCGAGACCTGCACGATGGTTCGGTGCGCCAGACCCAACTGGTCCTTGTTGATCAGCGCGCAGTAGCCCTTGATATAGCCTTCACGCTCAAGTCGTTTGACGCGCTCTGAGCAGGGGGTGTTGGTCAGGTTCACGCGCTGCGCAAGCTCGACAATGGACAGTCGCCCATCTGATTCGAGCTCGGCCATGATCCGCGCATCAATGCTGTCTAAATCCCTCGCCATTGGTGATTTTACCTGATTTTCCGCCTCAAACTGGGTAATTTACCAAAACATACCCTGCATTAATTGCCAATCCCTAGTGAATTTACCTTACGTTAATCATTGTCGCAGCGGGTCGTCACCTCCCAAGAAGACGCTCTGCGGCGGGCGTTCGCACTTGCCGCGGGCGCCAGTGTCAAATCAACACGGAGCCACCCCATGACAGTCAAAATCACCGTTGGACTGGATGGCACAGAAACCGGCGAGCGCGCGTTGACCTTCGCCCGAGACCTAGCGTCTCGGATGGAGGCTTGCGAGTTGATCGTCGCCTATGTCATCGAATGGTCCCCCTTCACCTTCCAAACACCGGAAGAGAACGCAACGCGCCACAAAAGGCGTGAAGAAGAGATCGAAATCGCCACCTCGCGGGTCGTTGCCCCTGCGGTGAAATCACTGCAAGACGCGGGGTTTGCCGCCAAGGGTGTCGTGCGGCACGGCGATGTTGCCGAAACCTTGAACCGCATCACGGTCGAGAATGGCGCCAGCCAGATCATCGTGGGCCGGGTGTCCAATGACGGGTTCACCAAGCGTCTTTTCGGCAGTTCGACACAGAACCTTGTGATGCACGCGGACGTGCCAGTGACGGTTGTCGGGTAAGGAATAAATCATGACATTTTCAAAACTCAGCACCATCGGTGCGACTGCGCTTGGCTTCCAAAGCGCTTTGGGAACTGCTGCGGCGGCTCAGAGCATCGATGAGACCGTCAACCAGGCCTTTGCGAATTCCACCGGTTGGTTTGTCAGCCTGATCTTCGCACCGATCCCGGGCACCAGCTTTCCGTGGATCGTGATGTGGCTGGTGATCGCCGCGAGCGTGTTCACCATCTACTTCGGCCTTGTGCAGTTCCGCTTCTTCGGCCACGCGATCCGGCTGGTGAAGGGGGACTATTCGGATCCCAACGACGCGGGCGAGGTAAGCCATTTCCAGGCCCTGGCCACGGCGCTTTCCGGCACGGTCGGACTTGGGAACATCGCAGGCGTTGCGGTGGCCGTGGGCATCGGCGGGCCGGGGGCGACCTTCTGGATGATCCTTGCGGGTCTTCTGGGCATGGCCTCGAAATTCACCGAATGTACCCTGGGCGTGAAGTACCGCAACGAGTACCCCGACGGATCTGTCTCGGGCGGCCCTATGTACTACATCTCGAAGGGCTTTAACGAACTGGGCCTTCCGGGCGGCAAGATTCTGGCGGTGCTCTTTGCGGTCTTCTGCATCCTGGGCGCTTTGGGCGGGGGCAACATGTTCCAGGCCAACCAGGCCCATGCGCAGATTTCGGCCATCACGGGTGACTATCCCGGCTGGATCACGGGCCTTGTTTTCGCTGCAGTGGTCTTTGCGGTGATCGTGGGTGGCATCAAGTCCATCGCCCGGGTGACCGAAAAGGTCGTGCCCTTCATGGGCATCCTTTATGTCGGCGCGGCGGCGATCATCCTGATCATCAACTTCGACATGATCGGCTGGGCCTTTGGTCAGATCTTCGCGGGGGCCTTCACGGGGCTTGGCGTGGCAGGCGGCATGGTCGGCGCGCTGATCCAGGGCTTCAAGCGCGCGGCGTTCTCGAACGAGGCGGGCGTGGGCTCGGCGGCGATTGCGCACTCGGCGGTGAAGACCAAAGAGCCGATCACCGAAGGCTTCGTGTCGCTGCTCGAGCCGCTGATCGACACCGTGGTGATCTGCACCATGACCGCGCTGGTGATCATCATCTCGCAGCAGCTTCTGATCGACGAGGCGACCGGCAACTACATGCTGAACGAAGCGGGCTCGGCCATCGCAACTGTGGACGGCAACTCCGGTGTGGCGCTGACCTCGGCGGCCTTTGCCTCGGGCATCTCGTGGTTCCCCTACGTGCTGGCCATCGCGGTTGTGCTCTTTGCCTTCTCGACCATGATCTCGTGGAGCTACTACGGTCTGAAGGCCTGGACCTACCTCTTTGGCGAGGGCAAGACGACCGAGCTGGTCTTCAAGATCATCTTCTGCGTCTTCGTGGTGATCGGCGCGGCGGCCTCGCTTGGTCCGGTGATCGACTTCTCGGATGCAGCAATCTTCGCGATGGCGGTGGTGAACATCATCGGGCTGTATTTCCTGATGAAGATCGTTCGGGCCGAACTGGTCAGCTATGCCGAGCGCTTGAAGTCGGGCGAGATCAAGGCCTTCGACTCTTAAGAAAACGTGTCCAGCGGCTCTGCCGCTGGACCTGCCCATCGATTGGTGACCAGCCGGGGATGGGCGCGCATACAGCGGCCGAGGCAGAAGACAGCCAACGGATGGCTCTGGTCACAGGTCTGTTCGCCCCCGGGCGCGAAACAGCAGAAAAGACAACCAGACCAGGGCGACCACCTCAATCGCAAAGACGGCCAGTGGGAACCCGGCCATCAACGTGTCAATCAAACCAGGGTCAGCGACCGGCGGTGTGTCAGGCAAATGCAACCGCGCGGGGGCCAGAATGAACATGTCTTGCGCCTCGATCACGCTGCGTGCCAGAAACCCGGCCCAAAGAACCCAGGCATTCTGCAAAAGCAGCCCTGCCAGCAAGACCACAACCAAGCCGATATTTCGCGTGCCCCAAAGCCCGTTCAGGAATTTGAGGTTGGGGTCTTCCCAGGCCACGCCCTCCATGAAGGCAAAGAAGACCCTTGGGTCGACCCAACCGGCGTAGCCGCCCATCAGTCCGGACAGGATGATCAGAACGGCGGCGGCGTTCACCAGAACAGGTAGCTTGGGCAAGGCGATGTCCTCTTTCGTGTGGCGGTTACGAGATGTCTGACTTTGTGCGTTGAAAGAGGACGATGGCCGCAAGCAGCGACGGCGCCCCAAGGATCAAGAAGGGCAGCACAATCTCCAACAAGCCGGCCTCACGATAGAGCGGTGTGAGGATCAGCATGTCTGTTCCGTCACTGATGAAGCGGAACAGAAAAAGAGGCACCAGCCAGGACAGGCGTTTCATCAACAATGCAGGCAGAAAGACAAGGCAGAAGCCCAGGTTCTTGGACCCCCAGTACCCCGCCAACATCTTTACATGACCCTGCGACCAGTCGGCATCCGCATACTCGGTCAACAAGACGCCCGGGTTCACATACCCCCCGTAGATGCCGACAAGACTGCTGAGAACCAACAAGGCCGAAAACAGGTAAACCCAGATGGGGATCAGTCTTTTGTGGGTCTCATCGGCCATCTTCGGATCCTTGTCTCACAAACTGTGCGAGACATTGAAAGTCTGGCGATAAGAAGTCAAATTTGTTATATTCATCCCTTAATGAATGAAATGGGTGATGAGCCTCATGGCCGAGTCCGACCAGTTCCAAAGATTGAATCGTATCGATTTGAACCTGCTGACCGTCTTGCATGCCCTACTCGAAACCGGCAGCACACAGGCGGCCGCCGACAAACTGGGCCGGACGCAGTCTGCGGCAAGCCATGCGCTTCGGCGCTTGCGTGAAACATTTGATGACCCTTTGTTCGACAGAAACGGCCCAAAGCTGATCGCGACACCTTTGGCGCTGCAACTCAAGCATCCTGTTGCGCGTCTTCTTGCAGACGCAATCAGCCTGGTGGATCAAGGCACCGATTTTGACCCGGCGACATCCGATCGCACGGTCGTCATTGCGCGGCCGGACGTCTGCAATTCCGTGTCGCTGCAGTTGTTTTCCGCGCTGATGTCCGAAGCACCCAACCTGCAGATCACTTTCACAGGTCCAAGCAATGGGCCTGCCCGGCTTCTTGGCGGAGAGATTGACCTTTTGGTCAGCCTCTATCGAAGAGACTTCTCAAGCGGGCTGGATTGTTTGGCCTTGCCAAATTGCGAATGGGCGACGTTTGTTCGGCAGGGCCACCCGATCTCGGATCGGCCGGATGCCGCTGAGTGGGCCTCTTATGGACATGTGCAGGTGTCGACGCCTTCGCCGCGAAATCCGATTGGGGATGCGTTGCGCCTGGTGGGGCATGAACGGAAAATCGCGCTCAAGGTCGGGTCTTTCTTCGAAGCACTCAATGTTGCGGCCTCGACGGACCTGTTGTTCACGACTTTCAGGACGTTGGTCGGCCAGGACGCACGTCGCATGGGGATGCGCGAAATCTCGGTTCCCGTCGAGGTGCAGCCCGTGCCGATGACATTGGCTGTCAAGTCGCGCAGCCACAACAAGTTCAGCAACTGGTTGTACGACGTGTCCAAAGCTGCCTTGCTGCCGCAAGACACATAGCTCTGACCCGCGGTCAGGCGAAACGGGCTCTGGTTTGGGATGATGTCGACGACCGCGCACCGCCACTTGTCGAATTCCCCGGCGCGGCATTCACGGGTGAGGCGCGTCCCTTGGCGCACAAGAATTTGAAAGACCGCCGGCCCATTGTGGGGCCTTTTTCTTTGCCGGGTCCCGGGATCTCGGGCTACAGTCGAGGCATCCATTGGAGGGGGATCACATGAGGCAATCCAGTGTTGCTGTCGCGGTGGCCGTATCGATGGCCCTGGCTGCGCCAGCCTGGGCCAACAAGGCCGATACGTTCAAGGTCGAGTTTCAACAGAATGACGGCGTCTACGGGATGCGCGGGCTGTTTGGCGAGAACTGGCAGCCAGGCGAGGTTCAACAGGAAGTGGCCAAGAATTGCGCTGAAATCGGCAGGCCCCTGGCCTCGTTCAAGGTGCTGGGCCGCAATGCCCGTGGGCTTCGGGTGTTCGAAGCGGTCTGCAAATAGTCATTCTGCCGGAGTTGCCTAAAAAGCGACCATCAGCCAAAGGACAAAATGTCCCTTGGGGGACATTTTGTCCAAATATTGGTTGGCCCGGGCACCCGAATCGGCGATCGATTTGACGCTGAATGGCGTCAAATTGCGCCCCTTTTGCAAAGCAATGCCGCCATTCTTGACCACTTGGACAAGGTTGTTTTCCGCCAAACCACTGGTAAAACGTCATTTTATTGCTGATTTCTCCGGAATTGGCGCTAGTTTGTCGGCTCCGATTGGCATAGTGTGGTTTCCACGTGCGCCACTCAGCATCGGGGGAGACCAGCAATATGATCCGTTCGGAACTGATCCAGAAGATTGCTGATGAAAATCCACATCTCTATCAGCGGGATGTCGAAAGAATCGTGAACACGATTTTCGACGAAATCACAGATGCGATGTCGCGCGGCGACCGTGTCGAACTGCGCGGCTTTGGCGCGTTTTCCGTCAAGCATCGCGATGCCAGAGTGGGGCGGAACCCGCGCACTGGTGAATCGGTTCAGGTTGAGGAAAAACATGTTCCCTTCTTCAAGACCGGAAAGCTGCTGCGCGACCGTCTGAACGGGAAGTAATCCATGCGCTACATTCGCTATGCGTTCCTCGCATCTTTGGCCGTTGTCCTGGTCAGCGTTGCGATGGCAAACCGTGGCTTCGTTGAACTCAAGCTCCTGCCGGATCAACTGGCTGATCTTCTGGGCCTGAGCTATGCGATCGAACTGCCGCTTTTCATCGTGATCTTTGGCGGCATCATTGCCGGGCTGCTGATTGGCTTTGTCTGGGAATGGCTGCGCGAGTATCGCCACCGGGCCGAGGCCAGCCGCAAAACCGGCGAGGTCAAGCGACTTGAACGCGAACTGCGCCGCGTCAAGGGTGAGCGCGACAAGGGCAAGGACGAAGTTCTGGCCATCCTCGACGAAGCCAGCTGATCCGTCATGACACCGGGCATCTCGGTCAAGATCTGCGGGTTGTCGCGGGCCGAAGACGTGGCTGCTGTGGCGCGGACATCGGCGCGCTACGTGGGTTTCGTGTTCTTCCCCAAATCGCCGCGTCACGTCACCATAGAAACGGCACGGTCCCTGGCGCTGCAGGTGCCTGACGGGCAGGCCAAGGTTGCCCTTGTCGTCAATGCGGACAACGATCTTCTGGACCGGATCACCGCCGAAGTTCCCCTGGACATACTGCAGCTGCACGGCAGTGAACCGCCAGCAAGGGTTGCCGAAGTGCGCCAACGCTATGGATTGCCGGTGATGAAGGCGGTCGGCGTGGCCGATGCCTCGGACTTGCCGCAACTGGATGTCTATGGTCGGGTGGCTGACCAGCTTTTGGTCGACGCCAAGCCGCCCAAAAATGCGGATCTGCCGGGCGGCAACGGGCTGAGCTTTGACTGGCGCTTGGTCGCTCGTCGACGGTGGGCCTGCCCGTGGATGCTGGCCGGGGGGCTGACGCCAGACACCGTGGCCGAAGCCATCGCGCTGACAGGTGCGCGGCAAGTGGATGTGTCCAGCGGGGTCGAACGGGCACGGGGCGTCAAGGATGCCGATTTGATCACCGCCTTTGTGGAAAACGCCGTCGCGGCGGACAAAAGCCCAAGCGCGGGTGGTCCGCCTGTCTTGACCTAGACGCATTGCGGGCCAATCTCTGGTATCACACAGCCAAGATGGACAGAGACCCCATGCGCGAAACGGCACACTCCCTTGGTCCGGGCCTGAAACGGTTGTTCTGGCTTTGTGTCGGCGGCATTGCTTTGGCGTTGGGTGCCATTGGGGCGGTGCTGCCGGTGCTGCCCACGACGCCTTTTGTGATCCTTGCCGCGTTTGCTTTTGGGCAAAGCTCTCCGCGTCTGCAGGCCTGGCTCGAAAACTCCGAGACCTTTGGCCCGATGATCCTGGAATGGCGTGACCACGGGGCGATCGCGCCGCGGTACAAGGTCATGGCCGTCACAATGATGGCGGCGGCTTTTGTGCTGAGCCTTGTATTGGGGGTGAAGCCCTTGGTCCTGATCATTCAGGCGGTCTGCCTGTCGGGGGCCGCCTTGTTTGTGCTCAGCCGGCCAAACGGGCCGTCCTGACCGGACGACCCGCGGCACCGTCAGCGTTGGTTCAGTTGCGCGCGGACGGCCAGGATCCCACGCCGCGAGGCGCGGTAGGGTTGACCATTGCGCGAGCTGATCATCCGCCGCTTGTGAAGACGGCGGAAAACGTCCATCGAGCAATCGCTCAGGACGTGGCCATCGCGGGTGAAACAGGTGACGTCCAGGATCTTGCCATTGTCACCCCGTTCAAAATGGATCGCGCCACCCAGCGCGAGTTCGTGCAGAACACGTTGTTCCAGCTTGGAAATGTTCACGGGAAACTCTCGATTTCATGCAGAATGCCCATAAGCCCGGCCCGCACGTGCTGGCTCGGTCTTGTCTGTGGTGCGTCCCGATCTGCCCGGCGGGGCGATCAGGCGAGGGCGATGGCCCGGGTCTCTGACATAAAATCTCCATCCCGCGCAGTGTCGCGCGAGTCGCTGGGAACCTAGTCGCTTGTCCGCAATTCGCAAGGGGACACGGCCGCGCCGCGCTTTGGGGTTGCCGAACGGACACAACGGTCGTTGCCAGGGCGGGCTTTGGGACAAGTTGCCCGCACAGAGCAGCCCGGCGGAATTGGAGCGCGCCCCGAAAGTATCCCAAAGTTCCGACTTGGCTCTGCCGGAACCACTGGCTAAGTTGGCGCTCCGGTCAACAAGGAGCCCCGTGGAGTGACCCAAACCACAGCCGTCATCGCCCGCACCATTGCCACCGAAATCGCGGCCCGCCCCGAACAGGTGATCGCCGCCGTCGAACTGCTGGACGGGGGCGCAACCGTTCCCTTTGTGGCGCGCTACCGCAAAGAGGTGACCGGCGGATTGGACGACACCCAACTGCGGACGTTGGGGGATCGGTTGACCTATCTGCGTGACCTCGAGGCGCGCCGAAAGACCATCCTCGACTCGATCAAGAGCCAGGGAAAGCTGACCGACACGCTCAGCCGCCAGATCATGGGCGCCGAGACCAAGTCAGCCCTCGAAGACATCTATCTTCCGTATAAGCCCAAGCGCCGCACCAAGGCGATGATCGCCCGTGAACGCGGGCTGGAACCGCTGTTGCGCGCCATTCTGGACGACCGCCGCGCCGCGCCAGAGGCGCTGGCCGGGGCCTATCTGTCGGAAGAGGTCGAAACGACCAAGGCGGCGCTGGAGGGCGCGCGCGATATCCTGACCGAAGAGCTGTCGGAAAACGCAACCCTGCTGGGCAGCCTGCGCGATTTCATGATGCGCGAGGCGCGCATCACCGCGCGGGTGCAGCCGGGCAAGGAACAAGAGGGGGCGAAGTTCTCGGACTATTTCGATCATTCCGAGAAATGGGCGGATATCCCGTCGCACCGGGCGCTGGCAATTCTTCGTGCCTCGAAAGAAGAGATTGTCACGATTGAAATCGCACCGGACCCCGAAACCGGTGCGGACCGTGCGCAGGGCATGATCTGTCAGGCCATCGGCATTCCCGGCGATGGCCCGGGCGATCACTGGCTGCGCGAGGTGGCGCGCTGGACCTGGCGGGTCAAGCTGTCGCTCTCGATGTACGTCGATCTGCTGACCGACCTGCGGCGGCGCGCGCATGAAGAGGCGATCTCGGTCTTTGCCCGCAATCTCAAGGACTTGCTGTTGGCGGCCCCGGCCGGGAACCGGGCAACACTGGGGCTGGACCCGGGTATTCGCACCGGGGTCAAGGCGGCCGTTGTCGACGCCACGGGCAAGCTTCTGGAAACGGCAACGCTTTATCCCTTCCAGCCCCGCATGGACGTGCGCGGGGCGCAGTCCAAGATCGTCGAGCTTGTCAAACGGCACGGGGTCGAGCTGATCGCCATCGGCAACGGCACCGCCAGCCGGGAAACCGACCGGCTGGTGGCCGATACGCTCAAGCTGATCGAGGGCAAGAAGCCCACCAAGGTTGTGGTGTCCGAGGCCGGGGCCTCGGTCTATTCGGCCTCGGAACTGGCGGCGCAAGAGTTTCCCGACCTCGATGTCAGCCTGCGCGGCGCCGTTTCGATTGCGCGGCGGCTGCAGGATCCGCTTGCAGAGCTGGTCAAGATCACGCCCGAAAGCATCGGGGTGGGTCAGTACCAGCACGACGTCGACCAGCGCCGTCTGGCGCAGGCGTTGGAAGGTGTGGTCGAGGATGCGGTGAACGCCGTGGGCGTTGACCTGAACATGGCCTCTGCGCCGCTGTTGACCCATGTGGCGGGGCTTGGCGCCTCGACGGCCGAGGCGATTGTCGAGCACCGCAACAGCAACGGCGCCTTCGCCTCGCGCAAGGCGCTGCTCAAGGTGGCGGGCATCGGGCCCAAGGCCTTTGAACAATGCGCGGGCTTTTTGCGCATTCGTGGCGGGACCGAGCCGCTGGATGCCTCGTCGGTGCACCCCGAGGCCTATGACGTCGCACGCCGGATCACGCAGGCCTGTGGCCGCGATCTGCGCGAGATCATGGGCAAACCCGAAACCCTGCGCGGCCTTCGCGCACAGGATTTCGTCGATGACAGGTTTGGTCTGCCGACCGTGCGGGACATCCTGTCCGAGTTGGAAAAACCGGGCCGCGACCCGCGCCCCGAGTTCAAGATGGCCAGCTTTGCCGAGGGGGTCGAGGACATCAAGGACCTCAAGCCCGGCATGCGGCTGGAAGGCACGGTGACCAACGTTGCGGCCTTTGGGGCCTTTGTCGATATCGGGGTACATCAGGACGGGCTGGTGCATGTCAGCCAGTTGGCGGACCGCTTTGTGAAAGACCCGCATGAGGTCGTGAAAGCTGGCGACGTGGTCAAGGTCCGCGTGACCGAGGTTGACGTCCCCCGCAAGCGTATCGGCCTGTCGATGCGCAGCTCGGCCAAGCCGGGGCAGGGGGATCGGCCGGCCCGTGGTGGTGGCGGCGGCGAGAAACACCAGACCCGCAAACCCAAGCACACGCCCCGTGGCGGTCCCAAGGGGGGCGGGCAAACGCCGCGTGGTGGCGGTTCGGGTGGCATGGGCGCGCTGGGCGAGGCCATGCAGGCCGCGATGCGGAAGAAATAGGTCAGGCCACAAAGGGGCAAACACTTGCACGCGCTGTCGCAGGCGCGCCTATTTCTGTGCCGGGCACTGTACAGTGCCCGGCAACAGGCGTATGGGCTTGATCTTTCCGCTTCAGAGTGCCCCATGACCGATTTCTCGAACCTGCCCCAGACGCTGCAATCAGCGTTGACCGCCAAGGGGTACCTTGCGCCCACGCCTGTACAAGAGGCCGTGACCCAGCCCGATGTGGCCGGGATGGACATGCTGGTCTCGGCCCAGACCGGGTCGGGTAAGACTGTGGGCTTTGGCCTGGCGCTGGCAGGGGATCTGCTGGACGAGGCGGGCCGCTTCGATCGCCCGGCGCTGCCGCTGGCGCTTGTCATCGCGCCAACGCGCGAACTGGCCTTGCAGGTCCGGCGCGAATTTGACTGGCTCTTCGCCGAGGCTGGCATCGTCACGGCCTCGGCCGTGGGCGGCATGGATGCGCGCACCGAACGCCGCGCCATCGAGCGCGGTGCGCATGTGATCGTCGCCACTCCGGGACGTCTGCGCGACCACGTGGCGCGCGGGGTCATCGACCTGTCGGACCTCAAAGCCGTCGTGCTGGACGAGGCGGACGAGATGCTGGACATGGGCTTTGCCGAGGATCTGGAATTCATCCTGGACCAGACCCCGCCCGACCGGCGCACGCTGCTCTTTTCCGCCACCGTGCCGCGCGGCATCGCCAAGCTGGCCCAGACCTATCAGAAAGAGGACGCGCAGCGGATCGAGGTCGGCAGCAAAGAGGCCCAGCACACCGACATCACCTACAGCGCGCTGAACGTCGCGCCCTCTGACATTGAAAAGGCAATCATCAACCTGTTGCGTTTTCACGACGCGCAGACGGCGATCGTCTTTGCCAACACGCGGTCGATGGTGGCACGGCTGACGGCCAAGTTCTCGAACCGGGGCTTTTCGGTCGTTTCTCTGTCCGGCGAGCTGAGCCAGACCGAACGGACCCACGCCCTGCAGGCGTTGCGCGACGGGCGTGCGCGGGTCTGCATCGCCACGGATGTGGCCGCGCGCGGCATCGACTTGCCGGGGTTGGAACTGGTGATCCATGCCGATCTGCCGTCGAACGCCGAAACGCTGCTGCACCGTTCGGGCCGCACCGGGCGGGCCGGGCGCAAGGGCACCTCGGTGCTGATCGTGCCGGGTCGTCAACGGTCCAAGGCGCAGCGGCTTCTGAAATTTGCCAAGTTGCAAGCCGAGTGGGGCAATCCGCCCTCGGCCGAAGATGTTCTGGCCCGCGACGAAGATCGCATCCTGACCGATCCGGCCTGGGACGAGGCGCTGAGCGCCGAGGATCAGGCCTTTGCCGAACGTCTGCTTGACGGGCGCAGCCCGGAACAGGTCGCTGCCGCTTTCCTGCGGCTGTACCGCGAACGTCACAGCGCCCCCGAGATTTTGGGAACGGTCCCAGAGCCCGGAGAGCGCAAGCGCCGCGAACCCGCCGAATTCGGTCCCAGCACGTGGTTCTCGCTGTCTTTGGGGCGCAAGGACCGGGCCGAGCCGCGCTGGCTTTTGCCGATGCTGTGCCGAAATGCCGGGCTGACCAAGGATGCCATCGGTGCGATCCGGGTTCAGTACCAGGAAACCTTTGTCGAGATCTCACAGGCCGCCGTGCCTGCGATGAAGGCCGAACTTGGCCCGGATCTTGCGATCGAGCAGGGGGCGAAGCTGACCGAGCTGCCCGGTGTGCCGGATTTTGACGCCTCTCCCAAGGGTCCTCCGGCGGATGCGGCGGGGGCATACGACGCTGCTCCGAAAGGAAAATCGCGGCCGAAAGGGTCCGGTAATTTCGACAAGGACAAGGGGCAAAGGGACAATCGCGCGCCGGGGCCCAAGCGGCGCGACAAGACCAATGACGACCGTCGCGACAAGCCGAAGTTCGACAAGCCTCGGTCCGGGAAACCCAAGTCCGACGCTCCGAAACGCGACAGCGCGTCGTTTGACAAACCCAAGCCGGAAAAGCGCAAGGCGCCAGAGGCGGGATCACCTGACCGAAAGCCCAAGGCAGGCGGCAAAAAGGCCGCGGCTGCGGATGCCGCTGGCAAACCCAAAACCCACCGCAAAGGGGCTGCCGATCCTTCCAAGCCCATGGGACCGCGCAGTTCAAAACCTGGGGCCAAGCCCAAGCCCAATGGCGGGCACGCCTCAAAGGGAAAAGTCCGGGCGGCACGCCACCCCGACGCGCGGCCCATGCGGAATACGTCGCGCTCCAAGTGATCGCCTGTTTTGTGAAAGTCTAATGTTTCCGGCACTTTGACGGGTGCCGGATGCCTTTCGCGTGCGCCGAAAAGACCAAACCACGCAAAAAGATGCGTTTTGTGCTAGGCTTTTCGCCTGGTGCAGCGCGGTCAGTCCGGCGCAACACGCGTTCGGTCATCCACCCTGCTGCCCATTTGGAGGAGGGAAATTATGACAAAATTGAAATCGACACTTGCGGTTTTGGGGGTCGTCTCGGCCGGCGCTGCCTTTGCAGGCGGACACAGTGGTGCCGTTGGCCACGGGACCAGCGCCAACACGATGATGGCCCTGTCCGAAAGCCATATCGTGATGCACACGTCGAGCGCCTACGAAAGTTTTGACGTGGCCTCGGGGCATCCTCTGGAAGGCGCCAGCGGGCCCTGTTTCGGGGCTGTCGAAATCAAGGCCGGCGCGGTTTCTGGCGGTGGTCGCTGTGTCTATGACACGGCCTCGGGTGAAAAAGCGGTCATGATCTGGACGGCCATGGGAATGGGCGCGGATGGCGCTTTGACCGGTGAATGGAGCGTATCAGGGGGGACCGGTGCGTGGGCGTCTGCTAGCGGAAGTGGCACGTTTTCTTCGTTGACCAATCCCGAAACCGGGAAGTTCACGAACACGATCAGTGGTGAGATCACCATGAACTGATCGAAACGAGGTGGGGATGACCCCACCTCGTACAGGGGCGCAGGTCTGAACCCGGACCTGCCGCCCGGCGCCGCGCCCGCCAGGGCGGCGCCAGATCTCTGGACACTTCAGTCTCGTTTACGAATTGCTGACGTCGTTGGCTTAGAAACCGCCCGGCACGATAGCGATCCGCGAAGCCGATATCGCGTTGGTCGCGCGAGTGATGTTTCTGGAGGGTAACAAGTGACACAGTTTACACGAAGAACCGCTTTTTCCTTGGCCGGAGGGGCCGCCATGTCGCTGGCTGCGCCAGCTCTGTCGGGGGCCGCAACCTCGCTTAGGCTTGGCGCGACGCCAACCGGCATCCTGGTCTGGCTTGCTGATGGTCTTGGACTTCTTGGGGGGCTGGACTTGCAGATCATCAAGTACACCTCGGGAACCAAGACGGCCAAGGATCTGGTGCAAGGCGAGCTGGATCTGGCAACCAGTTCCGAGTTTGCTTTTGTCACGGTCTCTTTTGATCGTCCGGATTTGCGGATCCTCAGTTCCCTGTCGCAATCGCGCACCATTGATGTGTTTGCCCGTGCAGATCGTGGCATCACCGGCTATGCGGACCTGGCGGGCAAGACGATTGGTGTCGTTCAGAACAGCTTTGCGCATTTTGCCCTGCACAGCGTTCTACTCGAGCATGACGTGCAAGATGTCACGATGGTCCCGCTTCTGCCGCTGGACATCGTCAAGGCCATCACTGCGGGCGAGGTGGATGCCGGCGTGGTCTGGGATCCCTACCTTCGGCAGGTCGAATTGGCGCTGGGCGATCAATTCGTGCGGTTGCCGCACCGGGAATCCCACGACTATCAGTTCGTTCTGCACGGGGCGGCGGATTGGATTGCGGACAACAAGGCCATAACCCACGCGCTTGTGGGCAAACTGGTCGAGGCCTCGCAACATGCCGAAGATGCGCCGCAGGACGCGAAGCGGATCGTTGGCAAGCGACTGGGCCTTGATGCGGAAACGATGGACTATCTTTGGCCGAAGCACACCTTGCGGCTGTCACTCTCGCAAGCGCTGTTGCGCCTGATGGAGGATGAGGCTTGGTTCCGCGTGGACCTCGGATTGTCCTCGGGCGAGGTTCCGAATTATCTGGATCTGATCTCAGCAGGGGCGCTCAGAGCCGTGGATCCGGGGGGTGTCAGCATTCGCGGTCTCAGCTAAGTGCGGCTTGCCCATAAATCCAACATTGTCGCCGCTGTCACCGGGGCCGCGCTGGTGACAGTCATCGGCATGTTGATCTGGGCTGGGTGGGTCCAAGGGGTCGCAAATCGCGCCTTTGACGAAGCCACCGACGTCAAAAGCAATGTGTCCGCTTTTTCGTCTCTGGCGATGGAGGCGCTGCAACGCCCTTCGAAGCGGGTTCATCAGCAATGGTCGGCCGAGTCGCAAAGCGTCCGGGATCGGCTGGTGGGCATGATGGCCGAAGGGCGGCCTGATGCCATCGAGTTGGATCGCATCACCTCTGAGCTGTCCCATGCGTTTGACGAGGTCGTCTTCAAATCCACCGACGCGAATCCCCGGCTGCGCCGAATGCAGATCGGAAGGCTGATCGCCAAACTGCAACAGATGTCCGAGCTGGCCGACCGTCTGGTGACGCAGGCGCGTATTGCACGAGATCAGTCAAAGTCCGTTTTGCAGGTCTCTATCTGGACGACGATCGGTCTGTTGCTGTTGGGCATTCCCCTGCTTTTGCTGGGGTTTCGAACGGCGGCGCTGCAGCCTTTGCATCGCCTGACCCAGGATGTTGCCTTTGCGACGCTCAAGAATCCACTGGATGCTGACCGCTGGCAAAGGAAGGATGAATTTGGCCAGCTTGGTCGCGAGTTCGCGAAACTGCAGAACCGTGTGCAGGCCGCTTTCAAAGAGGTCGCTGACCAGAACGCCCTGCTGGAACAGAGCGCCAGGAACGCTGAGGAAGCCGCCCGGCTGGCGCGGGACGCCGAGAGCCGGGCGCGAATGGCGGCAGAGGCCAAATCGCGGTTCCTTGCGACCATCAGCCACGAAATTCGGACTCCGATGAATGGCATCATGGGAATGGCCGAACTTTTGAATGCGTCCAAGCTGACTGAGGACCAGCGACAGTGTGCCGATACGATCAGAAACAGCGCGACGGCGCTGTTGAGCCTGATCAACGATATTCTGGATATCTCCAAGATCGAGGCACAGAAAGTAGTGATCGACCAAGAGCCGGTGTTCCTGTCACAATTGCTGGACGACGTCGCCTTGCTGCTGTCGCCGAACGCGGCTGACAGGGGGTTGGAAATTCTGGTGGATGACCACCTGATGGCGAATGGGGGGACCGGCTGGTATCAGGGCGACGCCACGCGTCTGAGACAAATCCTGGTGAACATTGTCGGCAATGCGGTCAAGTTCACGCTGGAAGGCCGTGTCGTCCTGTCAGCGCGGATCGCCAAGAAGGGTAGCTTTTCGGACGAGGTCGAGATTTCGGTCTCGGACACGGGCATCGGCGTCCCTCCCGATAAACTGGCGTCGATCTTTGACCCGTTTGAACAGGCCGACGACACCATATCGCGTCGGTTCGAAGGCAGCGGACTGGGGCTGGCGATCAGCAAATCCCTGGTCTCGGCGATGGGGGGCGATATCCACGTTACGTCAAAGGTGGGCGAGGGCACCACCTTCACCCTGCGGCTTGATCTGCGCGTGCTTGGCCCTCCACCTCCGGTCGGCAAGAGTGCCGTTTCCGCACAGATCGCCGGCACCGCGCTGCTGATCCATGGCGACGCGACAAGCGGACAGATCGCGGCCTCGATGCTGCGGAAGGCAGGGCTGGCAGTTCGGTCCAGGGGGCAAGAGGCGTTGAAAAATCCCGGCGACCTGTCGGGGCAGGCCGACGTTCTGGTCTTTGACCTGGACAGCTCTGGCACGTTGTCGCCCGACACCGTCGAGGCGTTTATCAAGGAAATGCCGCCCGACCTTTCGTGCCTGGTTCTGGCAACACGAAAGGCCGGGCTGGACCTGCCCGGCCGTTCTGTCGCCATACAGCGCAAACCCCTGCGGCAAACGGCGCTTAACGAAGTGCTTTTGCGTCTGCAGGAAAAACCGCCCTGCCGTTCGGATCAGAACGGGACTGGTGACTCTGTGGAAACGCCGGACCTGAAGGGTCGCAAGTTGTTGATTGCCGACGACAACAAGACAAACCGGCTGGTGCTCAAGATGATGTTCGACCCGACCGGGGCCGAACTGACTTTTGCCGAAAACGGCGCGGAAGCGATCCGCGAGTTTTCCGATGGTTGCTTTGATGCGATCTTGATGGATGCTTCGATGCCGGTCATGGACGGCCATCAGGCGACGCGCCGCATCCGTCTCATCGAGGCACGGCGCCGGGGCTCGGTCAGATGTCCTGTGATCGCCGTCACCGCCCATGCCATGCGCGAAGACCATGACGCCTGCCTTGCGGCGGGTATGGATTATGTGCTTACGAAACCGGTCCGGCGCATCGAGCTGTTTGAAAAGCTGAGCGGTGCCTTGGGGTCTTCCGGCGCAGTCGGACCAGATAAAGAGGGCGGTGACGGCGCTTTGACGGGGGGCTGATTTTCGGTCCGCCCTTGTGATGTGGCGCAGGGGCCCACGCCCGCAATTTGGGCGATGGCCCAATGACATTCCGCGGGGACCTGCGCTCCGGCAGAGCCCCTTTTTCCGGCCTTGTCTAGCTGAGTTGCAATGAACCGGGGGACAATCATCGGGACGGCGCCGGGCATGGCGGCACCCATTTCCCAATCAGCGACGCCATGGTCTTTGGGCGCGCGGACTGGCACCCAGGGGAACAGGTGGGGATCGCCGCCGCGTGACGCATTCCTTCGCACGTGCCACGGGCGCGGCAATGAAAACCGTCGGACTGTCTCTTGCAGAGGCCGGACTTTCCTGTGACGGTGCCGTGAATCACAAAAACCAAACAGGTCCCGTGACCTGATAAGGGAGACGTCAATGCGATACGAACGACCTCAGACCATCGAGGACGCTGCCGCGCTGTTGGCCGGACCAGAGGCAAAGTCCTTTGTGCTGGCCGGGGGGACGGATCTGCTGGTTCGGATGCAAAACGATGCGTTCGAGGCGGATCTGATCGTCGACATCAAGGCCATCGACGGCATGGATGCCATTGCCGAAACCGATGACGGCTTTGTCATCGGCGCCGCTGTTCCCTGTGCGGCGCTGGCCGAGCATGCGTCGCTGACCGCAGCCTGGCCGGGCGTGGTCGAAGGCGCCAACCTGATCGGCTCGACCCAGGTGCAGGGCCGTTGCACCATGGTGGGCAACCTGTGCAACGCCTCGCCGGCGGCCGACAGCGTGCCTGCGCTGGTAGCGGCAGACGCGCGGGTGCGCATCGTCGGCCCAGCGGGCCGTCGCGAGGCCTCGGTGCTCGAAATCCCGACCGGGCCGGGCAAGACTTCGCTCGCCAAGGGAGAGGTGATCGAGGCACTGGTGCTGCCCAAGCGCGCGGCGGGCTCGGGTGACGCCTATCTGCGCTTCATCCCGCGCACCGAGATGGACATTGCCGTCGTTGGCGTGGGCGTCAATCTGACGGTGGATGAGGCGGGTACCGTGACCTCGGCCCGTGTTGCGCTGGGTGCGGTCGCGGCGACTGTTCTGTTGGTGCAAGAGGCCGCCGATGCGCTGGTCGGCAGCACGCTGGACGATGCGGCCCTGCAGGCCCTGGCCGCGGCTTGTTCCGCCGCCGCCACACCGATTGACGACAAACGCGGGACCGTGGCGTTCCGCAAACATGTGGCGGGCGTGCTGGCACGCCGCGCGGCGCAGGCGGCTTATGACCGCGCAGGAGGGAAGTGATGTCTTCGATTGCTGTTTCAACAACCATCAATGGCGATGATGTCGAATATCTGTGCCAGCCCGACGAAACCCTGTTGGACGTGCTGCGCAACCGCCTTGGTCTGACCGGCGCAAAAGAGGGCTGCGGCACCGGCGATTGCGGGGCCTGCAGCGTTGTGGTGGACGGGCGTCTGGTCTGTTCCTGCCTGGTGCTGGGCGCCGAGGCCGAGGGCCGTTCTATCGAAACCATCGAAGGCATGGCGGATGGCAGCGAGTTGCACCCGCTGCAGCGCCAGTTCATCGAGCACGCCGCCCTGCAGTGCGGTATCTGCACGCCGGGGTTCCTGGTGGCCGCCAAGGCGCTGCTTGAACAGAACCCGAACCCGACCGAGACCGAGATCCGTTTCTGGCTGGCGGGTAACCTGTGCCGCTGCACCGGCTATGACAAGATCGTGCGCGCGGTTCAGGCCGCCGCCGCCGAGATGAGGGGAGAGCCCGCATGAGCCTGGACACAACATTGCAAGACAAGGCCTTCAAGTCGGTCGGCACCCGGCCCACGCGCCCCGATGGGGTCGACAAAGTCACAGGGCGCGCGCGCTATGGCGCAGATTTCAACATGCCGGGTCAGCTGGTCGCCCGCGTGCTGCGCAGCCCGCACGCCCATGCCCGGATCAAGAGCATCGACACCTCGAAAGCCGAGGCGCTGAAGGGGGTCAAAGCGGTCATCACGTCTGCCGATCTGCCGGATCTGAGCAACGGCGACGAGGGGCTGTTTGCCACGCTCGACAACTGCATGGCCCGAGACACGGCGAAATACGACGGCCACGCCGTCGCCGCGGTTGCCGCCATCGATGAAAAGACGGCCACCGCCGCCATGAAGTTGATCGAGGTCGACTACGAGATTCTGCCGCATGTGGTCGATGTCGATGCCGCCATGGCACCCGATGCGCCGTTGCTTTACGACACCGTCTTTACTTCGGGCATCGAGCCGGCACCGACCACGCCATCCAACGTGGCGAACCGGGCCGAGCTGGGGCATGGCGATGTCGAGGCGGGCTTTGCCGCTGCCGATGTGACCGTCGAGCGCAGCTACAAGACGGAACAGACCCACCAGGGCTATATCGAGCCGCACGCCTGTGTGGCCAGCTGCAACCCCGACGGCACCGCCGAGCTTTGGGTCTGCACCCAGGGGCATTTTGTCTATCGCCAGAAATGCGCCGAACTGCTGGGGCTGGAGGTGTCCAAGCTGCGCGTGACCTCGTCCGAGATCGGCGGCGGCTTTGGCGGCAAGACCCATGTCTGGGCCGAGCCGGTGGCGCTGGCACTGTCGCGCAAGGCGAACCGGCCGGTGAAACTGGTGATGTCACGCGAAGAGGTGTTCCGCGCCTCGGGCCCGACCAGTGCCACCTCGATCGACGTCAAGATTGGTGCCACCAGGGACGGCCGGATCACCGCGGCCAGCGCCACGCTACGCTACACAAACGGTCCCTATGCCGACATGTGGGCGGAACTCGGCGCGATGACCGCCTTTGCCTGCTACGACCTCGAGCACGTCAAGACCGTCGGCTACGAGGTGCTGGTGAACCGCCCCAAGGTGGCCGCGTACCGCGCACCCTCGGCCCCGATGGCGGCCTTTGCCGTGGAAAGCGCGGTGGACGAGCTGGCGGCCAAGATCGGCATGGATGCGGTCGAGTTCCGCATCAAGAACGCCGCTTCGGAAGGCACCCGCAGTTCTTACGGGCCGGTCTATGGCCCCATCGGCATCGGTCCGACGCTGCAAGCCGCCAAGGACCATCCGCACATGAACGCGCCGCTGGGCCCGAACCAGGGTCGTGGCATGGCCTGCGGATTCTGGTTCAACTTCGGCGGTCAAACCTGTTCCGACCTGAACATCAACGCCGATGGCACCGTTACGCTGGCGGTGGGCACCGTTGATGTTGGCGGCTCGCGCGCTTCGCTGTCTTTGGTGGCGGCCGAAGAACTGGGCATCGACTATCAGGACGTCAAGGCGGTCATCGCCGACACGGCAACGCTGGGCTACAACGACATGACCGATGGCAGCCGGGGCACCTTTTCCAGCTCGATGGCCACCATCTCGGCGGCGCGCAACGCGATCCAGATCATGCGGGAACGGGCGGCGACCATGTGGGATATCCCGGTCGAGGATGTCTATTGGGAAGACGGCCATGCCCATGCCGCCGGACAGAACCATGGCAACCGTGCTCCGCTGTCGGTCAAGGAGATTGCTGCCGAGGCGGGCAACACCGGGGGCCCCATCGCGGGACATTCGGAACTGGTGGCCGATGGCGCCGGCGTCTCGTTCGCCACGCATATCTGCGATATCGAGGTCGATCCCGAAACCGGGTCGAGCCGCGTTGTTCGCTATACCGTGATCCAGGACGCCGGCAAGGCGGTGCATCCGTCTTATGTCGAAGGTCAGTACCAGGGCGGAGCCACGCAGGGCATCGGCTGGGCCCTGAACGAGGAATACATCTATGGCGCGGACGGACGGCTGCAGAACCCGGGTTTCCTGGACTACCGCATTCCGGTCTGTTCCGATCTGCCAATGATCGACACGCAGATCCTTGAGATCCCGAACCCGAACCACCCTTACGGTGTGCGCGGGGTTGGGGAAACCTCGATCGTTCCGCCTTTGGCGGCGGTTGCTAATGCGGTCTCGAACGCGGTGGGTGTACGGATGTCCCACATCCCGATCTCTCCGCCCCGGATCCTGGCGGCGCTGGCCGACGCGCAGGACGGATGATCGAGGTCAAGCTCTGGGCCGGTCTGCGGCCCCTGGCTGACAATCAAAGCGTGGTGCGCGTCGAGGCGCGCACCATCCGCGAAATGCTGCGCAAGCTTGAAGAGCGCTATCCCGGCCTGGCTGCCCCCATCCGCGGGCAGGTGGCGGTTGCCGTGGATGGGGTGATCTATCGCGATGACTGGTCGCGTGAACTGCCCGAAGGGGCAGAGGTCATGCTGATGCGCCGCCTGGCGGGCGGCTGATTGACAACCCGCGCCCAAGCCACCTGTTTTGCGCCCCGGTCAGGTGGGCTTGACGTCGCCCGCAAACCGCGCGGCATTCTCGACGGCGAAGGATCCGTCATCCGCATCAGCCGCCCAGAACTGGGGCTGCGCCTTGGGGATGGTCAGCGCCTTTTGTACGGCCGGCCGGGCATCGATGCGGTCAAACCAGGCTTTCAGATTCGGCAGATCATCGACTTCGACCCGGGCCCAGACATGGGCGCGCGCCCAAGGGTAGGTTGCCATATCCGCAACCGAGTAATCGCCCACCAGGTACGCGCGCTCCTCTAGCCGGGTGTTCAGCACCTCGAGCAACCGGCGGCTTTCGTCGACGTATCGCCGGATCGCAAACGGATCATCATGACCGTTTGGCGCAGCGATGCGCTGAAAATACATTGCCTGACCCATCATCGGCCCCACATGCCCGACCTGAAAGAACAACCACTGCAGCGTTTCGGATCTGACGATCGGATCGTCTGACAGGAACCGACCGTATTTCTGCGCAAGGTGCCACAGGATCGCGCCGCTTTCGAAGATGGCGCGGCCCTCGCTGCGGTCCTCGATGGTGGGGATTTTTCCATTGGGGTTGAGCGCCAGGTAATCCGGCGCCTTCTGCTCGGATTTTGCAAAATCGATGAAGGTCAGGTCATAGGGCACACCCAGCTCTTCCAGCAGGATGACGGGCTTGTAGCCGTTCATGGTGGCGGCCGTGTAAAGGTGGATGTCGGGCTGTGGCATGGCGGGGCTCCGGTGGGTGGCGATCAGGCGGGTTCGATCAAAGGGTCAACTGCGGGACTATTTGCGATTGAAGGGCACCATGATCAACCAGTATACTTTTTGTAACCTGAAAACCGAAGGGATTGCCGCAATGAAAGCCCGCGTCGACCAAGACCCGAAGGGCCGCAAAACCGTCCATGATGCCTGTGACACGCCCTGCGCCATCGAGCGCGGGATGCGGGTCATTGGCGGCAAGTGGACAGGGTCGATCCTTTGGCATCTCAAGGATGGGCCGGTGCGCTTCAACGATCTGGCACGCATGATCGGCGGCGCGTCCAAAAAGATGATCACCGAGCGGTTGCGGCAGTTGCAGGCGCAGGGTCTGGTGACCAGACAGGTCATGGACACCGCGCCCGTGTCGGTCCAGTACGAGATCACCGAGTTCGGCCGAACGGCCCTTGGGTTTCTTGAGGAATTGCGGCTTTGGAGCGAAAGCCTGCCTGCAGAGCTGATCCCGGCGCAAGAGGCGCGGCGTTCGACGGGAAGGGCCTGAAACCCACCGGGTTTCATGGGCACCAGCAGGCCGCTATTGCCTGAGCCAACCCAAGACAGGAAAGACCCGGCAGAGCAACGCCGGGTCTTCCCCTGTTCAAAGTTCACGGAAGACGGCCACCAAGGCCTCGTTCAACTGCTCGGTTTGCGTCTGCAGGTCATCAGTCCGCTCAAGCACATCGGCAATCCGCTGCTCGGTCTCGTTCAGCGTCTCCAGATAGCGTTGCCGCAACGCCGACTGCTGCACGGTTTCAAGGCTGTCGCGCAGGCGCTTTTGCTCGGTGCTCAGGGCGGCGTATTGCGCCTCTACGGTCTTGCGCTGGCTGGCGACCCGTTCGATCTGGGCATAGAGATCCAGCGCGCGGTCAATGACCGGGACCAGATCGGGGGCCACTGTGCCGCCTTCGTTTTGCATGTCGCGCAACAGGCGCAGGACGCTGCGCGCCTCGAGCGGGATCGCGCCGCTTTCGGTTGTGGTCTCGGTGACGCGGATCAGGCCCTTGCCGTTTTCGACCGGCACCGTGATCCTGTCTGCTCCGGGACGCTTGTTGTGGGTGCCGTTCGTCTGGGTGACTTTACCGAAATGCGCCGGGTGATCGACGGTAAACCGTGCAACGGTCTCGGCGACGTCCGTCTGATATTCGGTGATCCGGCTGCGCAGGACCGTCAGGTGCAACTGGTCCCCGCTGAGCTTGAGTGAGGCCAGTTCGGTGCCGTCTTCGACCGTGGTCAGCATCTTGCTGCCGGGTGCAAGCGCATAGGGCAGCATCGTGCTGTGCCCCGCCAGCGCGCCACCAAAGGGTGCGTCGCCGACAAAGCCGCCGTCCCCCTGCACCGAGATCAGGCCCGCGGCCAGAGGCGTTTCGCTGTGCAGCGCGACCGAAAGAAACACCCGTTCGTCCTGACTTTCGGGGCGGTAAAGCGCGTGGATTTCCGGCTCTACCTGCAGGTCCAGGTACAGCATCGTCGTCGACCGCCCATAGGCGAGGTCGATCTTGTGCGGCAGTTCATAGCGCAACAGGCCATGCGCCTGCTCGGCCTGACCCTGCCGCGCGGCGCCCGAACTTGGGACCAGCGGAACGGCCGTGCCTTTCAGGGCCCGCTGATGTGCCGTCCCGCTGGAATGCAGGCTCAGCAACCCCAGCGCGGCGCTGTCTTTCTGGGCACGCACCGGCTCTGGCCCCAGATCCTTGATGTCGGGTCGCGCCAACAGGCGCGGGTCGATCAGGTTGCGCCGATAGGCCACTGGTGCGCCGGTGGTCAGCGAGACCTGAACGCCCTCCCAGTCCTGCCCTGACAGGTTTTCAAGCGTCGCCCAGCCCTGCAGCCGCCCTTCGTCCAGCAACAGCCGCCAGGAATTCTTCCAGGCCGGGGCCTCGGTCACATAGCTCATCTGGATATCGCGTGGGCCCATGGCTTCAAGCGTCAGGTCGAACTGGGTCATGCTGGTGTCGCGCGATTTGGCCTGCAGAGCGGCGGCAAGCGTTTCGGCAATCTCTTGCGGGAACGAGATCTGCGCGCCGGGGGCCAGCACGACGTCGATCATCTGGCCATCGGACAGCATAAGCGCCGTGTCGCGGCTGACCCGCTGGCCGTTTTCGACGGCATCAACGCGGTTCACTCCCATCAACAACCCGCGGGTGGTGCCTGTTTCACCCCCGATACTGATGGTCTGCCCGATCAGCGCCCGCAGGATCGAGGCCGTATCGGCCTGCACACCATTGGCAAAAGGTGTGCCGCGCAGCAGGGTGCGCTCGGCCCCCGGCACGTCGGTCTGCAGATCGATCACACCCCCCGCGGGGTCTCGCACGATCAACGAGGCCAGTACGTCGCTGGCGGCCTCTTGCGGGATGGCAAAGCTCAGGCTGTTGCCAAGGATCGCGCCCTGCATGGCATAGCGCGCAATGCCCGCCTGACCAAGTTCAATGCGGGTGATCTCAAGTGTTTCGGCGGCTTGCGCCAGGCTGGTCAGGCCGGTTGTGGCCAGCAAGGCCGCGGAAAGGGTGGTCTTCAACATGGTCATGGCTCCTTGGGGTTAAGGGCGCGCTGTTTGCGTGCTGCCCCAAGGATTAGACGGCCCCCAAGCCAAAGGCGCTGGGGCCAAAACCCCATTCGGCGCCTGCGCAATTGGGGGATCGACCCCATGCGCATCGCGGCCGCGATCCGCCACTCTGGACACGACACCGCCGCCAACAGCCAGAAGGGGTTTCACCATGTTCACCCAAGCTATTTTTGCCGGACTGGCCACCGTCCTGATCTCGGTCTCGCCAGCTTTGGCCGGCAGCACCTGCCCTGAAGTCTACATCGAGGCGGTGAACAACACGGGCGACGTGATCAAGATCATCGACCTCGACTACGCCATTTCGGGGCATGGCGTGACTTCGGACACGATCCGCAATTCGGACCGCCAGCCCGGACAGATCTATTCAACGGAACGAAACCTGCCCCACGCGATGGCGCGCAACACTCAGGTTGTCGTCAAGTACCGCTTGCGCGCGGGCGGTGCGTATTTCGACAAGTGGTCTGGCATCAGGACAGCCCGGTCGGCATATCAAGAGTGCGGACCCGGAACAAACTATCGAATTTCGATCGAGTGAGCCCCTGCGCACTTCCGGCAAGAGCGTCTCTTCGTGTTTGATGGACGCAAGTCCCCGCACTGACGTCCCGGTCCGGATGCGTGGGTTGAGCAAGCCGCTGGAATTCCGGGGCGCAGGTGTCACAAGCTTTGACGGCAGCACAAGATTTTCAAGGTCCCAAGAAGGAAGATTGCACAATGACAGTCTCTCGCATTCTGATTGCATCCATGGCGATGGCCACCTCGGCACAAGCGGCTGAAACAGATGTCCTTTTCGCGCTGCGCGATGCGGTGGCGCCAGGCTTTTGCTCGGCAGAAGAACCGCCTGTGTCATATGGCCTGACGGGCGGAACGCTGCACGAGGTGCCCTGCGCGACAACGGCCCACGACACCCTGAGCGTGTTCATTTGGGAAGCAGAGGGCCACCTGCGCCCGCTGTTCTTTCCCTCGGCCCGGGTGACGGGTCCCAAAGGCGACACCCCAAACTGGTCCGCGCAAGAGGTTCAGTCCTTCTCGGCCGAGGCGCTGGCCTCGTCCCCGGTGATCGAGGGCGACAGCATAACGCTCTTGCACCGTGTCCCGCCGGGATTGGGGGACGGCTATCTGGTTCACGACTACATGCTGCAGGACGGCCAGCCCTTGGTGACACGCGTCTCTTATGCCTTTGCCATCGGGTACGATGTTGCGCTCTGGCCTGCCAGCGCGCGCCCCGACCGGTTGCCGCCGGTGCCCTTCGATCTGGACGGCTTTGCCGAGGTCGAGGTCCCAACCGGCACCCACGCGGTCCCATGGGACGTCCTGCAGGACCTGACCATGTTTTTCCCGGCCCATCCCGAAGAGGAAGGCCGCCCCAGAATGACTGTCCAGATGACCCAGTACGGCGCACAGCTGGCCCTGGAGGTCGAGGAAAAGGGCTGGGCCGATGACTCGGTGGCCGGGCAGGCTTACCGGGTGCTGATCGAACGGGTCGAGGCCGGGTGGCAGGTCGCCCGGATCGGCAAGGTGAACCTGTGTTCCCGGGGGGAGGCGCGCAAAAGCGCGGGCAAGTGTCCGTGATTGATCAGGCCACCTGACTGGGTATCTGGGCGCGCAAGGACAGGGCGAAACAGCTGCCCTGTCCCGGTTTGGACGTGACGGTCAGGGTCATGCCGTTTTTCTCCGCCAGTTCAAAACAGACCGACAGGCCCAACCCGTGGCCCTGGGATGTGGCACCTTTTTCGTAGGGATTGCGAAACTGCGCGATCTCTTCGCGGGTCAGGCCCGGGCCGCTGTCGCAGACCACGATCGCCGGGCCGTCCGCGTGGCGCAGGCCAACGACCACACCGCCGCGGTCGGTGTATTTGATCGCGTTCGACACGAGGTTTGTCAGGATGCGCATAAGGACCAATGGCGGGGCTGTTGTTTCAACCGCGCTGGGCACGACTCGCAGGCGCAGGCCTTTGGACACGGCCTCGCCCTGGAACATCTGGGCCACGGTGGCCAGCGGCACATGCACCGGATAAGCCTCGGCGGGGGGCTCTTCGGGCGCGTCCTTGTCCGGGACGGTGCTGTCGACATAGCCGCGTGCCAGCCCGTCAAGGTAATCAAACGCCTCGTTCAGCCGCGCACGGATGTCCGGCTTCATGTCGCTTGCGATGGCGTCAAAGGTCATGCGCAGCGAAAAGAGCGGTTGCTTGAGGTCATGGGAGGCGGTGGCCAATTGCCTTTGCCGGTGGCTTGCCAGCTCACGCGCCCGCACGTAATTGCGCTCGGCCTCGAGCAGCTCGCGGCTGCGCAGGGCTTCGGCCTCGACGGCGTGCAACCGGTCCTGCACGGCGGCCAGCTGTCGCCGGCGCAGCGCCATGACGTTGACGGTCAACGCGGTCATGACCGCAATCAACATCAGCGCAAAGACGATCCTCATGACCGCGGGTGCATCCAGCCAGGCTCCGGCTCGGCCCCACAGCGCCAGCCCGATCACGAGGGCCGCGCCGACCCCTGCCAGCGCCGTCAGCGTCACTACCCCGACATTGGGTGCCACCCGGTCGTGCCGTACACGCAAAGCCACCAGCAGGTTGGCCCCCAGCATCATCGCGATCAGCCCATAAGACAGGGTCACGGCGACGGGGCCGGGTTGTGCCAGGGCAAAGGCGTAGCCCAATGCTGACAGCCCCGCCAGAGCCTGCGCACCTCGTGCCAGGCGTCCCTTTGGCAACGCTGCGGCTGCAACCAGAAAGCCCAGGCCCGAGATGGCGAACAGGATGAAGAACCCCACCAGAGATTGCGCGCCGGGGGATTGGGGATAAAGGAACCGGAACAACAGCCCGTCGACAAAGGCGATCAGCGCGAGAAAGGCCAGGAAAAGACCTGCGTTCCACATCCCCAGCGCGTTGCGCATCGCGAATTGGAACCCAAGGAAGAACAGGATGCAGCACAGCGCGAATGCGTAGAACGCCGTCATCCCGACGCCCCAGGCAAAGACCGCCTCGTTCAGGGCCGAAGGCGTGCGCAGCGCCAGGTCAAAGCTTGTGAAGGGGCCATGCTGGACATGGGCCAGAATGGTCACCTGCTCTGTCGGGGCCAACAGGAACTCTGGGGATCGCAGCTGTGCGACGGCGTGCTCAGAGGTCTCGAAGGGTTCAAAGACCGAATAGTCCAGCAGCGTTTCGGTCAACCCGGTCTCGCGCACGAGGTACAACCGCACGCCGCTGACCGCCGGCGCATCCATCGTCAGGACAAAACCATCGCCGGCGCGCCCGTCCGACGGGGCGGTGTTGCGCAGCTCGGCTGCGGCCCATGTCTCGGGCGCATAGTGCATACCGTAGCGGGCGGTGACCATCTGGTGCTGGAAGTCGCCATTTCGAAACGCCCGCAGGGCCGCGCCGGGGTCCGGGTCGATCGAGCCCAGGAACATCAGTTCGTCAAAAAGCGGCGTCACGTCCTGTGCCGGGTCGATCTCGGCCAGTTGGGCCTGGGCGGAAACGGTCAGACACAGCCACAGACCCCATGACAAGGCAAGGCGCGCCAAGGTAAGAGGGAAAGACCAGGTCATGCAGGTGAAAACTCCGGGGGAACAAGAGAAATGGCGTCCAATGCCCGCTACAATGCCGTCATCGCGGATGATCACGCAATAGTCCGTGCTGGCCTGCGCGAGGCGCTGGAGCGTCCCGGCCTGATCGAAGAGGACGGCATCCCGGTTCTGGCCGAGGCCGAAGACGGTCTGGAGGCGATCAGCCTGGTGCGTCAACACAAGCCCGCGCTGCTGCTGCTTGACGTGCAAATGCCGCGTGCCGGGGGGGCAGAGGTCATCGAAGAGGTGCGCCGCTGGTCGCCTGACACGCGGATCGTCGTGCTGACAGGCATCTCGGCACCTGGACTTGTGGGCGGCCTGGTCGACAGCGGCATCGACGGTCTGTTTTCCAAGGGTGACAGCAATGACGAGCTTTATGCCCGGCTGCCGGGCATCCTGCGGGGTCAGCGCCATATCGCGGCCTCGTTCGTCGAAATTCTGCGTGATCGGCCGGAACAAGAGGTGTTGACCGGGCGTGAGCGGCAGATCCTGAACATGATCCTGGCGGGGCGCAGCAACAAGGAAATGGCGGACAGTCTGGGCATTTCGCCCAAGACCGTCGACAAGCACCGCACCAGCATGATGCGCAAGCTGGATGTGCATTCGGTCCCGCAGTTGATGGCGGTTGCCCTGCGCGACGGGCTGATCGATCCGACCGCCGAACTTTAGCCGCCATATGGGGCACTGACCCCATCGCGCCCCGTCTCGCATGCGGGCATCCTTTGGGAACGACACCAAGGAGCCGTTGCGCATGCGAAAACTTGTTTCTTTTTTGGCCCTCGTCCTGTCGGGGGCGGCCTGGGCGGAAAACGCCACGCCCCTTGCGCCCTTGGACGTCAGCAGCGCCCGGACCTTCTACAGCATCCATGGCGACCGGGTGCACAGCCTTTTGGGGCAGGGCACGCAACCTGACGTGGTGATGACCTGCCTATCGGTGCCTGCGGGGCAGCTTTGGCCCAAGGCCCTGGGGCGGGGGACGGACGAGCCAGACCTGTTCGCTTTGCCCGGAGAGGTCACCTGCAAACCCCTGGCCCCGGTTCCGCTGCGGTTGACGCTGTGGGGGCAGGGGGCGGATGGCGTTTTTCACCCCCGCGTGCAAGCCGGGTTTGATCTGCGCGGAAAAACCGGGAACACTCTGTGGATCGACTGGCAGCAAGAGGCACCCAAGCCATGACGTTCCGAGCTTTTTTCGCCGCAAGCCTGCTGCTTGCGCAGGGGGCCTTGGCCTTTGAGGCCAGCACGGACGAAGTCGATGCCTTTGTGCAGGCAGACCAGAACCGCGACGGGCTGCTGACCCGCGGCGAATTCAAGGTCTTTGTCCGCGCCATGGCCGCCGCCGGCCAGCCCACGGCCCGGAACATCCGCCTGTTTGGGGCTTATGGTTACGCCTTTGGCATCGTCGACCAGAACGGCGACGGGTTTGCCAGCCCCGAAGAGATGCGCGCGGCCGACGATGATTATCAGGCTGGGAACTAACGAGAACGCCCACTTGTGCCCGCGCAACCGTCAGTCCCCGGGCACAGCGCTGACTTGGACCCGAGGCAGTTTTGGCAGTGGCCCGAAAATGCCATCGACCCGCAGGCGATGACCTTGTCGCTTTATTCGACCGCCCGGATCATTTTTGTAGGTCGGATCGGCGCATCCGTGCTAGTGCGAGTCCTATGAGACGCGTTCACGTCAAGGTCATGCATTTCCAGCCGCCGCCCGGCTGACTTTGAATTCCGTATCCCGAAATTCAAAGGACAGTCTCATGCAAAAACCCAATATCCTAGTGATCATGGCCGATCAGCTTGCGCCGCAGTTCACCGGCGCCTATGGCCACCCCGTCGCCAAGACACCCCACCTTGATGCCCTTGCCGCGCGCGGCATGCGCTTTGATGCGGCCTATTGCAACTCGCCGCTTTGCGCGCCTTCGCGGTTTTCCTTCATGTCCGGCCAAAGGATCAGCCGGATCGCCGCCTATGACAACGCGTCCGAGTTCCGCGCCTCGGTCCCGACTTTCGCGCATTACCTCAAGGCGCTGGGCTATCGCACCTGCCTATCGGGCAAGATGCACTTTGTCGGCCCCGACCAGATGCACGGTTTCGAGGACCGCGTGACCACCGACATCTACCCCTCCGATTTTGCCTGGACCCCCAACTGGGAGGCACCGGGCCAGAGGATCGACAAGTGGTACCACAACATGCAGACCGTCAAGGAAAGCGGCGTGGCCCAGGCGACCTTTCAGATCGACTATGACGACGAGGTCGGTTTTGCCGCCCGCCGGTGGCTGTTCAACGTGGCCCGCGACAAGGCGCAGGGGGCGACCGCGCCTTTTGCCATGGTGGCCAGCTTCATCCACCCGCATGACCCCTATGTTGCCCGGCCCGAATGGTGGGACTTGTACGCGGACGAGGACATCGATCTGCCCGAGTTCGTTCCACCGCTCGAGGACCTGGACCCCTTTGCCCGCCGCGTGATGGACGGGATCGAAGCCTCGACCGTGCCCCTGACCGAAGAAGAGGTGCGCTGCGCCCGCCGCGCCTATCTGGCCAACGTCAGCTACTTCGACAGCAAGATCGGCGAGCTGGTCCGGACGCTGGACGAGATCGGAGAACTGGACAACACGATCATCGTTGTCACCTCGGATCACGGCGACATGCTGGGCGAGAGGGGGTTGTGGTACAAGATGACCTTCTTTGAACATTCGGCGCGGGTGCCGCTGGTCATGGCGGGGCCGGGGGTCGCAACCGGTGTGGCGGAAAACGCCGTGTCACTGGTGGATCTGCTGCCAACCTTCCTCGAGATCGGTGGCGGCGATGCCTCGATGGTCGGGGACCCGATCGATGGCCGCAGCCTGATGCCTCTGGCGCGCGGCGAGGCGGATCCGGTCGACGAAGCGATCGCCGAATACTGCGCCGAAATGGCGGATCATCCGGTCTTCATGATCCGGCGCGGGACCCTGAAGTACATCCACTGCGACAGCGATCCGGCGCAGCTTTATGACCTGAGCGCCGATCCGAATGAGCACGTCAATCTGGCCGCGGACCCGGCCTATGCCGAGATCGCCGAGGCCTTTGCGGCAGAGGTGGCGCGGCTCTGGGACAGCGCCGCCCTGCGCGATGACATCATCGCAACACAACGGTCACGCCACGCCCTGCATGCCGCAATGGAGGCTGGGGCCAGCGAGCCCTGGGATTACAACCCACCCTCGGACGCCAGCCAGCAATATGTGCGCAATCACATGGACTGGACCGTCGCCGCCGCGCGCTATCGCTATCCACCGGTGCCGGACGAGGGGGCATAAACCGACATAATGAAACCTTGGAACGCGCGAATTCTCCTTGCGTTCCAAGGGCATCGTTGCAAGGTTTCAAAGGTCGAGACAGGATCTGCAGGTCAGCCCCTGTCACTGCGTGGTTTCAGGGGGTCAGTCATGCCGAACACACCATTGTGGCAATGGAGCGCGACAGAGATTGCCTCTGCAACGCATGAGGGCACGGTCTCGGCATCCGAGGTGACCGAGGCCGCGCTGGCGCGGATGGAGGCGGCGAACCCCGAGCTGAACGCCGTGGTCGAACGGCTTGACGATGCGGCGCGGACGCAGGCGGCAGAGCTTGACGCCAGCCAGGCCCCCAAAGGCCCGCTGCATGGCGTGCCGGTGACGATCAAGATCAACGTCGACCAGAAGGGCCATGCCACCAGCAACGGGGTTGTGGCGTTCAAGGAGCTGATCGCGCCCGATGACGCGCCGGTGGTCCGCAACCTCAAGGCGGCGGGTGCGGTGATCATCGGGCGCACCAACACGCCCGAGTTTTCCTTCCGCGCCGACACCGACAACCCTTTGTTCGGGCGGACGTACAACCCCTGGGGCCGGCATCTGTCGGCGGGGGGGTCGTCCGGCGGCGCGGGCTCGGCGGTCATGGCCGGGATCGGGGCCTTGGCGCATGGCAACGACATCGGCGGATCGCTGCGCTTTCCGGCCTCGGCCAATGGCGCGGTGACGGTCAAGCCTGGCCTCGGCCGTGTGCCCGCCTGGAACCCAAGCCAGCATGCTGAACGCGGGCTTCTGGCGCAGTCGATGTCGGTGCAGGGGCTGATCACCCGCAACGCGGCGGACCTGCATACCTCGATGCCCGCTTTGATCGCGCCCGACGCCCGTGACCCCTTCCACGCGCCTTTGCCCTGGCGCGGCGCGCCAATGGACGGCCCGATCCGGGTTGCGGTCACGCGTGATGACTTCGGCTTTGGCCTGCACCCCGAGGTGGCGACCGCGCTCGACAAGGCGGCCTCGGCCCTGTCAGATGCCGGTTATGCCGTCGAAGAGGTGGAACCACCTCTGGCGCGCGAAACCGGCGAGGTGGGGTATCGCACCCTGCTGGGCGAGGTCAAAGCCCTGCTGGGCAAGGACATCCGACGCTTTGGATCAGAGCAGCTGAACGCGATCTTCGACACCTACTATACCGAGTTTCCGCCCTACGAAGGGGTCGAAGAGCTGGAGATGCTGGCGCAGCGCAGCCACTATGCCCGTCAGTGGTCGCTGTTCATGCAGGACTACCCGCTTGTTCTGACACCCTTTTTGCTGACGCCCTTCTTTACCGCCGGCCGTGATGCCGAAGGGCTGGAGGGCGCGCGCGAGGCGCTTGGGCGCTCTCATTGGTCGTTCATCATGAACTTCACTGGTCTGCCTGCGGGTAACATGCCGACGCATGTGGCGGATCTGCCCTTGGGACCACAGCCCATCGGCATCCAGATCGCCGGGCAACGCTGGCGCGAAGATCTGATCGTCGACGCCATGATGGCCATCGAGACGCGGATCCCGCCGGTCTGCACCCAGCTATGGCAGTTGCGCGGCGAAGGCGCGGGTCAAAACGTGTAGGACAACAGCGTCAGGCTGATCCAGATCACCGCAGCGCCAGCCAGGATCTGAACCCCCGGCAGGATCTGGGACACCATGTGGAACCGGTCCGCCGACACAACCGCCATGGTCCGCGCCGCGACGCTGGACACCGCCACCATGCTGGTGAACGTCGCCGTGCCCAACCCCATCACCACCGCCGCTGCCGCGCCCGCCAGGTGCAGGTCCATCTGCCACGCAATCACAAGCAGGAAGATGGCGCCGGTGCATGGGCGGATTGCTATGCTGGCAATCAGGGCGATTGTGTCGCGCAAGGATGACAGGTTTTCGACCTGATCCGCAGAGGGGCCGTGGCTGTGGCCCGCGCAATGGTCGTGATCATGATGGTGATCAGAGGGCCCTTTGCGCGCCGACACCAGCCGGCGCCCGCCCCGCCACACAAGGATCAGACCGATCAGGGCAATGGCCACATAGCTTGCCGGGGCCAGGACCTCTTCGGCCAGACCCGTCATGCGCCGCGCCGACAGCTCGAAAAGCGCGAAACCGCCATAGACCAGCAGGATGGCCCAGGCCGCCTGCGCAAGGCTGGAACTCACCGAGATCGCCAACAACCGTGTGGCCGAAACCGATGACCCAAGGCCAACCCCGCCGATCAGGGCCTTGCCATGTCCCGGACCCACAGCGTGAAAGAACCCGTAGGCTGCCGCAGCCGTCAAAAGCGCGCTCAGTGCGCCGGGATGACCCTGTTGCAAGGCACGGATGGCTGTCGCCATGGCGTTCTGAACCCTGCGTTGCTCCTGTGCGGCCCACTGCGCGACACCATCGAAATCGAATACGAGGTACGCCGCCACGCCAATGACCAGCACCAGCCCCAGCGTTGCTGCTATGCGCATGTCACCAGGATCCTGTCTGCAAAGGCTTCGCCGATATTCGCGGTCTCGGGGGTTTCCTCGCGGCCGAGTTTCGCAAGCAGTTGCAGCTGTTCCTTGTCACCACTGTCGGGGTCAAAGGGGATCAGTTCGACGGCGCAATCCGGTGCGGTGCCCAGAAGCTTGGGCGCGTTGGTGATCGTGAAGTCAAAGAAATAGGTCGATTCGAAAAAGGCGACGTCGATGCTCTTTCCCGTGGGGTCCATCGGAACCGGCAGAGCACGCTCAAAGGTCAACTGCAGGCGCCCGTCGATCATGTGGACGTCCAGCGCCGAAGGCCACTTCAGGGCGACCGGCGCGCCATCGACCGTCAGATGCGCCGATCCGTCAAAATCCTCGGGCCATTGGCTAAGCCGTTTGACCAACTCCAACCGGTCGGCTTCGTCCAATGTGCCCTGATCATTCAACGCCATGCCATGCGCGGCCAGCATGTAGAGTGTCTCGAAGGTGTCGTAGATCCAGGTGACCTCCAGGGTCTCAAGCTGGCGGTCCGGGCCAAACCGCAAATCCACCCCGCCGTCGACAAAGACGTGCGGATGCGCCTGTGTGGACGGTGTGCCAAGTGCCAGCGTTGCCAGCACCAGAACAGACCATCTACCCCTGCAGCGCAGAGGTCTGTTCCGTTTGCGTGCACCTTTCGGCGCGGGTGACAGTTGCGGCAACATGGTCTTCTTCGTCTCTGGTCGGCGGACAGCATGGTAGCGTCCTACCAAGCAGCGTCCAGTTTCATGCGCAAGACGAAAGCGCGCCCGTCTGTCCTGCAATCGCATGGTTAACACCCGGTCAGCACATTTTGGAACGGTCACTCATGTCCCTTGCCGCAGCTGGGCAAGCTTGTGCCGGATCAGCGGAGTTGGGGTCGCGGGCCAATGGCTACGCCACCGGCGGGACGTTTTGCCGGTGGTTCGCGCCGTTGGTCACCAATGGGTTTTCCTTAGGATTGAGTTCAAACGTGGGAGAATATGATCTAGAACCTTCTCAGTTCAAAGCCACAGCTCGCCAACGTCAGGTACTTTCCATGACACGTGCTGGTGTCTTGAGCTTGGAAGAGGCGGCAAGAAGTTTGGGTGTCTCGGTGGAAGAAGTCCGAAAACTCCTGAAGTAATATAGTTGAAATATTTCAGAGATTTTACATCTGAGGTGCCCCTAGATTTGTTGACGCTTTGCTTGGTAATTTTGGAAGCAAAGGACGATGCAAATGTCAGGGCAAATTCGTTACTCAGATGAGTTCAAGATCGACGCGGTGGCGCAGGTCACGGAG
>JAUHVR010000010.1 GCA_030424865.1 Alphaproteobacteria bacterium | reverse complement strand
GCTCCGTGACCTGCGCCACCGCGTCGATCTTGAACTCATCTGAGTAACGAATTTGCCCTGACATTTGCATCGTCCTTTGCTTCCAAAATTACCAAGCAAAGCGTCAACAAATCTAGGGGCACCTCAGTGGTGCACGCCTTGGGTCTGGATCTTCCGCAGGTCGTTGCGATCTTCCATTGTGTTTGGCTCCCTTGTTTCGACTGAACCTAGCACAGATCAGAAGACTTTCCCGGACACCAGCAGTGACGCCCCTTTGACGACCGTTTTTGGCGCATGGGTTCTGCCAGGGGGGGGTATGTCCGGTACGCGGACGAAGCAACCCTCGGCCTTGCGGAAACGAAGGTCTGCTCCGATCTGAGGCGTTATCGGACGGTCGCAACACACATCTGCAAACTTCACTGCCGTTGTTTCGTGGCGCAAGGTATTTCACGGGCGCACGTTAAGAGGCTTTCTCATCAAGACGAATGGTCCTTCCGGGTATGATTGCAATTCCACAAATTCATAGCCAAGAGCCGCGTAAAACTCCCGCGCTGTTAGTGAGGAATGAAGCATCATTTCCGGGATTGCTCTCTGTCGCGCTTCTTCTTCAATTCTTGCAGTCAGCACTTTGCCTAGCCCTTGCCCCTGAAATGCAGGGTCCACGAACAATGATCGCAGATAGTCACCTTTCAGCCCCACCGTTCCAACAAGATTGGCACCCGCGAAACACAAGAAAATAGCCTCATTTTTGATTCTTTCGGTGAGCGGCTCCCGTTCAAAAATCGCGCACAGCATATCAATTGATTTTTGATCATAGTCCTTGGCATTTGAAACGCGGATTGTGCGCTGGATCAGCCCGCTAAGCGGAACCACATCGGCAACGGTAGCCTTTCGGAATTTGAGCGACTTCATCACACCAACCCTATTCCGGGACATGCGACATCGACAAGCTGACAATAATGGCGAAATGGCAGACGTCTTTGGACAACTCTTTGTCTTTCGCAAAGGGGGTGGATTCATAATCTTCATGGTGTGTCCTGCCGGCTATCGGATAAGATGCCGCCACCGCGATTGGAGACGTCCGTGCGCAGCGCGGCATTTGTCACATTAGGCTCTGTCCGAACCTTCTCCGCGCCGCAGGATGTGCCAAGACATTTACGTTTCTGTCACCGGCGAAAACCATCCTTTTGGGTCGAAGGAAACCGACTGTTCGGCACGCGTAGAACCGCGTGGGAACTGCGCGTCGTCTGCAGGTCCGTGCGAAGAATGCGGCAACACCAGACACAGGCGTTGCGGATCTCGAACCGTTTGCCCAGACCCCCAGGCGCTTCGCCCCTCCGGCGGCCTTTTCGGCAGTCTTTTCAGGTTTTTGTTGTGCGCGATGGCCATGTTGGGGATGCTGGGGTCTGACGGTGTGACGGGCGGTGTTCCCAGCCGAGGCACGGGACCGTCGATGCGGGATACACCGAAGACGGTGCAGTCGATTGGAAAGAAGAAAGACATACTCTTGCCGCTTGTTGGGGCCACCTCGGGTCACCGACAGCGAGGGGCGTGTGGTTCACCTGTCGACGCAGAAAAGCCTGGCGTTGCTGGCGATGATCGCGGACGCAGCGGACAGCGGCATCCGCCGCGAACAGGCTGCCGCAACACTTTGGAGCCGCAGTCCAGAGACGCAGGCGCGCACCAGCCTGAGACAGGCCCTGTCGACGCTGAGGGCCGCACTGGGTGAGGGTGTCATCCTGTCCCACGGCGGGACGCTGACCCTGAACCGCGATGAAGTCTTTCTGGATATTGATGTGCTGGGCCGCGACGCGCAGGACCCTATCGAAGACATACCCGGTTTCGGCGGCTCCTTTCTGGAAGGCGTTTCCGTCAACGAGCCCCCTTTCGAAGACTGGCTGTCGACGACCCGCGCGTTCTATGCGCGCTCGGTCAAGGACAGGTTACTGGAGGTCGGTCAGGCTGCCTTGGGCGGGGGCGATGCCGCCACTGCCGTGCAGGCCGCCGACCGCATTTTGGCGCTGGACGCCTACGATGAAAGCGGGATGGCGCTGTGCCTGCAGGCGCATGCCGCCAACGGAGAGCGCAGCCGCGTGCAGCTTCGGTTCGACGAATTCCAACGCGTTTTGCGCAACGATCTGGGCATCGACATGGGCGCAGACCTTATTGACTTGAAAACCACGCTTCTGGCCACCCGGGACGCGCCCTTCGCGCGCCCGATCTCGTCCAGGGTTCCGACGGTCACGGTCGTGCCCTTCAAGACCCTGAGCGATGTGCCCGAGCATCGCTTCTTTGCAGACGGCCTTGCCGAAGACGTCATCGCCCAGCTTTCAAAATTCTCGACCATTTCGGTCGTCTCGCAGGGGCGCACCGCCGTTGCGACGGCCCCGGATGGCGCGGCCTCGGGGGTGGTGCAAAGCGGGTCGGATTACGTGCTGAACGGCAGTGTTAGGTGGGCGGGGGATCGGGTGCGCCTGTCGGTCGAGCTGATCGAGGGACAGGGCGGCACGGTCAAATGGGCCGATCGTCTGGACCGTCGGTCCCACGACGTTCTGGATCTGCAGGACGAGGTGTCGCGCTATCTTGTCGGGGCAATCCCCTACCGCATCGAAGAAGACGTCGCCCATAACGCCAATCGGAAGCCCCTGAAGGATCTGCAGGCCTATGAGCTGATGATCCTGGGCAAACGGCTGCGCGACACCATCAGCCTTGAGGGCAACATGGAGGCGCGCGCCCTGCTGCAGCGGTCTGTTGAAAAGGACGCCAACCTTGCGCGGGCCCATATGTATCTGTCCGACAGCTATGTGGTGCAGCACTGGTTCGGGCACCTGGATGCTTCGGGCAAGGAAAAGGCGCTGTATCATGCGCAGCGCGCAGCAGCGCTTGACCCCTTTGATGTGCACATTCAGGACCATCTGGGATTTGCGCTGCATGTCATGGGATTGTGGGACGCCGCCGAGGCCCAGATCCGAAAAGCGCTGGCGCTGGCCGAAAACGAAATCGAGTCGCTGTCGTGGTGCGGATACCTCTTGTTGATGTTGGGCCGGCATGACGAAGCTGCCGAGCTGATCGAAACCGTCTCGGCCCGAAGAACGACCTTGCCACCGACATTCGAGTGGATCATGGGGCAGGTCCTGTCGTTTCAGGGGCGCCATGCCGAGGTTGTGCAAACGCTCAACGGGGCATCGCTTTTGAATTCGACCGGCCTGGCGTTTCGCGCGGGGTCACAGGCCCGGCTGGGCATGACCGACGAAGCCCGCTTTACGCTTGGGGAATTCAAGAAGGCGCGGGTCCGGGATTTGCAGGTGTCCGGATTGAACACCAACGCAGAAACAACAGAGGCCGCCCTGGGCGGGTTCCGCGTCTTGTGGCGTCGGCCACAGGATTGGGACCACATCGCCGAAGGGCTGCGGCTGGCCGGGATGCCGGATTAAGCGCCGTTGGGAAAGCGGACGGCGACATTGCCAATCCAAGACCACTTTGCAGCGCATTGAATTGGGGGCATGCTGCGGCTTGGAAGCGTTTGCAAGGACAGGCGGACAGGGATGCGCTCTGGCATGGATTTGGTCATTCACGACGGCAAGGTGGTCACACCCGACGGTGTCATCACCGGGGATGTCGGGGTCCGTGACGGCAGGATCGTCTCGGTGGGCGCGCCCGTTTCCGAAGCCGAACAGCGCATTTCGGCCAAGGGCAAATGGGTGATGCCGGGCGGCGTCGATCCGCATGCGCATATCGAACAGATGTCCGGCATGGGCCAGTGGAATGCCGACACCTTTGAAACCGCAACCCGGTCGGCGGCCATGGGCGGCACGACCAGCGTGATCTCTTTTGCCGCGCAGGCCCGGGGGCAGCCGCTGTCCCGGACGGTGTCGGATTACGCGGCCCGCGCGCGTCGGGGCGCGATGATCGACTATGCCTTTCACATCACCCTGACCGACACCGAAGTTGCCGGTTTTGACAGCCAGCTTGCTGAACTGATCGGCGCGGGCCACAGGTCCCTGAAGGTCTTTACCACCTACAACATCCAGCTCAGCGACGCCCAGTTGTTGCGGATCATGCGGCAGGCACGGAACAACGGCGCGCTTGTCTGCGTCCATGCCGAGAACGACGCAATCATCGCGCAGGCCCGGGCGGATCTGATCCGCGCCGGGCACCTGTCCCCAAGGGATCACGCGCGGTCGCGCCCCCGCATGGCCGAGATCGAAGCGGTCCATCGGATCTGTCGCTTCGCCGAACACCTGGACCAGCCGGTGATGCTGTTTCACATCTCGACCCGCGAAGGCGCGGCCGAGGTCGCCGCAGCGCAGGCCCGAGGGGCGCCGGTCTGGGCGGAAACCTGCACGCACTATCTGTTCATGACCGAGGCCGTCCTGGACAAGCCCGGCATCGAGGGTGCCAAGTGGATGTGTTCTCCGCCACAACGAACAGAGCAGGATCAAGAGGCCCTGTGGGCTGCCTTGCTGACCGGCCCGCTCTGCCTGGTCTCGTCCGACCATGCGCCCTATCGGTTTGACGAGACCGGAAAACTGTCGGCCGGTCCGACGCCGGGGTTCCATGAGATCGCCAACGGCCTGCCCGGCCTGGAAACCCGCCTTCCGCTTTTGTTCAACGAAATGGTCACAAAAGGACGCGGCGGCCCCGAGGCCTTTGTTCAGCTGACTTCAAGCACCCCGGCAAGGGTCTATGGGCTGACCCGAAAAGGTGCGATTGCCGAAGGCATGGATGCAGACATCGTCATCTGGGACCCCGAGGTGACCGTGACCTACGGGGCAGATGATCTGCATGACAACGTCGGCTACAACCCGTGGGAGGGCTATAGCGTCACGGGCTGGCCCGAACGGGTCTTTCTGCGGGGCCAACCGCTTGTCGAAGGCGGTGTCTTTCTTGGGACCCCCGGCTGTGGCGCCTGGATCGACCGTCCCGATCTGGCCACGCAATCACGAAGGGCCGCCAAATGACCCCGTCCCCCCCGCAGCGCCCAGAGGCCGGGAACACGCTGGCCATCACGTTCCTGTATTACCGGGACCTGCCGACGGCCATGCGGTTCTACGAGGACATTCTCGGACTGCCTCTGGCCATCGATCAGGGGTGGTGCAAGATCTACCGGATTTGCCCCGGCGCGCATGTGGGACTTGTGGACGAGACACGCGGAATGAACAAATGGGCGCCGGTCAAACCGGTGCAGCTTTGCATCCGGGTCCCCGGGGTGGACGCCTGGTATTCCTATGCCAAACACAAAGGGGTGGACGGACTGTCCCGCCTGTTCGAAAACGATGACCTTGGGATCCGCGCCTTCGTGTTCAACGATCCCGAGGGGTATCAGATCGAGATCCAATCCACGACGCGGGCCGACGCATGAGTGCCTTGGTCATCATCAATCCCAACTCCTCGCAGGTCGTGACCGAGGGCATTGATCGCGCCGTCGATCCGTTGCGCAGCTTTGGCATTCCGATCCGTTGTCTCACGCTTGCCGAAGGCCCGCCGGGCATCGAATCCCAGCGGCAAGCCGACCTGACCATTGCGCCGATGCTGGCGCTGGCCGCCGCCCAAAAGGAGGCGGCGGGATTTGTGATCGCCTGTTTTGGCGACCCCGGGCTGCACGCCCTGCGCGACCAGACATCAAAGCCGGTTGTCGGCATCCAGGAAGCCGCGGTCATGACGGCGCTGACCCTGGGCCAGCGGTTTGGCGTCATCGCCATTCTGCCGACCTCGATCCCCCGCCACCTGCGTGCCTTTGGCGCCATGGGAGTTCTGGATCGGCTGGCAGGCGACCGGGCGCTTGGGCTGGGGGTCGCTGATCTGGCCGATGACGGAAAGAGCCTTGACGCCATGATCGCAACCGGACGACGGCTGCGCGACGATGACGGGGCCAATGTCCTGATCATGGGGTGCGCCGGGATGGCGCGGTACCGCACGGCGCTGGAAGAGGCGACAGGCCTGCCGGTGGTCGAACCCACGCAGGCCGCAGCCAGCATGGCGCTGGGGCACATCCGCCTGACACTGTCGCACAAACCGCAAGGAGCCGGTGATGCTTGATGAAACCGCCCAAGGGGTCTTTACCATCGCGGCGACGCCATTCCTGCCCGACGGCGCGGTGGATCTCGACAGTATCGACCGGATGGTCGACGCCTATGTGGAACGCGGCGCGACGGGGCTGACCATATTGGGCATGATGGGCGAGGCCGGGAAACTGTCGGCCGATGAATCCCTCTCCATCGTCCGGCGCGTCACGTCGCGCAGCACCGTTCCGGTCATCGTGGGCGTGTCCGCGCCGGGCTTCGCGGCCATGACCGCACTCAGCGCCGCCGCAATGGACCTGGGCTGTGCCGGTGTGATGGTCGCGCCGCCGATGGGGCTGCAGACTGACGCGCAGATCGTCAGCTACTTTCAGAACGCGGCCGAAGCACTGGGCGACACGCCCTTTGTCCTGCAGGACTTTCCGCTTGCCACGGGGGTCAAGATCTCGACCTCGGTGATCCTCAGGATCGTCGAAGACTGCCCGACCTGTGTCATGCTGAAACATGAGGACTGGCCCGGGCTGGAAAAGATCACGGCGTTGCGCAAGGCATCGGACGCCGGATCGCGGCGCATCTCGATCTTGTGCGGAAACGGCGGGATGTACCTGCTGGAGGAATTGTTGCGCGGCGCGGATGGCGCGATGACCGGGTTCGGCTATCCCGAGATGATGCGGCAGGTTCTGGATGCCTATCGCGCAGGGGACCTGGACCGCGCGCGGGATATCTTTGACGCCTATATGCCGATGATCCGATACGAGGCGCAGCCCGGCATGGGGCTTGCGATCCGCAAGTACTCGCTGGCTCGACAAGGCATCATCGCACATCCGACGGTGCGCAAGCCGGGTGCAGGGCTGTCGGCGCAAGCCAAAATGGAAATCGACGCCTTGGCGGCGCGCCAGATCAACCGATTGAAAGAACTTGGTTTTTGACCGCCGATGACCTCTGATCGACCCAAGGCGCAAAAAAGAAGTTGCCACCTGGGCAGTCAGACCATCCGATCTTTTGCAGAGCGTTTTGGAAGTTTTAGGCAAGATTTAGGGGCGGCTTAAGGACGCTTAATCGCGTCTCGGGCAGGTTGGGTTCAGAAAATGAAATCCCACCGGAGCCAAGTTCATGACCGCCTTTACCACCAACACCACATCCGACCTGACCCTTCGCAAGCGCCAGATGCCCAAGGCGCCGTCACCGGCCCGGACCGCCATCCAGCGTCTGGCAGAACTGATCACGGCCGTCTGGACCAAACCCTCGTAAGATCCGCAGCACGAGCTTTTCAAGACCCAGCATCGCGAAGCCGCCCGCCGTGCCGTCGACAACTTGCTGCGCTGATCACTCGGGCAGGCCCGCGTCGCGAAGGGCAGCGGACATACGATCTTGCAGATCGGTGCTTTGGAACGGCGTCGTGCGCAAAAAGTATGACACGGTGTTCGTTGGATAGGCCTTGGCATATTGCGCAATCATGCGCTGCGCTTCGACGGGTTTCCCGGCCAGCTGGTAGGCAGCGCCAAGCGCCTGCTCGGTGGTGCCAAAGCCCGGATCGTCCGCCAATGCCTGTTCCAGGTAACGTACGGCTCCGTCGTAGTCGCCAAGACCGATAAGCGCATAGCCGTGTCCGCTTCGGCAGTGACCCAGATTGGGATCCAGGGGATTGATCCGGTAGGCGTGTTCGAAATCCTCGATGGCGGCCTCGTACCGCCCGGTATAGCCGTTGACCCAGCCGGACGAGACGCGGACAAGCACGGAATTCGGATTGAGCGACTTTGCGTTGGCAATTGCATTGAGCCCCAGATCCTGCTCTCCTCCAAGATAGACCATCATGTGCCCCGCGTAGGTCAGCACCAGCGGGTCACTTTGATGAACGTCCAGCAGCTCACGCGCCACAGGCGCCGCGACAGCGCCTTCGGCGTGGGAAATGGCGCGGCTGCCGACCGCCATGACATGGGCGCGGATCCAAAGCGCTTTTGCTAGCGCGTAGTCCGGGTCCAGGGCAATCGCCTGATCCAAAAGGGTTTTGGCCTGTTTGAAATCCTCCATCGTCGAGACACGCAGCACGATGGGGGCGGCGCGCAGGGCAAGGTCATAGGCCTGCAGGCTGTCGGTCGGTTTCGCGCGGGCACGCCGGGATTCTTCGAAAAGAAGGCTGGGTTCAATGGCGGCCACGGTTCGTTCCGAGATCCTGTCCTGCAGATCAAAGATATCTGCGGCCGCGCCGGTAAAGCGTTCGGACCAGATGGTTCGGGCGCTGCTGGCCTCGATCAGTTGCACCGTGATGCGCAGGGTGTCGCCCGCCTGCTGAATTGCGCCCTCCAGGACATAGCGCACGCCAAGCGCAACGCCGACATCCGGAAGCGCCACAGCCTTGCCCTTATAGGCAAAGCTCGACGTGCTGGCGATGACGAATATGCCCGACACACGGTTCAGGTTGGCGGCAAGGTCCGTCACGATGCCATCAACCAGATAATCCTGTTCGGCCCTTCCAGTGAGGTTGGCAAAAGGCAGCACGGCAATCGATGGGATATCAGGAAGGCTCGGCCCATCGGCGGGCGGAACATGCGGCGCGCTTGCGGCCAGTTTGTAACCCACGCCCGGCACTGTCGCGATGGCCTTGGGGCCAAGTGCCTTGCGCAGCGCGCTGATCTGAACCGACAGATTTCCCTCTTCCACGGCAAGCCCGCCCCAAACTTCCTGAAGCAGTTCCGATTTCGAGACGACACGCTCGGTATGGGCATCGAGATATGCCAGCACGTCAAAGGCACGTGCCCCTATCGCAACCAGGGAACCGTCGACCCTCAGTTCGCGCGCGGCTAGGTCAATGTCCAGCTTGGGGACTTCAGGCAAATTCCTCTCCCATGTGGGCCAGCGACGGCGATCCGCGCTCGGCGTCCGAAGATGGACAAGACGTGCCGCAATACTGGCGTCACAAATGCCAATGTTAGACGTTTTTGGTCCACATGGAAGCTGTTAGATCAAGCGGTTCCGTCCACGGCCAGACCAGAGCCTGCGTCCACCCAAATTGGCCCTCACGCCCGGAATTCGGGCGACCTCAGCCAAAGACGAGGAATGTGTTGCCGGTCAGGCCAGCATCGTCAAACTCGGGCACCCCCAGAACGATGTCGTCAAGACCATCGTTGTTGATGTCGGCAGCCCCTGCCACTGACAAAGCCAGTTCGTCGACGACCGTGAAACCGTTGGTACCTGCCTCGATATCCAGAAGGTTCACGTCTGGTGCCACCTGGTGACCATAGACGATGTAAGTCGCCCCATTGTCGACCCTGTCGCTGTTGTAGACGGCGCGGATCGCAAGATCCCCACGCCCGTCACCGTTGATGTCACCAACAAAAAAGGCCTCCGCCTCGGCGACACCGGCACCGGAGTCATTGATCAAGAAGCCACCTGTGCCGCCGGCCAGGGTCTGAAGATCGCCAGATGACGCATCGGCGGACCCAAAGAATATGAACAGATCGCCCGAGGCTTCGACCACCAGATCATCGAAGCCGTCCCCGTTGAAATCACCGCCCCCTGCAAGTCCGTCGATGGGCCCCCGGGTTGGATCGCCGAGAAGAACAATGCCATCGGTGCCAATTCCTTGGGCGATGTTGTCCATGTCCACGTTCTGGAAGCCAGTGCCTCCAAACACCACAAACGCGGATCCGGAAAAGCCAGTGGCCCCGGCAGGTCCCGCAAAGGGCGAAGACACGGCGATGTCAGCGAAACCGTCCCCGTTCAGATCGCCCGCACCGGAATACGACAGCCCCACGGTGCCAAAGAAATCAGACGACGAGATTTCGAAACCCGCTGCATTGCTGGACATGGCCAAGGCCCCAAGGTCCTGTGCCGAGGTGTCTGTTTTGCCGAATGCCACCACTCCGCCGGACGCCGTTTGCAGCAGCACATCGTCCAAACCATCCCCGTTCACGTCACCCAAACCGTGGACTTCGCCGTTCGACCCCAAGCCGCTGATCCGGTAGCCCCCGATGCCTGCCGCAATATCCAGATGCGACACTGACCCGCCCAGATCGCCAGAGCCGAAGACGATGAACGCCTCTGTCGCTGTGGAGTAGATCAAGTCTTCGATCCCGTCTCCGTTCACGTCGCCCGCCGTGTCGATCTGGTTCACCAATCCGTTCGGCCCGTCCGGCACATCCGTGATTTTCAGCAACAGCCTGTCGTCCACCAACTGTGGCCCGCTGCCCGCCAGATCCACCGCACCGGCGACCACGTTTATCTCGCCCAGCCCCAGTCCGGCGCCATCGGGATCCGGCGTCAGGGTCACCACGTCGGCGAACCCGTCACCGTTCAGGTCCGCCAAGGCAACGCGGCTGCCGGTGCCAGCCTGCGGGCTGGTCAACAGTACGGCGCGCTCTTCGGCACCGGCCACGACGTCCAGCAAACTGAGCGGGCTGCGAAGTTCGAGCGAAAGACCGGACTGGATCTCAACCCAGGCACCATTGTCTTCATAGACATCAAACAGGGTCCCCTGGTCGCTTGTGGTTCCAGCCTCTGCCCAACCGGTTCCGTTCAACGTCACCGTGTCGACCCCGCTGCCCCCGATGACACGCACAGTATTGGAGGTGTCGGAAAAATTGACGACTTCGAGACGCCCCATAACCAGGGTGTTCGAATTGCCACCCAGATCAATGACTTCGATGCCCTCGATCTCGGTCGAAGAATAAAGTGCCCCCTCGAACGTCATGTTCGAGAAATCCAGCCGAAGCGTGTCCAGTCCGGCGCCGCCGTCCAGATCGCGGAAGCCAAGGTCGTCAATGGCCAGGACGTCATTTCCGGCCCCGCCGCGCAACACGTCAGGGCCGCCTTGACCGTCCAGCGTGTCATCTCCAAGTCCGCCGATCAGAACGTCGCCGGATGATGTGCCGGTCAACACGTCATCTGTCGACCCGCCAACGCGCGCCGTGCCGGTCTTGTCCCCGCCGAACACGACGTAGCTTTGCCCGGGATCATCCGGAGCGCCCCCAATAAAGGGCACACCGACCAGCACATCTGCAAAGCCATCGCCGTTCACGTCGCCAGCACCGGAAACCGTGACGTAATTGGCACCCGGCGCCTCGATGCGGAACCCACCTGTTCCGGACGCAATGTCACTCAGGCTGACCGCGGCATTGTCCTGTTTTCCATAGATCACGTAAGAGGCTTCGCCGTTGAACGACGCGGCGACGAAGTCGTCCAGCCCGTCGCCATTCACATCGCCGACGCCCCGTGCTTCGCGCAGAGTTCCGTCAACGGCGAACCCACCGATGCCATTTCGCAGGTCTGCCAGTTCGACGTTGTCGGTTCCGGTCTTGCCAAAAATCACCAGGGTTTCCAGCGTGTCGGTCAAAGTGATCAACATATCGGCCAGACCGTCACCGTTGATGTCACCCACCCCCGAGATCTCGCCATGCGTGGACCAATCCTGCGTGGCAATTCCGGTGATCGAGAACCCGCGGTCACCGCCATCGCCGACCATTGGGTTCAGCGTGTGAAAGAACCACCGCATATCGTCGACGCTTGAGATTTTGAATGGCGTCCCGGTCAGACCCACCACGAAGCTGGGGTTGTCCAGTGCGACAAGCGATGCGCCTTCAAAATCATTCCTGACCAGGGCTGGTATGGAACTCAGGTTCAGGTATCCGACCTGCGGCTGGCCCTCGGTCAACCCGTCAAACGCCACGAACCCATATGACACCGGGTCCCCGAAGCGCCCGACATTCTGTTCCGTTGTCAGGCGCACCATCTGGTCCTGTTCGTCTGCCGTCAGTTGCGCCCATTGCGGCATGGCCTGCATCACGGCAAGCAACTCAAGATGAGAGTTGGGGCCGTTGGTCAAGGCCTGGAACTCACTCGACGCCGCGACCGCACGCACGAACTGTTGCTGCGCGGTCGACATCACGATCCCGGTACTGTTGATCGGATCCGTGGAAACGGTCACCCACTGTGAGGGCAGCTCGTAGCGCCCGTATTCCGAATGCGCCGCCGTATTTGTCAGCCCTTCCCCCCTCAAACAGGACATAGGCATGGGCATGGCTGTCGCTTGCTGCCGTCTGGCCAAACTGTGTGTCGCGCACACGGGCGGATGCGGTGACCATGACGTCGTCAAACCCGTCACCGTTCACATCGCCCAGGGATGTGACGTACCAGCCGACCCGATCTTCGCGCAGACCGTCAAACGCGATGCCATCGGAACTGCCCTGGTCGATGGATTCAAGTTCAACCGCCGAGGTATCTTCCTTGCCGTAGACAACATATGTGCGACCCGAAACATCGCGGTCGCTTTCGTAGGATCTCAGCTGTTGCGGGAGTATGGTCTGCAGAAAATGGCCGTACTCCTTGGCTTGTGCATTTGTGGCCCCAACGATCAGGTTATCCAACCCGTCGCCGTTCATGTCGCCTGCGCTGGACACCGAGGCGCCAATGCCCGAGATGAATTCGTAGCCGTTGATGGCAAAGCCACCCTGCCCGCCAGCCACGGAACCAAGATCGACGGCACCGGTGTCGGTTTTCCCGAACACAACCACGGCCTGACCCGTTCGCGTGTCCTCTGGAATGACCTCTCCATAAGAAGACGTCCTGAGATCGAAGAGACGGGCAATGTCTTCTGAAATGGCCAGATCATCGACATCGAACTCGCCCAGAGACAAGTCGTTGTCCCAGTCGATCACCGTGGTATCGGCGGCGTTCGGCGCCTCTTCGGGGCGGCCCACGATGATGTCTGCCAGCCCATCCCCGTTCACATCGCCTGCGGCGCTGACATACTTGATGTTTTCAACGCCTTCGGCCACGAGGAACCCTCCGTTGCCGTTGCGCACTTCGGCCAGATCGACGGCACCTCCGTCGGGTTTGCCAAAGACAACAAAGACCGCATCTTCGACCAATCCACCGACGATCAGGTCGTCGAACCCGTCCCCGTTGACGTCACCCGCCGACGAAACCAGCGCCCCGGCGGCTTCGTCTTCGGGGGCGCCTTGAACAACAAAGCCGCCGATCCCGGCAGCCACCGACGTCAGCCGCACACCGGGGCCGTCGTCGACACCGTTGATGGTGATCTCCACCGTGCCCGTTGCGGTGCCCCCGTCCCCGTCGGACACCACGTAGGTGACCGTCTCTGTCCGGCTCTCACCGGCGTTCAGATCCACGGCCTCTGCCGGGGGACGATACACCAATCGCCCCTGCACCAATTCGACACTGCCGGCCGACGCAGAGACGGTGGTGATGACAAGCGGATCGCCATCTGGATCAACCGCGCTGGCAAGAAGGTCCGAAACCTGGATCTCGAACGTCTGGTCTTCCAGAATGTCCTCGGTCCGATCCTGAACGACCGGGTCACGGTTGATGCGTTCAAGCTCGACGTTCAGCGTGGACGGTGTCGACAGGAACGCGTCATAGACGCTGTACTCCAGCTGGAATTGGATGCTTTCATTCGCAGGCAGATCGTCAAATCCGGCGCCGGGGCTGACCTGGACATTGCCGCTGTAGTCTGAACTCAGAATGACATCGGCCGACACCTGCCCGTTTGACACGTTCAATACGACGGACTGGCCGAACAGGTCGCTGACCACGCTGATCACCGTGGCGACAAAGCCGTCACCATCCGCGTCATCCTGCGAGGCCGATTGGAACGCTGCGCTCAGGGGGCCGCCGTCGGGATCGATATCGTTGGCCAGCAAATTCACGGTCACCGGGTCCCCGGTGGTTTTCACGGTGTCGGCGGTGACTACAGGTGCCCGATTGATCGGATCGTCTGCGCCGTTCAGCGTGATCGCGATTGTCTCTGAGACGGTGGCGCCGCGTGCATCGGTGATGACGACATTATAGAATTGCAGCAGGCTGTCACCGGTATCCAGATCCTCGAGCGCCGCGTCATTCACCACAAATGTCCAGGAAACCTGCGAGATCTGGGTCCCGGAAATCGGTGTCACGCTGCCCAGCGTCAAGACACCCAGGTAGGCGTCACTTCGTGGGATCAACTGCACCTGATGCGTGTCCGCAAGATCCGCATCGCGGAACGTCAGCGTCCCGGTGGCCGTCAGATCAAGGATGCCTTCGCCCGCGGACTTGTCTGGCATTTCGGTCACGGCACCGGTCAGCACCGACGCAACGCCATCGACCACCGGCGCGTCATTGCCTCCTTCGATAGTGACCGTCACAATGGTGGTATCCTGGCTGCCATTTCCGTCATCGATCGTGACGAGGTAGGACTGCACCAGACGGTCGCCGACCTGCAGATAGTCGATCTCGTCTGGCTCCGCGGAAAAGCGCCATTGCCGAATCCCGGTTTCCGTCTGCTCCAACTCCAACGTGCCGACATAGTCTGCGCCCTGCGGCTCGGATCGGAAGACGTGGCGATCGTTGACATCGGGGTCAGAGAACCGGATGTCCCCGGCCACGGCGTGCTCTGGCGCCTCACCCTCATCGATCAGACCAACCAGCGTCGAAGCCTGGGCGTCGATGTTCACTGCATCGTTGCTGCCCTGCACTTCAATTTCAATGCGAATGTCGACACGTTCCCATTTTCCACGGCCCTCAAAGACGAACCCTCTGGCGTGGAATACGGCCGTGGCCGTTTCTCCGGCCCCGAGGTACTGGTAGTCCTGCCCCGGATCGAACAGAAGCCGCTTGTTGCCAAACCTGCTGAGAGTGCCCCCATCGTCGTTGCCATCTATCGACCGGACCAAGAGCCGATCCTTTCCGGACCCTGACCAGCGGTGAAGATTAATTCCGGCAAAACCGTCTTCGGTCGCCGAGGCTTTGACAACGACGGTGCCGTCCTCGTCGCGGTCGACGGAAACGTCGGATTGCGCCTTCCGTTTGAAAAATTGTTTATAGGCCGAGTGCGCTTTCAACCGTGGCATGTCTTCGGTCCATCGTCGTCTTTCGTCCACGCCAGGTCATTGAGCAAACAGACCTGGCCGTGTTTTGAATGCGATTTTGCCGGGATACGTCCTGGTTTTACCATGTCCCGACGTCCCAAATTCAAAAACACGAATCTGACGGTCGCGCCAAAGGTCCCAAGTCAGCCAGAAAATCCCGAACTTTGCCAGAACCTCATTAATTCGTTGATTTTAATAATTTTTCATCCCAGGATTGATCAGATTTTCCAGATCAACCGCAGGTCATGCATGCCCCTGATTGGCAACAAACATACCCGAACGTCCCAACCTGTTGCCCAAAACGGCTCCAAACTTGGCCGCGAATGACCAATGAATTGAAAGGTACATTGGCATCGCATATTTTCGCACGACGGGGTGAGGATTGGAAAGCAGGGCCAGGATGACGAAAATTTTCGATTTTGACCTCTCGGAATTCGACAGCGAAGATCGCGGCGATGCGATCAGTGATTACTATCGCGAAAAATACGATCTGTTCGTTCATCGTTGCGCCATCGACAACTTTCATTTTCAATCAGGGGGTGTACGGTTTGGGTCTGTTACGGCGGCCTACGGCGAGAAAAGCGCCAGCACGATCCGAGCCACCCGGTCGGTCGGCAAGCAACGGCCCCTTCTGATCGTCAAACACATTGCCGACGGGTCTTTGACCTTGATGACCGACGAGGGCGTCAAGACCTGCACCAAGGGCGACGTGATCGTCTTTGAACCCGCGGCCGTCAAGCTGATGACCTCGCGATGGATGAAACACGAACCCATCGCATTGTCGCTTTAAGACGTTGAGTTCAAGCCCGGCCTTCACCCGTCATTTTTCGTTTTGCGCAAAGATGATCCGCTCGGGCGCATCATCTCGTTGAACCTGCGGTTTCTGTTGGATGCGCCTTCGGCGCTCTCACGCGCCACGAAGGCAGAGATGGGTGAAACCCTCACGTCACTTATCAACGGTGTCTTGCGCCAGCTGGCGGGGCGGCACATGGATCGCAACGCAATGCACGCGTCGCTGACATATGCTGCACGCATGTACATCCTTGAAAACATCAGAAAGCCCGACCTTTCCGCGGCAGAAATAGCAGACGCGATCGGCGCGTCACGGTCATCGCTTTACCGCTTGTTCGAAGAAGACGCGGGGTACAGAAACACATTTCCACGACGCGCCTGATGCTTGCCCATGCCAGGCTGGCCGAAGACCCGGGCTGTCGTGGTGCCATAGGACTTGTCGCAACCGAATTTTGCTTTGCCGATCAATTTGCGTTCTCGAAGGCGTTTCGAAGAGAATTCGGTTTGACCCCGTCAGAAGTTCGCGCGTCTTTGGGTTTTGATGCGCAAGATGCCTTGGTCGGCACGAAGTCCAAGCTGAGCTTGAAGACATTGCTGAGCTAGAGTCAGGTCAGACCGTTCCACGCGCAGGTGTTGGGATCCTCTGGCATGATCGCACCCTTGTAACCAATGACGGCTGAAGCCAGGGAATGGCCTCGTACCATGGCGTTTTCGCTGTCGCCCCCCGAAACGATTTCGGCCAAAAACCCGGCATTGAAACTGTCACCCGCTGCAGTGCTGTCAACCACTTTGGGGGCGGTCTCAAAAGTCCTGGCCACGGATGTGCCACCCAGATCAAATGGCCCGCGACCGCCACGCTTCAGCGCTCCGCGGTTCACGCCATAGCAACCAAGGCGCTGCACAACAGAGCTTTCATCCTTGTCGCCGAACAGGGCCATCTCATCATCCACGGACGGCAACGCAATATCGCAGACCCGCCACATCTCTTCGCAGACCTGACGAGCAACTGCCTCGGACGTCCACAGGCTGGGCCGGTAGTTGCTGTCGAAGACAACTGTGCCACCCTGGTCGGAAAATTGGCCCAGATACTGGATCAAGGCTGTTTGCACCTCGGGCGGCAGTATCGCCAACGTAATGCCGGACAGGACGACCATGTCGTTCTGATCCAGCACCTCGAGTCCCAGCGAGGATGACGCCGAAAACAAGGTCCGCGCTGCCGAGTCAGAGCGCCAGTAGCTGAAGCTACGCTCGCCGTTTTCGTCTGTTTCGATCGCGTAAAAACCGGGCAACTTGTCAGCGCTTTGCTCGACGAACCCAGCGTCCAGTCCGTGTGTTTTCATTGCTCTGAGAATGCGGTCGGAAAACGCGTCCTGACCCAATACGGTGACAAACGAAACCGTCACGTCCTGGCCACGCAGCATCCGAGCCAGGTAGACGGCCGTGTTGAAGGTGTCACCGGCAACACCAAGTTTGGCCAGATCATCAGCGTAGGCGACAAGCTCGATCATCACTTCACCGACGCAGGCGACCCTTTTGATTGGTCGTTTTTCCATGCTCATTCCGTTCCTCTTCGTGATCAGGGATGTCGCTGCATCGACACAGGCCGCGCAGGTCTGCAGAGGGCCATGCTGCGGTCATTCAACCAGCATAACCCGCCCTGGTTGGTCAGACGGTTTGCTCATGACAAAACCAACCAACGTTCATCCGGGTTGAGATCTTTGTAGGACAGTTCGTTGCTGCGCAGCCAAGTCGACAGCGCGTTCAAAAAATCCAGCGCAGAGTGTTGAGCCGGCCGAAATCGGGGGTTCCACGCCGGGGCACTCCAGTCATCCCACAGTCGGCGCCTGTTCAGGTGTGGACCGAGCGAAGAGTTGATGATCGCGCACTTTCCGACAGCTTCCAACGAGCTTCTGCTGATTGTACCGGCCTGCCCGCGAAACTCGGAAATCGAGCCAAAGTCGCAGCGATAGCCCCGAGACGTTGGTTCGCCATAGGGTGTCGCACGCACACCTTCGAACCACTGCCGGCCGAGGTAGGCGCTGTTGGTTTTCGAAGCGTAACCTGCCTCGCTGGTGAAGGCACAATTGTGAAAAACGAACCCGTATGGCGCGCGCAGGTTTGTCGACGGTGCCAACGTCCAGCTTTTCGGCGCTCGTCCAACACGTGCCCTAAGCTCGCAATTGTCGAAGAACGCAGTCGCGCCGCCAAATACGAAGTCCACGTCCCCTGCCACTTGGCAGTCAGACAGGAAAACACGTGAGATATCAAAGGGCGAGGGTGACTGCAGATAAAGTGTGTCCTGATAGCTTGAAAGCTTCAGGCGGCTGAGCGCAACGCGATCCGCGCCAGCGACGTGAACAGCCACCGCTTGGTGCTGACCATTGGCATATCGGCCATGAACATCCGGAACTTCGCCTTCGGGCGCTGCAAAGGGCCGGTCACAGGCATAGAGGTTTTCCACGCTGAGGTCAGAGATGACAGTGTCATCCCTTTCAATGCGCAAAACGGCGCTGTTTGCCGTTCCGATGACACGGCGCGCCGCCACACGCGCAGCGATTGCCTTTACAGTTGCAGGTGACCGCGAAAAGCCTTCTGAAAACCGTCTGTGGAATGCGTCGCCCGGCATCTGTGCATCAATGCGCGCCGCCAAAGTTGTTCGGTCTGCGCCACTGCCCCTGATGGTCAAGGGCGGCGAAGACGCGGGAATGTACGCCGGGCCGGCGAACCAGCCGGGCAAGATTTCTATGTGAAACCGTCGCTGCGCCTGGCCCTCTTCCGCCACGCGAATGGCCTCGTCAATCGCGCATTGGAGCCTCTCGAACTGACCGCCTGATCTTGCGGGGCCAACCACAAAATCAGCCGACCCGTTTTCCGGGGTGCTCGAACCTGGGGTCCATGTGTCCTGAACAGGTCGGGCGACCGGGCCCGTCCATCCAAGTACATTTTCCCTATCGAAGCGCGACGTTGCCAAGGCCATTGAAGGTCTCTAACCTGCTGCAAAAGCGACGTTTTCCAAGTGTTTCTGGGACAGAGATGCGCCCGCGGCCATCATCAGTGGCCCGACACCCTTGGTGTCATCCGACACCTGAACTTCGGACAGATAATATTCGGCACTGCCATCGCGGAAGCGGTTTTCGTACATCCCCAGTCCGGCGACATGGCAGATGTCGGCCATCTCGTGCCCGCCGCCCGCCTTGGGACGCATGGTGGCCTTGACCAACGTGTCGAACAGTCCCTCGGTGTCGCCAGAATACAAACCAAGCTTCGCGCCTTTCTCGAGCGCATAGACAAACATCGCCGAAGCCGAGCTTTCCTGATAGTTCCCTTCAAGTTCGGGCTGGTCCATCACCTGCAACCACAGCCCACCGGGCTGGCGTGTCTTGGCCACTTCGGCGAGCAGCTTCTCGGTGCGCTCGACCAGCGGCGCAAAACGCTTGGGTCCGACCATCTCGGCGACATCAACCAGCGCCATGGCCAACCAGCCCACCGCACGCGCCCAATGCGCCCGCGAGTGGCCCGTTTCCGGATTGGCCCAGGGCTGTTTGCGCGCCTCGTCGATCGCATGAGCATATAGCCCGGTCTCGGGAACGAAGGTCATCTCCATCGCTGTACGGATTTGGCCAATCGCATCGTCGACAAGATCGTCATTCCCGGTCCGCATGCCATAACCGATCTGGAACGGAGGCCCCATGTAAAGGCCATCCAGCCAAACCTGCCAAGGATAGCGTAGCTTGTGCCAGTAAACACCGGTCTTGGTCCGTGGGTGGGTCCGAAGTTGGTCGATCAGCAGGCCTGCGGCCTCAAGATACCGCGCCTCGCCTGTCACCTCGTGCAGATACAAGAGCGCCCGACCCGACATCACATGGTCGATGTTGTATTCGTTGGGATCATAGCCCAGCAGCGCGGGACCATCCGAAAGCTGTTTGTGCACCATCCGCTGGATGTGAGCGAACCAACGGTCTTCTCCGGTCGCGCGATGCAAAAGTTCCAGCCCGCGATAGACCAAACCATCTTCATAGCACCAGGATCCGCCTTTGTAGGGCTGATGGTCACGCGCATAGGTGTCGAAGAACTCCATCAACATTGTACTGCCTGTTCCTTTTGGTTTTGCACTTCGATCGAGCCAATCACTTCGGCGAATTCAGAGTAGATTTCCGCATGGCGCACCTTGGGCACGCTAAGAGCCATCAACGGCACGTCAGGTTTTGCATCCGGAGCAAACGCGATGCGCACGTCATTCAACGTCACGTTTTCAACAGGCGCCTCTGGCAATCCCAGGATGGCGGCGCCTGCCAGCTCGACACCGGTCGCCGTGATGTTGGCAAGATGGATATCGCGGATGATCGGGGTGGTTGCGCCAACAACGGCTGGCTCGCGCGATTGAACGGCGTCGCTTTTGCCGTCGTGGTCGCAGAAATAGAATGCATTGATCGCCAGCGGGGTCGGAACGTTCACCATGGAAACATTCGACACCTTCAGGCCGGCAATCTCGCCGCCCCTCCCCCGCCGCGTTTTCAGTCTGACACCACGGTCGGTTTGGTCGAATTCGCAGTTCGAGACATGAACAAAGTAAATTCCGCCTGACATCTCGGAGCCGATAACAACGGCTCCGTGCCCACGCTCCATGCGACAGTGCCGGATACGAAGGCCCTTGGTTGGGGCAAGATGACTTCCGTCGCCTTCATCACTTCGCTTGCCGGCTTTGACGGCAATACAGTCATCCCCAACGCTGAACAAAGTCGCCACGATTTTCGTGTCTGTGCAGCTTTCAGGGTTCAGCCCATCGGTGTTCGGACTGTTGGGCGGGTTTTCGATCGAGATGTTGGAAAACTGTGTCCCTTCACAACGATAGGGATGCACCGTCCAAGAAGGAGAATTCCTGACCTTGATGCCGGTAACCTCGATCCCCTTGCTGTACAGCAGGTGTAGGGTTCGCGGGCGTCGTGCTCCATTGCGGGTCTCTTTTGGCCAGTCCCACCAATCACCGCGATCTCCGCCGCCGTCCAGAGTTCCGCGACCGGTGATGGACAGCCCATCGCAATCAATCGCAGTCAACAAGGCCGCATAACACGGCTGGGGCAGTCCTTCCCACGTACCGATAACGCGGCCCTGATCCTCGTACGCGGGCAGGATCGGCCATTCGCTGCGGTCGGCTATCGCCGAGAGAACGGCGCCTTCGTCCAAATGCAACGTGATGCCGGGTTTCAGGAACAAAGGTCGCGTTTTGAACTCGCCTTTGCGAACCATCAACGTTCCACCCAAAGGCACCGCCGCAATTGCCTTCTGGAACGCTTCGAAGTTGTCATGTGATGCGATGTCTGCGCCAAAGTCCTCGGCTTCAATCAGTCCCGCACAGGGGCGTGTGGCGAAACTGACTGAACCGAAGTGACAGCTGAACTTGTACCGGGTTTCTGGCTCAAGCTTGTCCAGGAAAACACCGGTCTGGGTTGCCGATCCTGATTGTACAGGTTCCCCTTCAGGCCCGGTCAGCACCCAGTCGACAGGGTGGTCCAAACGAAAGTATTCGTTTTCCGGAACGAGCAAAAGGGAAGCCGTTCTTGCTGTTGCTGCAAGAGTCTGGAGAAGCGGCATTGTACTGTACTGTCCTGTTCTGAAGGTGGGGCGCCAGGAGGAGATGACGCCCCACCGGGGGTTAAGAAGCGATGTCTTCCAACGCTTCTTCAATGGCGTAAATCATCTCGTCAGCTGCAGTTGCCGCGTCGACTTCGCCATATGCAAAGAGTTCCAGGTTGTCCTGCATCGCAGAGCGAACATCGGGGAACTCCATCATCGGGTGGATGGCTGGGCCTTCCGCGTTGATCACACGCGCCTGGGCGTCAATCTGGATCTGCTTGATCGCACCCGCGTCAAGAAGCTGCGTACGCGCTGCCATCGATGCCGGGACACCGCGGGTCGAGCCCAGTGCCGCAACACCTTCGGATTCGTTCAGCAAGCAGTTCACGACCTGCGCCGCCGCTTCCTTGTTCGGCGAGTTGGCCGAGATCGAGAAGACCATCGAGGCCTTGCGATAGATGCCCGGAGTCTTCTGGCCGTCCTGGCTCAGCAGGTCCGTGTAGACCAGCTCTTGCCCGTCAGCCAAAGGATCAGAGATCTTGAAGTAGGTCGAATCCCACTGGTAGGTGCCAGCGATCTTGCCGTTGGACCAGTTCGGGTTTTCGTGCAGCCTGACGTTGCCCGCGGCGGCCACATCTTTCCAGGACATGATCACGTGGTTGTCCACCAGCTTCTGGTAGAACTCGATCGCATTGATCAGTTCGTCCTTGGTCCAAGCCAGCTTGTTGGTCTCGGGATCGATCAACGGCTTGCCGGTCGCCTGGGTGCCGTAGAGCGTCATGATCAGCGCGGCGTCCAGCTTGGCCGCCTCAAACGGGTAGTAGTCGTCGCCCAGCTTTTCCTGGAAAACGGGGCCAGCGGCCAGCAGATCGTCCCAGGTGGTTGGCAGTTCCAGACCCGCTTTTTCAAAGGTGGTCTTGTTGAACACGAACAAACGACCTGTGGTCGAGATCGGCAGGCCGTTCAGCTTGCCTTTCATCGAACCCGCTTCGATCTGATCTGCGTCCCAGTTCGACAGGTCAATGGTGTCGGACAGTTCATGCAAATCCGCCAGACCGGTACCGTCCGCCGAGTAGATCGACAGCCAGGGCCAGTTCACCTGCATGATGTCGGCCTCGGTGCCACCCGCGATTTGCGTGGTCAGTTTTTCATAGTGGCCCGACCATCCGGTGAATTCCGGCTTGATGGTGTGGCCATGTTTGGCGCCACAGATTTTCAGCGCCTCTTGCGTGGCTGCGTGACGGCTGTCGCCACCCCACCAACTCATGCGAAGTTCAGCTGCCTGTGCGGCACCCGACAGGGCAGTTGTTGCCAGAGCAATGGCGAGAAGGTTGCGTTTCATTAGGTAGTCCTCCCTAGTGGAATTTTATCCGTTCGCCGAAAGCGACACGTTTTGACCGGTGTCAGCGTCGAACAGGTGAATATGCGGACCGATGGGTTTCAGTCCGACACGGTCTCCGCGCCCCAAAGAGGCGTCGAATTTCTCGGTTGGAACAACGGCCACAAAGACGGCATCGCCAATCTTCGCGTGGACGTTGATCTCGTGCCCCATGAATTCGAGGTTGGTGATCTGGGCCGAGAATGCGTTCTCGGAGCCGTCAACCACGACTTCCAGGTGCTGGGGGCGAATGCCAAGCGTCACCGGGCCCGCAAGGCCGGCCAGCCGGTGGCCAAGTCCCTCGTTCACCGTGATGCTTTGGTCGTGCAGGGTCAGAACCGGGGCCGCATCATTCTTCAGAACGGCGGGAACGAGGTTCATCTCGGGCATGCCGATAAACCCGGCCACAAACGCGTTTGCGGGGCGTTCATACAGGGTCGAAGGATCGGCCACCTGCATGATGTGTCCGTCTTTCATCACGCAGATCCGATCGCCCATTGTCATGGCTTCGACCTGATCGTGCGTCACATAGACAACTGTTGCCGGACGACCCTCGGCACGCAGACGCTTGTGCAGATCCGTGATCCGAACACGCATCGAGGCGCGCAGCTTCGCATCCAGGTTCGACAGCGGTTCGTCGAACAGGAAGACCTCGGGCTGTTTGATCAGTGCGCGGCCCAGGGCAACACGCTGTGCCTGACCACCCGAAAGCTGCTTGGGCAGACGATCCAACAGTTCTTCGATTTCTAGAATGTTGGAGACGTTGTTTGTCGCCTCTTCGATCTTGTTTTTCGGTTCGCGTTTCAGCGACAGGCCGAACGACAGGTTCTTGCGGACCTTCATATGCGGGTAAAGCGCATAGTTCTGGAACACCATCGCGATGCCGCGTTTGCCGGGGACCAGTTCGTTGACAACCTTGTCGCCGATGTGGATCTCGCCGCCAGTGATGGTTTCAAGACCCGCGATCATGCGCAGCGTGGTCGATTTGGCGCAGCCCGATGGTCCAACAAGAACCATGAACTCTCCTTCTTCCACTTTCAGGTCAATTCCGTGGACGGCCTTGAACCCGTTGCCATAGGTTTTTTCGACGGATTTCAGATGTAGTTCAGCCATTATCCCTTCACCCCACCAGTGGAGATGCCTTCGATGAAATATTTCTGTGCGAGGAAGAACACGGTGAGTGACGGCAGAAGCGTCAGCACCGACATCGCGAGGATCTGGTTCCAGGCGAAGGCTTCGGTTGTGTCGATAGACAGTTTCAGAGCCAGCGAGACCGGGTATTTCTCGACCGAAGAGATGTAGATCAGAGGTCCGAGGAAGTCGTTCATCGTCCACATGAACTGGAACAGGCAGACCGAGATGATCGCGGGGGCCAGCATGGGCACAACGATGTAGACCAGCGTCTGCAACGTGTTTGCACCATCCACACGCGCGGCCTCTTCCATATCGCGCGGGATGGCGCGCAGGAACTGGATCACCATGAAGACAAAGAACGCGTCGCCCGCCAGTGCCGAGGGCACCCAAAGCGGCAGGAAACTATCCAACCAGCCAATATCGCGGAACAGCAGGTACTGCGGGATGCGGGTCACCACGTTGGGCAGCAGCAGGGTTGCGATCACGGTCACGAACAGGATTTTCTTTCCCGGGAACTCGAACCTGGCAAAGCCATAGGCCACCAAGGTGCAGGAGATCGCGGTCCCGATCACTTTCGGGATGATGATCCACAGCGAGTTCAGGAAGAAATGCCCGAACGTGTAGGGTGTCGACGTCTTCCAGCCGTCAATGAACCCCTGAATTGTCGGTTCTTTGGGCCAGAACGACGGGCTCGAGAACATCTCGGCGTTGGTCTTGAAGGACGCGCCGATCATCCAGACCAGGGGGTAGACCATGATCAGGCCAACCACGATGAGCACCGAGTAGCGGATCGCGGTGTTGATCCGTGCCTTGCGTCGCAGTTTCAGTTCCAACGCGGTCGGCGGTGTCTTTTGATCGGGTTTGGGAAGGTCGGTCAAAGCAACCATATCCTTAGCTCCTCTTGTCGCCGGCGTAGTAGACCCACTTCTTCGACGACCAGAAGGCGATGAGGGTCAGAACCATGATGATTGCAAACAGCACCCACGAGATTGCAGAGGCGTATCCCATGTCGAAGCTCTTGAAAGCCTCGTCGTAGATATATAGCGGCAGCAGGTAGGTGGATTTCAGCGGGCCGCCCTCGGTGATGATGTAGGGGCCGTTGAATTCTTGGAATGCCTGGACGGTTTGCATGATGAGGTTGAAGAAAATCACGGGCGTGATCAGCGGCAGGGTGATGTTCCGGAAGGTCTGCCACGGGCCAGCGCCGTCGATGGCGGCCGCTTCGTACAGCGACTTGTCGACAGATTGCAGCGCGGCAAGGAAGATCACCATGGCAGAGCCAAACTGCCAGATCCGCAGCAGCGTGATGGTAAACAGCGCGTTGTCAGGATCGCCGAACCAGTTGATGGGTTCACCGCCCAGCATGGTGATGATCATGTTCATCAGGCCTGTATCGGCGAAGATGTAACGCCACAGGACGGCGATCGCGATCGAGCCACCCAGGATCGACGGCACATAATAGGCCGTGCGGAAGAAATTGATCCCTTTCAGGCGATAGTTCAGGACTACCGCGATAAACAGCGCAAAGACCAGTTTCAGCGGCACTGTCGTGAACACATAGGTCAGTGTCACACGAAGTGATTTGTCGAACGTGCGATCCCGGGTGAACAGCTTTTCGTAGTTCGCCGTTCCCACCCATTCCGGGCTGGACAGCAGATCGTAGTCCGTAAAGCTGAGGTAGAACGAGGCGACGAATGGGAAGCCCGTGAACAAGAGCAGCCCAAGCACATAGGGCGCCACGTACCATAGCCCCAGGTATTTACTGTCGCCGCCCATCACGCAGCTCCCTTCAGTTTTTCTGGCAACCAGTGCGCTGTTGCCTGCAGCATTTCGTCGAACATCGTTCGCGCATCCTCTGTCTTGAGTGTCGAGACCAGCGGGTCGCTTCGGAACAGTCCGAAAAGAGCCTCTTTGTCTTCCATTAAGGCGGCCTCCAGCAGGTCGGTCTGCCGTGCCGCATGATCTGCCATGATCGCTTGCAGGTTCGCAGGCAGGGTGCCAGCAACCACCGGGCGGATACCCATCCCGGAAAACACGGCATTCGTTTCAACGATCGTTCCCAGGGGCAGGTCACCCATCTGACCGACGTTGGGCAGATTGACATTCACGACATAGGCTGCCCCGCTCATCAAGGCGCAAATCTGATCCACCAATGCTTCGTCCGAACGTTTGGCGACCGGAACGACGCTTCCGTTTGCCATGGCTGCCGCAGAGTGCCGGCGATTGTCGCGATCACGCAACCTGTAGGATACAGGTGTCAGTGCAAATCCCCAACTGCCGGGATTGGCCAGATAGTCTTGTGCCGGGAAGAACTCTGCCAGATGGCGGTCCCCCGCGGCTGCCGGAATGCCAAAGCGGTCCAACAGGTCAAAGGCCACAAGATTGCGCGTTCCAAAGTAACGGGCATGTTCGTCGTCCTTGCCGGGCTCGGTTTGCGCCCAGCCCGTGGCGGCATGCTGGCCAACGAACTCCAGGTAATCCGGCATCATGTCGCGACCGCCCAGATGGATGCGGTCGACGAAAGTGAAGTGGTTGATGCCCAGCACATTCACCTCGACATCGCGGTGTTCATACTGCGCTTCGGGATCTTGCTGATTGGCGATCCAAGCGACCTGTCTGCGGATCTTGGTGACTTCGTGGCATTCACCCCAGGCCTTGATCCCCGGGAACGTCGCATACAACACGCCCGTCAGAACGCTCATCGGGTTGGTCAGGTTGCAGACAAAGGCGTTCGGCGCATGATCGCGGATCGCCTTTGCAATGTCTGCCATCATTGGAATAGAGCGCAGCGCACGGACAAAGCCACCGGGCCCGACGGTATCCCCGACAGATTGCGGAATTCCGTACTTCTCGGGAATTCCGATGTCCTGCGCCATGTCGTTAAAGCTGCCGGGCAGGATCGAGATCACAACGACATCGGCCCCCTGCAGTGCGTCCTGCAGCGTGTGGCTGGCTGTATAGCGTGCCGGCGCCCCGCGCGAGACCTTGGCAAACCGCATACCGATTTGTGCATTCCTGTAGGCGGCACTCTGGTCGATATCAAAGAGACGGACATCGGCGTCCAACCGGGTGTCATAGGCAAGGTCGGACATCAAGGTGATCGCCCAGTTCAGGGAGCCGCCGCCGACATATGCGATTTTGACAGGTTTTCTCTTAACCGGTTCGGTCATAACTCTCATACTTACCCCCAACGATCCGTTGGCTTTGGTAAGCGTATCCTCCCTTTTGCGGCCATACAGCACCTCCCAGTGACTCTATGGCGATATCGGAAGATACTAATATGCTAGTCAGCTAACCAAAATGGTGCTATTTGGACAAAAGCATGGACAAAATCGAACATATGCCGCTGAACCTGATCCCGATGCAGTCGCTCTCGTTGCGACTGGTCCGATCGACGATCAAGATGCAGCATGGCCGGGACTGGAGAATCGACAAGCTGAACCCGTCGCATGACCTGATCATCTGCCTGACCGGAGACGCGGTCTATGACGTGGCGGGAGTCCCAGAGCCTATCGTTATCAGCCCCGGAAAAGCGATGCTTGTGCCCGCCTACACGCGGTTTCGTGGCCGCCGCGGGGAAAGCGACGAACCGCTGACCGGGATCGCCCAACACTTTACGTTAGAGCTTTTCGGGCGCGGCGACCTGATCCGCCAGATGGCCCTGCGCAACCCGATCGACCTTGAAAACTGGGATGCCTTGGGACCCATTGTCAGGCTGTATCGCGAAACCGTCCCGCATGGTCACACGACGTTGGCGCAGCACCATCAGTTCATGGTCTTTCTGCTGGCCTATTTCGAGAAAGCCTTCAAGGGCTGGAAAACAGAGGCCGACGCCCCCGAAAGCCAAGACCATCTTTCGATGCAGATCATGTTGGTGGCATCGCGACTGTCCACCGATCCTTTGGGCGCAGGGGTCGAGGAAGCCTTGCAGAATGTTCCCTACAACCCGGACTATTTCCGCCGCGCCTTTCGCGACCGGTTGGGTCATACGCCTCAGAAATTCCGGGAATTGAAACGGATGGAGTTCGCGGCCAACCGATTGGCCACAGGTCTGACTGTCAAAGCTGTTGCAGCCGAACTGGGCTATACGGACCCTTATTTCTTCTCGCGCATGTTCAAAAGGTACCTGGGCGCCAGTCCATCAAGCTACAGAGAACGCCCAGCGCGCGGTCTTGATGAAAGCTGAGCAGTTCGCGGCGCTGACGTGCCATGCCACAAACGCGGTTCCGTCGAGGCCAGGCGCCTTGGCTTTGGCGGAGTGACCGGAGAATGAGACCGGATCGCCCCGGCACGTTCACAACTGCGATCCCGTTGGCAGCACGACCCGTGGCGTTGGGGATCACATCGTTTGGGCCCGCGACGCTATTCAGGGCCGAGCCCGGGACCATCTCAAGAGTGATCGCCAAATCACCCCGATGTTTATTGAGCGATAAACCGTCGCCCAACCCCCTGCGCGCAGAGCGCTTTGAAGAACAAAAAACGCCCCCTGGCCCAAGGATGCATGATCCCGGTCCAGGGGGCGTCTCTGGTGTTTGGAAGGCCTGGCTCAGCGCGCCAGCCAGCCGCCATCCACGTTCAGAACTGCGCCGGTGACGTATTTCGACGCCGGCATACACAGAAAGGCCACGGCGCCCGCGATATCTTCGGGATCGCCCCATCGGCCTGCAGGGATACGCGAAAGGATCTCGGCCGAGCGTTGCTTGTCTTCACGCAGGGCTGTCGTGTTGTTGGTCGCAATATACCCCGGCGCCACCGCATTCACGTTGATGCCCTTGGCCGCCCATTCGTTCGCCAAGATCTTGGTCAGCCCCGCGACGCCATGTTTGGACGCCGTATAGGCCGGGACGCGAATACCACCCTGAAAACTCAGGAGGGAGGCGATATTCACGACCCGACCCTCTGCACCCCTTGCAAGGGATTGCTTTGCAAAGGCCTGGCAGAGCAGAAAGACCGCTTTCAGGTTGACGTCCATGACGTCGTCCCAATCGGCTTCTGAATAATCGACGGAGTCTTCGCGGCGAATGATGCCCGCATTGTTGACCAGAATGTCCAGTTCACCGGCCTCGGCCAGTTTCGCGGCACCGGCCACCGGATCGGACAGATCCAGTGACATTGCCTCGGCGCTGCCGCCAGCGGCCTTGATTGCGGCAACTGTATCGTCACAAGACGAACGGCCCGCAGCAATCACATGGGCACCGGCCTCGGCCAGACCCACGGCGATGGCTTGTCCAATCCCCGTGTTGGCCCCGGTGACCAGGGCACGTTTGCCGGTCAGCGCGAAGACATTGCTCATCGCAGATCCTCCATCGGGACCATGTCCATGTCTGTGAAGTCAACGTTGTCGCCGGCCATCGCCCAGCAGAAGGTGTAGGACCCGGTTCCTGCGCCGCTGTGAATCGACCAAGGCGGCGAAATCACGGCCTCTTCGTTCGCCATGACAAGATGGCGGGTTTCCTCGGGACGCCCCATGAAATGAAAGACCCGCTGATCATTGGGCAGATCGAAGTAGAGATAGGCCTCCATCCGGCGATCATGCAGATGCGCGGGCATCGTGTTCCAGACCGACCCCGGCGAGAATTGCGTGATGCCCATCAGCAACTGGCAGCTTTGGCAGACCTCTGGATGCAGGAACTGCAGGATAACCCGCTCATTCGCGGTTTCCGGCGATCCCAGTTCTACTCTCTTGGCATCTTCCAGACGGATCAGTTTGTTCGGGTGCGTTTCATGCGCCGGGGCCGAAAGAACATAGAAACGACCGGGCACATTGAATGTGATCGCCCCCTGCCCTTTGCCGATGTACAGAACCTCGCCACGACCAACGTTATGGGTTTCCCCTCCAACGGTGACGTCTGCGGCCTCACCCAGGTTCAGGACACCCATCTCGCGACGATCCAGCACGGACGGCGTTCCGGTTTCGGGCACATTGTCCAGTATCAACGGCCCATCAGCCGGCACCACCGACCCCAACAAAAGCCGATCGTAGTGCGAATAGACAAGTTTGATGTCGCCGGGTTGAAACAGCCCGCCAACATGAAAATGCGAACGAAGCCCTTCGGTGTCCAGGGTTTTGGCGGTTGCCGGATCAATAGCGTGTCGGATCTGGGCGGCAGTCATTGGGTTTTCCTTCTTGCGTAAAATTGTGTGTCAAAGGCCTTCGGCATCTTTCGCGAGGCCGCAGGTCAGGTCCGAGGCAAGATCGACTGAAAACAAACGGTCAGGTTCAACAAGCGCCACAGGAATCGCCTTACAGGTTCAGGTTTCAGGTCTACTCGGCTAATATGCTAGTTTACTAGTTGTGTCAAAATGAAAGATGGGCTACCGTCGGATCAGGGAACAGTCGGCGTAAGAGAAAAGTAGGAAATGGATCAAATACTCTCGCCCTTTACAGCGCGTCCGACGAAGACTGCGACCGAACAAATATTTGAAACGCTGTACAAAGCTGTCATCGCTCTGGACTTGCCGCCGGGAACAAAAGTGTCCGAGGCTGAGGTCGCAAAACAACTGGACGTGTCACGCCAACCTGTTCGGGATGCCTTTTACCGGCTGTCCAAACTTGGCTTCCTCTCCATTCGCCCGCAACGCGCTACGTTTGTTACCAAAATTTCCGAAACGGCCGTCATCAACGCCGTCTTCATTCGAACTGCTCTCGAGGTTGAATGTCTGCGAACCGCGGCGCGAACCGCCAGAGAGGACCTTCTCAGCCGCCTCGAAGACAACTTGTCGCGGCAGCAAAAGGCGATTACGTCTGAAGATCCAACCGAGTTTCACGTTCTGGACGAAGAGTTCCATCAAATCATCTGCGAATGCGCAGGCCACGGCCATGTTTGGGAACTCATAAAGGAACAGAAAGCCCATATGGATCGCGTGCGCTTCCTGACATTGTCTCAGGAACGGCGGCAACTCGTTCTGGAGCAACATACAGAAATCGTCGAAGCGATCGCCGCTGGTGACACGGCCGTCGCCGAAGAAAGTTTTCGGACCCATCTTGGCGGTATCGGGAATATCCTGGACCTCGTCAGAAATGAGAACACCGCGTTCTTCGAATAGCGACACTCGGGGACCGTCGGAGTCATCCTGGTGCCTTGAACCGCCGCTCGACCACAGAACGGAAAACACACTCCATTGCAGGTCATACGAGTTCGGGATGGCGGGTCTCTGGCACGCTATCCCCGCGTCCCCTGATGGGCCACACGTCACAGTTCGGCCCCGTGTTGTGCAGGGCGTCGTCATCAATCGCAATGACCTGCAGCGGCATCACCACCCCGGGCCACCAGGGCCCCTTGTCCGTCCGACGCTGACCCGAAACACGCGAACAAAGTGGGGCCAATCCAACTTAAGGATTGGCTTACAGTCATGAGGCACGTACCGTTTCTCGATCAATCGCGCCCAATTGTTGTCATTCACAAGAGACCAGCTTAGCCATGATCGATCCCGTTCGCATAGAAGCGGATTACCTGATCGAAACTGTTTTACCCCTTGAGAACGCGGCCGAGATCATGGCCGGTGAACAGTCTTCGGGCACTTTTCGCCAAGTGCCGGGCGAGACCCCTGAACTGAAAGACCGTGCAGGCGCGCGCGTTGAACATATTCAAGAGTTGTCCGCCCATTCGGAACCCTCGCTGCCGGGCGCGGCTCAAAAGGCGGGCGGGCCTTACCGGACGGCTCATGTCACGTTGTCCTGGCCTCTGGACAATCTTGGCCCCTCGTTGCCGAACCTGATTGCGACGGTCGCCGGCAATCTGTTCGAGTTGAAGCCGTTCTCGGGCATCCGGCTTCTGGATGTCCGGTTGCCCTCTGCCTTTGCCCAGGCCTATCCGGGACCGAAATTTGGGCTGGAGGGAACCCGACGTCTTTCCGGCGTTCATGAACGTCCGATCATCGGGACGATCATCAAGCCAAGCGTAGGGCTTGATCCGGAAGACACAGCCGCCCTAGTCACCCGTCTGTGCGAGGGGGGCATCGATTTCATCAAGGATGACGAGCTGCAGGCAGATGGCCCCTATTGCCCTTTCGAGGAACGCGTGCATCGGGTCATGGCGGCCGTGGACGCCTGCGCGGACAGGACAGGCAAAAAGACGATGGTTGCCTTTAACCTGACCGGCGAAATTGACGAGATGCGCCGCCGCCACGATCTGGTGCTTTCAGCCGGGGGAACCTGTGTGATGGCCAGTCTGACGGCCGTTGGCATGTCGGGCATGATCGCCCTGGCCCGCCATAGCGAGCTGCCCATCCACGCCCATCGCTGTGGTTGGGGCGCCCTGACCCGAGCCCCCATGCTGGGCTGGGACTATCCGGCCTGGTCCAAGCTGTGGCGTCTGGCGGGCTCCGACCACATGCATGTCAACGGGATCGACAACAAGTTCACCGAGAGCAACCAAAGCGTGATCGCTTCGGCGCGTTCTCTGGCCGACCCGATGTTTGCTGACGCCGCCATGACGGCGGTTCCCGTCTTTTCCTCGGGACAGACCGTGCATCAGGCCGCCGCGACCTTGCAGGCGGCGGGATCGCCAGACCTGATCGTCACGGCGGGTGGTGGCATTGTTGCGCATCCCCAAGGCGTCGCCGCTGGCGTCGAAGCCATGCGCGCGGCGTACGATGCGGCAAGCAATGGCATCAGCATCACCGAGCATGCCAGGACCCATCCGGCCCTCGCCACGGCGATTAAGGCATTCTGACCCATGACAGCGCCGTTGATCACGTTTTATGGCGACGACTTCACCGGCTCATCGGCTGTGATGGAAGTTCTCGGCTTTGCGGGCCTTCGGACCATGCTGTTTCTGGATGTTCCCGACGCCGGGACACTGGCACGTTACCCGGGACTTCAGGCGATCGGCGTGGCGGGGACAGCACGGTCCCGGGGACAGACCTGGATGCGCGAGAGACTTCCGGCCATATTCTCTGGCCTCAAGGCCCTTGGCGCGCCGCTTGTGCATTACAAGGTCTGCTCGACCTTCGACAGCGCCCCGGATGTCGGATCGATCGGTCTGGCGGCGGATCTTGGCCGGGACGCCCTGAACCCGACCTGGATCCCGCTTGTGGTCGGCGCGCCGGAAATCGGGCGCTACCAGGTGTTCGGCACGCTGTTTGCCGCGTCCGGCCCCGAGGTGTACAGGCTGGACCGGCACCCGGTCATGTCACGTCATCCGGTCACCCCGATGAACGAAGCCGATCTGCTGCGGCACTTGTCGCATCAAACGACGCAATCGATGGGAAACGTGGATTTCCTGTCGATGACCTCGGGGCGGTCGGATGTCGACCTGGAAACCGCGATTGCCAACGGCTGCTCCATTGTCGGCCTTGATGTCTTCGATGACGAGACGCTCAAGGCCGCCGGCCGATTGATCGATGAAACCAACCCCGGTTTCGCGGTTGGCTCGCAGGGGGTGGAATATGCGCTGGTGGCGCATTGGCGGGCAACCGGCCGGATACCGGCCCAGCCAGAAGCGATGCCGCTGAAGCCAACCAGTCAGCTTTTTGCCGTGTCCGGGTCTTGCGCCCAGACAACCGCCGACCAGATTGCCCATGCCGAGGCCAAGGGTTTTGCCATTCTGGATGTTGACGCGTCCGCTTCCGTGGACCCGGGCAAGCTCGCAGCGGACATGGACCGCGTCGAAACAGAGGCCCTATCCCGGCTGTCACAGGGCCAGAACGTTTTGGTCAGCACCGCGCGTGGCCCCGATGATCTCTCGGTCGCCCGCATGAATGACAGCATTGCCCAAAGCGGCGTACCCGCCGCGCAGGCCAACCAGCGCCTTGGTCGCGCACTCGGAGAACTGGTCCGCTCCATCCGGTCACGAACCCGCATTGCGCGCGTCGCAATCTGCGGTGGAGACAGCTCTGGGCATGCGCTGGGTGCTTTGCAGGCCGACGCGCTTTCGGCCATTGCGCCGCTCGCGCCCGGTGCCCCGCTGTGTCGTGTGCATGCGGCTCAGGCCCCAGATATCGATGGGTTGGAGGTCACCTTGAAAGGTGGTCAGATGGGTGCGGTGGATTTCTTTGAAAAAACTCTGAAGGGCGCTGCATGATGCGGTTCCCGGTCAAGAAAGGATGCAGCGGATGACGACAATTGCCCTCTTTGGTGCCGGCGGCAAAATGGGCGTACGCCTTGCGACGAACCTGATGTCCGGCCCCTACGACGTCTTGCCGGTCGAAGTGACAGCCGAAGGGCGTGAGCGCCTGAAGGCGGAAACCGGGCTGACCTGCGTGGATCAGGGCCAGGCACTCAGCGCGGCGGACACTGTGATCCTTGCAGTGCCCGACCGGTTGATCGGTCCAGTGTTGACCGGCTTTGTCGATGAACTGAAGCCCAACACAGCGGTTATCATGCTGGACGCTGCCGCCCCCCATGCCGAGGTCCTGCCAAAGCGCGATGACGTCACCTATTTTGTCGCGCACCCCTGCCACCCGCCGCTTTACAACGATGAAACCGAGTTAGAGGCAAAACGCGATTACTTTGGCGGCATCGCTGCCAAACAGCACATTGTCTGCGCATTGGCTCAGGGGCCCGAAGAGCACTATGCCAAATGCGAGGCCATCGCCCGCAGCTTCTACGGACCGGTCATGCGGTCCCATCGCGTGACTGTCGCGCAGATGGCGATGCTGGAACCTGCGCTTTCGGAATCCATCGGGGCCACCTTTGCCAAGGTCCTGAAGGACGCCACGGACGAGGCAGCGCGACGCGGCATCCCCTATCAGGCGGCCGAAGACTTTCTGCTGGGTCACCTCAACATCCTTTTGGCCGTCGCATTCGGGGTGCAACCCAATGGGAAACTGTCAGACGGTTGCATGAAAGCGATCGAAGAAGCCGAGCCTGTGATCTTCCGGGACAACTGGATGGACGACGTCTTCTCGGAAGAGGCCGTCAAGGCCTCGGTCAAATCGATTTGTTCCTGAACCCGGATCGGAGAAAAAGATGAAAATCGCACTTATCGGCTGTGGATTTTTTGCGGTGAACCACATGCACGCCTGGCAACAGATCGACGGCGTGGACGTCGTGGCCATCTGTGACACCGATCCCGAACGGCTGGCTCTGATTGGCGATCAGTTCGGCGTGGCGACCCGTCATGAAACGGCCGAGGCGCTGTTCGCCGAAGGTGGCTTTGACGCGGTCGATATCGCGACAACGGTGTCGACACATCGCGCGCTGGTCGAACTCGCCGCCCGCCACCAGGTACACGCCATCTGCCAAAAGCCCTTTGCCTCGAACATGACAGATGCCCGCGCCATGGTGTCAGCCTTCGAGAGCGCCGGAAAAACCCTGATGGTGCACGAGAACTTTCGCTGGCAATCGGCCATTCGGCGGGTGATCGACGAGGTGCGGAACGGCGCAATCGGCACCCCGTTTTTTGGCCGGGTCAGTTTTCGCTCGGGCTATGACGTTTTCTCGGGCCAGCCCTATCTGGCCGAGGGAGAGCGCTTTATCATCGAGGATCTCGGGATTCACATCCTGGATATCGCCCGCGCCTTGTTCGGTGACGTCACGCGACTGGCGGCGACAACCAGACGGATCAATCCGGACATACGGGGCGAGGACGTGGCAACCATGTTGCTGACGCATGACAGCGGGGTGACCTCGGTTGTGGACTGCTCTTACGCCACCCGGCGGCTTCCGGAAACCTTTCCCGAAAGCCTGATCGAGATTGACGGGGACACGGGCACCCTGCGGCTGGACGCCGGGTACAAGCTGACCTTGCAGACCGGCGACGGATCAAAAGAGGTCGATCTTTCCCCGCCGGTCCTGCCCTGGGCGTCGCGACCCTGGCACAACATTCAGGAAAGCGTCTTGACGATTCAGCAGCACTTTGTTGATTGCATCGCCGACCAGCGCGCCCCCGAGACCAGTGGTGCGGACAATCTGCGCACACTCGCTCTTGTCGAGGCGGCCTATCTCTCGGCCAGCGAAGCGCGGGTTGTGGATTTGAATACACTATGACCGACGCTGTCACGCTCTATGGAACGGATGCACCTGTTGCAGAGACCGAGCGCATTCAGGTCGGAGCGTTGTCGTTTTCTCTTGAGACCGGCGCCTTGCGGCACATCCGTGTCGGCGACGAAGAAATCATTCGCGGCATCAGTTTTCTTGCCCGGGACCGGGATTGGGGAACCCTGGTGCCGCAGCTCGAATGTCTGGGCCGCGAGGTCACGGCGGATCACGTCCAGGTTCGGCTTCAGGCGACCTATGAGAACAGCGGCGCCCAGTTGATCGTCGACCTGACAATAGAGGCAGATCCCAATGCCCTGAGCTTTCGCGCTGTCGGGACGGCCTTGGGCGATTTCGAAACAAACCGCGCCGGTTTCACGGTTCTGCATCCCGCGGCGCTGGCGGGGTGTCCGATAGAGATCCGCCATTCCGATGGCACGGTCTCTGACACCGCCTTTCCCGGCCATATCGACCCCTGGCAACCATTTATGGACATCTCTCGGATGACCCATCAAGCCGGCGGCCTGAAGGTTGCCTGCACGCTCGACGGGGACACATTCGAGACCGAGGATCAGCGCCAATGGGGGGATGCGTCGTTCAAGACCTACAACCGCCCCCTCGCCAAACCCTGGCCCTATCTGGTGCAGGACGGCACGAGGCTGGAACAATCGGTCACCCTGTCCTGGAAACCCTGCGCTTCGGTGCCGGCACGGTGGCGTCCGGACAGGCCCCAAGCTCTGGCTCGTTTTCCGGAAACCGCTGTCCTGGTCACCGCGGCTGATGTCGAAAGGGCCATCAGTACGCCATCCGACATCCGGGACGTGGGCCCGCAGCGGCTGTTGTGCAGCATGGACGAAACCTTGGGCGCCTTTGACAGCCAATGCGCCGCCTTTGGCATGTTGCAAAACGGCTTTCCTGATTTGACCTTTGATCTGGAGGCCATCTGCAGGTTTGACCAAGCCCCCCCAGAGGCAGCGTTGGAACGGCTTCGCAGGTCCATGAGCGCAGCGGGCTTTTCGCCGGCCAGCATCCTGGTCTGCCCCTCTGTGGACCGTCAGTCCACGCCGCCCGGATCCGACTGGCCGCCTTGCCCGCCCTTGTCCGAAATCCACGCAGCCAGCGCCGAGATCTTCTCCGATCTTCAGCGCGGCGGGGGCATGGTGACCTTTTTCCCCGAACTCAACCGCAAACGCCCGCCAGTCGAATTGCTCGACTTCGTTTCACATGCGCTGTGCCCGATCGTTCATGCCGCCGACGATCTGTCGGTGATGGAAACCCTGGAAGCCATTCCACACATCACGGCAAGCGTTCGTCATATTATCGGCGACACGCCCTATCGCATCGGACCGAGCACGCTTGCGATGCGTCACAACCCCTATGGCAGCGGAACGATCCCGAACCCCGACCGGGATCGGGTCTGCATGGCCGATGACGACCCCCGGCACGAAGCGGCATTTGGTGCCGCCTATGTGATCGGGCTGGCCTGCGCCCTGGCCGGGTCGGGCATCTCTGTCTGGACGCCCGCAGAACTCTATGGCCCTCGTGGTTTGCGCGGCCCCATCAAGGCGGCCGTCACCACGTTGGCCAGCCTCAGCCAGGCGACGATACTTGGCGCCGAAATCGAAGACGGACTGGGCAGGCTGTCCACGGACGATCAGGAACTTCTGGTCAATCTCACTTCAGAAAGACGGCACGGACTGCCGCCCTATGGATGGTCCATTCGCAAACGGAATTAGCAGGGGTTTGGCCCCCGGCGCGCTGTCATCCGGTCCCCGTTCGGCCTGGTCACTTGGGATGGATCACAACGGTGCCGTCGCCCCTTTGGGTATCGTGGACGAAGCCGCGTTCAGCTGACCCATCGCGAACCCTGCGGCGGCCTTGTATTTGGCCATAAAGTCTTGCCGTTCCTGTTCCGGTATGACGTCATCGATTGTGTCGAACACACCGCCGCAACGCTCATCCAGGATATTCAAAAGACCGAACGGGCCGGCCCCTCTGTTTCTCAGGACAACCTCTGAAATCGGGCCGCAGAGCGCCTGATCATAGGCGGCCAGAGCCTCGGGCGTCACACCAAATTCAAGGAACTTTGCTCCCATCACCCGGGCATCCACTATGGCCTGGCTCGCGCCGTTTGAGCCTGTTGGGTACATTGCGTGGGCCGCGTCGCCCATCAGCGCAACGGCCCCGTCAACCCAGGTGTCAACCGGATCGCGGTCGATCATCGGATTTTCATAGGCGCAATCAGCCTGCGCCAACATCGCGGGCACGTCGAGCCAGTCATAGCGAAAGTCTTTGAAGTTATGCGCGAAATCCCGAATCAAGACTTCGCGAAACCAGCCTTCTTGCTGCCAGCCGTCATTGTTGTCGACCGTCATCTCGGCGATCCAGTTGACCAGTGCGTGGCCGGTTTCGTCGGGTGCCGAGATCGGATAGATCACCATGCGGTGCCGGTGCGTTCCAAGACCTACGAAAGACGATCCGGTGCGCAGCGGCTTGGCGCGCGCGGTTCCCCGCCACATGATCGCGCCACCCCAGTGTATGGGCGGTTGGGTCGGATGCATTTGCGCGCGAACGGCCGAATGAATTCCGTCGGCACCGATCAACAGCTTTCCCGCCAGCGTTTCTCCTGACGACACCTGAACCGAAACGCCATCGGCTTTTTGGGCGTAGCCTACGACTTTCGTGTTCGTTTGAACCGCCTCAGCGCCAAGCCGTTCCAGAACTTTCTCATAAAGCATCATGTGCAATTCGCCACGATGCACGGCGTATTGCGGCCAGCGGTATCCGGCCTCCAACCCGCGTGGCTCTGCATAGACTTCTTTGCCATTCAACCCGACCAAGGCCCATTCCCTGGCTTGGACGCCAACACGATCAAGATCGGCGTTGGTGATCCCCAGGTCGTGCAACTCGCGGACTGCGTTTGGCTGAATGTTGATGCCAACACCAAGAGGCCTCATCTCTCGGGACGCTTCCAGAACACGGCACGGGACGCCGATTTGATGCAAGGTCAAAGCGAGGGTCAGGCCGCCAATCCCGCCCCCTGCGATCAGCACATCCTGCGTCATTGTGCCCCCAATACGCGATCCGCGAGGCGCTTGATGTGGCCTGTGTCGGTATGATGATCGGCGACATCGCGAATGCGGCGCCAGATGGCATCCTGCAAGAGCGCCGCCGACCCTTCGAAAAAGGCGCGGGCCGAGGCGCTTGGATCGGCTGAAGCCCGCAAGTCCTGTTTCAGGGTGCTCCAGGTTTCAAACTGGCGTGTGCCTGCCGTCTGATCACTCAATCTCATGAGAAAGTCCTCGAAAGCGTCCGCGCCACCGCCCGGTTTCAAACCGCGGGTCGCCAACCCCTTGGCTTGAATACCGTTTGTTCCTTCGTAGATAGAGCAAATTCGGGAATCGCGCCAGATTTGCGCCATCCCGTATTCGGTCAAATAGCCGTAGCCGCCCATGATCTGTATCCCGAGGTCCGCGGCCCGCGGCCCGGCTTCCGAGCCAAAGACCTTACACATCGAGGTCAGAAACTCAGCAAGCGCCGGGTCGCACCCTTTCTCAAGTTCGACGAACGTCAGGTGCACCATGGCGCGCGCGCCGATCGCGAGGATATCCTGTTCGTCAAGCATGCGGGCCACATCAGCATGATCGGCAAGCACCGCGGGCGCCCCATCCGCCGCTCGGCCCTGTTTGCGCTCACTTGCATAGGCGCGTGCAATCCGGGCAGCCTGGGTCGCATGAGCGACGCCCTGCAGGGCAACATCCAGCCGCGCATGGTTCATCACGGTGAACATCGCCTTCAGGCCCTGCCCCTCTTCGCCGATAAGCTCGGCTTCCGCGTTGTCAAAGACCATGTGACAGGTCGGAGAGGCGTGCAGACCCAGCTTTTCCTCGATGCGCGTCACCTTGGCCCCGGACTGCTTGGCGCACAAAAACAGTGAAAGCCCGCGCAACCCATCATCGCTGGTACGCGCCAGAACCATGTGCAGAATGTCGTCGGACATGTCCTGATCGCCGCCCGAGATAAAGATCTTTTCTCCGTCCAGCCTCCAAATTTCGCCGTCGCGGATCGCCTTGGTGCGAATGACCGACAGATCTGACCCGGCCTGCGGCTCTGTCAGCGCCATTGTCGAAAGGGCTTCGCCACTGGCCAGCTTCGGGATCCAGCGCGCCTTTTGTGCGTCCGTTCCAAACCGCAAGAGCGTCGTGACAGCGCCCGGCACCAGGTTGCACACCATCTGCATGGCGTGGTTCGAACCAGAGAAAATTTCAGAAACCCCCGCGGCGACCAATGGGTCGAGTTCCATCCCGCCATAGGCTTCTGGCACCGTCAGACCTTGCCACCCGTCTTCGGCAAGGTGTTTGTAGGCGTCCTTGAAACCGTCCGGCATGCGCACGCACCCGTTCTCAAGGCGTGCGCCCTGCGCGTCACCAATGGCATTCAAAGGGGCGATGACGCCTTCGGCAAATGCACCGAAGTGGTCGAGGATATCGGCTGCGGTCTCATGGTCCCAACCTTCAACAGTGTCAGCACCGGCAACATGGGCAAGCGAGAAGAGAATATCGTCTATGGGGGCTTTGAAAGGTGTCATGGTCAATTCAGCAGTACAGGAAGTGTGACGGGCCCACGAAAACCAAAGCCGCGCCAGATCACGGCGTCGGTGTCGGGGATTGTTGCGTTGGGAAAGCGGTCAAACAGGACAGGAAGCATGATCTGCCCTACAGCGCGCCGAGCGACATGCGTGCCCTGGCAAAAATGCGGACCATTGCCAAACGACTGGTGAACGCAATCGTCGCGATAGACATCAAAGACCTCGCCGTTTCGGACAACCTCTTCGTCACGATTTGCGCTGGCCTGAATGGTCATGACCGTGTCGCCCTTGGGGATATGGAAGCCGCGGATTTCGGTGTCTTCCGTCACCAACCGGGACGAAACCGAAATCGGCGCGACCCACCGCACGCCCTCTTCGAACGCGCGTGTCCAGTCACCATTCTTTTTGACCTCGGCGAACTGGTCGGGATTGGTGAGCAGACCATAGATCGTGGTGTTGAGCGCATCGCGCGGCTCATTGATCCCGCCGCCAATGGCGATCTTGATGTTGGAGTAGATTTGCTTGTCCGGTATCGGGTCTTCTGCGTTCAGCATGACCGAGAAGGCCGAGCTGTTGGGCTCTGCGCGGTGCCGGTCGCGAACTTTGTCCAGAAGCGCATGAATGGCCTCGTTGGCCCGGTCCGCACGCTCGAACGGCGCGTCCCGCCAGCCGAAGTTGCCTGCCCCTTCGATCAGGGCCTGAGACCATTCCATCATGTCGTCGTCGCTGGCTTCCTCCATTCCCAAAAGGACTGTCAGGCCACGCGCGGCATAGGCGCCAGACAAAATGGCGAAAAGATCCACGACTTCACCGCGCGGAAGCCGCGCAACATAGTCTTCGGCAATCTGCTGGTAGCGGGGCATCCACTCTTGCGTGATGACCCTTGGCGAAAATGCCGGCGCCATCGCCATGCGCTCTCGCTTGTGCGCCTCGCCATCCTTGCGCATGAGCGTGTGCGCCCAGAACGCACGTTTCATCGGCGTGTTGGGGTCATCGGAACTGAAAAGCCCGGGGTTGTCTTTTACGTATCGAGTATCCGCCGCCTTGGTAAGCAGAGTTCGCCCAACGGCTTTCACCCGGCACACCGGGGCCTCTGACCTGAGCCTCCGATAGATAGGGAACGGATCGTGGTCCAGCGCATCAAGGGTGATGTCCACGTCAAGCGGCGCAGGCTTAGTCATCGGCTTCGCCCAGCAAGCGCAGCGCGTTTTCTTTCAGGATCAGGGGCCGCACCTCATCCTTGAATGGCGCCTTCTCAAAATCCGCAAGCCAGCGGTCCGGCGTGATCGCGGGCCAATCCGAGCCAAAGAGCATCTTCTTTTTCAGTATCGAGTTGGCATAGCGAATGAATGTCTCGGGGAAGTATTTCGGGCTCCAACCGGACATGTCATAGTAAACATTCGGTTTGTGCTGAGCGACGGCAAGCCCCTCTTCGGTCCAAGGAAAGGACGGATGCGCCAGGATGATCTTCATGTCGGGAAAGTCGACCGCGACATCATCAAGGTGCATCGGGTTGGAATACTTGAGCCGCATACCCATGCCGCCCCGCATTCCAGAGCCAACGCCAGTCTGCCCGGTATGAAAAAGCGTGATCACCCCTTCTTCTGCGCAGGCTTCGAGCACCGTGTAGCAAGCTTCCCGATCATTAGGGAAAAACCCTTGCATGGTGGGATGGAACTTGAAGCCGCGAACCCCAAAATTACGCACCAGCCGTTTCACTTCGCGCGCGCCTGCCTTGCCCTTGTGTGGATCGACCGAGGCAAAGGGAATCAGAATGTCGTCATTCTCGGCGCAAAGTTCAGCAACCTCTTCGTTCGAATAACGCCGAAAGCCCGTCTCTCGCTCGGCATCAACCGGAAAAATGACCGCCGCAATGTTGCGTTCACGATAGTAGGCCGCGGTGTCTTGAACGGTTGGCAGCATACCTTCTGCCCCAGCCGGATTCCTGAAATAGGCCGCCATTCCTGCCTGAAACTCGTTATACCCGTCATCCCTGCAGTGATTGCATGGCTCTTCCGCATGCGTGTGGAAATCAATGGCTTTGACAGCGCTAAAATCGACCATGAGAGTGCTCCTTCGAAAAAACGCTATACAACAAAACCGTTATCCAGTAAAACAGTTTTGGCACTCACACAAAGGCAAGATTCATGACAGACGGATCCGAGCAAGATAAGGTCACACGAGTCGACATCGACGGCGACATCGCGACCATAACTTTTGACCGGCCCGAAAAACGCAATGCCATGAATGACAAGCTCGTTGCTGAACTGGATGCGTTCTTTTCGTCCCCACCAAAAGGTGTAAACGCCGTCATCCTCCGAGGCGAGGGCGGGCATTTCTGTTCCGGCCTGGATCTCGCCGAACATGAGCATCGAGAGCCGATCGAGGGCGTCTTTCACTCTCGGAACTGGCATCGGGTGTCCGATCTGATCGAATTTGGCGGCCTGCCCGTGATCTCGGTTCTCACGGGCGCCGTGATCGGCGGGGGCCTCGAAATCGCGGCCTCGACACATGTCCGCATCGCCGAGCCGGATGTGCGGTTCCAACTTCCCGAAGGGCGCCGCGGCATTTTTGTGGGCGGAGGAGCCACCGTGCGGGTGGGCCGCCTGATTGGCGCCGACAGAATGCGCGAGATGATGTTGACCGGCCGGAACTATGGCGCCGAAGAAGGTCTCGCACTCGGGTTGGCACACTATACAGTCGAAGCTGGCGAAGGCCTGCTGCTTGCGATGAAGCTGGCACGCAAGATTGCCGACAACGCGCCTTTCTCCAACTACCTGATGATGCAGGCGATTTCGCGCATTCAGGATATGCCGCGTTCGGAAGGATTTTTTACGGAAAGCCTTGCGGCGGCCATGTCCCAGACGTCAGATGGTGCAAAGGAAGGCCTGCGCGCGTTTCTGGAAAAACGACCCCCGAAGTTCAGGTGACCACCTGAACACGTAACTCCAAAATGTCACATATGGGAGGATGACATGAACAAACGTCACTTTATTCGATCAGCGGTCGCTGGGCTGGTTGCCGCGGCGACCCTCGGGACGAGCGCCATGGCGCAAGAGGTCACTTTGCGACTTCACCAGTTCCTGCCGCCCCCTGCTCCCATTCCTTCGAAGATCCTCAAGCCCTGGGGCGAAGCGCTGAATCAAGCCTCCGACGGCCGGATCGCGATCCAGCATTTTGACGCGATGTCGCTTGGTGGCCGCCCGCCGGAACTGATGGACCAGGCGCGCGACGGCGTGGTGGACATCATCATGACGGTTGTGGGTTACACTCCGGGACGCTTCCCGCGCACCGAGGTGTTTGAGCTGCCCTTCATGATGACCGATCCGGTCGCGACGGCGAAAGCCTATTGGGAAATGGTCGAAACCGACTGGCAGAGCAACGAATATTCCGACGTGAAGGTGCTGGGCGCGTGGGTTCACGGCCCCGGTCTCGTTCATTCGCAAGACGGCGTGACATCCCTGGAAGACATGAAGGGCCTGACCGTGCGCGGCCCAACCCGGATCATCAACGACCTGTTGTCGGAACTCGGGGCAGAGCCCGTGGGCATGCCGCTTCCGGCCATTCCCGAGGCGATCTCGAAAGGCGTCGTCAAGGGCACGGTTATCCCCTGGGAGGTCACGACAGCAGTCCGGCTTTCGGAACTTGTGGGCAACCACACAGAGTTTTCCGGGAACGAGGCTCTTTATACCGCTGCCATCGTGCTTGTGATGAACAAGGCCAAATACGAGGCTCTGCCTGACGATCTGAAGGCAATTCTGAACGCCGAATCCGGCGCCAAGCTCTCGGCCTTTGCAACGCAGGTGATGTGGGACATGGATGCGCCAGCGCGCCAGATCGCCGTGGATGCCGGCAACACCATCGTCACACTCGACGAAGCCGAGGTCGCGCGTTGGAAAGAGGCCGCGGTTCCTGTCGTCGATCGTTGGATTGCAGACATGGAAGGCAAGGGCATCGATGGTGCCGCGCTGATTGACCAGGCGCGTGCGCTGATCGAAAAGCACGGCGGCTGATCCGCATATCGTGTTCAGAGAGGCGCAATGCGCCTCTCTGTCGCTTCAGGGGAAACCACGCATGTATAACGCCCTCAGAAAACTGGCCGAACTCATTGCCAGTGGCCTTGCCATCGCAGGCGGACTTATTCTCCTGGCGATCATTGTGTTGACGTGTATCTCTATCGCCGGTCGTGCGCTTGTGCCGTTGGACATCGGCATCGGACCGATCCGTGGCATCTATGACATGACCGAGATCGGCATGGCTGCCGCGATCTTCGCCTTCCTGCCATGGGCACAGATGCGGGACTCTCATGCGCGCGTCGACCTGTTCCAACCTTTTATGCCTGCCGTGTTGAACCGCGTTCTCGATCTCGTATTCAATGTGGCGATGTTCGCGGTGGCGGCGGTTGGCACCTACCGGCTGTATCTTGGGATGCAGGACAAGCTGTCCTTCGGAGAAACCACGCTGATCGCCCAGATCCCGGTTTGGCAAGGATACGCCGCCGGTCTCTTCGGCGGAGTTGGCTTCGTCCTGATCGCCGCATTTTGCATCCTAAGATCGGTGCGACGGATCGCCGGCCTTCCGGTCTAACGCCAATGGCCAATGCTTGGCTCAGAATTTCAGGGACCCACCCATGACCAATATCGACCTTGCGCTCTGGTCCTTCCCAGTACTGCTCCTCCTGGTGTTCCTGCGCATGCCAATCGCCCTGGCAATGATTGGCGTGGGGGTTGGCGGAACCTGGCTGGTCATCGGCACACCGATGATGACACTCAATCAGCTCAAGACGCTGACCTACGGAACATTTTCCAACTACTCCTTTTCAATCATTCCGCTGTTCCTGCTCATGGGGCAGTTTGCAACCCTGTCAGGCATGTCAGCAGCCCTGTTCCGCGCAGCCGAAGGGTTCCTGGGCCATCGAAAGGGCGGTGTGGCGATGTCCGCCGTAGGCGCCTGCGCAGGATTTGGCGCCATTTGTGGATCGTCGCTGGCGACGGCCGCCACCATGGGACAGGTCGCGCTTCCCGAGTTGAAGCGGTATGGCTATCCGGGATCGCTTGCCACGGGATCCCTGGCCGCGGGCGGCACGCTGGGCATTCTCATTCCGCCCTCGGTGATCCTGGTCATCTATGCGATCCTGGCCGAGCAAAACATCGAAAAGCTCTTTGTCGCGGCGCTTATTCCCGGCATTCTGGCGGCAATCGGCTATATGATCGCGATTTCGGTATGGGTGCGTCTGTCGCCAAACAGCGCTGCCGTGCGCGAACGCGTGCCCTGGCCCGAGCGCTTTGTCATGCTGGGCAAGGTCTGGCCGGTTGTCACAATTTTCATCGTGGTTGTGGGCGGCATCTACGCAGGCATTTTCACACCGACTGAAGCCGCAGCCGTCGGCGCAGCGGGCACAGGGCTTGCCGCGTTTGCCGCCGGTCAGATGAACTGGGCGAAGTTGAAAGAGGCCATCCTCTCGACTGCAGCCTCTTCGGCCATGATCTTTCTGATCATCCTCGGGGCGGGGATCTACAACAACTTCCTGTCGCTCACCCAGCTGCCACAGACCGCCTCTGTTTGGGTCGGCGACCAAGGGTTTTCGCCTTGGTTCGTCCTGACGATCGTCCTTTTCATGTACCTGATCTTCGGCTGCGTGATGGATTCGCTTTCCATGGTTCTGCTGACGGTGCCGATCATCTTCCCGATCATGTCCGCGCTCGATTTCGGGATGAGCACCAACGACTTCGGCCTTTGGTTCGGTATTCTAGTTCTCATCGTGGTAGAGGTCGGACTGATCACGCCGCCAGTGGGGATGAACCTGTTCATCATCAATTCGATGGACAAGGAAACCCCCATCGGACAGACCTACAAAGGCGCCCTGCCCTTTGTCATCACCGACATGATCCGCGTGATCATCCTCGCGAGCTTTCCGGCAATCACGCTCTGGCTGGTCTGGACCATCGATGCCTTGTGACAAGCTGTAAGACGCGGTGGTGACACCTGGCACAAAGTGCAGTTCTATATCTACTTTGTGCAAAATGAAGCTCAGGTTATCAGGCTTGAGGTTCGTTTGGGGGAGTCAAAAACATGAACAAGACACCGGACCTGGCCGCCCTGTTTGGTGCCACGGAAACCAAGACATTTCTGGGTTTGGAGCCTTGTTCCGATTTTTCGTCAATCGACGCATCGTCGGCCTTTGTTGGTGCACCATGTGCGACACCTTATGGATCGGTCGGTGCCTATGCCCAAAACGGCCCTGACTCATTGCGCAAAGCAATCAGTTCGTTGACGGCAAACATTGAACGACACAACTTTGATCTGGGTGGCCCCACCTTTCCCGAAGGCACGAAGCGAAGCGTTGATTGCGGTGATCTGCCCTGGAGCGACACGGATTTTGCCGCAAACCGCGCCACCATTCGCAAGGCGATTTCCACGATAGCTGGCCGGGGCGTCGTGCCAATTCTTGTTGGCGGAGACGATTCAGTTCCTATTCCGATGCTTCAAGCGATGGGCGATACTGGAAAATCGTTTACGGTATTACAGATCGATGCGCATATCGATTGGCGTGAAAGCCATATGGGCGAAACGCACGGGCTTTCTTCGACCATGCGCCGTGCATCGGAAATGGACCATATCGAAAAGATCATCCAAGTCGGAGCGCGTGGAATCGGTTCAGGCCATTCATCAGATTTTGAGGATGCCCTCGCGTGGGGGGTTAAGTTCTTCGTTGGCAAAGACATCCACAAGAATGGACTACAACCGGTTTTTGAAGAGATCGATGAGGGGGCGGATATCATCCTTTGCATCGACATCGACGCGTTGGACCCTTCAATTGCACCCAACACGATTGGACGCTCTCCTGGCGGTCTAAGCTTCTACCAAGTACTGGAGTTGATCGAAGCTGCGGCCAAGCGCGGACAGATTGCAGCGGTGGATTTCGTGGAAATCATGCCCGAGGTAGATGTTGACGGTATTGGCGCCCTAACGGTGTCCAGGTTGGTTGCAGCCACGATGGGTATTGTCGCGCGACAGCAAGCAGACTAGCAGCTGGTCGCTGACCGCATCCGTTCAAACCCGGGCTTTTGTGATCCCGGTCTCAGACCAGGATCACGTCCCCCTGCCCCGCGTAGAGCGCGGAAATCGTATCCGCGTGGTTCTTCCGCATGGCGCGTTGGTTGAGCGATCCCTTCTCGGTGATCTCTCCACGATCAAAACTGGGCTCGGACGTCAAAACGATGGCGCGTTTCACCCGGCTGGCGGAACCTGTGGCCGTCCGTGCCGCCGATGACAGCTTGTCACCCAGCGCAACGGTCAAATCCGCTGAGGACATGTTCCTGGCCTTTTCGGACGGAACAAGCAAGGCGCCCAGCTCTCCCTCGTTTTCGCCGGTGATGACCGCGTCGCGGACCAAGCCGTCCATGGCATCTACAAGGGCGGCACGCACAGCGCCCACGGCGACCCAGGTGCCTGTTGTCAGCTTGAAGTTCTCGGCCACCCGCCCATCAAAGAAGAACCCTTTCGTCAAATCCGCTGGATCGGCCGGACGCAGCGCGTCGCCCATGCAGTAGTATCCGTCTTCATCAAAGGCTTCGGCCGTCTTTGCCGGATCGCCATAATACCCAGGAGTGATTGTTGGGCCTTTCAGGCGAAGTTCCAGCTTGCCCCCATTCGGCACAAGCTTCATCGACAATCCTGCTGCCGGAACCCCGACATTGCCGGAAAACTCCTGAACGTCCGTACAGGCCAGCGCAAAGGGGGCCGTTTCCGTTGCGCCCAGGCTTGTGGCAAGCAGCACTTCGCGGCCGGTCGTTTTCTGCGCCACGGCCCGCAGCCGATCCCAGGTGTGCTGCGCCATACCTGCGCCGGCATAGAACATCATGCCCAGCTGGCTGAAGAACGTGGCTGCAAGATCCGGGTCATTCTCAAGCTCCTCCACAAGAATGTCCCAGCCGAGCGGTATGTTGAAATACCACGTGCAGGCGACGTCGCGCAGGTTGCGCAACGTTTCATCGAACTTGCCGGCTGCGGGCTTGCCATCGTCGATGTAATAGGTGCCACCATTGGTCATCACGAGGTAGGACACCTTGTTTCCGGCAGCAGTGTGGTTCCAAGGCGCCCAGTCCAGAACGACGGGCGGCCGTTTTTCGACAAAGCGGTAGCAGTCCCGCACCATCGCCTGCATCGCACAGATCATGCCATTGGTGTTGATGACAGCCTTTGGGGACCCGGTCGAACCCGAGGTGAATAGGTATTTCACAACAGTGTCGGCGGTGACGCCGGCCCGGGCCGACACGGCGGCGTCCGGCTCTGCCTCTTGCAAGGCCTCGAACGATATCGTGTTTTGCCCCTCGACGCTGATCGTTGCCATGCCGGGCTGGGCAATAGACGCGATCGCGGGGGCGAAAGCGTCACCGTCTTCCGCAAAGACCGCGCCGGGTCGCAGCAAGGCGGCGATGTCCTTCAGCTTGGCATGGTCCTTGGACACCAGCGAATAGGCCGGGCTGACCGGTGCATAAGGAATACCGACATAGAAGCATGCCGCCCCCAGCAACGCGTGTTCAAGAGAGTTGCCAGACAGGATCAACAGCGGCCGGTCCGGCCCAAGCCCCATGGCCAACAAGCTGGCTCCGATCCGCCGTGCCGCATCTCTTGCGTCACTATAGGTGATCTTGCGCCACTCCTTGCCCTTGTCCCGCCGCGCAATCCAAGGATGGTCCGGTGTCGCATCTGCCCATTTGTCCAGGTAATCCGCGAGCGTTGGCAAGTGATCCGGCAAAGGATCGCTCTGCTGCATCAGGATCGTTCCGTCCTGAAGCGTCTCGATGTCAAAGGTGGGCGACCAGAAATCAGTGGGGTCGAGGCTGCTCATGTCGGATCTCCTAGCGCGGGGCCATTCGGATGGCGCCGTCCAGCCGGATCACTTCGCCATTCAGCATCGGATTTCGGGTGATCTGGCTGACCATATCGGCATATTCCGCAGGGTCGCCAAGGCGCGACGGGAAGGGAACCTGCGCGCCGAGTGACGCCTGAACATCTTCGGGCAGGTCCTGCAGCAAAGGCGTCAAGAACAACCCCGGGGCAATGGTGCAGACACGAATGCCCTTGTCGGCCAGATCGCGCGCCATTGGCAGGGTCATGCCGACGATGCCGCCCTTTGATGCCGAATAGGCAAGCTGTCCAATCTGGCCATCAAATGCCGCGACAGAGGCTGTGTTTACAACAACCCCCCGCGCACCGTCTGTGTCGATAGGCTCTGCGGACGCGACCTTGGCGGCGAACTGGCTGGCACAATTGAACGTGCCGAACAAGTTGACCTTGATCACCTTTTCAAACAGGGCAGGGTCGTGGGGCATACCGCGCGAGACCGTTTTTGCGGCCCCGCCTATGCCTGCGCAGTTCACCAACACACGCGGCATGGTCAGCGCCTGTGTGGCCTCTTCGATACCCTCTGCAACGGATGCAGGGTCGGACACGTCGACACGCACATAGTGCCCACCGATTTTTTGGGCATGGGCGCGCCCCGCCGTTTCATTCAGGTCGAACACAGCGACCTTCAGCCCATCCGCAGCAAGCCGTTCGGCCGTTGCCGCCCCAAGGCCGGACGCCCCGCCTGTAACGATTGCGCCATGGCCAGACCAGTTGGCAAGGCTCATGCGTCTTCCTCCCGATTTCGAATTTTCTTGAGCAAAGCAAGAAGCGTTTCCTTCTCCTCTGCACTCATGTCTTCAAACAGACGGTCTTCATGAGCCCGCACCGCCTTGAGGGTGGCGTCATAGGCCGCGCGCCCGGCCTCTGTCGGCACCAGCGCCTGAACCCGGCGGTCCCCGGGAACCGGTGCGCGTTGCAAATGCTTCTTGGCCTCAAGCTCATCAACGATGGCAACCAACCCGGACCGCTCGATGCCCATCATCCGGGCAAGTTCGCTTTGCGTGATGTTGGGATACCGGATGCACAGCGAAAGCGCCGAGAACACGCGCGCCGACATCCCGTCCTGGCCCAGGGCCTTTCGGAAATCGATCTGCACAATGACGTAGGCACGCTTGAGATTGTACCCAATCAGGTCCTCGAGGTCGGACGCATCCAGGGAAAGATCCATGTCGTTTGAACGTTGCAAAGCTTTTCGGCCCATGACTGCCCTCCGTTGCTTGGCAATTTAGACCAACTTTGTTACACAGGTAAACAGTTAAATTAGTGAAAGGCTTTTCCATGAGGTTGCCAACCCCCGCCCTGACCCATGTTTGCCAGCTCAAGGTGGCCCTTGATCCCATACGCGAGATGGGACAAGGCCGCGCCGGACATCGCCGGATCATACCGATCATCGGCGGCGAGGTTGTCGGGGAAAAGTTGTCCGGACGTTTGCTGAACCTTGGCGCAGACTGGCAGACTGTCTTTGCGGATGGACTCGCAGAACTGGATACGCGCTACGCGATGGAAACGCATGACGGGGCGACCATCGAGATCATAAACTACGGCTATCGCTTTGGCCCCAAAGAGGTGCTTGATGCGGTCGCCCGCGGCGAAGATGTCGATCCGGCCTCGTACAAGATGCGCACACATGCACGTCTTGAAACCGGAGATCCAAGATACGACTGGGTCAATCGAACGCTTTTTGTAGGTGTCGGGGCGCGCCAGAAGCAATCCGTGCTCGTTGACCTGTACGCCTTGGAGTGATCGTGGTCCTTTCCGTGCCTTGCTGACACATGGCCCGGCCAAGGGCGGATCAGGGGCCTTTCTCGTCTGCCTGAAGGGCGGCAGCCTCTTCCACCAGCCATCGACAGACGGCGCGCACAGCTTTCCTGCGCCCCGCCCGACTGTTGGCGACCAGGTAGTATCCACCGAAGTCGAGTTCGATGTTGGCAAGCTCGACCAACGCACCTGACTGACGCTCCGGCTCACACAGGTTCTTGTCCATGAGAACGGCCCCCAGACCGGCCACGGCCGATTGGATCGCGAGAAGGGCACCAAGCGGATGCGGCAGATTGAGGTCGGGAACCTCGTCGAGCCCGGCGCGCCGGAACCACTCTGGCCAAAGGCGGAACGTCGCCTCTTCGATCAAAGAGCCCGCTGCCAATGCCTTGATGTCCAGCGTTCCCTCGCGTTTCGGGGCAAAGTCGGGCGCGGCATAGGCCCGGACGGCAGATCGAAACAGCAGTTGTGAACCGTCTTGCGGCGTTCCCCGCACATATCGAAGGCCCAGATCGAAGTCATGCGCCTCGATATCCATGACCTCGGTCGTCACGGAAAGCCTGAGATCTATGTCGGGGTGCTGGTCCTTGAACCGCGCAAGTCTTGGGATCAGCCACTTCTGAGCGACGGTGTTCTCGGTCGTGAGCGTGACCGTTCCGTGTGGCGAGACCGACAGCGCCTCGGTCGCGAGAGAGATCTTGTCGAAGGCGGGGGTGATCTCGGAAAGGTAAGCGCGCCCCTGTTCGGTGAGGGCGACGCCTGTGTGCTGAGCGCGAAAGAGATGGACGTTCAAGCGTGCCTCCAGCCCCCGGACATGTCGGGACACCGCCGAGTGAGACACGTTCAGTTCTTCGGCGGCCTTGGTGAAACTTCCTAACCGACCAGCGGCCTCAAAGGCTCGCAAAGCGTTCAGTGGGGGCAACGGGCGTCGCATCCCCCTTTGTGACTTTTTGGAACAAACGGTGTCAAGAAGCGGCGTTTGAACCGGGCGTGTACTCCAAAGCAGAATTGAGAGGAGAGTTATCAAGGAGCCCGACATGATACCCGTTGATGAGCAAGACTTCGTCGTGTCGCGGACGCCAGTCGTTCCAAGCACCAAAAGCATCCGCTCTGTTGCCAGGATCTGCCTTTCTGTCATCAGGCGGCTGACCCCGGAACGGACGACTGTGGACCTGTTGCCCCAGCGGCTCCGACGGGATGCAGGCGTTGACGAAAACCATGTCGAACAGAGGCGCGCCGCCAAAGCGCCACTGATCCGCTGAACAGAGACTTTCCGGCGCATTTGACCGGGTGCGCAGCCCAGTTTTGTGCACGCGCGGTCACGGGGTCGCCCCTTCGCACAACGCCTCGACAACCTTCGCTTCGCTCAATTGGCCCTCGACCCGGCGCAGGACAAGATCGGCGTTACGGTGGCCGGCCTCTTCAAAGCCATAAAGGACCGATTGCACCCGCATGAAGGTTGGGCCCGACAACCAGTTCGGACGGCTCTTTCCGTCGATGTAAAGCGTGGATCTGGCGAAATGGTCATCGCCGCTGGTGCTGTCCGTGCGGGAAAACATGATCTCGTCCACACCCTGGTGTTCGAACATCTGGCTGATGCTTCGGAAGTGGCTGTCGATCCTGCCCGCGGGGTCCAGGCCATACCCTGTAATAGAGATCGACGACAGGTCCTGTTCGACGCGCCAGATCCCGAGATGCTCTTGTCCATCCACCTCGTAGCGATATGTCCAGAGGCCCTTTAGGAATCTCTCGCGGTGATAGACCGCGAGAAGAGCGTCCGAGCGCTTGATCAGCCAGAAGACAAGGACAAAAAGCAACCGGAACAGCCCCACGCTCGTAAGCACGGTGATGACCCATCGCGTCGATGGGTCGATGCCGACCACGCGCGACAGTAGGTCATGAACGGCGACGATGTAACTGACGGTTGCGAGCAGGATCGCGATGTTGATCTTTTCGAAGGTGTTCATTGTCTTGCGTGCTCGTCGGCTGAGTGTGTTTGGGAACCCGACACCTGTCCGTCACCCCTGCGGTTGCTCAGATCCAGCGTCACGTCGATATCTTCCGCGTGACTTTCGTCGAGAGGGGCGGATTCAAGCTGAAGTGTGACCTACTGGTAGGACGCCGCCAGCAAACCGGCGTCCCATGATGTCTATTGAGGTTGCGATTGCGCCAGCCAGAGCAGCCCGAACAGGAGGAGGGCGGCGGATGCGGTCGAGGCAAAGGTGCGCACAGTGTTCCAGAACGTCCAGCGCGGCAGATATGTTTCCAGCCAGTAGCTTTGTGCTGCGCCGGATGCCAAATCCCTGCCCGCAAGGGCCTCGTTCATCGGGACGTTGAAGACAACCGTCACGCCGAAACAACCGACAAGATAAACGAGGGCCGCCAGAAGGATGATCAGACTCGCCGGGCCGCTGAGCGCAAACCAGGCATATCCGCCGATCACGACCGATACGGCCGCCATGCCCAGAAACAGCGTCATGAAGACCCAGCGAAAGACTTCACGGTTGATGACCTGCATCGCCTCGACCCCTCCGTTGCCGCTGGTGAGCGCAAGAGAGCGCATGATGAAGTCGGAAAAGGCGAGGAAGACGCCCGCAACAAGAGCGTAGGCGATGATCGAAAGCTGAATCAGCAGGAAGACAAAAGTGGACATGGCTCAGGTCCTTTCGGGTTGATCGATGACGGAAGATTGGATTGGGCGGGCGGTCGCCAAATACGGTCCGCCCGCCGAGGCGTTTCAGTGCATGATCGCGTGCATCACGACCGTCTCGCAGTGGCTGTCCGCCCAAAGGTCGACGACCGAGAGTGTGTCTTCCCAACGATCGATGATCTGTGCTGCGCATTCGTCGCGGACCTGCTCCATGGTGATGCGATATGCGAGGTTGCCGTGCTGGAATTCGGTCAGCTCCATATTGCCCATGAAGCGGTCGAGAAATCCGGGCCACATTTGATAGACCGTGTCCCTGACGTCATGCGCGTAGTCGCGGGCCGTCTCGACGTCTTGCCGATTGCCAAGCACCGAGACATGGCCCGACAAAAAATGTTCGAAGTCGTAGGACAAGAACATCTCGAAGCTTGCCATGTATCCTTCAAGATCTGCGGTCCCGCCAAAGTTCATGAACGGCGCTTCGCCCGGAGTGATCGTGTCGATTGCCATCAGGAACTGGTGTTCCGGCAGGTGGATGATCACATCGACGTCGTTCGCATGAAAATTGGCCGTTTGCAGTTCGATGGGCACACCGCCGACCGAAAACGACAGAGCGTCCTCGAACGTTTCGGTCGGTGTCAGCACGCCGCGAAGCGGATTTCTGGCAAGGCTGTCCGCAAAGGCTTGCGCCCCGATGACCTTCAGCCCTTCGACATCAGCGAAAGTGTATCCGCCGCCGTTGTGATCAGCATGCTTGTGGCTGAGAACGAAATGCGTGATGGGCACGCCGGGTGCCGACATTTCGATGGCCGCGCGCAAGCGGTCGCCGAAGCTGGGGGGAGCGTCGAAGACAACCACGCCCTCATCGGTTACAAGGAATGCGGACTGGTAAATCAGGTCAGTTACGAAGAACAGCCCCGGTTCGATCTCGCTCACATGCAGGCCGAAGTCGGTGTTGATCTGGGCCGCACGGGCCCGCATCGCCGGAAGCTCGGGGGCGAAATGACGAAAGCTGTCAGCGTGATCGTGCTCGGTGGAAATCGTATTCGCGGGATTGTGGCCGTGCTCGGACCCGGCATGCGCGGGGGCGGAAACACCCAGAACCGCGAGGCAGGCGATGACGGAGTATGTAGTTGAGTTTGGCATTTGAAAGTTCCTCTGTTGAAGCGATGATCAAGGGATATCGGGAGGCTCCCTTGGTTTATTGACCGTGGATGCCAGTGTTTGGACTTCGGCGGCCAAAGAGATGCTCTGGCACAGTCCGGGGGCTGGTCGGTGGATCAGGTGAGTTGATGGTTGGCGTCTCCTTTTCTTGTCGGGTGCTGTCGGGATGATCGTCAGTCGATTGATCCGAGCTGCCCGGCGCGATACGCGGCCTCGACGGCATCAAGCTCGGCTCTGCTGCTCATGGCGAATGGGCCGCGTTGGACGAACGCCTCGCGAAGAGGGCGCGCCCGGAACAGGACGGCCTGAGCGCCGTCTTCCGAGAAAAATGAGACATCTGTGCTGCCTGTGAATGCGACGGCTGTGCCGGGGTGCAAGTCGACCGCGCCTGTGCTCCAGTCCACTTTGGATGTGCCTCGGATCGCGAGGACCCAAGCGTGTTCATCGCGCTCGCCGCTTTGAGTAAACCGACCGCCGGCGTCCATCGTAATATCTATCAGCGTAAGGTGAAGGTCCGGCGCAGCGCAGCCAACCGCACCGTTGCTTGCCCCTAGGATGAGACGTCCGGCGGCACGATCGCCGGACAGCTTCGGCATGTCACTGGCCGCAACATGAAAGGCACAAGGCGTGTCGTGCCGGTTCTCTGCGGGCAAGTTTACGAAGACCTGCAATGCGTGGATCTTGGAACCGGGCCGCGGGACTTCTTCGTGCAAGGCTCCGCGCGCGGCCTTGAACCAATACAGATCACCGGGCGCCAGATCGAGGTCATTGCCGATGGAGTCACGGTTGTGGAATGCACCTTCGCTGTCCTCGAACATCACGGTCACAGCAGAAAGCCCTGCATGAGCGTGGGGCCCGAAGGTGGGCTTTGTCGCGACGAAGTGATCGACCATGATCAACGGGTCCATCAGCCCGTGGAAGTCCGCATGTTGGTAGCTTTGGGCCGCGAATCCGGTACCGATGCTGATCTTGCGTCCTTCGCTTCGGGCATGTGTTTCGCAGGGGGCTCCTGCGAGCTTGTCAATTGATTGCGTGGTCATTTCAGTCTCTCGCTTTTGTTGCATTGACGATACGAGCGAGACAATTGGCTGAAAATCTGGCAATATTGGAACTTATCGTTCTATATTTGGAACGGATATGCGAGGTACGGCATGGACTATAACGACGCGTTCTACTTTGTTCAGGTTGTTGAAAAGGGTGGTTTTTCTGCGGCTGCTCGGGCTCTGAGCGTTCCCAAATCCCGCCTCAGCCGCCGGGTGCGGCAGCTTGAGGAGGACCTTGGCGTGCGCTTGTTGTAGCGCACCTCTCGCGCAGTCACGACCACAGAAACCGGCGAAGAATACTACCGCCACGCCCAGGATGCCTTGGCACGATTCGAGATTGCCGAAACCGCAGCCCGTCGCAAAACGAACCGGATCGAAGGCACCGTTACACTGTCCTGTTCCGTTGGGATGGCGCAGTTTGGCCTGGATCAGATCATACCGCGGTTCCTTCAGGACAACCCCAGGGTGACCGTGGTTCAGCGCACCTCGAACCGGATGGAGGATCTCATCAAGAGCGGGATCGACATGGCGATCCGTGGTCATATGGACATTTTGCCCGACTCGAGCCTCATCCAGGTGCGACTTGCGCAGGTGGAATGGCACATATTCTGTTCCCCAGAGTACCTGAGCAACCTGCATTCGCCTGATGATCCGGCCGGGCTTGCAAACCATCCGGCGCTCGTTCTCGGACGACCCGGAACGGCGCACCAATGGCTGCTGACCGACGATGACGGGCAAAGCGCATCCGTCCCCTGCAAGGTGCGTTTTGCAAGTGATGATATGTCGACGCTCAAAAACGCTGCTGCTTTGTCATTGGGCCTTGTCGCCCTGCCGGCCTATGTGTGCCGACCAGAGGTTGACGCCGGATCACTTGTGCGCGTTTTGCCGAGTTGGACGGCGGGCACCCCACAGATCAGCCTCTTGATGCCATCTCGAGAAGGATTGCTACCGGCGTTTGAGGTGTTACTTGAATTCCTGAAGCGTGAATTGCCAACGGTTCTCACTGGCGACGGAGGAAAGGTCCCGTAGATCTGCTTGAACTGGTCATGGACCACTCGAAGCCTGCTTTGGCATGGCATCCTGCTATCCGGTTTGGCTGGGCAATGTAATTTTTGACCAAGAGAGTAAGCGCCCCCTAGAGTTGCGTGACTCTCTGGCAGTTCCGTCCCGAAAAGTTCAAGTTCGTCACTCGTAAGCTCTCGCTGTCGCAGCGAAAGTCGGCTCTCACGAGGCCGCAGCGCAGCGGAATCAGGTAGTGGCCAATGGCCAATCACGTTCTTGCCCGCATTCACCTTCGAGAAATGTTTGCATCGACAGTTCAGGATGTGTGCAGGCTGTACCTCATACTAGGAAGTCCGGAGAAAGGCATCGATGATCGCCGAGAAGACCGTGCGCCTTGACATGGTTTTCGAAGCAAGCGCCGATGACGAGTTTCCATGCCAGATATTGACGGGCACTTACTAAGAGGGTTGGGATCGTGAGACGCGACTGCGTAATACTGGGAGCGCCGGTTGGGACCGGTGCCGGACAAAAAGGGTGTCACATGGGCCCCGAAGCCTACCGGATAGCGGGACTGACCGCCGCTTTGAAAGACGTTGGCTGCACAGTGACGGATCTGGGCGATGTGGCGTGTTCTCCCGTCGCTGAATTGGAGCACAACACAAATGCCAACAACCTTGCCGAAGCAGTCGCCTGGACAGCAGCGCTGGAAGAGGCGGCCTTCAATAGTTTTGACGGAGGGAAGTTCCCGATCTTTGCCGGCGGCGACCACAGCCTGTCGCTGGGCACCGTGGCCGGGGCCGCGCGTTACGCCGCCTCGTTGGATCGCCCTCTTTTCCTTCTTTGGCTTGATGCGCATCCCGATTTTCATCGGATCGACACGTCCGACAGCGGCAATATCCATGGCATGCCCGTTGGCTACGTCACCGGGCAAGACGGGTTCGCGCCCTACTTTCCGCCCGTTGCCGCGCCGGTCAAACTTGCGAACATCTGCATGATGGGCATTCGATCGGTCGACGTGGCCGAGCATCGTGGATTGGTCGAACAAGGCGTCGCCGTCCATGACATGCGCCGCATTGACGAATTCGGCGTGGTTCGCCCCTTGACCGAGTTCCTGAAAAGGGTTTCGGCTGAAAATGGAATGCTTCATGTGTCCCTGGACGTGGATTTCCTGGACCCAGGCATTGCGCCAGCCGTTGGAACCACCGTACCTGGTGGCGCGACGTTCCGGGAAGCGCATTTGATCATGGAGATCCTGCACGAAAGCGGACTGGTTACGTCACTTGATCTGGTTGAGCTGAACCCCTTTCTTGACCACGCAGGCAAAACTGCTCGACTGATGGTCGATCTGACAACAAGTTTGATGGGCAAGACCGTGATGGATCGCCCAACCGGGAGTTTCTGAAAATGGCTGCAGACACCAATACCGTTCCTTTTGTCAGCGTCGAAAATATGATGCGGCTGGTGCTGGACATCGGCGTCGAGGAGGCGATTGCAGGAATTGCCGAGTGCATCGAAGAAGATTTTCGGCGTTGGCCGCTCTTCGATAAGACTCCGCGGGTCGCAAGCCATTCGGCAGAGGGCGTCATAGAACTCATGCCGACTTCGGACGGGATCGACTATGGCTTCAAGTACGTGAATGGGCATCCGAAAAACACGAAAGAGGGATTGCAGACCGTCGTGGCCTTCGGCCTGCTGTCGTCCGTCGAAACCGGTTATCCGGTTCTGATGACGGAAATGACGGTGTTGACCGCGCTCAGAACTGCCGCGATGAGCGCGGTGGCCACCAAGTATCTGGCACCAAAGGGCGCAAAATGTCTGGCAATGATTGGCAACGGCGCTCAGTCCGAATTTCAAGCGCTGGCGCTCAAGCGCATCTGCGGGATCGACACAGTCCGCCTGTACGACACCGACAAGGGGGCGACAGAGAAGTGTGCGCGCAATCTGGCCAACACCGGATTGGCCGTCATTCCCTGCGACTCTGCCCAAGACGCAATGAATGGCGCGGGCATCATTACGACATGTACCGCCGACAAGAAGAACGCCACCATCCTGTCGGACAACATGATCGGAGCGGGCGTCCACATCAATGGCATCGGAGGCGATTGCCCCGGCAAGACGGAACTTCATCGGGACATCCTGCTGCGCTCGGACATATTTGTTGAGTACCCCCCGCAAACGCGGATTGAGGGAGAAATTCAACAGCTCGAGGCCGATCATCCGGTGACGGAACTTTGGGAGGTCATGACCGGAGCAAAGCCCGGCCGCACAAATGAAAATCAAATCACTCTGTTCGACGGCGTTGGATTTGCCATCGAGGACTTCTCGGCCCTACGGTGGCTGCGCGATCAAATCGCAACTTCTGACCGTTACATCTTGTTGGACGTGATCGCCGATCCCGACGATCCGCGCGATCTGTACGGTATGGTGCAACGAGAAAAAGACCGTATGTGATTGGCGGCTGGGCTGCTCTGAGGCGAATGTGCTTGGCCGATCCACATTGCATGTGCTCGCCGAGTTTTGGGCGACCCGCTGACAAAGCGTCGTCAACCTGGCTCAGCTTGCGGCAACCGCGGATGGTCTTCCATTCCGGGGGTCACTTCATGGATGGATCGCAAGTGCAGTTTCGACCGAAACTTACCCCGTCTTGCCGAGTTGATCCCACAGGAACCTGAGCGCCGGGTTAGGCGTTGCCGACTTCAACCGCACGGCGTGGAACGACGAGACAGCCTGAAAACTGCCCGGCGCGATCTGAACCAATTGGCCCCTCCTGACCCAAATCTCGGCGAAATGATCGGGGATCAATCCGACATGCGTCCCCGCGAGAGCCAGGTAAACCGTCGATTCGACATGTCCCTGCGCGATCTCGACATTCTCGTCCCGCAGGATCAAATCCAACTGTATTTCGACAGGGCTTTGGACAAAACTATGGGCCGAAATTCGAGAGGCCCGAAGCGCATCGCGAAGTTCAGGACCATCGTCAAGACTGGCGCAGGGGTGATTTGCCGAGCAATAAAGTCCGCTGGTTTCGTCGAACACTTTGATCGCTTCAAGATCTTCGGGAAACCCTTCGTCTTCGACTTTTCCGACGACCGCCAAATCCAACCTTTTGGAACGCAACTCACTGAGACAATCCAAATAGTCGTAAACGCCCACACGAACGTGCATGTCGTCAAAATGTTCTTTCGACGCCTGGATGCAGGCCGGGATCGGGTTGTTCGGATCCGTCAACAAGCAGTCAATCACGCCAATGCGCGCCGTCAGGGCAGCTTTCTTCCCAATCGAGTTCAGCTTGTTGGAATAGTCTTCGATATAGTCCAGCAGGTCGTTGGTTTCCCTCAGCACCTCGCTTCCCTGAGGCGTAAGCGAAAAGCCGCCCCTGCCGCGATCACACAGCCGGACACCCAGTCTTTGCTCCAGGTTCGCGATATGCGAGCTGATCGCCGGCTGATTGATCCCAAGCACATCCTGCGCTTTCACAAATCCGCCAGACTCGGCAACTGCTTTGAAAACACGCAGAAGCCGAAGATCGATGTCTGATAAACGCATTTGGACCGTTTCCTTTGCTGGCAGCACTAGAACGCATTTCCGCAGCAATGGAAACATCGGCAGGAGCAGATGTAACCCATCGGTGACGTTCGGTAGTGTCCTTGCAGAATTCAATCAAGATACACTCGGTTGTCCAAGTGAGAGCGTCTCACCCGGCCGAAAATCAAGGAGCACACGATGACATCCATTGCCAAAAGCATCGCCACTGCGGCCGGATTGGCGGTATTTTCCAGCTCAGCTGTTCTTGCCGAAGAAATAACCGTGAGCGCGTGGGGAGGGTTCTTTGAAGAAACTCTTCGCGATGTCATTTACCCGGGCTTCACTGCCGAAACTGGGATCGAAGTCCGCTCGATCGCGCAACCGGCCGATCAGGCTTGGATGACCCAATTGACCAACGCCGCGCGGGCGCGCAAAGCGCCGGCTGACCTGTCACTGGTGGCCGACGAAGTTCTGATCCGGGGGCGCAATATTGGTCTTTGGGCCAGCCTGGACGCAGAGGCAATGCCGGATACCAGCGGGTTGTTGGAGGGGCGGGTCGTCTCGGATGGCGACGGCACCTACGGAGTGGGCGCGCTCAGCTGGTTCGTGACTTTCGTGACCAACACGGAATACACCACCGATGCACCGGCAAGCTGGGCCGACCTCTGGACCGTGGACTGGGATGGCAAGCTTGCTCTTTTGTCGAATGCAAACAGTGGGTTGCTTGAAATCACGGCCGTCACTCACTTTGGCGGCTACGACGTCCTGGATACGCGCGAGGGGATTGAAAAGGTCATCGCGAAGATTTCGGAGCTGAAGCCTCAGGTCAACCTTTGGTACCGTGACGAAGGGCAGTTTCAGCAGGGACTTGAGGCTGGAGAGTATAACGCCGGTCTCTATTACCATGACGTCACCATGCTGTCCGCCATGGATGGAAAGGCCGTTCAATCCAATTTTCCCGCCGAGGGCGGCGTGCTCAGCGATGCATATTGGGTGGTTCCGCGTGATAGCAAGAATGTCGACGCAGCCCAGAAGTTCATCAACTACATGAGCCGCGCTGACGTTCAGGCCGAGATGGCAAGGAACCTTGGTATCTTTCCGGTTGTCCCCCGCGAAGCGACAGACCTGACAGACGAGGAATTCGCCAGTGTTGGCAGCGATATCACGCCGATCCGCGTACAGACCGAGATGCACCTTCGCGAAGCCGATTGGCTGTCGGACAAATACCTGGAGATGATTTCGCAATAAGCCGCGCAGCGGTCGAACCCGGATCGGGTTCGACCCACAACGGGGGGCACCAAAAATGGCCACGCTTTCGCTTTCAAACGTCCAGAAACAGTTCGGCAGTTTCCAGGCTCTAAGGGACGTAAACCTCGAAATCGGTTCGGGCGAATTCATTTGTCTTCTTGGTGGTTCGGGATGCGGCAAGACCACGTTGCTCAGAATTATCGCTGGCTTGGAAGATGCGACATCCGGGTCGCTTCGTTTGGGTGACGACAATCTGGCAGATGTTCCCTGTCACAAGCGAAACGTCGGCATGGTGTTTCAGAGTCTGGCTTTGTTTCCCCACCTGAATGTCGCTCAGAACGTTGCCTACGGGTTGGACATTCGCGGCGTGGACAAGGCGGAGCGCCTGAAAAAAGCCGGCGCGCTTCTCGAAACTGTGGGTCTTGGCGGCCTTGGCGAGAGGCCCGTTTCCGCGCTGTCCGGCGGCCAACGCCAGCGCGTGGCCATTGCCCGTGCGCTGGCCATTCAGCCGGTTCTGTTCCTGATGGACGAACCTTTCAGCGCGCTGGACGCCGGGTTGCGGGAACATCTGCAAATTGAGGTCAAGAAGCTTCAGCGCAAGCTTGGCGTGACGACCATCTTCGTGACGCATGACCAGAACGAGGCCATGTCAATTGCCGACAGGATCGTCATTCTGAACGAAGGCCGGATCGAGCAAGCTGGAACCCCGACCGAGGTCTACGCCCGCCCGGCAACGCCGTTCGTTGCCGATTTCATGGGCACGAACAACGTTTTTGAGGCCCAGTTCACTGGCCACGACGTGCAACTCGACGGGCGGTCTTTGGGGGCGCCGGGCGCTTCGTTCAAAGGGCTCTTCGGGCGCCATCAGGTGGCCGTCCGACCCGAGTATCTTCGGCTGTCCCGACCCTCTGAGGGGGACGCAGGATTGGTCGGCACCGTAGAGTTCGTGCGACTTCTGGGCGCGTCCATTGAAACCGAACTCAACGTGGACGGCCGCACGTTCGTGCATACGCGCATTTCGGACAGCCCGCCGGAATTTCAGGTCGGCGACAAAGCCCTGGTCCAGTTCGACATGGACCATGCCTGGATGATCCCGTCATGAGACGCGCCGCCCTTCCTTACGCCATTGGGCTTTTTCCGCTTGGAATGATGGTTCTGTTCTTTGTCGGACCACTTGCCTTCATGATCGTCGTCAGCTTTTACGAAAGCGACCCCCTTGGCTTTTACAAGATCGCCTTTGTCTGGGAAAACTACGGCAAGTTCTTTTCCTCCTTTTACTACACGATCTCGCTGCGATCCCTGTGGTCAGCATCTCTGGGTGCGGTTCTTGTTGTGCTGCTGGCATTTCCGGCAATGTACATCATCGTCGACATGCCGCGCCGTTGGCAGCTTTTCTGGGTGATCTTGCTGCTGGCGTTGATGTGTCTCAGCGAAGTCATCATCGGCTTTGCCTGGGTCATAGTGCTTTCGGAAAGCTCCGGCGTGCCAAAATTCCTTGGCTGGATCGGGCTTTGGGAAAACCCGCGGTCGTTGGCACCAAGTTTCGGTGCAATGATGATCGGCTATATCACGCTGGGCTTCTCGCTTGTTGCGCTGATGTTCTTTCCCCAGATGGCGCAGCGCGACCGCAGCATCGAGGAGGCTGCGCTGACGCTCGGCACTCCGCCGTTGCAGGTCGTGACCAAAGTCATCCTTCCAACGTTCAGGCCCGCAATCTTATCGTCTCTGGTCACGATGTTCGTCTATTTCCTGGGCGTTTACGTGATGCCGACAATGCTGGGCCGCCCGCAGAACTGGAACATGACCGTCATCATCACGGACAAGGCAGTGGGCGATGCGAACATGCCGCTGGGCGCAGCTTTGTCGGTCATCATGCTTCTCTTCACACTGCTGGTCATCGGCGCGCTTTGGCTTGCCAGCCGGAAAGGACGTGCGTCATGACACTGCTCAAGCGCCTTTTCATGCTGACACTTGCCACCGGGTTGATCCTGCCGTTCGTCATAGTCACCGGCGTTTCCATCAATGCCGAAAGCAACATATCGTTCCCGCCGTCAGCACTGTCTGCCCGCTGGTACACGGTACTCTTTTCGGAAAGCGATTGGCTGATCCCGATCGGCAATTCCATCCTGATCGCCATCATCGCCGCATTCGTCGCAGTCTCTATCGCACTTGCCGCCAACTATGTGCTCTGGCGCCTGCAATCGGGTTATGGACGGGCCATATTTGCCCTTGGCATTGGCCCCTTCATGCTGCCGCCGATCATCATCGCGATGGGTGCCAGCGTTTTCTGGGCAGAGGCAGGACTGTATGGCCGGGTCGAAGCCACGATAATTTCGCACGGCGTGTTCTTTGTGACCTTGCCCCTGGTGATCATAGCGCGGGGGTTCGCAGCACTTTCCGATGATGTCATCGAGGCGTCCCGGACCATGGGGGCGACACCCTGGCAGACGTTTGCAAAGGTGATCTTTCCGTTGGTCCTGCCCTATGTCATCACGGGATATGCGCTCGTCGCGATCATCAGCGTCAACGAGTATCTGATTTCCTACATGGTTTCGGGCTTTGCCGTCGAAACGCTGCCCATCCGCATCTTCAACAACGTTCGATACGGGTACACGCCCGTGGTTGCATCGGCGGCAATTTGCTTTGCCGCATTGACGGTCGGCGTCCTGCTGCTGCTCTCGCTCGTCACCGATCTCTTGAAACTTCTCGGCGCATCGCGCGACTGAACCGGAGCTTGACAGATGAAAGTTCTCTCACGCCAAGACCTGCTCGATATCCTGCAGGGCGCGACGATCCTTGGAACCGGAGGCGGTGGCGAATTGGCCGAAGGGATCGCGATGATTGACGACGCCCTGGCCAAGGGGCGCGCATTCAAGCTGGTGACTTTGGACGAAGCCCCCGATGAAGCCCTGGTTTGTACACCCTACATGTTGGGCGCCATCTCGGCTTTGCCCGAAGAAGAAGAGGAAAAGTACCAGCGACTGCCCCGCATCAGCGAGCCTTCGGTTCTGGTGGCCTATCGGCGCTTCGAAGAATATCTGGGACGCAAGTTCTACGGTACGATTTCCTGTGAACTCGGAGGCTCCAACACAGCCACGTCGTTCTATGCAGCAGCCATGGCAGGTGCATACATAATTGACGCGGATCCGGCCGGCCGTGCAGTGCCAGAGATCACCCATTCGACTTACTACATTCACGGCCTGCCCGCCGCACCCATTGTCATGGCAAACGAGTTCGGCGAGGCAATGATCTGCGAAAACGTCATCGACGACGCGCGCGCCGAACACATCGTTCGCGCCCTGTCGCAGGCAAGCCGGAACGACATAGCCGCCATCGATCACGCTTTGGAGGTTCGCGAGGTTCGCGATGCGTTGATCCCCGGCGCCATCTCGATGGCATGGCGCATGGGAACAGCCTGGCGCGAGGCTCTGGAAAAGGGAAACGACGTGGCCGACGTAATCGCAAACAAGGGCGGTGGGCTTGTCGTTTTTCGTGGCATCGTGGGGGAAAGTGACTGGAAGACCGAAGAGGGTTTCACGATCGGGAATATTGCCATCGACGGGACTGGCGCGTTCCAAGACAGCATGTATCGCATTTGGCTGAAGAACGAGAACATGGTCGGTTGGCTGAATGACCAGGTGCACGCGACCATCCCGGACATGATCTGCCTGATGGATACCGGCAGCGGCCAGCCGGTGACCAACCCGAACTACCAACAGGGCCAACACGTCGCGGTTGTTGTTCTTCCGGCCCCCAAGCCGTTTGTAACACCCAAAGGACTGGATGCGTTCGGGCCTGCCTACGTCGGTATCAATCAGCCATACCGGCCGGTCGTACCAAGCGCGGTTTAGAGATTGATGGAAGTGCCCTGTCAGCGTCGCGCAGGTCTTCCGAAAGCAATTCAAAGCGCGCTCAACTTCTCAGAGAGCGCGGAACCGCGCGCATAATGGCGGCGACACGGTTTCGGCACGGCGCATGTTCAAAGCGCGATCCCATGCGCGCAAGGCCGAGGGCCGCGGCTGACGGTCCCCGCGCCACATGTCCGACTTCAAGACGAACGGCATAGGTCGGGGCCCAGCGGCGGGTTACGTCCTTTTGGCCCAGAACAGGCCTTGAAACCACGAAGCCGGAGCACGACGGCTCCGGCGTTCGAGAAAACACTATGTTTTCAGAGTGTAAGTGGTGAGCCGTGTAGGATTCGAACCTACGACCCACTGATTAAAAGTCAGTTGCTCTACCAACTGAGCTAACGGCCCACTGTCCGGCGCTTCTAGAAAGAGCGGCGGCTAGGGTCAAGCGAGAAATTGACGTATTCTCTGGAAAATTTTTCCCGCACCCTCTATAGGGCCGCGCATGTCTGATCTTACCCCCTCTGGCCTGCCGTTCATGAAGATGCACGGGCTGGGCAATGACTTTGTTGTCGTCGACGAGCGTCTAGGCCCCAGCGCGCTGACGCCCGAGATCGTCGTGGCCATCGCCGACCGGCATCGCGGCATCGGGTTCGACCAGCTGGCGGTGATCGAACCAACCGACACCGCGGACGCGCATCTGGTGTTCTACAACGCCGATGGCTCGACCTCGGCGGCTTGCGGGAACGCGACGCGCTGCATCGCGCGGCACATCATGCAGGAAACCGGCCAAAAGGCTTTGACCCTGACCACCGAACGCGGCACGCTTTATGCCCGCGACGCGGGCGACGGGTTGACCGCGGTCAACATGGGCCAGCCGCAACTCGACTGGGACGAGGTTCCCCTCGCCCACAAGATGGACACGCTGCACCTGCCCATGGACGGCACGCCGACGGCCACCGGCATGGGCAACCCGCATTGCACCTTCTTTGTCGACGACGCCGAAGCCATCGACCTTGCAGCCCGTGGCGCTGAAATCGAACATCACCCGCTGTATCCCGAACGCACCAACGTGCAATTTGCCAGCCTGATCGGCCCGAACCACCTGCGGATGCGCGTCTGGGAACGCGGCGTGGGGGTGACGCTGGCCTCTGGCTCTTCGTCCTGCGCCACGGCGGTGGCCGCCGCGCGGCGCGGCCTGACCGGGCGCAAGGTGACCATCGAACTGGATGGCGGCACGATCTACATCGACTGGGCCGAGGATGGCGTCTGGATGACCGGACCGACGGCCCACGTGGCCGATGGAGTCTGGAGGCTATAGATGTCCGCACCCAAGTTCACCACGCTGGGCTGCCGTCTCAACGCCTATGAGACCGAGGCCATGAAAGAGCTGTCCGAGGCCGCGGGTCTGGACAACGCCGTGGTCGTGAACACCTGCGCCGTGACGTCAGAGGCCGTGCGCAAGGCGCGGCAAGAGATCCGCAAGCTTCGGCGCGAAAACCCGGATGCGCGACTAATCGTGACCGGCTGCGCGGCGCAGACCGAACCCGAAACTTTTGCCGCCATGGCCGAGGTCGACGCGGTGATCGGCAACACCGAAAAGATGATGCCGGAAACCTGGGCCGGTCTGGCCGCCGATTTCATCGGCGAGACCGAGCGTGTGCAGGTCAACGACATCATGTCGGTGACGGAAACGGCGGGCCATCTGATCGACGGTTTTGGCCGCCACCGGGCCTATGTGCAGGTGCAAAACGGCTGCGACCACCGCTGCACCTTCTGCATCATTCCTTATGGCCGGGGAAATTCCCGGTCCGTGCCCGCGGGCGTCGTGGTCGATCAGATCAAGCGGCTGGTCGACAAGGGGTTCAACGAGGTGGTGCTGACCGGGGTCGATCTGACCTCGTGGGGGGCTGATCTGCCGGCCCAGCCCAAGCTGGGTGACCTGGTGATGCGCATCCTCAAGCTGGTGCCGGATCTGCCGCGCCTGCGGATCAGCTCGATCGATTCGATCGAGGTGGACGAGAACCTGATGCAGGCGATTGCGACCGAGCCGCGCTTGATGCCGCATCTGCACCTGTCTTTGCAGCACGGGGATGACCTGATCCTGAAGCGGATGAAACGCCGCCACCTGCGCGACGACGCCATCCGTTTTGCCGAGCACGCGATCAAACTGCGCCCCGAAATGACCTTTGGCGCTGACATCATCGCAGGCTTTCCGACCGAAACAGAGGCGCATTTCGAGAACTCGCTGAAGCTGGTCGACGACTGCCAGCTGACCTGGCTGCATGTCTTCCCCTACTCGCCCCGCCCGGGCACGCCAGCGGCGCGGATGCCCCAGGTCGATGGCCGCGCGATCAAGGACCGCGCCGCGCGCCTGCGCGCCAAGGGCGAGGCACGGGTGGCGGCGCATCTGGCGGCACAGGTCGGGCGGACCCACAAGGTGCTGATAGAGAACCCGACAATGGGCCGGACCGAGCAATTCACCGAGGTCGATTTCGCCGCCCCGCAGCCCGAGGGCCAGATCGTCACCGCCAAAATCCTTGGCACCACGGGTCAGCGTCTGTCATCCTGATCTGGCATGTGCCAATCGGAGGACAGGGATGACCGCCTATTTCATTGCCCAGATCGAAGTCGACGACCCCGAGGGTTATCAGGACTATCTTGCCGGGTTCATGCCGATCTTTGAACGCCACGGCGGGCAATTGCTGGCCACCTCGGGCAAGCCGATCGAGGTGATCGAGGGCACATGGGACCTGTCCCGCGTTGTCCTTATGGCCTTTCCCGATCTTGCCTCTGCGCACGCCTGGAAAGACGATCCGGACTACGTCGCGCTGGCCAAGATCCGGCAGCGTACGGCCAGGACCAACATGATTCTGGTCGAAGGGATCTGACACCCGGGCCGCGTCGCAATGCCCGAACCGTCTCTATCTGCGTTGCAAATCGGCAGCGGATGTTTCATGACGGATTGATGACACCTGCACTGCGAGCCCTTTCTGTCCACCTGTTGACCGCCACAGGCGCAGTCTTTGCCATGCTGGCGATGCTGGCCGCGGTGCAGGAAAACTGGCCGGTGATGTTCCTGTGGCTGGTGGTCGCCTTTGCCGTCGACGGTGTCGATGGTCCGCTGGCGCGGCGCTATGACGTCAAGACCCACGCCGCGCGCTTTGATGGCGTGTTGCTGGACCTGATCATCGACTATCTGACCTATGTCTTCATCCCGGCCTTTGCGCTTTTCCAATCAGGGCTGTTGCCCGGCTGGACCGGGTGGTTTGCGATCATCGTGATCACCTTTGCCTCGGCCATGTATTTCGCCGACACGCGGATGAAGACCAACGACAACTCGTTTCAGGGCTTTCCCGGATGCTGGAACATGATGGTGATTGTCATGTTCGCCATCGAACCAGGCTTCTGGATCATTCTGCTGCTGGTGGCCCTGCTGGCCGCCGCCATGTTCCTGCCGCTGAAGTTTATCCACCCCGTGCGCACAGCCCGCTGGCGCATGGTGTCCCTGCCGATGGCCGTCGCTTGGACCTTCTTTGCCGGTTGGGCGGCCTGGGTGCAGTTTGATCCCCAAAGCTGGGCACATTGGGGACTGGTGGTGACCAGCCTTTATCTGCTGGGCGCGGGCATTGCGCAGCAAATCATCCCCGAACGCGGCTAGGCCCGGCGCTGTGGCCCGGCCACGGCACAGATCGCCAGGATCAGACCCGAGACCGTGGCGATCATTCCCGCCGCGCTGACCGTGTTGGGCAGGCCGATCCACAGCGGACCGTATCCCGCCAGCACATAGCCCAGCACCGCCGAGATCGCCGCAAACACAAGGCTCCACAGCACCTGATGCACCAATTGGTTGGTCATCAGCCGCGCCGCCGCCGGGGGGCAGATGAACATCGCGATCACGATGATCGAGCCCACGGCGTCAAAAGCCGCCACCGCCGTGATCGCCGCCACGATCACCAGTCCAAGCCCCAGCGTCGCCACCGGCAGCCCCAGTGAGCGCGCATAGCCTTCGTCAAAGGTCGACAGCACCAGCGGGCGCCACAGCACCACGACAAAGGCAAGGGTCAGGACAAAGACTATCGCCATGCGCTCCAACTCATGCGGCAGCCCTGACAGTGCCGCAGGGTCCAAGAGCGACGACCAGCCCACCGCGTCCAGCCAGATCAGGCTTTCGAGGTTGCCGTAAAGCGCGTGTTCGACGTCCAGATGCACACCCGAGGTGTCGGATTGCTCCAAAAGCAGCACGCCAAAGGCGAACATCGCCGTAAAGGTCACCCCCATCGCCGCGCCCGCGTCGACGCGGCCCAGCCGCCGGATCCCCTCGATCAGCGCTACCGAGACCACCGCCGCCGCCGCCGCGCCAAGCATCATCGGCCAGGCCGAGACCTGCCCGGTGACCAGAAAAGCCACCACTATCCCCGGCAGAACCACGTGACTGATGGCATCGCCCACCAGCGACTGGCGGCGCAGCACCAGGAAATTGCCCGGCAGCGCGCAGGCCAGTGCGGCCAGCGTGCCGATCAAGATCGGCGGCAGGGACAGGGCAACAAACTCGGCGCCCATCACACGGCCTCTGGTGTGCCAAGGCGGCGGTCGACCTCGGCAATCTGGTCGGCGGTCAGCACGTCCTCGGTGGGTGTCAGCCCGTCGTCGCGGACCGCAAGCTCGCTCAGGTGCGCGCTGGCGCGCACGACCTGCCAACGCGCCTCGTCCCGCAGAACACGGGCGGCCTCGCCCTTGCCGGATTCGGTGGGCACGCCATCGGGGCGCATGAAACCCTGACCGCGCAGCAACCGCCGGGTACGCGCCTCGTAAACGTGCTGGCCCTGCGCCATGGCCAAAAGCCCCTGCCGCAGGTGGACCAGCCGCTCGAACCGGCGATGGCGCAGAAGCGCGGCCAGCACGCCGCGTTCAGGCGCGCAGGCCATGGACAAGGCGAACAGGACAAAGCTGGTCAGCACGATAATCGGCCCGGTCGGCAGATCGGGCGCAATGGCAGATGTCGCTGCACCGACATAGCCGGCCAAGCCTCCGAAAAAGCCGGCAAGCAGCACGACCGAGGACGCCTGGTTGGTCCAGAACCGCGCCGTCACCGCAGGGATGATCAGCATGGCGACGATCAGGATCAGCCCGACGATCTTGAGCCCCACGACGGTCACGGCCATCACAAGCAGCATCAGCGCCGCATCAATCCGCGCCACGCGCAGGCCCTGCGTCTCGCCAAATCCGGGGTCAAAGGCCACCACGGTCAGTGGCCTGCGCAAAACCAGCACAGCGGCCAGAACCGCCAGACCTCCGACCGCAATGATCACAGCATCGGCAAAGAGCATCCCGGCGGTTGACCCCAGCAGGAACCCCTCCAGCCCCGCCTGCCGCCCCAGCGGTACCGATTGGATCACCGTCAGCAGTACCACGCCAAAGCCGAAAAACACCGACAAAACCGCGCCGATGGCCGCATCTTCGGGCACCCGCGTGTGCCGCGACAGGGCGCTGACGCACCACAGACCGGCCGCGGCCGACAGTGCCGAACCGGCCATCAGACCGAGCAACGATCGGCCCTCGCCCCCCAGGGCGACCATGATCAGGAAGGCCAGCGCCAGCCCCGGCAGGGTCGCGTGGCTGACCGCATCGCTGACCAGCGAGCGTTTGCGCAGGAACAGAAAGGCCCCTGTCGCGCCTGCGGCCACGCCCAGCGCCGTCGCGCCAAAGGTTACCAATGTTGCGTTATAGCCCAGCTGCAGCAGCAGCGCCTCGGCCAGCATGTTACCCGGCGTCCAGCGCCAGTTGCGCCACCTGCCCCTCGGCCAGACGGCCTCCGTAGGTGGCTTGCAGGGCGGGAACGGTAAAGGCCTGCTCCACAGGGCCTTCGCCCATCTTGCGGCGGTTGATCAGGAACACATCGTCGAAATAGCTGCGCACAGTCGACAGGTCGTGGTGCACGGCGACCACGGTTTTGCCCTCGTCCCGCAGCTCGTGCAGCACGTTGATGATCGCGCGTTCGGTGGCGGCATCGACACCGGCAAAGGGTTCGTCCAGCAGATACAGATCCGCCCCCTGCGCCAGCGCCCGGGCCAAGAAGACCCGCTGCTGCTGGCCGCCCGACAGCTGGCCGATCTGACGATCGCCAAAGTCCTGCATGCCGACCCGCGCCAGGCAGGCCTGAACACGGTCGCGGTGCAGGCCCCGGACACGGCCCAACAGGCCAAGCTGGCCGTAAAGCCCCATCATGACAACATCCGACACTCGGGTCGGGAAATCCCAATCGACGCTGGCCCGTTGCGGCACATAGGCGATGCGGTTGCGCGTGGCATCCAGGCCCTGCCCAAAAACCGTCACCTGCCCTGACAGCGGCGCAACGATCCCGAGCGCGGCTTTCAACAGTGTCGACTTGCCAGCGCCATTCGGCCCGATGATCGCCGTCATCGCCCCCTGGCGCACGGTCATGTCGACCGAATAGACCACCGGCTGATCGCCATAAGACACGGTCATCCCTCGGATCGCCAAGGGGCTGTCGCCCGTCAGATCCGGGGCGCGCAATCCGTTTTCGGCAACAAGCTCAAGTGGCGACATGGCGTGGTCCTCAGCTCAACCGGCCCTGCATGCCACCCACGGGAACATCTGCCCCCAAGGCCGCTGCAATGGTTGTGAAATTGTGGTCCATCATGCCCACATAGGTGCCCTGATAGGTCCCTTCGGGCCCCATCGCATCCGAGAAAAGCTCGCCGCCGATCGTAACCTCATGGCCCTTGGCTGCGGCGCCTTCGATCAGTGCGCGGATATTGCGATCCGAGACCGAGGTCTCGACAAAGACCGCCCCGATCTTGCGCGCGACCAGGATATCGACCAGCTCGCGGATGCGCTGCAGACCGGCCTCGCTTTCGGTCGAGATGCCCTGGATGCCCATGACCTCGAAGCCGAAGTTGGCGCCGAAGTAGCCAAAGGCGTCGTGGGCGGTGATCAGCACGCGGCTTTCCTGCGGCAGGGCCGACAGGACCTTGGTGCCATAGTCCCCCACGGCGCGGACAGAGGCCAGATAGGCCTGGGACCGGGCGCGGATATCACCCTCGGCATGGGGTGCGGCGGCGACCAGAGCGTCGGCGACGGGCGCCAGCGCATCGGCCCAAAGATCGGGGGCCATCCAGACATGTGGATCGGGCTTGCCTTCGTATTCTGCATGGCGCAGCAACACGTCATTGGACAGCGCCTCACCGACGGCGATCACCGGCTTGCGCGACCCCAGCTTTTCCAGCACATCGATCATCTGGGCCTCAAGGAACAGGCCGTTCCAAAGCACCATGTCGGCCCGGGTCAGCGCGACGATGTCGTTACGGGTGGCGCGATAGCCATGCGGATCGACGCCAGCGCCCATCAGCGAGGTCACGTCCACAGCTGCCCCACCCATCTCGCGCAGGGCGTCCCCGATCATGCCGGTGGTCGTGACAACCCGCAAAGGCGCAGCAGCCGAAACCGCGCTCGCCCAAAGCGGTGCGGTCATCAGGCTTCCAAGAACGGAACGGCGGGTGATCGACATGGTTAAGAACTCCTCATGAGAATGAATATGCGAGTCATTCTCACAAAGTCAACAAGAATGAGAATGATTTGCAAAAGCATTCCAAAGGTGCCGCGACACTGCCGCTTGCCAAGGCTTTTGCGCCGTGCCACCCTTTCGTCACAAAAGCCAGCCATGAGACCGACATGACCCTCGCCGAGGCAACAAGGACCGACCACCTGCCGCAAGCGCTAGAGCCGCGAAACCCTGGCATTGCGCTCGATCTCGACTGGGTCGCGCGGGCCACGGCCAACCGGTCCGCCATCGAGCGGCGGGCGGCAACCCTGCCGGGGCGTCGGTCGATCAAGAAGGACTATCAGGCAGCCTGGCTGGCCCGGGCGATCAGCTGTATCGACCTGACAACGCTGGCGGGCGATGACACGGCGGGCCGCGTCGCACGTCTGTGCGCCAAGGCACGGCAACCGGTGCGCAAGGATCTGCTGGCGGCACTGGATCTGCCGGATCTGACCGTCGGGGCGGTCTGCGTGTATCACGACATGATCGAACCAGCGGTTTCGGCGCTGCGTGGCAGCGGTCTGCCCGTGGCCGCGGTGTCGACCGGGTTTCCGGCGGGCCTGTCCCCGTTTCACCTGCGGGTTGCCGAGATCGAGGAAAGCGTCAAGGCCGGTGCGCGCGAGATCGACATCGTCATATCGCGTCGCAGCGTGCTGACCGGCAACTGGCAGGCGCTGTATGACGAGATGCGCGCGTTCCGGGCGGCCTGCGGCGAGGCACATGTCAAGGCGATCCTGGCGACCGGAGAGCTGGGCACGCTGCGCAACGTCGCGCGGGCCTCGCTGGTCTGCATGATGGCCGGGGCGGATTTCATCAAGACCTCGACCGGGAAAGAACCGGTCAACGCGACGCTGCCGGTGACGCTGGTGATGCTGCGGGCGATCCGCGAGTTTCACGAGGCGACAGGCTATCGTGTCGGCTACAAGCCGGCGGGCGGGATTTCCAAGGCCAAGGACGCGTTGAGCTATCTGGCACTGGTCAAGGATGAGCTTGGTGATCGTTGGTTGCGGCCGGATCTGTTCCGGTTTGGCGCATCGAGTCTGCTGGGCGACATCGAACGGCAATTGGAGCATCATGTGACCGGAGCCTATTCGGCCTCCTGGCGTCACGCGATGGGGTGAGGAAGCCGGAATTCGGCACGAATTCCGGAACGGAAAACGCAGTTTTCCGGACCGTTTTCCTTGCAGGAAAACGGTTTGACGGCGAAGGGCGGCGCGATGATAGTGAAAGAGATTTTCGAGACCATGGAGTACGGACCGGCCCCCGAAAGCGCGGGGGACGCCTTGGCTTGGCTGGTCGATCAGGGATCCCGCTTCGGGCATTTCATCAACGGCAAGATGACTGATCCCGCCGACAGTTTCGACAGCCGCAATCCTGCAAACGGCGAAACCCTCGCCACGCTCAGCCAGGCCACCCAAGCCGAGGTTGACGCCGCCGTCTCCGCCGCCCGCAAGGCCCAGCCCAAATGGGAGGCACTCGGCGGACCGACCCGCGCCCGCCACCTCTATGCCCTTGCTCGCCTCTTGCAGAAACACAGCCGTCTCTTTGCTGTGCTCGAAACCCTAGACAACGGCAAACCGATCCGCGAAAGCCGCGACATCGACATCCCGCTGGCACAGCGTCACTTCTACTACCACGCCGGCATGGCGCAGCTGATGGAAAAGGAACTGCCCGACCGTCAGGCCATCGGCGTCTGCGGCCAGGTCATCCCCTGGAACTTCCCACTCTTGATGCTGGCCTGGAAAGTCGCTCCGGCGCTCGCCACGGGCAACACCGTTGTCCTGAAGCCCGCCGAATTCACCTCGCTGACCGCCCTGCTGTTCGCCGACATCTGCCGCCAGGCCGGCCTGCCCAAGGGTGTCGTGAACATCGTGACCGGCGACGGCGTGGTGGGCGAGATGATCGTCACCCATCCCGACATTGACAAGGTGGCCTTCACCGGCTCGACCGAGGTCGGCCGTCGCATTCGCGAGGCCACGGCAGGCAGCGGCAAGGGCCTGACGCTCGAACTGGGGGGCAAATCACCCTTCATCGTCTTCGAAGACGCCGACATCGACAGCGCCATCGAGGGCCTGGTCGACGCCATCTGGTTCAACCAGGGCCAGGTCTGTTGCGCGGGTTCGCGGCTGATCGTGCAGGAAGGCATCGCCGAGACCTTTCACAACCGCCTGAAGCGCCGGATGGACAGCCTGCGGCTGGGGGATCCGCTGGACAAATGCATCGACGTCGGCGCCATCGTTGACCCGGTCCAGCTGGACCGCATCAAGGGGCTGGTCGACGCCAACACCGAAGGGGAAACCCATCACGCCCCCTGCGACATGCCCGAGGGTGGCTGTTTCTACCCGCCGACCCTGATCACGGGGCTGCACCCGGCCTCGCACCTGATGCAGGAAGAGATCTTTGGCCCGGTGCTGGTTTCGACCACCTTCCGAACCCCGACCGAGGCGATCTCGATCGCGAACAACACCCGCTACGGGCTTGCCGCGTCCGTCTGGTCGGAAAACATCAACGTCGCGCTGGACATTGCCCCCAAGCTGGTCGCGGGGGTTGTCTGGGTGAACGGCACCAACATGTTCGACGCCGCCGCAGGCTTTGGCGGGGTGCGCGAAAGCGGGTTTGGCCGTGAAGGCGGCTGGGAAGGCCTGCAGCCCTATAGCCGCGCCAAGGACAAGCCCGTGGCGTTGAAACCGGTCGCAGCCTTTGCCGGACAGAAATCCGAACCTCAGCCGGTGGACCGCACCGCCAAGCTGTATATCGGGGGCAAGCAAAAGCGCCCGGATGGCGGCTACGCGCGCGAGATCTACAGCCCCAAGGGGGTACTGCTGGGCCAGGCGCCGATCTCGAACCGCAAGGATATTCGCAACGCGGTCGAGGCCGCGCGGGCCGCGTCTGGCTGGGCGGGCACAACGGCGCACCTGCGGGCGCAGATCCTGTATTACCTGGGTGAAAACCTTTCGGCCCGCGCCGAAGAATTCGCGGCCAGCCTGGACGCCATGACCGGCGGCAAGACCGGCGCCTCGGAAGTCGAGGCCGCTGTCACGCGGCTCTTCTCTTATGCGGCCTGGGCCGACAAGTTTGACGGCGACGTGCGGCAGGTGCCGATGCGCGGCGTGGCGCTGGCGATGCGGGAACCCTGTGGGGTCATCGGGGCCCTGTGCCCGGATGAGGCGCCTTTGCTTGGCCTGATCTCGGTCATGGCGCCTGCGATTGCCATGGGCAACCGCGTGGTGCTGGTGGCGTCCGAACCCTTCCCGCTGGCCGCCACCGATTTCTATCAGGTGCTGGACACCTCGGACGTGCCGGGCGGGGTTGTGAATATCCTGACCGGATCACACGCAGAGCTGGCGCCCACCCTTGCGCAGCATCTGGATGTCGAGGCGGTCTGGAGTTTCTCGTCAACCGACCTGTCCGCCACCATCGAGCGCGGGGCGGCGGGCAATCTGAAACGCACCTGGGTCAACAATGGCGCGGGTCGGGACTGGATGGGCGCAGCAGGCGAAGGCCGTGCCTTTCTGAACGCCGCCACCGAGGTGAAAACCGTCTGGATCCCCTACGGCGCCTGAATTCTGGAGAAGGAAACTTTGATGACACTGCCCGATTTCATTCGTGCCATGCCTGGCCTGGACCTGCCCTTTCCCGAGGAGATGGTCACAACCAACGCGATGAGGACAGAAGACGGTCTGGCCGTCTTCATCACGGCCCATCAGGACCTCGCGATTCCCGCGCACAGCCATGGACCGCAATGGGGTACGGTGATCTCGGGTACATTGATTCTGACGATGAACGGCGAGATGCGGACCTATGGACCGGGCGAAAGTTATGACATCGGCGAGGGGGTCGAACATGCGGCCTCCGTCACGGCGGGCACGGTGGTGTTTGACGTCTTTGCCGAAAATGATCGCTATCCGCTTAAACCGCGATAAACGGGAATCTTTCGTGGCCAAGTTGCGGGTTCTGCGCAATACTTGTGTCAGTGGCCACCGGAGAATTCTTATGTTCAAGCGCGCTCTTCTCGCATGTACCCTTGTCGCGGGCTGTGGGTTTTTCGACACTGACACGATTGAGCGGCTGACCAATCTCTCGCCGCTTGAGGATGATCCGGCAAATTACGAGGTGCTTGTCAGCCTGCCGGAAGGGTTGGACATCAAGCGCGGCGGGGCGCGGTTCACGCTGGCCGCCGAACACGTTGAAACGCGGGCGCGAAGCCAGGCAACCTATATCCTGGCCCGGCAGGAAGCCCAGGATGGGCGGATCCTGTTCCGGATTTCCGAAGGTGATCTGAACCGGCTGCGGGGCCAGCAGGCGCTGATCCGGGAATGGGAAGAGGAAACCAACGGACGGACGCAGGGCCAGTTCGGCATGGATGTCGACGCCTGCCAGTCGGGCGCTGGCCCGGATTTGAGTGCGCCTGTCACCGTTTCCCTGATCTCTGAACCGGGGGCTGCACCGCGCAGGCTTGTTGGACCGACACCCGTCGGTCAGATGTTGACGGTGGTCGAGGGTGACAAGCTGCTGCTCGAAAGCTGCAGCGGTCCGTCGGATGACGGGGAGGCGGGGTAAACCCCGCCCTACGGTCTAGAGCGTTGCAGCCAGCCGGGTGCCCTGGTCGATGGCGCGCTTGGCGTCGAGTTCCGCCGCCACGTCCGCACCCCCGATCACATGGCAGGATACGCCACGCTCTTGCAGGGCATCAGCCAGTGTTCGGTCGCTGACCTGCCCGGCGCACAACACGATGGTGTCACAAGCGATGACCTCGGGACGCTCGCGGGCCTCGCCGTATGAAATATGAAGCCCCTGTGCGTCGATGCGTTCGTAGTTCACACCCGCCTTCATCTTCACGTTCTTCATCTGCAGCGCCGCCCGGTGGATCCAGCCGGTGGTCTTGCCAAGCCGTTTACCGGGTTTCTCGGCCTTGCGCTGCAACAGCGTGACCGCGCGCGCGGGCGCCTCGGGCCGGGGGCCCTCGGGGGCCAGGCCGCCGCGCGTCTCGCCCGGGTCCGTCACCCCCCATTCGCGCATCCATTCGGGCAGGTTCTCGGTCGGGCTTTCGCCCGCGTGCACCAGGTATTCAGAGACGTCGAACCCGATGCCCCCTGCACCGATCACGGCGACGCTGTCGCCCACCCGCGCTTCGTGCCGCAGGACGTCGATGTAACCCAGAACATTCTCGCCGTCCTGTCCCGGGATCTGCGGGTCCCTTGGCGTGACCCCTGTGGCAAGGATCACGTCGTCAAAGCCTGTCAGGTCGTCTGCCGTGACCTCGGTCCCAAGCCGAAGTGTGACGCCGGCGTCGGATGCCATGGTGGCGAACCAATCGACCAGGCCCCAGAATTCTTCCTTGCCCGGCACCTTCTTTGCCATGTTCAGCTGCCCTCCGACTTGGTCGGCCCGGTCAAAGAGCGTCACGGCGTGGCCCCGTTCGGCCGCCGTGATCGCGGCAGACAGACCGGCCGGCCCCGCACCCACCACCGCCAGGGTCTTGGGGGTCTTGGCAGGTGTCAGCACAAGCTCGGTTTCGTGGCAGGCGCGCGGGTTCACCAGGCAGCTTGTCAGCTTGCCGCCAAAGGTGTGATCCAGACAGGCCTGGTTGCAGGCGATGCAGGGCGCGATGCGGTCGGCGCGACCGGCGGCGGCCTTGTTCACAAAGTCCGGGTCCGCCAGGAAAGGCCGCGCCATGCTGACCATGTCGGCGCAGCCCTCGGCCAGCACATCCTCGGCCACATCCGGCATGTTGATCCGGTTCGAGGTGATCACAGGGATGCCCACCTGCCCCATCAGCTTTTTCGTCACCCAGGCAAAGGCCCGCCGCGGCACGGAGGTGGCAATCGTCGGCACCCGCGCCTCGTGCCAGCCAATGCCGGTGTTCAGGATCGTGGCGCCCGCCGCTTCGATGGCCCGGGCCAGTTGCACCACCTCATCAAAGGTCGAGCCATTGGGGATCAGGTCGATCATGCTGAGGCGGTAGATCAGGATGAAATCGGCCCCCACGGCGGCGCGCGTGCGGCGCACGATCTCGATCGGCAGGCGCATCCGGTTTTCATAAGATCCGCCCCAGCGATCGGTGCGCTTGTTGGTGTGGGTCACCAGGAACTGGTTTATGAAATACCCCTCGGAGCCCATGATCTCGACCCCGTCATAGCCGGCCTCCCGTGCGCGGACGGCGGCGGTGACGATGTCGTTGATCTGCTTTTCGATGCCTTCTTCGTCCAGTTCCCGCGGCGGAAAGGGCGAGATCGGAGACTTGACCGGGCTCGGCGCCACACATTCGGGACCATAGGCATAACGCCCCGCGTGCAGGATCTGCATCGCGATCTTACCACCGGCGTCATGCACGCGCTGGGTCACGATCTGATGGTTGGCTACATCCTTGTCCGCAAAAAGCCCCGCCGCGCCGGGAAAGACACCGCCTTCGCGGTTGGGCGCGATGCCCCCGGTGACCATCAGGGCCACACCGCCGCGCGCACGAGCGGCATAGAACTCGGCCACACGGTTCCAATCCCCGGTCTCTTCGAGGTTGGTGTGCATCGATCCCATCAGAACGCGGTTCTTCAGGGTGGTAAAGCCCAGGTCCAGGGGCGCAAGCAGGTGCGGGTAGTCAGTCATCAGATCCTCCGGTCAGAGGCCAGATGAACCGTTCGGTTTGGCTTTGTCACGCGGAACGTGGGGTCAGATGCAAAAGACCGCTGGTCAATCACCAACCCTGAGAAAAGCGCCTGGCTCGTTGCGCAGCTCGTACCAGCCAGATCCCGCGTGCGCCCCCAACAAAAACTGCCCCCCGGCGAAGCGGATCAGGCGCGCCGAGTCGTTTGGCGCTGCGCGGATGGGCGACATGTTGACCGAAACACGTTGCCAGGCGTGCTTTCCGTCAGTGCCGGCCAGTTTTTCGACGGGCGCGTCCTTCAAAGCAGCTGTGACAAGACCCTGTTGTTCCTTATTGGTCAATTTGACAAAACCGGTATCGTCGGCCAATTGGTACCACCCCGAACGATCCGTCGCATGCAATGACAGAACACCGCCGGTAAAGCGCGTGGCGTTCTGGCTGTCCGGGGCGGAATAGACCCCCCGCATGGACAGATTCGACGATTCATAAAGCGTCTTTGCAACCACTTGGACAGACGGGTTCTTGACCTTGGCCACTTTGATCTCGGGCACCTCGGCAGTGGTCTCGGCGCGTGCAAAGCATTGCTTTTCGTCTGCCAAACCACGCACGATCGGGGCCAATGCGTGCTGGGCGCAGGTGTCGAGATAGGCCTTGTAAACACCACATGAAGCGATGGATTTGGATTCTGAATACAGAAGATCACAGGCCGAAGCCTTCGGCTGGGCGACAGCGACCTGACACCCATTCGTCAGGCAGGTCTGGCCCAGAGTCTGATCGTAATAGGCCGGGTGCTGAAGGTGTCCACCCACTTTGCGGGCAAGAGCCGCGGTTTCCACCTGGGCATTCGAGATCGCCGTTTCCAGAAAAACCCCGGATTTCAGATGCGGCAGGAAAGTTCGGGTAAAGACACTCAGCTTCTGGTCCGCCGGATCGTCGGGCAGACGGTCCAGCGCCTCTTGCCCCTCACCCGCCGAAAAAATCACGAAACTGCCCTGTGGTGCGGTCACAGGCGCCAGGCCGCGCGTCATGCCTGCGGCTGACTTGGTGCCTGGTCGGGGTTTGAAAGGGTTGTTCCGACACGCGTCGATCACCGCAACCGTCAACCCCGCGCCCGAGCGTTCGAGGTCGTCAAGCACCCCGTCATCGCCATTGCGCAGCGCGATCGAGTTGCGCGCCAGTTTGCGGTCGCTGCCCTGCGCGGGCGCATCCGTCGGGATCAGGTAGTTGACCGACCCATTGCTCCAGCCGTGGCCCGAGAAGACAAAAATCACCTCGTCGCCCGGATCGATCCCGGCGACAAAGGTCGCGATGGCATCTTCCATGTCATCCAGCCCCAGGTTGCTGTGGCTCGAGACCTTGTAGCCCAGCTCTTTGAAAGCTTCGGAATAGGCACGCGCATCATCCAGCGTGTTTTGCAGGGCAGACAGATCCGTGTAGGCTGCATTTCCCAGCACAAAAGCGTGTTTCTCAGCGGCGGCCGCTGTTGCAAGCACGCATGCCACCATGGCCGTGGCCCATCGAAAGATGTGCATTGCAGTCCTCCCGGTTCCTTTCGTGGCCGTGACCAGCCACTGTTCTTGTATCTCGACGTCTAACAGAAAATCGGCGCCACCGGGCAAAACTTTCAAAACTGTGGTTGAACCTATTCTGTGCCGCACAAGTTCGGCGCCGAGGACGCCGGGTTTCACGCCCAGCAGCTCCGGCTGCAAACATGGCCGGTCTTTCGACGCGTTGATGGGCAGTGACTGCGCGATTTGCCGCCTGGGTTGCGGTTCAAGTCCGCGCAATGGGGCATCCACCCGCAACAGATCGTTGCTCTGCCCGTCTGGCATCTGCTTCAATGTCAGATCGTGGACACAAGTGACGCTGTAGCCCGGAATCTCAAACGCCCGCGCATAGGCGCGGGCGTTTGACTGAGTGTACCAACGATCCTGAAGGGGATCATATGTCCGCCCATGGCTGTCTGCGTGGCCGAAATCCAGATCAAAGGGATCCGACCGCGCACAAGGACATGTGGCCTTAGCTGCCCATGGCCGACTTCATGGCCCGCACCGCTCCGGCCCCCATGATGCCGTCAATGGCGCCGGTATAGTAGCCGTCCTGCTTCAGCAGGCGCTGCAACTCGCGCGCGGTTTCGCGATCCCAACCACCTTGCGAGCGTGTGGTTGCCCAGGGGCGTCCCAGCTTCAGCGCCTCATAGTAGAAATACGCTGCCTCGCGCGGATCCTTGGGGACCCCGACAGCGTTTTCGTACATCCAGCCCAGGCTGTTGTGCGCATAGGGCTCGCCTTGCGCGACCGCTTCCTTGAACAGGCGGATGGCTTCCGAGTTGCTCTTCGACACACCTTTGCCGTCCCGGTACAGGATGCCCAGGTTGTGCTGCGCGCCCGAGTGGCCCTGATTGGCGGCCGCCGTGTAGTAGTCGAACGCCTTCTTCTCGTTCGGCGAGGTGCCAATGCCCGAGTCGTAGAAGACCCCGGCGTTGAACTGCGCCCCCGAGTGGCCCGCCGCGGCGCCTTTTTCGTACCAGCGCAGCGCTTCGACGTCGTCCTGCGAAACGCCCATCGAGTTGCGGTACATCAGGCCCAGGTTGTACATCGCCGAGGCATTGCCGTTGTTGGCCGCCTTCTTGTACCAGGCCATGGCCTCGGAATAGTTCTGGCGGATGCCCTGGCCCCGTTCATACATGACACCCAGGTTGAACTGACCCTGCGCATGGCCCTTGTCAGCGGCCTTGCGGTACCAGCGGACCGCCTCGGTTTCGCTTTTGCCTACGCCAAGTCCATGCTGGTACATGTAGCCCAGGTTGGTCTCGGCCCGAGCCAGACCCTGATCTGCGGCCCTGCGGTACCAGTCGACCGCCTGTTTGTAGTCGCGCACAACGCCTCGGCCGTTTTCATACATCCAGCCAAGGTTGGCCTGGGCCACGTCATTGCCCAGATCCGCAGCCTCGCGGTAGTAGCGCACGGCTTCGACATCGCTTTGCGCAACACCCCGGCCGTTTTCGTACATCCACCCCAGGTTGGCCAGGGCGCGGTCGTTGCCCTGATCCGCCGCAGCGCGATACCAGCGCACCGCCTCGAAGTCGTCCTGCACGACGCCACGGCCATACTGGTACATCCAGCCAAGATTGCTTTGACCGATGTCGTTGCCGGCCTCGGCTGCGGTCTTGTACCAGCGTGCGGCTTCGCGGTCGTCCTGCAGAACGCCCCGGCCGTTTTCGTACATCCAGCCAAGATTGACCTGCGCACGACCGTTTCCGGCCTCGGCGCCCTTGCGGTACCAGAAGACCGCTTCGGAATCGCTGGCAGGCACACCATTGCCGTTCTGGTACATCCAGCCCAGATTGTTGGCCGCCGTCGGATAGCCGCCATCTGCGGACTTGCGATACAGCTCGACCGCGCGACGCTCGTCCTTGGTGACGCCGTCACCATAGGCGTACATGGCACCAAGACGGTTCACCGCAACCATGTCGCCAAGGTTGATCGCCTTTTCGTAATAGGTCTTGGCCTGACCGAAATCGCCGTCGGCTTCGTAGGCCCGACCCAACGCAGACAGGCTGCGCGCATGATCCGGGAACGAGCTGATGGCATTCCGGCAGGCCGAGATGGCAGTGCCCGTCGAGATGTCGCTGAACGCGCGACCGTTCGAGCGGATCTTGAGGCTCAGGATATCCGGGTGATCCGTTGCCGTGGCTTCATCATCACAGGCCCGCACCAGAGGGCTGGCGTCTGCGCCAGCCACCTGGACCGGCTTGGGATCAACCACAACCGGGTCAACCGGTTTCGGATCAACCGTCGCCACCGCCTCGCAGCGCCGCTTCATAAAGGCCTTGGCCAACGAGATGTAGACGTGATCGCTGCAGATCTCGGCATAGGCTTCATAGCCGAAGCACGCGCCCGATTCCTTGGCCTCGGCATACAGCGCGTCGCATTGGCTCAGGGCGCGCGGCGCGACCGGCGCCACCACCTTGGGCTCTTCGATCACAGGTTCGATCGGTTGCATTACCGGAGTCACACCACAGCTGCCGGACATGCAGGTATCGCCCAGCGTCTGGTCATAGTAAGCCGGGTGCTGCATGTGGCCACCGGCCTTGCGCGCCAGCGCTGCCGTTTCCACCTGCGCCTTCGAAATCGCCTGCTCCAGGTAGAAGCCCGAGGTCAGGTGCGGGAGGAAGGTCCGGGTAAAGACCGAGAGTTTCTGATCCGAAGGATCGTCAGGCAGACGGTCAAGTGCTTCCTGCCCTTCACCGGCTGAAAAGATCACAAAGGTGCCCGTCTGCGCCTTGACCGGCGCCAGACCGCGGCTCATGGCCATCGAGCGACGGCCTTCGGGCGGTTCAAACGGGTTGTTGCGGCAGGCGTCGATCACGGCAACGGTCAGACCCGCGCCCATGCGCTCGATCTCGTCCAGGATGCCGTTGTAACCATTCTTCAGCGCCAGCGATTGCCGCGCCAGAACCCGGTCGCTGCCCTTTTTGGGCGCGTCAACGGGGATCAGATAGTTGGTCTGACCGTCGCTCCAGCCATGGCCCGAATAGACAAAGACCACCTCGTCACCATTGTCGATCTGGTTCAGGAATCCGTCCAGCGCATCAATCGTGCCGCCGTAGTCCAGATCTTCGTGATAGCTGACCTCGTATCCCAGCTGCTCAAAGGCCTGCTGATAGGCCTGGGCATCGGCATGGGTGTTGCGAAGGACCGACAGTTCTTCGTACCCGGCGTTCCCAAGGATAAAGGCCTTTTTGCCCGCAATAGCCGGCGCCGCCGCCAGCATTGCCAACATCATAACAAGAATTCTCATGACACACCCCCCTTGTTCGGTTTCGCGACGAGTGGGCTGGGTTTGGTCACCCGCGCTTTGGTCAATTGTCTCGTCACGTAGTGCATTATTTCAAGTCCGAATTTCCCGACCTCGGCGACTAATCCGCCCCCAGGCAACCGGGCGTTGTTCCTTCAAACACACTCTCAATCTGGAATTAGCGCGCGCATCGCTGCTTTGCCACCTGATCCCATGATTCCATCAATGGCCCCAGTATACAGCCCTTCGTCCCGCAAAAGAAGCTGCAGGGCCTTTGCCGTATCGCGGTTCCAGCTGCGGGTGTCACGTTTTGCTGCGAAATCGCGCCCTTGCTGCAAACTGAGAAAGAAAAGTTCTGCGGCCTGTTGGCGCGTCGCCGGGTTCTTTTCCAACTGCAGGGCATAATTGAAGTGAGCCTGCGCAAACCCCATGTCCGAGGCTTGCCGGAACAGCTCGGTGGCTCGTTTCACATCCTTGGTCACGCCCCGGCCATTGAAATACATCGTGCCCAACGCATTGATTGTCGGCGCATAGCCCAGGTCCGTCCCACGCTGGTACAGGTCCAGCGCCTTGCTGTCGTCGCGTGTCGTGCCACGACCCGTGGCGTAGAGAATGCCCGACAGATACAGCGCCGCCATGTCGCCACCCGCGATGGCCACATCGTATTCCGTCAGCGCCTCGGCATAGCGTTTGCCCGAATGATATGCGCGTCCCAGGTTCACGCGCGTGCGCAGGTGATCCGGAAAGGCCGCCTTGGCGGCCTGACAGGCAGAAATGGCGCGGGAGGCATCCATCTTGGTAAAGGCAATTCCAGCGCTCTTGGACACCCCGCTTCGCGCGTCCGGGTGCCATTTGTCCAAGGCCAGCGCATCGCACAGCTGCACGTCGTTGTTGGCCTCGGGATCAATTGCCACGACCACCGGCGGCTTGGGGTCTTCCTTGGGTGGGTCCGGCGCGACCACCGGATCAACCGGCTTGACCGGATCAGGCAGAGTTGGCTTGCAATTTCTCTCCAGGTAGCTGGTGGCAAACGGCGCGAAAAGATGCGTCGGACAGGTCGAGACATAGCCGTCATAGGCAAAACAGGCATCGGCGGCCTGCGCCGCCTCGTACAGCTGGTCACAGCGGTCCAGCACCGCGGTCTGATCCCCACAGGACGGCGCGATGCAGGTGTCGCCCAGCGTTTCGTCGTAGTAGGCCGGATGCTGCAGATGGCCGTCGAACTGCCGCGCCAGCGCTGCCGTTTCGACCTGCGCCTTGGAAATCGCCTGTTCCAGATACAGCCCCGACTGCAGATGCGGCAGGAAGGTGCGTGTGAAGACCGACAGGCGCTGGTCTGGCGGGTCCGTCGGCAAACGGTCCAGCGCCTGTTGCCCGGCGCCCGCCGAGAAGACGACAAAGGTGCCCTTCAGCGGATCGATCGGCGCCAGCCCGCGGCTCATACCCGAAGACCGCGTGCCTTCCTTGGGTTCAAAGGGATTGTCGCGGCAGGCGTCGATGATCGCCAGCGACAGCGAGGCATCCGCCCGGGCCAATTCGTCCAGCACCCCGTCATGCCCGTTCTTCAGCGCCAGTGAATGGCGAACCAGCATCCGGTCGCGCCCCTTCTTGGGCGCATCGGTGGGGATCAGGTAGTTGAACTGCCCGTCGCTCCAGCCGTGGCCGGCGTAGATGAACGCGACCTCGTCGCCCGGATTGACCGAGGCAAGGAAGGTGTCAAAGGCCGACAGCATCGGCTCGAGCGCCAGGTTTTCGTGGAATGTCACCTCGTACCCCAGATCGCGAAAGGTGTCGCGATAGGCCGCGGCGTCATACAGGGTGTTGTCGAGGCTCGACAGCTCTTCGTAAGCCGCGTTGCCCAGGATGAAGGCCAATTTGTCGGCCGCGGCAGGGGCGGCAAGCAACATCAGGCAGGCTGTCAGAAGTCTTTGCATGTGCATCACCCCGCGTTCAGCGCGGCGGTCATCGCCGTGCGGGCACCGCTGCCCATGATGCCGTCAATCGCGCCCCTGTAGAACCCGTCTGCCTTCAGCAACCGCTGCATTGCCTTGGCCGTCTCGCGATCCCATTGGTTGCTTTGCCGATCGACCACCCAGTTGCGCCCTTGCTTGAGCGCCGCGTAATAGAAGCTGGCCGCTTTTGAGGGGTCGGCGGTCACACCACGGCCCGTTTCGTAGATATAGCCCAGTTGTTCCTGCGAATAGCTGTATCCCTGGGCGGCCGCCTGTTCGTACCAATTCGCGCTGGTGCTGTCGTTCCGGGTGACGCCCTTGCCCTCGGCATAGGCCCGACCCAGATTGTGCATCGCCAGCCTGTTGCCCTGGGCCGCCGCCATGCGGAACCAACGCAGCCCTTCCGTGGGGTCAGCGGCCCCGCCTTCGCCAAAGTACAGCACCCAACCGTACATGTTCTGGGCATAATCATATCCCGTGTCGGCGGACAGCTTGTACAAGCGGCGCGCTTCAACCATGTTCTCGGGCACGCCTTCGCCTTTGCGCAGAAGGCTGGCCATGTTGTACTGGCCCAGGTAGTTCCCCTGCGCGGACGCAACGCTGAACCAGGTGGCCGCTAGCTTGATGTCTTTCTCGACCCCTTCGCCGTACCGATAGGCATTGCCCATGTCGTTTTGCGCCATTGGATACCCGGCCGAGGCCGCACGGTTCAGATAACTTATTCCTCGGGTCACATCCTTGGGCAGGCGGTCGCCTTTCAGCATGCTGTAACCCAGAGCGCGGGTGGCATAGAGATCCCCCAGGGCATCGCCCCGTTCCGCATGCACCCGCATATTGGCAAAGTCGCCTTTGCGCCCATATGCGCGTGACAGATTGGCATGGCTGCGCCCGTGATCCGGAAACGCCGCGACGGCCTGTTTGCATTGGGCAATGGCGCGGTCCGGCTGAATGTCTTCGAAGGCAACGGACGCGACCGTGATCTTGCCGCTCAGAATGTCGGGATGGTTCTGATCGACGGCAAGGCGATCGCAACCCTGTACCCTTGCGTCTGCCTCGCTGTTTACAACCGTTTCGGCATGGCCTGGCCCACCGGTTTCAAGCGCGACTTTGGTTTCCGCGACCGGTTCGCCCGACTGCAAAGAGCGCAACACCGCCTGCAGGGCCGCGACCTCTTGTTCCAGTTCGCGGACCCGCACCGCCGACGAGAACTGGCGCGCAAGCGTCAAGGACCGCTGCTTGTCGTCGAGACTGCCCTGAACCTCTTGCATCTGCTGCAAGATCGCCTGCGAGACTTCACCCTGCCTTGCCAGATCGGCAAGCGCATCCATCTCGCCCGAGCGGAGCGCCTGCAAGCCGGACCGCAGGCTGGCCACTTCAAGCTCAAGCTGGTTGACCCGCGAGGGGTTGGAAAACTGCCGTGCCAGCCCAAGCGACCGCTGCTTGCTGTCGAGGGTCCGCTGCGCCTCTTCCACCTGCGCCAGCACGTCGCCAAACTCTCCGGTCGACAGCGCGGCCCGCTCGGCACGCAGTTTCTGAAGGTCGCCCTCGAGCGAGCTCACCCGATGCGACAGCGACGCCTTCCGCGCAAGGTCAAGGGATTTTTCCTTGACCTCGATCTTGTCCTGAAGCGCGAAATACGCGGCCAGCGCCTTGGTTTGGGGGGTCTCTGTCCCTTGCGCCGACTGGGATTGGACGACGGGTTTGACCTGGACCTGCTGTTGCACGACCGGTGCCACCTCTTTCACCGGATCCCCGGACTGAATGGCCGCGGTGTCCACCGTGCATTGCCGCGCGATAAAGCGGCGCGCGATCGGGGCGAAGGTGTGGTCGGCGCAGACGTCGATGTACCCCTCGAACTCGAAACACTCGCGCGAGGCCTTGGCCTCTTGATACAGCAGGTCACATTGGCTGGGTTGCGCAACCGCCAGCTGTTGCTGCTGTTGGACAACGGGCGTGACCTGATAAACGCAGGACCCGCTCAGGCATGTGTCGCCCAGCGCCTCGTCATAGATCGCAGGGGTCTGGGTGTGCCCGCCGGCCCGGCGCGCCAATGCGGCAGTTTCCTTTTGCGCCTCGGCCACCGCCCGTTCAACGTAAAGGCCTGACTTCAGATGCGGGATGAAGGACCGTGTGAAAACCGAAAGCCGCTGATCACCCGGATCGTCGGGCAACCTGTCCAAAGCCTCTTGTCCGACCCCGGCCGAAAAAATCACAAGGGTGCCGGTTTGGGCCTGAATGGGCGCAAGCCCGCGGCCCAGCGCAAGCGATTTGCGGCCCTGCGGAGGCTCGAAAGGATTGTTGCGACAGGCATCGATCACCGCGACGGTCAGCCCGGCGCCCAGAGCCGCCAATTCATCAAGCACGCCGTCATAGCCGTTCTTCAGGGCAATCGTCTTGCGCTTGAGCAGCGAATCCCGCGCCTGCTTTGGGGCATCCGTGGGGATCAGGTAGTTGACCTTGCCATCGCTCCAGCCGTGGCCGGAAAAGACAAACACCACCTCGTCGCCCGGATTGATCTGCGCGTAAAACGTATCAAGAGCCTCTAGCGTACTGTCGAAGTCGAGGTCCTTCAGAAAGGTGACCTCGTACCCAAGGTCTTGGAAGGTTTCCCCATAGGCCTGGGCGTCGTAGTGGGTGTTCTGCAGGTCCGACAACGACTCGTAGTCGGCGTTGCCCATCACAAGGGCGTATTTCGCGGCCAACGCGGGACCCGTCGAAAAAACCAAAGCCAAAAGCAGCAAGAAAACGCGCATCAAAATCTCCCCTTGCAGAAATATGCCGAAAAGGCACCTTTGAAACAAGCTTTTGGCAACCGGCGGGGCCTGCGCCGGACCGCCCCCTTGCAAGAGGATCACATGACAAGACGCCCCAACATCGTGGTGATCCTGGCCGATGACCTGGGATTTGCCGATCTTGGCTGCACCGGGTCCGAGATCAGGACGCCGGTCCTTGATGGTCTTGCGCGTGAGGGCCGCCTGATGACCCAGATGTACAACTGCGCCCGCTGCTGCCCGACCCGCGCCTCGCTCTTGACCGGGCTCTATCCGCATCAGGCCGGGATCGGCCACATGGGTGCGGATCTGGGCACACCCGCCTATCGCGGCTTCCTGCGCGACGACAGCGCAACGATTGCCGAACATCTGCGCACCGCTGGATACCGGACGCTGATGTCGGGCAAGTGGCATGTCGGCGGGGACTTCATGGCGCGCGAGGTCGACAGTTGGCAGGTCGGCGCGCCCCAGCACCCGACCCCGCGCCAGCGGGGGTTTGACCGCTTTTACGGGATCGTCGACGGGGTCACGCATTTCTTTTCGCCGCACTACGTGCTGGATGACGACACCCGCGTGACGGATTTCGCGGATGATTTCTATTTCACCGAGGCGATCACCGACAAGGCCATCGGCATGGTGGAAGAGGCCGTGGCGGATGAGGTGCCGTTCTTCCTCTACCTCGCGCATACCGCGCCGCACTGGCCCCTGCACGCACCGCCCGAGGACATCGCCCGCTACGACGGCACCTATGCCAAGGGCTGGGACGCCACCCGCACCGCGAGGCACGAAGAGATGAACGCCCTGGACCTGTTCCAGCGCAGCTGGCAGATCGCGCCGCGTGACGACCAGGTGCATCCCTGGGAGGCCGAGCAGCACACCGACTGGGAGGCGCGCAAGATGGCGACCTATGCGGCCATGGTCGACCGGATGGACCAAAGCATCGGGCGGTTCATCGAGGCCCTGAAACGGCTGGGCCAATACGAGGACACGCTGATCCTGTTCCTGTCCGACAATGGCGGCTGTGCCGAGTTCATGGCCGAGGACGGCTGGGCCAAGTTCTTTCCCGACCAAACCCACGATGGCCGCTGCATCACCATGGGCAACCGCCCTGACGTCATGCCCGGCGATGCGCTGACCTATCAAAGCTATGACAAGCCCTGGGCCAATGTCTCGAACGCGCCGTTCCGTCTGTTCAAGCACTACGTGCACGAAGGCGGCGTCTCGACCCCGATGATCGCCCATTGGCCGAACGGGCTGAAGCCGGGGGCAAACCTGCATGAGCCCGCGCATGTGGTCGACATCCTGCCGACGCTGCTGGAGGTCGCGGGCGCGGACTATCAGACCGAGGTGCGCGGCACACCGATCCAACCCGGCGAAGGCGAGTCGCTGCTGCCCCTGTTGACCGGCCAGGATTGGTCACGCGACGCGCCCATCTTCTTTGAACACGAAGGCAACGCCGCCATCCGCGCCGGTCGCTTCAAACTGGTCCGCCGTCACGGCACCCCCTGGGAGCTTTACGACATGGAGGCTGATCGGACCGAACTGAACAACCTCGCCGGGCGGGGCGGGCGGCACGAGGCCGACCTGATCGCGCACTATCAGGACTGGGCGGATCGCGTCGGCGTGCTGGATTGGGATCAGGCATTGCCACGCCTTCTGACCGCCTGGGGGTTGACGAACGCCGAGGGTTGACCGCCCTTACCCCTTGACACAAAACGGTTTTCCCGACCAACGTCCTGATCGGGAGGTCACCAATCCATGTACACTCGTCTCTTCGCCTTGCTTGCGTTGCTCTTTCTTGCGCCCGCCACCACGGCCACAGCCGCCACACTCGAGCGGCATTCTGATCCCTACATGCACTGCTTTGTCCGCCTCAGCGGTGTGATCGAAAAAGGCGATGCCGACCGGCTAAAGGCCCTGCTGATCCGGATTTACGGGTCCGCCAATGCCTATGATCCACTCTATTCCGACGAATACCACGGCCAGCGGCTGTGCCTCGACAGTCAGGGCGGCAGTTTTGCCGAGGCGATCCGCATCGCCGATCTGATCTCGGGCAAGCTCGGCACTGCCATCCCCCGCGACGCGACCTGCCTGAGCGCCTGTTCGGTGATCTTCATGGCCGGGTCCGTCAGCACCGAAAGCGACGCCGGTCTTGTGGCCAACAGAAAGCTGCATGCCGGGGGCAAGTTGGGGTTCCACGCCCCGTCACTTGTGGTGCCCGGTGGCAGCTACACCGAAGAGCAGGTGAACATCGCCTACAAGATCGCGGTACGGGGCATCGGCGATTTGCTGGAACGCTCGGGCGACATGAAAGTCTCGCACACACTGGTGTCGAAGATGCTGCAAACCCCGCCCGAGGATTTCTTCTACATCGACACGGTCCACAAGGCGGGCCGCTGGCTGATCCCTGTTGTCGGCACCTATCACCCGGCCGAGATCACACCGCTGGCCGTCTCGAACGCCTGCAACAGTTTCTACAACTGGGAAGGCGACCGGATCTCGACCAACGGGTTCGGCTTTGACCCAGAACCCACCGATCGGTGGGGATGGGAGGTTCAGGTGACACGCACCAGCGACGGCGTCGAGGCCCGACAAGAGGGTTATGGCCAGGAAGGTGCGCTGTCCTGCAACATCAGGCTCGAGGCGGATGTAACCGCCGCGACCGAAGTTGGCGCCTACAGCTATTTCGGGTCCTTCGGCAATATCCGCATCGGTCAGGATGGTCTTGGCTTTGACGCCAGCCCCGCGCTGTTCTTCGACCCGCGCACCAAGCTGGCGGACCTCGTACGCCCCTCGGATCAGCAAATCGCCACACGGGATGTGGCCGAGCTCTCTCCGATCGACCGTAGCTCTGCGCAAACGACCTGTTACGTGTTCCGGGGCCAGGACAAGCTCGACGAAGACCCCTGCACCCGCCTGACCACCCGCAAGATCAGCAGCACGTTGCACGAATACCAGCTGGATGAGTTCGTCTGGCCCTCGGGCGCGAAGACGGTGATCGAAGACACGGTCAACGGCGACCGCATCAACGGGCTTGAGGCGAAACTGCTGTTCACCGACAAGCCCGTGAGCAACAGCCGGTGCTACCTGAACACCAGTTCAGGCAACACCTTCTGCTTTAAGGACTAAATCACTCTGCCGCGTCCCGTTTGGGCAGCACCCAATCGGGGCGCGGGAAATGACAGGTATAGCCGTTTGGGAACCGCTCCAGGTAATCCTGATGCTCGGGCTCGGCCTCCCAGAAATCGCCCACCGGTTCCACCTCGGTCACCACCGGTCCCGGCCAGAGGCCCGAGGCATTCACGTCGGCAATGGTTTCCTCTGCGCAGGCCTTCTGCGCGTCATCGACAAAATAGATCGCCGAGCGATAGCTCATCCCCAGGTCGTTCCCCTGCCGGTTCAACGTGGTCGGGTCGTGGATCTGAAAGAACACCTCCAGGATCCGCCGATAGCTGATGCGGTCGGGGTCAAAGAAAATCTCGATCCCCTCGGCATGGGTGCCATGGTTGCGATAGGTCGCATTGGGCACGTCCCCCCCGGTATAGCCCACGCGGGTGCGTTCAACACCGGGCAACTTTCGGATCAGATCCTGCATCCCCCAGAAACAGCCCCCCGCCAGAACAGCGCGTTCAGTCATGCCACATCCTCCACTTGATCAAGGTAATCGCCATAGCCCTCGGCCTCCATGTCATCACGGTGCACAAAGCGCAGCGAGGCCGAGTTGATGCAATACCGCAGCCCGCCGCGATCCCGGGGGCCATCCGGGAACACATGCCCCAAGTGGCTGTCGCCATGCTTGGACCGGACCTCGGTCCGGATCATCCCCATGGTCAGATCGCGATGCTCTGTCACATGCGCCGCCTCGATCGGTTTGGTGAACGACGGCCAGCCGCAACCGCTTTCATATTTGTCCGCGCTGGCAAACAGCGGCTCGCCGCTGACAATGTCCACATAGATCCCGGGCGCCTTGTTGCCCAACAGCGCCCCGGTCCCGGGCCGCTCGGTGCCCGATTCCTGTGTCACGTAGTATTCTTCCGGCGACAGGCGGGCGATGGCCTCAGGGTCTTTGGTGTATCGGGTCATGGATCTCCTCCTTTGTGCCGTGTCCGCCCCATTAAATGGGGTGTCGGGCGCGAAAGCAAAGCCTTCTGAAACCTGCCTCACAGCTTCGTTGCCGGGTCTTGGTCCCAGCCCCCACGACACCCACATACAGGAAAGGGCGCCGCCCACCCCCTTTCATCTTTCTCCCGAGACCTTCGGGGGGGTCCCGGGGGCAGCGCCCCCAACACCGCCCGTGCGCCAGCACGGGCTCCCCCAGCGTGCAGGCATGGCCTGCACACAATTCGACAGCGGTTACCCGGCGATCCGGGGCCGGCCCGAGGCCTCGGCCACCAGCCGCGCCTCGACAAAGACCTCGCGCGCCTCCAGCTCGACCCGCCGCACATCGCGCATCACCCGGACCGAGATGCCCTCGGCCCCGGCCGCCTCGGCATCCGCCCGCGCGGCAAAGCTCAAGGCATGTTCCAAGGCCTGCAGGGCCTCACCCTCATGCCCAAAATCCTCGGGCCCCTCGTCCAGATGCACCCGGAACCGCCCTTCGCTCGGCGCGGTCACCGTGCCCTCGCGCCGCACTGTGATCTGACCGACCACCGCGCCGATTGCATTCGCAACGCCGCCGGCCTCGGGCAGCATCACCTCGGCCCGCAGCGCCTCACCCACCGCCGGATAATACCGCCGCGCCGAAGCCCCAAGACCGATCACCGGCACCGCCACGCCGGCCTGCAACTCCAGGATCCCCCGGTGCCCGGTCAAACCCGCCTGCAAGATCGGATGCCGGGCCAAATCGCCAACAGAACCCTCCCACCTCTCTTCGGCAAAGGCGGTTTCCAGCAGCGCCAGCGCAGTCTGGCGCGTCAGCTGATCCACGATCATCTGGGCCATGACCTCGGGCGTCTCGGCCAGAACCTGCCCCGCCCCGGTCCGCCGCCGCCCCATCAGCGACAATCCCAGGCGCGAAGCTTCAGCCGACCAGACCGCCAGATCCCCCAGCCCGTGCAGCGCATCCGTCGGCGTCAGGGCCGAGACCTGCGCCAGCCCACGCCCCACCAGCCGCTTCAACGAAGGGCCATCCATGCGCGACTTCAAAACCGTCCCGACCGGCGCAAACTCTGCCGTCAAAAGCTCCAGCAACCGCGCGTCCCGCGCGGCCAACCCACCCGCATGGGCCCCGGCAACCCGACGCACAAACCGCCCATCATGCTCGCGCAGCACCGGCGCATCCGCCTGCCGTTGCAGCTCTTCCAAGACCTCCGGCGTCTCGATCGCCGCCAGCGCCAGTGGCAAAACCCGGCGCGGCCCCAGCGTCACACCGCCGGCCAGCCCCTCGCTGACCATGTGCACTTCGCTGTCGCCGCCCAGACCATGTGTCCGCATGGCAACCGCCTCGACCATGGTCCGGAACGGCCCCACACGCGCCCCCTCGGGGTCGATCGCGGGACGCCCCTCGCGCAACAGCGCGATATCTGTCGTCGTCCCGCCAATATCCGAGACCAAGGCCTCATCCGCCCCGGTCAACCAGCGTGCCCCGACGATCGAGGCCGCGGGCCCGCTCAGGATCGTCTCGATCGGCCGTTCCATCGCCTGCGCCGCCGACATCAGGGCCCCGTCCCCGCGCACCACCATCATCGGCGCGGTGACGCCGATCTCGCCCAGCACCGCCTCGGCCCGTGCGATCAGCCCATGGGTCAAGGCGATCAACCGTGCGTTCAGAACCGCCGTCAACGCCCGCTTTGGCCCGTTCAGCTTGGCCGAGAGTTCGTGGCTGCAGGTCACCGGCAAACCCGTTGCCGCACGCAAGGCATCCCGCGCCGCCACCTCGTGCGCCGGATTGCGCGTCGAGAACCGCGCCGCCACGGCAAAGCTCGACACCTCTTGCTGCGCGGCCCAGGCGGCGATCGCCTCGACATCCAGATCGGCAATGGCCTCTCCGGAATGGCCATGCCCGCCCGCGCAGACCAACACCGGATCCCCCGCCAGCGCCTCGCGCAGCCCGTGTTTTTCCAGATCCTTCTCACCAAAGCCGATGTAGACCAGCGCCACGCGCCCGCCCTGCCCCTCGACCAGCGCATTGGTCGCCAGCGTCGTCGACAGCGACGCCATCGCGATCTCATCCGCCGCGACCGAGGCCTGCTCCAACACCGCCCGCACCGCGGCACCGATGCCCAGCGCCAGATCCACCCGCGTGGTCAGGGACTTGGCCGAGGCCAGGATCGTCTCGCCGTCGCGGATCAGCACCGCGTCCGTGTAGGTTCCGCCCGTGTCGACGCCCAGCAAAAGGGTCATGGTTCAAGGATCTCCAAAAGGTTTCCGCGGATGTAGCCCGCGCTCAGGATTTGGCGCGTCCGTTTGCGACAGGCTTCAGTCGCGAGACGGCCCAACGGGCCGCATCGGCCACCGTGGCATCGGGATCGTCGCAAAGCCCCTGCGCCACGGGCAGCAGTTCTGCCGACCCGGAATTCCCGATCGCATACAGAACGTTGCGCACAAACCGGTTGCGCCCGATCCGCTTGATCGGCGAGCCCGAGAAAAATGCCCGAAACGCCGCATCGTCCAGCGCCGCCAGCTCTGCCAGCGACGGACGCCGCAACGCGTCCCGCGCGTGGTACTTCGCCTCTGACGCGGCCTGCGCAAACTTGTTCCAGGGGCAGGCCGCCAGACAATCGTCGCAGCCATAGATCCGGTTCCCCAACAATGGCCGCAAGGCGACATCCACCGGGCCGTGGTGCTCGATGGTCAGATAAGAGATGCAGCGCCGCGCATCCAGCTGATACGGCGCGGGGAAAGCATCGGTCGGGCAGACATCCAGACAGGCGCGGCACGACCCGCAGTGATCTACCTCTGCCCCGTCCACCGGCAGCTCCAGCGTCGTAAAGATCGAGCCCAGAAAGAACCAACTGCCCAGCTCGCGGCTGACCAGATTGGTATGCTTGCCTTGCCAGCCCATCCCCGCCGCCTGCGCCAGCGGTTTTTCCGGCACCGGGGCAGTATCCACGAAAACCTTGACCTCGGGCGCATCCATGCCCGCCTTCACGGCGGCCTCGATCATCCACCGCGCAAGGCGCTTGAGCCGTTTCTTGACCACATCGTGGTAATCCCGGTTCTGCGCATAGACACTGATCAAACCGGTCTCGGGATGCGCCAGTCCCTCCATCGGATCGAAATCGGGCCCGTAGTTTTCCGCCAGCACGATGACCGAGCGCGCCTCGGGCCACAGCACCTGCGGCGCCCCACGCCAATGGCTGCGGTCTGCCAGCCATCCCATCTGCCCGTGATACCCGGCCTCGAGAAAGGCCGCCAACCGCGCCGGCACCTGTGGCACGTCCCAGGGCCGGCACACCGACAGCCCGGAAAACCCGATCGCCCGTGCCTCACCTTCCAGAAGGCCCTTAAACCCTTCCATGTTTCTTTTTGCCAAAAATATCCTCGGGGGGTGAATGCCGCAGGCAGAGGGGGGCAGACAGCCCCCCTGACCCGGCCAGCCGTTCAGAAATCCAGATCTGCATAATGTGACGGCGGCGGAAAGCCAGAGATCTGATCGGCCAGAATGCCCCGGAAGGCCGGTCGCGACTTGATCTTGGCATACCAGTCCTTGACCACCTCGCTGCGGTTCCAGTCCACGTCCGAGATATAGTCCAGCGACGACAGATGCGCCGCAGCAGCAAAATCCGCCAGCGTCATGGCATCGCCCGCCAGCCAGCGCCGGTGCTCCAGAAGCCAGTTCATGTAATCCAGGTGATACTTGATCGCCCGCGCGCCCGCCTTGACGTTGCCGCTGTCGGGAAAGCCCTGCCCGGTGATCTTCTTGTTCACGCGCTCATAAAGCAGCTTCGAGGTCACCTCGTTGTGAAACTTGTCGTCGAACCAGCCCACCAGCCGCCGCACCTCGTAACGCGCCTCCGCATGGCGCGGCATCAAGGGCGGTTCGGGAAACTTCTCTTCCAGGTACTCACAGATCGCCGCACTTTCGGCCATCGTCTTGGTGTCGATCTTCAGCACCGGCACCTTGGCTGCGGGATTGCGGCGCAGGAAATCCGCGTCCTTTTCCCAATAGCGTTCTTCCACAAGCTCACATTCGATCTTCTTTTCGGCCAGGCTCAGGCGGACCTTGCGGCAGAACGGAGACAGGGGAACGTGGTACAGTCGGGCCATCGGCTCATCTATGTCTTGGGGTGGTGTCCCTTGTGTGACGCGAAACGCGGCAGGGTGCAAGGCGGGCCGGTACCTCAGGCAAAGCGCCTTGCCAAAATCCGCGAAAGTGACGCAGCCGCAAGGCGCGCGCCGGATCGGTTTCCCTCGTGGTCACTGAAAGCACGAGGCACGCCCGTCCCGGTCGATGGTCGCGGCCCCGTCCTTGATGCTGGCGGCGCGCTTGCGCAAGGCGGCCGTCGGTTTCGACGCCGACCGGGTCTTGGGTGACGGCAGCACCGCCGCAAGTCGCGCCGCCTGTGTTGCGGTCAAGGCCTCGGGGCCGACACCGAAATAGTGGCGCGCGGCGGCCTCGACCCCAAAGACGCCTTCGTCGAATTCGATCACGTTCAGATAGACCTCGAGGATCCGGCGTTTGGACCACAGCGCCTCGACCAGCGGCGTCATCGCCGCCTCGATCACCTTGCGGGTATAGCTGCGATCCTGCCACAGATAGACGTTCTTGACGACCTGCTGACTGATCGTCGAGGCACCGCGCGCCCCGCCGTCAGCAATGGCGCTGCGCAAGGCCGCCACGTCAAACCCCCAATGGTTGCAATAATTTGCATCCTCGGCCGCAACAACGGACCGGAACATCACCGGCGCGATTTCCTCGGCCGGGACCCATTGCCGGTCGACCCCGCCCAGGCGCGCCTTTTCCTGTTGGATGTAATAAGTTGTCGGCGGATCGATGACCGCGAACAGAAACACCGCCGCCGAAGCGATCAGGAACACGATGGATATCCCACGCAGAAGGTAACGCCCAAGCCAGCGCATCGGTCGAAACTTGCGCGCGCCGCTTGGTGTCTTCTTTGCCATGCTCTGTCGTGTGCCCGTGCCATTTTGACAACTGTTCTACTGCAGAGCGGCGGACCTGTTAACCTCTAACAGACCTCAGGGCGAACATGCCCAGACGGTCACCGTGCAATCGTTGCCACCGTACTGCCAGCATTGATCCAACGCAGCGCTTTGCGCGTCATCGCGATAGAGCCGCGTGGCAAAACCCCAGGCCCCGTTCGAGGCCGAAGCAATCGACCCGCAGGTGTCCCAGAACGTCTGGATCACGTCGCAGTTCCACTGGCACTCTTCCACGACCCGATCATAGGCCTGCTGTTCCGAAGGATAGCTGTGCGAAAAGCCCCAGGCGCCGCCGGGACCGATGCCCACGGCCCCCCAGCACTGCTGGTAGCCGCATTGTCCGGCCAGCGAAGGTGTTCCAAGCGCGCCGATTACCGCGCTTGCGAGAACGAGTTTTTTGAACGTCATGAATCCTTCCTCCCGTGATCAGGCTAGCATGGCTTCCGCACTTCGCAAAATCAGGGGCTTAAACCAAAAAAGGGGCAGCGACATCGCGGCCCCCTTGGGTTGTAGTTTGGCTCGGATCACTCTGCCGGAACGGCGGTGTCCTCGATACCCAGCGGATGGGTCAGCTTGTCCAGCATCTCTTTCGGGCAGACCTGGATGAAGTGTTTCTCTTCCACGTCCCAGTGCTGCAGGATGTCCTGCGCCTTGCGGCTGCCGGTTTCCTCGACGTGGCGCTGGATCAGCTCTTCGAGCTGCAGGCGCCAATGGTCGACGGTCACCGGGCAGGTCACCAGCGTTTCCAGGTTCATCATGTCGCGCGAGGTGCCATCCGGGTCATAGAGATAGGCCATCCCGCCGGTCATGCCCGCGCCAAAGTTGGCGCCGATGCTGCCCAGAATCACCGCCACACCGCCGGTCATGTACTCACAACCGTTCGAGCCACAGCCCTCGACCACCACTTTGGCACCCGAGTTCCGCACCGCGAAACGTTCACCCGCGCGACCTGCCGCGAACAGATAACCGTCGGTCGCACCGTAAAGCACGGTGTTGCCGATGATGGTGTTCTCGGACGCCGTCAACGGGCTGGCCATCGGCGGACGCACCACAACGGTGCCGCCCGACAGGCCCTTGCCGACATAGTCGTTGGCATCGCCCGACACCTCGAGCTTCAGCCCCGGCGCCGCAAAGGCCCCCAGCGACTGACCCGCCGAGCCCGACAGTTTCACTGTCAGGTGGTTCGACTGCAGCGCGTTGCGCATGCCAAAGTTCCGCACGATGTGGCTCGAGGTCCGCGTGCCGACCGTCCGGTGCGTGTTCTGCACCGCATAGCTCAGCTGCATCTTCTCGCCGTCCTGCAGGAAGCGGGCGGCATCGCGCACGATCTCGGCGTCCAGAGTGTCCGGCACGGCGTTGCGCGGACGGTCGCGGTCATAGACGATATCGTCCGAGCCATCGACACGGATCAGCAGCGGGTTCAGGTCCAGATCGTCCAGGTGATCCGAGCCGCGGCTGACCTGCCCCAGCAGGTCGGCACGGCCAATGACCTCGTCCAGGCTGCGCGCCCCGATCGAGGCCAGGATCTCGCGCACCTCGGTGGCGTAGAACGTGATCAGGTTCACCACCTTGTCGGCGTTACCCGTGAACTTCTCGCGCAGGCTTTCGTCCTGCGTGCAGACGCCCACCGGACAGGTGTTCGACTGGCACTGACGCACCATGATGCAGCCCATCGCGATCAGCGCGGCGGTGCCGATGCCGTATTCCTCGGCCCCCAGCATCGCGGCCATGACGATGTCACGGCCCGTGCGCAGACCACCATCGGTCCGCAGCGTCACGCGGTCGCGCAGGTTGTTCATCGCCAGAACCTGATGCGCCTCTGTCAGACCCATCTCCCACGGCAGACCCGCGTATTTGATGGACGTGGCCGGAGAAGCCCCCGTACCGCCGTTGTGGCCCGAGATCAGGATCACGTCGGCCTTGGCCTTGGCCACACCGGCTGCAATCGTGCCAACGCCCGAGGACGCCACCAGCTTGACCGTCACCTTGCAGCGCGGGTTGATCTGCTTGAGGTCATAGATCAGCTGCGCCAGATCCTCGATCGAATAGATGTCGTGGTGCGGCGGCGGCGAAATCAGCGTCACGCCTTTGGTCGAGTGACGCAGGCGGGCGATCAGGTCGGTGACCTTCATGCCGGGCAGCTGGCCACCCTCGCCGGGCTTGGCACCCTGCGCGACCTTGATCTCCAGCTCTTCGCATTGGTTTAGGTATTCGGCGGTCACACCAAAGCGGCCCGAGGCCACCTGCTTGATCTTGGCCGAGGGGTTGTCGCCGTTGGGTTCGGGCACAAAGTGTGCCGGATCCTCGCCGCCCTCACCCGAGTCGGACTTGGCGCCGATGCGGTTCATGGCGACGTTCAGCGTCTTGTGCGCTTCGGGCGACAGCGCGCCCAGCGACATGCCGGGGGTCACGAACCGCTTGCGGATCGAGGTGATCGATTCGACCTCTTCCAAAGGCACCGGCTTGCCCAGCGACTTGATCGCCAGCAGATCCCGCAGATGGATCGGCGGGTTGGCCTGCATCGCCTTGGAATACTGCTGCCACAGCTGGTAGCTGGCCTTGTTGCACGCCGCTTGCATCATATGCATGGTCTGCGCGCCCCAGGCGTGGGTCTCACCCGACTTCCGTGCCTTGTAGAACCCGCCGATAGGCAGCACGTCCTGACCGCGGCCAAAGCCCAGCGCGTGGATTTCCTCGGCCTTGGTCTGGATGCCGCTGACCCCGATGCCGCTGATGCGGCTGATCATGCCGGGGAAATATTCGGCACACATGGCGCGGCTGAGGCCCACGGCTTCGAAGTTCAGACCACCGCGATACGACGAGATGACCGAGATGCCCATCTTGGACATGATTTTCAGCAGCCCCTGGTCGATGGCCTCGCGGTACTTGGCGACGGCTTCGGTCAGGCTCAGGTCCAGCAGTCCGCGGGTGATGCGGTCGGCCAGGCTGTCTTCGGCCAGATAGGCGTTCACCACCGTGGCACCCGCGCCGATCAGCACGGCAAAGTAATGCGGGTCGATACATTCTGCCGAGCGGACGTTCAGGCTGCAGAAGGTCCGCAGGCCCTTGCGCGTCAGGTGGCTGTGCACCGCGCTTGTCGCCAGGATCATCGGCATCGCGACCTTGGCGGCCTCTGCGTTCTGATCCGTCAGCACGATGTGGCCAGCGCCCGAGCGCACGGCATCTTCGGCCTCGGCCCGGATGCGCGCCAGACCGGCGTTCAGGGCACCCTGCCCGCCATCCGCCGGGAAGGTACAGTCGATGGTCACGCAGTCAGCGTTGAAGCTGCCGACCAGTTCATCGAACTGCGTGTTGCCGACAAAGGGGCTGTCCAGCACCAGGATCTCGGTCTGTGCGCTGCTTTCGTCCAGCACGTTTTTCAGGTTGCCGAACCGCGTCTTCAGCGACATCACGCGATATTCGCGCAGGCTGTCAATCGGCGGGTTGGTCACCTGGCTGAAGTTCTGACGGAAGTAGTGGCTGAGCGGGCGATAGCGCTTGGACAGCACTGCCGAGGGCGTATCGTCGCCCATCGAGGCCAGCGATTCCTTTCCGTCCTCGGCCATCGGCGCAAGGATCTGTTCCAGTTCTTCGACCGTGTAGCCGGCAGCGATCTGACGACGGCGCAGCTCGGCGCCTTCGAACATCGGCTTTTCGGTTACGCCGCCCAATTGGTCGTCCAGTTCGACAATCTTGCCGACCCATTCGCCAAAGGGCTGCGAGGCCGCCAGTTTGTCCTTGATTTCGGTGTCATGATACAGCTTGCCCTCGGCCATATCGACCGCCAACAGCTGACCCGGCCCCAGCGCGCCTTTTTCGCGTACGGTGGCTTCGTCGACCGGAACCATCCCGGCCTCGGATCCCGAGATCAGCAGGCCGTCGCCGGTCACGACATAACGCATCGGGCGCAAGCCGTTGCGGTCCAGACCGGCGCAGACCCAGCGGCCATCGGTCATGGCCAGGGCGGCGGGGCCGTCCCAGGGTTCCATCACGGAGTTGCAGTAGCTGTACATGTCGCGCCAGGCCTGCGGCAGTTCCACAGCCTGCTTGGACCACGACTCGGGCACCAGCATCGTCTTGGCCATCGGCGCGTTGCGCCCTGCGCGCACCAACACTTCGAACACGGCATCCAGCGCCGCCGAATCCGACGCGCCGTGGGCGATGATCGGCTTGATGTCGTCCGCATGGTCACCGAACGACGCCGAGGCCATGCGGATCTCGTGGCTTTTCATCCAGTTGACGTTGCCCTTCAGCGTGTTGATCTCGCCGTTGTGCGCCAGCATGCGGAAGGGCTGGGCCAGCCACCACTGCGGGAAGGTGTTGGTCGAATACCGCTGGTGATAGATCGCAAAGGCGCTTTCAAAGCGTTCGTCCTGCAGGTCGGGATAGAACTCCGCCACCTGCTCGGCCAGCATCATGCCCTTGTAGATGATCGAGCGGCAGGACAGCGAAGCGATGTAAAGCTCGCCAATGCCCGATGCGGCGGCGGCTTTCTCGATCCGACGACGGATGACGTAAAGCTCGCGCTCGAATTCTTCCTCGCTGACGCCCTTGGCGTTCGAGATCAGGATCTGCTCGATCTCGGGGCGGGTGGCGTTGGCCTTTTCGCCCAGGCATTCGACGTTCACCGGAACATGGCGCCAGCCATAGATGGTATGGCCCATGCGCAGAACTTCCGTCTCGACGATGGTCCGGCAGGTTTCCTGCGCGCCAAAATCGGTGCGCGGAAGAAAGACCTGACCCACGGCCAGAAGCTGGTCCTTGTTGGGCGCGTGACCGGTGCGTTCGACCTGATCATAGAAGAAGGGAACCGGGATCTGCACGTGGATGCCCGCGCCGTCACCGGTCTTGCCGTCCGCGTCCACGGCACCCCGGTGCCAGATCGCTTTCAGCGCGGTGATGCCCGCTTCAACCACTTTGCGGCTGGGTTTGCCATCCAGGCTGACAACAAGGCCCACACCGCAGGACGAGTGTTCCTCAGCCTCGCTGTAAAGCCCGTGTTCGGCCATCCACTTGCGCTTGGCTTCTTCGGCGGCAGCCCAGTTTTGATCGTATTTGGTCATGGCAATGTCCTCCAAAGGCTTCAGTGGTCACCAGAGTGGTTGTGTTTCGCGTCATGGCCATGGCTGTCGCCATAGCCACGCAGTTCGGCGTAAAGCTGTCGCTGCGCTTCGGTCAAAAGCGGTGTCGCTTTCAAATGAGCGCTCAGATGCACGTTCCGCAGGTCCGCCAGCGTTTTGGACGAGGTGTCCAACAAACTGGTCAACATGGCCGGGTTTGCGTGGCCTGCGCGGAACATCTTGGACAGGTGCGCCTCGGTGTCGACATAGACCCGACCCAAAGCCTGTGCCTCTTTTTGCATGGCCTCAAAGATCTGCGTCACCTGTGCAAGCTGCTCGGCGGACAATTGCAGTTCGTCAGCCAGTTCAAGGATATGTGCCGGTCCCGGATATCCGTTCAGTTCGGCCGGTTTTGCCAATCCCCAGCCACCGCCTGCCAACAACACATCAATGTCCGATTGGGACAACGACGCGATGTCGCGGGCCTGCTGCCCCGCATAGGGTTGGTCCGAGGCAAAGGCCGACGTCGCGCCAATCAGCATCGCTCCGGCCATCATGAAAAGTCTCATGTCAGCGACCTCCATCAAGCAAAGTCGTCAATGTGCACTCTGCGTTGCTTATTCCGCAGCGACAGCCGTCTTGGCGGTCAGATCGGCCAGAACGGCCTCGGCGCAGTCGCGTCCGTCGCGGATGGCCCAGACGACCAGCGAGGCGCCGCGCACGATGTCACCCACAGCGTAGACGCCCGGCAGCGCAGTGCGGCCCGTGGTGAACTCGGCCTTGACGGTGCCCCAGCGGGTCACCTCCAGTTCGGGCGCGCCCCAAAGCGTCGGCAGATCCTCGGGCGAGAAGCCCAGCGCCTTGATCACCAGATCGGCGGGTTCGACATAGTCCGACCGTTCGATCACTTCGGGCGACTGACGGCCCGAGGCATCGGGCAGACCCAGGCGCATCTTCTCGACGATCACGCCCTCGACTTTGTCACCCGTAAAGCCCTTGGGCGCGGTCAGCCATTCGAACTGCACGCCCTCTTCCTCGGCGTTCTGCACCTCGCGCTGCGAGCCGGGCATGTTGGCGCGGTCACGGCGATACAGGCATTTGACGCTTTCCGCGCCCTGACGGATTGCGGTGCGCACACAGTCCATCGCGGTGTCCCCACCGCCGATCACGACAACCTTTTTGCCAGCCGCGTTCAGTTCGCCGCTTTCAAACTCGGGCACGGTGTCGCCAAAGTTGGCGGACCGGTTCGAGGCGGTCAGATAGTCGATTGCTCGCACGATGCCGTCAGCGCCCGAACCCGGGCCACCCAGATCGCGGGATTTGTAGACGCCAGTGGCGATGATCACCGCGTCGTGCTGTTCGCGGATCTCTTCGAACGAGAGATCCTCGCCCACGTTGCAGTTCAGGCGGAAATGCACGCCGCCCTTTTCCAACTGCTGATTGCGGCGAACGACAACGTCCTTTTCCAGCTTGAAGCCGGGGATGCCATAGGTCAGCAGCCCGCCCGCGCGGTCGTAGCGGTCATAGACGGTAACCTGCAGGCCCGCGCGGCGCAGCACGTCGGCGGCGGCCAGACCTCCGGGGCCCGCGCCGATGATGCCCACCGACTGCGCACGTTCCTGCGCAGGTGCGATCGGCTGAACCCAGCCTTTTTCCCATGCCGTGTCGGTGATGTATTTCTCGACCGAGCCAATCGTCACGGTACCGTGGCCCGACTGTTCGATCACGCAGTTGCCTTCGCACAGACGGTCCTGCGGGCAGATACGGCCACAGATTTCGGGAAAGGTGTTGGTGGCCTGGCTGACCTCGTAGGCCTCTTTCAGGCGGCCCTCTGCGGTCAGTTTCAGCCAGTCGGGGATGTTGTTGTGCAGCGGGCAATGCGACTGGCAATAAGGCACGCCACACTGGCTGCAGCGGCTGGCCTGCTCTTTTGCCTTTGCATCGGCGTATTCGGCATAGATTTCGTCAAAATCCTTGTTGCGGGTCTCGGCGGCACGCTTTTGAGGCATGTCGCGGTCGATCTTGACGAATTTGAGCATAGGCTGCTTGGCCATGAGTGTCCCCTTGGGTATGTCCTAGGTCGGGCCTCTTTAAGGGAGGAAGGTCCGCTTGAAAAGTCAGAAACAGTTACCTTTTTTCTTTCTGCAAACGCAAACATTGCTTTTTTGGTCAAATTTTTTTGAAAAATAGGTATCACATCGGACTTAAATTTAAGCTTCTCATTCGAAATCAGTGGGTTATACGATGACCCCAAACCCGAGATCAGGATCCGACGATGACTCTCACGCAACTGATTATTCTGGCGCTCATCCAGGGGATTACCGAATTCCTGCCGATCTCGTCATCCGGACACCTGATACTGCTGCCGAATCTAACAGGATTCGCCGATCAGGGACAGGTCATTGATGTTGCAGTGCATCTGGGAACACTGGGCGCGGTCGTGCTGTACTTCTGGTCCGATGTTGGACGGGCGGCGGCCGGCATACCCCGGCTTCTGACGGGCCGCATCGACACGGATGGGTCGCGTCTGGCCTTTTTGCTGGCCATCGCGACGGTGCCCGTGGTGCTGTTCGGGCTGGCATTGAAGGTCACGGGTTTTGACGACGCCTTGCGCTCGGTCGCGGTGATCGGATGGACGATGCTGGTCTTTGGCGTTGTGCTGTACTGGGCGGACCAGACCGGCGGCACGACGAAGCGCAGCGCGGACTGGAACCTGCGCGACGCCATCGTGATGGGCCTGTGGCAGGCGGTGGCCCTGATCCCCGGCACCTCGCGGTCCGGCATCACCATCACGGCGGCGCGGCAGCTGGGCTATGCCCGCGAAGACGGTGCGCGGCTTGCAATGCTGATGTCGATTCCGACGATCCTTGCCTCGGGCGTCCTGTTGGGCGCCGAGGTGGCTGCGACAGCCGACGCAGAGGCCGCCCGATTGGGTGCGATTGCGGCGGCCTTGGCCTTTGTCTCGGCATTGGCGACGTTGGCCATCATGATGCGCCTGCTGCGCTCGGTCAGCTTCACGCCCTACGTGATCTATCGCGTCGTGCTGGGCATCGGGTTGCTGATCTACGCGTACACCTGACAAAAAGATCCCGGCCAAAGCCGGGATTCAGGGAAAATCCGTGAACACACGAGGCGAAAGAGTGCCGGATCTGAAGGGCCGCCCGGGTCGTGCGACCATGAACTAGGGGCAATCGTCACACAAAACGCGACCCGGGCGGCGGACCCGAAAGAGTGGTGACCGGCGGGTCCGCTTGGGCATAAAAGCCCGATGACAGCCCGGCGCAATATGCAAGAAGACCAGCACCCAGCAGCATAAACCAAAGGATTATGCCGGCCGCTGATGTCCCGTCACGCGCGCCAGCTTGCGATGGGCAGATTGGCATGCAACCTTTGCCTCACCTCTATTGATCGAGTGACCCTATGGCCGCCCCCCTGCTGGTGAGAAACCGAAACTACCGCCTGCTGTTCAGCGCGGGCACGCTGACCAACCTTGGTGACGGGCTGATTCTGCTGGCTCTGCCCTGGCTTGCGACGCTGATGTCACAAGACCCGGTCGCCATCGGCGCAGTCGCCGCCGCCGGGCGACTGCCCTGGCTGCTCTTCTCGATCCCCGCTGGGGTGATCATCGATGCAGCCGACCACCGCAAACTGATCGCCCGCGCCGATCTGCTGCGCGCCGCCATCGTGCTGGCGATCCTGCTGCTGGCCACCGGTGACACGGGTCCCGGCGCCGTCTGGGTTCTGGCCGGGCTGGCCTTTCTGCTGGGCTCTGCCGAGGTGCTGCGCGACAACGCCGCCCAAACGATCCTGCCCTCGATTGTCCAGTCCCAGGACCTGGAGGCCGCAAACGGTCAGCTTTGGAGCAGCGAGCAACTGACCGGCCAGTTCATCGGCCCGCCCCTGGCGGGTTTCCTGATCGCCGCCGGGATCGGCATTCCCTTTGGACTGGATGCGGCGCTGCTGGTGCTGGCGGCGGGTCTGGTCTGGATGATCTCGCTGACGCCCCGGCCCAAACGCACGTCGAGTTTTGGCAAGGCTCTGGTCGAGGGCCTGACCTTCATGCGTCGGGACGCGACGCTGCTGCGGCTGGCCATCGTGCTGGGGCTCGCGAACTTCATCTCGATGGGCACGATGACCGTGCAGGTGCTGTTTGCGCAGGATGTTCTGGCGCTGTCGTCTTATGGCTATGGGTTCGTTCTGTCCGTCGCCGCCGTGGGCGCGATCACGGGCAGCCTTTTGGCCCCGCGCTGCGTGACGCTGCTGGGAACGCAGCCATGCCTCTATCTGTCGATTGCCGTCTGGGGCCTTGGCTATGCGACGGTCGGGCTAAGCACCTCGGGCGTGCTGATGGGGATCGCGCTGTTCTGCGTCATGGCGGCCGCAATGCTGTGGAATGTGATCACCGTGTCCTGGCGTCAGCGCCGCATCCCGCCCGAGCTGTTGGGCCGCGTCAACAGCATCTACCGCTTCTTCGGTTGGGGATCGATGCCGCTGGGCGCGCTCTTTGCCGGCGCGCTTGTTGCCTGGCTTGAGCCGGGCCTGGGCCGGGATATGGCCCTGCGCGTTACCTTTCTCAGCGCAGGGGGCGCATGCTTCGCGCTATTGGCCTATGCCATGTGGCGGCTGCGGTTGGACTAACCCACGCTGAGCAGGATCCGGACCAACGCCGCCTGCGAATTGACGCCGGTCTTTTCATAAAGCCGCGTCAGATGGGTGCGCGCCGTGTTGACGCTGATGCCCAGCGCCTTTGCCGCGCCCTTGGGGCCCTGCCCGTCCGCGATGTGCCGGGCAACCCGCAGTTGCCCATCGGACAGACCAAAGACGGCCTGCGCAATCGACAGACGACGGTCCAGTGACCGCGCCCCGTCGAACATCAGGTAGGTCGTGCTGTTGCGCACAACCAGTGTGACAACGGCAATGCCGCCCTCGTCGGTGTCACCCAGAACGGCCGGATAGTGAAACGGTCCGCCGGTTTCGTCCTCGAACTGCCGGAGTTCGTAAAAGCCGTGGTATTTGCCGGCCCGGGCAATCGCGGCTTGCAAGACATGATCCCAGGCTGGCCGTTGCGCCCGGATCCGTCCGGCGGAAACCGTCAGAACCGGATGGTGCCGCAGCCGCTCCAACGCCTCGGGCGTGGCCCATACGATCGCGCCCGCGCCATCGACGGCCACCATGCCCGGCCCACCGAACCCCCGCCCCTGATCTACGAAGGAGGAATAGACAATTTTCCACCCGTCAGGGGTCCGTTCCAGCAGGCGGGTTTCGAAGCATTCCCAGGTACCTCCGCTGCGGTTCCTGGCCCACTGGTCATAGACCATCCACGCGGTGTCATCGGCCACCTGAACGCGAAAATTCGAGTCGCGAAACTCAACCATGTCGCATCCGGCACCGTTGTTCATGACCTCTTGCATCTCGTTCGCGATGGCGGTCCATCCCTTTTGAACATCGATGCCCGTGGTCGAGGTGACCGAGACCGCCGTGGCGCGGTCCTCGTGCACCCAACAGCGCGACCAAGTTTCAAAGTCATCATCGATAAAAGCCTGTGTCTCGGCTTCGACGACGGCGATGATCGCGTCTTCGTCAGACGTCTGTTCACCTTGCGGGGGCGATATGCGGACGATCTTTTGCATGGCAGGCAGTCTAGCCCTGTCGCGCCAATGACGCAAAAGTCGAGCGTCTTGCCTTGGTTCGGCGCTCTTGTAGCAAGACCCGCAAACGCCGCGACCAGAGGCGAAGGGTCAGCATCCAGTCCAGCGCGTTCGCATCATAGAAGGCGTCGATCTCGTCTTTCGACGGCGCGCGACGGGCAGGGCGGTTGGCGGCAAGGGCGTGTACGGGGTCCATGGGGCGGCTCCTTGGGTCGGGGACGGTGTGTCCCTGAACTGTGCCGCATCCGCTGACCCGTGCCTGTCATGCAAAATGACCACGCGCCTGAAAAAGGTCGGCCCTAGCCGTGCCCACCGGCCTCGATGAAGCGCCGCGCCTCGTCGGCGCTCTCAAAGACGTGGGGCGCACGGTCGCGGGTAAAGACGCTGCCCAGCTTCATCCGCATGAAGGCAGAGCCCGAATAGCGGGTGGTGACGCTGTAATAGGCGTCTTCCAGCCCGTTCACCATGTCGGCATAGGCCTCTTCGACCTCGGGGTAGATGCCGGTGCCTTCATAGTTGACGATGGCCGCAACCTTGTGGTCCAGCGGCGCGCAAAGTGCTTCGACCCGGGCCTTGATCTGGGCGATGTCGTCTAGGTTGCGGACCCGCATCTTGGCCAGGTTGATGAACAGGGTCTGACTGTCCTCGGACAGCGCGATGCGGTCGGCTAGATCAAGGTGCAGAAGGTCGGTGTCCAGCCCCATCGGTGCCTCGGCAAAGATCCGGGCGTCCATCTCGGCAGGTTCGTTGACAATCGGGCGAAAGGCCATCTGGCCCAGGATATCGCGGTCCATGTCCACACCCGGCGCGACCTCGATCAGCTCGACCCCTTCGGCGGTCAGGCGGAAAACACAGCGTTCGGTCACATACAGAACCGGCTGGCCCAGCCGCCCGGCACGGGGGCCGGAAAAGGTGATCTGCTCGACGCGGTCCACAAATTTCTGCACCCGCCCGTCGCTGCGGATTTTCAGCGCCTGATCCTCGACCGCAAGGTCCAGGGCGACGGATGTGAAGGTGCCGCAGAACACAACCTTGCGCGCGTTCTGGCTGATGTTGATGAAGCCACCGGCACCGGCAAGTCGCGGGCCAAAGCGCGAGACGTTGACCGACCCGGTCTGATCAACCTCGGCCATGCCAAGGATCGCGATGTCCAGCCCGCCGCCGTCATAGAAATCAAACTGCGCCGCCTGCGGGATCACGGCATCGGTGTTCGCCGCCGCGCCAAAATCAAGGCCCGAGGCGGGCTGCCCCCCGATGATCCCGGGTTCCGCCGTCAGCGTCAGGTGATCCAGCAGCTTTTCCTCGGCCGCAACCGCTGCCACCCCTTCGGGCATCCCGATGCCGAGGTTCACCACCCCGTTGATCGGCAGCTCAAAGGCGGCACGGCGGGCAATGACCTTGCGCGCGTCCAGCGCCATGGGCGCCATCGCACTGGCGTCGGTGCGATACTGGCCGGTGAAGGCATGCGAAAACTGGGTGGCAAAGGTCTGCATGTGATCCTGCGGCTCGGCGATCACCACGGCATCGACCAGCGCCGCCGGGATCTGCACCTCGCGCGGGGACAGCGTGCCCCGCGCCACCGTGCGTTCGACCTGCACGATCACCACGCCGCCCGAATTCTTGACCGCCATGGCCTGCGCCAGGTTGTCGACGATCAGCGCCTCGTGTTCCATCGTGATGTTGCCGACCGCATCCGCCGTGGTGCCGCGCAGCAGCGCCACGTCGATGGGACGGCCCTTGTAGAACAGCAGTTCTTCGCCACCGACCTCGATCAACGAGACGATGTCGTCGGGCGTGGCGTCATTGATCTTGCCGCCCGAAAGACGTGGATCGACAAAAGTTTCCAACCCGACGCGGGTCAGCGTGCCGGGTTTGCCGGCCGCGATATCGCGGAACAGGTGGCTGATCACCCCCTGCGGCAGGTTGTAGGCGGCGATCTTTCCATCGGTGGCCAGCTTGCCCATCTTCGGGATCAGGCCCCAGTGCCCGCCGATGACCTCGCGCACCAGCCCATCATGGGCCAGATGGTTCAACCCGCGTGTCTTGCCATCGCCCTGCCCCGCCGCAAAGAGCAGCGACAGATCGCGCGGCGCGCCGTCGTCCAGAAACCGCTGCTCGACCGCCTTCAACAGGGCCTCGGGCACGCCGATGCCGACAAATCCGGATGTCGTGACAGTGTCCCCTGACGAAACCAGCGCCGCGGCAGCGCTGGCGCTCATGATCTTTTGTGACATGGCGTGCCCTTTCGTCCGGATGGTCGCTCAGCCATCCATGGCCGAGACTTGCCCCAAGTGCCAGACGCAGGCAACCCGTATCATTGGGTAGCCCGTCCGTCAGGCCAGACCACCGTAGGCCACACCCGACAGGTCCGCCATCTCGCGCTTCCAGGTCGTCAGGTCCTCGGCGTTGAACTTCGACAGGTGATCATGCCCGCAGGCGCGGGCCATGACCTGCATCAGCTCGACCGAGGCCGAAAAGAAATTCGCCAGTTGCTGGGCGGATTTGTCGACCTGCAGACGGCGGACAAGGCCGGGTTTCTGGGTGGCGATGCCGACCGGGCAATTGTTGGTATGGCAGGCGCGCATGGCCAGACAGCCAATGGCCTGCATGGCCGAGTTAGAGACCGCAACCGCATCGGCCCCCAGCGCCATGGCCTTGATGAAATCCGCCGGTTTGCGCAGCCCGCCGGTGATCACCAGCGTCACGTCCGAACGGCCCGAGACATCCAGATGCCGCCGCGCCCGCGCCAGTGCCGGAATGGTCGGAACCGAGATATTGTCGCGAAAGATGATCGGCGCCGCCCCGGTGCCGCCGCCGCGCCCGTCGAGGATGATATAGTCCACACCGACCTCAAGCGCCGCATCGATGTCTTTCTCGATATGCTGGGCGCTCAGCTTGTATCCGATTGGGATGCCACCCGTGCGATCGCGCACCTCATCGGCAAAACCCTTGATCTGGCTGACCTCGGTCCAGTCCGGGAACCTTGGGGGCGACACGGCCGCGGTGCCCGGCTCAAGCCCGCGCACTTCGGCGATCTTGCCCTTGACCTTGTTGCCCGGCAGGTGTCCGCCGGTTCCGGTCTTGGCCCCCTGCCCACCCTTGAAGTGAAAGGCCTGCACCCGCGCCAGCTTGTCCCAGGAAAAGCCGAACCGGCCCGAGGCGAGTTCGTAGAAGTACCGGCTGTTGGCCTCTTGCTCTTCCGGCAGCATCCCGCCCTCGCCCGAGCAGATGCCGGTGCCCGCCATCTCGGCCCCTGTGGCCAGCGCCACCTTGGCCGGTTCGCTGAGCGCGCCAAAGCTCATGTCCGAGACAAAGAGCGGGATCTTCAACCGCAGCGGTTTTTGCGCGTTGGGTCCGATCACCACGTCGGTGCCAACCGGGTCGTCATCCAGCAGCGGCGGCTTGGCCAGCTGCGCGGTCAGGATCTGAATGTCGTCCCAGTCGGGCAGTTGCGTGCGGGGCACCCCCATGGATTCGACGGTGCCGTGATGCCCGGTCCGCGTCAGGCCCTGCTTGGCATAGCGCTGGATCAGCCCGTTGTAGGGCTCTTCCTCGGTGCCGTGGCTGGTGTCGGCGTAAAGACCCAGATAGGCGTCGCGGTTGAAGGGCTGCGGGTTTTCCAGCGCCCAGGCGTTGATCTCGTCCTCGTCGACCAGAACCGCGCCGCCCTCGATCCAACTTTGGAACTTGGGCAGGGCCTCGGCGTTGTTGTACTCGCTCACCCCGCTGTCGAGCCGGTAATCCCAGTAGTGCACGCCGCACATCAGGTTGTTGCCGCTGACGAATCCGTCGGCCATCAGCGCCCCGCGATGCAGGCAGCGGCCATAGAAGACCGAGACATCATCGTCGAAACGGACAACCACCAAGTCGACCTCGCCCACCAGGGCATAGGCCGGTTTGCGGTCTTTCAACTCGTCGTAGATGGCGACTTGGACTTTGGTCATGTGTGATTTCCCCCTCAGCTTCCAGACTGAGGTGAAACGCCGGGGCTGTCACCAAGTTTGATCCCCGGGCGCGATCACATTTTGGGCGGGTTAGCCGCGAAACGCCATGTGGGTCAGGGTGGCGCCCAACTGATAGAATCGTTCCCGAAGCCCGACAAAGCGTTCACGGTGCATATCAACCGGATCGACCGGAAAGGCTGCGTCACCGGCCCCGGCCACGGCCTCGGCCGCGGCCTTGCCAAAGACGGTGCCCGGCCCGATCCCGCGTCCCGAGTAGCCGAAAATGGCATAGCCCCCCGGACCCAGCCGCTGGATCTTGGGCACGTGATCGCTGGTCATCGATATGCGCCCGTGCCAGCAATGTTCGATCGGCTGATCCGCAAGCGCAGGATAAAGCGCCGCCAGCTTGCGCCGCGCCCAGGCCGGATGCTGGGATTTCCCTGCGCCCTGCAGCGCGCCGATGCCGCCCAGGATCACCCGCCCGGCCTGATCGACGCGGAACGAGGACATGACGGTTGCGGTGTCCCAACAGCCTTCGGCGCCCGGCAAAACAACGCCACGCAGGTTGTCGCCCAAAGGGGCGGTTGCGATCTGGAAGTAGTGCACGGGCACGCTTTGCGGCGGGTCGAGGCCCAGCGCGCCGCCGTGATAGGCGTTGGTGGCGACCAGCAGGTTCGGGGCGGTGACGCGACCCGCAGGCGTCTCGACAACCCAGGTGTGCCCGTCGTGCAGGACATGGTCGGCGGGGGTCTGTTCGAACAGTTCCGCCCCGTGCCGGATCGCCGCCGCCGCCAGACCGCGCACATAGGCCAAGGGCTGGATCGTGCCGGCCCGCGCATCGTGCAGCGCGCCATGAAAGCCCTGCGCACCGGTTCGGGCGGCAGTGTCCTGAGCGCTGAGGATCGAAACCGGCGCGCCCCGGTCGGCAAGCTGCCGGTGACGGTTGCGAAGGTCCGTAAGGCCGCCTGCCGAATGCGCGCAATGCAATGTGCCGTTTCGCACCGCCTCGCAGGAGATGCCTTCGGCCTCGATCAGCGAAAACACCAGATCCGGAGCCTCTCCCAGCACTGCATTCAGACGCTTGCCCGCCTCAATCCCCATCTGGGTTTCGATCACCTCGGGCGGCAGCCAAAGGCCGGCGTTGACCAACCCGACATTCCGCCCCGAGCCGCCAAATCCAATGGTCTGCGCCTCAAGCAGGCAGACGCGCAACCCGGCCTGCGCCGCGTGCAGCGCCGCTGAACACCCGGTAAAGCCCCCGCCAAGGATCACCAGATCAGCCTGCCGGTCCCCGTCCAAAGGCGCGCAGTCCGGCCCGTGGGGCGCTGTCGCCTGCCACAACGAGGTCACGCGTTGCTCCCCGTCAAGGCCAGTGCGGCCTGCACGATCCCCTCGCGGCTGGGCAGGGTCGCGGCATAGGCGGGGCCAGTCGCGATAAAGCTGTCCTCCGCCGTCAGGCGGGCGCAGGGCTGCTTGCTGCGCTCGGCAAAAAGCGCCATCAGCGCCTCGCTTTGGGATCCAGTCCGGCGGCATTCGTCGACAATCAGCACCCGCGCGCAGTCCCTGGACGCCTGCAACAACGCCTCTTCGGGACAGGGGGCCAGCCAGCGCAGGTCGATGACGCGGGCGTTGATCCCATGGGCTTCGGCAAGGTCCCGTTGCGCCTGCCGCGACAGGAACGCTCCGTTGCCGTAGGTCACAATCGCCAGATCCGTTCCGTCGCCACTGACCCCGACCTGCCCCAGGGCGATCGCGTCCTCTCCGGGCGCGGGATAGGGCGCCGTCCACAGGCCATCGCCGGGCGCAAAGAGGTCGCGTGTCATGTAAAGCGCGATCGGCTCGACGATCACCACGACCCGCTGTTCCTCGCGCGCCAGCCGCACGGCCTCGCGCAGCAGCAGCACGGCGTCATGCCCGTTCGAGGGGCAGGCGACGATCAGGCCCGGGATGTCGCGCAACACGGCCAGCGAGTTGTCGTTGTGGAAATGCCCGCCGAACCCGCGCTGATAGCCAAGCCCCGCGATGCGCACGACCATCGGGTTGCTGAACTGACCGTTCGAGAAAAACGGCAGCGTGGCGGCCTCGCCCCTCAGCTGGTCCTCGGCGTTGTGCAAATAGGCCAGGAACTGGATCTCGGGGATCGGGACAAAGCCGTTCTGTGCCATGCCGATCGACAGCCCCAGGATGGTCTGTTCGTCGAGCAGCGTGTCCATCACCCGGCCCGCACCAAACCGCGCCTGCAGCTTTTGCGTCACGCCATAGACGCCGCCTTTGCGGCCCACATCCTCGCCCGCGAGGATGATCTCGCGGTGGTGCAACATCAGGTCGGTGAGCCCCATGTTGATCAGCTTGGCCATGTGCTGCGGTTCCGCCATGGCACGCGTGTCCGCCTCGCCAAAGGTCCGGGCGCGGGTCTCGGGTGACGGCCCGTTGCCCGGCGCGCAGACCCGCTTGGGCGGGATCAGGCTGGCCATCACATCCGCCGCGCTTTGCAGGCGCGGGCGTTGCACGGCCTGTTCGGCCAGCGCTGCAACCTCGTCCCCGACCGTGTTGTACATCGCCACGATGTCCTCGGCCGAGGCCAGACCTTCGTCGATCATCCGCCGCGCCGAATGCAGCAGGGGATCATTGGCCTCGTCCGCCTCGATCTGCGCGGGCGTCATATAGGCCTGCTGCGCGTCGGCCCCGGCATGACCGTAAAGCCGCACGCAGGACATGTGCAGAAAGACCGGCTTGCCACCGCGCGCACTCTGCGCGGCCTTGCGGGTGGTGGCAAAGGTCTGGACCAAATCAAGCCCGTTGCAAGCCATGTAGGTCAGGCCCGGACGGGCCGACATGGTGGCCGCAACCCAGCCCTGCGGCGTGGGGGTCGAGATGCCGATGCCGTTGTCCTCGCAGAGGAACAGCAGTGGCAGCGGCAACCCGCGATAGCCGGTCCAGCCCGCCGCGTTCAGTGCCCCCTGCGCCGTCGAGTGGTTCAGCGAGGCATCGCCGAAGGAACAGAAGGCCAACGCGTCCTTGGGGTATTGACGATGTTCGGGTGTGCTCCGACGTGCCTGCGCGATCGAAAAAGCGGTGCCCAGCGCCTTGGGCAGGTGCGAGGCGATGGTCGAAGTCTGCGGCGGAATCGCCAGCGCCTTTGAGCCCAGCACCTTGTGCCGCCCGCCCGAGATCGGATCCTCGGAGGAACAGGTGAAACTCAGCAGCATGTCCCAAAGCGGCGTCTGCCCCGGCACCTGTGTGGCGCGGGCGATCTGAAACGCCCCGTCGCGGTAGTGCAGAAAGGCCGGATCGCTGGGCCTGAGCGCGGCCGCCACGGCGGCGTTGCCTTCGTGCCCGGACGAGCCGATGGTGTAAAACCCCTGCCCCTGCGCCTGCATCTTGCGCGACATGCGATCCAGTTGCCGGCTGCCGATCTGCGCCCGGAAAAGATCGGTCAGCGCCGCGCCATCAAGCCCGGCCTCGGCCAGCGTGACCCCGCCCTGGGCCGTGGGCAAATTGCCCGCCGAAACGCGGGCAAGGAAATTCTGATGAACGATCTCGGCGCGGTCCAAAACGGCTCCTCCGGCGTGGCGACTGATTTCGCCCCATGAACCGCAAACCGGGTGTGACGTTCAAGCGCGAAAATGCGTGACAGGATCGGGCCGCGTCGCTGTGCGTCAGTCCTCGGTCAAACCGTTCCGACGGGCAACAAAGTCAGCGAGATGCGGAACGTAGTCCTCGGCACCACCACCACCGGCCGAAACGGCCATGGCAAAGCTGTTCTTGGCGGCATTGCCCAAGGGGTTCGCCACCCGCGCGGCGTCGGCCATGCTTTCGAGGTACAGCAGGTCCTTCAAAGCATTGGTCAGCGTGAACTTATGCGCCTCGCGGTTGCCGCCGACAGCGCATTCCATGAAAGTCTGGTAGAACCCGCAGTCCATGCGGCCCCCATCGATGACACTGTGAAACGCCTCACGCGGGATGCCGGATTTGGCCGCGACCGACAGCGCCTCGGAATACAGCGCGGCGTAGCCCAATGAGACAAAGTTGTTCAGCAGCTTCATCTTGTGTCCGTCGCCGACCGCCCCGATGTGGACGATCTTGCCCGCCACACACTCAAGCGCGGGTTTCACGGTGTCGAACAGCGTGTCCGAGGCGCCGACCATCATGTCCAGCGTGCCCTCCCAAGCCTCTTTCGGGGTCCGCGACAGTGGCGCATCCACAAAGCCAACGCCTTTTTCGGCCGCCGCAGCCGCCAGTTTCAGGGTCGAGACCGGATCGGCCGTCGAGCAATCGACGATCACCGATCCCTCGGCCATGCCGTCTAGCAACCCCTCTGCCCCGGTCACCACCTGCTCGATCTGCGGCGAGCCCGGCAGGCACAGAAAGACGACCTCGGCGTTCCGTCCGACGTCAGCAGGGCTTGCGGCCTCTACCGCGCCCCGTTCCAACAGGTCCTCGACCGGTTTGCGATTGCGGTTGCCCATCACGGTCATTGCATAGCCACCCTCGATCAGGTTCTTCGCCATGCCATGACCCATCAGTCCGACGCCGATGAATCCGGCCCGGGGTTTTGCGTTGGTCATGATGCTCTCCATCGATGTAACGGCGGCCCGCACCTGGCAGGCCGCCCAAGGGGTGCGTTAGATGTCCAGTTTGACCCAGGCCGCGTCATCTGATGATGACCGCACACAGGCGTCAACAAAGGCGACACCTTCCAGGCCGTCATCGATTGTCGGATAGGTGACCGCGGGATCGATCGCGACGCCGTCGCGCTTGGCCCGGATGGCCTCGGCAGCCTCGGAATAGATGTTGGCAAAGCCTTCCAGATAGCCCTCGGGGTGGCCCGGAGGGATGCGGCTGCCGCGCAGACCGGCCTCGCCCACACCCGCGCCGCCGCGCGTCATGCGGCGCACGGGTTCACCAATCGGGCCATACCACAGCGTGTTCGGCTCTTCCTGCAGCCACTCGACACTGCCCTTGGAACCAAAGACCCGCAGGCGCAGACGGTTGTCATAGCCCACGGCCACCTGACTGCACCACAGCGTGCCACGCGCGCCGCCCTCGAACCGCAGCATGACGTGGGCGTTGTCGTCGACCCGACGCCCGGGCACAAAGCTTTGCAGATCAGCCGCAAGCGCGTCGAGCTTCAGGCCGGTCACAAACCGCGCGAGGTTATAGGCATGGGTGCCGATGTCCCCGGTCGAGCCGCCCGCGCCGGACCGCGCCGGATCGGTGCGCCAGTCGGCTTGCTTCTGCCCTGTGCCTTCCAGCGGTTCGGCCAGCCAGTCCTGCGGGTATTCGACCTGCACCACCCGGATGTCGCCCAGAACGCCCGACTGCGCCATATCGCGCGCCTGACGGATCATCGGGTAACCGGTGTAGTTGTGAGTCAGCACGAACAGCGCGTCTGCGTCGGTTGCGATCTTGTGCAAGGCGCGCGCGTCCTCAAGCGTCGCCGTCAGAGGCTTGTCGCAGACGACATGGATGCCCTTTTCCAGAAAGGCCTTGGCCGGGCCAAGGTGCACGTGGTTCGGGGTGACGATGGCGACCGCCTCGATCCCGTCGTCGCGCGCGGCCTCTTTCTCGGCCATCTCGACGAAATCGGCATAGACGCGATCCTCGGCCACCCCCAGATCCGCGCCCGAGGCCCTGGACTTTTCAGGGGTCGAGGAAAAGCACCCCGCCACCAGCTCGTAATGGTCGTCAATGCGCGAGGCGATGCGGTGCACCGCGCCGATAAAGGCATCGCGCCCGCCGCCAACCATGCCCAGCCGGATGCGCCCGGCAAATGTGTCGCTACTTCCTTCGATCGCCATGGATCAGCCCTCCAGTCCGAGCATTTTTCTGTTGGCCGCGTCATCCGAGCCGCCGTCTGCAAAATCGTCAAAGGCCTTTTCGGTCACACGGATGATGTGATCGCGCACGAACTGCGCCCCCTCGCGGGCACCGTCCTCGGGATGCTTGAGCGCGCATTCCCATTCGACGACAGCCCAGCCGTCGAAGTCATTGGCCGCCATCTTGGAAAAGACCGCCTTGAAGTCGACCTGCCCGTCACCGAGGCTGCGGAACCGGCCCGCACGGTCGACCCAGGACTGGAAGCCGCCATAGACGCCCTGCCTCCCGGTCGGGTTCAGCTCGGCATCCTTGACGTGGAACATCCGGATCCGGTCCTTGTAGATGTCGATGTTGTCCAGGTAATCCAGCGCCTGCAGCACGTAGTGCGAGGGATCATAGAGCATGTTCGCGCGCGGGTGATTGTCGACACGTTCCAGGAACATCTCGTAGCTGACGCCATCGTGCAGATCTTCACCCGGGTGGATTTCATAGCAGATGTCGACGCCGTTTTCCTCGGCATGGTCCAGGATCGGACGCCAGCGCGCCGCCAGTTCGTCAAAGGCCGCTTCGACCAGCCCCGCTGGGCGCTGCGGCCAGGGGTAGACAAAGGGCCAGGCCAGCGCGCCCGAGAATGTCGCGTGCGCGCCGATGCCCATGTTGCGGCTGGCGGTGATCGCCTTTTTCACCTGCTCGACCGCCCAGGCCTGACGAGCGGTCGGATTGCCCTGAACCTCGGCCGCGGCAAAGCCGTCAAAGGCTGTGTCATAGGCCGGGTGCACGGCCACAAGCTGACCCTGAAGGTGGGTCGACAGCTCGGTCACCTCGATGCCGTTTTCAGCCGCCTGCCCCTTGAAGGTGTCGCAATAGTCCTTGGATGCCGCCGCCTGATCCAGGTCGAAGAGCCGCCCATCCCAGCTGGGGACCTGCACACCGACATAGCCGCAATCCGCGGCCCATTTGGTGATCTCGGTCCAGGAATTGAACGGCGCGTCGTCGCCGGCAAATTGCGCCAGGAACAGCGCGGGGCCTTTGATGGTTTTCATGTTGTTTCCTCCCAGAAATCTTTTTGGTGATCAGACGCTTCCGTCCTGTGTTCTGCGCGCGAAGCGGACATAGGCGTCGTAAGACAGTTGAAGATGGGTCCGGCACAGGGTGACCAGTTCCGCCCTGTCGCCTTCGGCGATGGCGCGTATCATGTTGTGGTGATCCTCGCGCGCGCGCTTGACCGCGTCCTGATCCTGCACCGAGGAAAAGCGCACCGCATGGGCCTGCATCGCGGCATGCTCGATCGAGCCGCTCAGGTACTCGTTGGGACACAGCGAAAAGATTGCGCGGTGAAAGGCATGGTTGGCACGGAAAAGTCCCGCCATGTCGCCGCGCTGGCCGGCATCGTCATGCTGCTTCTGGACAAAGCGCAACTCGTCCAGCGCATGTTCCGAAACCGGCATGGGGATCAGGTTGGCGGCGGCCGGTTCGATGATCTTGCGATACTCGAACAGCCTTGCGACCTGCGTCAGCTCATAGGATTTCACAACCGACCCACGATTGGGAATACGATCGACCAGCCCCATCAGGGACAGCCGTTCAAGCGCGGACCGCACAATGTGCCGCTTGGTGGCAAACCGCTCCATCAGTTGGTCTTCGACCAAGCGTGTGCCAGGCGGGATTTGCCAAAGGACAATGTCCTCTTCCAGCTTGGCCACAATCGCATTCAGGTCTTTGTCCGCTCCCACGTGTTCCCCTATCCCATCTGTCCCGGCCCGCTCACCTTGGCCGAGATTATGCACCCGCGCCACAAATATTCCGGCAGCAAAACCCGAGCGATCATTCCTTGTGCTACATCAACAGCTTAACCCAGCGCGAGGCATGAGCGACGGGTCGAGGCTCGACCGGTATTGAAAACAGGTTTTTGCTTGATTGTGAAGGCATTAATAATGGCAAAAAATTATCAATAATCATTTGACTCCCTCGACAGTTCGCCAATACGTTACCGCAATCATGACACAGCGACGGCCCCGATGGAAACTCCGAAACGGCTTGGGAAAAACCGGAGAGACGACTGGGGGTCCGACATCGTGACCTGTCTGCGTCGGACCCTTGCGCACGCCCGAAAGCACGGCGACAGGGCGCTGACCCGCTCGCGTGGCGAGCCCGACAATGGCGCGTGCCGGAACCGGCCCGGGGAAACGCCGTCTCTTTCGGTTGATCCGCAGAAATGCCATGTCTTTGATCAGGGCAGTGGTCTGCGCGTCTGACGTGACATTCGAACCAAACTGACTGTTGGAGGACTTTGATGGAAACCTTCGGTGTTGGTGTTGTCGGCTGCGGCAACATCTCGGGAATTTACCTGCACAACCTGCCGAACTGCGCCGGGATCGAGGTGCGCGGCGTGGCCGACATCGTGCCTGCCGCCGCGCAAGCCGCGAGTGAGAAATATGGCGTGCCGGCCTATTCGGTGGATGATCTGCTGGCGCGCGACGACATCCAGATCGTCGTGAACCTGACAATCCCGGATGTGCACGCCCAGGTCGCCTCGCAGATCCTGGCGGCGGGCAAACACCCCTATTCCGAGAAACCTCTGGGCATCGATTTCGCCGAAGCCAAGGCGATGCTGGATCAGGCCGATGCCGCCGGCCTGCGGGTGGGCTGCGCGCCCGACACATTTCTGGGGGCCGGTCCCCGCCTCGCACGCCAGATCATCGCGGACGGAGAGGTTGGCCAGATCCTGTCAGGCCAGATCACCATCATGAACCACGGGCACGAACATTGGCACCCGAACCCCGGGTTCTACTACGTGCCCGGCGGCGGCCCGGTCATGGACATGCTGCCCTATTATCTGAATGCGCTGGTCAATCTGATCGGACCGGTTGCGCGCGTGCGCTCAGTCAACTCGGCGCCTTTCGCCGAACGACTGGTGACCTCGGACGGGCCGATGAACGGCAAGACGGTTCCGGTCACCACCCCCACCACCCTGCATTCCCTGCTTGAATTCGAAAACGGGGCCCAGATCATCTCGGCCGCCAGCTTTGATGTCTGGAACCACGGCCATGCGCCGATCGAGCTTTATGGCACCAAGGGGTCAATCCGGGTGCCCGATCCGAACCACTTTGGCGGCGACGTCGAGGTGGCCATCGGACGCGAGGACTGGCAGGTGCGCGATCCCGGCGAAATGCCATTGGGACGGAACAACTGGCCGGTCGGTGAGACCGCGAACACAGCGAACTATCGCGGCGCGGGCCTGTCCGATCTGGCGATGGCCTTGCGCGAAGATCGGGCGCATCGCGCGAACGGGCAACTGGCGTTGCACGTGCTCGAGGTGATGCTGGCGATCGTGAATGCCAAACCCGAGGATGGCCCGGTCGAGATTGTCACCTCGGCGGACCAGCCCGAGTTGCTGTCCGAAGGTGACGCCGACCGGCTGTTTGTCTGAACTGATGCATCGAAAAAAGAGGCCCGGTACGATGCCGGGCCTCTTTCAGGGTCAGCGTTTTGCCCAAAGCAATCCGCGGCGCAGAATTTCCCTCATCTGCGGCACGTCGAATTCCGAAGCGACATGGCCAAGCGCCGAATAGAAAACCCGGCCCTTTCCGTACTTCCGCTTCCACACCACGGGAATTTTGGCCCCTTCAATCCAATAGGCATGTTCGCCGCTGAATGTGGTTTCCGCCAGCACCTCATTCGATGGGTCAACGTGCATATAGTATTGTTCCGAGTGATACTCGAAATCGCCAATCCCTTTGACAATCGGATCGTCCGGTTTGGCAATATTCACCGTGTAGTCGATGATGTTGCCGGGATGCGCGACCCACTGGCCGCCAACCATGAACTGATAGTCGACGGCAGAGCGGAAACTGTCGCCCATCCCGCCGTGGAACCCACCAAGACCGACACCGGATTCGATGGCCGCCACCAGCTTGGCCAGGGTGTCCTGTTCGATCACCTCTTGGGTGATCATCGGAACGATCAGATCGAACTGCGACAGGTCATGCTTGTCAAAGCCTTGCGCGCCATTTTCGACGGCCACGTCAAAACCTTCCGCAACCAGCATGTCGCGCACGATGACGGATGTCTTTTCGGGCTCGTGCCCCTCCCATCCGCCCCATACGATCAGAGCTTTTGCCATTGGTAAGTCCTCCAGACTTTTGGAAACGTGTTGGTCCGTCACAGCGCGCTTTCCGCAGAGGTCCGGTAGCGCTCTGCCATTTGCACAATCCGCTCTGCGGCCGCCACGGCGGCGGCGTGGTCCTGCGAATAATTCAACCGGATGCTGCTCGGATGTGGCCCGAACTCGGTGCCCGGCGTGACGATCACCCCGGCCTGTTCCCGCAAAAGGCGCACGAAGTCCCGCAATCCGACCGCCAGTTCCGGCAGGGTCGGGAACAGGTAGCTGCCCGCCTGCGGCGTCCGCGTGGCAAAGCCCGCATCGCGAAAGACCTTGAGCAGGTCATCGCGGATCGCCTCGTGCACACGGATCCGGCCGGCCATCCAGCCGCCCGGTTCGTTGAACCAGGTGCGCAGGACCGCCTGATTGTACCCCGGCGCACGCAGCGAGACGATAGCCTGCAACTGCTCCATCCGCGCGATGATGTCTGGCGCGCCAAAGGCGACGCCAAGGCGGAAGCCGCTGAGCGATTCAGTCTTGGACGGGCCCATGATCGTGACGATCTGGTCACTTGGCATGCCAGCCGCGCGCAGATGCGTGTACGTTTGGCCCGAGTATTGCAGCCGGGAATAGAGCTGATCCGCAATGACCGTGACGCCGAACTCTGCGGCCAGACCGGCAATTTGTGCGATCTCTTCGGCCGAATATACCGCGCCTGTCGGGTTGTTGGGGTTCGAAAACAGAAAGACCTTGGCCCCCGCCTGAAAAGCCTCGCGCAGCGCGCTCAGGTCAAGACCTGCGCCAGCCCCTTCTGACAGATAGTCCATCTTCAACGGGATCATCTCTCCGCCGAAAAAGGCCGTCAGCTTGCGGTTGGCAAAGTAATCCGGCTGGACGATGGCGACCTTGTCGCCACTGCCAACAGTCGCCGCGATGGCCAGGAACAGCGCGCCCTGTGTGCCCGGCGTCAGCAAAAGCCCCTCGGCTGCATCAACAGGCGCGCCGGTGAACGCCGCCAGGTGATCCGCAAGCTGAGCTCGGATGTCCAACGACCCCCGGTATTCGGTGTAGGCCTGCGACCCGCCCGCCGCAAACCCGGCCGCAAAGGCCGCCTCGGCCCCCGGTGTCGGAGGATGCGCGTCGACATCGCCGTGTGAAAAATCGACCCGTCGCCCGGGCAAAACGTCGCCGCGCATGATCGAGGACAGATCGACCACCTGCTGCCGCCCCTCTTGGCCGGGGGCGTCATCAACCGCAAGGGCTTTGAATTTATCAGCAACGCTGACCATGGGCCGTCTCCGCAAAGGGTCCTGCAGCCCTTAGACCCAATTCCGCCCCAGGTGTCACCCCCAAGGCCGGGGTTATTGATAATTTCAAGACCCTGGCTTTGGGCGCAGGGCGGCGTGGCAGCGGCGATGAGCGCACAGGACAGCTCCGAGGCGCACGCCCGCGACACGGTGGCCGCTGGTGGGGACGGTAGATGCCGATGTCGCCATACGCGTGACGCAGGATGCGCGGGACTACATTCTTGACCTGACCGCGATGGGCACACCCTTCGACCGGTCGGATGACGGTGGCTATGCGCTGTCGAGCGAAGCCGCGCACAGCTTTGCCCGTGTTGTGCGGGTCAAGGGCGATCAGGCCGGGGCGCCCATGCGCGCCTCGATTTCCCTTATCCCGCGCCCGGCCCCGATGCCCGGTCGCACCTGACCCTGACCCAAGCCCGCGCCCTGTGCGACCAGATCTGTGAGACCGCCCGAATGAGCTTTGCCAGCCTGCCCGACCTCGTCCTTAACCCGTGATCCGCGCCGCCCTGCACGAGGACATCGGCAGCCATGACGACGTGACCACACGCGCCGTGGTGACCCCTGTTGCGACCTATTCGGCGCGGCTGAAAGCGCGGGAAGACGCGGTTGTCTCGGGCATGCAGATCGCGGCGATTGCCTTTCGGCTGGTCGATCCCTCGCTGCGGATCGAGACCCATGTGGCAGACGGCCAGACCTGTCGCACGGGTGCGACCCTGATGACGATCGAGGGCTCTGCCGCCTCGATCCTGATGGGCGAACGGGTGGCCCTGAACTTTGCTGGTCGTTTGACCGGCATCGCCACCAAGACCGCCGGGTTCGCTCCCTGACCGAGGGGACGCAGGCGCGCATCACCTCCACCCGCAAGACCACCCCGGGCCTGCGCATCGCCGAGAAACTGGCAGTGTTGCACGGCGGCGGGTTCCATCACCGGTTTCCGTGTCGGACGCGATCCTGCTCAAGGACAACCACATCGCGGCGACGGGCGGCGTGCAGGCGGTGCTTGAGGCGACAAAAGTCCATGCCAGCCACATGATGGCGGTCGAGATCGAGGTCGATGCGCTGGAACAGCTGGACGAGGTTTTGAAGGTCGGCGGGGCGAGTGTCGCACTGCTGGACAACATGGACCTTGCGACGCGGCGCGAGGCCGTGGGCCGCGTTGACGGCCGGATGCGGACCGAGGCCAGCGGGAACGTCACGTAGGACCGCGTTACAGACATCGCATCAACCGGAGTGGATTATATCTCGTCCTGGGCATTGACGCATTCCGCGCGAACGATTGACCTTGGCCTGGGCTTCTGATCGTTGCGGCGGGGTAAACCCCGCCCTACGGCGGTTTTCGTAGGGCGGGGTTTACCCCGCCGCTGCCCAGGCTTGCCCCGCCGTCAAAGGTGTCCATTTTCCACCCCCACAAGTCGCTTCATCGCTTGCCAGTCCAGCCCACTTCGCACAGTGTGAAGACAAACAACGGGAGGACATGATGCGAACACGCGCAGCTGTGGCTTTGGAAGCCGGAAAACCGCTTGAAGTGATGGAGGTGAACCTTGACGGCCCCAAGAAGGGTGAGGTTCTGATCGAGGTGAAAGCCACCGGCATTTGCCACACTGATGAATTCACCCTGTCCGGCGCCGATCCCGAGGGTCTGTTTCCCTCTATCCTGGGTCACGAAGGTGCGGGCGTCGTACTTGAGGTCGGCGAAGGCGTCACCACGCTGAAACCCGGCGATCACGTGATCCCGCTCTACACGCCCGAATGCCGCGAGTGCCATTCCTGCCTTAGCGGCAAGACCAATCTCTGCACCGCCATTCGGGGCACGCAGGGTCAGGGCCTGATGCCCGACGGGACCACCCGTTTCTCGATGCTCGATGGCACGCCGATCTACCACTACATGGGCTGCTCGACCTTCGCCAATCACACCGTCCTGCCCGAGATCGCGCTGGCCAAGGTGCGCGACGACGCGCCCTTTGACAAGATCTGCTACATCGGCTGCGGCGTCACCACCGGCATCGGCGCGGTGATCAACACGGCGGGGGTCGAGATCGGCTCGTCTGCGGCTGTCTTTGGTCTGGGCGGCATCGGTCTGAACGTGATCCAGGGCCTGCGGATGGCCGGTGCGGATGTGATCATCGGGGTCGATCTGAACAACGACAAGGCCGAGATGGCCAAGAAGTTCGGCATGACGCATTTCGTCAACCCCTCCGAGCTGCCCGAGGGCACCTCGGTCACACAGGCGATTGTCGAAATGACCAAGACCGAGAAAGACGCCTTTGGTGGGGTCGATTACTCGTTTGATGCCACCGGCAACGTGCAGGTGATGCGCGACGCTCTGGAATGCTCGCACCGTGGTTGGGGGGTCTCGGTCATCATCGGCGTGGCGCCTGCCGGGGCCGAGATCAGCACCCGCCCCTTCCAGCTGGTCACCGGCCGGGTCTGGAAAGGCACGGCCTTTGGCGGCGCCAAGGGTCGGACGGATGTGCCCAAGATCGTGGATTGGTACATGGACGGCAAGATCGAGATCGATCCGATGATCACGCACAAGCTGACCCTGAACAATATCAACGAAGGCTTTGACCTGATGCACGCGGGCAAATCGATCCGCGCGGTTGTCGAGTTCTGAGACATGACCCCGGGGCCGGTTTCGGACCGTCAGGCGATGATCGCGGGGATGGACCCTGACCTGCGCCCCGGGACCTTTATCTATGCCATCAGCGAAGACCCCTCGCTGATGGCGCAGTCCTTTGCGGTGGTGCGCGAGGACGAAGGGGTGACGCTGGTGGTGCCGCTGGAACTTGCCAAGACGGCGGGGCTGGATTGTTCACAGCCTTTTGCATGCATCACGCTGAACGTGCATTCGGCCTTGGAAGGCGTTGGCCTGACCGCCGCCGTGTCAGAGGCTTTGGCCAATCAGGGCATACCGGCGAATGTCATCGCGGGCTATCACCACGACCATATTCTTGTGCCGATGGATCAGGCCAAGCGCGCCCTTCAGGCGCTGCGCGACCGGCAGGCCGCGGCGCGCGCGCGTTAGAATTCCGCGCCTCCGGTCCAACCAAGTGACGAATTGGGGTTGGGTCTGCCGGACCGGCACCCTAGATTTGCTCTTGGCAGGAATTTTGGAGAGCCGAGATGAGCGACCAGACACAAGACGACAAACCCCAGGGCAGTGAGATCGAAAAGCGCTTTTTCAAGTCGCGCAATGTGATCATCACCGGCGGCATCGATGACAAGCTGGCCGACAAGACCGTGCGCCATCTGCTGGCACTGGCCGAGGATGGGGATGATCCGATCAACCTGTTCATCTCGTCGCCCGGCGGCCACGTCGAAAGCGGCGACATGGTGCATGACATGATCAAGTTCATCAAACCCAAGGTTCGCACCATCGGATCAGGCTGGGTGGCGAGCGCGGGCGCGCTGATCTTTGTCGGTGCGGACAAGGAAGACCGCTATTGCCTGCCGAACACCCGTTTCCTGCTGCACCAACCTTCGGGCGGGATTGGCGGTCAGGCGACCGACATGGCGATCCAGGCGGAACAGATCCGCCAGATGCGCGAGCGGTTCCATGTGCTGTTTGCCGACGCCACCGGGCAGACGCCCGAGAAGATCGCCGAGGACACGCAGCGTGATTTCTGGCTGACCACGCAAGAGGCGCTGGACTATGGCCTGCTGGGCAAGGTGATTTCCTCGGCGGATGAGCTGGGCTGACCCTGCGGACCCGGTCGCCTGTGGTCGGCCGGGTCTTTTTGAGTATTTTCGGAAAGATGAAAGGGCGGGTTTGGTGAATACGGTCACGTTGCGCCCTTTTGCAGTGGGGGATGACTCCGCGCTTTGGGCGATGCTGGAGCCTGTCTTTCGGGCGGGTGACACCTATGCCATCGATCCCGATATCCCGCGCGAAGAAGCGCTGGCCTATTGGTGCGGACCGGGGCGCCATGTGTTTGTGGCCGAGGTCGCGGGCGAGGTTCTGGGCAGCTATTACATTGTCCGCAATCAGGCGGGCGGCGGATCCCATGTCTGCAACTGCGGGTTTGTGACATCACCCGCCGCGCGGGGACGTGGGGTGGCGCGCGCGATGCTGGCGCACAGTCTGAAGACCGCGCCGCAGCTGGGATTTCGCGCCATGCAGTTCAACTTTGTGGTCGCCAGTAACACGCGCGCCATCGACATCTGGCAAAGGGCCGGCTTTGACGTAGTCGGGCGCTTGCCCGGTGCGTTCAGGCACCCCGAACAGGGCTTTGTGGATGCGCTGGTGATGTACCGTAGGTTGGATCAGGCGCCGTAGCGAGCCAGGAACATCTCGACCGCGCCATTCACCACGCGCTCTTTTTCCTCGGGCGAGAAGTGTTTCTGCACGCCAAAGATCAGGCGCGGCCAGAGGTCGGCCTTGCAAAGCTCGCCAAACTGGAACGCGGCGAGATCCATGTCATCGATCTGCAGTTCACCGCGCGCCATGGATTTTTCGAAGTATTCGACCAGCTTGGCGCGCGTCATCTCGGGACCGCTGGTATAAAAGCGCTGACCCAGTTCAGGGAATCGGTCGGCTTCGCCCACGCAGACCCGAAAGATGCGCTGCCCTATGTCGGACAGGATGAACCCAAGGAAATGATGCCCGATGCGCGGCAGCACTTCGGCGGGCGGGTTGTCCATGTTGATGTCGTGCATGGCGCGGTCGGCCTGCACCTCGCACTGGGATGAGGCGACCTCCATGAAGAGGAACCGTTTGTCGGGGAAATAGCTGTAGAGCGTTGCCTTCGACACTCCGGCTTCGCGTGCGATGTCATCGACGCTGGCGCCTTCGAACCCGTCTTTCAGAAAGACCTTGCGCGCGCCATCCACCACCTGATCATACTTGCGCCCCTTGCGCACGGGTGGGCGGTGCTGGTTCATGTGGGGCTCCTTCGGATCGCGCGGCGCAGGGCCGGGCGGGCAGGATGCATGTCGCATTCCTGAGTGTTTTCATCTGCCTTATAATCTAAACGATTGGGTTCATTTTTCAAGTTGTGAATGTGTCTGGACACAAATTTGCAGTTGCTTGCCGGTGTTGCATCACTACATTAGAATTATTCTAAAGAGGGTCCCATGCGTTTTCTGACACACCGCCGCCGCTTTGCAGATCTGAGCGAACAAGAGGTTCTGGCGCTTGCCATTTCCTCGGAAGAGGATGACGCGCGCATCTATCGGACCTATGCGGCGCGGCTGCGCGAGGAGTATCCCGCCAGCGCTGCGGTGTTCGACGGTATGGCCGTCGAGGAAGACAGCCACCGGCAGGCCCTGATCGATCTGCACCAAAAACGATTCGGCGAGACGATCCCACTGATCCGCCGCGAACACGTGGCCGGATACTACGCGCGCCGCCCGGTCTGGCTGGCGGAGACGCTGACGCTGGAGCAGATGCGGGCCGAGGCGGCGGCGATGGAAGCCACGGCCGAACGGTTCTACGAACGCGCGGCGGCGCGCACGCAGGATGCGGCAACCCGCAAGCTGTTGGGGGATCTGGCAGCGGCAGAGGCCGGGCATCAGGCCTCGGCCGAAGCGTTGGAAGAGGCGCATCTGCCCGAGGACACGCGCGGCGAAGAGACCCAGAAGGAACGGCGGCAGTTCATCCTGACCTGGGTGCAGCCGGGGTTGGCGGGGCTGATGGACGGCTCGGTCTCGACGCTTGCGCCGATCTTTGCGACCGCCTTTGCCACGCAGGACACCTGGACAACATTTCTGGTGGGGCTTGCGGCCTCGGTCGGGGCGGGCATCTCGATGGGCTTTACCGAAGCGGCCAGCGATGACGGAGAACTGTCGGGGCGCGGTTCGCCGATCAAACGGGGCTTTGCCTCGGGCATCATGACAACCGTGGGCGGGCTGGGGCACGCCCTGCCCTATCTGATCCCGGATTTCTGGACCGCCACCACGGTTGCGATCCTGGTTGTGTTCATCGAGCTTTGGGCCATCGCCTGGATCCAGAATAGGTTCATGGAGACGCCGTTTTTCCGCGCGGCCTTTCAGGTGGTGCTGGGCGGAGCACTGGTTTTCGGCGCGGGTGTGTTGATCGGCAGTGGCTGACATCACATTTTCGTATTGCCCAAAGGCACTTGAGTGGTAACACAAGGGCATGCTGGCAATACTTCTGAAAACGCTGCCCTTTTTCGCCCTGATCGGGCTTGGCTACATCTCGGGCCGGACGCGGTTCTTTTCGGAAGAGGCGACCTCGTACCTGACCAAGTTCGTCTTTTACTTCGCCCTTTCGGCGATGCTGTTCCGCTTTGCCGCCAACCTGTCGCTGGCGGAGATCTTTGATGCCCGCGTGGTGATGGCCTATCTCTGGGGCACGGCGGTGGTCTATTGCATCGCCACGGTAGTTGCCCTGCTGCGCGGGCTGGACATGGCGACCACCGCCTTTGAAGCGCAGGTGGCCGTGATTGGGAACACCGGCTTTCTGGGTGTGCCCATGCTGGCGGTGCTTCTGGGCCCCGAGGCCGTGGGGCCGATCATCCTATTGTTGGCCATTGATTTGATTGTGTTTTCCTCGTTGATTGTAATCCTGGTGACAGCCGCCAAAGAAGGGCGAATGTCACTTGCCATCTTTGGCAAGGTTGGCCTGGGGCTGATCAAGAACCCGATGATCGTGGCCATGACGCTGGGACTGGCGGTGTCGGCCACCGGGGTGCCACTGCCGGCTCCGGTGAACGAGTTCCTGACGATCCTCGGGGCCGCGGCGACGCCCGGGGCGCTCTTTGCCATCGGCTGTTCGCTGGCCTCGAAATCCGCCGAACGGGTGGTCGTGGCCGGGTGGCTGTCGTTCTGCAAACTGATCCTGCACCCACTGGCCGTGGCCGCAGGGGCCTTCCTGTTCTTTCCGGTCGAGCCTTTCAAGGCCGCCGTGATCGTTTCGGCCGCCGCACTGCCGGTGGCGGGCAACGTCTTTATCCTGGCGCAGCACTACAATGTCGCGCCCCAGCGCGTCTCTGCCGCAATTCTGTTCTCGACAGCCGCCAGCATCGTTACGGTGTCATTTGTGATCGCCTGGGTCACCGGCGCCTGATCGCCGCTTGCCGGGCACGGCACGGATGGGCTAGCCACGGGGAAACAGGAGGTCAGAATGGACACAGCATCGGAAAACAAGTGCTTTGGCGGCACGCAGGGGGTCTATACCCACGCCAGTTCGGCCTGCGGCTGCGAGATGACCTTTGGCCTGTTCCTGCCCGCCGAGGCGCAGGACGGTCCCGTGCCCCTGCTGTGGTACCTCTCGGGCCTGACCTGCACCCACGAAAACGCCATGACCAAGGCGGGTGCACAGGCCTGGGCGGCCGAACACGGCATCGCGCTGGTCTTTCCCGACACCTCGCCGCGGGGCGAAGATGTGGCCGATGACGAGGCATATGATCTGGGCAAAGGCGCAGGGTTCTACGTGAACGCCACGCAAGCGCCCTGGGCCCCGCATTTCCGGATGTGGGACTACGTCGCCGAAGAGCTGCCCGCGTTGCTGGGTGAACGCTTTGCCCTCGACATGGAGCGTCAGGCAATCACCGGCCACTCGATGGGCGGGCATGGGGCGCTGACACTGGCGATGGGCCTGCCGGGCCGGTTCTGTTCCGTCTCGGCATTTTCGCCGATCGCACACCCGACGCAAAGCGACTGGGGTCGCAAGCAGCTGGGGGCCTACCTGGGCGAGGATCATGCCACCTGGGCGACCCATGACGCTACGCTTTTGATGCGCGAAACCGGCTTTGACGGCCCGATTCTAATCGATCAGGGCAGCGACGACCAGTTCCTGGAGCTGTTGAAGCCCGAAGCGCTGGCCGAGGCCATGGCCGCGCGCCGCCAGGAAGGCTCATTCCGTATGCAACGCGGTTATGACCACAGCTATTTCTTTGTCTCATCCTTCATGGAAGACCACGTGGCCTTCCATGCGGATGCGCTCTATGCAAAGTGACCCCATGGACCATTACGATCTGATCATCATCGGCAGCGGCCCTGCAGGTCGTTCTGCCGCCATTCAGGCGGGCAAGCTGAAGCGCAAGGTCATGGTGATCGACGCCAACGAGCGCCTTGGCGGCGTCTCGGTGCACACCGGCACGATCCCGTCCAAGACCCTGCGGGAAACCGTTCTGAACCTTTCGGGCTTTCGCGAGCGGACCTTTTACGGCCGCAGCTACCGCGCCAAGGATGAGATCAGCGCCGATGATCTGAAGGCTCGCCTGCACATGACGCTGGATCACGAAGTCGACGCGCTGGAACACCAGTTCAACCGCAACCACGTGCACACGCTGCGGGGGCGCGCCCGGTTCACCGCGCCCAACACTGTCGAGGTCACCGGCGATGCGGGCACCAGGATGACCCTGACCGCCGACAAGTTCCTGATCTCGACCGGGACAATCACCTATCGGCCCGACGACATCCCCTTTAACGGCGAGACCATCGTCGACAGTGACGAATTCCTGGATCTGGCCCGCATCCCGCGCAGCCTGATCGTCGTGGGCGCCGGAGTGATCGGGGTCGAGTATGCCTCGATGTTCAACGCGCTGGACGTCACCGTGACCCTGATCGAACCGCGCGAGACTTTCCTCGATTTCATCGACAGCTACACCGTCGCGGAATTCACCCACCAGGTGCGCGACAATGGCATGAGCCTGCGGCTGGGATCAAAGATCACCAAGGTCGAAGACGCCGGCGAACACATCGAGGTCTCGCTGGAAAATGGCCGACATGTGCGGGCCGAGATGCTGCTGTTTGCCGCCGGACGCATGGGCGCGACCTCGGGGCTGGGGCTGGACAAGGTCGGGCTGGAAACCGACCATCGCGGCCGCCTGACGGTTGACCGCAAGACCTATCAGACCAGCGTGCCGCACATCTATGCCGCGGGCGATGTGATCGGCCACCCCTCGCTGGCCTCGACCTCGCTGCAGCAGGGCCGCGTTGCGGCCTGTCACGCGCTCGAAACGCCGACGCTGCCGGAAAGCCCCTGGTTTCCCTACGGCATCTATTCGGTCCCCGAAATCTCGACCTGTGGCATGTCCGAGGAAGAGATCAACGAACGCGGCATCCCGTACGAGGTCGGCATCGCCCGGTTCCGCGAAACCTCGCGCGGGCATATCATGGGGCTGCATCATGGCATGCTGAAGATGCTGGTCAGCCTGAAAACCCGCCGCCTGCTGGGCGTGCAGATCGTCGGCGAAGGCGCGACCGAGCTGATCCACATCGCGCAGGCCGTGCTGAACCTGAAGGGCACCGTCGACTATTTTGTCGAAAACACCTTCAACTATCCGACCCTGGCCGAAGCCTACCGGATCGCGGGGCTGGATGCCTTCAACCGGATGCCGATCCCCGATGAATACAAGGCCCCCGCCAAGCCATCGGCCCAAAAATCGGCGCAGAAAAAAGCCAAATGACCGCCGTCTACATCGACGCCGACGCCTGCCCGGTCAAGGCCGAGGCCGAACGTGTTGCCACGCGCCACAAGGTGCGCATGTTCGTCGTCTCGAACGGCGGGCTGCGGCCCTCGCCCAACCCCCTGGTCGAAACGGTGATTGTGCCCGAAGGCCCGGACGTCGCCGACATGTGGATCGCCGAGCGGGCCACCAAGGGCGACGTGGTGGTGACAGGTGACATCCCGCTGGCCTCGAAATGCATCGAGGCCGGCGCGCGCGTTCTACGCCACAATGGCGAGGCCTTTACCCAGGCCAACATTGGCCAGCAGCTTGCGATGCGCGACCTGATGGCCGATCTGCGCGCCGCCGACCCCTTTCGCCAAGGCGGCGGCAAGGGGTTTACAAAGGCGGATCGCTCCCGTTTTCTGGACGCGCTTGAACGCGAGCTTCGGGCGGCCAAGGCGGGCCGCTGAGCGCATGAATTTGACCCACAAAGGAAGTTTGGCATGACGCCCAAGGCCGTTGTTTTTGATATTGGAAATGTCCTGATCCGCTGGCAGCCCGAGATCTATTTCGACCGGGTCATCGGCGAAGAGCGCCGCAAGGCCCTGTTCGCTGCCGTTCCCCTGCACGCCGTCAACGACGAGGTCGACCGCGGCGCGGATTTCCGTGAAACGATCTATGCCGCCGCCGACCAGCACCCCGAATGGCGGGACGAAATCCGCATGTGGCACGACAACTGGATCGAGCTGGCCAGCCCCGCTATCGACCTGTCGGTCGAGCTGTTGCGCGGGTTGCGCGCCAAGGGCATCCCGGTCTTTGCCCTGTCGAACTTTGGCATCGGCACCTTCGAGATCGCCGAGAAAGCCTATCCCTTCCTGACCGAGTTCGACCGCCGCTATATCTCGGGACACATGAAGGTGATCAAGCCCGACGCGCAGATCTATCAGATGCTCGAGGACGATTCGGGCCTGTCAGGCGCAGATCTGCTGTTCGCCGATGACCGGGCCGACAATATCGCGGCAGCGGCAGCGCGGGGCTGGCAGACGCATCTCTTTGAAACGCCAGAGGGTTGGGCCGATTGCCTGGCGGACCACGGGCTGCTGCCCCGGGCGGCGGCGTGACGGCGCCGGTCATCATCCCCTTTGCCGAAGGGGAGGCACGGCTTGATTGGCTGGGCCTTGTCGAGGCGCTGAAGGCCGGGCATCAGCGCCCCAAGGCCGAGATCGACGACACCTTTCTGTATCGCGGAAAAGACACTCTGCTGAGCCGCGCCGCCTGGATCGACGGACTGGGGCTGGCAGTGAAATCCGCCACCGTGTTTCCCGGCAACCCCGCCAAAGGGCAGGCGATGATCAACGGCGCGGTCAGCCTGTTCGATGACGACAGCGGCGCGCTGGCGGCGATCCTGGATTTCCACCTTGTCACCAAGTGGAAGACCGCCGCCGACAGCCTGCTGGGCGCGCTGACGCTGGCCCGTCCCGACAGCCGCAAGATCCTGATCGTTGGCGCAGGCACTGTGGGCCGGTCGCTGCACGCCGCGTATTCGGCGGGCTTTCCCGAGGCGCAGTTCACTGTCTGGAACCGCACCCGCGCCAGCGCCGAGGCGATGGCCGCCGAGCTGCCCGGCCTGACTGTCGCCGACGATCTGGCTCAGGCCGTCGCACAGGCCGACATCATCACCAGCGCCACCATGTCCACCGATCCTCTGATCAAGGGGGACTGGCTGCAGCCGGGCCAGCACCTTGACCTGATCGGCGCCTACCGCCCCGACATGCGCGAGGCGGACGATACGGCCCTGCGCCGCGCGCGCATTTTTGTCGACAGTTTCGACACCACCGTGGGACATATCGGCGAGCTGAAGACCCCGATTGCCGAAGGGGTGATCACCCGCGACGAGGTACTGGCGGATTTCTACGATCTGGATGCCTTTGCGCGCGAACCCGGCGACATCACGCTGTTCAAGAATGGCGGCGGGGCGCATCTGGACCTGATGACCAGCCGCTACATCCTTGACTGCTGGACCGGCGCCACGTGATCGGAGCAGCGCTGACCGCAACTGCGCTCGTGGGCCTGACCCTGCCCGGCGTTCGCGAATGGCTGCGCCGTCCGATTGCGAGGGATCGCGACGGATTGGACGCAAGCTTTGTCAAGCTCAGCAAAGGGAGGACCCACTACACCTGGCATGGCCGCGACCGGGGGCCGGTGATCGTATGCGTGCATGGGCTGACAACGCCCTCTCCTGTCTGGGGGGGCCTGATCCCGCATCTGACAGGTATGGGCTACCGCGTGCTGACCTATGATCTTTATGGGCGCGGCCTGTCGGACCGTCCGCGCGGGTTCCAGACCGCGGACTTCTTTGTCGACCAGTTGACCGAACTTCTGGCCGCGCTCGAAGTGACCGAGGACGTGACGCTGATCGGCTATTCCATGGGCGGCGGCATCGCCACCGCGTTTGCAGCCGCGCATCCGGACCGTCTGCGCCACCTGGTGCTGATCGCCCCGGCCGGTATGGAACATGACCTGGGATGGCTGGCCCGCATCGCACCCGAACTGCCGGTTCTGGGCGACTGGCTGTTTCATACGGTCTATCCGCACCTGCTGCGACGCTCGGTTCTGGGTGATCCTGACGACCCGGTCGGCGTGCCGGGCATCAAGGCCGTTCAACTACAAGAGCTGGCGCGGCGCGGGTTCCTTCGGTCGGTTCTGTCCAGCCTGCGGGGGATGATGCGACGCCCGATGCAGGCGCATCATACCGCTATCCGCCAGTCGCGCCTGCCCGTCTCGGCGATCTTCGGCGAACGAGACAGCGTGATCCCGCTGCGCGCGCTCGGCACGCTGACCCAATGGAACCGGCACGTGCACCAAGAGGTCATCAAGAACGCCGAACATGGGCTGGTCTATACGCACCCGACCGACGTCGCCGAAGCGCTTCGACAAGCGCTGCTGGTGGATCGCCGCGTCTAGGCGGGCGTCATGCGGTCCTCGAGCCGGGTTTCTTTCACCGGCAGATGCACAATCGCGCTGAAGGCCCCGACGGCGACGCCAATCCACCAGACGGCGGTGTAGTCGCCAAAAGCGTCATACATCCGCCCGCCCAGCCAGACGCCCAGGAAGCTGCCCACCTGGTGCGAGAAAAAGACAAACCCGTACAAAGTGCCCATGAACCGCAGCCCGTAGATATGCGCCACCAGACCCGAGGTCAGCGGCACCGTCGCCAGCCATGTGCTGCCCATCGCAACCGAAAACAGCAGCACGCTGGTGGGCGTGATCGGGAACATGATGAACAGCGCGGAAACGACAGTGCGCACGGTGTAGACGATGGCCAGCAAGTATTTCTTGCTCCACCGCTTACCCGCCCATCCCGCGGCCAGGGTCCCGACGATGTTGGCAGCGCCAACGACTGCGAGCGCAACCGCCCCCAGGGCCGAGGTTGTCGTGATCCCCATGCCGTGCAGCAGCCCTCCCGGCGCGATGGGACCGCAGAGCTCGGTCACGAAGGCCGGGAAGTGGGCAGTGACAAAACCCAGCTGATAGCCGCAGCTGAAGAAGCCCAGAAAGATCAGCGTGTACGACGGATCGCGGAAGGCGCGGACCAGGACGGTGCCCATGCTGTCCTGCAGCTCAGCCGCCGTGGCGCGCGCGGGCGCGCGCATCGCGGGAAGAAACAGCAGGCTGGCCAGCATTGCCGCTGCAAAGATCATAAAGACCGACTGCCAGCCCATCATGCCCAGCATCCACTCGGCCACCGGAGGCCCCACGATCTGCCCGCCGCTGCCCACAGCGGTGACAATGGCCATCGACATCGAGCGATGCTCGTCGCTGCTGGCCCGCCCGACGACGGCCAGGATGATGCCGAACCCGGTGCCTGCAATGCCAAAGCCGATCAGGACCTCGTGGAACTGGTGCGCCAGGGGCGTCGTTGCAAAGGCCGAGAACACCAGACCTGCGGCGTAGCACACAGCGCCCAGGACAATGGCCTTTCGATCCCCGATCTTTTCGGCAATCGCCCCAAAAATCGGCTGTCCAATGCCCCAGGCCAGGTTCTGTATGGCAATCGCCATACTGAATTCAGCGCGCAGCCAGCCGAATTCTTCGGCAATCGGAATCTGGAACACGCCAAAAGTCGACCGGATGGCAAAGGACATCAGGACGATGATCCCGCCAACGATCAGAACCGGGGTGATCAGAGGGGTACGGTCGGACATGCGCGCGCTCCTTCGGCCCGTGACCCTGTGCCAAACCGGGGCAAATGTCCAACGCGAATTTCTGATCACCGCCCTCGCGAAACGTGATGCCCCGCGAGGGCCTTTGGCCTAGCCCAAAACCTCGCCGATCAGCATCTGTGGCGCGGCGTTGTAGTAGTTCGGAATGTCGGCCAGCACGGGCCCGGCGACCTCCATCGCACTGTCCAGCGCAGCCTGGTCCGCAAAGGCCAGCGTTGCGATGGCATAGTACCCGGCGGGTGTGTCCGGGCCGCCCGCCAACCCTTTCGAGGCCTGGGCCGAGCTGAGGTGCGGCCCCATATGCTCCATCACAAGGCCCATGTGGGTGGTGGCGTAATAGTCATGGTCAAAGGTGGTGCCTTCGGCGACGGGGTACAGAACTTGCAAAGTAACCGGCATATCAAACTCCTCCTGCTATGAATTCAGACAGCATAGGCGTCGCCGGGTGCGTGGGTCAAAGAGAGTTTGCCAGCCCCTGACGGATGTCGACCGGCCGGTCCCCGAACTGGCGGCGGAAGGCGCGGGAGAACCCTTCGGCGGATTGATAGCCATAGCGGTGGGCCACACGTTCGACACGATCCCCCCGGCCAAGGTCCTGCCGGGCCACAACCAGCCGCCACCGGCGCAGGTAGGACGAGGGCGATTCCCCAACCGTCTGGGCAAAAAGATCGGCAAAACGGCTGCGCGACAGGCCCGCCTCGTCCGCCAGTTCCTCGATGCTCCACAGGTGGCCGGGGCGGTTGTGGATGGCAACGATGGCGCGGCTGAGGCGCGGGTCGGACAGACCCGCCAGCAAGCCCGGCTCGGTTGACCCCTGCGCGATCTGCTGGCGCAGGATGCGGACCAACAGAACCTCGCAAAGACGCGACAGAACCGTTTCGGACCCGCAGCGCCGCGCGTCGGCCTCGGACAGGATCAGTGTTACGACCGACATGCAGCCCAGGTCGTCCCGCAGGGGGCAGACCAGCTCGTCTGGCAGGGCGGACATCATCGGGTTGACGGAGCCACCCCAATCCATGCGGGCCGCAAATCGCACCGTACCGGCAGGAGGATCGATCACACCGCCATCGGTGCGCAGGACAATCTGCATCGGATCGGGCCCGTCGGTTTCCAGAACCATCAGGTTGGCCTCGTCCAGGGCCGCACCACGGACGGTCAGCGCAAAACGCTCGACCAGCGAGGACAAACGATCATGGGACATATCAGAGCTTCTGTCAGATTAATCGGATTTTTCTGATGATATTATCTGGCATCCCTGTCTCAAGATCAATCCACTTACAGGAGCCAATATGCTGATCCCCCGCCAATCCGTCCCGGATCTGAAACTGCCGACGCTGGACCACGGCGCGTTCGACCTGTCCACGGACAGCACCGAACGCGGCACGGTCGTCTGCTTTTACCGCGGCCTGCACTGCCCGATCTGTGCGACCTATCTGACCGAACTAGAAAAGCGCACCGCCGATTTTGCCGAACGCGGGGTCAAGACCATCGCTGTCAGCTCGGACGGAGAAGTGCGCGCCCGTGCGATGGCCGACAAGATCAGTGCCAGCAGCCTGCGCATCGCCTATGACCTGTCGCTGACCAAGGCACGGGAATGGGGGCTTTATATCTCGACCTCGCGCGGCAAGACCTCGATCGGGATCGAAGAACCGGCGCTGTTTTCCGAACCCGGTCTCTTCATGATCACGCCGCAGCAGACGCTGTATTATGGCTCGGTCCAGACCATGCCCTTTGTCCGCCCGCATTTCTCGGAACTGGTCAGCGCGCTGGATTTTGCGATCCAGAAAGACTACCCGGCGCGCGGGGAATACACCGGCGCGGTCTGATCAGGACGCACTCACGGAGCAACAAAAAAACCCGGCCAGAGCTGGCCGGGTTTTTTTGTGGAAAGCAGCGCGGCTCAGTTCAGCCGGGTGCCCACTTCCTTGATCGCGTCGTCGATCAACGACGACCCATCAGCTTCGGTCATCTGGCCGGCGATCACGTCGTTCGCGGCCTCGACCGCCACGGTGATCGCGCTGTCGCGGACCTCTTTGACCGCTGCGGCTTCGGCCGAGGCGATCTGGTCCTGCGCAGCCGCCAGACGGCGGGCGATGGACTTTTTCATGTCTTCCTGCGCCTGTTCAGCGGCCAGAACGGCCTCTTGCTTGGCGTGTTCGACAATGCGGTCTGCCTGGGCCTGCACTTCTGCCTGCTTGCGTTCATAGCTGGCCAGCAGGGTCTGCGCTTCTTCACGCAGCTTGCGGGCTTCTTCCAGCTCGTTGGCGATGCCTTCGGCGCGCTTGTCCAGCTGGCCGCCCAGCAGTCCGGGGATCTTGAAGTAGATCAGGATCGCGAGGAACAGCAGGAAGCCCAGCAGCACGACAAAGTCGGTGTTGCCCAGCGAGAAGAAGGGGCCGCTGGCGGCAAGCGCGGGGCTTGCGGCAAGCGCGGCTGCGGCGGTGAAAATCGAAAGCTTGCGCATGATCTTACCCTTTCAGCCGGTTGGTGACAGCCGAGGCCACGGCATCTGCATCGGTCTTGCCGCCCAGAGCGGAAACCAGCGCTTCGGCGGTGTCCTTGGCAACAGTTTCGATGCTCTCGACAGCCGAGGCACGAATCTCTGAGATGGCTTTCTCCGATTCCGCTGTCTTGGCAGCAATCTCGGCATCGGCCTGCGCCATCGCATCGTCCAGCTGAGCCTGCAGCTCGGCCTTGTTCTTGGCGACGATATTCTGCGCTTCGGCACGGGCATCGGCCAGCGCCTTGTTATACGCCTCTTCCGCTTCCTCGGCCTGACGCTTCAGGTCCTCGGCAGCAGCAAGGTCGTTCGTGATGGTCCCCTGACGTTCCGCCAGAACCGCAGCAATGCGGGGCAGCGCGACGCGCGACAGGACCAGAAAGATCACCACAATGGTGATGACCAGCCAGAAGATCTGGTTCGGGAACCAGTCGAAACACAGCTGCGGCATGCCAACGGCGCTGCCGTGGCTGTCGACACAGGTGCCAACCACTTCTTTTGCAATTGGTTCGGATGCCATGTCTTCCTCCGGAGGAACGGTGGTCGTTACATCGGGCGGTTCTGAACGGTCGGAACCGCCCGCGCGTAAGGATCAGGTTCCGTGGATTAGACGGCGAACATCAGCAGCAGCGACACGAGGAAGGCGAAGATGCCCAGCGCTTCCGCGAACGCGATGCCGATGAAGAGGGTTGCAGTCTGCGAAGCAGCTGCGGACGGGTTGCGCAGAGCGCCTGCCAGGAAGTTGCCGGCCACGTTGCCAACCCCGATGGCTGCTGCGCCCGAACCGATTGCTGCCAGGCCTGCGCCGATGTGTGCGAGATCGCCTTCCATGTGAATATCTCCTTACGATTGGAAGTTGCGTTGGGTGTGCAGGGCGGGGTTCACCCCGCCGCCACGACGTTAGTGTGACGGGTGCAGTGCATCTTTCAGATACACGCAGGTCAGAATGGTGAAAACGTAGGCCTGGATAAAGGCCACGAGGACCTCAAGACCGTACATGGCGGTGATCGCAACCACGGCCAGCGGGGCCACGGCGGTCACCTGTGCAAAGCCCGCGAACACCTTGATCACCGCGTGGCCTGCCATGACGTTGCCGGCAAGACGGATGAAGTGGCTGACGGGGCGCACGAAGTAGGAAATCACCTCGATCACGGCCAGGATCGGGCGCAGCGGCAGCGGCGCCGCGGTCACCCAGAAGAGGCCCAGGAACTTGGTGCCGTTCTTGACGAAGCCCAGGATGGTCACGGTGAAGAACACCGCCAGCGCCAGAACCAGCGTCACCGCAAAGTGCGAGGTCGTGGTGAACGAGGTCGGGATCAGGCCCAAGAAGTTGGCAAAGACGATGAACATGAACAGCGTCATGATGTAGGGGAAGAACTTGATGGCGTCCTTGCCCGCAACGTCTTCGACCATCTGGTAGACAAAGCCATAGGCCAGTTCTGCAACCGACTGGCTGCGCGAGGGCACGATCGCGCGGCGCGCGGTGCCGACAACCATCAGCAGGACAACAGCCACAATCGCCAGGAACAGCCAGAGCGTCACGTTGGTGATCGTGAACATGCCCACCGCACCGTCGCCAAACAGGGGTTTGACGATGAACTGATCCATCGGGTGGAAGGTCAGGCTGCCGGCCTCTGCGGCCTTGTCGTGCGAGTCAGTTGCCATCCTCGGGTCCCTTTTCCGTTCCGGCCGCATCGGCCGCTTGTTTCTTGTCCTGGATCTCCTCGGCGGTGCGCAGCATGACGCGTATCCCGGCCACCAGACCCAGCAATATGAATATCACCATCATGATGGGCATTGTGCCGAACACCGTGTCCAGCCCGTACCCGATGGCAAAACCGATCATCAGACCGGCCACCAGTTCCGTCACCATGCGCCAGCCCATCTGGGCCTGCGAATAGTGTTCCTCCTGATGCCTCTTGCCGCCCTCTTTCGCAGACTTGGCTGCGTCAATCCTGGCACTTAGCTCGTCCAGCTTCTGCTTCGGATCGGGGTCGCTCACGCAATTGGTTCCAGTCGGATCGTTGAGGCTGTGCTAAGCGGCGAGGGGCCCTGAGTCAACCGCGTGGGATGCGTCAAATCGGACCCCGTATTACATTGATTTAAAAGAGTATTTCTAGGGGCGCGATTCCGCGATCCGGGTCTCTGACCGCCCAAGCCACCCAAATGCACCGCTTTGGGCATATTCAACCAATCGGTTGACGATGCCGAAACAGCTTCAGAACCCGCCCGTCGATGAACAGCACCCCCGACAGGATGATCGCCATGCCGGCCAGCTGCACCAGGGCAACCTCTTCGCCCAGCACCAGCGCCCCCAGAAGCACCGCCGAGATCGGGGCCAGCAGCGTGATGGTCGAGGCAACGGTGCCGCCGACCCGCGGGATCAGCCAGAACACCAGCACAAAAGCCGCCGAGGTCAGCACAAAGCCGATGACGAAGAGCGAGGCCCAGGTCTCGATGCGTGTGACAGTGGGCATCCCTTCGGCACCCAGCGCCACGGGGATCAGGAACGCGGTGCCGAACAGCAGCGACCATGCGGTCAGGACGGTTCGGTCCAGCCCTTCGAACCGGCGCAACAGGTTCATCGCGATGCCGTAACACAGCGGTGCAGTCATGGTGGCGATCAATGCTACTGGTTCCGAGGCCCCCTGTCCAGCAAAAGCGGGCGAAACCAGGACGACCAGCCCGACAAAGCCCAGCGCCACGCCGATGCTCTTGGCCCAGGTCGCCTTTTCGCCGCCGGGCCACAGGTGGCTGACAATCACCACCATGATCGGTGTCGTCGCGTTCACGATGCCTGCGGCGGACGAGGTGATGAACTGTTGGGTAAAGGGGTAGACGGACAGCGGCACCGCGTATTGGATCAGGCCGAACAGCACCAGCGCCCCCCACATGTGCCGGGGCACGGTCACATCGGTGCGCGACAGGACAATCCAGATCCAGCACCCCATGGCGCCAAAGCCGACCCGGCCCAGCCCGACCGTCAACGGGCCCAGCTCGCGCAGCAGGATCTCGTTGAAAAAGAACGACGCGCCCCACCCTGCGGCCAGAAGCAGGATCAGGGCCCAATAGCGCAGCGGCATGACGGGCACCCCTTGTGAACGAAACAGGGCTAGTCGATCAAATTCGCCCAGACCAATTCTTTCTGGTGATGGGTCGGATCACGAGGCTGCTCAATCCGGTTCCTGCGCAAAGACGCCGTCAGCAGCTGGCGTCCGGCAGAACCCCCGGACCGCGCCCCAGCAACAAGCGGATGTTGCGACGTATGAGGTTCATCCAGATCAGTCGTGGCAATCCGCGCAGGAAATCCGACATCGATCCCCGGCCACCCTGCCCCAGCACCCGGCGGCTGACGCTGGGCGGCACCGGCCGGAACCAGGATTTGACGTCCGCAGGTTTGCCCTGCTTCAGCAGCGCCAGCGCCCGCGCCGTGACCTCTGGGTTGTTCCAGTCGCTGGCATAGACCACGCAGCCGTTGCGGTTGATGATGAAGACCGAATTCGGGTAGCCGCCATAGGCCTCGTGCACCTGCCCGTCCAGCGTATCGACAAGGACCGTCCGGGTTTCCCGTTCCTCTTCGACCAGGCGCAGCGCACAGGTGGCCTTGTCCTCTTGCGTCGCGTGCGCCCCGATCAGGTCGCCAGGATGCGCCTCGCGCACGTAAAGCACCTTGAAGGCCACGTTCGCGTCATGCGCGTCCATGCGCTCCATCCTGGGCCGACGGCCCTGAAACAGCGGGCAGGTCAGGCTGCCCATCTCGAGCACCAGAAAGTCCCCGTCGAAGTCCAGCAACCGTTCGGACCCGCCGTCGGCACGCGCCACTGCGAAATCGGGCGCCTTGCGGCCCGGAACGGGGCCCCGAAAATTGGCGAGATCGTATTCCGAGGCGTCGAAGGTCGTATAGTTATAGGTCATTTGTGCTCCTTTCCCGCGCTTGTCAGCGCCCCAGTCATCCGCGCCAGCGTTCGAACCGTTATCGCCAAATCATCTGGATCAATCCCGGCCAACGACCGGTCGATCAGGTCGCGCGCGCAGATTGCCATCTGCCCAAAGGCCGCGTGTCCGCCATCGGTCATCCGGATGACGACCCGTCGCCGATCGGTGTCGCTGGGATGGCGCGCGGCCCAGCCCTTGGCCACCAGCTTGTCGACCATCCGCGTCACTGTCGTCTTGTCGCGCAGGCTGCGGTCAGACAGATCGGTGGCCGTCATCCCGTCGGCCTGATCCTGCAACAGCAGCAACAGCGCCCACTCCTCGGGCGAGGCCTGGATGCCCGCCGAACCAAAACGCTGCGCCAGTTCCTTTCGGATCAAAAAGGACAGGTGATTGACGTGATAATGGGGCAGGGTCTGAGGCTTCATAATAATTGCAATATACAACTATTGTATCATGCAGTCAATGACAGCCCTTGACGGCCCTCCCCCGCCCCCGTTAGGCCCCATGCCGTGACGCAAAGCTCTGAACTTGACGCGGTTTTCGCCGCCCTCGCCGATCCAACCCGGCGCCGCATCCTGTCGATGCTGCTGGAGGATGACATGGCCGTCACCGATGTGGCCGAGCCTTTCGAAGTCTCGCTGGCCGCGATCTCGAAACATCTGACCATCCTCGCAGCCGCAGGCCTAATCAGTCAGGAAAAGCGGGGCCGGGTGAAGTGGTGCAAGCTGGAGCCCGACGCCCTTCGGGACGCCAGCATCTGGATGCAAAGCTTTGGTCAGTTCGAGGCGGTGAACCTGGACGCCTTTGAACAGTTCCTTGAGACCCTGCTCAGCTCAGACGACAAGGGCTGACCAAAGCGTCAGGCCGCAGCCGCCGGACCGCACAGAGCGTCATATCCCGCCAGCGTGATCCGCGGCACGGCGTCGTGCCAGACGCCCGAGGCATCCAGCCACATCGGCTCGCCCAGCAGTTTCAGGTCCTTCACGCCCAGCGCCGGGATGGTCCATCCCATCGAATGCGACAGCGGAACACGCACCCCCGGCTTGGGGTTCAGACCCGGCAGAACACCGGGCGCGCCCATCTTCAGGTGATGGGCAATATCCCATTCGCGGATCTGGCCGTTGACGCGGGTCACCACCCAGCAGTGCATGTCCTCGCAATGGGTGCGCTTTTCTTCGGGCACGAAGCAGCCTGCGATATAGCCGGCCTCGTACCCCGCCGCGCGGGCGGCAGCGATGAAATAGGCATTGATGTCGACGCAGGAGCCTTCGGTCAGGCTGCACAACTGCGGGATCTCGTCGGTGCCCTCGTAAAAGCGCTCCTCGGGGTGGCCGTACTGAAACGTGGCGCGGACATGGGCGACCAAAGCGGCAAGGCCCGCGTTGCCGCCACCTGCGGCCTTGGCGATGCCGCGTGCCTCGACGGCAAGAGCCTCGGCCGACCGGGTATAGCGGCTGGGGCGATGATGAAACATCGCCTCGGGATAGGCCGCGCCGCCGCGCTGGTAGCGATATGTCAGCCGAATGGTGTCGTCGGTGGGTGTCAGGGCCATGGCCCACTGGCCTGCGGCGGGATCGGCGACCAAGTCCTTGGTCGCGCCAACAACCTCGCAGGTCACCGGCGCGGCGTCCGGCGTGCTTAGTCCCAGCGGCGCAACAAGCCTCGCGCCGTCCCGCGCCTTGATCTGCATGGTCAGGTCGATCATTTGCCTCTCCGCATCTGGTCCGCACCGCGGTACGACAGGAACGTGTCAGTCGGATGACGTTGCGCGTGTTTCGTCCTTCAACAGCAGGATCAGCGCCACAACCGTCAGAACAACGCCACCCCCCACAAGCGCCGAGGGCACACCCCGCCCCAACGCCATTTCCCAGACGATCACCCAGGTGGGCGTCAGGTAGGTATAGGCCATGACCTTGGCGCTTGGCAGGTGCAGCACGGCAAATTGCAGCAAGACGAACGTCGCGGCGCTGGCGGCGATGGCGACGTATATGAGCGTGATCCAGACAATCCCCGGCAGCGCCAACCAATCTGTTGCCACGATGTCCTGCCACCCCCAAAGGCCCAGCACCACCGCGCCCGCCGTCAGCATGCCAAGCGTGAACACCAGCGGAGATTCGCCCCGGTTCAGCACTCGCACCATGGGCGTGTACAGCGCATGTGCCACGCAGCCCCAGAAGTAGATGAACTCTCCCTGCCCGATCTGAAAGGCCATCAGGGCGGCAAGATCGGCGCGAAAGATCACCCAAAGCGCCCCCGCGGCCCCGACGCTGAGCGCCAGCGCCATGCGCGGCGTGGTGATCTGGCGCAGGGCGACATAGCCAAAGACCGCCGACATGGCCGGTGTCAGGGTAAAGACCGCGGACATGCTGACCGGGGCCCCGGTTTTCAGCCCCTCGAACATCAGGACAAAGTAGGTGGCAAAAAGCCCGCCTAAGACCAGGTATCGCCAGGGTGCCCGCAGGGCCGAGCGGGGTATGCCCGTCGTCGCCAGTGCAACACTGCCCAGCAAGACGCCGGCCAGGACAAATCGCACCGCGTTCAGCGCCGAAGGCGCGATATGCGGCGCGGCCATGGCCCCAAGCGAGAATGAACCCGCCACAAGGGCCGAAAATGCCAGCATGGCCAGATGGCCCCGAGTGGCATAGGTCATTTGACCTCGCACCGCGTGACGTAGTCCTTGAGATGTTTCAGGAAGGCCTGAACCTTGGCGGTGCGATGCAAATCGACATGGGTCACCAGCCAAAGCGGACTGGTCCATTCCTCTTGCGGTGGCATGACCTGGATCAGCCCATCGCGTTCGGCCGCATCCCGCACCATCAAAAACCCGATGCCTGCGCCGTCCAAGACCGCCCGATCCAACACCCGCGTGTCCGCGCTGCGAAAGACCACGCGATCGTGGGGGACCTGATCCTTGAGCCAGCGATAGAAGGGGGCGCGGCTTTCCGGGTTGTCATGCGCGATAAAGCGGTGGTTTTCGAACTCTTCGACGCCACTGGGCAACCCATAGGTGTCACGATAGGACTGGCTGGCATAAAGTGCGACGGGTTCCCGCATGAAAGGCTGCACGACATTGTCCGGCTCTTGCGGGGCTGCACCTGCGCGCAGGGCCACATGCGCTTCGCCATATTCCAGCCGGAACACCCGGTCGCCCGTCAGGTAGCGCACGATCACATCCGGGTTGTCGCGCTGAAATTCGGTCAGGGCCGGCACCATCAGCGGCGCGAGGCTGACCAGCGAGGTCACCAGAAGCTCGCCCGAGACATCGGCCCCCCGGCCCCGGATGCGCCCGACCAACTGTTGAAACTGGTCATCCGTGGTCTGCGCCACCCGGCTCAGATCCTGCCCCGCCTCGGTCGGCGTGTAGCCGCGCGCGTGGCGCTGAAAAAGTTTTACGCCCAGACGCGCCTCCAGCGCGTCGACGTGGCGGATGACCGTGGCATGGTGCACGCCCAGAACTTCGGCCGCACCGCTGACCGTACCCAACCGCGCCACCTGGTAGGCGGTCCGCACTTCGTCCCAATTGTCCATCTTGGCGCCTTTGTGCAAAATTTCACAATTCATGTTCATTTGACGGCATTGCGTTTGATTTTGCAATAGCCAGATTGTGCGTCATCAGACACAACTCTCAAAGAGCACCGACATGACACAGACCGTTCTTCACATCGACACTTCGGCCCGCCACACCGGATCCTTCTCTCGTGACCTGACGCAGGCCGTGGTTGACCGGCTGGCCCCGGAAACAGTTATCACCCGAGACCTGACTGACACCATTCCGCTGATCACCGAAACCTGGATCGGCGCCAGCTTTACCCCTGTTGACGAGCGCACTGCCGAGCAGAAAGAGGCCCTGGCGCTGTCCGACAAGCTGGTGGCCGAGGTCCAGGCCGCAGACACGCTGGTGATTGGCGTTGCGATGTACAACTTCTCGATCCCCGCCGCGCTGAAGGCCTGGATCGACCAGATCGCCCGCGCTGGCGTGACCTTCAAGTACACCGAGAACGGCCCAGAGGGTTTGCTGAAAGGCAAGCGCGCCGTGCTTGTGGTGGCCTCGGGCGGTGTTCCGGTCGGGTCGGACTACGACTATGCAACGGGCTACATGCGCCATGTTCTGGGCTTTATCGGCATCACGGATGTCGATATCGTTGCCGCCGAACAGCTGAACTCCAAGGCGGATGAATCTGTGAAAACGGCAAACGAGGCCGTTGCCAAGCTGGCGGCCTGATCAACACGAGAGGATCGCAACGATGGGCAACTATCTTTTTCCGGGCATTCGCGTGCTGTTGACACTGGCGTTCGCAGCGGCGGGTCTTGCCAAGCTGGCAGGGGTCGAGATGATGGTTGCCTCGTTCGACGCCCTGGGCATTGGCCAATGGTTCCGCTACGTGACCGGCGTGATCGAGGTCGGCTCGGCGGCGCTGCTTTGGGTGCCGGGGTTGCAGGTCTATGGCGCCGGGCTTCTGGTCTGTACCATGATCGGAGCGGTTCTGGCGCACCTGTTCATACTCGGACCCTCGGCGATCCCCGCTTTGGTGCTGGGCATCCTGGCGGCGTCCCTTGTGTGGAAACACCGCAATCAACTGCCGATCTGAGCGCAGCCAAAAAGACACCGAACTCAAAAGGCGTGCCCAATCCGGGCGCGCCTTTTTGCCTTGGCTCTTGACTCGGACCCCCATTCTCCATAGGTGCCAAGCCAACTCCGGAAGTCCGTCAAGCTTCCGGTCCCTTGGGCTTGCCCGGGATCGCCCTCCGTCAGCGCGTTGCGCCCACGGGGGCTTTCGCGCTTTGTCCCATTGGCCACATTGGCAAACCCACCGGGGCTTCATAGATTTGGGCCCTACCCTGCAAAACGGTCAAGGAGCCCGAGCGCCATGTTTGAAAATCTGTCCGAACGCCTCTCTGGCGTCTTTGATCGTCTGACCAAGCAGGGCGCCCTGTCCGAAGACGACGTCAAGACCGCCCTGCGCGAGGTGCGCGTCGCGCTGCTTGAAGCCGACGTTTCGCTGCCTGTCGCGCGCGACTTCATCAAGAAGGTGCAGGCCAAGGCCACCGGTCAGGCGGTGACAAAATCAGTCACCCCGGGTCAGCAGGTGGTCAAGATCGTCCATGACGAGCTGATTTCGGTGCTTTCGGGCGACGAAGACCCCGGCAAGCTGAAGATCGACAACCCGCCCGCGCCGATCCTGATGGTCGGCCTGCAGGGCTCGGGCAAGACGACGACCACCGCGAAACTGGCGAAACGCCTGACCGAGAAAGAGGGCAAGCGCGTCCTCATGGCCTCGCTCGACGTCAACCGCCCGGCGGCGATGGAGCAGCTGGCGATCCTTGGCAAGCAGATCGGCGTCGACACGCTACCCATCGTCAAGGGCGAGGACCCGGTTGCCATCGCCAAGCGTGCCAAGACCCAGGCCGGGCTGGCGGGTTACGACGTCTACATGCTGGACACCGCCGGCCGTCTGTCGATCGACGAAGAGCTGATGCAACAGGTCGAGGCGGTGCGCGACGTCGCCAACCCGCGCGAGACGCTGCTGGTTGTTGACGGCCTGACCGGCCAGGACGCCGTGCACACGGCGGAAAACTTTGACGAGCGCATCGGCATCTCGGGTGTGGTCCTGACCCGGATGGACGGCGACGGGCGCGGCGGTGCGGCGCTGTCGATGCGCGCGATCACCGGCAAGCCGATCCGCTTTGTCGGTCTTGGCGAAAAGATGGACGCCATCGAAACCTTCGAGCCTGACCGCATCGCGGGCCGCATCCTGGGCATGGGTGACATCGTCAGCCTGGTCGAAAAGGCGCAGGAAACGCTCGAGATCGAGCAGGCTGAGCGCATGATGAAGCGCATGGCCAAGGGGATGTTCAACATGAACGACCTCAAGATGCAGCTCGAACAGATGCAGAAGATGGGCGGCATGGAGGGCGTCATGTCGATGATGCCCGGTGCGAACAAGATGGCCAAGCAGATGGAAGGCGCAGGCATCGACGACAAGATGATCAAGCGCCAGATCGCGCTGATCCAGTCGATGACCAAGAAAGAGCGCGCCAACCCGCAGATGCTCCAGGCCAGCCGCAAGAAACGCATCGCGGCAGGCTCGGGCATGGAGGTCAGCGATCTGAACAAGCTGCTGAAGATGCAGCGCCAGATGGCCGACATGATGAAGAAAATGGGCAAGATGGGCAAAGGCGGCATGCTGAAACAGGCCATGAAAGGCATGTTCGGCAAGGGCGGCCCCAGCCCCGAACAGATGGCCCAGGGCATGGACCCCAAGGCGCTGGAAGCGGCGGCCAAGGCCATGGGCGGCAAAGGCGGCATGCCAGGCGGCCTGCCGGGTCTGGGTGGCCCGGGCATGGGTCTGCCGCCGGGACTTAGCGGGTTTGGCAAGAAGAAGTGATGCACCCAGTGACCCAAGATACGATCTCCATCCCGGTCTACGAGACCGAGCGGCTGCGCCTGCGTGCGCCGCGGATGTCGGATTTTGAGGTTTATCACGCGTTTTGCGCCTCGGACCGGTCTGTTGGCGTTGGCGGTCCCTATCCGGACCGGGGCAGCGCCTTCGACCGCCTGTCTGGTGTGATCGGCCATTGGCAACTTCGCGGCTATGGACGCTGGCTGGTTGCTGACCGCGAAACGGACGCGCCCCTGGGGGTCGTTGGTCTGATGTATCCCGAAGACTGGCCGGAACCTGAAATCGCCTGGACCGTTTTTGCCGACGCCGAGGGACGTGGCGTGGCCTATGAGGCAGCGGTGTTCACCCGAGCCTATGCTTACGACGTTCTGGGCTGGTCGACCGTGGTCAGCTGTTCGGTGCCAACAAACACCCGCAGTCAGGCTCTGGCGCAGCGTATGGGCGCGACCTTTGAAAGCGAGTACACGCATCCGACCATTGGCGCCCTGAATGTCTGGCGTCACCTTGGCCCAGAGGCCGTGTGACATGACTGCAGTTGTACCCACATTTGCCGCCGCGCCGGTCCTGACCACGAAACGCATGCGCCTGCGCAAGCCGGACGCTGGCGATATGGCCGCCTATACCGCCTATTGCACTGGCCCCCGGACCAAGTTTGCGGGCGGTCCGTTTTCCGAGGTGCAGGCCTTTGAAAAACTGTGCGAAATGGCGGGGCAATGGGTCATGCGCGGCTATGGTCGCTACGTGATGGAACTGGACGGTCGGGCCATCGGGCACGTCGGTCCTTTGCACGTGGATTCAAGCCAGCTGCCCGAGTTCACCTGGACGCTCTGGGACGGCACGCTCGAAGGACAGGGTTACCCGACCGAGGCCGCGATTGAAGTCCGGCGGCATCTTTTCAACGACCTCGGCTGGTCCGAGATGATCGTCCGCATTATGCCCGACAACAAAGGGTCGCGCCGGATCGCCGAGAAAATCGGCGCCACGCTGACCGACGAACCCGCGCCCGCGTGGTTCGCGGGCTGCCTGACCTATCGTCTTGACGCAAAGGTCTCTGCCTGATGCCCGCTCCGATCCTGCAGACCCAGCGCCTGACGCTGCGTGGCCATGTCATGGCCGATATGGAGCCGTTCTGGGCGTTCTTCCAAAGCGACCGCGCAGCTTTTGTCGATGCGCCCAAGAACAAGAGCCACATGTGGTATGGCTTTGCCTCGGAAGTGGGCAGCTGGGATCTGAAAGGTCACGGTGGATGGGCCGTGTGCCTGAAAGACGGCACCTTCATCGGTCAGGTTGCCATCGGACAGCCTCCGCATTACCCGGAACTGGAAATCGGCTGGATCTTCTTTGAAGGCCACGAAGGCAAGGGTTATGCCTCCGAAGCCGCGCGTGCCGTGCTGGATTGGGCCTGGACCAACCTGCCCATCGACACGCTGGTCAGCTACATCGACCCTCGTAATTCCCGTTCGATTGCCCTGGCAACCAAGCTTGGTGCAACGCATGACGTGGACGCCGCCCGCCCCGGCGACGAAACCCCGGACGACTGCAGCGTCTACCGCCATCGGAGGGCCGCATGATGCCCGCCCCGATCCTGCAAACCCAGCGCCTGACCCTGCGCGGCCATGTCATGGCCGACATGGCGCCCTTCTGGGCGTTCTATCAAAGCCCGCGCGCCGAGTTCGTCGGCGCGCCGGAAACCGAAAGCGACATGTGGGCCAAGTTCGGCTCAGAGGTCGGAACCTGGGATTTGCTGGGCTATGGCGGCTGGGCCGTGTGCCTGAAGGATGGCACGTTCATTGGACAGGTCGCCCTGATCCAGCCACCGCATTTTCCGGAACTCGAAGCGGGCTGGATCCTGTTCGACGGCTACGAAGGCCAAGGCTATGCCTTTGAGGCGGCAACGGCGATGCTGGACTGGGCTTGGGGTCACCTGCCCAACGACACGTTGGTCAGCTACATTGATCCGCACGCCAAACGCTCGATTGCCTTGGCAACCAAGCTTGGTGCCACGCACGACGCGGACGCCGCCCGCCCCGGCGACGAAACCCCGGACGACTGCAGCGTCTACCGCCACCGGAGGGCCGCATGATCGCCCCCGTGACCCTGCCCACACCCAATGCCACGCTGGCCGCCTCGGCCCGCGCGCCGCTGCCGGTCCTGCGGACCGAACGGCTGGTGCTGCGCACGCCGCAGCTGGATGACTTCGCGATCTTCAGCGCGATCCTGGCCTCGCCCCGCGCCAAGCACATGGGCGGGCCGATGGATGCCGAAGAGGCGTGGGCCGAGTTCACCAACTACACGGCGGGCTGGCTGTTGCGCGGCGACGGGATGTTCACCGTTCTGGAACGTGACATGGTTGTGGGCTTTGTCTTTGCCGGGTGCGAACCGGGTGATCAGGACATCGAACTGGGCTTCATGCTGCTGGAAGCCGCCGAAGGCCGCGGGATCGCGCAAGAAGCCGCGCTGGCTGCGCGCGCCTATCTGCAGGCCACCGGTCACGAGCGCATCGTCAGCTATGTCGACAAGGGCAACGACCTGTCCCTGACCCTGGCCAAACGGCTGGGAGCCAAGATCGAAGGTGTCATCGACGGCACCACCTATGTCTGCGTCCATCCGACGGACGACGACGGCAGCCCGGAGGCCTACGCATGAGCGGCTTGGTCCCTTTTGCCCCCCGGCTGGAAACCGAACGCCTGATCCTGCGCGGCCCGGAAAAAGCCGACGCGGCGGCGGTCATGGGCTTCCTGATGGACCCCAACCGCTCGCTTGGCTTTGGCCACATCGCCCAGCGCGGCGAGGCCTGGCGCTGGTTTGCGCTGCTGGTGGGCCACTGGCACATCCACGGCTATGGCTACATGGTGATCGAGGACAAGGCGACCGGCGGCGCGGCGGGCATCAGCGGTATCTGGAACCCAGAAACCTGGCCCGAGCCGGAATTGGGCTGGGTGGTCTTTGACGGATACGAGGGCAAAGGTGTGGCGTTCGAAGCCGCAAGTGCCGCGCGCCGTTGGGCCTATACCGATCTTGGCATGACCACGCTGACCTCGAACATCGTGCCCGACAACGCGCGGTCCAAGGCGCTGGCCGAGCGGCTGGGCGCCTGGTACGAGCGGACCTACGACAATGAAAACATGGGTGTGGACGAGCTGTGGCGCCACCCGGGACCCGAGGTGGTGCTGGCATGACCCTTCGTCTGGAAACCCCACGCCTGATCCTGCGTCCCCCGGCGCCCCGCGACATGCAGGCCTCCGTGGCCTTCTTCATGGACGAACGGTCGCAATACGCGGGCGGGCACGTGGGGCGTTTCCACGCGTTCAAGCAGTTTGCGCATCTGCTGGGGCATTGGCAGATCAAAAGCTTCGGCCTGTGGACCGTGACCCTGAAGGGCAGCGATGACGCCATCGGCATGGTCGGCCCGTTCTTCCCCGAAGGCTGGCCCGAGACGGAATTCGGCTGGCTCATCTTCGAAGGCGAAGGCAAGGGCTATGCCTTTGAGGCCGCGCAAGCTGCACTGGCCGACGCGCGGGACCGCCTCGGCTGGACCGACATCGTGCATTACATTGCGCCGGAAAACGCGCGATCGATCACGCTTGCCGAACGGCTTGGCGCAAGGTTGGACCCGGATGCCGCAATCCCCTTTGCGGACAAGCCGACGCTGGTCTACCGCCAACCGAAGGGAGAGGCCGCATGATGCTGCAGATCCCTGCCCTCGACACCGAACGCCTGATCCTGCGCGGCCCCCGCGAAGAGGATTTCGAGGCGGTTCTGGCCTTTCAGGCCTCGCCGCGCACCGAATTCATCGGCGGGCCCAGCACCGACCGCTGGCAGGCCTGGCGTGGGTTTCTGGCGCAATTTGGCCACTGGGCTCTGCGCGGCTACGGCTTTTTCACCTGCGAGTTGCGTGCGACCGGGCAGGTCGTCGGACGCGTCGGTGTGATCAACCACGAAATGTGGCCGGAACCCGAATTGGGTTGGCACCTCTTTGATGGGTTCGAAGGCAAGGGCTATGCGACCGAGGCCGCGTTTGCGGCGCGCAACTGGGCTTTCCAAGAACATGGCCTTGGCCCGCTCGTGTCGCATCTGCACCCCGACAACACCGCCTCGATTGCACTGGCCGAACGGCTGGGTGCCACCTTCGAGCGCGAGGCAGACCTTCTTGGCGAACATCACCTGATCTATCGCCACCCAAGACCGGAGGCCGCCTGATGGTCCACCGCGATATTCCCGTCCTTGAAACCGGCCGCCTGATCCTGCGCGCGCCCGAGCCCGAGGACTATCCCGACTTCAAAGCCACGTTCAGCAGCTACCGCTCGCGTTTCATGGGCGGCCCCCTGAATGCCTATGAGGCGTGGATGCTCTATGCCGCCGAAATCGGCCACTGGGAGATCCGCGGCTTCGGCATGTGGATGGTGCACCTGAAAGAAACCGACGAAACCGTCGGCATGGCGGGCGGCTGGTTCCCGGCAAAATGGCCCGAGCGCGAAATTGCCTGGATCATCTGGCCGGATCAGGCTGGCAAGGGATATGCGCTGGAGGCCACCCATGCCGTGCGCGCGTTTTACTACGCCAACGGTTGGGAAGGTGCGGTCAGCTACATCGACCCCAAGAACCTGGACAGCATCCGGCTGGCCGAACGGCTTGGCGCTGTCAAAGACCCGACCGCCCCCTCGATCGACGGCAATGATGCCGTCTACCGCCATCCCTCGCCCGCGCAGCTGGCCGACAGCCAGCTGGCGCACGGGATCGAGATGGAAATCTCGCACTACGCTGATCCGCTGTTCAAACCGAAAGGATGGGCCATTGACTGACGCCGTGACCCGCGCCGCCGAGCTGTTGAAAGACCACCGTGCCAGCATCGACCGGCTGGACGCCATTCTGGTCTACACCCTGGGAGAGCGGTTCAAGCACACGCGTGCCGTGGGCAAGCTGAAGGCAGAGCACGATCTGCCGCCCAGCGACCCGGCCCGCGAAGCCATTCAGATCGCGCGTCTTGAGCAACTTGCCCGGGACTCGGATCTGGACCCCGAATTCGCCAAGGCGTTTTTGAATTTCATCATCGCCGAAGTGATCAAACACCACGAGAAACACCAAGAATAAGGGCCGCATCCGCGCCCTATCCGCCATTCGAAAAGGAGAAACACAATGGCAATCAAAATCCGTCTGGCCCGTGGCGGCTCGAAAAAACGTCCCTTCTACCGCATCGTGGCTGCTGACAGCCGCATGCCGCGCGATGGCCGCTTCATCGAGAAGCTGGGCACCTACAACCCGCTGCTGCCCAAAGACAGCGAAGAGCGCGTGAAGATGGACATGGAGCGCGTCAAGTACTGGCTGAGCGAAGGCGCCCAGGTCACCGACCGCGTGTCGCGTTTCCTGGAAGCCGCAGGCGAGCTGCCCAAGAAAGAGCGTTCGAACCCCAAGAAAGCCGTGCCGGGCCAGAAAGCCCAGGAACGCGCTGAAGAAAAGGCCGCCAAGGCCGCTGAAGCAGCAGAAGAAGCCGCTTCGGAATAAGACCGATACAGGCGGCCCAAGGCCTTGGGCCGCCTTTTCCCTTTCGCCCGAAAGGTACGGAATGCTCCGACTGATCCGGCTGATCATCGTGGCGCTTGTCGCCTTTGTCTGCGGCGTGCTTTATGAACGGGCACGGGCGGATGAAGCCTGCCCGGTGTCCGACGTCGGCCATGTGCCGGCCCATTGCGAAAGGACCGAAACATGAGCCTGTATCCGGCCCTGTTGGGCGGTGTGATCGCCTTGATCCTGGGCGGCATCCTTTTGGTGCTGTTCATCGACGCCCGCATCGGGCGCGGCATCGGACTGGCAATGCTGGTCGCGGCGATCTTCTGGATGGGCATCCAATTCGAGAAATTCACCTTTGTGCAGCGTCACGCAACGCTGTGCCAGGACAAGCAAGGCGCCTATTTCCGCATGTTCAACGGCTTTGATCCCTTCTGCCCCAAGGTGCGGTTTTGAGCGCCCGGGTCTGTGTCGGTGCCATCGCGGGCGCCTTTGGCGTGCAGGGCGAGGTGCGCCTGAAAAGCTTTACAGCCGATCCGCAGGCAATCGAGGACTACGCCCCGCTTGAAACCGAAGACGGCGCGCGCAGCTTCGAGGTGCAGATCACCCGCGCCATCAAGCAAGGCTTTGCCGCCCGACTGTCGAATGTGCGCAGCAAAGAAGACGCCGATGCGCTGAAAGGCATGCGCCTATACGCGCCGCGCGACCGTCTGCCGTCGCTGCCCGACGACGAATTCTATCACGCCGACCTGATCGGCCTCGCGGTCTTTGACACCGGCGGTGCCGAGATCGGCAAGGTCCACGCGGTGCAGAACCACGGCGCCGATGACCTGCTGGAACTGAAGCTGCCCGGCCATTCGGCCACGGTTCTGCTGCCCTTCACACTGGCGGCCGTGCCCACCGTCGACCTGACGGCGGGGCGCATTGTGATCGACCCGCCCGAAGGCACCCTGCCTGAATGACGCGGATCGTCATTCACGCGGGATTTCACAAGACAGGCACCACAAGCGTGCAAGCCATGTTGCGGGCCAACGCCCAGGCGTTGTCCGCCGAACTGCGTGTCTTTCTGCGCGAAGACATCGAACCGCTGGCAGCGATCACCGGCGCCTACCCGCTGAAGGATGGGGCAGAGCGTCTCAGGAAGATTTCGCGCCGGTCCTTCGGGGTCTTCAAGACCTGCGATCCGGACGATCCGCGCCCCATCCTCATCTCGTGCGAGGATCTGGCAGGCACCATCCCGGGGCGACTGGATGTGAGCGGCTACACCGGCACCGCCGAGATCCTTTCGGCCATCACCCGCTCGGCACGGTCACGGTTTGGCAAGGCGCTTGAGCTGGTGTTTTTCTTTTCGACCCGCGCGCCGGATGACTGGTTGCACAGCACCTGGTGGCAGAACCTGCGCAGCTCGCGCCTGACCGAAGACTTTGAGACCTATTCAGCGCGCCTGAGGGATGCGGCGGATCACGAGGCCGTGCTGACCGACCTTGCCGAGCGCCTGCGCCCCGCCAGGGTCACCAGCCTGGGCCTTGAGGATTGCGTGGACTTTGCCCTCGGCCCGCTCGAACCACTGCTGGAAATCGCGGGTGTCTCTGCCGAATTGCGCGAGGCCCTGACCCTGCAGTCCCCCGCCAATGTCAGCGCGGATCTGGGTCTTCACGACGCCTTTCTGGCGCTGAATCGCAGTGATCTGACCGACAAGAACCTTGGGATCGAGAAACGCCGACTTCTCAGAATAGCCACAAAGGTTAAGTCCAAGTAACGGGACCCCAGCTTATTGAGGCGACACCGACAGATTCTCCCTTAAGATGTAATTCAGCAAAATCAATAAGATACAGAAACTCGTCACGAATTTGCCTATGATTTTTTGTGACCTTGGGCACAGAAGCGCCCATCTGGCGCCACATTCCCGCCCCATTTCCAAACCAAATATGAACTGTAGCGTGTGGGGGCACGTAACACAGAGGGAAAGCGAGTGCGTGCTTTCACTGTTCGTATGGTACTTTCGGGCCTTGCGTTAAGCCCCGCCCTGTTTTTGCAGCTGGCCTCCCCTGTCCAATTAGGCCAGCTTGCCAAGCTTGCCGGAGGCACGCCCGGGATCGCGATGGCATCTGCTGTCATTGCTTTTGTCCCGGTTCTTGTGGCTCAACTGCTGCCAGGGAAACGCAAGGGCCCGAATTCGTCAGAACCGCATCGGGCGGCGGGATTGTTGCAGGACGCCGAGCTCTCGCGGCGCCTGCAAACAGCCCCGCCCGACAGGGTTCTGAACCGCGCGCTACAAGCTGCGATCGCGCCACCGCGACCACATCTTCGGGGCAACAATCCGTTGGGCCCTGACACACAAGAACGCGTGATCGCCAATCTGTTGCAGACAACCCTTCAGCAATTCGGTGTCGCCTCGCTGGATGACTCAAGCCGCGAACAAAAGATCGAGTTGCACGCGCTCATGCAACTTTTGAAGGCAACTCCGCAAAAAGCGGGCGACATGGCGCGGGGGTTTAACAACCCCGAAGCGGTGTCCAGGCTGCGCGATCTGGTGGAAACCGCCGCCCGGGCCCGACAGACCTTTGAACGGCAAAGCGTGCTGTTCGAAAGCGCCCGCGCGCTATGGATCATGCGCCGCCCCGGCAGATCACGCGGGCTTTTGGCCTCGCTCCAATCCTACGCGCTGGCCGATCCCGATCTTTGGCATCACGTGGTCACCCATTGCCATCTTGACGACACCGCCCAGCACGAAGCGGCACATTGGTGCCTCGCTCAGCCGCTGTGTGATCAGGGCACCGCGGCGGCATATCTGCGGCGCGTGGTGCTTTACGGCCATCTCGAAGACCTCGCCGCCCGCGCCAGGGACAGCATCGAAGCCGCGCAGGCTCTGGCCCGCGTCTCGTCCGTTCTTCGGCGCTGGCGCAACGGGTACTACAAGACCAACGAAATCGCGCAGCTGCCGATTTCGGATCAGGCAAAGGCAGAGTTCGACACCCGTTTCCAAAGAGCGATCGAGCTGTTGGGCGAAGACCTGCCCTACCCGTCCGGGCTGTTCATGCCCGGGGGCGTCCGAGCCCCGCGCGCCCGCGGCAACTGGAGCCTGAGCAGCGGCCAGATGATCGGACCGCCGCGCGCTGCGGATTATTTCGAAGGTGTCGCCTGACAGGGTACGCCTGTTTGCCTTCGCGCCGCACCGCCGATAAGGAGTGCAGCGAAGACAACGGAGCCGCGCATGACCGGATCGCCCTCGAAATCCCACGGACGCAAAACCATCGGCGCAACGCTGAAGCCGCGCGAGCTGATGTCCAACACGCCGGATCTGAAAGGTGCGTGGCGCGCGCAGGTCATCACGCTGTTTCCCGAAGCCTTTCCCGGCGTTCTGGGGCACTCTTTGACCGGGCGCGCGCTGAATGACGGGCTTTGGCAACTGGGCACCATCGATCTGCGCGAGTTCGGCGAAGGCAAACATCGCAACGTCGATGACACCCCGGCGGGCGGCGGGGCTGGCATGGTGCTGCGCCCCGATGTCATGGGCCGCGCGATCGAACACGCGATCCGACGCGGGCCCGGACCCCTTGTCTATCTGTCGCCCCGTGGGCGGCGGTTTGATCAGGCAATGGCCCGCGATTGGGCGGCCCTGCCGGGGATCACCATGATCTGCGGACGGTTCGAGGGGCTGGACCAAAGGGTGCTGGACCACTACCGCATTCCCGAGGTGAGCCTTGGCGATTTCGTCATGACAGGTGGTGAGATCGCCGCGCAAGCCATGCTGGACGCAACCGTCCGCCTGTTGCCGGGCGTGCTGGGCAACGCCGAAAGCGCCGTTGATGAAAGTCATTCCGGCGGCCTGCTGGAACATCCGCAATATACGCGGCCCGCCGAATGGGAAGGCCACCGCATCCCCGATGTTCTGATGTCGGGCCACCACGGAGAGGTCGCCAAGTGGCGTCGTGCCCAGTCCGAGGCTCTGACGCAGAAACGCCGTCCCGATCTCTGGGCCAGGCACAAGGAATGACAGGCGGTCATTGAATGGTCAGGGGGTGCGGCCTAGGCTGACCCACATGACCGAAGCATCTCACGCAGCGCCGCCGGGGCTGGCTGGCCTGGTGGCCGATTTGCATGCCATCGCCGAGGGGCAGGACAAGATCCCGTTGCGCGACCTGCTGACGACCCTGGGTGCCCGCGGGCATGGTCCGATCATCCTGGTGCTGGCCGGGCTTATGCTGTTGCCCACCGGCATGCTGCCGGGGATGCCCGCCGCCATCGGTGTTCTGCTGATGCTGACCGCCACCCAGATGATCGTGGGCGGCAAGGGGGTATCGCTGCCGACCTTCATCGCGAAGATCAACATCCCGTCCGGTCCCTTTCGCGCCGCGCTTGTCCGTGTCGATCCGATGTGCAAGCGCATCAGCCGCGTTCTGCACCCGCGTTGGAACGGATTTGCGCAAAACTCGGTCACCCTGCTGCTGATCGCCTTGATCCTGCTGGCGGCGTCTGCGGTGATGATCGTGATTGGCGCAATCCCGGGCCTGCCGTTCATCCTGTGCATTCCGGCGCTGCTGTTCGGCCTTGGACTGACAGCCGGCGACGGCGCAGTTGTTGCGGTGGGGCTGGTGACATCACTGGGCGCGGGCTATGGCGTGACCCGGTTGGCCCCTCAGATCCTGGGTTGGGTGTTGGGTGGTTGATCCCGGCCGGACAAAAGCGCATCCAGCTCTGGCACGGCGGTCTGGGACCAGACCCGAACACCCGCCGCCTGCAGCGCCGCGGTGGTGGCCCCGATGCCCGGCACCGCGGTCCCTGAGAACGTGCCGTCGTAGACAAAGCTCGACCCGCACGAGGGCGATCCATCGGTCAGCACCGCATGTCGGCACCCAAAGCGTTGCGCCATCTCGACCGCCTGCCCGGCGCCTTTGACAAAAAGGTCTGTGACATCCACCCCGGCGCTGTCCATGACCCAGGCTGCGCCCGCCAGTACCGCAGCGCCATCCCCGCGCAGCTCGCTGACGATCTCGGCCGGTGGGCGCGGCGTAGAGAACCCTGCGGCGACTTCCGGGCACAGGGGGACAAGGCGGCCTTCACGGGACCAGCGCCCGATGATATCGGGGCTGTCACAGGTCTTGGACGTGCCGTTGTACCGGACCGGACGCCCCAACAGACAGGCGGATATCAGGATAAGCTCCATGCCGCACCAATACCGCGCGCGCGCCTGTCTCGAAAGCGGTTTTCCAGCGGGTCGAAGCCGTCGATTCAGCCTTGATTTAGGGGCAAAGCCCGCCTAAACGGGTGCATCTTCTGGCGTCGGGGCGACTCGGTGCCTTTTGATATTTTTGGGGTCTCCCCAAACAGCAAAGAAAAGCTGGCGCACCTTCGGCACACCGAAGCTCTGGTCAGACATCATCCGCGGGCAAACCGCGACGTAAAATAGGAGATGGTCAGATGGATCTGATCGCTGAACTCGAAGCGGAGCAGATTGCTGCGCTGGGGAAAGAGATCCCCGACTTCAAAGCCGGTGACACCATTCGCGTCGGCTACAAGGTGACCGAAGGCACCCGCACCCGTGTGCAGAACTACGAAGGCGTCTGCATCAGCCGCAAGAACGGCAAGGGCATCGCGGGTTCGTTCACCGTTCGCAAGATTTCCTTTGGTGAAGGCGTGGAACGTGTGTTCCCCCTGTACTCGACCAACATCGACAGCATCACCGTTGTCCGCCGTGGTCGCGTCCGCCGCGCCAAGCTGTACTACCTGCGCTCGCGCCGTGGTAAATCGGCCCGTATCGCAGAGGTCACCAACTACAAGCCCCTCAAGGGCGCAGACGCGTAAGGAGCGGGTTCATGAAAAAAGATCTCCACCCCGATTACCACATGATCAACGTCAAGATGACCGACGGCACCGTCATCCAGATGAAATCGACCTGGGGCAAGGAAGGCGACCAGCTGGCGCTGGACATCGACCCCTCGGTGCACCCGGCCTGGACCGGCGGCACCTCGCGCATCCTGGATGCCGGCGGCCGCGTGTCCAAGTTCAAGAAGAAATACGAAGGCCTGGGCTTCTAAGCTTTTGCCAATCGATTTTCGGAAACGCCGCCCCAACGGCGGCGTTTTTCGTTTCCGGGTCCCTCATCCGGCGCAGGCGAACAGGAACTGCGCCGATCCCTGTTCCCGCACCGTAACGAGGTCTTGATACCCAGGCCCCGAACCAGCCTTTCAACACGGCAAGATCAGGGACCATTGCGACCACAAGCCCCACGTGTTCCGGCGGGTCATCCGGCAAAGTTTCGACCTTTTCCCCCGAGAACACCAAATTCGCTCTGTAACGTCCTGCAATCCCTTTCGATTTGCTCAGAGACGTCTGAAAACCTGCGGGGCCGGTGATTTTCACCAAGGCGCAGAGCTGGATCAAGACAGCGATGGCATGGCCAGGGTGTTCAAAACGCTCGCCCAACGGGCCTTTGCCGAGATAGGCTGAGCCCAGCCGCCACCCTCAGGAAACGCCATGGCCACGCTTTTGATCGTCTATCACTCTCGCACGGGCGGCAGTCGCCAGATGGCGCATGCGGCCTATGAAGGCGCCCGATCGGAAGGGAACGCCCGGTTGCTAGAGGCGTCGGATGCGGGCCCCGACGATCTGTTGAACGCCCAAGGATACCTGTTCTGCGCGCCTGAAAACCTTGCGACGGTGTCCGGCGAGATGAAAGAGTTCTTCGACCGCTGCTATTACCCGGTGTTGGACCGGATCGAGGGACGGGCCTATGCCCTGATGATCTGTGCCGGATCAGATGGCACGGGAGCCGCGCGCCAGATGACCCGCATCGCGACCGGCTGGCACTTGAAAGAGGCGCAACCGCCGATGATCATCTGCACCCAAGCCCAGACGCCAGAGGCGATTCAGGCCCCCAAAACGCTTGGCGAGGCTGACCTGTCGCACTGCCGCGACCTTGGGGCCGCGATGGCGGCGGGGCTTTCCATGGGCGTCTTCTGAAGAGCGCAGGCCGGACGATGGGCGTTTCGCCCTGCCTGCGCCGGGAAAACCGACTTGCAGTTCCGCAAAATCACTGGATGATTGCAGGTAAGAAAAAAAAAGGCAGCCGGTCCCCTTTTCGGTACGAGGGCGGGCGGGAATGAACGACTTGGGCAACAATAAAAAACCCGCAAAACAGATCGCGGCGCTTCCGGTACGTCGGGACAAGAACGGCCGCCTGCGCGTTCTCATGGTGACCTCCCGCGACACCGGTCGTTGGGTGATGCCCAAGGGCTGGACGATGGACAGCAAGAAACCCTGGGAAGCCGCCAAGATCGAAGCGCTGGAAGAGGCCGGCGCGCTGGGTTGGGTCTCGGACCAGTCGATCGGCACCTATCACTATGACAAGAGGCTGTCGGACACACGGTCCGTCCAATGCCGCGTGACCGTTTATCCAATGATCGTCGACAGGCTGAAAGCCAACTGGAAAGAGCGCAGCCAGCGCAAGCGCCACTGGTTTTCGCCCAAGAAGGCCGCGAAACTGGTGGACGAGCCCGAGTTGCAGGACCTCTTGCGCGAGTTGACGAGCAGCCAACACGCCGAAGCCATGCCAGAGGACAGGCTCTAACGGATTTCAAGAGCCGCCACCGTATGGATTTGCTGACCTTGCCGAAACGCGCCCGCGACGCCTAGGTTAAAGGCCTCGGGCACGCTGTGCGACATCCAGTTGCCTGACAAGACAGCGACCCCGCATCGCCCGGTGATGCGGGCCTTTGACCGAACATCTACGGACGAGGCCAAGGCGATGAAGCGATTTACTCGACGCGCGGCCCTGCTGGGCGCAGGTGGTTTGGCGGGTTGGGGGCTGTCTGGCCTCTTTCGCGCAGACCTGCCGACCTATGCGGGCACCGACCGGATCGTGGCCCCGACCGGCGACACGATCCTGAACGATGCCAGCGGGCTGTCGGCCACCCCGGTGCACAAGCACCTGACCCTGGCCGAGGGCGATCAGACCCTGATCGACGTGATCCGCCGCGAGATGGCGCAGGCCCGCGCTGCGGGCCACCCGCTGAACGTCGGCGCGGCGCGGCACTCGATGGGCGGTCAGGCGATCCCGCGCGAGGGCACGGCGCTGACCTTTGCCAACGCCGGGATCGAGCTTGACAGCGCCGCGCAGACCTATCGTGCCCACGCCGGTGCGCGCTGGTCCGACGTGATTGCCGCACTGGATCCGGCGGGCTGGTCGCCCAAGGTCATGCAATCGAACAACGATTTCGGCCTGGCCGCGACCTATTCCGTCAACGCCCATGGCTGGCCCGTGCCCTTCGGGCCGATGGGGTCCACCGTGCGGTCGTTGCGGATGGTGCTGCCCTCGGGCGATCTGGTGACCTGTTCGGCCAGCGAAAACGCGGATCTCTTCAACCTTGGCATGGGGGGGTATGGCCTGATCGGCGTCATCGTCGACATGGAGATCGAGATGACCCGCAACACCCGTCTTGTGCCCAGCTTCGAGGTCATGCCGACCACAGACTACGCGGCCCGGTTCAAGGCCGCGATCCAAGACCCCGCCGTGACGATGGCCTATGGCCGCCTGAACGTCGAACGCGAGACGTTCTTTCAGAACGCCCTGCTGGTGACTTATCGCGAGACCGAGGATCAAAGCGATCTGCCCGCCGCCGCCGGTTCGGGCTGGATGGCCCACGCCGCCAGCCGCATCTACCGCGCGCAACTGGGGAACGAGACCTTCAAGGCGTTCCGGTGGTGGAACGAAACAACCCTTGGCCCGGCTTTGGGGGGCGGAGAGGTCACGCGCAACTCGTTGATCAACGAACCGGTGGTCACACTCGATGACCGCAACCCCGACCGCACCGACATCCTGCACGAATACTTCGTTGGCTTTGACGCCTTCGACAGCTTTGTCGAGGCCTGCCAGCAGGTGATCCCCGCCTCGTACCAAGAGTTCCTGAACGTCACCCTGCGCTATGTCGCGCAGGACGATCAGGCGGTTCTGTCCTTTGCACAGGTCCCCCGGATCGCCGCCGTCATGTCGTTCAGCCAGGAACTGACACAGCGGGCCGAGGCCGATCACAAGCGCTTGACCCGCGCCTTGATCGACCGGGTTGTCGAGATCGGCGGGGCCTATTACCTGCCCTACCGCCCGCATGCGAGGCTGGACCAACTCACACGCGCATACCCAAGCGCCAGCGCATTTGCACAGGCCAAACGCGCGCTGGACCCGAATCTGGTGCTGCGCAACAATCTTTGGGATCAATACCTGGGGCAGCTATGACCAACCTGCAGAAACTCTGTTTTGGCTATTTCATCGCGCTGATGATCGCGGCCTCGATAAACTATATCCCCGGTCTGACCGACGAAAACGGACTGGCCTTTGGCATCTTCGCGCTCGATATCTTTGATGACGCGCTGCATGTCGCCTCGGCCCTTTGGGCGCTGGTCGCGGGCATCGTCTCGCACCGTGCGGCGCGGATGTTCCTGATCCTCTTTGGGCTCGCCTATCTGGGTGACGGGATTTTTGGCATTTTCACCGGCTACGGCTTTCTGGACCTGGGCATCTTTACCAATGCCTCTCTCGGAACCGACTGGTCGCTGCCGCGTTTCCTGGCCAACCTGCCCCACCTGGGCCTGGGCGGTATTGCCGCCGTGGCGGGACTGCTTGGCCGGGACAGCGCCGCGTGAGACGCCTTTGGCGCTATTCCAAGCGGCTGGTGCTGCTGTTGGTCCTCTGCGTGATCGGTCTGGCCTCGCCCGTGGTCTATACCGAGACCATGTGCCGGGGCACTGCCACGCCCCAGCCCTATGCGACACTGATCGCGCCCGAACACCACCGGCCCGAGACGCGGACGCTGATGACCTATCCCGAATGGCACATCGTTCATGCCTATGACGACTACGCGCGTGTGATCAGCACCGGCGACCCGCATGACTTCGGCTATCTGCGCGCCATCGGCGGCTTCTGGTCATCGCTCTGTTCGCTGACCAAGGTCGCAAGCGCGCACGGAGAGGTCGATGGCGGGACCAAGCAGATGGTCTATGTCATCGGCACCAGCTTCACCGCCGAATTGCTGATGAAAGCGGCTTACGAGGAAACACTCGGGCGGCTTTTTGCGGGGCTGCGCGGGCAAGACCGGGCGCCGCTTGATGATGTCTCGGCCCGGCAGGCGACGGACTATGCCGCCTTCCTGCAGCAGGTGCCCTGGTACAAATGGCCCTTTGAACAGGACGCCGACGAGTTGCGTGCCAAGGCGACCGAAACCCTGCGCGACCGCGAACGGCGGCTGGCGCTGGGGATCGAATATGGCGTCAAGGCGGCCTATGCCGGGGTGATCGCCGATGCGGTTGCGCAGGTCGGCCCGGACGCGCTGACCCTGCGGATGATCGTGCAAGACGTGGACAAGGCGCGGCTGGAGACACTGGAGGGTGTCACGGTCATCGCCTACCGCCCCGAAGGGATCGAGGTTGAAACCCCGCGCTATCGCGCCCTGACGCATATCCTGCAGGATCTGGCCGCAGACGGCGCGCGGTTTGTCGAGATCGCGGGCAATGACGACATCCTGTTCACTGTCGTGTCCAAGGATGCGGCACTGGAAAACGCGATCTACAGCAGCGCCCGCCAGGGCGCGCCGGACCACCGCCATCTGGTCATGGTCAAGGTTCCCGACCTTGCCGAGTACCTGCGTGCCATGATGGCCAGCGGACAACGGCTGGAGCATATCCATGACTATTAGGGCGCTGATCTCCGCCCTGCCCCTGCTGGCGCTGGGTTGGCTTGCCACCCTTTCGGCGGTCGCCCTGATCACGGACGAGGCCCCGGCCTATGTGGTTCTCTTCCCCTCGGACCGGTTCCTGGGGGCCTTGCCGAACGGCACCTCGGTCCTTGCGGCCTCGGACATCAGCGTGACACTGACCTCGGACCAGACGGGCTTTGCCCGCAGCCTTTATGGTCAGGGCGCGCGCCTCGTTCTGCCCGCCGGGCTGGCCGGATGCCTGCCGATGCCCAAAACCAGCTGACCCCAGGGCGGCGCAATTTCAGGCGCTTGCGGATTTCCCGGGCATCCTGAATGCGAAAAAATTTGACTGATCGGTAAAACTTCCGTCACACTCCGAAAAAACAGGAGAGGTGAAGATGATACGATCAACAACAAGACGGGTGTTGCTGGCCGCGGCCGTGGCGTCCATGGGCGTCATGTCCGCAGGGCTGGCGGCCGCCGAAAAGCTCAAGGTTGCGGCGATCTATACGTTGCCGGTGGAACAGCAGTGGATCAGCCGGATCCACAAGGCGCTGAACACCTCGGCCGAGCGGGGGGACATCGAATACGTCTTTTCCGAAAACGTTGCCAACACCGATTATGAACGCGTGATGCGCGAATATGCCGAACAGGGCATGCAGCTGATCGTGGGCGAGGTCTTTGGCCTGGAACGCGCGGCGCGCAAGGTCGCCAAGGACTATCCCGAGACGGCTTTCCTGATGGGCTCCAGCTTTGGCCCCGTCGCCCCGAACTTTTCGGTCTTTGACAACTGGATCCACGAACCGTCCTACCTGAGCGGCATGATCGCGGGCGCGGCAACTGAATCGAACCTGATCGGCATGGTCGGCGGCTATGCGATCCCCGAGGTCAACCGCCTGATGCACGCCTTCATGGACGGCGCGCGCGAGGTGAACCCGGACGTCAAGTTCCTCGTGAACTTCATCGACAGTTGGTACGACCCGCCCAAGGCCAAGGAAAGCGCCTTTGCGATGATGGATGCCGGTGCCGACGTGATGTACGCCGAACGCTTTGGCGTCTCGGATGCCGCCGTGGAACGCGGCGTCAAGGCCATCGGCAACGTGATCGACACCTCGGGCGACTACCCGGGCACCATCATGGCATCCGCCCTGTGGCACATGGAGGCAACCATCGACAAGGCGGTGGAACGCGTGGCCTCGGGCAATTTTGAGGCGGCGGATTACGGTCAGTACAGCTTTATGGCCTATGGTGGCGGATCGCTTGTGCTGGACGAAAGCCTGGTCGATGCGGACACAGTCGCGGCGGTCAAGGCGCGCGAGACCGAGATCCTGGACGGTCTGTTCCGTGTGAACGTGAACGATCAGCGCCCCGTCTCTGACAACTAAGGCAGCCGGGGCTGGCGGTCGCGCCAGCCCCGTTTTTCCATGACAGATCAAACAGTTCTGAAACTCAACGGGTTGAGCAAGCGCTTTGGCCCCGTGGTCGCCAATGACGATGTCAGCCTGACCCTGGGCAGGGGTGAGGTGCTGGCGCTCTTGGGCGAAAACGGCGCGGGCAAGACGACGCTCATGAACATGCTTTTCGGGCACTACCTGCCCGACGCGGGCACGGTCGAGGTTGCCGACCCTGGTGGCACCCTGCATCCCCTGCCACTTGGCCATCCGCAGGCCGCGCTGGCTGCAGGCGTCGGCATGGTGCACCAGCATTTTGCGCTGGCTGAAAACATCAACGCGCTCGACAACATCACGCTGGGGTCCGAGCCGTTGTTGTCCCTGCGCCGCGACCGCCGCGCCGCCGAGCGCAAGATCAAAGACATCATGGCCCGCAGCGGGTTGACCGCACCGCAGGATGTGCCCGTTGGGCGGCTTTCGGTCGGGGAACGGCAGCGGGTCGAGATCCTGAAGGCGCTGTATCGTGATGCCCGCATTCTGGTTCTGGACGAACCCACGGCGGTTCTGACGCCGCAAGAGGCGGACACGCTGTTCGCCAACATCAAGACAATGACAGCCGAGGGGCTGTCGGTGATCTTTATCAGCCACAAGCTGCGCGAGGTTCTGGCCTTTTCAGACCGGATTGCCGTGCTGCGCCATGGCCGAAAGGTTGGCGAGATGGCGACATCCGAGGCCGACGAGGGCACCATCGCCCGCCTGATGGTCGGGGCGGACACCCCCAAAGTCGCGCGAGAGGCGGCAACGCCCGGCGCGCCGGTTCTAACGCTGCAAAACGTGTCGGTCGCCGGGCGGTCCAAGCGGGACACGCTGCAGGGTGTGACCCTGACCGTGCACGCGCACGAAATCCTCGGCATCGCCGGGATCTCGGGCAATGGGCAATCTGGGCTGGCCAATCTGATCTCGGGGCTCGCGGTGCCGACCGCTGGCATGATCCGCGTGGATGAAACCGAGATCGCCCGCCCCAGCGCCGCGACGATGGTCGCGGCGGGCATCGGGCGCATCCCCGAAGACCGCCATCACGAGGGCATCGTCGGCGCGATGAGCGTGGCCGAGAACATGGTGATCGAACGTCTGGGCGATCCCGACATCCAATCGCGCGGGTTGCTGCGCCGGGACGCCATTCAGGCCAACGCCGAGGGCCTGGCGCAGGCCTATGACGTACGCGGCCCGGGCGTTGGTGCCGCCGCACGGCTGCTGTCTGGCGGCAACATCCAGAAACTGATCCTCGCGCGGGTCTTTGAACGCGCGCCCCGTCTGATCCTTGCCAACCAGCCAACACGCGGTCTGGACATGGGCGCCGCAGCCGAGGTCGGGCGACGCCTGCTAGAGGCGCGCGGACGCGGCGCGGGCGTGGTGCTGATTTCCGAGGATCTGGACGAGATCCTGGGCCTTGCCGACAGGATCATGGTGATCCGTGACGGTGCTTTGGTCGAGGCCGGCACAATGGACCGCGCAAAAATAGGCCTGATGATGGCAGGAGAACCGGCATGATCCGTATCGAGCCGCGCGAAAACACCTCGCGCGCCTTTGCGCTGGGGGTGCCGGTGCTGGCCGCCCTTGTGGCGCTTTTGCTGGCGGCGATCCCGCTGCTGGCGGCGGGCGCGAACCCGATCACCGCCTATGGCGAGATGATCAAGGGCGTCTTCGGGTCGGTCTTTGCCGTCTCGGAAATGCTGACCCGCGCCACGCCGCTGATCTTTACCGGCCTTGCCGCCGCTTTGGCCTTTCGCGCCAAGCTGTGGAACATCGGGGCCGAGGGGCAGCTGTACCTTGGAGCCATGGCAGCGGTGGCCGTGGGGTCGGGCTGGCTGGACATCTCTGGCCTCCTGCTGGTGCCGCTGATCGTGGTCATAGGGGCGGCCGCCGGGGCCGCCGGCATGGTCGCGCCGACCTATCTGAAGGTCCGCTTCGGCGCGGATGAAGTTGTGACCACGCTGCTGCTCAATTTCATCATCCTGATCTTCCTGCAAATGATGCTCGAAGGGCCCTTGCAGGACCCGATGAGCCTGGGCTGGCCGCAATCCGCGCCGATCCTGGATCAAGGCGTTTTGCCGCCGCTCATGGACCGGATGCGGGTGCATTCTGGGCTGATCCTAGCGCTTGTGCTGGCGGGCATTGCGCAGTTCATGCTGCTGCGGTCGGTCTGGGGCTTCAAGCTGCGCGCTGTGGGCGAAAACGCCGCCGCCGCGCGGCATGCGGGGATCAACGTGAAGCGCTCGCTCTTTGGCGTCGCCGCGATTTCGGGTGGGCTGGCCGGGCTGGCGGGCGTCAGCGAGGTTGCGGGGCTCAAGGGTTATCTGACCGCCGACCTGTCACCGGGCTTCGGCTATACCGGCATCGTGGTGGCGATGCTGGCGGGGCTTTCGCCTGTCGGCGTGGTGATCGCGGCGCTTTTCATCGCCTCGGTCTTTGTGGGCGCCGACAGCATGAGCCGCGCGATGGGGGTCTCGTCCTTCCTTGCCGACCTCGTGGTGTCGATGTCGCTGCTCTGCGTGCTCGTCGGAGGGTTCCTGTCCAAGTACCGCATCCTGCGCACCGCCAAAGCCGAGGCCACGTCATGATGGATCTGTTGAACATCCTTCTGAGCGAAAGCTTTTGGGCGGCGTCCCTGCGCATCGCGACGCCGCTGATCTTTGGCGTCCTTGGCGCTCTGATCTGTGAACGCGCGGGCGTGCTGAATCTTGGGATCGAAGGCATTTTCGTCGTCGGCGCCATGTGCGGCTGGATGGCGGTCTGGCTGGGAGCGGGGTTGTGGGGCGGCGTGATCGTCGCGGCGCTGGCGGGAGCCTTCTTTGGCCTGTTACATGCCATCCTGACGGTGCCTCTGGGGCTGTCGCAACACGTCTCGGGCCTTGGGATCACGCTCTTTGCCACCTCGGTCAGCTATTTCACCTATCGCACGGCCCTGCCCAACGTTTCATCCCCGCCGCGGATCGAGCCCTTTCAGGCGCTTGATATCCCGGTGCTGTCAGACCTGCCGTTCCTTGGACCAGTGCTGTTCCAACAAACGGCGCTGACCTGGCTGGCACTGCTCATGGTCGCCCTTGTCTGGTACGTCATGAACCGCAGCGCGCTTGGCGTGGCGCTGAAGGCCGTGGGCGACAACCCCGACAGTGTCGACGCGCAGGGGCTGTCCGTCTATGCCCTGCGGATCTGGGCCATCGTCGCCGGGTCCGCGCTGATGGCCTTGGGCGGTGCCTTCCTGACCATGAGCGCCTTTGACGCCTTTTTCTTCGGCATGGTCAACGGGCGCGGCTGGGTCTGCATCGCGCTGGTGATCTTTGCCTCGTGGCGGCCCGGCAAGGCGTTGCTGGGCGCGCTGCTGTTCGGGGCCTTCGACGCTTTGCAGGTGCGTCTACAAACCGAGATGGGCGCGCTGGTGCCCGGGCAGGTCTTTCTGATGGCACCGTACATCCTGTCGATCATCGCCCTTGTCATCGCCGCGCGGTCCGCCGACTATCCCCGCGCCTTGCTGACCCCCTGGTTCAAAGGCCAACGCTAGGAGAGCCCCATGTTCGACCTGATCGTCAAAAACGCCAACCTGCCGGATGGCCGCACCGGCATGGACATCGCCTGCGCGGATGGCAAGATCGCCGCCGTTGAGGCCGGGATCACGGCAGAGGCCAAAGAGGTTGTGGACGCGGGCGGCTATCTGGTGTCGCCGCCCTTCATCGACCCGCATTTCCACATGGACGCCACGCTGTCGCTGGGCACGCCGCGCATGAACGTCTCGGGCACGCTTTTGGAAGGCATCGCGCTTTGGGGCGAGCTGAAGCCGATCCAGACGGTCGATGACATCATCGACCGCGCCATGCGCTATTGCGATCTGGCGTTGGCCAAGGGCATCGGCGCGATCCGCACCCACGTGGACACCTGTGATGACGAACTGAAAGGTGTGCAGGCCCTGCTGGAGGTGCGCGAGCGCATCAAGGGCTACATCGATCTGCAGCTTGTCGCCTTTCCGCAGGACGGCGTCTTGCGCGACCCGACTGCGATGGCGAACACGGTGCGCGCGCTCGACATGGGCGTCGACGTGGTGGGCGGCATCCCGCATTTCGAACGCACCATGGCGGATGGTGCGGAAAGCGTCCGCCTGCTGTGCGAGATCGCGGCCGAGCGTGGCCTGATGGTCGACATGCATTGCGACGAAAGCGATGATCCGCACAGCAGGCATATCGAGACGCTGGCCTATGAAACACAGCGGCTTGGGCTGCAGGGGCGCGTGGCGGGGTCGCATCTGACCTCGATGCATTCGATGGACAACTACTATGTCTCCAAGCTGATCCCGCTGATCGCAGAGGCTCAGGTGCACGCGATCCCGAACCCGTTGATCAACATCATGTTGCAGGGGCGGCACGACACCTACCCCAAGCGGCGCGGCCAGACCCGTGTGCGCGAGCTGCGTGACGCTGGCGTGACCGTGGGCTTTGGATCCGACTGCGTGATGGACCCCTGGTATTCGCTGGGCAAGGCCGACATGCTGGACGTGGCCTTTATGGGCCTGCACGTCGGGCAGCTGTCCAGCCGCGCCGACATGGCCTGGTGCTTTGAGGCGGTGACCGAGACCTCGGCCAAGATCATGGGGCTTGAGGGCTATGGACTGTCCAAGGGCTGCGACGCGAGTTTTGTGCTGCTGCAGGCCAGCGACACGATTGAGGCGATCCGCCTGCGCGCGCATCGGCTGAAGGTGTTCCGCAAGGGGGTCTGTGTGGCCTCTTCGGACCCGGTCAGCTACCAGATCACCGCGCAGGGCCGCGAGGGCGCATTGGACGAGGCCCGTCTCAGGTAGCGACATTGCCGCATTGGACAGAGGCCCCCGGGCTGCTTATCTCTTGGCAAAAGACCCGGAGGCCCGCGTGACCACAGACGTCCCGACCAGCATTGACGACACCATTTCCCTTTTGGCGACCCAGAACTACGCCTGCGGGCGCGATCTGGGCACGGTGGCCTTTCTGTCGCTGAAACTCGGCAAGCCGATGTTTCTGGAAGGGGAGGCAGGCGTCGGCAAGACCGAGATCGCCAAGGCCCTGGCCGCCGCGCTGGGGCGGCCCCTGATCCGGTTGCAATGTTACGAAGGTCTGGACGCCGCATCGGCGATCTATGAGTGGAACTTTGCGGCACAGATGATCGCCATCCGCACCGCCGAGGCCTTGGGCAACACCGACCGGCAGGCGCTGCAGACGCAGCTTTTCTCGGACGAGTTCCTGATCCGCCGCCCTTTGCTGCAGGCGCTGCAACCACAAGAAGCCGGCCCGCCGGTGCTGCTGATCGACGAGATCGACCGGACCGACGAACCTTTTGAGGCCTTCCTGCTGGAGGTGCTATCGGACTATCAGGTGACGATCCCCGAGATCGGCACCATCGCCGCCGAAGACCCGCCGATTGTGATCCTGACCTCGAACCGCACGCGCGAGGTGCATGACGCATTGAAGCGGCGTTGCCTTTATCATTGGGTCGACTACCCCGCCTTTGAGCGGGAGTTGCAGATCGTGCAAAGCCGCGTGCCCGAAGCCTCGGACCGGTTGTCGGGCGAAGTGGTCGCCTTTGTGCAGGGTCTGCGCGAGCTCGATCTGTTCAAGGCCCCGGGTGTGGCTGAAAGCATCGACTGGGCGCGCTGCCTGGTGGCGCTGGATGCGGTCGCCCTGTCGCCGGACGTGATCACCGACACGCTGGGCGCGCTGCTGAAGTATCAGGACGACATCGGCCGCATTGCCGGGGCCGAAACGACGCGCATCCTGGACGAGGCCAAAAGCCGGCTGGCCGCGGTGGCCTGATGTCGGCGCTTGCCGAAACCGAGGGGCGGCTCGTTGATAACATCGTCCATTTCGCCCGCGCCCTGCGCAAGGCGGGTGTGCGGGTCGGCAGCGGACAGGTCGAAACCGCCATCCGCGCGGTCGAAGCAACGGGCTTTTCGGAACGGGTCGATTTCTATCACACGCTGCGCGCCACGCTGATCACGCGGGCGACGGACCTGCAGATCTTTCATCAGGTCTTTGCCATGTTCTGGCGCGATCCAGAGTTTCTGGACGCGATGATGTACATGCTGTCGCCCGAACTGACCGACGACGCGGAACCGGCGAAATCGCCAAACGCCGACCGTCGCGCGCGAGAGGCCCTGGGCGACGGTGCCCCGCCAAAGAAAGAGCCGAAGCCGCGCGAAGAGATCGTTGAATACGCGGCCTTTACCTGGTCGGACGCCGAGGTCCTGTCGTCCAAGGATTTCGAACAGATGTCGACCGGTGAGTTGACCGAGGCGCAAGAGGCCCTGCGCCTCCTGACCCTGCCGGTCAAACCCATGAAAACACGCCGGTTCCGCCCGACCCCTTCGGGGCTGCGCCCCGACGCGCGCACCACCCTTCGCAGCGCGATGCGGCGGGCAGGAGAGATCGACAGGATCACGCACAAATCGCCGCTGCAACGCCCACCCGACCTTGTAGCGCTTTGCGATATCTCGGGCTCGATGGCCGTCTATTCCCGCATTCTGCTGCGCTATCTGCACGCCCTGGCCCATGCGCGGGTGCGGTCCTGGGGCAAGCTGCATGCCTTTACCTTTGGCACCCAGTTGACCAACATCACCCGCAGCCTGGATCTGGGTGACCCCGATGCCGCCCTGTCCGCCGTCGGACACGAGGCGCAGGATTGGGAAGGCGGCACCCAGATTGGCACCGCGATCGAGGCGTTCAACAAGCGCTGGTCTCGCCGGGTTCTATCGCGTGGCGCCATTGTTCTGCTGATAACCGACGGGCTGGAACGCGGCGATCTGGAGCTCTTGCAGCGCGAGGTGGCGCGTTTGCGCCGATCCGCACGGCATGTGATCTGGCTGAATCCTCTGCTGCGATGGGATGGGTTTGAACCCCGCGCAAGTGGCGTGAAAATCCTGCATGATCAGACAGATACCGCCTGCGCCTGCCATTCTCTGGACAGCTTGAAAGAGCTTTCGCAGGTCCTGAGCCAGCCAATTTTCCGGGCCCCGGCGCGCGCATGATTTGACAGGCCCGCTTCCCTTGCGCATCTTTGTAGCAGGGAGGACAGCATGGGTCTCGATCCGATTTCCACGGATGGGCATCTGAAAAAGATACAACTGGCGGTCGAACAGGGTTCGGCAGGCCACTCTGTGATTGTGGCCTCTTGGCGGCGCAGCCTGCTGCATCACGGCGTTGCCGCAGAGCGGTCCCAGGCGCATGTTCTGACCGAACGAGAGCTTTCCGACATCCGCCTGCGGCAGGATCGACTGATGTATGTCGCGCGCCCGATCCTGGAAGATCTGTTTCAATCGGTGGGCCTGTCGGGCTTTACCGTTGTGCTGAGTGACAGGAACGGGGTTCTGGTCGACCAGATCTCGAACGATTATGACGAGCCGGATTTCCAGGACGCCGGCCTGAGGCTTGGCTCGGTCTGGGCGGAAAGCCATCAGGGCACCAACGCCATTGGGACGGTGGCCGTGGAACAACGCCCGATGGTTGTGGTCAAGGACCAGCACTACATGTGCTCGGCCACGCCGCTGACCTGCGTGGGCGCGCCGATCTTTGATCCCTCGGGCGAGGTGGCGGCGGTTCTGGACGTGACAAGCGCACGCTCGGACACCGATGCGGGCTCGGCCCAGTTTCTGCTGCCGATCATCACGGCCACGGCCAACCGCATCGAAAGCGAATACTTCCGCGCCTGTTTCGACTACGCGAATATCTTTGTTGCGAACGGATACTCCAAGATCGGCACACCGCTGCTTGCGGCGGATGATGATGATCTGATCATCGGCGCAAACCGCGCCGCCCGGAAGCTGTTGCAGATCAAGGAAGACCTGTCGCAACGGCCGATCCCAAGGCGCGACCTGCTGGACCGCTCGGCCCAGCCGCGCGGACTGGAAGCGGCCGAACGCAGCGCCATCAAGCGCGCCATCGCGCGCAATGACGGAATCATGTCCAAGGCAGCCAAGGATCTTGGCGTAAGCCGTGCGACCTTTTACCGGATGCTCGATCGGCACGGATTGAAAAAGTAACTGTCTCAGGCCTGAGACAGATCGCCATTTCAATTCAATCGCTGCCCGCATGGGCAAATTGACAGGTTCAGATCAGTTTTTGCACTCTTTCTAGGCACGATAGAGGAGCACTCAGATGGATTTGTCCGGCCAATACCGGATCCCGGCCGACGTCGCCACTGTATGGGCCGCATTGAACAACGCCGAGGTCTTGGCGCAATGCATCCCCGGCTGCGAAGAGCTGGAAAAGGATTCTGACACCGAAATGACCGCCAAGGTCGCGCTGAAGATCGGGCCGGTGAAAGCGCGGTTTTCGGGGCGCGTCGAGCTGCAGGATCTGAACCCACCCTACAGTTATTCGATTGTCGGCGAAGGCAAGGGCGGCGTGGCCGGGTTTGCCAAGGGCGGCGCGGATGTGACCCTGACCGAGGACGGCGCGGAAACCGTTCTGGACTACACAGCAAACGCCCAGGTGGGCGGCAAGCTGGCGCAGCTGGGCTCTCGCCTGGTCAAATCGACCTCGGCCAAGCTGGCAGACCAGTTCTTTGACAACTTTTCAAAGGCGGTGGCGGGATAGCCGCTGCCCTTGATCGCAATGGGAGGAAACAAATGACCCAAATCAAGATGACGGTGAACGGCAAGTCCGCAAGTGCGGATGTGCCCGACAACACGCTGCTGTCTGAATTCCTTAGGGAAAACCTGCGCCTGACCGGCACACATGTGGGCTGTGACACCAGCCAGTGTGGCGCCTGCGTTGTGCATGTGGATGGCCGCGCGGTGAAATCCTGCACGGTTCTGGCGGCCTCGCTGGATGGGGCGGATGTGACGACGATCGAAGGCGTCGCCAATGGCAAAGAACTGCATCCGATGCAGGCGGCCTTTAAAAAGCACCACGGGCTGCAGTGCGGTTTCTGCACGCCGGGCATGATCATGTCGGGCATCGACATGGTGAGCCGCTATCAGGCCGAGGGCCAGGCCCTGACGGAAGACGCGATCCGCCACGAGCTGGAAGGCAACATCTGCCGCTGCACCGGCTACCACAACATCGTCAAGGCCATCGAAGACGCCGCCGACCAGATGTCGGCCCCGGCGCAGGCCGCAGAATAAGGAGGGGGTGACATGAGCGACGGAATTGGCGCACGCGTAGAGCGCAAGGAAGACAAACGTTTCATCACCGGCAAGGGCAAGTACACCGACGATGTCCGCGTCGACAATCAGGCCTATGCGGCCTTTGTCCGCTGCCCGGTGGCCCATGCCAAGATCAACGGCGTGGACAGCTCGGCTGCCATGGCGATGGAGGGCGTGATCGCCGTGCATACCGGCCCCGAGATGAAGGAAGACGGGATCGGTGACATCATCACCGGCTGGTCGATCACCTCGAAAGACGGCAGCCCGATGCAGTGTGGCGTCTGGAACCCGATGGTCACCACCTATGGCCGCTATGTCGGCGATGCGGTGGCGGTTGTTGTAGCCGAGACGCAGGCGATCGCCCGCGCGGCGGCGGAATTGGTCGAACTGGATTACGAAGAGTTGCCCGCCAGCATCGGTGTCGAAGACGCCTTTCAGGACGGAGCAGCGCAGGTGCATGAGAACGTGCCCGGCAACCTGATCTACGACTGGGAGATCGGCGACGAAGCGGCGGTTGCTGCGGCGCTTGAAGGCGCGCACCACATCACCGAGATGAAGATCGTCAACAACCGCCTCAGCCCCAACCCGATGGAGCCGCGGTCTGCCGTTGCGATCTTTGACGAGGCCGAGGATCACTACACGCTTTACACCACCAGCCAGAACCCGCATGTGGCGCGGCTGGTGCTGTCGGCCTTTTACAACGTCGCGCCTGAGCACAAGCTTCGGGTCATCGCGCCGGACGTGGGCGGTGGGTTCGGCTCCAAGATCTACATCTACCCCGAGGAAATCACCTGTCTCTGGGCCTCGATGAAAACGGGTCGGTCGGTCAAATGGACCTCGGACCGGACCGAGGCCTTCCTGACCGACGCGCATGGCCGGGATCACGTGACCAAGGCGACAATGGGCTTTGATGCCGAGGGCCGGATTGTCGGGTTCAAGACCGACACGCTGGCCAATATCGGCGCCTATGTCTCGCTTTTTGCAACCGTGACGCCGACCTATCTGCACGGCACGTTGCTGTCGGGCTGCTATGACATGCCCGCTGTCTATGGCAACGTGAAGGCGATCCACACCAACACGGTGCCAGTGGATGCCTATCGCGGCGCGGGCCGTCCCGAGGCGACCTATTCGGTCGAGCGGATGATCGAAACGGCAGCGCGTGAGATGGGGATGGATCCGGCAGAGCTGCGCCGCAAGAACTTCATCACCGAGTTCCCCTATCAGACGCAGGTCATCCTGCAGTACGATTCGGGCGACTATCACAAGACCCTGGATATGGCGCAGGACATTGCCGACGTGGCAGGCTTTGCCGCCCGCAAGGCCGAGGCTGCATCACGCGGCAAGCTGCGCGGTCTGGGCTATTCGACTTTTGTCGAGGCCTGCGGGATTGCGCCCTCGGCCGCCGTCGGCTCGCTTGGGGCCGCGGTTGGTCTGTGGGAAAGCGCCGAGGTGCGGGTGAACCCCGTGGGCTCGGTCGAGATCCTGACCGGCTGCCACAGCCACGGCCAGGGCCACGAAACGACTTTTGCGCAGGTGGTTGCGGACCGGCTGGGCATCCCGGTCGACAATGTCTCGGTTGTGCATGGTGACACCGACAAGGTGCAGTTCGGCATGGGCACCTATGGCTCACGCTCGGGTCCTGTCGGCATGTCCGCCATCGTCAAGGCGCTGGACAAGGTCGAAGCCAAGGCCAAGAAGATCGCCGCCCATACGCTGGAAGCGTCCGAGGATGACATCGTCATCGAAAACGGCGAGGTCAAAGTGGCGGGCACCGACAAGTCGATGGCCTGGCACGAGATCGGTCTTGCTGCCTACATCGCCCACAACCTGCCCGAAGGCATGGAGCCGGGCCTGAAAGAGGCGGCCTTCTACGACCCGCTGAACTTCTCGTTCCCGGCAGGTGCGCTGATCTGCGAGGTCGAGGTGGACCCCGAAACCGGTGTGACCGACATCGTCAAGTTCACGGCGGTGGATGACTTTGGCAACATCATCAACCCCAATATCGTCGAGGGCCAGGTCCACGGCGGCGTCACCCAGGGCATCGGTCAGGCGATGCTGGAACAGGTGGTCTATGACGACGACGGCCAGATGCTGACCGCGTCCTACATGGACTATTGCATGCCCCGCGCGGACGATGTGCCCAGCTATGCACTGGACCACAACGCGACGCCGTCGCCGCTGAACCCGCTGGGGGTCAAGGGCTGCGGTGAGGCCGGGGCCATCGGCTCTCCGCCCGCCGTGATCAATGCGATCACCGACGCGATTGGCACCAATGACCTGCAAATGCCCGCAACACCGCTGGCGGTCTGGACCGCGTTGCAAAACGCGAAATCCTCGATGGCGGCGGAATAAGGAGCAACACGATGTATCAGACAAAATATCACAAGCCTGCATCCGTCGATGAAGCGGTCGCTGCCCTGTCCTCGGCCGAAGACGGCAAGGTTCTGGGCGGCGGGCAGACCCTGCTGCCCACCATGAAGCAACACCTGGCCGCGCCCACCGATCTGGTGGATCTGCGCGGGATTGCCGGGATGGATGCGATCTCGGCAGCGGATGGCGTTCTCACCATCGGCGCCGGGGCACGTCACGCCGATGTCGCCGCCAGCGCCACTGTGCGCGAGGCGATCCCGGCCCTGGCCTGCCTGGCAGGTGGCATTGGCGATCCTGCTGTGCGGTCGATGGGCACAATTGGTGGATCCGTGGCCAACAATGACCCGGCCGCGGATTATCCCGCTGCGGTCCTTGGCCTTGGGGCGACCGTGGTGACCAACAGCCGCGAGATTGCGGCGGACGACTTCTTTGAGGGCATGTTTTCCACAGCCCTAGGAGAAGACGAGATCATCACCGCGATCAAGTTCCCGATCCCATCAAGCGCAGGCTACACCAAGTTCCCGAACCCGGCGTCCCGCTATGCCATGGTCGGGGTCTTTGTGGCCCAGACCGGCGGCGGGGCTCGCGTTGCGGTCACGGGCGCCGGCCAGGACGGCGTGTTTCGCGCCGAGATGATGGAAAATGCCCTGTCATCCAGCTTTGAAGCGGGTGCTTTGGACGGTGCCACCGTCGACTCGCGCGGAATGTTGTCCGACATTCACGGTACGGCGGAATACCGGGCGCACCTTGTATCAGTGATGGCCAAACGCGCGGTCGACAGCGCCGTGTAACGCAAGACGGCCCGTGAGGTGCCCCTAGATTTGTTGACGCTTTGCTTGGTAATTTTGGAAGCAAAGGACGATGCAAATGTCAGGGCAAATTCGTTACTCAGATGAGTTCAAGATCGACGCGGTGGCGCAGGTCACGGAG
>JAUHVR010000009.1 GCA_030424865.1 Alphaproteobacteria bacterium | reverse complement strand
GAAGAAAGGGGAAAGCTTGGCCATCTGCTCGTCAGTCAGCCAGAAAAGGTCGCTCATGTCACCGCTCCGTTTTCCGGGCCGTGAATCACGTAGCGCTCCGGAAATCAATGCATCCTGACCCTAGGATGGCTGATCGCTTAAGAAAACCCCGAAGACGCGATAGCGAGGTCGGAAAAGGGAAAATCGAAAGTCTTTGCGCCTACATGCCGTGTATATCCGAAAGGATGGGTTGGAACATCCGAATGCACTGGTGAAACTCGCCAGTCTGCGTGGCAAAACTGGGAGCGACATTTTGAGGGAAAGTTCGATGGCCAAGATCTTGACGGGGATTTGGGCGCTGTTTGGCATGTTTTTTGCCTTGTCGGCGTCTGCAGATGAGTTGGCGGTGCCCAATGGGCGGGTCGTTTTGACGGTATCGGGTGAGATTTCGCAGACCAATGCAGATGGCGCGGCGCAGTTCGATCTGGACATGCTGCGCGAGGTTGGTGGGGTGGAAATCCAGACGACAACCATCTGGACCGAGGGCCCGCAGACCTTTGTGGGTGTGCCGCTGAACGTCTTGATGGAGATGCTGGGCGCCACGGGCGGCATGATCGCCGCATCGGCCATCAATGATTACACGGTCCAGATTCCGATGACCGATGCTGTCGAAGATGGGCCGATCGTGGCCTACGAGCGCAATGGCGAGACGATGTCGCGTCGGGACAAGGGACCGCTTTGGGTGATCTACCCGTTTGACAGTTCTGCCGATTACCGGACTGAAGTCATCTATTCGCGTAGCATCTGGCAACTTGATCGGATGACAATCACGCAATAGCCTTGGGGTGTGACTCAGCAATCGGGTGGATATGGAACCCTCTGACGCGCCTGTCCCCCCCGTTTCAAGACCAAGGTTCCTGACAGGCAGTGCTTTGGTCGCTGGCGTCGTGGTTGTTTGCATCGGGGTGATCGCCATCCTTGTGCAATCGGTCATTCGCGACCTGCAATTGCTGGAAGCCAGCAAATCGGACAACGTGCAATGGACCCTGTCGCAGGCAGAGGTCGAATTCCTTGAGCTTCAGGCAGCCCTTCGTCCTGGCGACGGCAGCCCTGATCTTGAAAAGATCCGCGAAGAATTCGACATCTTCTACAGCCGCGTCGAAACGCTGCGGAACAGTCCGATCTACGGCGAGGTTGACGAAGGATCGGCCTATGTCGCCGCGCTGGCTGCCGCGCGGGCGTTTCTGGACCGCACGGTTGACCTGATCGACGCCGACGACGCAACGCTTGCCGCGGGTCTGCCGCAAATCATCGAAGATGCCGACACGCTGCGCCTGTCCATCCGAACCCTGGCCAGTTCCGGATTGGCAGAGTTTGCAAAACGGTCGGACGAACAAAGATCCAGCATGTCTGTCGCCTTGTTGCGCCTTGCGGCTGTCTCGGCCCTATTGTTGGGCGCGCTGGGTTTGCTGGCGCTCTATTCCACCGCGGTCAGCCGGTTGACCCAGCAACGCGGCGTTGCCCTGGCCGAAGCGAACCTGCGCATGAACACGATCCTGTCGACCTCGCTGGATGGTGTCATCGTGTCCGACACCGAGGGGCGCATCCTGGACTTCAACGCGGCGGCAGAGCGGATTTTTCAACACAAGCTCGAAGACGTACGGGGCCTGAACATCGGTGACGTGATCGTGCCACCGCATCTGCGCGAGGCGCATCGCGCGGGAATGGAGCGGATGCGCGACACCGGCGAAACCCGTGTCGTCGGCCATGGCCGGGTACGACTGGACGCGATGCGCGCGGACGGCACGATCTTTCCGACCGAACTGGCGCTGCAGTCCGCGACCTCGGGCGACACACGGATCATCATCGGCTTTCTTCGGGACATCTCGGCCCGCGTGGCGGCCGAAACCGAACTGGTGGACGCGCGGGATCGGGCTTTGGCGGGTGAAAAGGCCAAGGCGGATTTTCTGACCGTCATGAGCCACGAGATCAGAACGCCGTTGAACGGCGTGCTTGGGAACCTGACGCTGCTTGGGGACACCAAGCTGTCTGTCGACCAAAGACGTTATGTCGACAACATGCAGATCTCGGGCGAGCTGTTGATCGAGCATGTGGACACGGTTCTGGACATCGCCAGCTTCGAATCCGGCAAGGCCGAGATGGGGCAAGAGCCCGTGCATCTGGGCGATCTGCTGCAGGGCATCGTTGACGGCCAGACCGGCGCGGCCCGCGCCAATGGAAACACGATCAGTTGGACCTGGACCGGCGAGGCGCTGGACTGGGTCGCCACCGACGCCAAACGCCTGCAGCAGGTGCTGCTGAACCTGGTGAGCAATGCGATCAAGTTCACACGCGATGGCACCGTTCGCATCGAGGCGCGGTGGGACGCTGGCGGTGACAAAGATGTCGAAGTGACCTTTCGGGTCATCGACACCGGCGTCGGGATCAAGACCGAGGATCTGGACAAGGTCTTTGAGGATTTCCACACAACCGATCCGACCTTTGGTCGGCAGGTCGGCGGCACGGGTCTGGGACTTGGCATCGCCCGGCGCCTGGTCGAGGCGTTCGGCGGCGAAATGGGCGTCGAAAGCCGCCTGGGGCAGGGCAGCGATTTCTGGTTTCGGATCCCCTTGCAGCGCTCCGAGGCGCCCGCCCCGGATACGTCCAAAACAGCAGAACCCGAAACGCAAACCGTGCTGGATATTCTGCTGGTCGAAGACAACGCCATCAACCGGATGGTGGCCGAGGAAATGCTGGTCAACCTTGGGCATCAGGTGACCTGGGTGGAAAACGGGGAAGAGGGCGTCTCGGCAGCCTTGGCGCACCGCTTTGACGTGATCTTTATGGACATCAGCATGCCGGTCATGGACGGGCTGGAAGCCACCAAGCGCATCCGTGCCGCTGCGCCGCCTTGGTCCGAAACGCCGATCTATGCGGTGTCGGCCAACGTCCTTGCGACCGATCAAGAGCGGTTCCTGGCGGCCGGGATGAACGGGTTTCTGGGCAAGCCGCTGATCCGTGCCAATGTCGTGTCAGCCCTTGCCGGGGTGGCGCGATCCGGGGCCGTTGATACGGGCACAGCCGACAACCCACTTTCAGATGCATTGACCCAGATGAAGGACGAATTGGGGGACACGGTCTTTGACGTTCTGAAATCGCGTTTTCTGACCGAAGGTCAGGACATGGCAGCCTGGCTCGACGCCGGTCCAAGCGACATGGACGAGGTCGCGCACCGCTGTCACAAATCCGCGGGCAGTGCGGCCGCCTTTGGGGCATTGGCGCTGCGGGATCAGTTGATCGCCATCGAAGAGGCCGCGCGTGACGACGATCAGGCGCGGGTGGCCGCATTGGCGCCCATGGCCGTGGCCCGCTGGACCGAAGTCGCCAAGGCACTGGGCTGAACCCGGTTCAGAGGCCAGCGCGGTCTGCGGCGCGATCGATTGCATCGATCACCGCCTGCGGGTTCGTGTGATGGGGCATGTGCCCCACGCCCGGAAGTTCCGTCAGATGGGCCGAAGGCAGGCGCTGCGACAGGGGGCGGGCATGGACCGTGATCGGCACAATGGTGTCTGCATCGCCATGCAGGACCTCGATCGGCAGGGTCAGCGTGTCATAGCGCCGGGACATCTCCACCACCTGGGGGCGCAGATTGAGCACCTGCCGCGCATTGGCACGCAGCACCGATCGCCGCACCGACAGACGCGGACCAATGTGGGCGGCATAGCCTTGGGGCACTGGCTGGGGCGCAAAGATGCCGTCCAGCGTGGCCTCGACCGCCTTGTCACTCATGAAACCGCTGACGGCCGTCGGGACAACCAGGTCGCCGGGATGCGCGCCCAACAGCGAATAGGTGCGCGACAGGGGGCCGGGCCAGGGCAGAGCCACGCCGGACACCAGCACCAGGGCAGCCGCGTCCTGGTCAAGCCCCCAGGCCAGTGCGACGGCACCGCCAAAGGAATGGCCCAGAACGATGGGCCGCTGGGCCCCCAGTTGGCGCGCGGCCTGTGCAAGCACCCGGGCTTGCTCTTGCGGGGTTTCGGCCCGCGCGGTCCAGAGCGATGCGTATTCCGGGCGAAGGCGACCGGTGTATCCAAGACCAGGCCGATCCATCAGGATCACGCGGTAGCGTTCGGCCAGCTGATCGACCAGGGCAAAGGTGAACTCGCGCAGGTTGCCGCCAGCGCCGTGGATCATGACAAGGTCAGGGCCGTCGCCCTTGACCCAGGCGTGCACCTGCACGCCGTCAACATCGACAAATTGCCCAACCGGGGGCCAGCCCGACTGGCTTGCCGCCTCACGTCGGTGGGCCAGGACGTTGGCCGCAACGGCCAGCACTGCAAAGGCGGCACCGGCGATCAGAATGGCCTTGGCCAGCAAGGTCTGCCTCCGTGCTACTTGCGCAGGTCGGTCGACGAAAGCCCGATCTGCGACATGTCATACGGGGTTGTCAGATAGACCTCGGAGATCCAGTTTCCATAAAGAAGATGCGCGTGGCTGCGCCAGCGGTTCTGCGGCGGCTGCGACGGGTCGTCGTCGGGATAATAGTTCGCGGGCACGTTGATCGGCGCTTCGGCGGCGACATCGCGGTCGTATTCCTGTTTCAGCGTGTCACTGTCGTATTCGAAGTGATTGAAGATATAGAGCGCGCGATGCTCGGGATCCTCGACCAGGCAGGGGCCGGTTTCGGCGCTGTCGACCAGGATCGGCAGGCCAGCGGCCTCGATCTCGGCGCGTTTCAGCTCGGTCCAGCGGCTGACCGGGATCACCATGTCATCCGAGAACCCTCGCAGATAGGGCGAGGCCGGCGCGCAGTTCCTGTGGCGCACGCAACCAAAGGCCTTGGCGTCCAGCAGGTGTTTGGGCACGTCATGGAAATGGTTGATCATCGCCATGCCGCCCCAGCACACGCCAAAGGTGGAATGCACGTTGGTCTGGGTCCAGTCGAACACGCGCGTGAGCTCGTCCCAGTACGTCACTTGCTGGTAGGGCAAATGTTCAATCGGGGCGCCGGTGATGATCAGGCCGTCAAACTTTTCGCCGCTGGCTTCGACCTCGTTGAAGGGGCGGTAAAAGCTTTCCATGTGCGCGGCGGCGGTGTTCTTGGTCTCGTGCTCGCTCATCCGGATGAGGCTGAGTTCGACCTGCAGCGGGCTCGCGCCGATCAGGCGGGCGAACTGGTTTTCGGTCTGGATCTTCTTGGGCATCAGGTTCAAGAGCCCGATGCGCAGGGGCCGGATGTCCTGTTGGCTGGCCGCGTCCTCGGGCATGACCATGACACCCTCTTTCGAGAGAACGTCATAGGCAGGCAGGGTGGCAGGCAGCTTGATGGGCATGGGTCCGGCTTTTCGTGATAAAGTGAAGGGCTGACTTAGGCGGTTTGGGCGCGGGTCTCAAGGGCTTGGGCCACAAGCGATACAAATGCCTGCGATCTGTCGACCTGGGCCATGTCTTCCGAGGTGACCGTGATCCCCCAGTTCTGCGCCATCGCCGCATAACGCGGCTGTCGGTGGGCCAGCGCGCGGGCATAGGTCCAGCGGATAAAGGCATCGGGATCAACGTCATCGGCGTTTTGGCCGGTTTCGTCCAGGTACTCTGCCCAGCAGGCGGACAGGAACTCGGGCTGATAGGCCATGGGTTTGGGCGCGCGGTCAAAGCGGCGGATCAGTTCTTCGGTATGGGCGTCCGAGCCCTTGATCCAGACCATCAGGGCGGTCTTGCTCAGTTCGGTCAGGATCGGGTCGCTGGGATCGTAGGGATCGACCCATTCGCAGATCGACCCGCCCGTGTCGCAGATGAAGTTCGGGTAGCCGTACAGGTCCTGCGCGCGTTCGGCGAAATAGGCGGTGTCCAGCAGTGCCTGCATCTCGGCGCGTTTGAACTGCTCTTGCCGGCGCTGGTATTCCTTGATCGGAACGCCGCCCTTGGCCGGGTCGCCCGGTTTGCCGAGATAGGTGCTGACAGGGGTCAGGTTGTCAAAACTCAGGTTTGATCCGATGTAGATCGAATCCGTCATCAAAAGCTCGCGCAGGAAGGGGACCTTCATCGCCTCGCGCTTGGCGTTGTCGGCGATATATTCGCCCATGTAACGCGTGCCGATGCGGTAATCGATCGAGTAGTGGAACCATTCGCCACTGCCCCGCAGCATGTTTGAAACATGGGTCTTGCCCAGTCCCGACATGGCAAACAGCAAAACGCGCTTTTGCGGCGCGTCGCGCCAGGCCTGAGCGGAGGGATACAGCATGAGTGTCGGCGCCTTGGGTAACTTGACTGTTGCGCTTGGTAGCCAGCGACGCCGCCAAGGTCAAACCCGGTCTTGCCGTCTGGAAATGCAAAGCCCCGGCGCAGACGGCTGCGCCGGGGCTTGTGTCACGAGGTGGTGCCTCAGAACGTCAGGGTGATCGAACCACCTGCGGCAATCGCACTGTTGCCGTTGAATTCGGTGCCATCGGCAACGACAGCGTCGCCAAGCTTGATGTATTGTATCCCACCGCGGATCTTCACGTTGGCCTTGGTGTATTGTCCTCCGACACCAAAAGAGATCCGGCCATCGGTCGGGGACAGGCGCGATGCCACGCCGCCGTGTGCCTTTTCATACCCCAGCTGTGCAAAGCCCGAGGTGTACTCGGAAAAGCGGCGACCCACGCCCAGTTGCCACGACACCGTGTCGTTGTCGAAGCCGGTGACCTCGCCGCCCGTGATGGCTTCGTATTCCGGTGTGCGGACTTCCCACTTCGACCATTCGGTCCATTTCACCTGACCAAACAGCAGGGTGTCCTTGGCGATGCCGGTCTGGAAGTCCAGCGCGATGGACTGAGGCATGATGACCGAGGTGGTGTTCATCGCGTCGACGCCAAACCCGACAAGTTGTTCGGCACTGTCAAAGTCGTGCTGGATCTCGCTTTCCCAGGTCAGGCCAATCCGCAGCGCGATGTCCGGGATTTCATATGCAAAGCCAAGCACATAGCCCAGATCCCCACGCTTGTCGCCCTGGGCGTTATAGGTCAGCCCGCCCGGAGGGGTGGTGGTCACGATTGTGTTGAGTGCCGCGGCCTGTGCCCCAAGCGTCGCGGCCAGTGCGAGGTCGCCCCCCAGGGCCGCCGCGGTCGCGGCATCGGCCAGTTCCAAGGCCCGTGCCCCGGTCGATGCGCGGATCATCTGGTCAGGGATCGTGATGTCAGCCTCGGACTGGACATAGCGTAGGCCGCCGATAACCGAAACGTTGTCTGCGATCTCGTAGCGCAGCACCGCGGCCAGCTGGTCTGAATTCCACTCTGCGCGCAGTCCGGTGTAGAAGCCTTGCGTGTAGAAGGAATCCGCACCGTAGGCGTCGTTCTGGAACAGGCCAAACGACAGCTTTTCGCTGAATTGGCCCGTGTAGGACGTACTCAGCGTGTTGTAGCTGCGGCTCATGTTGCCGGTTTCGGCCACGCCGACACCCACGCCGGTCAACAGGGCCGCACCCAAAGCAACGGGCGAATAGGTCCCGCTGACGTCGGGATTCACGTACGACAGCGCGAAGCTGATCTGGTTTCCGTCATCAAACAACTTGCCATAGTCGTTTGTGTTGCGTTCGATCCCCCCGGCTTGGGCAAGTGATGCACAAAGCCATGCGGTGCAGGTGCCCGCAATTATATTTCTCATTGTCCTCATCCCCGGATAATAATTCATCCTCTGGGATCAACAGGTAGCGGGGCTGTCACAAAACCGTCAATCTTTGACCAAGCGTCAAGTGCGGGCTTTCGACGCAGCGTTACAATTTGGCTACGATCGGGTTTCTCTCAGGATATTCACATAGTTGGCGCCGAAAATGACCAAGGCCCCGACGAAGACCCAGACGTCAATGGGCTCGGCGTAGAGCACCATTCCGATCAGCGCGATCAGGGGCAAGCGCACAAAATCCACCGGAATGACGACAGTGGCCGGCGCGAGTGACAGAGCCTTGGTCAGGCAGTAGTGCGCCACCAGTCCGGCAAGGCCGATCAGGACGATCCAAGGCCAATTGGCCAGGCTCGGCACAGCGATGTCACCGTCGTACCCTGCGCAGATCACCCCAAAGGTCAATTGCATGGCCGTCAGGTAGAAGAGGATGCAGGTGATCGTCTCGGTCCGGGTCAGGCGCTTGGTAAAGACGGCGGACCCTGCAAAACCGATCGCCGCGGCTGCCGCCGCGACAATGCCCCAGTCGAACGGAACTGCCCCTGGCCGTGCAACGATCAGAATTCCGCAGAACCCGATCAGTGCCGTGACAGCGCGGGTCATCGTCAATCGTTCGCCCAGCACCAGCGGCGACAGGATGATCACCCAAAGCGGCGAGGTGAATTCGAGCGCAAAGACCTGCGCGAGGGGAATCGCGGTCAGCGCGTAGAACCACAGGTTCTGTCCGGTGAAGTGGCTGATGTTGCGGACAAGGTGCAGGCCCAGGTTGCGCCGTGTGATCTGGGACAAAGTGCCGGAGAAGGTGGCAATCCCCAGAACGATCAGGACCCCGATGGCGCTGCGATAGAGCATGATCTCGAAAGTATCGAGCGTCAGACTGACAGCACGCCCGGCCACGGCCATCGACGAAAAGGAAACAATGGAGCCGATCATCCAGAGCGCGCCGGCAAGAGTTGGGTTCATTCGAGTGTCTCGCAACATCCGGTCAGCAGGATGGGCGTCTGGCCCCGTTGGGTCAGCATCTGCGCCTCGTAAGGCGCGGTCCCGCAGTCGCGTTGGTGTACGATCAGGATACCGGTGTCTCGGTCCCCAATCAGGGTCAGGGCGCGCGGCCAATCGGCTCTTTCGGCGCGCGTTTCGGCGCGAACCGTCATCTCGGTCCGGGCTGGAAAGATGAACTGCGCCTGCTCACCGATGACTTCAAGCCGCCATTCGGGGACGTCGCCCCGGCACAAGAGGTCCGGCGTGTCCTGAGCGTGTACGGCAAAAGGAGTGACAAGCAGGGCAAACAGGGCGACGCGTTTCATGCCCGCATAAAGTCTCAATTGAGCCGGTCAGGCAAGGGCTAGCGTCTCTTTGCGCGCGCCGCTCGTCTTTGGTCCTGTAACTTGAAGAAAGCGTCTCGGTGGCGCTGAGGCAGGATCAACGGTTTGCCATCCTTCGCCCTGAAAAGCTGCTCTCCGTTCAGCACCCGCGAGATTGAGCGAACCAGCACGTCAATCTGCGCGCGGGACAATTCGATGGGGGCATCGGGATCCAGCGGATCGCCAAACTCTTGAAACGGCTCGAATACAAGCTGTTCTTCTTTGGGAAGACGCAGGTTCAGTTGCTTCGTTGGCTCCGCGAACGCATCGACGATTCTGTCGTAATCAGGTCGGCTGACCGAAGGTTTTGCAGGGACAACATTGGGCAATTCATTGCATAAAACGTCGGACACAAAACTGCTGGTGCCGGGACCGTAGTGTCGATTGAACGCGTCCTGAACAACCTGTTCCGCTGTCGACAGCCCTCGGTTCACACGCTTGACCGGAGGCGCGACCAGCACATCCTGATCGACGCCCAACGCCATGGCAAAGCTGTTAAGAAGCGCATCCGCATGGTGGCTGTAGTTCATCAGGACGATCTCTGCGCCGATGTCTTCGAGCCGGTCCAGCAAATCCACCAGTTGAATCTGGCGGGGATCGGACTGCAAATAGTCCGTCACTGACACGTCCTTGTTCGCGCGTTTGCTCAATTGCGCGCGGCTGGACAAGACGTGACTGACCGGATTTCGGCAATAAGCGATGATCTTGACCCGCCAACGGGACAGAAGCGGCTTGACCTGCGCCCACTGCGCCAGCAGCTCGCGCGACAAGCCCTCGGCTGAGAAAAGCACGGCGCTGGTCGGATCGTCCGACCAGGCGCTGTCGATTGGCGTGATCCAGTCGCCGCGCATCGGCAGATTGCCCGAGGTGATCTGCCCGGCGCGCGCGCGGTCCGTGCGCGGTCCGGGGGGATACAAGATGCCGTGCGCCAAAAGGGCATTCATACTGAGCGCGAGCGAAGACTGAATGTAGCTGCTACCGGTTTTCGCGATCCCGATATGCAAAATCAGCTGCGGTTTTGTCACTCGCGCCTCCGTTTGTTTAACAGATCATTCCCACTCGATCGTGCCGGGCGGTTTCGAGGTCACGTCATAGGTCACCCGGTTGATACCCTTGACCTCGTTGATGATCCGGGTTGCGGTTTCGCCCAGAAATTCGTGGCTGAAAGGATAGTAATCCGCCGTCATGCCATCGACGGAAGTCACCGCCCGCAGCGCGCAGGCATAGTCATAGGTGCGCCCGTCGCCCATCACACCCACTGTACGCACGGGCAGGATGGCGACAAAAGCTTGCCAGATCTCGTCGTAAAGCCCGTGCTTGCGGATCTGGTCGATATAGACCGCGTCTGCCTTGCGCAGGATTTCCAGCTTTTCGCGGGTGATCTCGCCGGGGCAGCGGATTGCCAGACCCGGGCCGGGGAAGGGGTGGCGGCCGATAAAGCTTGCGGGCAGACCCAGCTCACGCCCAAGCGCGCGGACTTCGTCCTTGAAAAGCTCGCGCAGGGGTTCGACCAGTTTCAGGCCCATCTTTTCAGGCAGGCCGCCCACGTTGTGGTGCGACTTGATCGTGACCGAAGGCCCGCCGCTGAACGAGACGCTTTCGATCACGTCCGGGTACAGAGTGCCTTGGGCAAGGTATTCCGCGCCCTCGATCTGGTCGGCGTATTTCTGGAAGACGTCGATGAACAGTTTGCCGATGATCTTGCGCTTTGTTTCCGGATCGGAAACGCCATCCAGCTCGCCCAGGAACAGCTCTTGTTCCTGCGCGTGGATCACCGACAGGTTCATGTGGTCGCGGAACATGCCGACCACCTCGTCGGCCTCGTTCAGGCGCAACAGTCCGTGGTCAACAAAGACGCAGGTCAGCTGGTCGCCGATGGCCTCGTGGATCAGGGCGGCTGCGACCGAGCTGTCGACGCCGCCGGACAGCGCGCAGATCACCCGTGCCGAGCCCACCTGTTCGCGGATCGCCTGAACCGCCTGTTCCCGGTAACCCGCCATGGTCCAGTCACCGGTGAAACCGGCGAGCTTTACGAAGTTTTCGTAAAGCTTTGCGCCGTTGGGGGTGTGGTGCACCTCGGGGTGGAACTGCACGGCAAAGAAATTGCGCGAGGCATCCGCCGTGATCGCAAAGGGTGCGCCGGGTGAGGTGCCATAGACCTCGAATCCCGGGGCGATCTCGGCCACGTGGTCACCGTGGCTCATCCAGACCTGCTCACGGCCCTCGGCGTACCAGCCATCGAGGATCGACAGAGCCTCGCCCGCAGGTTCCACATAGGCGCGGCCGAACTCGGCCGTTGCATGCTCGCCTGCCTCAACGCGGCCGCCCAGATCATGCATCATGACCTGCTGGCCATAACAGATGCCCAGGATCGGAACTCCCAGGTCGTAGGCCGCTTTCGGCGGACGGGGCGAGCCCTCGCGCATGACGCTGTCGGGGCCACCGGAAAAGATGATGGCCTTGGGGGCGAACCCGGTCAGAAAGTCGTCGGTGACATTCTGATAGGGGTGGATCTCACAATAGACGTTCAGTTCGCGCAGGCGGCGGGCGATCAGCTGCGTCACCTGGCTGCCGAAGTCGATGATCAGAAGGCGGTCGTGGGATGCGTTTTCCATGGGCGTGCAATAGGCTGTGTCGCAAAGCGGTGCAAGCGGGGAGGGACCGAATGACGGCTGTCATATTTCGCAGGGCGACAGAAAACGACATTCCGGGCGTCGAGGCTTGTTTGCGGGCGGCCTATGCGCCCTTTGCCGCGCTTGATGGCATGCCCGATGCCGCCGGCGGTGTGGCCGAGGATTTGGCGCGGCATCAGATGTGGGTCCTGGACGATGCGGGGCGGATCGTGGCGGTGCTGGTCGTTTCTGACATCAAGGACGACGCGATGCATCTTGTTAACCTTGGCGTCGATCCCACACAGCAAGGGAAAGGCCTTGGCAAGCGTCTGATCCTGAAAGCGCAGGAATTGGCGCAGCAGGGCGGGGCAGCTGCGCTGGTGCTGGGGACACATGCCGGCATGACCTCGACCGTTGCCTTTTATCAAGGACTGGGGTTTGCGGAAACGGATCGGTCCGGGGCCAAGCTTCTGATGACAAAGCGGCTCATAACCTGATGTTTCTTGGCGTCCATGTCGTTTTCGCCCCTCGTGCGCCGGATTTTGGGTGCGGCGTGTCGCGTCCTAGAGCTACATTCCGGCAATCGAATGGAATCGACGCCGCAAACAACAGGGGTGGATCATGGCAGAAGCAACGATGCGCAGACGGACACGCGGGGGCGGGGGTGCCGCTCGGCGTGCAGAACGCTCGGCAGTCAGTGTCGAGACGGCGCGCTTCATCGAGCGCAACATCCCGAATTTCGAGATACTGACGCCCGAAGCGATCGAGGTAATCGAAGAAAACGCCGAGATCGTTCTGGAAGAGATCGGCGTAAATTTCGTGAACAATCCCGGAGCCTTGGATCGCTGGCGCGAAGCTGGGGCGGATGTTCAGGGTGAGCGGGTGCACATCCCGCGCGGTCTGGCACGCAAGCTTTGCAGCACTGCGCCGTCCCGCTTCACCCAGCACGCGCGCAACGCCGCTCGAAATGTCGAGATCGGTGGCAAATCCCTGGTCTTTGCGCCGGTCTATGGCCCGCCCTTCGTGCGTGACGCCAATGGCCGCCGTTACGCGACCATGGAGGATTTCGAGAAGTTCGTGAAGCTGGGCTACATGTCCAAATGGCTGCACCACTCGGGCGGCACGGTGTGCGAACCGACCGACATTCCGGTGAACAAGCGTCACCTGGACATGCTGATGGCGCATATGACGCTATCGGACAAACCCTTCATGGGGTCGGTGACCGAACCCAGCCGCGCACAGGACAGCGTCGAGATGTGCGAGATCCTGTTCGGCAAGGAGTTTGTGCAGGACAACACCGTGATGACCTCGCTCATCAACATCAACTCGCCACTGACGTTTGACGATGTGATGATGGGCGCGATGGAGGTCTATGCGGCCAACAATCAGGCCTGCATCGTTTCGCCATTCATCGTTGGTGGCGCGATGGCGCCGGTCTCGGTCGCGGGCACGTTGACGCAGGTTTTGGCCGAGGTTCTGGCAGGCGTGGCCTACAACCAGCTGATCCGCCCCGGCGCCCCGGTGATTTTTGGGGCCTTCGTGACCTCGATCGACATGAACTCGGGCGCGCCCACCTTTGGCACGCCAGAGGCCAGCCAGATCCTTTATGGCGCAGGCCAGCTGGCGCGGCGGATGAACCTGCCGTTCCGGTCGGGCGGTGGCCTTTGCGGATCCAAGCTGCCGGACGCGCAGGCCGCGTTTGAAACAGCACACACCCACAATGCGGCGCTGTTGGGTGGTGTGAACTTCATGCTGCACAGCTGCGGTTGGCTTGAAGGCGGTCTGGTGTCCTCGTTCGAAAAGTTCGTGATGGACGCCGATCAACTGGGCGTGTTGCACAAGCTGGCCGAGGGTATCACCGCAGACGAAAACGCGCAGGCGATGGACGCCCTGCGCGAGGTCGGCCCCGGCGGTCACTATCTGGGCTGCGCGCATACGCAGGCCAACTTCAAGTCGGCCTTCTGGCGGTCCGAACTGCTGGACTACAAGCCGTTTGAGACCTGGGAAGAGGAAGGCGCGCGGGACACTCAGATGCTGGCGACCGAGCGGGTCAACCGGCTGCTGAACACATATCAGCAACCGGCGCTGGATCCGGGCATTCACGAGGCGCTGAACGCCTATGTGGCGCAGAAGAAAGAAAGCATGCCTGACGCGTTCATCTGAGGCGTCAGGGTCACTGAACTTCCGGGGTGCGCAACAGGCGCGCCTCGGCCATCAGGGCCACCAGTAATTCGATGTGACGGCGGACCGAATAGGTCGCGTGCTGCTCGAGGCGCAGGGCATTGGCTTCAGCCTCAAGCTCGATCAGGGCATTCAGTGTCCTGGCGCCAATCCGGCAGCCTCCGAATCCCAGCATCGCCGGCAGATGTCGGTTGCGGCAATAATCCTTGAGCCCCAATCGCGCCGCGCGGATCAGCAGACGTGGCCGGTTGAGGGTTTCCAGTTTTCCTAGATCAATGTGCATGGTTCGTCGTCCTTGGGTCAGTGGGACAACTATGCACACGCTTGGGCTGTGTTGCGGCAGGTCCATGAAGCCCGTGCGTGCGTTTAGTGATTGTTCAGGAATCAGAAACTAAGCCGAAAATTGGAAACGTATTGTTTACGTATCGGTAACAATTTCAGCCTTTGGTTGTGTGGGCTTTTGTGTGGGTAACTTTTGAACAACTTTGGCTTCTGGGGAGAGACATGACGGTTACCTCAATTGGAAACTTCGACGGAACCCTTCCGAAATGGGTTCCTCAAAACGTCCGGCATTACCTGGACCACACCGAAAAGGGCGTGCCGATCCGGCGGCTGGCGCAGCGCGCGGGTGTCGAGGCATCGACGGTTCTGCGGCAAATCCGCAAGTTGGAAGGATTGCGTGACGACGTTCTGGTTGACGCGGCACTCGCCAGCCTGAGCGCAGGCGCCGCGCGGTCCGAGGTGGAAAAGGACAGTGAACACCCGGCGGTGCGGGACGCACAGGCCCTGCCTGTCTTGCGCCGGCTGATTGAACCGGGCGCGGTTCTGGCTGTAGCGGCGGGCATGGACAAGGCCGTGGTGGTCCGCGATGACGGCGCCGGAGACAGCCTGCGCACGGCGACGGTGTCGTCGGAATTGGCACAGATGCTGGCGTTGAACGAATGGATCCACTGCGATTCACCGGGACGGCTGTGCCGATATCGGATCACATCGGCAGGTCGATCCGCCCTGCAACGCCTTGTTGCCGAAGCAGAAAACGCCGCCAGGGGGTTCGCCGAGGCCAGCCCTGACTTCGAACATGCGGCACCGGTGTCAAAAACCGAGAAACCGCGCAGGGGCGCATTGAACGCAGAAACGCCGCTGGCCACTTTGGCGCGCCGTCGCAACAAGGACGGCACGCCCTTTCTTGCGCCTGATCTGGTGCGCTCGGGGGAACGGCTGCGCGAGGATTTCGAGTTGTCGCAAATGACACCGGGGCTGGCGCAGAACTGGGATCACTTCCTGACGGCGGGCGTGTCGTCGGGCGGCAAATCTGGCGCGTCGGGACCAAGTTCAGCGCGGGCCCGGTTCGAAACTGCGCTTGCTGACTTGGGCCCCGGATTGGGTGACGTCGCCCTGCGCTGCTGCTGTTTTCTCGAGGGTCTCGAGGCGACGGAAAAGCGGATGGGATGGTCTTCGCGCTCGGGCAAGATCGTGCTTCGCATCGCCTTGCAGCGATTGCGACGTCACTACGAGGGCTTGGGCGATGCCAGCCAGATGATCGGGTGACACGGGAAAAAGGCCGGGCGAACTGCCCGGCCTTTTCACTTTGCATGGGACGGGATCAGGCGGCCTGATCTTTGGCTGCGTCCTGCAGATGCGCCAAAACTGTTTCCGGACTGGAAACACCATATGGGTCTTCGCCGTGATTGTCGCTCATGCCGGGTTCTTCGAACCAGGCCTCGATCACGCCATTGTCGATGATGGCCGCATAGCGCCAGCTGCGCATGCCAAAGCCCAGATTGTCCTTGGCCACCAGCATGCCCATCTTGCGGGTGAATTCGCCAGAGCCATCCGGGATCACTTTCACGGCGTTCAGGCCCTGGGCTTCGGCCCATTTGTTCATCACGAAGCTGTCGTTGACCGACAGGCAATAGATCTCGTCGATGCCGAACTCGGCAAAGGTGTCGGCGTTTTTCTCGAACCCCGGCAGTTGGTAGGTCGAGCAGGTCGGCGTGAAGGCACCGGGCAGCGAGAACAGGATCACACGCTTGCCAGCGAAGTAGTCGGCTGTGGTCATGTCCTGCCAACGAAAGGGGTTCGGGCCGCCGACGGATTCGTCGCGGACACGGGTTTTGAACGTCACATCGGGCAGGCGGATGCCAGTTTTCATTGGGGGTCTCCAGATCTGGAAAGATTCTTGAATGCCTTTGGCTACCGCCGGGAGAGGCCGGTCGCAACGCGAAAATGCTGCATCTGCGAGATGAAGTTTCCCCGGATAATCATATGGAAACACGTGCTTATCTTTGCGGCGGGCTTGTATGTTTTCTGCGCGCGCAAAGGTTTGGGTGCAGGGGGCACTGATTAACTGGGGATGCGCCGCTGCATGACTGCTATGCGGTACTGGTACTAGCCCCTGCACTTGATTATGCTATTGGCACCCATCGGAGACTTCAGGGGGAATTTACAATGCGGGACCTCAAAATACCGGAACAGCGGCACCCGGAAAAGGCGCACCGCCCGGACAACCCGCAGCCCAAGAAGCCAAATTGGATCAGGGTGAAGGCCCCCGGCGGCGAAGGGTACAACACCACGCGCAAGATCATGCGGGAACATAAGCTGGTCACGGTCTGCGAAGAAGCAGGCTGCCCAAACGCCGGCGAATGCTGGAGCCAGGGCCACGCCACCATGATGATCATGGGCGATGTTTGCACCCGCGCTTGCACCTTTTGCAACATCGCGACCGGCAAGCCGTTAGAAAACCTCGATCCTTTTGAACCCGGCCGTGTGGCGGACGCGGTGCAGAAGCTGGGGTTGAACCATGTTGTGATCACCTCGGTCGACCGCGACGACATCGAAGACGGTGGCGCCGAGCATTTTGCGCAGACCATCCGTGCCGTGCGGCACCGTTCGCCCGGCACTACGATCGAGATCCTGACGCCCGACTTCCTGCGCTGCGCGCCTGAGGTGCTGAAGATCGTTGTCGACGCCAAGCCGGACGTGTTCAACCACAACCTTGAAACGGTGCCGGGCCTGTACCCCGAGGTGCGTCCGGGTGCGCGCTATTTCCACTCGCTGCGTCTGCTGCAGCGGGTCAAGGAAATGGATCCGTCGATCTTTACAAAGTCAGGCATCATGGTCGGCTTGGGTGAGGATCGTCAGGCGGTTATGCAAGTCATGGAAGACATGCGCGCGGCGGACATCGATTTCCTGACCATCGGTCAGTACCTGCAGCCGACACCCAAACACCACGCCGTGGATCGCTTTGTGACGCCTGAAGAATTCAAGGGGTATGAAAAAGCGGCCTATGGCAAGGGCTTCCTGATGGTCTCGGCGACGCCGTTGACACGGTCGTCGTACCACGCAGGCGACGACTTTGCGCGGCTGCGTGATGCCCGTGAGGCAAAGCTGGCGAAGTCTTAAGAGTTCACCCTAAGCTTCTGATTTCAGTGAGATATCCAAGGTGTTGACGCGCGGCCCAAGAGGGCCGCGCGTTTTGCTTTAATAGCCCGAAACCTCGGCGACGCCGGGTTCCGGCAAGGCCTTGACATAGGCCGCAACCGCCGCGCGGTCCTCGGCGGGAAGTTTGGCGAAGTTTTCGATGACTGCCACCATATGGCCGCCCGCACTGTCGAATTCGGGCGTAAACCCGGATTCGAGGTAATAGGCGATCTCGGCCGCGTCCCAGGTCAAAGCGTTGGGTGTCAGAGCGGGAATTGTGCCCTGGCCCGAGGGGTTGGGCGCACCGGCCAGCCATTGGCCACTTTCAAACCCACCCAAAGCGTTTCGCGGCGTGTGGCATTCGCCGCAATGGGCCAAGGCCTCGACCAGATAACGCCCGCGCTCCAGTTCCGGGGTTGCGGCGTCCATGATCCAGTCTTCATTGAAGAACAGCAGCTTCCAGCCGCCAACGCTGCGGCGAATCGAGAAGGGAAAGCCGATCTCATGGGGCTGCGATGGCGTGTCACTGGCGGGCAGCGTCTGGACAAAAGCCCAGAGGTCGGCGACATCCTGCCGTTCCATCTTGGCGTAAGAGCCATAGGGGAAGGCCGGATAATAGTGCTTGCCCTCGGGGGAAACCCCTCGCATCACGGCGTTGCCAAAGTCCTGCAAGCTCCACCCGCCGATGCCATGGGTGGCGTCGGACGAGATGTTGGGAGCGATGAAGGTCCCGAAGTCCGAAGCAAAGCGCTGACCGCCGGCCAGCACCAGCTTGGCCTCACCCTCGGCCTTGGGCGCATAGTGGCACGAAGCGCAACCCGCCGCGGTAAAGACCGCTTTGCCGCGCGTCGCGTCTCCGGTCAGCCCGGCAAAGGCATCACCGGACAGACCCGAAGCACGTGTCAGCCAAAGTCCAATCCCGGCGCCGATCACCGCCGCCAGGACCAGAAGCATCAAGATGCGGCGCATTAATTCGCGCGGTAGGCGGTATGGCAGCTCTTGCAGCTTCCACCCAAGGCGCCCAGGATCGGGCCAAGGGCGTCTTTGCCGTTGCCCGCTTCAGCAGCCGCTTTTTCGGCGCCAGCCACAAACTTGGCCCATTCGGCGGCAAAGCCGTCTGCGTCGTCCCAGATTGCCGGAAGCGAGGCGGTGCCTTCCGCTGTGCCGTCCTGCCACATGATGGCGGGGTCGATCATGGCGATGCCGGCCAGGTTGTTGGCTGCAGCCTGGGCCGCTGCCGCGTCATATTCGGTTTTGCCCTGTGCCATTCCACCCAGCACGCCAAGGCTCATCGCCATGGTGGCCATCTGGCCTTGCCGGGCCTTGACGGGGAAGGGGACCTTACCCTGTGCCAGGGCAAAGCTGCCCCCCAGGGTCGACAGAATAACGGCTGCTGCAATTGCGCGTTTCATTATGGAACTCCCGAAGTGATATAAGGATGTCGTCAGTATGCATGGTCAGTGCGACATTTATATTGCCGAAAACCGCAGAAAGGGTAGCTATTCTTGCACAGCAGCAATTGGGACGATCTGCGCTACGTTCTGGCAGTGGCCGAAATGGGCAGTGTCAGCGCGGCTGCCCGCGCCCTGGGCGTTAACCATGCAACGGTTTTGCGCCGGATTGCGGGGTTCGAAGAGGCAAATGGCGCCGAGATCTTCGAGCGGGGACCCGCCGGGTATCGGTTGAGACCTGACATGGTCCGGATGATCGAGGTCGCCAAACAGGCAGCCCATGCCTTTGATCTGGTCGAGCGAATCGCTCAGGGCCAGCCCGAGTACGAAACCGAGGTCATGCGCCTGACCTCGGTTGATTCGCTGTGTTTTTCGCTTTTGGCACAACGTATTGCGGCAATTGAATATCAGATTGCCCCGGCACGCGTTGAGCTTGTGTCGTCAAACCATCGCCTGGATCTGTCGAGGCTCGAGGCGGATGTGACCCTGCGCCCGACCACAACTCTGCCCGAACCCCTTGTGGGCGAGGTGCTTTTTGACATGACGTTCGGCGTCTACAAACGCGAGGGCTGCAGCGAGGCCTGGCTGGGGCTTTCGGGTGCCCTGGGCGGCTCTGTCGTGGCGCAATGGATGACCCATGTGATCAGCCCTGACCGGATTGCGGCGCGGGCCGACAGTTTCCTGATCCTGCGCGAAATGGCGGCAGCAGGGCAGGGCTGTGCGATTTTACCGAGGGTCCTGGGTGACCCGGACCCGCGCCTGATCCGCAAAGAGGCGGGAATGCCGGATATGAGCATCCCCGTCTGGGTCGCCTGCCATCGCGATCTGCAGGGTGTGCCCCGCATTCAGACCTTGATGCAGGCGGTCTCGGCCGAGGTGACGGCGGCGTTGGCGGCCTTATGAGCCGTCGGTGAAGCGGACCGATCCGATGAAGGGCAGGTTGCGATTGCGCTGCGCAAAATCGATGCCGTAGCCCACGACAAATTCGTCGGGGATTTCGAAACCGATCCAGCTGGACTTGAAGTCGACCTCGCGGCGCGATGGCTTGTCGAGCAGGGCAATCGAGCGCAGCCTGCGCGGGTTGCGCGACCGCAGCAGCGCCATGACATGGTTCAGGGTGTGACCGGTGTCGACGATGTCTTCGACCACCAGCACGTCGCGCCCCTCGATCTGTCCGCGCAGGTCCTTGAGGATACGTACCTCGCGCGAGCTTTCCATGGCGTCGCCGTAGCTGCTGACCTCCATGAAGTCGACCTCGACCGGCAAGTCCAGTTCACGCACCAGATCGGCAATGAACACGAAGGATCCACGCAGCAGGCCGACGACAATCAGCTTTTCGGTGTCTTCGTAATCTTTCTTGATCTTGCGGCACAATTCCTCGATCCGGGCGGCAATGGCCTTGGCCGAGATCATTTCATCGATGACATATGGACGCTCTGTCATGGCTCACCCTTGATTTCCTTGCGCCAACATACGACATGACGCGCCACTGTCATGGAGCAAATGGGCGCAGATGCCGACACATTCCGAGACCCGCGTTTTGCCGTACACGGCGCAGCAGATGTACGAGTTGGTGGCCGACGTGGCCTCTTATCCGCAGTTTCTGCCGTGGACGGCCGCCGCGCGCATCCGCTCGCGCGAGGACAAGGGCGATCACGAGGTGATGCTGGCGGACCTGGTGGTCAGCTTCAAGGTCTTCCGCGAGAAGTTCGGCAGCCGGGTGGTTCTGTGGCCCGAGGCGCGCCGGATCGAGACCGAATATCTGGACGGGCCCTTCAAGCACCTGGTGTCGAACTGGGTCTTCGAAGACGCCGAAGGCGGGTGTCAGGTGAGTTTCGACGTGGATTTCGAGTTCAAGAACGTGATCCTGCAAAAGGCTGCGGGTCTGTTCTTTTTCGAGGCAATGCAACGGATCGTGCGCGCCTTTGAAGATCGCGCGCGCGCCTTGCACGGGCCGGCGGCGGGGTAAACCCCGCCCTACGGATGTCGCGCTAGTTCTGGCGGATCACCTTGCCCGGGTTCAGGATGCCCTTGGGATCCAACGCGCGCTTGAGTTCGCCCATGACGTCCCACCCGGGCCCGTGTTCCGCGGTCATGTAGTCCAGCTTTCCGATGCCGATGCCATGTTCCCCGGTGCAGGTCCCGCCCAGCCGCAGGGACCGTTCGACCATCTGGTGCGACAGGCGCTTGGCCTCGTCCAGATCTCCGGGCCGGTCTGGGTGCACCAGCAGGATGGCGTGGAAATTGCCGTCGCCGACATGCCCAAGGATGGGCCCCTGGATCGATGAGGCTGCGATGTCGGCGCGGGTTTCCTCGACCGCTTCGGCCAGCCGCGAGATCGGCACACAGATGTCGGTCACCAGGCCGCGCGCGCCCTTTTCCAACCCGATGATCGCGTAATAGGCATTGTGGCGCAGCGACCAGAGCGCGCGGCGTTCCTCTTCCTTGGTCGACCAGCGAAAGCCCTGACCGCCGTTGGCCTCGGCGATCTCGCCAAAGCGTTCGGATTGCTCGGCCACGGCGGCGTCGCTGCCGTGAAACTCGATCATCAAATGAGGCGTTTCGGGCAGATCCATTTTGGCATAGAGGTTGAAAGCCCGCGCCGTATCGGCATCGACAAATTCGATCCGGGCCATGGGGATGCCCGACTGGATGGTCTCGATCACCGCCTGGACCGCGCCTTCGAAGCTGTCAAAGGCGCAGACGCCCGAAGACACCGCCTCGGGCTGGCCATGCAGGCGGAGGGTCAGTTCGGTGATCAGGCCCAGTGTGCCCTCTGATCCCACCATCAGCCCGGTCAGGTCATAGCCTGCGCTGCTTTTGCGCGCCTGACCGCCGGTGCGGATCACGCGGCCATCGGCCAGCACCGCTTCGAGCCCCAGCACATTGTCGCGCATCGTGCCGTATCGTACCGTTGTCGTCCCACTGGCCCGCGTTGCAGCCATGCCGCCGATCGAGGCATCCGCTCCGGGATCGACCGGAAAGAACAAGCCCGTGGCGCGCAACTCTTCGTTCAGGGTCATGCGGGTGATGCCAGGCTGGACAGTGACCGTCATGTCCTCGGGGCGCACCTCGAGCACCTTGTTCATCTGCGCAAAATCCACGGTGACGCCGCCACGGATGGCGGCTGTATGCCCTTCGAGCGATGTGCCCGCGCCGTAGCCGATCACCGGGCAGTCATGTTCGGCGCAGGTCCGGACAATCTGCGCCACTTCTTCCGTGGTGGTTGGATATGCCACCGCATCAGGCGGTGCGGCCCGATAATGTGCCTCGGATGCGCCATGTTGATCAAGATCGTGCTTGGACCGGCTCAGGCGTTGTCCTAGGAAAAGAGATAACGCGTCCAACGCTGTGGCAATGCTCATGTTTGTCCGTTGCTCCCCGATTTGGCGCGATCCTAGTCCCGGTTTCGTGCTGGGAAAAGACCGGAAAGGATCTGACGGAATGGCCCAAAGGCCCCGCGCGCCGCAGAACGCCCTGAAACGACAATTGGGCGACACAGCAGCGATGTGTGCCCGCGGGTGGGATCTGTTGCGTCACGAAGGGCCGGGACAGGTACAATTCTGGTTCATCGCCCTGGCCATCGGGATCGCCGCGGGGTTTGCTGCCATCCTGTTCCGCTATGCGATCGAGGGCATTCAGGCGCTGGTCTACGGCACGCCCGATGTGAACACGCTGGCCAGCTTCATCGAGGTGCTGCCCTGGTACCTGGTGGTTCTGATCCCGATGCTGGGCGGCATCACTGTCGGACTTTTGCTGCACTATGGCACGCCGGACGGACGCGTGCGGTCCGTGGCCGACGTGATCGAAGGTGCGGCGCTGAACGATGGGCGGGTCGAGAAGAAAGCGGGTATCGCCTCGGCCCTGTGTTCGATGGTGACGCTGTCGACCGGGGGCTCGACCGGCCGAGAGGGGCCGGTGGTGCATATCGCTGCACTGATTTCGAGCTGGGTCAGCAACACGATCCGTGCCGATGGCATCACGGGCCGCGACCTGCTGGGCTGCGCCGTGGCGGCGGCAGTCTCGGCCAGCTTCAACGCGCCCATCGCGGGCGCGCTCTTTGCGCTGGAGGTGGTGCTGCGCCACTTTGCCCTGCACGCCTTTGCGCCGATCGTGATCGCCTCGGCCGCCGGGACGGTGATCAACCGCCTGGCCTTCGGGGACGTGACCGAGTTCAGGCTGGTCGAGGAAGGTGTGCTTGAGTTCTACCTGGAACTGCCGGCCTTTCTGCTGTTGGGACTGACCAGCGGGCTGATCGCGGTGATCATGATGCGGGCCATTTTCTTCGCCGATGACCTTGAGACGCGCATCCAGAACCAGCTGGGTCTGCCGCATTGGCTGCGCCCGGCGCTGGCGGGGATGATCCTCGGTCTGATGGCGCTGCAATTCCCGCATATCATCGGTGTGGGATACGAGACGCTGGAACGCGCGCTGACGGCGGATCTGCTGCTGTGGAACGCGGTGGTCTTTGCGATCTTCAAGGTCATTGCCGTCGCGGTGACGATGGGCGGGCGCATGGGTGGCGGAATGTTCTCGCCTTCGCTCATGGTCGGCGCGTTGACGGGGTTGGCCTTTGGGTACATCGCCACGGGGATCGCGCCCGAGATTTCGGGGTCAGAGACGCTTTATGCCCTGGCGGGCATGGGGGCCGTGGCAGCGGCGGTGCTGGGTGCGCCGATCTCGACCACGCTGATTGTCTTTGAGCTGACGGGCGACTGGCAGACAGGACTTGCGGTCATGGTCTCGGTTTCGATGTCGACGGCCGTGGCCTCGCGCCTGGTGGACCGGTCGTTCTTCTTGACCCAGCTCGAACGGCGCAACGTGCATCTGGCAGCGGGACCGCAGGCCTATCTGCTGGCGATGTTCCGGGTGCAGGGGGTCATGCGCAAACCGACCGACCCGGGTCCGGCCAGCGAGGAAAAGGTGCTGAGCATGATCGAGCAGGGCATCTGGGTCCGCCAGTCTGCCACGCTTGAGGTGGCGCTGCCGCTGTTTGACCGTTCAGGCGCGACCTATCTGCCGGTGGTTACCGTTGACGACGAAGGGACGCCCACGCTGCAAGGCGTGCTGTACCATGTGGATGCGCTCAAGGCCTACAACCGTGCGCTTGCGGCAACCGCCGCAGAAGAGCACAGCTGATCAGGGTTCCATCAGCTCCATCACGACGGGTTCGAGCCGGGCCTGCAAGTCCGGGTCAAAGACCGTGCGTGCCAGGGCGGCACGGGCCTCGGCCGGGTCCTGGATATCGGTGCGGCGCAGCATCGACAGAACGCTGACCAGATGAGCGTCGGCGCAGTTTGTGCCCCGGTATTCCCAATAGATGCGATCGGTGGCCTCGGCCCGGCTCATGCCGCAGCGGCGCGGCGGATCGAGGTTGCGCCAGAACAGCGTCATGATGTCGGCAAGCGCGGAACTGCCGTCCGCAAAGTAGTTGTGTGCCAGCATGTCCTCGCCCAGCACCGACATGTCGACGCTGTCCATTGCCGGATGCACCATGGTCTGGCGACCCCCGAGGCCCGCGCGGGCGGCGCTGCCGTGCAATCTGCGCGACGCCTGCAACGCCCAGTCCGTTTCCGAGGCGTAAAGTGTCACGCGCTTGGCCAGCGGCCGAATGACCGGCAGCATGGCGCTGAACAGGCCCGCATCGATGTCGGGCGCGGCAAACAGCACCTGGCCAAAGATCGGCGGTTGCCGTTCTTGTTGCTGAAAGGCGATCAGCTCCATCGCCTCGGCCAGGGCCTGCGCGCCCATGCTGTGGGCGATCAGATGCACGGTCTCGGCCCCGGTGCGGGCGCGTAGATCGGTCAGGAACCGGGTCAGGCGGCGGGCGCTGAGACGTACGGCGGCGCTGTCGGCGACATAGCCCATGACAGAGCCGCGCGATGGCCAGGAATACAGAATCGGCACACCGTCGAAATCGATGTCATAGGCCAGCTGCGCGGCCCTGCGGGCACCCTGTTCGAACGTGATGTTGAAGCCGTGCACGTAGACAAAGACCTCGCGCCGGGGTGTTTGGTCCAGCGTTGTCGTCATGCGGTTGAAATACGCGCCGGGGCCCATCGGGTCGATCTTGTTCAGCACCATGTGGCGGGCCGGATTGTCGCTGAACTCAAGCCGCCAGAGGCTGGGTTGTTCCATCACGCCAGGGCGGTGGCCCTCGGGGATGGTGACGGTGACGACACCCAGTTCCAGGCCGCCTCCGCGTGCGCCGCTGTAAAACGTCGCCGGGTCCGAACGGCCCGAGCGGGCGCGGTCGGTGGCATAGAACAAATCGACCTCGGCATGGGCGCGGGGTGTTCCGCGCGTGGGTTGTTTGGGGGCGGTTCCGTCCAGCTGGGCGATGCGCGTGGTCAGGCGATCAACCTCGGATCTGTCCCCGGATTCCTGGGCCAGATGACGCAGCCTTTGCAGCGTGCGGGTCAGCACGTCATCAGGCCGCGCAACGGCTGTCTGTTCGCGCAAAAGCGCCTGCGCGGCGCGCTGCGCGCCGTCCAGATCCCCGGCGATTTCATAGGCTTGCGAGGTCTCGCGCCAGATCGGGGCGGGGTCGGTCAGCAAAATATCGCGGTGCGCTTCGGTAAGAAGCGCCAGCGTTTCCAGCTGGCGCGCGGCGGCCAGCCGTTCTCCGGCGCGCCACAACAGATCGGCGCGCATGCGGTGCAGGTCCTGCAGGTCGCGCGGGCCAAGTTGGTCGTTCTGCGCATCCTCAAGCAGGGCGTTCAGCATCAACAGGGCGCCGGCGGGGTCGCTTTGGGCCAGACGGTCAAGAACAAAGAGATCGGGGGCGGGTTGCGCAGCAATCGGAGACGCCAGGGACATGGCGCTCAGCAGAATTGCAGTGGTCAGGCGTCGCAGCATCACCTTGGGTCCCATTCTGTGCATCGCCCGTCTGGGCGGTCACGGGCATCAAACCACGCTGGCGGCGGGACGGGTAGTCCTGAATCCCTGACCTTTGGGCGGGTTGCGATCAGATTTCCGTTGCGATGGGCCCGCTTGAAGCAGGAGGCATTGGACGCATAGGATTTTTCTGCTGGCGTTGAACGCCGAAATTTTGGGCACACGCTCCGTTTGGGCGGACAGCATCACCGAGGTCTCGGACCGCGAGACCGGCTGTCGTCTGGCGCCAAGTGGAGGGAGTGCCGCCAGTTACACCGATCGGTTCAAGGTCGCATTGTAGGGGCGGCGGCGCAGCGCAAGGCCCGCCACCCTTTTGTTCGGCACGGGACTTGACCCGTGCCGACCGCATCACGTTCGAAACTTGCTTTCAAAGCTGTTCGACCGCCAGATCCTCGCTGGGATAAAAGGCGATGTGGTCCTTAATATCCTGCACATCGTCCGACGGGGTTTCATAGGTCCAGGCTGCGTTCTTCAGCGTCTTGGACTTGGTCACGATGGAATAATAGCTGGCATCCCCCTTGTGCGGGCAATGGGTGCTGTGGTCGGTCTTTTCCAGAAAGGCCATCGCCAGGTCGGACGGAGGGAAGTAGATGACAGCGGGGTAGTCGCCCTCGGACAGCTCAAGCGCCGATTTGCTTTCGCCAAGAACTGCGCCGCCAGCGCGGACAACCCAGGTGCCTGCCGCGGGGCGAACGGTGATGTACTTTGTCATGTCTCTTCTCCTCGTATTCCGTCCCGTTTGACTGCCTGACTGTAACAGGCAGATGTCAAAGCGGTTGCGTCACTTTCTCCAGCCAGCTCAACGATGCGCCCTCGAGCAAGGGCGCAAGCCGGGTCACGCAGGTGTCGTGATAGTGGTCGATCCAGTCCCGTTCCGCCTGTGTCAGCAGCTCGGTCAGGATCAGGCGCCGGTCGATCGGCACATAGGTGAGCGTTTCGAAGTCCAACATGGCCGAAACCGTCTGCTGCGGCAAGGGCGCGGCCTGTCGCACCAGGATCAGGTTCTCGATCCGAATGCCAAAGGCGCCTTCGCGATAGAAACCGGGCTCGTTTGACAGGATCATGCCGGGCAGCAGTTCCTGTGTCCCGGTGCGGGCCAGCCGTTGCGGGCCTTCGTGCACACACAGATAGCTGCCAACGCCGTGGCCGGTGCCATGGCCATAGTCCTGGCCTGCCTCCCACAGGGCCACGCGCGCCAGGGCATCCAGATCGCGACCAGCCAGCCCCTTGGGCCACCGGGCGCGGCTGACGGCGATCATTCCCTTTAGCACGCGGGTGAAGGCCTGTTTTTCGTCAAAGCCGACCTCGCCAATGGCAACCGTCCGGGTGATGTCGGTGGTGCCGTCAACATATTGGCCGCCGCTGTCGACCAGCAGCAGCTCTCCGGCCTCGACGCGCCGGTTGGTCTGTTCTGTCACCCGGTAATGCACGATGGCGCCGTTGGGTCCCGCCCCGCTGATGGTGTCAAAGCTGATGTCGCGCAGGGCATTGGTGGCCCGCCGTTCAGCTTCCAGCGCTTTGACCACGTCGATTTCGGTCAGCGATCCGGGCGGTTGTGCGTCCAGCCAAGCCAGGAAGCGCACCATGGCCGCGCCATCACGCATATGAGCGCTGCGGGTGCCCTCGATCTCGGCCGCGTTCTTGCAGGCCTTGGGCAACACGCAGGGGTCCTGCGCCTCGATGATCCGGGTCCCCGCGGCGTTCAGAAGATCGACAATGGCCACGGGGACCGAGGCCGGATCGACCTGAACAGGGCCGGAGATGTCTTGCAGCGTCCGGGCAAAGGCCTCGGGGGCATGGACATCAACCTTTGGCCCCAGGTGATCGCCGAGTTCCGTGATCTTGCGCGGATCGATGAACAGGGCAACGCGCCCCGAGGCCAGCAGCAGGGCAAACGCGTGGGGCACGGGGTTGCGAGGAATGTCACTGCCTCGAATGTTGAGCAGCCAGGCAATCGAATCCGGCAGCGTGATCACGGCGGCCCGGGCCTCGGTCATTTGCTCTGCCAGGCGCGCGATCTTTGTTTCGTGCGGCTCGCCAGACAGTTCGACGGGTTGCGCAAAGACAGGGCCCACAGGCGGGTCCGGTCGGTCGGTCCAGATCGCGTCCACCAGATTGGCACTGCGCTGCAGAGTGATCCCGGGGGTTGTCGCCTCGATGTCGCGCAGGTGCGACAGGGTGTGCAGCCAGGGGTCGAAACCAAGCGTCGCGCCCTTGGGCAGGGTGCCGGACACCCATGCGCCCAAAGAGGTTTCGGGCCAGTCGACCGGGCTGAACACCTCTGCCACTTGATCACGGACCTGGACGCGGTAGCGGCTGTCGACAAAGACACCCGCTGTGTCCTGCAACGCGACGCAGAAGCCCGCGGACCCGGTGAACCCGGTCAACCAGGCCAGGCGTTCGTCACATGCGGCGACATATTCGCCCTGGTACACATCCGAGCGCGGGACGACAAAGCCATCCAACCCGTTTTCGGACATTGCCTGACGCAGGGCGGCCAGCCGCGCCGGGCCGTGTTCGGGCGAGGCGGATTCGTCGAAACTCTGAAACATGCATGCTCCTTTTGCGGCGAGACTACCCGGACGCTTCCCCGATGCAAGGGGCGGTGAGAGATCGCGTATCCCTCCGCAGTTGATGAGGTGGTTTGGTCCTCGTGCCGCAGGTCTTCCTCTCGCCTCGCGGGGACCGTTCTGTCCCATCGGGCGCAGAGGGAACATGTCCGCCAATCGGATCAGACCGCCACTTCGTCGGGGTGCGTTTCAGGAAACCTGAAAGCATTGATGTGACAGAGAAACGCCAGCTTTTGTGTCACGGTCTTCACGTGCGCGCGCAACCCTGTCGCGTGCCTTGAACGTTCAAGAGGCCTCCGGATCGGAGAAAGATTGCCTTCTGGCACTGCCCGATTCAGGCCAACCCGCACCGCGCGAAGGGGACAGCGATGCGCCACTGGCCCGTGGGGATCGCGTCATTCCGTTCAGGCGCGTTTGAGCCCCATGACCCGTGCCCGAGCGCGCGGGTCCGAGTCAAAAAGCGAGGCGAGTTGCTCGGTCATCGCGCCCGCCAATTGCTCGACATCGGTGATGGTCACGGCGCGTTCATAGTACCGCGTCACGTCGTGGCCGATGCCGATGGCCAGAAGCTCGACCTGCTTGCGGCGCTCGACCATGGCGATCACGTCCCGCAGGTGCTTTTCCAGGAAATTCGCCGGATTGACCGACAGCGTGCTGTCGTCCACCGGCGCCCCGTCCGAGATCACCATCAGGATCTTGCGCGCCTCGGGCCGCATGATCATGCGTTTGTGCGCCCACTCCAGCGCCTCGCCGTCGATGTTTTCCTTCAGCAGACCCTCTTTCATCATCAGACCCAGGTTGGGGCGTGTCCGCCGCCAGGGGGCGTCGGCGGATTTGTAGATGATGTGGCGCAGATCGTTCAGACGACCGGGTTGCTGTTCGCGGCCCGCGTTCAGCCAGGTCTCTCGCGATTGGCCGCCTTTCCAGGCGCGGGTGGTGAAGCCCAGGATCTCGACCTTGACGTTGCAGCGTTCCAGCGTGCGCGCCAGAACATCGGCGCAGATCGCGGCGATCGAGATCGGACGCCCGCGCATCGAGCCCGAGTTGTCCAACAGCAGCGTCACAACGGTGTCGCGGAACTCGGTGTCTTTCTCGACCTTGAAGCTGAGCGGCGTCGTGGGGTTGGCAACCACACGGGCCAGACGGCCGGCATCCAGGATGCCCTCTTCGCGGTCAAACTCCCAGCTGCGGTTCTGCTGCGCCTGCAGGCGACGCTGCAGCTTGTTGGCCAGACGACTGACCGCGCCTTTCAGAGGCTCAAGCTGCTGGTCCAGATAGGCGCGCAAACGTTCAAGCTCGGCCGCATCGGCCAGTTCTTCGGCGGAAATCTCTTCGTCGAACTCGGTCGTGTAGACGTTGTAATCCGGGTCGGCCTCGGAAATCGGCTGCGGGGCAGGGGGTTCAAGCGGCGCCTCGCCCTCGGGCAGTTCCGTCTCTTCGCCCATCTCCTGGTCGGCCATGTCGTCCATGGTGACCTGCGCCTGGCTGCTGTCCTGGGTTTCTTCCTGGCTTTGCTCGGGGCTGGCGTCGGCCTCTTGTTCGTCCTGGTCGTCCTGACCGGTCGAATCGGGATCCTGTTCCTCTTCCTGGCCGTCCTGGTCGCCGTCGTCCTGTTCTTCGTCCAGCTGGTCGGGGTCATCGCCCAGCTGATCGCCATAGCCCAGATCACTGATGATCTGGCGGGCGAACTTGGCAAACTCGGATTGATCGGCCAGCCGGTCCTGCAGGTTTTCCAGTGTGTCCGAGGCCTGTTCCTCGATGAACCCGCGCCAGAGGTCCATGACGTTCTGAGCGCCCGCCGGCAACTCGCGTCCGGTGGCCAGATGGCGGATCAGATAGCCCGCCGCGGTGGCCAGCGAGGCATCCTTGCGATCTCGGATCTGCTCATAGCCGCGGCGCATGGCCTCGTGCCCGATCTTGTGATCGATGTTGCCCGCCGTGCCCGGCATGTCGCGCGCGCCCATCGCCTCGCACCGGGCGGTTTCCATCGCCTCGTAAAGTTCGCGCGCCAGATCGCCTTGCGGCGCATAGCGCGCATGGGTGCCGGCGTCATGGTAGCGGCGGTGCAGGGCCAGCGCGTCGGCGGTGCCGCGCGCCAGCATGACCTCGTCGCGGGTCATGCGGCGGCTGACCTGGGGCAGGCGCATGGCATCACCTGACACCCCCGAAGGGTCGACCGAATAGCTGACCGTCAGCTCGGGGTCGTTCGCCATGACCTTGGTCGCTTCGCCAAGGGCTTTCTTGAACGGCTCTGCCGGGTTGTCGAGGGGTTTGCTCATCTCAAGCTGTCCAGATCCGTCAGGCGCATCTCGCCGGTTGCCAATTGCTCCAGAACATCCAGATGGACGTCCAGCGCGTCAATCACCTGATACCCCGGGGCCTGCCCGTCAAATGCAAGGTTCAGATCGGTGCCCGCCAGAACCACCGCATCCGCCCCGTGATCGTCGACCATCCTCTGTCCTGCGGTCAGGAACAGCTGCCGTTGGTCCGGGGTGCAGCGCCCGGACAGGGCCATCGAGATATAGGTGTCCCCAAGTAGCTCAATCTCGTCGGCAAGTGCAATCGGTTGCGTGCGCTCGAGTTGGCCGTAAAGACCGGTGCGCATCACCACCTTGGTGCCCAAAAGTCCAACCGAGCGGATGTCGTTGGCCGCAAAATGCGCATCCAGCGGCGTGGCGCCAGAAACCAGGGGCAGCGGCGACAGGGCCTGCGTTTCATCGAAGCAGAAGTGCCCGCCAAGCGAGGTGATGGCGGCGCAGTCCGCGCCCGCGTCTTTCAGGCGGTGCAACAGGGGCAAGTAGACCTTGGCTTGGGCTTGCCTGCGGTCGGCCAGGTTGTTGTCCACCAGCGTCTGCGCGTCAGCGTGCACGATGGTCAGGTCGGGTTTGACACCGCGCTGGGCCAGCCGCGCGGTCAGGCGTTGGTAATAGGCCACGGTGGCGGCGACGCCAATGCCGCCGATCAGACCGATGTGCATGGTGTGGGCTCCTTCCGGGACGCAGGTCTGCGGCACTGTGAAAGAGTTTTTGGGCGGCTCCAAGCGGAGAATTGTACCGAGTTAGCCCAGCAGCAGACCGTTACATTGCTGGATATACTGTTGCGAGACCATACGGGCCTGGCGCATTTCGCGCCCCGGTTCGCCAAAGGTCGCCCGCTGAAGCAGGCTGGCCTGCGCCAGCTTCGCCTCGATCCGCCAATGCAGGACTTGTTTTCCGTCAACACCCCGATCCCGCAGATGCGGAAGAACCGCATCGATCAGGTCGACAAAGGCCGCGCGGCGCATTTCCGTCTCTTCCGAAGCGGCGCCATCAAACATCCACTGATGTTCCATCAGCGCCGAGAGTCGCCCGGCGCAAACTGCAAATCCACGCGCCTGAGCGTCCAGATCCCGCGATGTTGCGCGGGCCGGAGGCACGGACAAGATCAGCAGGCTGAGACAGCTCAGAAGGGCGAGAAAAGTTTTCATACCGATTACGGTATGGGCAAAAGGTGAAAATCCAATGCCAAAAAACAGGCATTGTGAAAACTTTTACATAGATTTGATCAAAATGAGACAGGTCAGGACAGCAGCATGTCCTGACAATCAGCCACTTTCCGGTCCATCCACTGCTCTGATCGTTCAGCAAGTCCCGGGTCGAAGCTGTAGGCGGAATCGGCCAGATGCCCGGCAATTTCGATCCATCCCTGCGCGCGCCATTGGCGCGGTAGCTCTGGCGGGACGCCATAGTTCAGGGCGTCAGGCAGACTTGCGTCCAGCAAAAGGTCAAAATCATCGGCCTGGGCACGCAGACGACCGGCTTCGGCATCGCGCATGGCGGTTTTATGTGTGGCAAGGGCGTCCATACGCCCGGCGCAGACCGCAAAGACCTGTGCCCGTTGAGAGGGCGATGTCGGCATGGCAGGCGCGGCAGTGGTCATGATCGTCAGCAACGCCACGCCGCGCCAGAAAGTGGTGGCTGTGTGTCGCATGTAACAAAAATATGACATACAGCGAATGTGTCAACAATGTAATTACAAATGCGTTAATTCTCCGATCGTATTGCAAAAGAAAAGGGCCCTCGCATCGCGAAGGCCCCCGAAATGGTCAGATTTGGTCGCAGTATCAGCCGACGCTGACGCTGGCGGCGCTTTCGGGCAGTTCCTCGTCAAAGCAGCGCTGATAAAACTCGGCCACGGTCTGGCGTTCCAGCTCGTCACACTTGTTCAGGAACGAGACGCGGAAGGCGTAGCCGACATTGCGGAAAATCTCGGCGTTCTGGGCCCAGGCGATCACGGTCCGCGGCGACATGACCGTCGAAAGATCGCCGTTCATGAAGGCCGTCCGGGTCAGGTCGGCAACAGTCACCATCTGGCGAATCTGCTTGCGGCCTTTCTCGGTGTTGTAGTGCGGGCATTTTGCCAGGACGATGGCGCTTTCGGCGTCGATCGACAGGTAGTTCAGCGTGGCGACCAGCGACCAGCGGTCCATCTGGCCCTGGTTGATCTGCTGGGTGCCGTGATACAGGCCGGTGGTGTCACCCAGACCCACGGTGTTCGCGGTGGCAAAGATGCGGAAGAAGGGGTGGGGGTGGATCACCTCGTTCTGGTCCAGCAGCGTCAACTTGCCGTCGACCTCCAGCACACGCTGGATCACGAACATCACGTCGGCGCGGCCGGCATCGTATTCGTCGAACACAATCGCGGTCGGGTTGCGCAGGGCCCAGGGCAGGATGCCTTCCTGGAAGTCGGTGACCTGCTTGCCGTCCTTCAGCTTGATGGCGTCCTTGCCGATCAGGTCGATCCGGCTGATGTGGCTGTCCAGGTTCACGCGAACGGCAGGCCAGTTCAACCGGGCTGCCACCTGTTCGATGTGGGTCGATTTCCCGGTGCCGTGGTAGCCCTGGATCATCACACGACGGTTGTGGGCAAAGCCCGCAAGGATCGCCAGCGTCGTGTCGGGGTCGAACTTGTAGGTCGTGTCCAGATCCGGCACACGCTCGGTCCGGTCGGCAAACCCTTTGACAGTCATGTCCGTGTCGATGCCAAACACGTCGCGGACCGAAATCTCTTCGGTCGGTTTTGCGTTGATATCCATCATGCCGTCGGCCATGTTCGTCGTCCTTTGTCACCCGAGCCTGCGTCCGGCCTGTCGTGCACCATATCGGCAGAAGGGGCAAGGCCCGCACCGCCACATTTTGGAGTCCGGGCGACCCCGATGTCACGAGATTGTGCAGCCCGCTCCGTTGCCCTTCGGAGTCTAGATCGGCCAAGCTGGCCGGAAAGGGGGGACAGGATGTTACGACGTGTTTTTCTAAGCGCCATGGGCGCCGCCGCCGCGACACCCGTTTGGGGTGCCGACAAGGCGTTCGAGGTCACCCGAACCGATGCCGAATGGCGCGCGATGCTGTCGCCGCTGGAATACAAGGTCATGCGCAAGCACGGGACCGAGCGCGCCGGCAGCTCGCCGCTGGACAAGTTCTGGGAAGAGGGGCTCTATCACTGCCGGGGTTGCGATCTGGCGCTCTATGCCTCTCAGCACAAATACGACAGCGGCACCGGCTGGCCCAGCTTCTGGCAGGCCATGCCTCGAGCCATAGGGACGCAGAAGGACCGGTCGTTTTTCATGGTGCGCACCGAATGCCATTGCCGCCGCTGCGGCTCGCATCTGGGGCATATCTTTGACGACGGGCCAAAGCCGACGGGCAAACGCCACTGTCTGAACGGCGTGTCGCTGGTGTTCCGCGCCGCCTGAAAAGCTTTGTCGGGAAAAGAATTGAAAAAACAGGGGTTTGCGTGCTTCGCTACTGTTTTTCTGAAAACACCCTGCGCTGGCACTAGGCCGCAGCCACGGCCCGGACTTTGACGACAAGGACATCCACGGACTGGCGGTCCTGGCCTCGCATGATCATAGTCGGGTGATCCGCATCACCGGTCCTATCGAAGCCGGCGATACCGAACGATTGCGCGCCTTCCTGGAACAGAATGACCTGATTCACTGTTATGAGCCGGGCTATTGCCCGTTTCAGAATGTGCTGTCGCTCGACAGTCCGGGTGGCAATCTGGCCGAGGGCCTGCGCTTGGCGCAATTTTTGCGCGAGACCCAGTTCAACACGCTGATCGAGGCAGGACGCGCGTGCGAAAGCAGTTGCAGCTTTGCCTTCCTTGCCGGGTACTCCAACTACGAAGGATATTACCACCCGCGCCGTTTCATCCATGAAACCGGACGGTTGGGTGTGCACCGTCCAACACTGGCCTTGCCCGACCGCAGCTTTACCCCGCAAGAGGTCGAGGCCTTCTTTGTTCGGTTCGACTTCGTGGACTCCGAGGCCGTGCGGCAATTTGTATACGCGCTGTCCAATGCGCGCGATGAGGCAGGCCCTGTCTTATGCCGGGTTCTTTCGCCAACCGGGGGCACGCAGGTGTCAGGCTAAGGCGCAACCTCGTCTGCCACGACGGTGAACCAGATTGGCACGAACCGGGGCGTCACTGTCTCGGGCACGCGGGCGCCAATCTCGAAAGCATAGCGGTCGATCTCGGCCGTGCCTGTGGCGATGGCCTGGCCGTTTTCATAAACCAGACCAAAGACGACGGGCAGAACCTGCGAAGTGCCGCGCAGGGTCAATGTGGCTTGGGTCGTGAACTTGTCGGCGCTGGTCTGTTCGAACCCCTTGGCTTGCAGACGCGCCAAGGCGAAACGGCGGACCCCCAGCCAATCCGCGCGTCTGAGTTCCTGATCCAACCCGAGGTCATCGACGGTGATCCCGGTTGTGTCCAACACAACATCAAGCGTGGCCTGTTCAGGCACCTCGGGGTCAAAGGTCACGTGCCCTTCGACGACCGGCAGCATGCCGTTCAGCAACTGTGCCGGGCCGTTCACCGGATAGGTCACCCTGGTGTGAAAACCCACCATCGATTGCGCGGGCAGGATCTGCCAGTCTGCGGCACTTGCCTGTGTGCCCAGGGCCAGCAGACCCGCAAGTGTCAGCCGGATCACTTGAAGTTCCGGCTGTCCTTGATCTGATCCCAGGCCCAGACGACCTCTTGCAGCTGTTCCTCCTGGCTGCGGTCGCCGCCGTTCATGTCGGGGTGCAGCACCTTGATCAGCTTCTTGTAGGCCTTGCGGACCTCGGCCTTGGACCAGTGATCCTTGGCTTCCAGGATCTCGACCGCGCGACGTTCGGTCGGAGGCAAACGGCGGGTGTGGCCGCCCGTGTTGGCGTTGCGACCCGGGTTGCGCGTGGCATTGTCGCCCAGAACCTGATGCGGATCCTCGATGCCCAGTCGGGCCCAGGCACGCGCCTCGGGGTCGCGGAAGTCCTTTGTTTCGCGCTCCCAGACCTTGTCCTTGCTGGCCTGGGCATTCATCTCGGCCTCGGTCTTGCCGTCAAAGAAGTTCCATTTCAGGTTGTATTCGCGGATGTGCTCTTTGCAGAACCAAAAGAAGTCATCCAGCACATCGGGCGCCTTGGGCGCGCGGAACTTTCCGGGTTTGTCACAGCCGTCGTGATCGCACACTCGGGTCGAGGTTTCCGACTCGCCCGACATCCCGCGTCTTCCGCGCGGGTTTTTCTTCTTTGCCGATCCGACAGACATATCAAAACCGAAGGGATCTGGTTTGCTCATGGGGGCACCTCAACGACTCGGACGGCTGATTTTAGACCATCCGTCCGGAGTGTGTAGGGGGATTTGCATGAAATTTTGATGGTCGCGCAAAAAGTGATCCCGCAAGGCGAATTTCGGCGCAGCGTTGTGCAGGCGCAAGGCGTAAGGCCTTATTCCGCGGCGAAGTCGTCGTCCTTGCGGCGCATCCGGGCAGCGCGTTCGCGCAACACCGGGCCGGGGTCCGAGACATCGGGGGCGTCATCGCTGTCTTCAAGGAACGCGGCCTCGCCATCGTTGCGCATCTCTTCGATGCGACGCAGCAGCGGGTCGCGCGGGTCCTCTTCGGGTTCGGGCGTCACGGCCTCGAAATGTCCAAAGCCGGCGGCGTCCTCGACCGGGACCACAACCGGGGCGACGGGGGCAGGCGCAGGGTCGGGTTCGGGCGCGTTCAGCAGTTGCGGATCGGCGTCTTCAAAGGCGGCGTCATTGGCAAGCATCCGGCGAAAGACCAGCACGTTGCGCCATGTGGTGACCTTCGACGTCAGGCCCGAGCGTTCCTCGGACGGCAGGGTTTCGCTGCGCTGGTATTCCCAGCCCTCGGCGCCCATTTCGTTCATGACGCGCTGCAGCGCATAGGCAAACCGCGCCTCGGCCCCTTTGACACCTTTCGCCTTTTCGCCCCGCGCGGGCGCTGGCACCACCTTGTACTCGTAAGCCGTCATGGCTCCCCCGGATTTAGCAGACATCGCAAAGTATCAGGGCGCGCGAGGGGAGTCGCCCCCCTTTGAAGCGCGCGAAAGTTATCGAGGCGCGGTTGCCACAGTCCGACATCGAACGGCCCAGAATAGCGGCGGGGTAAACCCCGCCGCCCCGAAGGCAGTCCCGGTTACTGGGCGAGCTTCTTCGACACCAGTTCGTTCACCGCTTTCGGGTTCGCCTTGCCGCCGGTGGCCTTCATGACCTGACCGACGAACCAGCCCGCCAGCTTGGGGTTCTGCTTGGCCTTTTCGACCTGCGCGGGGTTGGCAGCGATAATCTCGTCCACGGCGGCCTCGATGGCGCCGGTGTCCGTCACCTGCTTCATGCCGCGCGCCTCGACGATTTCGGCCGGGTCGCCGCCCTCGGTATAGACGATCTCGAAGAGGTCCTTGGCGATCTTGCCGCTGATCGTTTCGGCCTTGATCAGGTCGATGATCCCGCCCAGTTGTGCCGCCGAAATGGGCGAGGCCGTGATCTCGTGGTCGTCTTGCTTCAGACGGCCAAAGAGCTCGTTGATCACCCAGTTGGCGGCCAGCTTGGCATCGCGTCCCTCGGCAACGGCCAGGAAGAAGTCGGCGTTTTCCTTTTCGGCGGTCAGCACCGAGGCGTCATAGTCCGTCAGCCCCAGGTCCATCAGTCGGGCCTTCAGCGCGTCGGGCAGTTCGGGCAGCGAGGCGGCGATGTCGTCAACCCACTCTTGCTCGATCTCCAGCGGCAGCAGATCGGGGCAGGGGAAGTAGCGGTAGTCATGCGCCTCTTCCTTGGACCGCATCGAGCGTGTTTCGTTTTTGTCCGGATCATACAGCCGGGTTTCCTGGTCGATCTCGCCACCGGCCTCAAGAATGCCGATCTGGCGGCGGGCCTCATAGTCGATGGCCATCTGGATGAACCGCATGGAGTTCATGTTCTTGATCTCGCAGCGCGTGCCGAGATGGCTGAAATCCTGCGTCTCCTGGTACTTCTCGTACTGGCCCGGCAGACAGACCGAGACGTTCACGTCCGCGCGCAGGTTGCCGTTCTGCATGTTGCCATCGCACGTGCCAAGGTACTGCAGGATCTGGCGCAGCTTGGTCACGTAGGCCGCCGCTTCTTCCGGGCCGCGGATGTCGGGGCGGCTGACGATCTCCATCAGCGCCACGCCGGTGCGGTTCAGGTCGACAAAGGACATATGAGGGTCCATGTCGTGGATCGACTTGCCCGCGTCCTGTTCGATGTGGATGCGCTCGATCCGCACGCGGCGGGCGATGCCGGGCTCCATGTCGACGATGACCTCACCTTCGCCCACGATGGGTTCGTAAAGCTGGCTGATCTGATAGCCCTGCGGCAGGTCGGGGTAGAAGTAGTTCTTGCGGTCAAAGGCTGACTTAAGGTTGATCTCGGCTTTCAGGCCCAAACCGGTGCGCACCGCCTGTTCGACGCAGAATTCGTTGATCACCGGCAGCATGCCCGGCATGGCGGCGTCGACGAAGGCGACGTTCGAGTTCGGCTCGGCGCCGAATTTGGTCGATGCGCCCGAGAACAGCTTGGCCTGACTGGAAATCTGTGCGTGCACCTCCATGCCGATCACCAGTTCCCAGTCGTGCTTTGCACCGGCAATGACTTTGGGTTTCGGGGTGTCGAAGGTCAGGTCCAGCATGGTCTCTCCGGGAATATCGCCTGGCGGTTTTGCGTCTGACCTGCCTTAGGGCAGGGGCGCGGCAGGGTCAATGTGCGGACCGCCACGGCACTGCGTTTCGCCTCAGATTTCCGACGGGTCGTGCAGGGCAGCGCCGTCCATAGGCTCTAGTCCGCGCGTCGGGGCGGAACGGTGCCGATCACGGCCGTGTCCCAGGGTTGCGCCGCGTCGGGAAAAAGCGATTTGGTCGGGGCGTAGCAGGTCGGATCATTCAAGGACCCGGCATGCACATAGACAAGGTGGCGCATCCGGTCGCTCTGGCGGGTCAGTTGCGATCCACATACGGGACAGAACCTGGTGTAGGTCGGGCGACCGGACCCGCCGGTCATCTCGTAGGTTCTGCAGGTGTCATCGATCCGGAAACTCTCTGCCTCGAGCGGCACCATGTCCGCGTGGCCTGCACCGGTCAGTTGTTGGCAATCGCGGCAGTGGCAGCGGAACATCAGTGCCTCGGCCTGAACGCCGTGATAGGTCACGTGACCACATTTGCAGCTGCCTTGGCGTGTTTTGGGCATGGGATGTCCTCCTGCGGATCATGCTATGCGGCGAACGGGCCATTGTCAGCAGAGACATCGCAGGGCGGTGACGGCAGCTGTTGGCCCGCCTGTTGAAAGGTCCTCGGTGCGGCGCAACAATCGGCGTCGACGGCCTGATCGTGCTTTGATAAGGAGCAGCATGATTTTTTCAGACCTGAGCAAACATGCGCGCCTGAGCGTGGCCCCCATGATGGATTGGACGGACCGGCATTGCCGCGTCTTCCATCGTGCGATGTCGCGTCATGCCCTGCTCTATACCGAGATGGTTACGGCGCCAGCCTTGGTGCGCGGCGGGGCCATGCATTTGCTGGATCATTCCGAAGTCGAGCATCCGGTCGTCCTGCAGCTTGGCGGCTCGGATCCCGTGGAACTGGCCGAGGCGACCCGCATGGGGACGGCTGCGGGCTATGACGAGATCAATCTGAACGTCGGCTGCCCCTCGGACCGGGTTCAGTCGGGCACCTTTGGGGCCGTTCTGATGAAGACGCCGGACCTTGTGGCGCGCTGCGTCGAGGCGATGCGCGCGGCAACGGATGTGCCCGTGACGGTGAAATGCCGGATTGGCGTCGATGACCAGGACCCCCACCAGGTCTTGCCTGACTTCATCGCCCGTGTCGGGGCCGCTGGCTGCGAACATGTCATTGTGCACGCCCGCAAGGCATGGCTGCAGGGGCTCAGCCCCAAGGAAAACCGGGATATTCCGCCGCTGGACTATGATCTTGTGGCCCAGATGCGGGCGCTTTTCCCCTCGATGCGGCTGTCGATCAATGGCGGGATCACGCGGCTTGACGACGCCAAGCAGTTTCTGGAGGCGGGGTTTGACGGCGTGATGTTTGGCCGGGCGGCGTATCACCAACCCTGGGATATCCTGGCCCGCGCCGATCGCGAGATCTTTGGCGACGCCGAGGCCGAGGTGCTGGACCCGGCCACGGTGGCGCGGAACATGGTGCCTTATGTCGAGGCTCATCTGAGCGCGGGCGGACGCCTGCACCAGGTGACGCGTCACATGCTGGGGCTCTTTGCGGGGCGGCCCGGCGCGCGTCACTGGCGTCGGGTCTTGTCCGAAGGGGCAAATCGTCCCGGTGCGGGGCCGGAGCTGCTGGAGCAGGCGCTCAGCCAGATTGAACAGGCCGCATGACACCCAGGGCGCAGCTGGCAGAGCGGGGGTGGGTGACCTTTCCGGCGACCAAGGCCAGCCTGCGCTGGGCACGTGCTGCAAATGACGCAGCGACCGCGGTTCTTGCAGACCCCGAGATGCGCAGGACCTGGCTGCAGTGCGAAGGGACCTGGTTCGTCGGTGTCGATGCGCTGCCGACCGACCGGGTGGGTGCCATCAATGGCGTTCCTTTGGCCAGTCCTGCGCTCGACGCGGTGTCGCCTGTGCCGCCCCTTCATCCCGCGCAGCTGTCGGTCATCTTTCCCGGTTATCCAAAACCCCGCGCCGGGGAAAGTGACGCCGCCTTTCGGTTTCGGGACGCGCGGCATGCGGCGCATGTGGACGGCTTGCTGGCGGAAGGCCCCGATCGCCGCCGGTTCATCCGCGAACCGCATGCCTTTATCCTTGGCATTGCGCTCAACGATGCACCGCCCGAGGCAAGCCCGCTGGTGGTTTGGCCCGGCAGTCACACCGTGATGCGCGCAGCTTTTCGCGCCGCGCTGAAGGATGTGCCACAGCGGAATTGGTCAGAGACAGATGTCACCCAGGCCTACACACAGGCCCGCAAACAGGTTTTCGACATCTCGGAACCGGTCGCCGTGCCCTTGCGGCCCGGAGAGGCCGTTTTGGTGCACCGTCTGGCCGTCCACGGCATCGCGCAGTGGCGTGCGCAAGGTGAGTCGTTTCCGCAAGGGCGCAGGATCGCCTACTTCCGTCCACAACTAGAAGGCGGTGTCGCCGATTGGCTTTCAACCGATTCTTGGAAACAGAGCGTTTCACGTTCCTGAATTGGTTAACAAAAGGTTAACGAAAACCTTGAAATATGGCGAAATTATTGCGCCGCTGCCCCGGAATAGCCTGAAATGTTAACCGTTCGGTCTTTCCGGAGGGGATAGTATGTACTCGCTCTTTGCACTTTTGGGTTTCGGCCTTCTGTTGGCGTTCACTGGCGTTTTTGACGGTGATGACGACAACGATGGGCATGATGACGACGGTTATGACAACCATGACGGTCACGACGACGGCTATGGTGATGGGGGTTACCACGACGGCTACGATGATGGCGGTCATGACGATGGTCATGATGACGGCGGTCACGACGACGGTCACGATGATGGTGGCGGGTACTACGATGGTCACGATGATGGCGGTCACGACGACGGCTATGACGACGGCGGCATGGACGACGGCTATGACGACGGTGGCATGGATGACGGCTATGACGACGGTGGCGCTGACGATGGTGCCGGCGCAGGCGATGACGGCACCGACACTGGTGGAGACGATGGCACCGACACCGGCGCGGGTGACGATGGAGCTGACGCCGGCGGAGACGACGGCCCGGATTCAGGTGTAACCGACGATGGAATGGGCAACGAGACGATCATCGGCACGCTCGATCCCGACCTGCTGGATGGTGGCGCCGGCAACGATCTGATCGCGGGTTCTGATGGCGATGACACCCTGCTGGGTGGTCCCGGCAACGACTCGATGAACGGCGAGAACGGCAACGACTCGATGGATGGCGGCGCTGGCATCGACGAGATGCTGGGATGGGACGGCAACGATACGCTTCGGGGTGGCGAGTATGTCTTTGGCGGCTCGGGCACCGATACGATCTATGTCGACGGTGCGGTCGAAGCCATCGGTGGTCCAGGAAGCGACAGCTTCGTTGTGGACCTGACGGACGGGACCGAGGCCAATGCCCCCTACATTCTTGACTTTGTCACGGACGGGGCCGAGGCGGATGCGCTCGAGATCGTGCTGCCCTTTGATTTCCCGGCGACCTCGACAATTGCAGTTGTGCCTGTCTCGGGCAGTGCAACGGATGTGGCGGTTGTCGTTCAGGATGGCGGCACCGAAACCCAGCTTGCGGTCATCGCAAATGGCGCAGGCACGTTCGACCTGAGCAATGTGGTCATGTTGCAAGAGGAAGCGCCGGTTACGGTATAAGCTTGGTCTTTGACCGAACCATCATCAAACAGCGGCTCTTGCGGGCCGCTGTTTTATTGCGTCAATCCTTGGCCAGCCGCGCTGCCCGACCGCCGCGCCGCTTGGTCAGACGTCCCTTCCGGCTGGGCAGATCCTCCATGATTTCGCGCCGACGTTCGGCGCTCATCTTCGACCACTGGGTGATTTCGTCGATCGAACGCAGACACCCCGTGCACAGGCGTGCTTCGGGATGCACAACGCAGATCTTCACGCAGGGGCTTTCGATCTCGTTTCGGGACCAGACGTCGTCTTTCACGGGTGGGCTGCCTCAAAGTTCCTGGGTGCGCAGGTGCCGGAACCGGTCCAACGCGCCTTGCAATATATACGACGCCGCGACGTGATCTATGACCTCAGAGCGACGTTTTCTTGTCGTATCCGCCTCAAGCAGCGCCCGTTCGGCGGCCACGGTCGACAAACGCTCGTCCCAGAACGAGATCGGGCCGGGCCAGAGTTTCTCGAAATTCCGGGCAAAGGCGCGGGTTGACTGGCATCGCGGCCCCTCGGTTCCGTCCATGTTGCGGGGCAGGCCCAGGATGACACCACCAAGGTTGCGGGCCTGAATGATCTCGAGCAGGCGGGCGGCATCCACGCCGAACTTCTTGCGCTTGACGGTTTCCAGAGGCGAGGCGACGGACATCAGCCCGTCCGAGACGGCAACGCCAATGGTCTTGTCGCCCAGATCCAGGCCCGCCAGCGCGGTCGGGCCGTTCAGGGCGGCCAGAAACTCTTCGGGGGTTTCCAGGATCATTCGGTCAGGCCTGCCCGGGCGGCGGCAGCATTGATCAGGGCCAAGCCCTCGGCCTCTTCGGCAAAGGTGGTCTGTGCCTCGGACCAGATCGCCGCCGCACGCTCGGTTTCGCCCAGCACGCCAAGCGCGCCGATCAGGCGGGCCCATTCGTCAGCCGTGCCGCCGTCGGTGGCCAGCCGCTCGGCCAACCCCTCGACCATGCCGCGGATCATCTCTTGCCGTTCTTCGGCGGTCATGTCCTCGGCGGCTGCAAGGGCATCTGCATCCGGTCCGGGCAGGGCCGGGGCGTCCGGCAGCGGCGGCAGTTCGTACTGCACCCCGGCGCGCCAGGCCATCTCTTCGATCTGCGCGCGGATCGGCGCCACCCAGGGCGCCTGCGGGCGGCTGGCCCGCAACAGCGGATCCCAGATGCCAAAGGCGCGGTCGGGCCGCCCGTTCTGTGACATCATCAGACCGGTGTAATACAGCGCCACACCATCCCGCGGATTCAGCGCCAGCGCCTGGCGCAGCACCAGCTCCGCCTCGGGCGAGACATAGCCGCCGGCCGCCAGAACCATCATGTCGGCCTGATCGGTGTAATCGGTGGCCGTGGCCTCTTCGCCCCGCAATTCGACAAAGCGCGCCTGCGCCTTATAAGCGGCGGCAAAATTGCCCAGGGCTGCCTCGCTGCGCACCAGCAGGGCGTGGCCCTGAATGTCGTCGGGCCGCTCTTTCACGGCTTCGCGCAGACGCACAACCAGTGCTGCGTATTCTTCGGACCCCTCGGGGTTCGGCGTTGCCGGAATGCTTGCCTCGGCCTCGGCCTGCGAGGGACGGGTGCGATAGGCCTGATCCGCCGCGGCGATCCGGTTGGCAAGGCTCAGATCGCCATAGACAGCGCGGCCCAGCCCCTCGGTCGCGCCAAGCGACAGATACAGCGCGCCGGTTCCGGCAAAGACCACGCCCACGACCAGCACTAAGGCGCCGGCCTGCATCGCCTTGGGCAATCCGCCCTCGCCAGCCTGACCTTGCGCCTTGGCATCCGCCGCCAAAAGGCGGCGCGACACCTCGGTGCGGATCCGTTCGGCATCTTCGGGTGAGACGATCCCGCGTTCCAGATCGCGGTCGACCTCGCGCAGCTGGTCCTTGTAGACCTCGACGTCAAAGACCTCGGACGGCCCCGTATGGCGTTGCCCGCGCAACAGCGCCAGCACCAGCAAACCGGCCACCACAGCCGCCAAAACCCCCGAGATGATCCAGAACATCATGCGTCACCCTCCTGATCCCCCCTCATGTAGCTTTCCGAGCGCAGGGAAAAAAGGGACAATCGGGCGCGGGCGCATTTCCGACTGGACAATTGTCGGCGATGTCGCAAATCCGTAAAAAAGAGACGTAAGGATTGCTCACATTCGGTCCGTACTGCGCGACAACACGGCGTGCCGCGGTGCGGCGCCGAATCCAATCAAAGGCCGGTCATGAAACGATATTCCGCATTTGCCATCGCACGTGAGGCCGCCCGCTACCACACTGGGTGGGAACGGGCCTGGCGCAAGGCGACGCCCAAGAAGAAATATGACGTCATCATCGTCGGTGCCGGGGGGCACGGGCTGGCGACGGCCTATTACCTCGGCAAGAACTTTGGCATCACCAATGTGGCGGTCATCGAAAAGGGCTGGCTGGGCGGCGGCAACACCGGTCGGAACACGACGATCATCCGCTCGAACTACCTGCAGGACCCCTCGGCCGGGATCTACGAAAAGGCGCGCAGCCTGTACGAGACGATGAGCCAGGACCTGAACTACAATGTCATGTTCAGCCCGCGCGGCGTGATGATGCTGGCCCAGACCCAGCACGAGATCCGCGGCTACCAGCGCACCGCCCACGCAAACGCCCTGCAGGGCGTCGAGACCGAGTTCATCTCGCCAAAGCGCGTCAAGGAGCTGTGCCCGATCATCAACCTGGACGGTCCGCGCTATCCGGTGCTGGGCGCGCTCTGGCAGCCGCGCGGCGGCACCGCGCGCCACGATGCGGTGGCCTGGGGTTATGCGCGGGCCTGTTCCGACATGGGCATGGACATCATCCAGAAATGTGAGGTCACGGCCATTCGCTCGGAAGGTGGGCAGGTCAAAGGCGTCTCGACCACGATGGGAGAGATCGATTGCGACAAGCTGGCCATCGTTGTGGCCGGGCATTCCGGCGTGCTGGCCGAGATGGCGGGCTTCCGCCTGCCCATCGAAAGCGTCGCGCTGCAGGCGCTGGTCAGTGAACCGATCAAACCCTGCATGGACGTCGTCGTCATGGCCAACACCGTGCACGGCTACATGAGCCAGTCCGACAAGGGTGAGATGGTGATTGGCGGCGGCGCGGATGGCTTCAACAACTACACCCAGCGTGGGTCTTTCCACCACGCCGAAGAAACCGTGCGGGCGTTGGTCGAGACCTTCCCGATGATCAGCCGCCTGAAGATGCTGCGCTGGTGGGGTGGGATTGTCGACATGACGGGCGACCGCTCACCGATCCTGTCCAAGACGCCACTGGGCAACTGCTTTATCAACTGCGGCTGGGGCACCGGCGGGTTCAAGGCCATCCCGGGATCAGGCTGGGGCATGGCGGAGCTGGTCGCAAAGGGCGAGCCGGGGCCTCTGACAGCGGAATTCGGGTTGAACCGCTTCCGCGAAGGCCGCTTCATTGACGAAAGCGTGGCGGCGGGGGTGGCGCACTGATGCTGAAGGTTTGCGATGCAAAATTCTTCGAAGAATCTTGTCAGGAATTTTTGAAAAATTCCTGGCCCGACATTGACGGAGGTCCGACATGCTGATCCTGACCTGCCCCTACTGCGGCGTGACCGGTGAAGAAACCGAATTCCACGGCGGTGGCGAGGCGCATCTGAAGCGCTTTGGCCCCGGCAGTTCGGATGAGGACTTCGAGGGCTATCTGTTCGGCCGCGAAAACCCCAAGGGGGTGCATTTTGAGCGCTGGCGCCACGCCAACGGCTGCGGCAAGTGGTTTCATGCCGCCCGCTGCACCGCCACGCTCGAGGTCTTTGGCACGTACCCCGCGCAGACAACCGAGCCTCCGCAGGAATTGCGCGACAAGATCTCGGCCAAACGTCCCGGCTGGAGCTGGAGGGAATTCTCATGAGCACGCGTCTCGCCACCGGCGGCCGCCTGACGGACCGTTCGAAACAGATCGAGTTCAGCTTTAACGGCAAGCGTTTCACGGGGCACCCGGGCGACACGCTGGCCTCGGCGCTTCTGGCCAACGGTCAGATGATGATGGGCCGGTCGTTCAAGTACCACCGCCCGCGTGGCCCCGTTGCAAGCGGTGCGGAAGAGCCGAATGCGCTGGTGAACCTGGGCGAGGGCGCGCGTTTTGAGCCGAACCAGCGCGCCACCACGACCGAGCTGTTTGACGGCCTGACCGCGCGGTCGCAAAACCACTGGCCCAGCCTGGAATTCGACGTGGGCGCGATCAATGCGGCCTTTGCGCGGTTCCTGCCGGCGGGCTTTTACTACAAGATGTTCATCCACCCGCGTCCGCTGTGGAAACACGTCTACGAGCCCTTCATCCGCCAGTCGGCGGGTCTGGGCCAGGCGCCGGACAAGGAAACCAAGGACGCCGACACCTACGAGCATTTCTATGCTTTCGTCGACGTGCTGGTTGTCGGCGGCGGTGTTGCAGGCTTGCAGGCGGCCAAGACGGCGGCCTCGGCGGGGCTGAACGTTCTGCTGGTCGAGCAGACAGCCCATTGGGGTGGGCGCGCGCCAGTGGATGGTGGCGAGATCGACCGGCAACCGGCCGAAGACTGGGTCGAGGCGACCCGCGCCCATCTGGAAAGCCTGCCGAACGTCCGCCTGCGCAGCCGCACCATGGCGGCGGGCGTCTACGACCACGGCTATGTCACGCTTTACGAGCGGCTGACCGACCATGCGCCGGATCAGGGCGGCCCGCGTCATCGTCTGTGGCGCGTGCGCGCACGGCAGATCGTGACTGCGACTGGCGCGATTGAGCGTCCGTTGAGTTTCGCGGGCAACGACGTGCCCGGCGTCATGCTGGCCTCGGCGGTGCGGGATTACGTGGTGAATTGGGGTGTGTCGATTGGCGACCGCACGGTTGTGGTCACCAACAACGACGACGGCTATCGTACGGCAATTGCTCTGAAAAACGCCGGTCTTGAGGTGCCTGTGGTGCTCGACACCCGCCGCTTTGGCGGCGGCGCGCTGATGGCGCAGGCCAAAGAGATGGGCATCCGGGTCGAGGTCGAGCGCGGCATCGGCAAGGTCAAGGGCACGCGCCGGGTCGAGGGTGTCACGATGTGCACCCAGGCCGGCGAAGGCGCGATGCTGGAAGAGATCAAATGCGACGTCGTGGCCATGTCGGGCGGCTGGTCGCCCGTGGTGCACCTCTGGTCGCACTGCGGCGGCAAGCTTGTCTGGGACGAGGCGCAGGCGCAGTTCAAACCCGACCCAGACCGCGCGCCCACCAGCCATGACGGCGCACCTTTTGTGGTGACCGCAGGCGCGGCGAGCGGCGTCGAGGCGCTGGGTGCGATCCTGCAGGACGCGGCCACAGCCGGGGCCGAGGCCGCCACGCGCTGCGGGGCTGAGGCGCGGGACAAGGCTGCAGCGGCAACGGATAGCCCCGACACGGTGGCGATCGAACCGGTCTGGATGATGCCGCAGGGCGCGGGGCCTGAACTGCGGATGAAGGCCTGGCTGGATTATCAGAACGACGTCAAGGTGTCAGACGTGCAGCTGGCGGCGCGCGAAGGGTTTGAGTCGGTTGAGCACGCCAAACGCTACACCACTCTGGGCATGGCGACTGATCAGGGTAAGCTGAGCAACATCAATGGCTTGGCGACACTTTCTAACGCGCTTGGCGAGTCGATCCCCGATGTGGGCACGACCACCTTCCGCCCCCCATATACGCCGATCTCGATGGGCGCGATTGCGGGTGAGGCGCGTGGCGCTGTCTTTCAGCCGATCCGCCGCACGACCGTCCATGCCTGGCATGAAGACAACGGTGCCTACTGGGAGCCGGTCGGTCACTGGCGGCGGCCCTATTGCTTCCAGCGCGACGGCGAAAGCATCGAAGCGGCGGTGCACCGCGAGGTGAAGAATACCCGCGAAGCCCTTGGTTTGCTTGACGCTTCCACGCTGGGAAAGATCATCGTCAAGGGGCCGGACGCGGGCAAATTCCTGGACATGATGTACACCAACATGATGTCGACGCTGAAGGTCGGGCGCTGCCGTTACGGCCTGATGTGCTCGGAAAACGGGTTCCTGATTGACGATGGCGTGGTCGCGCGCATCGACGAGGACACGTGGCTTTGCCACACCACCACCGGTGGCGCGGACCGTATCCATGGCCACATGGAAGAATGGCTGCAGACCGAATGGTGGGACTGGAAGGTCTATACCGCCAATGTGACCGAGCAATATGCCCAAATCGCAGTCGTTGGCCCCAACGCCCGCAAGGTGCTGGAAAAGCTCGGCGGAATGGATGTCAGCGCCGAGACGCTGCCCTTCATGGCCTGGGCCGATGGCAAGATCGGCGGCTTTGATGCACGCACCTATCGGATCTCGTTCTCGGGTGAGCTGAGCTATGAGATTGCCGTGCCCGCCAGCCAGGGCCGCGCCTTCTGGGATGCACTGCTCGAGGCTGGGGCCGAGTTCGGCGCGATGCCTTATGGCACCGAGGCGCTGCACATCATGCGGGCCGAAAAGGGCTTTATCATGATCGGGGACGAAACCGACGGCACGGTGATCCCGCAGGATCTGGGCCTGCACTGGGCGATCTCGAAGAAGAAAGAGGATTTCCTGGGCAAGCGCGCGCAGGAACGCAGCCACATGACCGACCCGACGCGCTGGCAGCTGGTGGGTCTGAAAACCACGGATGGCTCGGTCCTGCCGGATGGGTCTTATGCGGTTGCACAAGGTGTGAACGGCAACGGGCAGGGGAACACGCAGGGCCGTGTGACCTCGACCTATCATTCGCCGACCTTGGGCTATGGCATCGCCATGGGGCTGGTGCTGAACGGGCCGGACCGCATGGGTGAGGTGATCGAGTTCAACACGGTCGATGGCGGTCTGGTGAAAGCCGAGATCGTCAGCCCGGTCTTCTATGACCCCGAAGGAGAAAAGCAAAATGTCTGAAGCGGTCAGCGCGCTGCAGGGCGCATCCTTCGAAGGGTTGGTGTCGGTCCGGGACGCAGGACTGCGGGGCATGGTGACCCTGCGTGGCGATCTGGGGGACGCAGGCTTTGCCACGGCCGTGCAGGCGGAAACCGGGTTGACGCTGCCGGGGCAGCGCGAGGTCGTCAGTGCCGGCGACATGTTGCTGTGTTGGATGTCGCCGGACGAGCTGTTGCTGATGTGCCCGCATCATCAGGCCAATGCGCTGACCGAGGCACTGGCGAAGGCCCTGGCCGGTCAGCACGCCTTGGTCGCCAACATCTCGGACGCCCGTGCGGTGTTTCAGGTGCGCGGCAGCAAGGCCCGCGAGGTCATGGCCAAGCTGGCTCCGGTCGATTTCGCGCCCGAGGCCTTTGCCAAAGGCGCGTTTCGCCGGACCCGCATGGCACAGGTGGCGGCGGCGTTTTACCTGACGGACGAGACAACGTTCGAGGTGATCTGCTTCCGCTCGGTTGCGCAGTATATGTTCGATCTGCTCAGCACCGCCGCCGATCCCGACAGCGCGGTGAATTTCTTCGGCACTTAGGGTTTTGCCGACTTGTGGCCCGGTTTCGGCCGGGTAGTCTTTGTACATCTTTTGTACGGAGTTTGCGAATGAAGCCCTTTGCCCTTGCTTTCGGCGCTGCCTGTCTGGCGGCGCCTGTTCTTGCCGAAACCTACACCTGCAGCTTTGACGCCGGAAATTTTGTTTCGCCGCAGATCATGGCATCTATCGACCGCGCCGCGCGCGAAGTGACGGTCGAAGATGAGTTGACCCTTGCCGCGGGGCAGGTGACCGCGATTGTCACCGTGGACAGTACGTCCGAAATCACCTTTCAATGGTTTGCCGCCGCGGCAGGGCGCGAGGACGGCACGCAGGCGCAACTGCAATCGGTTCTGCAGATCGCCAAGGCCGAAGGCATCGGCGAATTGTCGGTCTTTGGCGCGCCCGGTGGCGATATTCAGCAACTTGGAAGCTGCACAACGGGCTGAGCAGCCCTTGACCTTGGCCCCCTCAGGCCTCAGTTAGACACTAACGAAACGCTGCATCCAAGAGGGACCACATTATGGCTTTCGAACTTCCCGATCTTCCCTACGCCCACGACGCTCTGGCCGGCAAAGGCATGAGCCAGGAGACACTGGAATATCACCACGACCTGCACCACAAGGCCTATGTCGACAACGGCAACAAGCTGATCGCGGGCACCGAGTGGGACGGCAAGACGCTGGAAGAGATCATCGTCGGCACCTATGACGCCAGCGCGGTTGCTCAGAACGGCATCTTCAACAACATCAGCCAGCTGTGGAACCACAACCAGTTCTGGGAAATGATGGGCCCCGACGGCAACGCGATGCCGGGTGAGCTGGAGAAGGCCATCGTTGAGAGCTTTGGTTCGGTTGACGAATTCAAGTCGCAGTTCTCGGCTGCAGGTGCCGGTCAGTTCGGCTCGGGCTGGGCCTGGCTGGTCAAGGACACCGACGGCGGCCTGAAGGTCACCAAGACCGAAAACGGCGTGAACCCGCTGTGCTTTGGTCAGACCGCTCTGCTGGGCTGCGACGTGTGGGAGCACAGCTACTACATCGATTTCCGCAACAAGCGCCCGGCCTACCTGTCGAACTTCCTCGACAACCTGGTGAACTGGGAAAACGTGGCCTCGCGCCTCTGATCGCTTGATCTCGCGACGCAAGTTTCTGAAGGGCCTGCTGGGAACGATCCTGGCAGGCCTTTTTGCTGCGACCTACGGGTTTTTCATTGAACCGGCGCTGCGGCTGCGGGTGAAACGCTGGCGGATCGCACGCAAGGACTGGACCGCGCCACCGCTGAAGATTGCGATGATCAGCGACATCCACCTGGGTGAGCCTCTGGTGACGCTGCGCCGGTTGCGCAAAGTGGTGGCGCGCACCAATGCGATTGGCGCTGACATCATCCTGCTGGGCGGCGATTTCGCCGCCGGTCACCGGTTCGTCTCGGCGCCGGTGCCATTCGATCAGGCCGCGCAGGAATTGGCGAACCTGAAGGCGCCGCTGGGGGTCTTTTCGGTGCTGGGCAACCACGATTGGTGGGACGATGTCGCAGCGCAGGCGCGCGGTGGCTATCCGAACATCTACGCGGACGCGCTGAAGGCCGTGGGCATTCCGGTCCTGTCAAACGAAGCCAGGTTGTTCGAAGGGGCCGGGTTCTGGCTGGCAGGGCTCGAGGATCAATGGGCGATGTTGCGGGGGCAACAGGGGCTTGTCGGGCTGGATGATCTGCCCGGAACATTGGCCCAGGTCACCTCGGACGCGCCGGTTGTGCTGTTGGCGCATGAACCGGACATCCTTCCAAAGGTGCCCGATCGCGTGTCGCTTGTTCTGTCGGGCCACACACACGGCGGGCAGGTCCGGCTCTTCGGCTACTCTCCGGTGGTGCCCTCGCGGTTTGGCAACCGCTTTGCCTATGGCCATGTGAACGAGGGCGGGCCGGATCTGGTGGTTTCGGGCGGGATTGGCTGCTCGGTCCTGCCTGTGCGCTTTGGCGTGGTGCCCGAGATCACGGTGATCGAGATACAGGGCACCGCCTAGCAACTGTTTTTCTTGGACCGTCCGAGGAATAATGTTGCCCGACGATATGGATCGCGGCGTTCCTTTTCGATTTGCCCTAGGCCTTCAACGCCTCGGCCGCGCCTGCAGCATCCGCGACCCAGGTTACGAATTCCCCAAGCGAGGCATCTGCAAACCCCTGGTCGATCACCTGATCCACCAGTGCCCGCAGCTTGTCCCAATAGCCGTTCACGTTCATCATCACGATGGGTTTGTCGTGCAGGCCCAACTGCCGCCAGGTCAGCACCTCAAAGAACTCGTCCAGTGACCCGGCGCCGCCGGGCATCACGACAATGGCGTCGGCGTTCATCACCATGACCTTCTTGCGCTCGTGCATCGTCTCGGTGATCACGAAACTGGTCAGATCGCGTTTGCCAATCTCGTGGGTCAGAAGATGGGTCGGGATCACGCCAAAGGTCTCGGCCCCCGCGGCCTGTGCCGCGCGCGCGACGGTGCCCATCAAGCCGATGTCGCCGGCACCGTAGACCAGCCGCCAATCGTTCCGGGCGATCTGTTGGCCAAGCCGCTCGGCCTCTTGTTCATAAGCCGGGTCCGCACCGGATCGCGATCCACAATACACACAGACGGATTTTTGAGCCATGGCGCGAATTCCCTTGCAAAAATGTGCTTTTGACCCCTGTAAGCCATGTTGCTATACACGCTCAACTCTATAACAGCCCGGTTTTGGGGATAAGTGTCTGTGTTGGCAGATGTGGCCGGGCGAGAAGGAACGGAATGAGCAAGTCAGCTGCCCTTGCCGGAACAAACGGCGTCGCAATCGGAGCAGTGGCCATCGCGGTGGCGGTGGGCGCAGGTCTTTACGTTTCCGGAGCACTGGATCCGGGCACACCGCAGCCCGACCCCGAAGTCGCGCAGGATGTGGTTCAGCCGCAGGCCCCCGTGGTGGTCGAGGAAAGCGCGGCGCTTGTCGCGCCCGAACCCGAGGCGGACCCCGAACCCGAAGCGGTTGCCGCTGTTGATCCGGAGCCCGTCGAAGAGACCCCGGTTGTCATCGAGCCGCCCCGCTTTGACCTTGTGCGCCTTGAAACGGACGGGTCAGCGCTTGTCGCGGGCGTGGGTGAGATCGAGCGCGAGATTGGCATCCTGCTGGACGGCGAAAAGCTGGCCACCGTGATCACCGGCTCGGATGGGCGGTTTGTCAGCTTCCTGGATATTGCGCCTTCGGAGGTGCCTCGGGTCTTGTCGCTGGTGATGATGATGGATGACGGCCCGCTGGAAAGCGAAGAGCAGGTCATCCTTGCTCCGACGCCGGTTGTTGTGGCCGAAGCGGACGTCGCGCCTGAGGGTGAAGAACCGGTGGTCGAAACCGCAGAAGGTGACGCTCAGGTTGAGGACCCTGCGGTTGAGGTTGCCGAGGTGGAGCCTCAGGCCGAAGAGCCTGCGGTTGAGGTTGCTGAGGTGGAACCCCAGGCCGAGCAGCCTGCGGTTGAGGTTGCTGAGGTTGAACCCCAGGCCGAAGAGCCTGCGGTTGAGGTTGCTGAGGTGGAACCCCAGGCCGAAGAGCCTGCAGTTGAGGTTGCTGAGGTTGAACCCCAGGCGGAAGAGCCTGCGGTTGAAGTTGCCGAGGTTGAACCTCAGGCGGAAGAGCCTGCGGTTGAAGTTGCAGAGGTGGAGCCTCAGGCCGAAGAGCCTGCGGTTGAAGTTGCCGAGGTGGAGCCCCAAGCCGAAGAGCCTGGGGTTGAAGTTGCCGAGGTTGAACCTCAGGCGGAAGAGCCTGCGGTTGAAGTTGCAGAGGTGGAGCCTCAGGCCGAAGAGCCTGCGGTTGAGGTTGCAGACGTGGAGCCGCAAGCCGAAGAACCTGCGGTTAAGGTTGCCGAGGTGGAGCCTCAGGCCGAAGAACCTGCGGTTGAGGTCGCCAAAGTGGAGCCCGAAGCCGAGGAACCGGCTGTGGACGTTGCTGCAGTCGAGCCTCAGGACCAAGAACCCGCCGTTGAAACCGCAAGGGCAGATGCGCCAGCCTTGGAAGCGCCCGAGGTTGACGCCGCGCCGGTTGATCCGGTGGTCAGCACCTCGACGGGCCAAAAGGTCCCGGCTGTGGATGTGCAGGTCACCGCCCCGGTTTTGCTTGCGGCGCCGGAGCTGCCCGAGGTGGAAGACACACCACAGGCCCTTGTCACGCGGGGTGATCCAAAGGCGCCCGAGGCGGACCCCGTTGTGGTTGCCAAGGTCCAGAACCCCGAGGCCGAACCGCGCGCCGTTCCCGAACCGGACGTCGAAGTGGCCGAAGTTTCGGACCAGCTCGCTGAACCCGCAACGGCGGTGGAAAAGGGGCCGGAGGTTGTCGCCTCGACCACGGTGCTGCTGTCCGACAAGACCGGCGTGCGCGTGCTGCAGGCACCCTCGGTGCCTGGCGTGGCGCCGCAGGTCCTCAGCTCGGTGGCACTGGATGCGATCACCTATGATGACACGGGTGATGTGGCCCTGTCGGGCCGTGGCGCGGGGCGCACCGCAGGCTTTGTGCGCGTCTATCTGGACAACAAGCCCATCACCACCTCGCGCATCCGCGAGGACGGAAGCTGGAAAGCGGACCTGCCCGAGGTCGATACCGGCGTCTACACCCTGCGTGTCGACCAGGTGGATGACCAGGGCGCCGTGACGTCGCGGGTCGAAAGCCCCTTCAAGCGGGAATCGCGCGAAGCCCTTGCGCAGGTGCGGGACGAGGAAAAGACCTTGCCGATCAAAGCCGTCACCGTGCAGCCGGGGGATACGCTTTGGGCGATCTCGCGTGAGCGCTATGGCGAGGGCATCCTGTACGTTCACGTGTTCCAGGCCAACCGGGACCGCATTCGTGATCCCGACCTGATCTATCCGGGTCAGATCTTTGCCCTGCCCAAAGACGAAGTCGTTCTGACGGAGAACTGAGCTTTCAGGGCGCGCCGGTCATTGAAAATCGGCGCGCCTTCTGGTCATTCCGGTCTGCACGCCTTATGTGTCATCGGCCCAGTCAACGGAGCGACGCATGGCCAGCGACACCTCAACACAGATTGAACAGGACGAACGCCGCTCTGGCTGGCGCACGATTCGCCGTGTCGCGCCCTATCTCTGGCCATCTGAACCGGCTTGGGTCCGCCAGCGAGTGGTCTTTGCGATGGTCGCCCTGGTCCTGGCCAAGGTGGTCGCTGTGGGCACACCGCTTTTGTACAAGGCTGCCGTCGACAACCTCTCGGGCGAGGTGCCCGATCTGGCGCTTGGGGCCATCGGCCTGACCGTGGCCTATGGCGTGGCGCGCCTGATGACCGTCGGCTTTCAGCAGTTGCGTGACGCGGTCTTTGCCCGTGTCGGCCAGCGCGCCCTGCGGTCGCTCGCGCTGGAAACCTTTCGCCATATCCACAAGCTGAGCCTGCGCTATCACATCACCCGCAAGACCGGCGGTCTGAGCCGGATCATCGAACGCGGCGTCAAGGGGGTCGAGTTCCTGCTGCGATTCATGCTGTTCAGCATCGGGCCGCTGATGCTGGAACTTCTGATGATCTCGCTGGTGCTCTTTGTTCTTTTTGACGTCTGGTATCTGGTCGTCGTGGCCGGCACGATTGCCGCCTACGTCATCTTTACTTTCCGTGTCACCGAATGGCGGGTGAAGCTTCGGCGCGAGATGAACAAACAGGACACCGACGCCAACCAAAAGGCGATCGACAGCCTGCTGAACTTTGAAACCGTCAAGTATTTCGGCGCCGAGGAACGCGAGGCGCAGCGCTACGACGTGGCGATGAAGAACTATCAGACGGCCGCCATCAAGACCGCCACCTCGCTGGCGGCGCTGAACTTCGGTCAGTCCTTTCTGATCACCTCTGGCCTGGTGGCGGTGATGATCATGGCCGCTGTCGGGGTGCAGAACGGCGCGCTGACGGTCGGCGATTTTGTCATGGTCAACGCCTACATGATCCAGATCACCATGCCCTTGAACTTCCTTGGCACGGTCTATCGGGAAATCCGTCAAAGCCTGGTGGACATGGGCGAGATGTTTGATCTGCTCGAACAACCCTCGGAAATTTCGGACAAACCCGGCGCGCCGGATGTGCAGGTCTCGGGTGGCGTTGTCTCGTTCAGGGACGTGCAGTTCGGATATGAGGAAGAGCGCGCCATCCTGAAAGGCATCTCGCTTGAGGTCGGTGCCGGGCAGAACGTGGCACTGGTCGGGCCCTCGGGGTCGGGCAAGTCGACCATCGGGCGGCTCTTGTTCCGGTTCTATGACGTCAAGTCGGGGGCGATCCAGATCGACGGGCAGGACCTGCGCGATGTCACGCAGGTCAGCCTGCACAACGCCATCGGCGTGGTGCCGCAGGACACGGTGCTGTTCAACGACACGATCCGTTACAACATCGCCTATGGCCGCGACGGGGCGACTGAGGACGAGGTGATCGAGGCGGCGAAATCGGCGCAGATCCATGACTTCGTCTCATCCCTGCCCGAGGGCTACGACACCATGGTGGGCGAACGCGGGCTCAAGCTGTCCGGCGGCGAAAAGCAACGCGTGGGCATTGCCCGGACCCTGCTGAAGAACCCGCCGATCCTGCTGCTGGACGAGGCGACCTCGGCGCTCGACACCGAAACCGAGCACGAGATCCAAGAGGCGCTGGCCCGCGCGGGTGAAGGGCGTACGGTCATCACCATCGCGCACCGGCTGTCGACGATTGCGGATGCCGACCGGATCGTGGTGCTGGAGGCCGGTGTGGTCGTCGAAGAGGGGACGCACGACGAGTTGCTGACCAAGCACGGTCGTTACTGGCAGCTCTGGACCATGCAGCAGGCCGAAGAAGAGGCGGCGGCCTGACCTTGGCCGCACCACGTTGGCCCGGGCGCACGTCAAAGATGTAAATGCTTGAAGTCAGGGATTTCTTTTGACCCGGGCGCAGGTGCGTTGCTAGGGTCCCGGGCGGCGTCGATGCGCCACACCCTTGGGAACCTAGAGAGATACGCCCGTGCCAACTGACTATACCCTGACCGGGTACACCTACGGTTTTGACGATGCGACCGGCGCGCTGGACGCCGTTGGTCCGGGCACCGTCACCTTCAGCGTCGAAGTTGCCAGCTTTTCCTATTCCCTGCTTCCCCCCGATGGGTCTTTGATCCCACCCGCTGCGCTGATCGGGATTGGACCGGGCAACATCACCTTCAATGACACCATTCCCTTTGATGGGTCGTTCACAATTCGGATCGGCCTTTTTGTCTGGGGGCCATTCGACGACCGCAAGTCCACGGTGGTGATGGACTTCAACAGTTCGACGACGGATGAAACCTATAGCATCGTGATCGGGGGCGACCCGCTTCCGGCCTTTGCCACGGTTCCCAATTTCTATGACTGGGTGGCCGAGTTCGTTTCGGTCGGCACGGTCACGGCTGGCCCCTTTGCCCCGGGTGAGCCCATCACATTCGTGGATTTGCCGGGTGTCGGGGTCGACACCGGGATCACCTGCGGCACGGATGATCCGGACCGGCTGGTCGGCACGGTCGGTGCTGACACCCTGTGCGGCGAAGGCGGGAACGATACCCTGATCGGCAAGGCCGGAAACGATGTCCTGCGCGGGAACGAGGACAACGATACCTTGATCGGTGGGCGGGGTGCCGATGTGCTGAACGGCGGCTCGGGCATCGACACGGCCGATTATTCCAGCTCTGGGGCGGCTGTGAATGTCGACATCAGCACGCCCGGCCGCATGGCAGGTGGCGACGCCCAGGGGGATCTGCTGTTCAACATCGATAACCTGATCGGCTCCAACGGCAATGACACCCTGGCCGGGGATCTGGCGGCCAACAGGATCGAGGGGCGGGCTGGCAACGATACGATCCTGGGGCGCGGCGGAAACGATGTGGCCGATGGCGGCAGCGGCGACGATCTGGTCAACGGGGGCAATGGCGACGACACGCTGTCGGGGGGTGACAACGACGACACCTTGGTTGGTGGCGCAGGGGCCGACAACATCACGGCCGGACGCGGACATGACAATGTCACGGGCGGAGGTGACAACGACACCATTTTGGGCGGCCCCGGCAACGACACGATCTTGGGCCAGGACGGCAACGATCGCATCAACGCGGGCCAGGGTGACAACCGGGTCTTTGGCGGAGAAGGCAACGACTTCATCGCCACCAGCGGGACGGGCAGCAATCGCATCAAGGGGGAGGCGGGCAACGACACGATCAAGACGGGCCAGGGTGACGACAGGGTCCATGGCGGTCTGGGAGACGATGTCATCGAAACTAGGGATGGCAACGACCTGATCAGGGGCGGTGGCGGCAACGATGCGATTTTCTCGGGCGAGGACAACGACCGGGTGTTCGGGGACGAAGGCGACGATGGGATCGTCGCGGGCGCTGGCAACGATACCGTCGATGGCGGGGCGGATCAGGATCAGATCAATGGCAACGGCGGTAATGACGTGCTGCGAGGGGGCACCGGCAATGACACGTTGATTGGCGGGGTCGGCAGGGACCGTCTGGACGGACAGGATGGCAACGACAGGTTGCGCGGGGGCGATGACAACGACATCCTTCTGGGGGGTGCCGGGAATGACAACCTGTTTGGTGGCGGCGGAAACGACCAGATGGACGGGGGCACCGGCAACGACACGCTGTCTGTGGACATGGTTGCGGGATCGACCGAGGTCTCGACGCTGACCGGCGGTCAGGGGGAAGACACCTTTGTGTTCTCAGAAAATTTCAAGAACAGCCAGATCATCACGGACTGGGAAAAAGGCATCGATACTCTTGAAATCGATGCGTTTGCCAACCTGTCTGCCCAGGGCCAAGCGCAGATCGAAGCAGACATTGCCGCCGCGGCGGTTGTCGTCGGTGGGGACACGGTGATCAATTATGCCAACGCCACACATGGGATCGAGATCCACATCACCTTGCAGGGCGTTGCCGACCCGACGGCCTTGATCGGGTCGGTCGACTTTTTCTGAGTGCAGGCCTTGCGGGCCTGTCGCAGGCCGTACCGCGGCAAAAACTTTGACCCAAAGAGCCGATGATTGCTAGGCTCCAGCAAGATTTTGAATTTGCGTTGATCCACCGCAGGGGACGACCATGCCTGATTTTACGTTGACCGGTTACACATATGGTTTTGCCGCTGGTAGCGGGGCCCTGGACGAAGTGGGTCCCGGGACCGTGACGATCAGCGTGGACATCGCGGCGTTCACCTATGCGCTGCTGGCCCCTGACACCTTCCTGGTTCCCCCGGCCAGCCTGTCCGGGATCGGCGTCGGAAACCTTGTGTTCAACAACACCATCGGGTTTGACGCCACGTTCACCGTGCGGATCGGGTCCTATGTCTGGGGGCCGCCCACGGACCGCAAGACCACGTTCCTCATGGATTTCTACAGCGAGACGACGGACGAAACCTATAGTTTTGTCATTGGCGGCGATCCCCTGCCGCAATTCGACGTCCTGACGGATTTCTTCAACTGGACGGGCGAACTCGTGTCCATCGGCCCGGTGACCGAGGGGCCCTTTGCGCCGGGCGAACCGATTGAGTTCGCCGAGTTGCCGGGGGTCCAGGTCTCTGGCGGGCCGATCTGCGGCACAGATGATCCCGATACGCTGTTTGGCACGACGGGCGATGACACGATGTGCGGCGAGGGCGCGAACGACTCGCTGTCGGGGCGCGCCGGGGACGATCGGATCGCCGGCAACAGCGGCGATGACACGCTGGTCGGCGGTCGTGGGCGCGACACACTGAACGGAGGCCATGGGAGCGATTGGGCCAGCTATACCGGGTCTGCCGCGGTACGCGTCGAACTCGCGGGATCGGGCGTTACCTCGGGCGGTGATGCGCAGGGAGATGTCCTTTTGAACATCGAAAACCTGTTGGGGTCGGACGGCAACGATACCTTGCAAGGCGACCGTGGGGCCAATCAGATCAAGGGCGCGCGCGGTGATGACCGGATCTTTGGCCTGAGCGGGAACGACACGCTCAGAGGCGGCGATGGCGCGGATTTCGTGAACGGTGGACTGGGGGATGACACGCTTTATGGGGACAGCGGTGATGATACCCTCTTGGGCGGGTTCGGGAAGGACAGCATTGATGGTGGCTTCGGAGATGACAACATAAAGGGCGGTGCCGACGCCGACCTCATCTTTGGGCTGGCCGGCAATGACTTCCTTGTCGGGGGCGATGGGGATGACACGATCCGTTCGGGCGTCGGCATCGATCGGGTCATGGGCGGCGAAGGCAACGATTCCATTGCAACCGGGGATGGCTTGAACCGGGTCTTCGGTCAATCCGGCAACGACACGATCAGGACACACAAGGGCGACGATGTTGTCTTTGGTGGGGCCGGCGACGATTTTATCAGGGGATCACAGATCGCTCGAGGAGGGTCGAACCGCTTTTTCGGAGAAGATGGGAACGACACGCTGAATGGCGGGCTGGGTTCAGACTTTATTGATGGCGGAGCGGATAATGATCAGATCAATGGAGACCAAGGCAACGACACGCTGCTTGGTGGTGCTGGAGACGACTCAATCAAAGGAGGCATCGATGCTGACGAGATTTTCGGGCAGCAAGGAAACGATATTCTTAGCGGTGGGTCGGCAAACGATGTTATTTTTGGAGGGCCTGGGCACGATACTTTGTCGGGCGGCTTTGGCGACGACCGGTTGAATGGCGGCGGAGGGCGAGACAGACTGGCGGGAAATATTTTCGTTGGTGGGGATGACGCCGACACGCTGACCGGGGGAACAGGTGCTGACACATTTGTGTTTTCTCAATTTAACACAGGACAACAGACGATCACGGACTGGGAAATCCTGAAGGACAGGATCGAAATCAGCGTGACTCTGGGTGGGTCGCCCGTTTCGCTCCCGCAGCTTGCCGCCGACATCGCGGCTTCTGCGATCGTGGTAGGCGGCAACACGGTCGTCGATTACGTCGACAAGGACGTCGAGTTGCACATCGTGCTGTTGGGCGTCACGGACCCAAACGCGCTGGTCGGGTCGATTGACTTTTTTGGCACAATCTAACTTCGTTTGATGTGCCCGCCACGTTCGGCGGGCACAGGGTTCGGGCTAGCAGGGTCCGGACTATTCTGCCGCGCGCAGGGGGCGGGTCGGCTCGATCCCCGGCAGCGGCACCAGCGGGTCGTCACCGTCGTCTTCGTCCCAGATGATCTCGGCCCCGCGCACGCGCCGCGCGGCGCGGTTCAGCGCCCAGTCGCGGGCGATGCGGCTGCCCCGGCCCACGGACATGCGCGCCAGTAGGCGTGCGATCCACAGGGCGTAGGTGGTGACCCAGACCCGAGCGGCCAGCATCGACGGCGTGAAGACCAGCGTCAGCACCGTAGCAATACCAAGGCCAAAGACCACCGCCGTGGCCAGCTGCTTCCACCAAAGCGCCGTCGGGCTGTCGATGGTGTAGCCGCCGCCAAAGAAGTCGAGGCTAAGGCCAAACATCATCGGCGCGAGACCGGCCATCGTGGTGATGGTGGTCAGCAGCACCGGGCGGATGCGATCTTCGGCGGTGCGGACAATCGCCTCGATCCGGGGCATGTAGCGGCTGTATTCCTGGTAGGTGTCGATCAGGACGATGTTGTTGTTCACGACGATCCCCGCCAGCGCGACGATGCCCGTGCCGGTCATGATGATCGAAAAGGCCTGATCCATGACGATCATCCCCCAAAGAACACCGGCGGTCGACAGCACCACCGCCAGCAGCACCAGCAGCGCATTGTAGAAGCTGTTGAACTGCGCCAGCAGGATGATGAACATCAGACCCAGCGCGCCCGCAAAGGCCGACATCAGGAACTGGCCCGACTCTTCCTGCTCTTCCTGATCGCCGGTCCATTCGAACTCGATCCCGTTGGGGAAGGGGTTGGTGTCGAGCCACTTGGTGATTTCCTGGATCCGCTCGTTCGGGTTCACCGCGATCTGTGACAGCTCTTCGGCGGCCAGTTCGGCCTCTAGCGCAGACAGCGTCACGCCCTCTGGCAGATCGAAAATCTCCAGCCGCGCACCTGTCGGGTCGGTCAGAACGCGCCCGCCGAACTTGGGGTCCGCATCGTCGTCCAGCTTGTGAACCGTGGCGCGGAGCACCTGATCGTCGCCGTCGCCCTTCATCAGCTTCACCAGATCGCTTTCGACATCCGCCTTGACGTCGAAATAGCGTTTCTGATCGACACGGTTGATCTGCGCCAGCTTCTCGACCGGCTTGCGGGTGATGAAGTTCGACAGCGGCACCAGTCCGTCCGCAGTGCGCACCTTGAGCGTGTCCAGCGTGGACAGCACGCGGTCTTCTTCGGGCAGGCGGACGCGGATATCGATCTCTTCGTCCGAGGTGTCGACCCGCATGGTGTCCAGCAGGATACCGCGTGTCACCAGCTGCACCATGGCCCCCACGGTGGCCACATCCGCGCCATAGCGGCCGGCTTTTTCGACGTCGACGTCGATCTGCCAGTCGATACCGGGCAGGGGCAGGGTGTCCTCGATCAGGGTCAGGCCTGGGGTCTTGTCGAACTCGGCGCGGGCCAGCAGGGCGGCCTCTTCCAGCACGGCAAGGCTGTCGCCTTTCAGGCGCAGGTGCACGGGCTTGCCGCTCGCAGGGCCCTGGGCCAGGTTCAGGATCTCGGTCTGCACGCCGGGCAGCTGGTCCAGCTTCCTGGTCAGCTCGGCCAGGACAACGTCGCCGTCGAGTTCAGCAATACCCTTGCGGTCGTCCCAGGGGATGGTTTCCAGCTGGATCTGGCCGATGGTGTCCTCGGGCGCCTGCGCGCCGCCGGTGTTCGACCCCAGACCGCCTTCGCCCGCAAAGGCAAAGACCGTCCAGATGCCCGGATGCGTCAGCGTGATCGCCTCGGCCCGTTTCAGCAGGGCGTCCTTTTCGGAAAGGCTCAGGTTGCCGCGCGCGCGGACATAGACGATGGCCTGTTCGGGCTCGGATTCCACGAAGAATTCAACGCCGTTGTTGTTCTCGCCGAAGTAGCCAAAGGTGAACATCACAAATCCGATGACACCGCCCACGGTGACCAGCGGCATGATCGGGTTGCCCGCGATCAGTGTGATGAACCAGCCAAACAGGGTGCGGCGGCGCTTGCCCTCGACACGTTTGGCCTTGCGCTGGATCTTGGACGCTTCCAGCACGATCGAGGCTGCGACGGCCGACAGCAGGAAGACCACGATGCCGGGGACCAGCGCCACAAAGCCCTCGCCAATCGGCGGGAACAGATAGGCCGGGTTCAGCACCATCATTGCGCCCACAAAAAGGCTGAACAGCACAACCGGCACCAGTGCGGCGCGCACGACCCAGGGCAGGCCACGGCGCAGGCCGTCGCTGATACGACCCAGCGAGCGAGAGAAGCGTCCGGTGACACCGCCCATGACCGGCAGATAGACCAGTGCCACGATCAGCGAGGCCGAAAGGACAAAGATCAGCGTCACGGGCAGCATGCCCATGAATTCACCCGGAACGCCGGGCCAGAAGAGCATTGGCAAAAAGGCACAAAGCGTCGTGGCGGTCGAGCTGACGACGGGCCAGAACATCCGCTTTGCGGCCTCGACATAGGCGTGCATGGGGCCGACGCCGTCCTTGATGCGCTTGTCTGCGTATTCGACGACAACGATGGCACCATCGACCAGCATGCCCACGGCCAGGATCAGGCCGAACATCACGATGTTGCTGACCGACACACCCATGACCGCCAGGAATGCAAAGCACAGCAGGAACGAGGTTGGGATCGCAAAACCCACCAGCAGCGCGGGCCGGGTGCCGAGCGAGGCGAGGACCACGATCATCACCAGCGCAATCGCCGTCAGGACCGAGCCTTCGAGCTGGCTGACCATGCTGCCCACGGTGCGCGATTGGTCGTTCGAGGTGCCGACCTCGACCGCCGCCTGAAGCTCTGGCGGCCAATCCGCCTTGGCCTCTTCCACGGTTGCACGGATCAGGGCCGCCGTGTCGATCAGGTTAAAGCCCTTGCGCTTGACCACCTGCAGGGCAACGGTGTTTTCGCCGTTGAAGCGGGCGGTGCCGACGCGGTCTTCGAAGGTCAGGCTGATGGTGGCCAGATCGCCCAGCGTGACCACACGTTCGCCGTTGGTCTTGACCGGCAGATTGTAGATGTCGCGCGCCTCGTCAAAGCTTGACGGGATCTTGACGGCAAAGGCCCCCTGATCGGTTTCGACCTCGCCCGCGGCGATCAGCTGGTTGTTGTTGCGCACCACGTTGATCAGCTCGCCCGCGGTGACGTTGTAGGCCTCAAGCCGCAGCGGATCGATCAGCACCTCGAGCATCTCGTCGCGGTTGCCGGCAATCCCGGCCTCCAGAACGGCATCCAGCGCTTCCAGCTTGTCCTGCAACGCCTTCGCGACCTGCGCCATCGTGCGTTCGGGCACCGGGCCCGTCAGGTTCACGATGATGATCGGGAATTCCGAAAAGTTGATTTCGTTGATCGAATACTGCTCGGCCCCGTCCGGAAACGAGGCCTCGGCGCTGTTCATGGCATCGCGCACTTCGGCGATGACCTCGGCCTTGTTCCAGCCGAATTCGAACTCAAGAGCCACACCGGCATATCCTTCGGCCGCCGTAGCGCTGATTTCCTTCAGGCCGTCGAGGTCCGACAGCTCTGTCTCCATCGGTTTGACCAGCAGTTTCTCACTGTCCGAAGCCGAGATGCCGGGGAAGGGGACCGATACAAAAAGAGCCGGAATGTCGATATCCGGCTCACCCTCTTTTGGAAGAACGGCATAGCTGTATCCGCCCACGACCAGCGAGAGCACGATAAAGGCGATGACCATTCGGGCGCGTTCTGCGGCCCAGTCGACGATGCCGGTCATTGGGTGAGCTCCTCAAAGGACGGGGCGACCAGGACGCCGTCGCGGACGTATTCCTGGCCGACGACAATCACGTCCGCCTCCTGCGGCAGACCCGCCAGCCAGACACCTTCGCGGGTATCGCGCAGCAGCGAGACGGGCACGAAGAGGGCCGAGTTGTCCGCAGCCACGGTGCGCACGCCAAGCGCGCCTTCGTCGTTCAGCGTCAGCGCCGATTGCGGCAGCAGGTGCGCCGGAGCGCCCTCGGCCTCGATGCCGATCTCGGCTGTCTGGCCGTCGCGGATTTTCAGGCCAGGGTTGGCGATCGAGATTTCAACGCGGAAGGTGCGGGTTGTGGGATCCGACGACCGCGACAGAAAGCTGACCTCGCCCAGTACCTCGGTGCCATCGATCAGACGGCCCCCGGCACGGGCGCCGACCTCGACGCGGTTGACCTCGGTTTCAGGCACATAGGCCACCAGCTTGATCGGATCGAGTTGCAGAATCGTGGCGCAATGGGCGTTGCCGCCCTGCGTCTGCATCAGGCTGCCCAATTCGGCGGTGTCGGTTTCCAGCACGCCCGCGAAAGGCGCGTTGATCTTGAGGCGATCAATGTCAGTCTGGGCGCGCACAACGGCGGCTTCGGCGCTTTCGATGTTGGCGCGCACGCTGTCCAGACCGGCCTTGGCGGCCTTGACGCCCGCCTCGGCGCTGCTGACTGCGGCTTCGGCGCTGCGCACGGCCGCTTCGGTGGCGGCGACTCGGGTTTCCGAGGCAAATCCATCCTCTTTCAGCTTCGAGGCCGCATTTGCGTTGATCAGCGCCTCGTCCAACCGGGCCTGGGCTTCCTGCACGCGGGCCTCGGCCTCTGGAATGCGTGCCTCGGCACCGGCCATCTGGGCTTTCGCGTCGGCCAGGCGCGCCTGCGCCTCTTTCAGTGTCGCCAACCGGGTGCCCGGCTCGATCTCGCACAACATCTGGCCCGCTTCGACAAAGGACCCGCGCCGCAGCGGGGTCGAGATCACCTTGCCGCCGGTTTCCGCCAGCACATCGACGGTGCGTTCGGCCTCGGTCTCGCCGCGCAGGATCACGGCACTGTCGACCAATTGCGCGACCGAGTGCACGGCAATCACCTTGACCGCGTTTTCGTCAACCTCGGGCGCGGGCGCTTCAACGGCCACCTCTTCCACCGGTGCGGCAGGCTCTTCGACCGGGTCAGCGCCGTCGCCGCCGCCCTGCACCAGCGCCGCCAGATCCGTTTCACGCGCAAAGGACAATAGCCTGTCCCGTTCAATCACCACGCCGTAAAGCACAGCCGCCACCAAAATAGCTGTAATTACAGGGATCAGTCGCATGGGTCACTCTTTCCGGTGCTTTGCCGCGATGCGGCATGTCTTGAGGAATTCAAAGATCGTGTCTGGCCTAACATACGGGGGCCTTTGGATTTTGGATCTGTCTAAACTGTCCGGTTCAAAATATAGACAAGAGATACCGCTTTCAAGGTGAACTCACCCGTTTAGTTCATTTTGCCGCGCATAGGACATCTGCATTCTTGCATGGCAGCGTCGAATGCCTTGGCAGGCGGCGCAACACCCTATAAAGAAGCCGAAAACATGGGCCAGGAGCACAATTCGTGAGCGATAGTGACAGTTTCATTGAAGAGGTGACCGAAGAGGTCCGCCGCGACCGCCTGTTTGCGCTGATGCGCAAGTGGGGCTGGATCCCGGTTCTGGCGGTGATCCTCATCGTCGCCGGCGCTGGATATCGCGAGTATTCGATCGCCCAGGACCGTGCAGCGGCGCAGGCGCTTGGATCGTCGATCCTGGCCGCGCTCGAAGGGGACGAACCCGACGCGCGGATTGCGGAACTGGCCAAGGTCGAAACGGATTCGCCCGGTGGTCAGGCCGTTGTTGCGATGCTGATGGCCGCTGAACAGGCCTCGGCCGAAGACGAGGCCGCCGCCTCGCAGACGCTGAGCGCCATCGCCGCAAACCCGGACCTGCCCGAGATCTACCGCCAGATCGCGACCTTCAAGTCGCTGCTGCGGTCGTCTGAAACCATGGGTCTGGACGAACGCCGCCTGCAGTTCGAAGTGCTGGCCACACCGGGGTCGCCACTGCGGCTTTTGGCCGAGGAACAACTGGCGCTGCTGGACGTCGAAGGCGGGGATACCGAGGCTGCCTTGACCCGGCTTCAGCGGCTGATTGCCGACAGCGAAGTCACACCGGGCTTGCGCCGCCGCGCTTCGCAGTTGATTGTGGCCTTGGGCGGAGAGCTTGCGCCTGCCTGATCCAGGGCGATCTTCGGCAGGCGGAACAGACGAGAAGAGGGCGGAACACGTGCGTATTTCGGTACCGATCATAGCATTGGCTAGCCTGGTCACGCTCGTGGCCTGTGAACAGGATGAGCCCATCCTGCCAGGTGAACGGCTTGGCATCCGCAGTGCACTGCCATCCGAGCAACCGCTTGAGCCCGTGTCGGGCGGGCAGGTTGCGCGCGCGCTGTCGGTTCCCGCCCCGGTGGTCAACGCGTCCTGGGCACAGGGCGTCGGGTCGCCGCGGTATCGGACCGAGCATCCCGCACTGGCGGCTGATCTGTCCCTGGCATGGTCGACATCGATCGGGCGTGGCGATGGCCGCCGGACCCGCATCACCGCGGCGCCGGTTGTTGCCGATGGCAGGATCTATACGCTGGACAGTGGCGCCACGGTCATGGCCACATCGACCGGTGGCCAGACCGTCTGGCAGCGAAATCTGACGCCCGAGCGGGATGGCGACAAGGACGCCGATGGCGGCGGACTGGCCTATGACGACGGTCGGCTTTACGTGTCCTCGGGCTTCGGTCACCTGACGGCCCTGGACGGCACGACGGGCGAGGTGATCTGGACGCAGAAGCTGCGCGCCTCGGGAACCGGAACGCCGACTGTCTATGATGGCGTGGTTTATCTTGTGGCGGGCGACACGACGGCCTGGGCCATCGAAACCGACAATGGTCGTGTGCGCTGGCAGATCGATGCGCTGGCCGATGCGAACAACGTGACGGGCGGCGCGGCCCCGGCGCTGACGGATCAGCGGGCGATCTTCGCCTTTGGATCAGGCGAGCTGCAGGCGACGTTCCGACAGGGTGGATTGCGGATCTGGACCTCGGGACTGGTCGGCCAGCGACTGGGATCGGCCCTTGGCACCATTGATGACGTGACCGGCGATCCGGTCATCGTCGGGGATCGCGTCTACGCGGCCAACTCGTCGGGTCGGACAACGGCCATGTCGCTGGGCAGCGGCGGGCAGATCTGGTCGGCCCAGACCGGTGCGCTTGGCCCGCTTTGGGTGGCCGGCAACTCGGTCTTCATGGTCTCGGACCAAAGCGAGCTCTTGCGGCTGGACGCAGACTCGGGTGCGGTGGTCTGGTCGACGCAACTGCCCATCTTTGAAAAGCCGAACCGGATCCGAAGCCGCACGTCACGTCACGCACATCACGGGCCGATCCTGGCCGGAGGGCGCCTGATCGTGGCCTCGTCCGACGGGCTGATCCGCGAGTTCGATCCCGCCGATGGCACCGAAACGGGCACCGTGAAACTGCCGCATGGTTCAACCGCCAATCCGGTTGTGGCTGGGGAAACCCTGTACGTCGTCTCGACCCGCGGCGTCTTGCACGCCTATCGGTGACACGAGCCCTCTTTCCCATCGCGGCACAATAGGCTATCAGCGCGCTCTGATCCTTTCCGGAGTCTGTGATGTCTTTCTCGCTCGCCATTGTGGGCCGACCCAATGTGGGTAAATCGACGCTGTTCAACCGTCTGGTGGGCAAGCGGCTTGCGTTGGTCGATGACCAGCCGGGTGTAACCCGCGACCTGCGCGAAGGTGAGGCGCGGCTGGGTGACCTGCGGTTCACGGTAATCGACACCGCAGGTCTGGAAGATGCCACCGATGACAGCCTGCAGGGGCGTATGCGCCGCCTGACCGAACGGGCGGTCGACATGGCCGACGTCTGCCTTTTCATGATCGACGCGCGCGTTGGCGTGACCCCGGTGGACGAGATGTTTGCCGAGATCCTGCGCAAACGCTCGGCCCATGTGATCTTGGCGGCCAACAAGGGCGAAGGCGCGGCCGCCGATGCCGGCGTGATCGAAGCCTACGCGCTTGGTCTTGGCGAACCGCTGCGCCTGTCGGCTGAACATGGCGAGGGCATGAACGAGCTGTATTCGGCCCTGATGCCCATTGCTGACGCGTTTGCCAAACGCGCTGTCGCGGACACACCCGAGACCGATCTGGACGTCGACGAAGAGGGCGAGGTCGCTCCGACGCCAGCCAAGCCGTTGCAACTGGCCGTCGTGGGCCGCCCGAACGCCGGGAAGTCGACGCTGATCAACCAGATCCTGGGCGAAGACCGTCTGCTGACCGGCCCCGAGGCCGGGATCACCCGCGATGCGATCTCGGTCAGCGTAGACTGGGACGGCACCCCGATGCGTATCTTCGACACGGCGGGCATGCGCAAAAAGGCCAAGGTGCAGGAGAAGCTTGAAAAGCTCTCGGTCTCGGACGGGTTGCGCGCCGTAAAGTTCGCCGAGGTTGTGGTGGTCCTGCTCGACGCCGCGATCCCGTTTGAACAACAGGACCTGCGGATCGCCGATCTGGCCGAACGCGAAGGCCGCGCCGTTGTGGTTGCTGTGAACAAGTGGGATATCGAGCCCGACAAGAACGCCAAGATCCGCGAGCTGCGCGAGGCCTTTGAACGCCTGCTGCCGCAGCTGCGGGGCGCGCCGCTGGTCACGGTCTCGGCCCGCACCGGGCGCGGGCTGGATCGCCTGCACGCCGCAATCCTCAAGGCGCATGACGTCTGGAACCGCCGCGTGACCACGGCGCAGCTGAACCGCTGGCTGACCGGCATGCTGGAACAGCATCCGCCGCCCGCACCGCAGGGCAAGCGGATCAAGCTGCGTTACATGACCCAGGCCAAAACCCGGCCGCCAGGTTTTGTGGTGATGTGTTCCCATCCGGACAAGCTGCCCGAAAGCTATACGCGCTATCTGGTCAACGGGCTGCGCGAAGACTTTGACATGCCCGGCACGCCGATCCGCCTGACCATGCGCGGGCAGGGGGATGCAAACCCCTACAAGGGGCGGCGCAAGAAGAATGCCGGGGCGCTGAAAAAGCACCTGGGCAAGCTGCCAAAGAAGAAAGACTAGGGCCACAAGCAGCGCGAATCGCGATGCGCGTTCTCTTGCGCAAATGGCGCAAGAAAGGCGGATCGGCCTTTGTCTGCTCGCAGGGCCCCGCCATTCGGCCATAGCTGTCTCATGCGCGATTTCGCGCCTGTGCCATTTACGCGTTTCCGCTGACGGGATGCGCCATCTGCCGCCGCTGCCAAGCGGCGGCACGCCCAAAACGGGTGCTGCAGGCCGATCGGCACCACATTGGGTTGTTCGATGCCTTGGCCTCTCCATTCTTGATGACGGCGCAACCACAGCGCCGCACCACTCATGAAACGGAGCACAAAACCCATGACCCGCATTTTCACTCTGACGACCCTGATCATGGCAGCCAGTGTCGCTCAGGCGGAAACCGAGATCACGGATCTCAACGAAGACGGCGTCTATTCCTTTGACGAATTGGTCGCCGCCTATCCGGATCTCGAAGAAAGCTTGTTTCTGCAAATGGATCTGAACGCCGATGGCCAGATCGATCAGGACGAGCTCAACACGGCACGGGGGGCCGGCGTTCTTCCGGGCTAAGGAACGTCGTGATCCCGGGGGGCTTCGGTCCCCCGGGCGTCTACTCGGTGTCGGTGCCGCGCAGAGCCAGAATGGCCACGATGCCGATGACCGCCACGCCGGTCACCGCCACGTTAAAGGGCTGACGATTGGCGACGATGATGGCGATCAGCGCCCAGATGACCGTCACGCCATACTCTGGCGCCCGGTGCAGCCGGTACTGCATGGTCAGCGTGACGGCCAGGGCCAGGATCAGGGCGATCAGCGCCGCAAAGGTTTCGTCCAGCAGGCCATAACCGCCCAGCAGCAGACCGATGGATACCGATCCCGCCGCAGTCAGCCAGCCCGCGTAGACGGCAATCGGCGCCTGTTGCAGATAGCGATCCGTGTCGCCCACTCGGAACAGGCTGACAAGAGAGGTTCCAAGCATCATCCAGATCAGGACGGTTGCCCAGATCGGGCTGATGTTGGCAACCGGAAGCCAGAAGGCCCCGATCACCAGGCTTGCGAACAAGGGGGGGCGCATGTCCGCCCAATCCACGTCGTCGCTCCGGCGCAGCAGGCCAAAGCCGCTGCCCGCAAGCAACCAGGCGTAGATCAGGCCCCATATGGAAAAGGCGTATCCCGAAGGTTGGACCGGTGGATTGTCCTGCGGCACCGGGAACTGGTCGGGCGAAAACCCTGCGAACCCCGGCGTAAGGATCGGTGATGCGACAAAGCCCACCGCCGCGCAGAGCACCACAAATGCCCAGACACGCCGCATCAGCGCCTCCTGCGAGGCGCTGACGTCGGGATATGACGCACGGTCGTCACTCCAACACGCCGTCCGCGGTCAACCGCGTCTTGCCACGCAGCCAGGGGTGCAGCGCCTCGGGCAGTTCGACCGAGCCATCGGCCTGCTGTCCGTTTTCCAGCACCGCAATCAGGCAGCGCCCGACCGCCAGGCCCGAGCCGTTCAGCGTATGCACGAACTCGGGCTTGCCGCCGGCCGAGGGCTTGAACCTCGCGTTCATCCGACGCGCTTGGAAATCCCCGCAGACCGAGCACGAGCTGATCTCGCGGTACATGTTCTGCCCGGGCAGCCAGACCTCGATGTCATGCGTCCGCCGCGCGCCAAAGCCCATGTCGCCGGTGCACAGCACCACGGTGCGATATGGCAGGCCCAACTTTTCCAGGATCGCCTGCGCGCACTCGGTCATCCGGTCCAACTCGGCCCGCGAGTTGTCGGGATGAGTGATCGAGACCATCTCGACCTTTTCAAACTGGTGCTGCCGCAGGATGCCCGCCGTGTCGCGGCCCGCGCTGCCCGCCTCGGACCGGAAGCACTGCGAATGCGCGGTCATGCGGCGGGGCAGGCTGGATTCTTCGACGGTTTCGCCATGCACCATATTGGTCAGCGTCACTTCCGAGGTCGGGATCAGCCACCAGCCATTGGTGGTTTCATAGCTGTCCTCGCCAAACTTCGGCAGCTGCCCGGTGCCATACATCATCTCGGGACGCACCAGCACCGGCGCCCAGGTCTCGGTCAGCCCGTGTTCCTCGACGTGGGTGTCCAGCATGAACTGCGCCAGCGCCCGGTGAATGCGCGTCACGGCGCCGGACAGCACCATGAACCGCGTGCCCGAGAGCTTGGCGGCGCTTTCAAAATCCATGCCGGGTTTGACGCCGGGGATCTCGAAATGCTCGACCGGGGTGAAGTCGAAGTTGCGCGGGTTGCCCCAGCGGTGGATCTCGACGTTGTCCTCTTCGTCGGCGCCTTCGGGCACGTCGTCATGCGGCAGGTTCGGCACGCCCATCAACAGGTCGCTCAGCTGCGCATCCAACTCCTTGGCCTTGGCCTGCATCTCGGCGACCTCGGCCTTTTTCTCGCCCACAAGGGCGCGCAGGCGCTGGAATTCGTCCTCGTCGCCCTTGGCCTTGGCGGCGCCAACGCTTTTGGAGGCCTTGTTCTGTTCCGCCTGCGCGGTTTCAGCGGCATGAATCGCAGCGCGGCGCGCTTCGTCGATGGTCAGGACCGACGACGACATGGGCTCCACCCCCCGGCGCGAAAGCGCCGCGTCCCAGGCAGCGGGATTGTCGCGGATGGTGCGGATGTCATGCATCGGTCTGTCCTCTTTACGCATGTGTGAGTCGTAGAGGCGTTATGCACCAGTTTGCAGGCAGGGTGTAGGGGAGCGGTGTCGCGGCGCAGCACCTGGCCGATCGCAGGGCCATTTTCGACTTCGAACTTTGGTGAACAAGTGGAAACGATGCGTTTCCCGAATTTTCCGACAACAAAATTGAACTAACTCAACCGTTCCCTATAAGTGTTTGAGGTTGATGTAATTTTTAGGTGTGCAAGACATGGTGGGATTGTTGGCTCTTTTGTTGGGTGGATTGGCTTTGGGGCTTATTCTCGACAGTGGTTCCGGGTCTGACGGGGACAGCGGCGAAAGGGGTGGTGGCGAAGAAGGCGATCAAATTTCCGGAACGGATGGCGACGACGTGATCCAGGGCACGGGGCAGGGCGAGGTGATCCTGCCGGGGCCGGGTGACGATTTCGTGCGCGCGCTTGGGGGCGATGACATTGTCGTGGATGGCGTGGCCAACGCGCAGGAGCAAGGGGACGACACGCTGTACGGTGACGGCGGCGATGACCAGGTGGTCTCGTTCGGCGGATCGGATTCGCTCTTTGGCGGCACGCGCAATGACCTGTTGGTTGCCACGGATCTGGAACCCGGCGAAGCAGACACCCTGAGCGGCGGCTACGGCGATGACACCCTGGCAGGCGATGACGGTGACGTGCTCGCAGGCGGTGAAGGCACCGATCTGTTCGCCGTTGGTCTGGGCGAGTTCGATCCGGTCGAGCCTGTGACCATCACCGATTTCGAACGTGATGAGGTTCTGCAGATTGAAATCTACCGCGAGGATTTCTTTGCCGGGGACGGCAGCGATTCCGTACTGGTCGAAGACGGCTCTGACGGCGCCGAGGTCACAGTGAACGGTGTTTTGCTGGCGCGACTTCCGGGTGTGCCCGCAAGCTTTTTGACCGATCAGAACTTTGCGGTTCTCGATTTCCGCTAGGCTCGGACCCCAGACCTCAATGTCAACTTGACGGTTCCGCGATTGCCGGTGTGATGGCGGCAGGCACGGCCGGTTCGGTGGGACCGGCCGTGCCATGCCCGCAAACCGCGCGGGGACCTGCCGAGAAAAGCTCGATTCCCTTCACGACACGGCCCGGCCTGCCTTGCAAACCCCCTTAAGACTCCATAGGTTCCGCGCAAATCTTGGGCGGGGGTGTCTCGCCATTCAACGATAGGAGCCCCCGATGGAAGGCATTGCCCAGTTTGTGCCGCTGATCCTGATCTTCGCGATCATGTATTTCCTGCTGATCCGCCCTCAGCAGAAGAAGATGAAAGATCACCAGAACATGGTGAACGCGCTGCGCCGCGGTGACCAGGTGGTGACCCAGGGCGGCCTGATCGGCAAGGTGACCAAGGTCAAGGAAGAGAACGAACTGGAAGTCGAACTGGCCGAAGGCGTCAAGGTGCGCGTCGTGCAGTCGACCATCGCTCAGGTTCTGTCCAAGACCGAGCCCGCAAACTCGTAATTCCGCGCCGCGAAAGGCCCGCACATGCTGCAGTTCGATCTCTGGAAGCGCGTCCTTATCTGGCTGATGGTGGCCGCGGGGCTTTTGCTGGCGATGCCCAACGGGTTCTACACCCGGGTAGAGCAGTCCAACGACGCCGAGGCCACCATTGCCGTCTCTGGTGAAACCGACGAGTTGAGGGCCATGGCCGATGGCTGGCCCTCGTTCCTGCCGTCCTCGCTTGTGAACCTGGGCCTCGATCTGCGCGGTGGTGCGCATTTGCTGGCCGAGGTGCAGGTCGCCGACGTCTATGCCGCCCGGATGGAGGCGCTTTGGCCCGACGTGCGCGACGTTCTGCGGCCCGAACGGGCCACGGTCGGGACGATCCGCCTGCAGCCCTCGGGCCCGCTGGAGCTGCGGGTGAAAATCTCGCAGCCCGAGGGCATGGCGCGTGCGCTTGAAGTCGTGCGCGGGCTGGCGCGGCCCGTGGTCTCGCTGACCGGGGCTGGGGCCACCGACCTGGAGGTGCGTGGCGAGAATGATCTGGTCATTGTCACCCTGTCAGAGGCCGAACAGCAGGCCACGGACGAACGCACCGTCCTGCAGAGCCTTGAAATCATCCGCCGCCGGATCGACGAAGTCGGCACGCGCGAGCCGACGATCCAGCGGCAAGGTCGTGACCGGATCCTGATCCAGGTGCCTGGCATCGGGTCCGCGGCCGAGCTGAAGGCCATCATCGGCACAACGGCCCAACTGACGTTCCAGCCTGTGATCGGCTCGGGCACCAATGCCGACGCGGTTGCAGGTGCGGGGAACGAGGTCTTGCCCTCACTGGATCAAGAGGGTGTCTACTACACGCTTGAACAGGCCCCGGTTGTCACCGGCGAAGAGCTGGTCGATGCGCAACCGGCCTTTGACCAGAATGGCCGTCCTGCCGTGAACTTCCGCTTCAACCCCTCGGGCGCGCGCAAGTTCGGCGATTACACGGCGCAGAACATCGGCAACCCCTTTGCCATCGTGCTGGATGATGAGGTCATCAGCGCGCCGGTGATCCAAAGCCACATCCCGGGTGGGTCCGGCATCATCACCGGCAACTTCACTGTCGAGGAAAGCACCAACCTGGCCGTCCTGCTGCGCGCCGGTGCCCTGCCTGCGGGGCTGGAGTTCCTGGAAGAGCGGACCATCGGTCCGGAACTGGGGCAAGACAGCATCGAGGCCGGGCGGATCGCCTGCCTGGTGGCCTTTGCCGCGGTGCTGGTCTTCATGGGCCTCAGCTACGGTCTGTTCGGTCTGTTCGCCAACATCGCGCTGATCATCAACGTCGGCCTGATCTTTGGTCTGCTCAGCCTGATCGGCGCAACGCTGACCCTGCCTGGGATCGCCGGGATCGTGCTGACGATCGGTATGGCGGTCGACGCCAATGTGCTGGTCTTTGAACGCATCCGCGAGGAACTGAAGACCGCCAAGGGTCCCAGCCGCGCCATCGAGCTTGGCTATGAAAAGGCGCTCAGCGCCATTGTCGACGCCAACATCACCACTTTCATCACCGCAGTGATTCTGTTCGCGATGGGCTCTGGCCCGGTGCGCGGCTTCGCGATCACGCTTGGACTGGGCATTCTGACCTCGGTCTTCACCGCGATCTACCTCACGCGTCTTCTGATCGTGATGTGGTTCGAACGTCGTCGCCCCAAGACAATCGAGGTCTGAGATGCGCCTGAGACTTGTTCCGAAAGAAACCAACTGGGATTTCTTCTCGCGCTCGACGCTTTGGCTGGGGATTTCCGGCTTGCTGATCGTGCTGGCCGTTGTCAGCTTCTTCATTCAGGGGTTGAACTTCGGCATCGACTTCCGGGGCGGAACCACGATCCGGACGGAAAGCGCGCAGACCATCGATGTCGGCGCCTATCGTGACGCGATTGCGACGCTTGAGTTGGGGGATGTGACCATCTCTGAGGTGTTCGATCCGACCTTTGGCCCCGAACAGAACGTGGCAATGATCCGCATTCAGGCCCAGGAAGGGCAGGAATCGGTGACCTCGGATGTCGTGAACTCGGTTCAGGTCGCCCTGCAGGCGGTTGCCTCGGACATCAAGTTTGTCTCTGTCGAAAGCGTGGGTCCCAAGGTGTCGGGCGAATTGATCCAGACCGCGGCCATCGCGGTGCTGCTCGCCATTGGCGCGGTGCTTGTCTACATCTGGCTGCGGTTCGAGTGGCAGTTTGCCCTGGGCGCTGTTGCGGCGCTGGTCCACGACGTGTTCCTGACCATCGGCATCTTTTCCGAGCTGCAGATCCGCTTTGACCTGGCCATCATCGCAGCGCTTCTGACCATCGTCGGCTATTCGCTGAACGACACCGTGGTTGTCTTTGACCGCGTGCGCGAGAACCTGCGCAAGTACAAGCAGAAGGACCTGAAGGAGGTGCTGAACATCTCGATCAACGAGACGCTCAGCCGGACGGTCATGACCTCGGTCACCACCCTTTTGGCGTTGATTTCGCTTTATGTTCTGGGCGGAGACGTGATCCGCGGCTTTGTCTTTGCGATGATCTGGGGCGTCATCGTGGGCACCTATTCGTCGATCTTTGTCGCCAGCGCCATGCTGCTGCGTCTGGGGGTCAAGCGCGACTGGTCCAAGCCGGACAATACCGCAGGCACGCAATTCTCGAACGTGGATGCCTGATGCCCTGGCCCAGGTCCTGGCGACGCCGGGGCTGGGCTGGATCCTTGCTATTTGCATGGTTGGCGGCATCGTGCGGGGCTTTTCGGGCTTCGGCACCGCGCTTGTCGTTCTGCCCGTTGTCACACAGTTTCTGGACCCCGTCGCGGCCATCGTCCTGATCGTCGTGATGGACGCGTTTGGGCCGTTGCCGATGATGCCGCAGGCCCTGCGTGATTCGCGTTTGTTGGACATCCGACGTTTGGTGGTCGGTATGATGATCACCTTGCCCTTTGGATTGGCTTTATTGTTCATTATTCAGCCGGAATTCTTTCGATATGCCGTCTCTGTTATCGCTTTAATGTTGCTTTTATGCCTCATCTTTGGATTTCGCTATAAAGGTGAGCTTCGTTCATCCTTACTTTACGGAATTGGTGCATTGGCCGGATTCACTGGAGGGTTTGCCGGTGTGCCCGGCCCTCCGGTCATCCTTATTTATATGGCCAGCTCTGCGCCTGTACGCGTTATACGTGCAAATGCCACAATTTTTCTCTACTCGTTCGATCTGCTGATCCTGGCCAGTTTCTGGCTGACAGGACGGTTGGACGCAAACACCGTGCTGCTTGGTATCGTCGCGGCCTTTCCCGTTGTGCTGGGAAATTTCGTCGGAAGTGCTATGTTCCGACCAGGTTACGAACGGGTTTACCGTGTTGTTGCCTATTGCCTGATCGCTGCCTCCGCGATTTCAGGGCTGCCACTGTGGGATGTTTGAGGCAAGGAGTGACTCCATGCGTCTGAATGAGATCGATTTCACCGATGCTCAGCCGGTTGAAGGCTACGGCCCCGGCTTTTTTCGTGTCGGCGGCAAGGCTTTGTCCGCGCCGCTGTGTCTGAGTGCCAAGGGCACCTCTGATTGGGGTGGGCTTGAAGATGCTGACACGCTTTTGAAACTTGCAGATGACACCGATGTTCTGTTTGTCGGAACCGGGTCGGAAATCGCACATCTGCCCAAGGACCTGCAAAGCAAGCTTGACGCCGCCGGCGTCGGCGTCGAGGTGATGAACTCTCCCTCCGCTTGCCGAACCTACAACGTTTTGCTGAGCGAAGGCCGTCGTGTCGCGCTGGCCTTGCTGCCCGTCTGATTGCACAAACTCGTTGCTTAAAAACCAAGCGCCTGCACGTGGTGTGGGCGTAATTTCTGTGCTTTGACCATTGCGCTTTGCACCCGTCTGCTGAACCTTTGGCGCAGCACACACCACCCAAACTTCCCCGCAAAGGGTCCCGATTTTCATGTCGATCTACGCCAGCATCTATCACAAGACACATTACACCTATGATCGCCCGGTGATCCTTGGCCCGCAGGTCATCCGCCTGCGCCCTGCGCCGCACAGCCGGACGCGGGTCATTTCGCACTCGCTCAAGGTCTCGCCGGTCGAGCATTTCGTGAACCACCAGCAGGACCCCTACGGCAACTGGCTGGCGCGGTTTGTGTTCCCCGAACCGGTGCGCGAGTTCAAGATCGAGGTCGATCTGGTCGCCGACATGTCGGTCTACAACCCCTTTGATTTCTTTGTCGAAGAGGATGCCGAGTATTACCCCTTCAAGTACCCGAAGGACCTGCACGAAGACCTTGTGATCTATCGCACGCCCGAGGCGCACGGAAAGCTCTTTGACCGCTTTGTCGCCTCGATCCCCCGCAAGAAGACGCGGATCGTGGACTTCCTTGTGGGGCTCAACAGCCGTGTTTCGGAAGAGGTCGACTACACCATCCGCATGGAACCCGGCGTGCAAACGCCCGAGGAAACGCTGACCAAGAAAAGCGGATCCTGCCGGGACAGCAGCTGGCTTCTGGTGCAGGTGCTGCGGCATCTGGGCCTCGCGGCGCGCTTTGTCTCAGGCTACCTGATCCAGCTGACACCGGATCTGAAGGCGCTGGATGGCCCCTCGGGCACCGAGGTGGATTTCACCGACCTGCACGCCTGGGTCGAGGTCTATATCCCCGGCGCGGGCTGGATCGGTCTGGATCCGACCAGCGGGCTTTTGACGGGCGAAAGCCATATCCCGCTGGCCGCCACGCCGCATTACCGCAACGCGGCCCCGATCTCGGGCGGGTTCACGGCGGATGATGAGCTGGAGACCGAGTTCGCCTTTGACATGAAGGTCAACCGCGTGGCCGAACACCCGCGCATTACCAAGCCGTTTTCGGACGAGGCCTGGGCGCGGCTGAACGCTTTGGGGCAGAAGGTCGACGAGGAACTGACCAAGGGCGACGTGCGCCTGACCATGGGCGGCGAGCCGACGTTCGTGTCGATCGACGATTTCGAAAGCGCCGAGTGGAACACTACGGCCGTTGGACCGATGAAGCGTGACCTGGCCGACAAGATGATCCGCCGGCTGCGCGACCGTTTTGCGCCGGGCGGGTTCCTGCATTACGGGCAGGGCAAGTGGTACCCGGGCGAGACGCTGCCGCGTTGGACCTATTCGCTTTACTGGCGTGGTGATGGCAAGCCGATCTGGCGCGATGTCGATCTGGTGGCCGAGGAAAGCACCGATACCAAGGCGGGCCCGGAAGAGGCCGAACGCTTCATGACCGGCTTTGCCGAACGTTTGCGGATCAAGCCGCAGATGGTGCAGCCAGCCTATGAAGACCCCGCCGAGTGGATCCTGAAAGAAGGCAATCTGCCCGCCAACGTCACGCCCGAAAACTCCAAGCTGAAAGACCCCGAGGAACGCGCCCGGATCGCGCGGGTGTTCTCGCGCGGGCTGACGAAACCTGCGGGCTACGTGCTGCCGGTGCAGCGCTGGCAGGGTAAGGCGGCGCGCAACCGCTGGCGCTCGGAACTCTGGAAGCCCAAGCGCGGGCATCTCTTCCTGATCCCGGGTGACAGCCCCGTGGGCTTCCGCCTGCCGCTGGGGACGCTGCCGCACATTCCGGCGGTCGAGTATCCCTATACCTATCCCGCTGATCCGTCGCTGCCCAAAGACGACCTGCCTGACTTCCACGAGGAAAAAGAGGGCGAGGGCAAACCGGGCCTCGCGGTTCCCAAGGTCTCGAAAGACCACCGGCAGCGCAAGGAAACCGTCGCGACCGAGGACGAGGCGCAGGACCGCGTCACGCAGGAACCCGGCGACCCCTATGGCGTTGCCGTGCGTACCGCGATTGCAGTGGAGCCGCGAGACGGGCGGCTGTGTGTCTTCATGCCGCCGGTCGAGGCGGCTGAGGACTACCTGGAGCTTGTCGCCGCCATCGAGGCGCAGGCCGAAGAGATGGAACTGCCCGTCCATATCGAGGGCTACACGCCCCCCGGCGACCCGCGCCTGAACGTGATCCGCGTGGCCCCCGACCCGGGCGTGATCGAAGTGAACATCCACCCGGCGCACAGCTGGGACGACTGCGTCGCCACCACCGAGGCGATCTATGAAGAGGCCCGCCAGTGCCGCATGGGGGCCGACAAGTTCATGATCGACGGGCGCCACACCGGCACCGGAGGCGGCAACCACGTGGTTGTCGGCGGAGCGACCCCGCAAGACAGCCCCTTCCTGCGCCGTCCCGATCTGCTGAAGTCGCTGATCCTGATCTGGCAGCGGCATCCCTCGCTCAGTTACCTCTTCTCGGGGCTTTTCATCGGGCCGACCTCGCAGGCCCCGCGCATCGACGAGGCGCGCCACGACACGCTTTACGAGCTTGAGATGGCGCTGGCGCAGATCAACGCGCCCACGGATGGGCCGACCCCGCCGCCCTGGCTGGTGGACCGCCTGTTGCGCAACATGCTGACGGATGTCACCGGCAACACCCACCGGGCCGAGATCTGCATTGACAAACTTTACTCCCCAGACGGCCCCACGGGCCGCCTGGGCCTGGTCGAGTTCCGCGGGTTCGAGATGCCGCCGCATCCGCGCATGAACCTGGCGCAGCAACTGCTGCTGCGCGCCATCATCGCCCGGTGCTGGAACGCGCCCGTCACAGGCAAGCCCGTGCGCTGGGGCACGGTGCTGCACGACCGGTTCATGATGCCCCACTACCTGTGGGAAGATTTCCTGGAACTGCTCGCCGACCTGCGCGCGCACGGCTTTGACATCGACCCGGTCTGGTACGAGGCCCAGGCCGAGTTCCGCTTCCCCTTCTGCGGAGAGATCGAGGTCGAGGGCGTGCACCTGGAAATCCGGCAGGCGCTGGAGCCCTGGCATGTGCTGGGGGAAACCGGTGCAATCGGCGGCACCGTGCGCTACACCGACAGCTCGGTCGAACGTCTGCAGCTCAAGCTGACAACGCTGCATCAGGACCGCTATCGCGTCATGGCGAACCGCCGCCCGGTGCCGATGACCAAGACCCAGACCTCGGGTACGTCCGTTGGGGCAGTGCGTTACAAGGCCTGGCAGCCGCCCGAGGCGCTGCATCCGGTCTTGCCCGTCAACGCACCGCTTACGTTTGACATCTATGACGACTGGACAGGCCGCGCGATTGGCGGTTGTATCTACCACGTCGCGCATCCGGGGGGCCGGAACTACGACACCTTCCCGGTGAACGGGAACGAAGCAGAGGCCCGCCGGCTGTCGCGGTTTGAAAACTACGGCCACGCCTCGGGCCAGTATCGGCCCGAGCCAGAACACCCGCACCCCGAGTTCCCGCATACGCTGGATCTGCGGCGTGCGCCCGGATTGGGATGACGCAACAACAGGTTCAGACACAGAGCCAGGGGACGGATCCGATCGAGACACTGCTGCGCGACTACGCGCGGCAGCCGGGTGTGGCGGACGAACTCTTTGACGCAGATGGCAAACGCCGCGCGGTCTGGACGCCGTTCCTGCAGGAACTGGCGCGCCAGAACGCGGCTGAAGTCGATCGCAGCTTTGCGCGCGCGGACCAGTATTTGCGGGACGCCGGCGTTTTCTTTCGCCACTACAGCAGCGAAGGGCAGGAACGCGACTGGCCGCTAAGCCATATTCCGGTGATCCTGGGGGAAGAGGAATGGCAGGGCATCTGCGCAGGGTTGTCACAGCGCGCCGAACTTCTTGAACAGGTGGTTGCCGATCTGTACGGCCCGGGCAGGTTGGTCGCGGACGGGCATCTGCCAGCCAGTCTGATCGCCGGAAACGCACAGTGGCTTCGGCCCATGGTTGGCGTTCCCCCGGCCTCGGGTCATTACCTGCACTTCATGGCTTTCGAGCTTGGGCGCGGTCCGGACGGGGCCTGGTTTGTCCTGAGCGACCGAACCCAGGCGCCCTCGGGCGCGGGCTTTGCGCTGGAAAACCGTATGGCGACCGCACGGATTTTTCCGCCGCCTTATCCGCGTGCGAATGTGTATCGGCTGGCGGGCTTTTTTCGTGCCTTCCGCGATGCCATGGCGCAACTGCCGGGGATGGAGGGGCGGCGATCCGCTATCCTGACGCCGGGGCCCTCGACCGACACCTATTTCGAACACATGTACATCGCCCGCTATCTGGGCCTGATGTTGCTGGAAGGCGACGACCTGCTGGTCGACGATGGCCAGGTCAAGGTCCGCACGGTCGAAGGGCTGAAACCCATCGGCGTGTTGTGGCGGCGGCTGGATGCGGATTTTGCCGATCCGATGGAGCTGAACGAATACAGCAAGATCGGCACGCCGGGGCTGGTCGAGGCCCTGCGCGGCGGGCACCCGCACATGATCAATGCCCTGGGCGCTGGGGTACTGGAAACCCGCGCGATGATGGCCTTTCTGCCCAAGATCAGCGAGGTCCTGACCGGCGGGCCGCTGCAGCTTCCCAACATCGCCACATGGTGGTGCGGGCAGCAGGCCGAGCGGGACTATGTGAAAAAGAACATCGACCGGATGATGATCAGTGACGCGCAATCCTGCGCGCTGCCTTTCAACATCGCCGACACAATGGCCCTGGGCGGGTCGTTCCGCGACACGGCGCGTGGCTCGGTCGAGGATTGGCTGGATGCAGAAGGTGCCGCGCTTGTGGGGCAAGAGGCGGTGACCCTATCGACCACGCCGGCCTGGTCCGAAGGGCGGCTGGTGCCGCGCCCAATGACCGTGCGGGTCTTTGGCGCACGCACGCCCGAGGGCTGGACCTTCATGCCCGGCGGCTATGCGCGGATCGGGCAGGGCGATGCCACGACGCTGGCGATGCAGGACGGCGGCTCGGTCGCGGACGTCTGGATCATGAGCGAGGCGCGCGCGCCGCGCGACACGTTGCTGGGGGCCGACCAGTTCCTGCGTGAAGAGCCCGGTATCCTGCCCAGCCGCGCCGCCGACAACCTGTTCTGGCTGGGGCGCTATGTCGAACGCACCGAAAGCACGATCCGCCTGGTGCGCGCCTATCACCAGCGCTTGGCCGAGGCCGACAATCCAGATGAACCGCTTTTGCTGGACCTGCAGAACTATCTGCGCGGCTATGGCACGGATGTCAGCAAGCCGGTGCCGCAGTCGCTGAACGACCTGCTGAAGGCCGCCCAGACCTGCGCCGGGCGCGTGCGCGACCGGTTTTCGACCGACGGCTGGGCGGCGCTGCAGGATCTGTCGGTGACCACCCCTTCGATGGCGGGCCGGACCGAGGCCGGGGACGAAGCGGCCCGCGCCATGCGGGTTCTCTTGCGCAAGATCACCGGCTTTTCGGGTCTGGTGCATGAAAACATGTACCGTTTCTCGGGCTGGCGGTTCCTGTCGCTGGGCCGGGCGCTGGAACGCAGCGATGCCATGGTCTCGGCCCTGGCGCAGTTTGCCGACAAGGGCGCCTCGATCGGAGCGCTGGATCTGCTGGTGGAATACGGCGACAGCGTCATGACCCACCAGCGGCGCTATCGGATCGAGACCAGCCGCCAGACGGTGATCGATCTGCTGGCCCTGGACGATGACAATCCGCGCGCAATCCTGTTTCAGCTGAACGCCATGTGTGACATCGCCGAGGCCCTGCCGGGGGCAGAGAGCGGCGGTCAGGTCTCGCCCGTGTTGCGCAAGCTGTTGCCGCTGAAGACTGAACTGGCGGTGGCGCATCCTGATGAAATGACCACGGCGCGCCTGATTGCCCTGCGCGGTCAGCTGGCGACGCTTTCGCGCGAAATTTCCGCGACCTATCTGATCTGAGGCCCCATGCGCTACGACATCACGCTTCGGATGAGTTACGATTATGGCGGTTTGGCAGACCACGCCCGCAATCTGCTGCGCCTGGTGCCGCTGGATCTGCCGGGGCGGCAGATCCTGTCGTCGCATATCCTGACGATTGATCCGCTGCCTTATGAACGCCGGGACGGGCAGGATTTCTTTGGCAACGCGACGACGCATATCGCGTTTCATGCGCCGGTGCAGCGGCTGGCCATCACCATGCGCGCACGGGCCGAGATCCTGGCAGCGGACCCGGCTTTGGACCTGTCGCCGCCGCTGCGCGCCCTGCCTGCGGACCTGCGGGCCGCGCGCAGCCTGGGGTCCTTTGCACCGCATCATTTTCTGGGCGCCTCGCCTCGGGTCCATCCCCGGGACGAGATGACCGCCTGGGCGCGTGGCCACCTGCGTGAAGGGGGCACGGTGCGCGAGGCGGTGTTGCGCATCGGCGCGGCCTTGCACCAGGAGATGCGGTTTGATGCCGGTGTGACGGATGTGGACACCGATCCGTTGACGGCCTTTCGCAACAGGCACGGGGTCTGTCAGGACTTCAGCCACGTGATGATCGCCTGTCTGCGGGGGCTGGGCATTCCCGCGGGCTATGTCTCGGGCTTTTTGCGGACCGAGCCGCCCGAGGGTCAGCCCCGGCTGGAAGGGGCCGACGCCATGCACGCCTGGGTGCGGGCCTGGTGTGGGGGCGAAGGCGGATGGATCGAGTTTGATCCGACCAATGACGTGATTGCCGGGTCGGATCACCTGGTGGTGGGCTATGGGCGTGATTATTCGGACGTGGCCCCGGTGCGCGGGGCGGTGCGGGCCTCGGGGCGGCAGATGAGCGGACATACGGTCGACGTCGTGCCGCTGGACACCCTTGAGGACGCGGGGCGCGCCTGACGGCGCGCGCAGGTTTATCTCGGCCCTGCGGGCCTGCGGGTTTAAGGGGCGCTGCCCCTCTGCGCCCTTTGGGGCGCATTCACCCCGGCGGTATTTGTCGGAAAGATGAAGGGCTTAGATCTTGAGGATCTCAAGCCTGTCGCCTGCTTGCCGCGCGGGGTCGTGTGGTGGGCGGATAGCCAGGGCATTGGCCTGACCCAGCACGCTGAGCAAGGCGCTGTCCTGGCGGTCAAAGACGGTGAGGCGGCCTGCCTCGTCCGTCGTGGCGCGCATGTAATGTTCCCGCGGGCCGTTTTTTGACAGCGCATGGGTCAACGTTGCGGATGTGCGCGGGGCCGGGGACCTGCCCAGGCCCTGCATGGCGCGGATCACCGGGGCCAGGAAGACATGGCCGCAGACCATGGCCGAGACCGGGTTGCCCGGCAGTCCAAGCATCATCGCAGTGCCCATCTGGCCCGACATCAGCGGTTTGCCCGGGCGCATCGCCACCTTGTGGAAGGCCTGCGTCATGCCGAGCTCTTGCGCGACACCTGCCACCAGATCGTGATCGCCAACCGAGGCCCCGCCGATGGTGACGATCAGGTCCGCCCCCTGCGCCAGCCCGAAGGCTGTGGTGAGCGAGGATCTGGTGTCCTTGGCCAAAGGCAGTAGGCGGGGCTTGGCGCCCAGATCGTCCAGCAGGGCGCGCAGGCCGAAGGTGTTTGATGCGATGATCTGATCGGGGCCCGGCGTTTCGCCCGGCATGACCAGCTCGTCCCCGGTCGAGATCAGGGCAACACTGGGTTTGCGCGTCACCGGGACGCTGTCGATGTTCATCGCTGCCAGCAGGGCGATGTCATTGGGGGTCAGGCGCTTGGGCGCGGGCAGCTCTGCACCGGCGCGAAAATCGTTGCCCGCGGGGCGGATGAAGCTGCTGTCTTCGGGCGTTCCGGTGACGTCGATCCGGGTGCCGGTGCGGGTGACGTCCTCTTGCAGGATGATCCGTGTTGCGCCCTGCGGCACCGGCGCGCCGGTGAAGATGCGGACGGCCTGACCCGCCGCGACGGAACCGGTAAAGCCATGTCCAGCGGCGCTTTCGCCGATCACGTCGTAGCTTTGGGCCAAATCGGTAACGGCATAGCCGTCCATCGCCGAGGCCGGAAAGGGCGGCTGGTCGCGGGAGGCCGAGACGGATTGTGACAGGACACGCCCATTGGCCCGGGCCAGTGGCACCCATTCGGTGGGCAGCACCGGGGCCAGGGCAAAGAGGTGGTCGAGCGCCTCGGAAACCGGGATCATGTCGCCTCGTAACGGCCTGATTTTCCGCCGTCTTTCAGAACGACATGGATGCCGCCGATCTGCATGCCCTTGTCGACGGCCTTGGCCATGTCATAGACCGTCAGCGCTGCGGTCGAGACGGCCGTCAGCGCCTCCATCTCGACACCGGTCTGGCCGGTGGTCTTGACCGTGGCCTCGATCCGCAAACCGGGCAGATCGGGGTCGGGGGTCAGCTCGACCGCGACCTTGGTCACCGGCAGCGGATGGCACAGCGGGATCAGGTCAGGCGTTTTCTTGGCCCCCATGATTCCCGCGATGCGTGCGATGCCAATGACATCGCCCTTTTTGGCGCGGCCTTCGGTAATGATATCAAAGGTCTCGCGCTGCATCTTGACGTAGCCGGCGGCGACCGCGATGCGTTCCGTTACGGCCTTGTCCGAGACATCAACCATATGGGCGTCGCCCTTGGCGTCGAAATGTGTGAGCCCGCTCATGCCGCCACCGGATCGCTGAGAAGGGTCCGGGTCGCGGTGGCCACATCCTCTTGTCGCATCAGGCTTTCGCCGATCAGGAAGCTGCGCGCGCCGACCTCGGCCATCGAGGCCAGATCCTGCTGCGTGAACAGCCCGCTTTCGCAGACCAGCATGCGGTCGTTGGGGATATGCGGGGCCAGATCGCGGGTGGTGTCCAGCGTCGTCTCAAAGGTCTTGAGATTGCGGTTGTTCACGCCGATCAGCGGGGATTTCAGGGTCAGCGCGCGGTCCAGCTCGGGCTTGTCGTGCACTTCGATCAGGGCGTCCATGCCCCAGCTGAAGGCGGCCTCTTCCAGTTCGGCGGCCTGCGCGTCCGAGACGCTGGCCATGATGATCAGGATGCAGTCGGCACCCAAGGCGCGGGCCTCGGCCACCTGATAGGTGTCGTACATGAAGTCCTTGCGCAGGGCGGGCAGCGTGGTTGCGGCGCGCGCCTCGGTCAGAAAGGCCTTGGCGCCCTGAAAGCTGGGCGTGTCGGTCAGGACCGACAGGCAGGTCGCGCCGCCGTCCTCGTAGGCCTTGGCCAGCGTGGCGGGGTGAAAGTCGGCGCGGATCAGACCCTTGGAGGGCGAGGCCTTTTTCACCTCGGCGATCAGGCCATAGCCGGTGGATTGCGCGGTTTTCAGCGCGGCGCCAAAGGGGCGCACGGGGTCGGCGGCTTTGGCCTTGGCCTCGACATCCGCAAGCGAGACCTGCGCCTTGTCGGCGGCGACTTCTTCGAGCTTGTAGGCCTTGATGCGGTCAAGAACGGTGTCGGTCATGGGGCTGTCCAGTTGATCTGTGCGTGGCCCAAGTCCTTAAGCCAGCTGTTGGTTGTGGAAAAGGGGCGCGAGCCGAAAAAACCACGTCTGGCCGAAAGCGGCGAGGGGTGCGCGGTTTTCAGGATCAGGTGGTCGGGTCCGGAATTTGGGCCGGTGATGGCATCGGCAAACCCCTGCGCGTGGTTGCCCCAAAGCCAGAAGGCGCGCGGGGTGTCTGAAAGCTCGGCTAGAACGTTGCGGGTCAGGTGCGACCAGCCCAGCTTGGCGTGGGCGCCTGCGTCGCCTGCGGCGACGGTGAGCGCCGTATTCAAGAGCAGCACGCCCTGACGGGCCCAGAAACGCAGGTCGCCATTTGGCGGGATTGGGCCAACGTCGTCCTGCAACTCTTTGAAAATGTTGTTCAAAGAGCGGGGAAGGGGGCGCACATCAGGTTCGACGGAAAAGGCCAGTCCATGGGCATGGCCGGGCGTTGGATAAGGGTCCTGGCCCAGTATCACGACCCTCACGTCGTCCGGAGCCAAGGCCTCGAGCGCGGCAAAGATCTGATGCCGTGGGGGCAGGATGTCCCGTGTCTCGGCCGCGAGCTTGGCCGCCAGCGCGTCAAAGGGGCCGTCAAAGAACGGCAGATGCGCCCAGGCGGGTGGCGGGGGCGGCAGGATCATGCGTCGGTCAGGCCGTCTGCGTGGCGGCTGCCAGCGCTTCGACCTTGCCCTTGGCCGCCCCGCTGTCGATGCTTTCGCGCGCCATGTCGACGCCCTGGCGCAGGTCGCTTGCATTGTCGGCCACCACCAGCGCGGCGGCCGCGTTCAGCAGCACGGCATCGCGATAGGCCGAATGCTGCCCATCCAGCAGGGCGCGGAAGGCCTTGGCGTTTTCCTCGGGCGCGCCGCCCAGCAGCTCCTCGAAGGGGTGCACGGGCAGGCCCGCGTCCTCGGGGTGCAGCTCGGTCTCGCGGATCGAGCCGTCGGTTTCCAGTGCCGCCACCCAGCTGACGCCCGCGATGCTCAGCTCGTCGGTGCCGTCAGAGCCGTGCACCAGCCAGGCGTGTTCGCTGCCCAGCTGGCCAAGGGTCTCGGCCATCGGGCGGATCAACTCGCGAGAGAATGCGCCGGTCAGCTGGCGTTTCACGCCTGCGGGGTTGGTCAGGGGGCCTAGGATGTTAAAGATTGTCCGCGTGCCAAGTTCGGCGCGGACCGGGCCGACATGGGCCATCGCCGGGTGGTGCATGGGCGCCATCATGAAGCAGATGCCGACGCTTTCCAGTGCCTTTTCAACGACGTCCGCGCCGATCATCACGTTGATGCCCAGCTGGCCCAAAGCATCCGCCGCGCCCGATTTCGAGCTGAGATTGCGGTTGCCGTGCTTGGCGACAGTGACGCCCGCGCCAGCCACGACAAAGGCGGTGGCGGTCGAGATGTTCAGCGTGCCCTTGCCATCACCGCCGGTGCCGACGATGTCCATCGCGCCTGCAGGCGCGGCAACCTTGTTGCACTTGGCGCGCATCACGGCGGCGGCTGCGGCGTATTCCTCGACCACTTCGCCCCGGGTGCGCAGGGCCATCAGCAGACCGCCCATCTGGGCGGGCGTGGCCTCGCCATTGAATAGGATGCCAAAGGCGGCTTCGGCTTCGTCGCGCGTCAGCGCGCGGTCGGCGGCGGCCCCGATCAGGGGCTTCAGGGTGTCGCTCATGCAGGCACCTTCATCTCGTTCAGGAAGTTTTGCAACAGCGCGTGGCCGTGCTGTGATGCGATGGATTCGGGGTGAAATTGCACGCCGTGGATCGGCAGGTCGCGGTGCTGCAGGCCCATGATCGTGCCGTCGTCCAATTCAGCGGTGATCTGCAGGCAGCCGGGCAGGCCGTCGCGATCGACGACCAGCGAATGGTAGCGCGTCGCCTCGAACGGCGAGGGCAGACCGGCGAAAAGCCCAGTGCCGCCGTGGTGCATCGCGCCCATCTTGCCGTGCACGATATCGCTGTGGCGTCCGACACGGCCACCAAAGGCCTGGCCGATGGTCTGATGCCCCAGGCACACGCCCAGAAGCGGCGTTCCGTTCCGCGCGGCGGCCTGTGTCAGGTCCAGGCAAATGCCCGCCTCATTCGGTGTGCAGGGGCCAGGCGACAGCAGGATGCCCGAAGGGTTCATGTCCATCGCCTGTTGTACTGTCAGTGCGTCGTTCTGGCGGACCTGAACATCGGCACCCAGCTCGCTCAGATAGTGCACCAGATTATAGGTGAAACTGTCGTAATTATCGATGAGCAGCAGCATTTTCAGACAGTCGCGTTTCGGGGGCTGGTCGCCGTGGGGGTGGTCGCGGTATACATGCGCAGGCGGGTAACAGAACGTCAAGTGGCTGACCCCTGCGCACCCGGTCCATGGACGAGATCGGGGCGAGGACAGGCAAGAGAGGGCAAGGCATGGCACGCGGATTTCTGGCAGGCGCTTTGTGGGGGGTCGTGGTGTCCGGCGTTGTGGCCGGTGTTGCCTCGGTCCTGATCCCCTTGCCCCAAGAACGGCGCGGCGCTTTGACCGTTCCGGTTGTGCCACAAGAGGCGGAGACCGTTGCGCAGCCCGGTCAGGATCCCCAAGACGCACAGGACCCGCAGGCCGAGCCAGAGGATGAAGCCGCCGAGCCAGACGAGGCACCCGCCGTTGCTGATGTCGCCCGCAGACCTGCCGTTGAAGAGCCGGTCGTGCCGGCTGATGCACCCCGCGTCGAGGTGTCCGACGATGCCGAGGTGGATCCGCAAGAAGCCGGGGAACTGAGCACCGCGCCGCGACCGGATGCCGAAACCGAAGAGGTTGCTCTGGTTGATCCCCCCGCCGAGCAAACGATCGAGAAACCGCAGGCGTTGGAAGGCGCGCCACAGGTCGACGCCGTGGACAGCCCACAGCTTCAGGTACCGCAGGTGGCGGACGAGATCTCGATCTCGACTGACCCCGTTCAGCCGCGCGTACCGGATGTGCCTGCAGACGACAGCGGATTCGCGCAGCGCGAGCCCGAGGAAGACCAGGCGCCCAGACTGCCGCAGGTGGGGCAGGACGACGCGACGGACGAGGGCGAAGACTTGCGGCCTGCCATCGGAAAACCGGCGGTCTCGCTGGTTGATCGGGACGCGGAGGCAGAGGGCGAGGCCGAGCCGTCAACGCCGCGCGAGGTCGTCCAGGGGGCCGCGCGTCCGCTGGAAAAGTTCGCAGCGCCCGTCGCGGTGGCGCAGGACAAGCCGCAGATGGCGATCATCCTGATTGACGACGGGCAGGGCCCCTTGGGTGCCGAAGCGATCGAGGCCTTCCCGTTCCCTGTCAGCCTCGCCGTTCAGGCGGATGCCCCGGATGCCGCCGAACGGGCCACCAGGTACCGGTCCCGAGGCTTTGAGGTTCTGGCCATGCTGGACGTGCCGCAGGGGGCCACGGCGGCTGACACGGAAGTGGCGGTCTCGGCGGCGCTTGGCGCTGTTCCGGACGTGATTGGCCTGATCGAGGGCATTGCCACGGGGTTGCAGGGCTCTCGTGATGTCTCGGCGCAGGTCGCGCAGGCGCTTCTGGCCAGTGGCCACGGGTTGGTGATGCTGCCCAACGGGCTGAACACGGCCCAGGCCCTCGCCGCGCGCGAAGGTGTGCCCTCGGTCACGGTGTTTCGGGACTTTGACGGCGAAGGGCAGGACAACCGGGTCAAGCGCCGGTTCCTGGATCAGGCAGCGTTCAAGGCGCGGCAGGATGGGCAGGTTGTGATGCTGGGGCGGATGTCGGCCGATACGATCTCGGCCTTGTTGCTTTGGGGATTGCAGGACCGGGCAAGTTCGGTCGCATTAGTGCCGGTTTCAGCCATCTTGCTGGCACCGGAGCCGGAGTAGGTTATTCCGACGTGATCATCTGGGACGAGACCATGACGACCTCGTTCCAGTCGATGTTGCGCATCTTGTTCTGCGTGGTGGCCACCAGGGTCCGGGTGTTGTCGTCCAGCAGCCCGTAGCCGGCCTCGAGAACCGCAGGCGGTGTCAGCGTCAATCCCAGTGCGGCGATAGCGCCAAAGACCAGCCCTCCGCTGTTGCGCCGATCATGTTGGCGGATCACGAAACGGGCGAGGTGGTAGATCAGCACGACAAGAGAGGTGCCCAGCATCACGGCGATGACCGACAAAACGAGGTTGTGCATGTCTTCGGGCAGGGCTCCGGATTGCAGGCTGCTCAGAATGTCGCTTTTGCGCGTGGCGATCGAAAGCACCAGGTAGAACCAGAGAAACCCAAGAAGTCCAAAGGCGATGGGGTGTTCGTGGCTGCGGTCGCGGTGGGTCGCCAAAAACGAAGCATTCACGCGGCTCACCCGAGCGAGGTAGTCATCGTGCGTCTGTTTTCGAAACGTGCGAGCCATCGTGCAAACATGCGCCTGAAATGTGGCATGTTTCGGAAACTTTATTGTCCGAAGCGGGGCAAACAGCGTGATTCTGCCCGGATTTGCAAGAAATCGGCGCATTTGGCGAGAAATGTGCGGGAACTGACGCTCCCGCACATTTACGTTTGAGGCAAACTGGCCTTCTTCCCTTTATGTGTCGTTTTGCCGCCCCGTCAGGTGCGGGTCATGGCGTCCAGCACGCGGGCCCAGCTGCGAATTCCCTTGTGAAAGCTTTCGACGTCATATTTTTCGTTGGGCGAATGGATCTGGTCGTCATCCTTGCCGAACCCGATCAGCATGGCATCAAGATCGAGAATGTTCTTGAAGTAGCCGGCAATCGGGATCGACCCGCCACAGCCGACAAAGGCTGCCGCGTCGGGCCATTCGTCGCTGAGCGCGCCCCGGGCGGCTTCGAAAGCCGGGTGCGTGGTGACCATGGTCGAGGCGGGTGATGCGCCGTGGCCGGTGAAGGTCACCTTGCAATCTTCGGGCAGTTGGCTGCGGACATACGCGCGGAAGCTTTCGCGGATCGCATGCGGGTCCTGCTGTCCGACCAGGCGGAAGCTGATCTTGGCCGAGGCCTGCGATGGCAGAACCGTCTTGAACCCATCGCCCGTGTATCCCCCGGTGATGCCGTTGACCTCGCAGGTGGGGCGCGACCAGATCATTTCCAGTGGGGTGCGGTCCTGTTCGCCCGCGGGGGCGCTCAGACCCACATCCCCCAGAAAGGTTCCGTGGTCGAAATTCAGACCTTTCCACTGTTCGGCAATATCAGCGGGCAGCTCAGGCACGCCGTCGTAGAAGCCCGGAACGGTGATCCGGCCGGTTTCGTCGTGCAATCCGGCGATGATGCGCCCCAGAACGCGGATCGGGTTGATGGCCGCGCCACCATACATGCCCGAATGCAGGTCCTTGTCGGGGCCGGTGATCGTCAGTTCCTCGCCCAAGAGACCACGCAGCATGGTCACGATCGCAGGCGTGCGGCTTTCGAACAGCCCCGTGTCGCAGATCAGGGCGATGTCTGCCCGCAACTCCTCGGCATTTTCGCGCATGAAGGGCACCAGCGAGGGTGATCCGCTTTCTTCTTCGCCTTCGAAGAAGAAGGTGATCTTGCAGGGCAGGCTGCCCTTGACCGCCTTCCAGGCGCGGCAGGCCTCGACAAAGGTCATCAGCTGGCCCTTGTCGTCCGAGCTGCCACGGCCCCGGATCACCGGGCCTTTGTCGGTGTCTTCGATCTGCGGATCAAAGGGGTCGCGGTCCCACAGCTCCAACGGGTCGACCGGCTGGACATCATAGTGGCCGTAGAACAGTACGTGCGGGCCGTCGCCGTCGATGTGGCCCAGAACCATCGGATGACCGGGTGTCGGGCGTTTGGAAACGGTGGCCCCGATCGACTGCAGATCCGCCACCAGCCAATCGGCGGCATGGTCACATTGCGCCTTGAAGGCCGGGTCGGTCGAGATCGAGGGAATGCGAAGCAATTCCATCAGCCGTTCCGTTGCGTCCGGCATCTGCGAATCGATTCGGGTCAGGATTTCATCCAGAGACATTGGGTTTCCTATGTGCGAAAGTGTTTCCAAACCGTATCATCGGTGGCCGGACTGTCCAGACCATGATGACATAGATCAAAGATGCGACGGTTCGTCCGGGACTAAACGTGTTTCTGAGATGATACATATGATTTTGTGAAGACGTGACACACGTTTTGCACTACTGCTAAAGACTGGCGCGGAATGAATGCGCTCAGCACGACTAGGAGACGACCGTTGGACTACACTGCCCAGCTCGACACTGCCCTAAATCGCCTTCACGAAGAGGGCCGGTACCGGACATTCATTGATATCGAGCGGAAAAACGGTCAGTTCCCACACGCCACCTGGCGCAAGCCCGATGGAACCGAAGCCCCCATCACCGTTTGGTGCGGCAATGACTATCTGGGCATGGGCCAACACCCGGTTGTCCTGGAAGCCATGCACGAAGCCATCGAAGCCACGGGCGCTGGCTCGGGCGGGACGCGGAACATCTCGGGCACTACGGTCTATCACAAGCGCCTTGAGGCCGAGCTGGCGGATCTGCATGGCAAGGAAGCGGCACTGCTGTTCACCAGTGCCTACATTGCCAACGATGCGACGCTCAGCACACTGCCCAAACTGTTCCCCGGCCTGATCATCTATTCGGACGAGTTGAACCACGCCTCGATGATCGAAGGCGTGCGCCGCAATGGCGGCGCCAAGCGCATCTTCCGCCATAACGACGTGGCGCACCTGCGCGAGCTGATGGAAGCCGATGATCCCAACGCCCCCAAGGTAATCGCCTTTGAATCCGTCTACTCGATGGACGGTGACTTTGGCCCGATCGAGGCAATCTGTGATCTGGCGGATGAATTCGGCGCGCTGACCTACATCGACGAGGTCCATGCCGTGGGCATGTACGGTCCCCGTGGCGCGGGTGTCTGCGAACGCGATCGTCTGATGCACCGTCTGGACATCATCAACGGCACGCTTGCCAAAGCCTATGGCGTGATGGGCGGGTACATCGCCGCCAGCGCGAAAATGTGTGATGCCATCAGGTCTTATGCGCCGGGCTTCATCTTTACGACATCTCTGCCGCCGGCCGTGGCCGCAGGTGCGGCCGCCAGCGTTGCGCATCTCAAGCGTGATCAGGGGCTTCGCGATCTGCACCAGGAGCGGGCCAAGATCCTGAAAACCCGACTCAAGGGCATGGGCCTGCCGATCATCGATCACGGCAGCCACATCGTTCCGGTGATCGTCGGCAACCCCGTCCACACCAAGACGCTGAGCGACATGCTGCTGGATGGGTATGGCATCTACGTCCAGCCGATCAACTTCCCCACGGTTCCGCGTGGCACCGAACGTCTGCGGTTCACGCCCTCGCCGGTGCACGGCCCGGATGAAATGGACAAGCTTGTTCGCGCGATGGACGATCTCTGGTCGCATTGTGCGCTGAATCGCGCCGAATTGGCGGGTTAACCCCCAGGCGGGTGCAATCACCCTTGCGCTGTGGTACGCTAACTCCAATAAACGACGCGGCACGAATCGCAAAAGTGCTGCGATGACGGGCGTGTACGGGCAAAAACTGGGGATGGGCGGCTGCTGTGATCGGGCGGATTACCCAACGCAATGTGGAAGTGGAAGAGGAGCCTCAACAGGGCTTTGACTCTTTCGAATTGCGTTTGGGCGACATCATGCGCGGCGAACGGGCCACCCTGGGCAAGTCGCTTCTCGACGTTCAGCGTGAGTTGCGGATCAAGGCGGCCTATGTGGCCGCAATCGAAAACTGCGACCCTTCCGCCTTTGACACTCCTGGCTTCATTGCAGGCTACGTCAGGTCCTATGCGCGCTATCTTGGCATGGACCCGGATGACACCTTTGCGGCGTTCTGCGCCGAAAGTGGGTTCTCGACGGCCCACGGCATGTCCGAGCGCGCCTCGAGCCCCAAGCAGGGATTGACTGCCGGGGCCGTAAAGCCCGGTGGACGTGATCCCTTTACCGAACCGGCCATGCCTTTTGCACCGGCGCGCGATTCGATCTGGTCGCGGGTGGAACCCGGCGCCATTGGATCGGTCCTGGTGCTGGTCGCGTTGATTGGCGGTGTGGGCTATGGCGGCTATTCGGTGCTGCAAGAGATCCAGCAGGTCCAGATGGCCCCGGTCGATCAGACCCCGGTGGTGCTGTCCGACCTTGACCCGCTCAGCAATGTCGACGCGGCAGAGGTTGGCGTGGCCAACGCGACAGGCGTTTTCGACCCGCCGGTTGGTGAAGGATTTGATCGTCTCTACCGTCCCGAAGCGCTGGACGTCCCTGTTCTGATCGCGCGGGATGCACCGATTTCGACCCTTGATCCGACTGCTGTGGGCGCCTTTGCCCGGCTGGCGGAAAAAGAACTTCCGCAGGTCGAAACCGAAAGCTTTGAATTTGTCGAGGCAGAGGTCGAACCCGAGATCATCGACCCGATCGAGGCGGCCCTGGCCGAGGTTCTGGGCGGTCCGCAATTGCCGCAGGTGCTTGAACCCCTGGGGCCGGGCGTGATGGTCGTGGCCGCACGACAGTCCTGGGTCCGCGTGCAGGATGCCAGCGGAGCAACGATCTTCGAGGCGATCATGCAACCTGGCGATGCCTACGAAGTGCCCCAGCTTGAGGTTGCCCCACGGATCCGCGTTGGCGAAAGCGGCGCGATCTATTTTGCGGTCAACGGCGAGACCTATGGCCCTGCGGGTCCAAGTGGCGCGGTCACGCGAAACTTGGCGCTTTCGGTCGATAACCTGACAAGCACCTATCAGGTGGCCGATATTGCGGCCGACAGCGATCTTGAGCGTGTGATCGTCGAGTTGAACGCTGAACTGCTGCAAAACGGCGATCAATAACCCGTTCTTCGATGATGAGTGACCAAAGGTGCCTAGCTTTTCGGCAGGCGCAGTATTAGGTCTGAAGCAAGCTGCAATGACCCGATCGGAGCTTTGGCCATGAGCCTCAATCACGTCCGCCCCTGGCGCAACATCTATCGCCGTACGTCACGGCAGATCATGGTGGGCAACGTCCCCGTGGGCGGGGACGCGCCGATCAGTGTGCAGACGATGACCAACACGGTCACAACGGACATTCCCGGCACCATCGCGCAGGTGCAGGCCGCGGCCGAGGCGGGGGCCGACATCGTGCGCGTCAGCGTCCCGGACGAGGACAGCGCCAAGGCCTTGAAAGAGATCGTGCGCGAAAGCCCTGTGCCGATTGTCGCCGACATCCACTTTCACTACCGCCGCGGGATCGAGGCGGCTGAAGCAGGCGCCGCCTGCCTTCGCATCAACCCGGGCAACATCGGCAGCCAAGAGCGTGTGCGCGAGGTGATCAAGGCCGCGCGGGACCACAATTGCTCGATCCGGATCGGGGTGAATGCCGGGTCGCTCGAAAAGCACCTGCTTGAGAAATATGGAGAGCCGTGCCCCGACGCGATGGTGGAAAGCGGGCTGGATCACATCAAGCTGTTGCAGGACAACGACTTTCACGAGTTCAAGATCAGCTGCAAGGCATCCGACGTCTTTATGTCCGCCGCCGCCTATCAGGCGCTGGCCGAGGTCACCGACGCGCCGATCCACCTTGGCATCACCGAGGCGGGGGGGCTGACCTCGGGCACCATCAAGTCTGCCATCGGGCTGGGCAACCTGCTGTGGATGGGCATCGGAGACACGATCCGCGTGTCGCTGAGTGCCGATCCGGTCGAAGAGGTCAAAGTCGGCTACGAGATCCTGAAATCGCTGGGTCTGCGGCATCGCGGGGTCAACATCATCTCGTGCCCGTCCTGCGCGCGGCAGGGGTTTGACGTGATCAAGACCGTCGAGACGCTGGAAAAGCGGCTTGAACACATCAAGACGCCCATGAGCCTGTCGATTATCGGCTGTGTGGTGAACGGACCGGGCGAGGCGCTGATGACCGATGTCGGCTTTACCGGCGGCGGCGCGGGCAGTGGCATGGTCTATCTGGCAGGCAAGGCCAGCCACAAGATGTCGAACGACCAGATGGTCGATCACATCGTCGAAGAAGTCGAGAAGAAGGCAGCCCAGATCGAGGCCGCCGAATCCAACGCAGAGGCGGCCGAGTAACCCCGGCCGCCGCTGGCGCAGTGGTTACCCGTCAGCGCGGATCTGTTCGACCAGCTGCATCATGCCCGGCAGGGGCACGTAGCCACGCAGCATCTGATCTTCGACAATGAATGTCGGCGTGCCATTGATGCTCATCTTCTGGGCCAGCTCGCGGTTGGCGACCAGCACCGCCGTCACCTCTTCACTCTCCATTTTCCCGAGAATGGCATCCGCATCCAGGCCCAGGCCGTTTGCCAGACGCCGCATGGCCGGGTCGGACATGTCCCCGTTGAAGCTGATCAGCGCGTCGTGGACGGCCTTGTAGGCGTCATCTCCGGCCACCAGCTTTGTGGCGACGGCAAAGCGCGACGAGATCATCGAGTTTTCGCCCAGGATCGGAAATTCCTTGACCACAAGGCGGATGTTGCCGTCGCCGTTGACCAGCGCCTGGACTTCGTCATGGGCGCGGCGGCAGTAGCCGCAACGGTAATCGACAAACTCGACCATGGTCACGTCGCCTTCGGGGTTCCCGCCGACCCAGGAGTGTGTGTCGTTGAAGATTTCGTCGCGATAGGCGGCAACCAGCTCCAGGTCGCCTGCGGCCTCGATTTCCGCCTTGCGGGCTTCATAGACGTCGACGGCCTCGAAGATCACTTCGGGGTTGTCGAGCAGATAGGCGCGGATTTCGGCGCGGAACGCCTCGCGCTCGGCCTCGGTCATGGCGTCGATGTCAAATGCCGCGGCGGGCAGGGCAAGGCCCAGGCTCAGGGCGGCGGCTGTCAGCGTTCGGATCATCGGGTTTCTCCTGTTGGATATTTTCAGCGGCTTGCCGCTCTTTTTGAAGCACTTAGCACATCTTGCGCCCGTCGCCACGGTCCAGATCCACGCGGCAGCAGGGCCTCGGCCCGTGCCGCGTGAATTCCGGCGTCTTTCAGACGTCCTTGCAGGGCGTAGCGTTCGGCGGTGACCAGCGAGGCCATGCCGTTGTTTCCTGTCTTGGCATGGGCCACGGCCAGGTCCCGCAGGACACGGGCATCGCCAACGTCCCGCGCGCGCGCCGCTTCGAGGATCGGCAGTGCCGCCTTGGGGTTGCCGGTTGCCAGAACAGCACGCCCGTAGCCACCCAGAATCTGGGCGTTCTTGGGGGCCTGCGCCGCGGCGGCCTTGTAGACGGCAGCGGCTTCCCGGAACTTGCGGCTTTCAAGCAGGATTTGTCCCTTGAGTTCTAGGTAGAAGGGGTCCTTGTTGCCGCGTTGGGCGATGGCCGCATCAATCTGCTTGAGTGCCTTGGACAGGTCGCTTTGCCGGTGATAGGCCACGGCCTTGCGCATCATTGCGATGTCCTTTGTCGCACTCGAATCCGCGCGCCGAAGCGACCATTTGGGGGCGCGCAAAAACGCGGACAACTTGCCACGGCTGCGGGCAAACCAGTAATCATCGCCGGGCCGCTCCGAAAAGGTCTTTTGCACGGCGGCCACCTGTCCCTTGAGCGCGCGGACGCGGTCGCGGCTGCTTGGGTGGCTACGCATGTAAGGATCCTGACGGGCCTCGGACAGCACATCCTGGCCGTTGAACAACTCCTGCACATCCAGTGCGCCCTGCGGATCGATGCCCGCGCGGGCCATGTACCGGATCGAGCTAATGTCGGCCGAGCTTTCCTCGGCCCGCGTGTGCGCCAGGAAGCGACGCAGGGCCGAGCGCTGCGTTCCCAGCGCGATCCCGGCGGCTGCGTCGCCACCTCCGGCCGCGGCCGCGGCGGCGGCAAGCGCCAGTCCCAGACCGGCAGCGGTGCGTGCGCTGGCGGCATTCCCGGCGCGCCGGTTGATATGCCCATGCGCGATATGGGCCGCTTCGTGGGCGATCACCGCCTGCAAGGCGCGGGCGCTGTCGAGCTTCAGCAGCAGGCCCGAATGGATGAAGATGTGACGATTGTCGACGACAAAAGCGTTCAGAGACGGGTCATTGACCAGCAGGACCCTGACCTGGCTGGGGCTGAGGCTCGCTGCGCGCAAAATGGGTTCGGCCAACTGGGCCAGTCCATATTCGATATCCGCGTCACGGATCAGCCCGACGGCCCGTGCCGGGGCCGTCGCGATCGACAAAAGCCCGAGGGCCAGGATCAAAACTCGAACCAGTATCATTGACGCGGTGCCTTGTTTGCCCCTACCTCGGTCTCGCTGCGAGCATAGGGATTAAGACATGAGAAACTCAACCCGTGGGGCCGTTGATCCCTTTATTGTGATGGACGTGATGGAGGCGGCGCGCCAGGCCGAGGCCGAGGGGCGGCACATCATCCACATGGAGGTTGGCCAGCCGGGAACGCCTGCGCCCGCAGGCGCGCGCGACGCGCTGGCCAAGGCGATGCAGGACGATGCGCTGGGATACACCGTGGCCCTTGGCATCCCCGCGCTGAGAGCGCGGATCGCAAGGCTTTATGGCGATTGGTACAATGTTGATCTGAACCCCGAGCGCGTGGTGGTGACGCCCGGATCGTCGGGCGCCTTCCTTCTGGCCTTCAGCGCCTTCTTTGATGCCGGTGACCGGATTGCCATGGGGGCTCCGGGCTATCCGTCCTACCGGCAGATCATGAAGGCCATGAGCCTCACGCCGGTCGAGGTGCAGACACAGGCGGAAAACCGCCTTCAGCCTGTGGTGTCCGAGCTGGAAAAGCACCAGTTCGAGGGGCTGATGGTCGCCTCGCCCGCGAATCCGACGGGGACGATGCTGGACCACACGGCGTTGAAGGATTTGATCGGGCTTTGTGACGATCGGGGCGCGCTGTTCCTGTCGGACGAGATTTATCACGGCATCGAATATGAACGAAAGGCCGTGACCGCGCTGGAGATCAGCGACGATGTCTGTGTGATCAACTCGTTTTCCAAGTATTTCAGCATGACCGGCTGGCGCGTCGGCTGGATGGTGGTGCCCGAGAGCTCGGTCCGTCAGGTCGAGCGTCTGGCGCAGAACATGTTCATCTGCGCGCCTCATGCCAGCCAGGTGGCGGCCTTGGCGGCGATGGAGTGCACCGACGAGCTGGAGGCCAACATGGCGGTTTACGCAAGGAACCGCGCCCTGATGATGGCGGGTTTGCCCGAGGCCGGATTTGACCGCATCGCGCCGCCGGACGGGGCGTTTTATGTTTACGCGGATGTCTCGCATCTGACCGACGACAGCCGCGCCTTTGCGCGCGAGATCCTGGATGAGGCGGGGGTGGCGGTGACACCGGGTCTGGATTTCGATCCCGACCGCGGCGGCGGGACCTTGCGGTTTTCCTATGCGCGCAGCACCAAAGATATCGAGGAGGGACTGGCGCGTTTGAAGGCGTTCATGAGCGCCCGGGGCTGAGAGCCCGGTGCCCGGTGAATTCAAGTGTGTTCATTTTTGAGTATTTTTGGAAAGATGAAGGGGCAGGGGGCGCGCTTGGTTCGGGCGCGGCAATGTGAGGTTGAGGGTGGTATGAGCAGGCATCTTTGGGTGATGGCTTTGGTCATGTTCGGGGTTCTGGCCGGGGCCGCGGGGGCGCAACAGCTGGGCGCTTTGGCGCGGCTTGAAGAGGGCTCGGTCCGGGATCTGCGCTTTGGCGGCGCCGAAGTGCAGCTGAAGCTGAGCCAGGGGGTGCCGTACCGGGTCTTCACGCTGAGCGCGCCGAACCGGCTGGTGATCGATTTCAACGAGGTGGACTGGCAGGGGCGCAGCGGGGCCGAGCTATTGCAGGGCGAAAACATCTCGGACCTGCGGGTCGGGGTCTACCGGCCCGGCTGGTCGCGGATGGTTGCCGTGTTGGCGGGGCCGATGCAGGTCCTGAATGCGGGGTTGGTGACCGACGACAGTACGGGCACGGCGGAGCTGACGGTGCGGTTGGGGCGGTCGGGGCAAGAGGCTTTTGACGCGACAGCCGGTGCGCCCTCGGACACGCGCTGGGATCTGCCGCCGGCGCTGGAGGTGCGACCGGTGCGGCGGCGCAGTGATGTGGGGCGCGCGCTGGTTGTCATGATCGACCCCGGCCATGGCGGGATCGATCCCGGTGCGCAGGGGGGCGGGTTGACGGAATCGCAGCTGATGCTGACCTTTGCGCGTGAGTTGCAAGAGGTGCTGCGGCGCGCCGGGGGCATGGATGCACGGCTGACGCGCGACGCGGATGTCTTTGTTTCGCTTGAGGGACGTGTGGCGATGGCCCATGCGGCGGGGGCGGACCTGTTTGTGTCCTTGCATGCCGATGCCCTGGGCGAGGGGGTGGCGCATGGGGCGACGGTCTATACGCTGGCCGAGGATGCCTCGGACGCGGCCAGCGCGGCACTGGCCGAGCGGCATGATAGGGATGATATCCTGGCTGGTGTGGATCTGACCGGGGCGGATGACCGGGTGGCCACCGTGCTGATGGATCTTGCGCGGCTGGACAACACGCCGCGCAGCCGGGCCCTGGGCGGGCATCTGGTGCAGGGCATCCAGAATGCCGTGGGCCGGATGCACAAGAAACCGCAGCGCGAAGCCGGATTTTCGGTGCTGAAGGCCGCCGATATCCCGTCGGTTCTGATCGAACTGGGCTTCATGTCCTCGGCCAAGGATCTGGAGAACCTGCGCGATCCGCTGTGGCGGGCGGGCATGGCGGCGGGTATTCGTGATGGCATTCAGGCCTGGGCGCTGGAAGATGCGGCGCTGGCGGATTTGCGCAGGCAATGAGCCTGTTGCCGGATACGTGTTTTGACCCGCGCGCGCATGCGTTATATTCCAAACTCTAAAGAGCAGACCGGGGGCAATAGCCTGTGTTGAGATTCGTGTTGTCGTTCTTCGGGGCGATCTTCAGTACTATAACGCTTGGGGCGATGATGGTGGCGCTGACGATCGGCGCGATCTTCTGGATGTATGGCCGCGATCTGCCCAGCCACGAGTTCCTGGCCCGCTACACGCCGCCAACGATCAGCCGTATCTATTCGGTCGAAGGCAAGATCGTCGACGAGTTTGCGAAGGAACGCCGCCTTTTCGCACCCGCCGAGGAAATCCCGGTGCTGGTGAAACAGGCCTTCATCTCGGCCGAAGACAAGAATTTCTATCAGCACGAAGGCTATGACATCCGTGGTATCGCCGCGGCGGCGGTTGAGGCCGCGCGGTCACGCGGTCGCGACCTGCGCGGGGCCTCGACCATCACGCAGCAGGTGATGAAGAACTTCCTCTTGTCGGGCGACCGCCGGGCCGAGCGCAAGATCAAGGAAATCATCCTGGCCTCGCGGCTGGAAGATACGCTGGACAAGGACAAGATCCTCGAACTTTATCTGAACGAGATTTTCCTTGGTCAGAACTCGTTTGGCGTTGCCGCGGCCTCGCAGACCTATTTCAACAAATCGCTTGGCGAACTGGCCCCGCACGAGGCGGCCTTTCTGGCGTCTTTGCCCAAGGCGCCCGGGGATTTCCACCCGGTGCGCCGCAAGGAGCGTGTGACCGCCCGCCGGAACTTTGTTCTGAAAGAGATGATGGAGAACGGCTATATCACCGAAGCCGTCTACGAAAAGGAAATCGAAGAGCCGCTGAGATCGGTGCAAAACGGCGACTTCGAGCCCTTTCGCGCGCAACTGCCGCCGCGCGATTATCCGACCGACGAAATCCGCCGCCAGCTGAGCCGCGATTTCGGCGAAGGGGAATTTTTCTCGGGTGGCTACAGCGTGCGCGCGACCATCGACCCGGACATGCAGAAAGAGGCCGCGCAGGCGCTGCAGCGGGCGCTAGAGAAATACGACCGCGATCAGAAGGTCTGGCATCAGACCGACCTGAAGGTTCCAGTCGAGGTTCTGGCCGAGGAAGAGGACTGGCGCGCGGCGCTGGCGGATGTGCGCATTGCCCGCGATATCGAGCTGGATGGCAAGTGGCTGCCCGCCGTCGTGCGCGAGATCGGCGATCAGCAGATGCGGCTGGGCATCGAGGGGATCGAGGACACCGCCGAGCGTCCCTCGGTGGTGCCGCGCAAGGACATCGCCTGGATGAAGGGCGACTTCAACGACAACTTTGCGCTGGGCGACGTTGTGCATGTACGCGCCCTGACCAGCGACAGTGACGGCAGTTTCGTGCGCTGGTCGTTGCGCCAGATCCCCGAAGTGCAAGGCGGGTTCATGGCGATGGACGTGAACAACGGCCGCGTGATCGCCATGCAGGGCGGCTTCAGCTATCAGCACTCAGTCTTCAACCGCGCGACGCAGGCGCGGCGTCAGCCGGGGTCGAGTTTCAAACCCTTTGTCTATGCCTCGGCGCTGGACAGCGGCTATTCGCCCGCAACCATCGTGATCGATGCCCCGATCGAGATCGACACCCCGCAGGGGGTCTGGCGGCCCAAGAACGCCTCGCACAAATTCTATGGTCCCGCGCCGTTGCGCACCGGCATCGAATATTCGCGGAACCTGATGACCGTTCGTCTGGCGCAAGAGGTCGGCATGGATATCGTCGCTGATTACGCGGAACGCTTTGGCGTCTATGACGACATGGGGCGCTTTCTTGCGAACTCCCTGGGGTCCGAAGAGACAACGCTGTACAACATGGTCGCGGCCTATGCGATGTTTGCCAATGGCGGCGAGCGGGTCGAGCCCACGCTGGTGGACCGGGTGCAGGACCGGTACGGCAAGACGGTCTATCGTCATGACCAGCGCATCTGCGAAGACTGCCAGCTGGCCTCGCTGGATGCCGGCTTGGGTCCGCGCATCGTGGCGGATCGAGAGCGCGTCATGGACGCCGTGACCGCCTATCAGCTGACCTCGATGATGCGGGGGGTCGTGGACCGTGGCACGGCGTCGAGCACCATCAACCTCAAGGTCCCGGCGGCGGGCAAGACCGGCACCACCAACGATGCCAAGGACGTCTGGTTCGTGGGCTTCACCAACAACATCGTTGCTGGCTGCTATATCGGCTTTGACACGCCGCGCAGCCTGGGCCGTGGCGCCTCGGGTGGCGGCATGTGTGGCCCGGTGTTCAACGAATTCATGACCAAGGCCGTCGACCGCTATGGTGGTGGGCCCTTCAAGGTCCCCGAGGAATGTGAGTTCATCAAGATCGACCGCTTCAGTGGCGCGCGTCTGCCCGATGATGCCTCGGGGCCGAACGTGGTTGCCGAATGCTTCCGCTTTGGCGAAGAACCGCTGTTTGGCATCTTCTTTGACGGCGGCTTTGCCATGGGCAGCAACTTCGAGATGTACGAGACCGAAGAGATCATCGTGCAAGAGGTCACCACCGTGACCGGCGAAAAGGCGGTTGTCGGACCGAAGGCCAGCTTCGGAACCCTCAGCTCGGGTGGGCTTTACTGATCGAGCAGATCAAGAACGCGCCGCAGAAGCGGCGCTTCTTTGTCGTTGTGCAGCGCACCCTTGGCGCGCCATGCAATCGACAGCGCGCATTTGGCGGCGCTCCATTGAAGGAAGCGGTCCAGAGGGACCTCTGCGGCGGCCGACCAAACGCGGGCGCGGCGCATCAGCAAGTGGGGATCTTCGAGCAGGGGTTCGGCCCCCTTGGGATTGCGCATCGCATTGGCCAGTTCATAGCCCGGATCCCCGAGCACCCCCTTGGCATCGATGACCCTTGGGCCGTCTGACGTCTCGATCACATTGTCATGGTGCAGATCACCATGCAGCGGGCGCAGGGTCGATTGTGTCGACAGCAAGTGCTGCATGATCTGCGCCGCGTGACGCATGTCTGCCGCCAGCGGGGAGGGACACTCGGGCGCGATCTTCAGCGACAAAAGCGCGGCACAATTGTCCTGCAACGGGGTCAGTTGGGGCCCGACGGCGCCATTGACCTGCAGCACACCGCGCGCCACATCGGCCAGCTTCTGCGTCGCCTCGTCGTCGCGCCCGCTGCGGGACAGGTCGCCCAGCAGGGGCCCCGGCAGATAGCGCATCAGCAAAGTGTCCCGCGTCTGCTCCAGCACCTCGACCGCCAGATCCGGCCCGATGCCCCGCAGATAGACCAGTCCGGCGGCCTCGTTGCCCGGGTCCCCGCGCTTGTAGCGTTTCACGACGCACGCCCCGTGCCGGGCGCTGGTCGCCCGCCACAGCCAGGCAGCGCCGGTTTCGGTCAAGGGGCACAGCTCGGCCAAGCCCCAGCGGCGGATCACCTCGCTTGCGACTTGACCTTCTTCAGCCATTTCATCTCCCGCGCTTGTCCCTTTGTCATGGCCTTGATATCACCCAAATCTCAGACAGCCAGTTGGGAATCCACCATGCGCGCAGACGTTTCGAACACGGTCGAGAAAATCGAGAAATCGCTTGAGCTTCTGGGCCAGCGGCTCGATTGGGAAACGGCGCAGCACCGGTTGGAGGAATTCAACGCCCGGGTCGAGGATCCGGACCTTTGGAACGACCCCGAAGGCGCGCAGAAACTGATGCGCGAACGTCAGAATCTGCTGGACGCGATGAACACCTATACCGGCATCAAGCAGGATCTGTCCGACACGCTGGAACTGATCGAGCTGGGCGAGATGGAAGAGGATGACGAGGTCGTCGAAGACGCCGTCACCTCGCTGGATGCGCTGGCCGAGAAAGCCGCGCAGAAAGAGCTGGAGGCGCTGCTGGATGGCGAGGCCGACAGCAACGACACCTTCCTTGAAATCAACGCCGGTGCGGGCGGCACGGAAAGCTGCGACTGGGCCAGCATGCTGGCGCGGATGTACGTCCGCTGGGCCGAGAAAAAGGGCTACAAGGTCGAGCTGCAGTCGGAAAGCGCAGGCGACGAGGCGGGGATCAAGTCGGCGGCCTACAAGATCAGCGGCCACAATGCCTATGGCTGGCTCAAGTCCGAAAGCGGAGTGCACCGGCTGGTGCGGATCTCGCCCTATGACAGTGCCGCCAAGCGGCATACCTCGTTCAGCTCGGTCTGGGTCTATCCGGTGGTCGACGACAACATCGAGATCGAAGTGAACCCCGCGGATATCCGCATCGACACCTACCGGTCCTCGGGCGCGGGTGGTCAGCACGTGAACACGACGGACTCGGCGGTGCGGATCACCCACATTCCGACCGGCATCGTGGTGACCAGTTCCGAGAAATCGCAGCACCAGAACCGCGACATCGCCATGAAGGCGCTGAAATCGCGGCTCTACCAGCAAGAGCTGGACCGTCGCAACGCCGCCATCAACGAGGCACATGAAAGCAAGGGTGACGCGGGCTGGGGCAACCAGATCCGGTCTTACGTTCTGCAGCCCTATCAGATGGTCAAGGACCTGCGCACGAACCACGAAACCTCGGACACCAAGGGAGTGCTCGATGGCGATCTGGATGGGTTCATGGCAGCCACGCTGGCGTTGAACGTGGCCGGGAAAAGCCGGGCGGACGCGCAGGGCGAGTAAGGGGCGGTTGCGATAACCCCCTCGCGCTGATTTCTTGAGAATCCGTTAAGCTGAAAAAACACCCTTGGAATACGTTTTCCGAGGCGTGCGAAACTGGTTTTCGCTTCGGCGAATAACCTGCGCGTTTCACTCCAAGGTGTGGTCAAAGCGATGAATATCGATGTCCAGGCCACGGACTTCGCCCCTTAATGTTTTGCTAACCAAGACCGCAAATAAGGTTCCCCAGGCTTCTGTGTTGCCAAGGGGGATCCTGCATGCCTACAGTCTTGTCCGGTCTCGTGTCCCAGACCATTCGTCCGGTACCGAATGACCTTGTTGTCCTGGCCGAAGGTGGCATGATCGCGGTTCCTGGCGGCGTTGGCGTTGACGCGACTGAGCGGTTTTTTGAGCTGCGGATCCTGGGCACCATTGCGGCCAGGAATGGCATCGACACCGCAAATGGGGCTTCCTCTACTGGCACCACAGCGCAGACCTTCGGGTCGCGCGTCATCATTGTCGACGATGCCGGGCAGGTGGTCGCCCAAGCGCACGGCATCCGGCTCGGTGACGCAGGCAATTTTGCCTATGTCCGGGGACAGGTCCTGTCGAATTATTCCGGCGTCACCGTCAAGGGCGAGGGCAACCGGATCCATGTCGATGGCCAGGTCAGTGCCGCCCATACGGGGATCACGGCAAGCGGCGCACATACTGACATTCTGGTCAGCGGGCAGGTCGTGGGACAGAGCCGCGGAATTCGGGTCGACAGGAAATATGCCAATATCGATGTCAGCGGCGAGGTTCACGGCGGTGACAAGGGAATCTTGATGGCGGCCGGCAGCGGATCGAGCACCGTTCATATCTCGGGCGTCGTGTCAGGCGTATGGGACGGTCTGTGCAGCTATAGGGCTCGCAACATCTCGATCGAAGTCGACTATGGCGGCGCCTTGCAGGGGCGAAACGGCATCGACATGACCGGTGACAGTTACAAACCGACTTCGAACGAGATCGTCAATCACGGCAAGATACAGGGAGCATCTTTCGGCATTTTGTCGAGCAAGGTCACCCAGTTGACGATCCGGAACGACGGGGCGATTGCCAGTTCAAGCGAAGGGGGTGCGGCCATCCTGTTTCACGGTCCGGGGACGCTGGACCTTACGAACAAGGGACTGATCGTCGGCGATATCCGGACCGAGGATGAAGGCAGCGGCTTTCGTCGCAACGCCGACTTCATTCTGAACAGTGGCGAGGTGCGCGGCGCCATCAGGCTGGGCGTCGGCGACGACTGGTACCGTGGGACAGGGCCCGGGCAAGTCACCGAGGGTGTCTTTGGCGATGCTGGCGACGACACTCTGGTCGGCAGCGCCGCCGGGGATCTTCTGACAGGCGGCGCGGATGACGACGTTTTGCGAGGGCGCGACGGGAAGGACAGCCTGATCGGGGGCGAGGGTGATGATCTGATCGCAGGGGGTGCGGGCAAGGACAAGGTCTGGGGCGGTGATGGCAGTGACACGATCCGCGCAGGGGCTGGCAACGATACCGTCCGCGGCGGAGGGGGGGCCGACGATGTGCATCTTGCCGGTGGCGACGATGTCTTTGTCGACGATGCCGATGACCGGGCCGGGGGTGACGACACGGTCTTTGCAGGCGACGGCCATGACCTGGTGATCATGAAGGGCGGGAACGATCGGGTAAAGGCCGGCGCGGGCGATGACACTGTTCTGGGTGGTGCGGGACAGGACCGACTTGAGGGCAGGACGGGCAAGGACAGCCTGTCAGGTGAGGCCGGGGATGATCACCTGGACGGTGGTGGCGGGCAAGACACGCTGGATGGGGGCCATGGGCGCGACACGCTGGTCGGCGGGGCAGGAGATGATGTGTTGAGTGGCGGTGCCGCTGCAGATGTCTTTGTCTTTGGTCCCGACGACGGGTCTGATCTGATCCTGGATTTCCAGGATGGGCGGGACCGGATCGACCTCAGCGCGCTGGGGCTTTCCGGCTTTGCCGCACTGGGGGTGCCCGGTGCGATCCGTGATTTGGGCGGCGACGCGTTGATCGATCTTTCGCGGGTCGGCGGGTCTGGCGCGGTGGTGTTGACAGGCTTAAATGCCCTGGATCTGGACGCAACGGATTTTCTGTTCTGACAAGAGGGCTTGGCGGTTGAAATTGCCGCCATTCCCGGCTCAGATGGACGAGGAAACGCGCTGGCATTCGCTGCAGGAGGACAGGCCATGCCAGATACACCGAAACCGGGGGTGCCGGCCTTTGGTCAGGTCTCGGTCGACATGATGAAAGAGGCGCTTCGGCGCGGTTGGGCCGACATGCGGCGTGCACCGGGGTTTGCCCTTGTCTTTGCAGGGGTCTACGTGCTGGGCGGCATCCTGATGGCCTGGGTCACGGCGGCTACGGGTCAGACCTATTGGCTGGTGCTGGCCGCCATCGGCTTCCCGTTGATCGCGCCCTTTTTTGCCGTGGGGTTTTACGACATCAGCCGCCGGATCGAACAGGGGCGGGATCTGAATTTCGCCGAGGTCTCGAGCGTGATCCTGCGCCAGGGGCGGAGGCAGTTGCCGTCGATCTGCGCGATCATCGTGATGGTCTTCCTGTTCTGGTTCTTCCTCGCGCACATGATCTTTGCCCTGTTCCTGGGGCTGAGCACCATGACCAACGTGTCCAGTTCGCTTTCGGTTTATCTGACCCCTAACGGGTTGATGATGCTGGCCTTCGGCAGCGTCGTGGGTGCGATCTTTGCGTTGGTTCTCTACATGATCACCGTGCTGGCGCTGCCGCTTTTGCTGGATCGCGAGATCGATTTTGTCACGGCGATGATCACCAGCTTTGGCTATGTCATGGCGCACCCGGTGCCGATGTTGGCCTGGGCGCTCTTCATCGCGGTGCTGACCTTTGTCGCAATGGTCCCTGCGTTCCTGGGATTGTTCATCGTGCTGCCCTTGCTGGGGCATGCGACCTGGCATCTGTACGACATGCTGGCCTATGGTCCAAAGGGGCAGGGGGCGGCCCAGGCCGCCTGAGGCTTGACCTACATCAAAGCCCGATCGCATTCCGCATTCTATACATGTTGAACCCGGAATGCGTTCCGGCGCTTCCGGGTTTGCGAAAGCATCCATCGGGAGGAGATGATGAAAGTAGTACCCTTTGCTTTGGCCGCAGTGGCGGCCAGCACATTCGCCAGTGTCGCGGTCGCAGATGACGCGGATGTTGGTGAAAAGGCCTATACGCAGTTTTGCGCAACGTGCCATGGGGTCAGCGGTGCCGGGGATGGGCCGATGACTCAGATGATGACGACCGGTGTCCCGGACTTGACTGGGCTGACGGACCGGAATGATGGAGCGTTTCCGATGCTTCAGGTGATCCATATCATCGACGGGCGGTCGGGTATGCGCGCACACGGGGGGCCGATGCCAATCTATGGCGCGCTGTTTGATGCCGAGTTCGAAGACAGCAACACCTATGGCAGCGTTCTGTATACCCGTGGCAAGGTGTTGTCGCTGGCCTATTACCTGGAGAGCATCCAGAACTGACAGAGTGACGCCGGAGGGCATAATGTTCCGGCACGTATCCGGGCGGGGCGGTGCCCCGCCCGCGAAGATCAGGACTCTCTTCCCATGGCAACCAGCCGGGCATGCAGTGCCTTGGTCTGAGGATGCCCGCAATCAAGCGCAAAGACATAGGCGTGGGTCAGGTAGAACCCCGCCGCGTCCTCGGTCTGGGCGGCATCTGCCGCCCGGGTGTATAGCGCCACAAGCGCAGGCTTGTCCTGTCGTTCATGCGCCCGCAGCAGGCGGGCGTCCAGATCATCGATCATTCCGCTGCAGCAAGCTTTTGCCCCGCGTCAAAGGTCTCGGCGACCCATGTGTGGAAAAGGTGCGTCGGGCCGTCCATCGCAGGCGAGAACCGACCGCCATCAAATCCGGGCGCATTGCGCCCGATCTGCATGCCTTCGACGGCCATGATGTCCTCTTCGAACACCACGTACCACAGTTCGGCGTTCTTGGCGCGCAGACTGTCCGAGGTCTGGGGCGAGGCATAGAATAGGTGCGCGGTTTCGATGGTGCGATCCACGCTTTCGGGTTTCAGGATGATCGCGAACATATGGTCGCGCTGAACGCCGACCATGACGTTGGGCAGGAAGGTGATGTATTCGCCCGCGGTGTCCCACTTTTCGGACAGGTCCGGGAAATCGGGGAATTTGCTGCCGTCTTCGTCTTCGATCTGGCGATAGACATAGGTGCCCTGGCCCGAGAACTTGCCGGGTTCCTCGATATGATAGTGATCTTCCAGCCGGGAATAGGAGTTCAGACCGGGGTGTACCCAGGGCAGGTGATAACTTTCGCAGTAGTTTTCGATCACCAGCTTCCAGTTCGATTTCAGGTCGAACCGGATGATGCTGTCCTGGCCGCCGTGATAGACCGGCACCTCAAATTCGCGCCACCGCTCGAGCAGTTCGGCGAATTCCTCTTCAAAGGGCGCGGCATCGCCCGAGATGTTCACGAAGATCACGCCGTTCCAGATGTGGCTGCGCACCTCGATCAGGCCCAGCGTGCTGCGGTCGATGGCCTCGTGCGTGTTCTGACCCGGGCCGCCCACATGGGGAGTGGCGACCAGGCGGCCGTCGGTTCCGTAACACCAGGAATGATAGGGGCAGCGTATGGCGCCTTCGATCTTGCGAGGGGCATCGACCAGGACCATGCCGCGGTGGCGGCAGATGTTCTGAAAGACCCGCACGGTGTCGTCGCGACCGCGAACGATCAACAGGGGCACCCCCAGAAAGGTGATGGGCTTGGCGTCTCCGACCTCGGGCACCGAGGCGGCCACGTCCAGTCCGGCCCACTTCTGCTTCAGCAGGCGGTCACATTCCAGCTCAAAGACCTGGGGGTCGGTGTAATGCGCGTTCGGCAGGCCATTGGCCGTGGCAACGGGCTGTTTGACTGCGGAAAGGTCGCTGGTGGTCGCGCTCATGGTGCCCTCCTGGTCGGCGGTGAATGTCCAGGCAGCAGGTTGGCGTGTTCGGACGTTTCTGTAAACGGCAAAAAGGCTAAGGGCAGCGGGGCCTCAGGTAAACGGAACCTCGGTGCGCAGCTGCATCCGGTGATAGGGAACCAACTGGTCCTCGGTGCAGAAACCGCTTGCCCGCGCGCTGTCCAATGCCTTGCCCACGTCGTGACCCAGGTGTTCGTAGACCAGCCGCGCCACGCGCCGGCCGGTGACGGATTCCCGGACCGTGCGGGTGGCATAGCCCACCCAGAAGTTCTGTTCGAAGGATTCGACCCGGGCCAGGAAGTTGAACGAGGTGGTCAGAGAGTTCTTGCGGCTGACAAAGGCCGACACGCCGCCTTCCTGCGGCAGCAGAAAGCCACGGAACTCACGCGTGTTTGCGTCGCTGGGCAAGCCTTGGCGGGCCATGGCCTCTTTGGCTTCGTACCCGCGCAGGAAGGTGTATTTGTCCTCGCGGTAGATATAGACCAGCCCCTGGATGAACTGGTTGTTGTCGGTGAAGCTGAGCCGCGAAAACCGATAGAAGCCGGCGGGCATCAGGGCTTCATCCACCTCGGTCGACCCTGCGCCGACGTAGTCGGCAATCTCGGGGTGATGAAGCAGGTCATGTTCGATCATGTTGATCTGATCGACGGGTTCCAGCAGAACACGCGCATCGACGCCGAAAAATGAGCAAATCTTGTGCAGCACGTCGGGTCGCGGAAAACTTTCGCCAGACAAGTAGCGGTTGAACTGCGTGCGGTTGATTCCAAGATCCCGGCACAAGGCCGAAATTGATGCAGCCTCTTTGGACAGGTGACGCAGATTGGCACCAAGCATGCTTCGAAGCTCGGCGGGGCTTGCGGGTTCCGGGGCGACTGTCTTGTTTTTGGCCATATTTTTCTATTTTCGGTTGAATTTAACCGTTTCTGCGTTTCCTCAGGATGCGCCGTGCCAGACCCAGATCGGAAGGTGACGCAGTTTCGCGTCACCGGTGACGCCATTCAGGAACAACTCTGCAAGGATGCGTCACAAAAAGCAAGTCTGCGTTTCAGCTTTTGTTATGTCCCGGTCGGGGTTTTTGGCGGAAGATTATTTCGTAAGGGATTGTGAACAAACAGAGGTTCCAATGTACGGCGTTGTACTGTGGTCGGACGAATGTGACAGCAAGGCAGTGATCTGGTGTGAGGACCACGGCAACCTTGCGTTTTATAAGGCGCCAGAGCACAGCGCCTTGGATGGGTTGAACCTTGATCCCGGTGATCTGATTCAGTTCGACCTACGCGAGCATGAAAACATGCGCGTCGCCCGCAACCCGACGGTTGTGGCTGGCGAATTTTCGGAAGGTTTGGCCGAACGGCTGCGCGCCACAGCCGGGGCAGGGGCTGTGTCGGCGTCCGACACAAAAGAAAAAGCACCGCGCCAGGGGGGCGAGGTGCTTTCGATGGCTGATTATCGCAAACCCAAAGCGGTCGCGTAGACCGGGGTATCAGGACCCGCGCGACAGGGCGGCGACGCCGGTGCGGGCAATCTCGACCAGGCCCAGCGGGCGCATCAGGTCGGCAAATGCGTCGATCTTGTCAGGTGTGCCCGTCAGTTGAAAGACAAAGCTTTCCAAGGTGCTGTCCACGACGTTGGCGCGGAAGATATCCGCCAGCCGCAAAGCCTCGACCCGCTTGTCGCCGGTGCCCGCGACCTTCAGAAGGGCTAGTTCCCGTTCCACGGACCCGCCTTCGACCGTCAGGTCATGCACGTCATGAACCGGCACGATCCGGCCCAGTTGCGCCTTGATCTGCTCGATCACCTGCGGGGTGCCGGTGGTGACGATGGTGATACGGCTCAGCTTGCCTTCGTGATCCACCTCGGCCACGGTCAGGCTTTCGATGTTGTAGCCCCGGCCCGAGAACAGCCCGATCACCCGCGCAAGAACGCCAGCCTCGTTATCGACCAGCACGGCAATGGTGTGCGTTTCCTGCACGTCCGAGAATGTCGGGCGCAGGTTGTAAGCCGAATGCTTGGTCGAGCCTTTTTTGATGTGAAGTGCGGACATCGCAGGGGTTCCTTTTACGGGGCGGCGGTTTGCGGGCTGCGCAAACGTGCCAGGGTGATCAGACAGGCGGTCAGGGCCGCAACAGACAGCGGCGCGACCAGCAGGCGTGTGGTGTTCAGGGCCTCTCGGTCGATGCTTTCCAGCGGCATCGTCAGCCCGGCGCCTAACCAGAGCAGGGCGAGAAAGACAAGGTGCAACGGGCGGGTGTCCAGCACGCCGGCCCGCAGCATGAAGAGCGCGGCAATGGCCAGAACGGCGGCTTCGTAGAACCAGAAGTATGGCGTGGACAGCGGGATGGCGGCCAGCAGCGTGGCAACCTTGAGGTCAAAGCCCGCGCTCTTGTTGTACCAGACCAGGGCAACGATGCCCGCAGCCATGGCGATCGTGATCCATTGCAGCGTCAGGGCCAGGGATTTTTCAAGCCCGATCCCGATCCAGAACACAAAGCCACTGCCCATCAGGCCGATGGTCTCGACCTGTTCAAAGATCTTGTCGCCGTGGGTTCGTGTCATATCGAGCCAGGCAGACCAGTACTCGACGCCATAAAGCGCCGTCGGCAGGCCAACCAGCAGCACTGTGGTGACCGTTGCGGCCAGGATTGTTTTCCAATGACCCGCGGCTAGCAGTGCAAAGGGGATCAGCAGCCCGAGTTGCGGCTTTACGGTCAGCAGACCGATCAGCACACCGGCCAGCACCGGCCGGTCAGAGCGCAGGCAGGCGAAGGCCGCCAAAAGCCCCGCATACCAGATCAGCGTGTTCTGACCCGTCACCACTGCAGGCAACAGACCCGGCGCAAACACCTGGGCCAACAAAAGGGGCGTCACGCCGCCCAGAAAGGGGCGCAACGCCAGCAAGAAGAGACCGAAACTCAGCACCGTCATCACGGCCCAGGCCATGGGCAAGGACATCAGGCCCAGCGGCGTGATCATCACCAGGTAACCCGGAGGGTACAACCAGGGCATCCAGGCATCGGCCCAGGGGCCGGTGTCGGTCATCAGGTTGGTGTGGGCAAACACTTCGAGCGGGGTGCCGGCCACCGCAATGCGTGCAGCATTCCAGAACACCGGAAAGTCGGCGGGTTCATAGATCGCGCCGCCGCCGCTCAGCGCCAACACCTGGTCGGCAATCTTGCCCACCACATAGATCAGCGCGAACAGCGTGGTTAGAACGCCAAGCTGCCAGCCACGGCGACTGTTGAAAACCAACAGTCGCGCGTCGCCGTCATCCTGATCCTGACCACGCAAAGCCATTGTGGCTTACACCATCACCGCGCCCGAGGCACCGATGGCATCCTTGGTCGACGCTTCGCCCAGCAGCATCTTGTTGTGCGGCTCACCCGAGGGGATCATCGGGAAGCAGTTTTCGTGCTTCTCGACCAGGCAATCAAAGATCACCGGCCCGTCGTGGTTGATCATCTCCATGATCGCGTCATCCAGATCATTGGGATTGTCGCAATAGATGCCCTTGGCGCCAAAGGCCTCGGCCAGTTTCACGAAATCGGGCAGGGCCTCGGACCAGCTGTGCGAGTACCGCTCGCCGTGCAGCAGTTCCTGCCACTGGCGGACCATGCCCAGACGTTCGTTGTTCAGGATGAACTGCTTCACGGGCAGGCGATACTGAACCGCCGTTCCCATTTCCTGCATGTTCATCAACCAGCTGGCCTCGCCAGCGACGTTGATCACCAGTGCTTCGGGATGGGCCATCTGCACCCCGATGGAGGCCGGGAAGCCATAGCCCATTGTGCCCAGACCACCCGAGGTCATCCAGCGGTTCGGGTCCTCGAACCCAAGGTATTGCGCCGCCCACATCTGGTGCTGGCCCACTTCGGTGGTCACATAGCGGTCCATGCCCTTGGTCAGCGCTTCAAGACGGGAAAGCGCGTGCTGCGGCTTGATGGTCTTGGCGCTGGGTTTGAACTTCAGGCAATCGACCTTTTTCCAGTCCTCGATCCGCGCCCACCAGTGCTGCAGCGCCTCGCGGTTGACCTTGCGGCCGCGCGATTTCCAGACCTTCAGAATGTCTTCGAGCACGTGGCCCACATCTCCGATGATCGGCATATCCACGTGGATCACCTTGTTGATCGAGCTCGGGTCGATGTCGATATGCGCCTTGCGCGACTTCGGGCTGAAGGCATCCAGACGCCCGGTGATCCGGTCGTCAAACCGCGCGCCGATGTTGATCATCAGGTCGCAACCATGCATCGCGAGGTTTGCCTCGTAAAGCCCGTGCATGCCCAGCATCCCCAGCCAGTTTCGGCCCGAGGCCGGGTAGGCGCCCAGACCCATCAGGGTCGAGGTGATCGGAATGCCGGTGGCGTCCACCAGTTCGCGCAGCAACTGGCTGGCGCCGGGGCCAGAGTTGATCACGCCGCCGCCGGTGTAGAACACCGGGCGTTCGGCGGTCTCGATGGCTTCGACCAACTGGGTGATCGTTTCCATGTCGCCCTTGACCTGCGGCTGGTAGTGCCCTGTCGGCGCCTTGGCCGGGGACACGTAGTCTCCGCTGGCGAACTGCACGTCCTTGGGGATGTCGACCAGCACCGGACCCGGGCGGCCCGAAGTCGCCACGTGAAAGGCCTCGTGAATCGTGGCCGACAGCTTGTCGGTCTCTTTCACCAGCCAGTTGTGCTTGGTGCAGGGGCGGGTGATGCCCACGGTGTCGGCTTCCTGAAAGGCGTCCGAGCCGATCATGAAGGTCGGCACCTGGCCGGTCAGCACAACAATCGGGATCGAATCCATCAGCGCGTCGGTCAGCCCGGTCACCGCGTTGGTGGCGCCGGGACCCGAAGTCACAAGCACAACACCCGGCTTGCCGGTTGCGCGCGCATAGCCTTCGGCGGCGTGGGTCGCGCCCTGTTCGTGGCGCACGAGGATGTGACGAATATCGTTCTGCTGAAAGATCTCGTCATAAATCGGTAGGACAGCGCCCCCGGGATATCCGAATACCGTGTCCACACCCTGATCCTTGAGGGCCTGAACCACCATTTTCGCTCCGGTCATTTGACGTGTCATCGTTTTGCTCCGTTTACGACGTCTTCCACTGTGCACATACAAAAAAGCCCCCGCTGATCTGACGGGGGCGCATGGGTTCCATTATGGTGTCCGTTACCGGCCCATGCGCCTTGTTCCTACGATGACGACTAGTGCGTTCACTGGTCGGGCTCCCTTGGATGTGCCCGGGGAACCTATTCGGGGAGAAATTGGGCGTCAACAGGCAAAATCAGGTTTTTTGACCTGTGTTGTGAAGTTTTGTTGCGTCGAGTCTCGCTGATCTTTTTGATAGTTTCAAGATTTGGGTTCCGATCCGAAATTTCCCTCAAATTTGAATCCGCTTGCATTGTGGCGCGGTGAAACGCCTCAGGTTCGAGGTATTTTTCGCGAGGTGTCGCCGGGACAGATTTGCGACCACAGGGTCTGAATGCCAAAGGTGCGGGGCGCGGCGCGCGATACAAAGCGGTGTCGGGCGACATGCGTCCCCTTGGCAAATGCCGACTGCACAGGCGCAAGTGCGCACAAGTGGTCACTCAGGTGATGTCCGTCTTTGGATGTGACTCAGAACCCGACGCCGGTGCCCTGCAACACGCCATGTTCCATGGCATAGCGGGTCAGGCCCGCGGTCGAGCTGATGCCAAGCTTGCGCTTGATGTTCTTGCGGTGGGTCTCGACGGTTCGCACCGAGATATCCAGTGCAATGGCGACTTCCTTGTTCGACTTGCCCTGGGCCAGTTGCAGCAGGATCGTCTGTTCCCGGTTGGTCAGCTGTTCCCTCTCGACATTTTCCTGCGGTTCCAGGGACCCCTGGGCGCCGGTGCACAGATAGCGCTGACCAGACATGATGGTGTCGATGGCCAGCTTGATCTCGTCGGTCGGCACGTCTTTCAGAACATAGCCCATGGCGCCGTGGTTCAGCGCCGTCGAGATGTATTCCGGCGTGTCGTGCATCGACAGAACCAGCACCCGCGTCTGCGGGCGTTTCTCAAGCACCATCTCGGTGGCCGACAGGCCGTTCACGCCGGGCATGTTCAGATCCATCAGGATCACATCCGGCGCCAGGGGGATCAGCTGCTCCACCACCTGTTGTCCATCGCTCAGCGTGGCGACAACCTTGATGTCGTCATACCCTTCGAGGATCGCCTCGATCCCTTCGGCGACCATGGGGTGGTCGTCCACGACGACAACTCGGATCTGTTCGGTCATGATACGTTGGCCTTTCGTGGCAGGCTGCTTTCCTGAGGCGGCAAAAGGTGCGTCAGTGGCACCTGAGCCTCGATTGTGGTTCCGGTTTTCGAGCTGAGCACGCGCAACGTGCCGCCCAATTGGTCGATGCGTTCCTGCATGTTGCGCAGACCCAGCCCGCGGCCCGGTTGGCGATTTGCGACCGTGTCGATGCCCGTGCCGTTGTCGCTGATGCGCAGGGTCGCGCCGCGACGGTGACCACGGATGTCGATCGAAACCTTGGTGGCACCCGAGTGGCGCTCGATATTCGTAAGCGCTTCCTGGGCAATCCTGTAAAGCGCGATCTTGCTGTTCTGGTCCAACCGGTTGCGAAAGACGACGGTATCGAACTCGACCTCGATACCGGTGCGGGCCCTGAAATCGTCGGTCAGCGCCTTGATGGCGGGACCAAGGCCCAGATCGTCCAGAACGCCCGGTCGCAGATCCCGGCTGATGCGGCGCACTTCCTGGATGGCGCCAGACAAGTGTTCAATGCCCTTTTCAAGGGTCGAATTGGCGCGTGTGTCGCCTTGCTGGATGCGCCGTCGCGCCACGTCCAGCGCGTATTTCACACCGACGAGAATCTGGCTGATCCCATCGTGCAACTCGCGCGCCACGCGGCCGCGTTCCTCTTCCTGGGCGTCAAAGACCCGCTGTGTCAGCTCTTTCAGCTTGGCGTCGGCCAGGCGTCTCTCGCGGATATTGAGAAGGATCCCCGACAGGAACACCAGCAGCAGGGCAGCAATGGTGATCGCGGTGATGTAGAGAAATGTCCGCTGGATCCGCTCTTGCACGTCTGCCCGCGCGGTGGCGACCGAGTTGATGACATCGTCGATGAAGACACCGGTGCCGACCGCCCATTGCCAGCTTGGGAACGAGGTCACATAGGTGATCATCTTGGCTTCTTCGCCGGTCGAGGCCTTGGTCCAGAGATGGGTGTGATACCCTGCGCCCTGACGCGCGACGCGGATGATTTCGTCCACGACCGGCGTGCCTTCGCTGTCGGTCAAACCGGTCCAGTTCTTGTTGATCATCTCGGTATGGCGCGGGTTGACCAGGTTGGTGCCATCATAATGATAGACAAAGAAAAATCCTTCGTCTCCGTAGATCATCGCCGATAGGATCTGCTTGACCTGCTGCTTGGATTGTTCGTCATCCGGCGCGGCGGAACCGTATATGAAATAGAACCCGTTGATGGCCTGCGTCATGTAATTGCGCAACTCGGCCTTCTTGGCCTCAAGCAACTGGGTCTCAAGGCTTCGGATTTCACGCTCGGCCAGTTCGCGGGACTGGTGCACGACCACAAAGGCGATGGCCGATGCCGCCAGGATCAGCGGAACCGTGGCCAGGACAAAGAGCTTTTGTCCGTAACTGAGCCGAAATGACGTGAACGGGCCTCCCATATCCTGCGTTGTAGGCAAGAATCGCAGGCGACCAAAGCCCCAAAATGTCAGCGCCGGTCGGGGAACCGGCCCAATTCCAGCGTTTATGGCCAAAAAAATGGCATTTTAAGAAGAAACCTACGTAGCAGTGGGTATTCCCCGAAACTGCGGCACGCGGTTACCTTGCCTCCACTGTAAACGATCCGCGTCACAGCCAAAGATTGCTGGGCGTGTTCTTATCGGGAGGATTGAAAGAATGGATCGTCGTTCTTTTCTGAAGACATCTGCACTAGGCGGCTCGGCCGCAGCGGCCACCACTCTGGCGGCACCGGCCTATGCTCAGGGCAAGCGGACCCTGACCATGGTCACCTCGTGGCCGCGTGGCTTTGCGGTTCTGGATGACGCCGCCAGCTACATGGAGCAGATGGTCGGCGAGATGTCGGGCGGATCGCTCACCATCGAAAAGAAAGCGCCGGGCGAGCTGGTTGGCGCGCTGGAAGTGTTTGACGCCGTGTCGTCGGGTCAGGCCGACATGTATCACTCGGCAGACTACTACTACATCGGTCAGCACCCGGGTTATGCCTACTTCACCGCTGTGCCCTTTGGCGGCACCGCGCAGGAACTGACCAACTGGTACTACCACGGCGGCGGCGAGCAGCTGCACGACGAGCTGGGCCAGATCTTCAACCTGAAGGGCCTCTTGGCCGGTAACTCGGGCTCGCAGTCGGGTGGTTGGTTCCGCAAGGAAATCCAGTCCGCCAACGACTTCAACGGCCTGAAGTTCCGTATGCCGGGTCTGGGCGGCAAGGTGCTGGGTAAACTGGGCGCCTCGGTTCAGAACATCCCGGGCGGCGAACTGTACCAGGCGCTGTCGTCGGGTGCTCTGGACGGTCTGGAGTGGGTTGGCCCGATGGCTGACGAACGCGCCGGCTTCCAGGAAGTTGCCAAGATCTACTACGCAGCGGGCTTCCACGAGCCGGGCTCGGGTCTGGCCGCATCGGTCAACCTGGACGTCTGGAACGACCTGAGCGACCAGCACAAGGCGATCCTGCGCAATGCCTCGATGGCAACCACCCACCTGCAGCTGTCGGAAACGCTGGCCAACAACGGTGCCGCTCTGGCCCGTCTGCAGGCGCAGGGCGTCAAGGTTCTGCAGTTCTCGGACGACGTCTGGGATGCCTTCGGTGCGGCTTCGGCCGAGGTCATGGACGAAAACATGAGCGACGACATCTTTGCCTCGATCCGCGAAAGCTTCGAAGCATCGCTGGCCTCGTCGGCATCGTGGATCAACAAGTCGGACGGTTACTACGTTCAGCAGCGCGTGCGCGTGCTGGGCGGCTAAGCCCGATATGCGAAATAGCGAAAGGCCCCTGCAACGCAGGGGCCTTTTTCGCAAGGAACATTGATCTCGAAGGGGCGCTTCGCGGACGGAGGCGCAAAAAGGGGGACACATGGAAACCGAGGGCGCTGTGACCTTTGGCGACGCGCTAAGCGCGCTGGGCGGCGGGATTGTCTGGGTGATCCAGATGATCGGCCAGTCGTTTCTGAACTTCGGCTATGCGGTCGCAAATCCGCAGCTCTGGCTGGACTGGTCTGACAAGCAGGCCATCATGCGGTTTGTGTATTACGGCGGATCGGTCGAGTTCTTCTTTGTGGTCTTCACCACCTTCCTGGTCTTCACGGCCATCGGCATCTGGCGCAAGTCCTTCATGTGGGGCTGCGTCCGCGTGCTGGAGGGCATCGCGAACACTGTAGGGCGCTTCTTTGCCTGGGCGGGTCTGCTGATGGTGATCCAGCAGGTTATCATCGTCTTCATGCAGCGGATCTTTACCCGGCCCGACATCTCGATCGGCTTTGGTATCCCGCTGCAGTTCGACATTTCGTGGTATGCCGAGGAACTGAAGCTCTACAATGCCCTGGTTGTGGCACTTTGCGTGACCTACACATTCGTTCAGGGCGGCCATGTGCGCGTTGACCTGGTATATTCGGCGGTGAAATTCCGCACCAAGAAGGTCATCGACATGTTCGGGTCGCTGTTCTTCATGATGCCCATGGCGGTTCTGACCTGGCTTTACGGCTGGTACTTCCTGTGGCGTCACCTGATCGTGCCGAAACCTTCGGCATCCGACACGCTGGACCGTCTGCTGCTGAAAGCGCGCGCGATGCGCTGGAACGTCGAGACCATCGGCTTCAGCCCGAACGGGTTCACCGGATACTTCATCTTCAAGATCCTGCTGGTCGCCTTCTGCGCGCTGGTCTTCCTGCAGGCGGTCGCTTTCTTCTATCGCTCGATGCTGGAATGGCGCGAAGGCGAAGAGAGCGAAGGAAAATACCTCGACCGCGACACGCTGGGCGATGGTGAAGAAGCCTACGAAGGCACACACTAATCTAAGGGCTGGGACACATGCTTTTCGGACTTGATGGCGTCGAGATCGGCCTGATCATCGTCTTTCTGACGCTCTTTGGAGGGATCCTGTCGGGCTTTCCGGTGGCTTTTGCCATCGGCGGCGCGGGGGTGATTTCCTTTGGTATCATCGCGGCACTCGATAGTGCCGGACTTCTTATCCATCAGGCGATCGACACGGGATCGTCGGAATATGCGGCCCTTGTGGCCAGCGGGGTCAAGGAAGAGATCATCTCGATCTTCCGATACCCGGACCTGCCACGCATGGACGAACCGGTGTTCCCGCGCGGCTGGGAATATGCGCTGGACCGCAACGTTTCGTTCATCGTGAACCGGATCAACGAACGGGTTCTGGCCGGTCAGTCGATTGAAACACTGTTGGCGGTGCTGATGTTCGTCCTGATGGGCATCACGCTGGAGCGGTCTAAGATCGCAAACGACCTGCTGACCACCATGGCCAAGGTCTTTGGCCCGCTTCCGGGCGGTCTGGCCGTGTCGGTTGTTGTCGTTGGCGCCTTCCTGGCCGCCTCGACCGGGATCGTTGGTGCGACTGTTGTGACCATGGGCCTGCTTTCGCTGCCCACCATGCTGCGCAACGGCTACAGCCCCGAGCTGTCGACCGGTGTGATCGCGGCATCGGGGACGCTGGGGCAGATCATCCCGCCGTCGATTGTGATCGTTCTGTTGGGCACGCTGGCCGGTGACCTTTATTCGGGCGCGCAAGAGGCACGCGCGATCGAGGCCGGCTGCACCGATGCGCTGACATACCTTGGCAAACCGGCGGTGGTTTCGGTCGGTACACTCTTCCAGGCGGCCTTGTTGCCGGGGATCATGCTTGCTGGGCTTTACGCGGCCTATGCCTTTGGCTTTGCGCTGTACAACCCGTCCAAGGCACCTGCCGTGACCCTGGAAAGTGGCGGCGGAGAGCCGATCACTCGTGGCGAAAGCCTGACCTGGTTCCTGGGTGTTCCGGTTGCCCTGATCGGCGGCGCCATCCTGCTGGGGCAGGTGGGGCTGATCGGCAGCCAGTCGACGCAGGTGGACAGCTTCTCGGACATCGGCGAGGCAGCCAGCTTGCGGACCAATGTGTCGGCGGAATGCCAGGCCTCGATGATCGAACTGCACGGGCAAGAGGCCTGGGACACAGCCGTAGCGCAGCAGGCCGAGATCGAGGCCGCCGGAGGCGTGGCAGAAAGCCGTCGCCTGACGGACGAAGAGATCGCCACGCTGACCGCCGAGAAAGCTGCAGCGGCAGCGCCCATCGGCACCGGTCCCGCGATCTTTGCCATCATTCTGGCGCTGATCCTGACCACCGCACGGGGTGTTTCGCCGTCGTCTGATCCGCGTCCGATTGCCATCGGACTGGCGGGCGTCGGACTGTTCCTGCTGGTAGATATCCTGTTGCTGTCTCCAACCACCTCGATGGGGGCAAGCTGGGTAATCTGGGCGATCCCCACGGTGATTGCGCTCTATGGCTGCAAAGAGGCGGTGATCCGCCTCGCGCGGAACGAGCTGATCCGCGTGGTCTTCCCGCCTCTGGTGCTGATTGTTGCGGTGCTTGGCTCGATCCTTGGCGGCATCACCAACCCGACGCCGGCAGCGGCGCTGGGTGCGGCGGGTGCGATCATGCTTGCGGCCTATCGAAAGCTGCATGACGAAGGAAAGTCCGGCCAGGTGGTCATCTTCTCGACCTTCGCGGTTGTGATCATGATCCTTGTGGGCATCAACTTCGACCTGCGGATCAACCAGGACGGCGTGACCTTCGAAAGCTGGGTGGCCTTCTTCATCGCCTATGGCGCCTATCTCTATGCCGCCTTCGGTCTGGCCTACAGCTGCTGGGTTCTGTTCCGGTCCAAGGTCCTGACCCCGGTGGTGCGTGAGACAGCCAAGGTGACCTCGATGGTCTTTACAATCCTGATCGGATCGCAGCTGCTGAACCTGGTCGTGATCTCGTTCGGCGGCGAGCATTACATCCAGCAGTTCCTGCGCAGCTATGACAACGAGTTGACGGTCTTCCTGATCGTGATGCTGGTGCTCTTTGTGCTGGGCTTTGTGCTGGACTTCCTCGAGATCATCTACATCGTGATCCCGATCGTGGGGCCGGTGATCTATGGCGGGTCGTTCGACCCCAAATGGGTGACCATCATGGTGGCGGTGAACCTGCAGACCTCGTTCCTGACACCTCCATTTGGTTTCGCGCTGTTCTATCTGCGCGGGGTGGCACCGAAAGAGGTCACCACGGGACATATCTACCGCGGCGTGGCACCTTTCGTGCTGATCCAGGTGGTCGGTCTGTCGATCCTGTGGTTCTTCCCCTCGATCGTGACCATCGTACCGGCGCTGATCGGAAATTAACGCACCCTTCCGAGTTGCGCCTATCGGGCCGTCCCATCCGGGGCGGCCCGATTTCTTTGTCGCCCTGACGGCTTGAATTCAGCGTGTTTCCGGTTACCCATGGGGGCAGGCCCCAGCGCGAACACGGGGACTGACGGACAGGGGACCCCAATGACCGATTTTCTGCTACTCGCCTTTCTTTTTCTCGTTGCCGGTGTGGTGGCCGTACCCATCGCGTCGCGACTGGGCCTTGGCTCTGTCCTGGGCTACCTGATCGCCGGGATCGTGATCAGCCCGGCGCTGGCGGTGCTGAACGTGGACGTGATCTCGATCCAGCACTTTGCCGAGTTCGGCGTGGTGATGATGCTGTTCCTCGTCGGGCTGGAGCTGGAGCCAAAGACGCTTTGGCAGATGCGGGCGCGATTGCTGGGCCTCGGAGGGGGGCAGGTCGGGATTACGACGCTTCTGGTCATGGCCGTGGCCATGGCGCTGGGTCAACCCTGGACGATTGCGCTGGCGATCGGAATGGTGCTGGCCCTGTCGTCCACCGCGATCGTGCTGCAAACGTTGAACGAAAAGGGGCTGATGAAGTCGGACGGAGGGCAATCGTCCTTTGCCGTTCTTCTGACACAGGACATCGCCGTCATCCCGATGTTGGCCTTCATTCCGCTGTTGGCCATGCCCGAACTGATGGACGTGGGCCATGCAGCCGATGCTGCGGGCCACGGGGCCGAGGCCGCGGCCCATGGCGACGCGCATGGCAACGATCATGGGAACGGTCACGGCGATGGCCATGATGACGGGCACGGCGACGGCCATGGATCCGGGATCAGCCTTGTCGACGGTCTGAACGGATGGCAGACGGCCCTGGTCACGCTGGGGGCGGTCGGCTTTGTGGTTCTGGCTGGCAGCTTCCTGACCACACCCATCTTCCGCTTCATCGCCGAGGCGCGCCTGCGCGAACTGTTCACGGCTGCGGCCCTGATGATGGTCATCGGGATCGCGCTGCTGATGTCGCTGGTCGGCCTGTCACCGGCTTTGGGCACCTTCATCGCCGGCGTTGTTCTTGCAAACTCCAGCTATCGACACGAGCTGGAAAGCGACATCGATCCGTTCCGGGGACTTTTGCTGGGGCTGTTCTTCATGACCGTTGGCGCGGGCATCAACTTTGGTCTGCTCTTTGACAACCTCGTCAGCATTCTGGCCCTGACGATCGGCCTGATCGTGCTGAAGATGCTGGTGCTTCTGGTGCTTGCGCGGGTCTTCAACCTGCGTGGCGGAGACAAGTGGCTGTTCGGCCTGGGTCTGGCGCAGGCCGGTGAATTCGGGTTCGTGCTGTTGTCATTCACCGTCGCGAACCAGGTCATTCCACAGGGGATCGCGGATCAGCTGCTGTTGGTCGTGGCCCTGTCCATGCTGCTGACGCCGGGGCTGTTCATCGCCTATGACCGCCTGATCGCGCCGCGCTATTCCGGCAGCGCCGAGGAAGAACGCGAAGTGGATGTTCCGGGCGACCGCAAGATCATTATTGCCGGTGCGGGGCGCGTCGGTGGCCTTGTGAACCGGATCATCGAAGCGGCGGGGTATGAAACCACGGTGATCGACTACAGCTCGCGCCGGTTGGAGATCATGGAGCGGTTTGGCCGTCGCCACTATTTCGGTGACGCAACGCGGCCGGATCTTCTGGCGGCGGCGGGCATTGCCGAGGCGGACTTGCTTGTTGTCGGCATCGACAATCGCGAGCAGATCAACTCGGTCGTCGAATACGTCGTGAAGAATTATCCGGGCGTCCACGTCATGGCCCGCGCGGTTGACCGTGATCATGTCTATGAGCTTTGGGCTCTGGGGTGCCGCGACATCATACGTGAGACCTATGACAGCTCGCTGCGCATGGGGCGGTCTGCCTTTGAGGCGCTTGGCATCGAGCGTCCGGTGGCTGAAGAGATGGTCGAACACTTCCGCGCGCGCGACGCGGAATCCATGATTGCCGTGGCCGACGTCTACGAGATCGGCATGGTCCCACACGAGAACCAGGCCTACATCGATCGCGTCAAGGAAATCATGGAAACCTGGGAACCCGAGATGCGTGCCAAGATGGAAAGCATCCGCACCCAGGCCACAGGCGGCTGAGGCCAAGGCCCCTTTGCGCCTTTGATACAAGGCGCAGAGGGGATTTTCTTCAAGCAACGGCGGGGTTGAGACATCTTCGCTTTCCGCGCGTCTGGACATTTTGTATCCGCTTGGATACAAAAGCGATGAAACGCGTGGGGACATGCAGATGTCAGGCAAATCAAGCGGTGTGCTGGCCTATGAGGCATTGATCGCCTCGATCAAAGAGGGGATTTATCCCCCCGGTCACCGGCTGCGCGAGGAAGAGGTCGGCGAACGGCTGAAACTGTCACGGACCCCCGTCCGCGAAGCCCTGCGCAGGCTCGAGGCCGAAGAGATCGTGGAACACGTACCCCGGATTGGCGCGGTGGTACGACAGCTCAGCCATGGCGAGGTTGTCGAGCTTTATGAAATGCGCGTGGTGCTGGAACGCACGGCGGCGGAACTGGCGGCGCGTCACGGGACCGAGGCCGAGTTCGACACGCTGGACGATTACAATCAGGCGATGCTGGCAGAACGGGACAACCCTTCTCGCGCGGCGGCGATCAACAGGGATTTCCACCGTGGGCTTTACCTGGCCTGCCGAAACCGCTTTCTGCTGGCTTCGGCCCGGGCGCTGAACAATTCGTTGCTGCTGCTGGGACCGACGACATTCACCGATCAGGCCCGGATCGAGACCGTGGTGCAGCAGCATCAGAAGATCATCGATGCCCTGCGCGCCGGGGACATCGAGGCGGCGGGGGCGGCAGCCGAAGCACATCTGCAGACCTCTTTGCGGCTATGGCTCAAGGCGCTTCCACAATGATGCAGGTCGCGCGCACCTTCCTGATTGCGCTTGCCGGGGTGGCGGCCTTTCACCTGCTGGACATCCCCTTGCCCTGGCTGCTTGGCCCGATTGCCGCCTGCCTTGGCGCGGCCCTGCTGGGGTTGCGGCTGAGTGGCTACAAGCCGCTGACGGACGGCATGCGCACCATTCTGGGCGTCGCGGTCGGGGCGACGCTGACACCGGCGGTGCTGGCCAGCATCCCGGGCATGTGGCCAACGCTGCTGTTGATGCCGGTGCTGATCGGACTGATCGCCCTAGTTGGCGTTCCCTATTTTCAGCGAATTTGGGGGTATGACTTTCCCACTTCCTATTACGCGACGATGCCCGGCGGATTTCAGGACATGGTGCTTTTCGGGGAAGAGGCTGGCGCAAATGTCCGGACCCTGTCGCTGATCCATGCAACCCGTCTGCTGATCATCGTCGTGATCCTGCCGTTCCTACTGGCCGGGCTGTGGGAGGCCGATCTGAGCAATGCGCCCGGCGTACCGGTGTCGACGGTGCCCTTGCAGGAACTGATCCTGATGGTGTTCTGCGGCCTTGCCGGCTGGCAGGGGGCCCGGCGGATCGGTCTGTTCGGCGCTTCGATCCTTGGTCCGCTGATCCTGACCGCAGCCGTCACACTGACGGGTCTGTTGCATTTCCGGCCACCGGCCGAGGCGATCTGGCTGGCCCAGTTCTTTATCGGCATGACCGTCGGTGCCAAGTACTCGGGCATCACGATGGCCGAGGTGCGGCGCGATCTGGCGGCGGGTCTGGGGTTCTGCGTGGTGTTGATCGTGCTGACCGTGATTGTCGTCGAAGCGGTCGTTCTGTCTGATCTGGCACCGGGGATGGAGGCGCTGCTGGCCTTTGCACCCGGGGGGCAGGCCGAATTGACCGTGCTGGCTTTGATCGTCGGCGCGGACATGGCCTTTGTGGTGACACACCATGTCCTGCGCATCTTCATTGTGATCCTCGGCGCACCCGTGGCGGTCAGGCTGTTTTCCCCCAGACCTCGGGATTGATCATGTGGATCGGCGCGCCATCGGCATAGGCATTGACCTGTTCGAAGATGTCGGTGAACTGCATGTCGAACTCATCCTCGGTCACAAAGCCAAGGTGCGGCGTCGGCAGCACGTTCGGATGGGTCAGCAGGGGATGGGCGGTGTCGGTCAGGGGTTCGGTGTCAAAGACATCGACGGCCGCATAAATCCGGTTGCGGGCAACCTCGGCCTCCAAAGCGCCTTGCACGACCAGACCAGAGCGCGAGGTGTTCACAAAAAGCGCGCGGTCCTGCATCGCCGCCAGATCCTCGGCGGTGACAATGCCCCGCGTGGCGGGTTTCAGCCTGACGTGTAGGCTGACGACATCGGATGAGGCAAAGAAGGCCTCGCGGCTTTCGGGCACGATCTCCCCAGCCTCCTGCGCCCGGGCACGGCCTTGGTCAGACGACCACCACTGCACGGTCATCCCGATGGCCCGCGCATAACTTGCGACGGCCTGACCGATGCGGCCATAGCCATACAGCCCAAGCGTCCGCCCGCGCAGCGTGCGCCCGACGCCCGCCTGCCAGTGACCCGCCCGGATCGAGGCGACCTGAGCGGGGATCTGGCGATAGCTGGCCAGGATCAGCGCCAGGGTATGCTCGGCGGCGGCATAAGAGGGCGTGTCCGAATGCATGTTCGAACAAAGCAGTACGCCGTTTTGGGTGCAGGCGGGCACGTCGACGTGCGGATAAACGCTGCGTTGCGAGATCATCTTCAGATGTGGCAGACGCTCCAGCAACTCGGCCCCGATCCGGGTGCGTTCGCGGAACAGCACCAGCGCCTCGGCCTCCTGCACGCGTTCGGCCAGTCGCACGGGGTCCGGCTCGTGATCTGTCCAGACGGTTACATCGTGACCTTCGAGCAGGGAAAAACAGGGCAATCCGCGCAGGGTGTCGAACCAATCGTCAAGGATATGGACTTTCATCGCGGTCTCCTTCTGCCTTATACGCCGTCCCAGACATCAGCCGGAACAAAGACCTCTCCTGCCGCCAGCTTGCGGGCGGTGCGTGTCAGCCCGGCCGACACAATGTCAAATTGGTCGTTGCCGCCCGCGAAGGCAACGGTGACCTCCATCACGCCCATCGGATGTTCCAGCAAGACCCGTGCCGGGGAGGGCGCGGTATAGGCCAGCTCACCGGCAATGGTTCCGGGGCAAAGCAGGCAGGCGCTGATGCATTGCGAGGCGGTCACGGCCAGCGTCGGATGGGTTTTCCAAGGCATGAAATAGCGCACACAGGCCGTTCCGCCATCACGTGGCGGGGCGAGAATGGCGAATTTCGGGGTCACGGATTTGGACACATCGCCCATCCCCATCAGTTCACCTGCCTGCAGCCGGATGGCCTCCATCCGGTCAAAGAAGGCGCGGTTCTCGTTCAGCTCGGCTCCGGTTTCATACCCCGTCAGACCAAAGTCCGTGGCGCGGGCCATCACCACAGGCATGGCAACGTCCATACAGCTGACGGTCACTCCGTCGATCTGGTCGACGCGGTTGCCGGTCGGGAACAAGGCGCCGGTCGCGCCGCCGACAACGTCATGAAACATCAGCCCGATCGGCGCTGCACTGCCCGGCACGCCGTCGATGGTCGAGGTGCCGCCATAGGCGACCGTGCCGTTCGGGGTCTGCACCTGCGCCTCGACCCGGGCGTTTGTGTTGACGGCGCGGATGCGCACGGTGGTGACATCCTGTGTGGCGGGCACCAGACCCATCTCGATGGCGGCGGGTCCGACGCCGACAAGGATGTTGCCACAGGTCGGCTTGAAATCGACCAGCCCGTCCTCGACGCTGACCTGTGCAAAGAAATAGTCGACATCTGCCCAGTTGTCTTCAGCCTTGGACAGCATCGCCACCTTGGTCGTCACGGCATCCCCTCCGCCGATCCCGTCGATGTTCAGCGCGTGCCCGGATCCCACGAGGGAAACGAGCACCTTGGCCAGCGTCTCTTGATCCTCGGGCAGGTCTGCGCGCTGCATGTAGGGGCCACGAGAGCTGCCGCCGCGCATGAAAAGAAAGGGGATTGCGGTCTGGGTCATGGGCCTGTCTCTGCAAGTGTCTGAACAAGGGTGTCTGTGAACGCGCGCGTGCCCAGCTGGCCGCCAAGATCGCGGGTGCGCGTCTGGGGCCGGGCGAGGCAGGTCGCGAGACTGGTGGTCAGGTGGTCGGCAGCATGGGCCTCGCCCAGGTGGCGCAGCAGCATGCCAAGCGACAGGATCAGCGAGACCGGGTTGGCGCGATCCTGACCGGCGATATCGGGGGCCGAGCCGTGTTGCGCCTGCGCGGCGGCGTGCCGGGGGCCGTGGTTCAGCGACCCGGCCAGTCCAAGGCCACCGGCCAGTTCCGAGGCCAGATCCGACAGGATGTCGCCGAACATGTTGGTGGTGGCGATGATGTCAAAGCGGCCGGCGTCCCGCACAAGATGCGCGGCGGCTGCGTCGACCAGCATTTCGTCATAGGTGACGTTGGGGTGCTGCGCGGCGACATCGCGTACGGTGTCCAGGAACAGACCGTCCGAGACGCGCATGACATTGGCCTTGTGAACGGCGGTCACCCGCCGGGCCGGACGCGTTTCGGCCAGGGTAAAGGCGGCCTCGGCGATCCTGCGCGAAGCTTCTTCGGTGATCCGCCGCACCGCCAGGGCAACGCCGGGCACGGGCATGAACTCTCCGGGGCCAAGGTGCAGGTTACGGTCGGCATAGAAGCCTTCGAGGTTTTCGCGCACCACAACCAGATCGACCGGACCGCGGGCAGGGGCCTTGGTGCCCGGCCAGGTGCGGGCGGGGCGGATGTTGGCATAAAGATCAAGCGCGCGGCGCAGAACGCCCGAGGGGTTCAGGCCGCCCTCGTCCCGGGGCGGGTAGGCGTTGTGCGAGACAGGGCCCAGCAGAACGCCGTCGGCGGCCAGCGCGGCGTCGACCACCGCATCGGGGATGGTCGAGCCACTGGCCTTCAACGCCTCGAACCCGATCGTCGCGTGGTCGACGGTGATCTCTCGGCCCAGTGCCGGACGCAGGGCGTCCAGCACCGCCAGCGTTGCCGCCATGATCTCTGGCCCGATGCCGTCCCCGTCAAGGGCCAGCAGGCGCAGCGGCGTCATGTCAGCGGCCATGGCAGATCCATGTAGGACTGCAGAAGCCCCGGCGGGAAGTCTCGGTTCAGAAGCCCCGCCATGAACAGCATGAAGGCAATGCCCGCCGCCGTGTAAAGTGCCGCAAAGCCTAGGCTTTTGCCCGCCCGGAACCGAATGAAGGCGAAAAGGAAGATCGCCAGCGCCAGAATGAACCCGATCAGCGAGGTCAGGATCAGCAAACCGGCAAACCAGGCCAGCGTGGACCACAGCCCGTGGGCATTGGCTTCGGCCTCGGTGGTCTCGCGGTCGGCGAAAAGGGCATGCGTCTCGGGGCGCATCATCATCTGCACCAGCAGGATCACGACACAGACGATGGCCACGCCCGAGACAAAGCGCGGGAAGACGCGGTCGGCGGCGGCGTAGTCCGGGATCATCGCCGCATTGGTGAAGGCCACCAGCAGATAGGCCAGCACAACCAGCAGAAAGATCAGCGGCGCGCGCTTGGCACCGCTTTCGACAGCGCCTTCGGCCATGATCGTCTTGGCCTGCCGCAGGCCGATGATCACCGATAGCAGCGTGATAATGATCAGCACGATGACGATCGGCGAAAAGATGTAGTCGATGCCTTCCTCGAACCCTTTGCGAAAGCGCGACTGGGCGATCTGGACGGCCTGGTTGGCATAGGTTTCGGCCGGGTTCGACAGCACAAAGCCGATCAGGAAGGCGGGCCGGGACCAGTCAAAGCGGCGCATCATGATGCCCAGAAATCCGATGGCAAAAAGCGCCACCAGATCCATCAGGTCCTGCCCCGACTGGAAGGCTGCGAAGCTGATGATCATGAACAGGAACGGCGCGAGCAGGGCAAAGGGAATGGTCGTCAGCCGCGCAATCCCGCCCGAGGCCGCGATGCAGATCAGCGTGCCGACCACATTGGCCAGGGCCAGCAGCCAGACGATGGCATAGGTGATGTCGAGGTTGTTCTTCAGCATCGAGGGGCCGACCTCGATGTTGCCCGAGCCCAAGAGGGCAATGGCCCCGATAAAGATCGCCATGGATCCTGATCCGGGGATGCCGAACAGCAGCGTCGGCACCAGCCCGCCGCCTTCCTTGGCGTTGTTCGAGCTTTCCGGCCCGATCACGCCCCGGATCTCGCCCGAGCCGAATTTCGATTTGTCCTTGGTGGTTTGCACCGAATGGCCATAGGCGATCCAGTCGACGACCGAGCCGCCAAGGCCGGGGATCACCCCCACGATGACGCCAATGATCGAACAGCGGACGCTGAGCCAGATATTGGCAAACCAATCGCGCACGCCGGTCATCCAGCCGCCGCCCAGCGGCTTGCGGTCGGCGATGGCGCGGTCCTGGCGCAGCAGGGCGACAATCTCGGGGATCGCGAAGATGCCCAGTCCGACAATGACCAGCTTCAGCCCGTCCACGAGGTAGGGCATGTCATAGGTCGCCATGCGCAGCTCGCCCGAGCTGTCGCCTTCGCCGATGGTGCCGATCATCATGCCAAGCCCCGCGGCGGCAATGCCTTTCAGCGCCACGCGTCCGGCCAGGATGCCAACCATCGACAGGCCGAAGACGGTGATCATCAACAGCTCTGGCGTTCGGAACTCCAGCACGATGGGTCGCGCCACCAGAATGAACACCGTCAGGAAAGTCGCGCCGACCAGCCCGCCAAACAGTGACGAGGCAAAGGCCGCCGACAGCGCCCGCGCGGCCTCGCCGCGTTTGGCCATGGGGAAGCCGTCCAGCACGGTGGCCTGACTGGCCGATGAGCCGGGTATGCCCATCAGCACGCTTGCGAAGGTGTCCGATGTGGGCACCACGGCGACCATGCCGATCATCAATGCCAGACCCAGCACCGGGTCCATGCCGAACATGAAGGGCAAAAGCAGCGACAGACCTGCGATGCCACCCAGGCCGGGGAAGACCCCGATACACAGGCCCATGACAACACCAAGGACCAGATACCCGAGGACAATAGGCTGCAGGATCAGACCCGCTGCATCCCCCAGGGCGGGAAGCGCGACCGAGACGAATTCCATTGGAGTGTTCCTGAAAAAGAGAATGCCCCGGCCCGATCAGGCAGGCCGGGGCTTGATGGACCGATCAGTTCAGCGAGACGCCGTACCGATCGCTCAGCCAGTTCACGACAAAGGCCTTGGCCTCTTCGGGCACCTGGGTGGCGCTTGCCAGTGCGCCGGTCGCCTCGCCCCCGGTCATCTGCGGGTAGACACCCAGACGACCAGCCGAGATTTCGGCAAAGTCAGCGCGGGCCTTCACGGCTTCAAAGGCCTGCGTGTAGGTCACGATGGCATCGTTGGACGCGCCAGCCGGCAGGAAGACCATCTTCTGCGCCGGGAAGCCCGCCACGAAGAAGGCTTTCCAGGCATCCCACTGCTCGCCGCTGGTTTCGCAGCCCGGCGTTGCGTCACAGACCTCTTTGAAGGTCGGCATGTCGGGGAAGGTCGGGTCGCGGACGATGTTGCCATCAGCGTCCAGCGCGCCCCAGCTCATCATGGCGACGGCAGTTCCGGCCTCGACCAGTGGTGTCACGCCCTTCAGGTAGGATGACGAGGTCTGGTAGTCGATGTTGGCTTCGCCACGTTCGAACATCAGGCGGCCATCGCCGCGGCCCTTGATGCCAAAGACCGGCTCGACGTTCAGTCCCAGCATCTCCCAGGCCAGAAGCGGCACCAGGTCCAGACGGGTTGCGCCCTGCGAGCCATAAATGAAATCGGTGTCCTTCAGCGCCGATGCGTCATGGCCGTCCATCATCGCCGCCAGATCGGGCGGCAAATAGGCGACGCCGCCGGTGCCGGACGCCAGAACAACGTTCCAGTCGTTGTATTCATAACGCACGCGCGGATCGTCCAGCAGATAGGGGAACTGCGTGGAACCCGAAGAACCAAAGATCAGCGTGCCGTCCTTGTACTGCTGGTTCTGGAACCAGTTGGCGCCCTTGGTCGAGCCCGCGCCGGGCATGAACTTGACGACAACTGTCGGGTTGCCGGGCAGCGCTTCGCTGAGCAGCGGCGCATAGAAGTTGGCCCATTTGGCCGAACCGCCGGTTTCCGAGAACGGGATCACCCATTCGACGGTTTCGCCTTCCAGGTTGATGCCGTGACCGCCTGCAACGGCCTGTGTGGCAAAACTCGCGGCAGCGGCGGCCACAAGGCCGGTCGCCACGCGGCGCGTGGTTTTGAACAGGTTCATTTTCCCTCCCTTGCCGGTGTGTCCTCCCACACCGGGCTTCCTTTGAAGCGAAGTGATTCTTCGCGTCGATGAGGTGAAAGTGAGCGACGAAGCTTGCATCAACCCTTCGTCCCGGCCAAAAAAATGGCCATGCGTATCGTTCTTGTGGAAGACAATCTGAGCCTGCGAAAGGGCATCACGTACCGGTTGACCGACGATGGTCACGCGGTGGATGCACTGGATGACGGGGCCGAGGCGGACCAGTTTCTGGCGACCGAAGACTGTGATCTGGTGATCCTCGATATCAACCTGCCGGGCTGCGATGGTCTTGAAATCCTTGGAAATATGCGGCGTCGCAACGATCCGCGCCCGGTCATTCTGCTGACCGCGCGCTCGACGACGGCCGACCGTGTTCACGGGCTGGATGCCGGGGCGGATGACTACCTGGTCAAACCCTTCGAGATGGATGAACTGGCCGCCCGCGTCCGGGCCCTGGCGCGGCGCAAGGATGTGGCCCCAAGGCGAGTCGTTTCGCTTGGAACGCTGCAACTTGACGTCGAAACGCCCCAGCTTTCGGACGGCGATACGGTGATCGATGTGCCGCGACGCGAACTTTCCGTGCTCGTCGCACTGGCCGAAGCAGGCGGTGTCGCGGTGTCAAAAGAGCGGCTTCTCGACAAGGTTTATGGCGCGGGCAGCGCGACCGACGACAAGGTGGTCGAGGTCTATGTCTCGCGCCTGCGCAAGCGCCTGGCGCAGTTTGACGTGACGATCCGGGTGCAGCGCGGCATCGGCTATGCGTTGGTCGTGCCGGACTGATGGCGCAGGTCCTGTCGCTGCGCAGCCGGTTGACGGCGATCATCCTGGTGCCGCTGATGGTGGTGGCCGCGCTGGTGGGGCTGTGGCAGCTGAACAATGCCCGCACCACGGCTGCAGATGTCTTTGACCGCAGTCTGCTGGCAGCGGCGCTGGCGGTCTCCAACGACGTGGCGGTTTCCGGCGGTGACGCGCTGTCGTCGCGCACGCGGGACATCCTGGCCGACACCTCCGGAGGGCAGGTGTTTTATCACGTCTACGCACCTGACGGCGTGATCGTTGCGGGCTATGCCACGCCCCCGGTCGGCATCCCCGCGACCAGTCAGGAAGAGCTTGCGCCGAACTACTTTGACGCCCGGTACCTGGGGCAGACCGTGCGGGGCGTGCGGTTGCAGACCCAGACGCAGATTGACGGGTTCTCGGGTGTCTTCACAACAACCGTCTGGCAGGACGCCTCGGTCCGGTCCGCCTTTGTCCGCGACCTGATGCTGCGGTCCTTGCTGGCCATCGCCGGGCTGATCGCCTCGCTGGCGTTCATCGTCTGGTTCGGGGTGCGGATCGGCCTGCGGCCCTTGACCGATCTGGAAGACGCCATCGCCCAACGCAGCAGCGCCGAGCTGTCGCCCATCCGCCGCGCGGTGCCGGTCGAGGTTGGCGGGATCGTCGCAACGATCAACCGGCTGTTCGATCAAGTCACCCGCAGCATGGCGGCGCAGTCCGAGTTCATCTCGAACGCGGCGCACCAGTTGCGCAACCCCATCGCCGGGGTTCTGGCACTGGCCGAGGCGGTCGACACGGCGCCCAGCTACGCCGAGTCGCAGAAACGGGCCCGCGATCTGCTGACCGCGGCGCGCGAAACCGCGAACCTGAGCCAAAAGCTTTTGCTGCTGGAGCGGGCCAAGACGATCAGCCCGTCCGAGGCCATGGCGCCCTTTGATCTGGACAAGGCCTTTGCCACCTGGTCCACCGATCAGGACACCGAATTGGCCGAGGTCGTCTACACGGCGGATGGCCCTTTGGGCCAGGTGGTGGGCGATGAAACCATGCTGCACGAGGCGGTGCGCAACCTTGTCGACAACGCTTTGCGCCACGGGGGACAGGATCTGCGTCGTGTCGAGGTGCGCGCGGCGCGTCAGGGCAAAGAGGTGACCGTGACGGTCACCGATGACGGTGTCGGCATGACGCCCGAGGCGCTGAAAACGGTGGGGGCGCGGTTTCAGACCTTTGCCGCCACCTCGCGCAGTGGGCTGGGTGTGTCCATTGTCGAGGCCGTTGCCCAGGGCCACGGCGGCAGTTTTGCCATTGCGGCGCAGCCCAAAGGGCTGTCGGCAACGCTCAGGTTGCCGATCGGGGCCTAAGCGGCGCGTTTGCGCTGCGCGTCGCGGATCAGGGCGGCCAGTCGGTAAAACCCATGCGCCATTTTTGTGTAGGGTGTGAGCAGAAAGAACGTCAGGACCGCGCCAAGGTGCAGCGCCAGCAGCGCGGGCATCAGCCCTGTCGACCCCAGCGCATAAAGCGCCAGCCCGCTGAAGCCCACGAAGCCCAGCAGCGCCACAAACCCGATGTCGCCCCCCCAGGCCTGCGCATCGCCCAGGTCCCGGTCGGATTTGCGCTTGAGCATCACCATGCCGATGCAGCCTAGCGTCAACAGAATGCCGCCCGGAATGCCCAGCAGCTTGGGCAGCGAAAAGAAGCCGTAAGGCGCGTGCAGGCCAAAACCATAGTGCATGACGGTGGCGGCGCTGGTCGAGGCAAAGCACAGCAGAAAGCCATACATGATCGCCTGATGGACGTGGCGACGGCCTTGTGAAAAACGGTCTTCGTCTTCGAAGTTGCAGCCCTCGCCATGCCCGGCGGCCAGATCCTGCATCCTGCCCGCACGGGCGAAGGCGGCGGTCAGATCCGCCAATGTGATCGCGGTCCCGCCGACAGCGCGCCAATAGCGGCGCAGGCTGAGCCACAGGCTGGCCAGCGGCAGCAGGAATGCGGGCGCAAAGATCGCGACCATGGCGTTGTGGGACAGGACGGCATAAAAGCCCTCGCCACCCGCTGATCCGATGGCCCGGATCGCGAGGAACAGCAGAGCAAAGCCCAGGACCAGCGCCAGGGCGATGGCACCGCCCTGCGTGTGGAACCGCCGCGCCAAGGGCTGCGGCCAGGCATAGCTTTCCCAGCTGTCGCGGCGGACCTCGGCCAGAGCCTTGGGCAGGTTCAGGTCGAACTCGTGCGGCGCGGTGTACTGGCAGGCGTAGTAGCAGCCCCGGCAGTTGTGGCAGAGGTTGGCCAGCTGCGTGATGTCGCCGTCTGTAAACGCGCGTTTAGCGTGCAGGGCCGGGAAGACCGAGCAATAGCCTTCGCAATAGCGGCAAGCGTTGCAGATCTCGGCCTGGCGGCGGGCTTCCTGGATCAGATCAGTTTGCATAAGCGGCGGCCTCGCGTCCTGCAATGCGTCCAAAGACGGTTCCGATGGTCATGCCGAACCCGGCCAGATAGCCCTGGCTCAGGATCGACCCGGCCATGGTTTCGCCCGCGGCCCAAAGGTTCTTGATCTTTCCTGTGGCGGTCGAGCACTGAGCGTTTTCGTCGACCTTCAGCCCCAGATAGGTAAAGGTCACCCCGGTGCGCAGGCTGTAGCCATAGAACGGCGGTTCAGTGATCGGGCGGGCCCAGTTGGTCTTGGGCGGTTCCAGACCGCTGGTGGCGACGCCGTCCAGCTCGGTCGGGTGAAAGCCCGAAGTGTCGCCGCAGGCGGCGTTGAAGTCGGCGACGGTCTGGTTCAGCTGCTCTGCGGGCAGGTCCATCATCGCGGCCAGCTCGTCCAGCGTATCTGCCTTCAGCGGCGGAAAGACCGAGGGCATGAAGAGGTTCAGTGACTTGGCGTCGATGATCACATAGCCCACCTGGTCGGGCTGTGCGGCCACCAGACGGCCCCAGATCGCATAGCGCTTGGGCCAGACATCTTCGCCTTCGTCATAGAACCGCTGGGCGTGTTTGTTCACGACGATCGAGAATGGCACGCAGTCCAGCCGCGTCACGATCCCGCCGTCGAACTTCGGTGCGCGCCCGTCGATGGCCACGGCGTGGCACTGCGTCGGGTCGCCGACGCTGTCGACGCCCTGTTCCAGCAGATCGGCCAGGACGACGCCTCGGTTATAGGGCGTGCCGCGGATCAGGAAGTTCTGCGCGGCAGGCCCCCAGGCGCGGGTCAGCCAGTCGGTGTCGGCCTGGAACCCGCCCGAGGCGACGACAACCGCCTTGGGCGTGATGCGATGCGTTTCGCCGCCATGCGTGTAGTCGACCCAGTCGATGGTGTCGCCGTTCAACTCCAGATGAGTGACGGCGGCCTCATAGAGGACCTCGACCCCCAGCGACTGCGCGGTGCGGTAATAGGCGTTCACAAGCGACTTGCCGCCACCCATGAAAAAGGCGTTGGTCCGGGCCAGCGACAGCGTGCCGGACAACGAGGGCTGAAAGCGCACGCCGTGGTCCTGCATCCAGGGCAGGCACTCCTCTGACGTGCGGATCGCGAGGCGGGCAAGATGTTCGTCGGTCTTGCCGCCCGTGACTTTCAGCAGGTCGGCCAGATATTCGTCTTCGCTGTAGTCCTCGACCAGGGGACCAAGCGGGCCGGAATGCATGCAGCGAAAGTTGCGGGTGTGGCGCGAGTTGCCGCCGCGATAGGGCTTGGGCGCGGTTTCCAGGATCAGCACCCGCGCGCCAGCCTCTGCCGCGGTCATCGCCGCGCAAAGCGCCGCATTGCCGCCGCCGATGATCGCGATGTCGTATGAAGTCATGGCTTGGTCCTTTGCTACGCTGGGCTTAACGGGCGCAAATTGATTTGACCAATAGTGAAAATGATCAGATTAATGCGACATGGTTATCAATTTTGATCTCATGGACCTTCAGGTCTTTCTGGCCGTCAAGGACACCGGGTCGTTCCACGCCGCGGCAGAGCGTCTGAACCTGTCGCAACCCGCCATCACCCGGCGGATCAAGAAGCTGGAAGAGGCGCTGGATTCGACACTCTTTGAACGGACAACTCGGGCGGTGCGCCCGACGCTGGCGGCCAAGCGGCTTCAAGCGCGGGCCGAGATGATGATCGAAACGGCACAGGACACAGCATTGGCGATGCGGGACGAAAGCGTGGCCTTTGCCTTTCAACGCAATGCCATCGTGACCATCGCCACGATCCCCACCGTGATCTCGCCGATCCTGACCAAGGCGATCGGGGCCTGTACCGAAGACACGCCACGCGTGCGGCTGCTGGACGGGTCGGCCAACGAGGTGGCCGAGGCGGTCGCCGCGGGAGAGGCGGATTTCGGTCTGTGCTCGGTGCCCCTTCAGGACCCCGCAACCCAGTTCGAGCCGCTGTTCGAAGATCCCATGGTGCTGGTCGCGCCAAAAGACCACCCCTTGAGCACGCAAGATGTCGTGGACTGGGCCGATTTGCAGGATGTGCCGCTGATCCTGCCGGCGCGCGGCACGGGCAACCGGCTGCTGATCGACGAGGCCATGGCGCAGGCGCGGATCACCCACCCCTGGTCGTTCGAGGTGCGGCGCACCTCGTCCACGCTGGATATGGTGCGCCAAGGCATGGGGGCAGGGCTGGTGCCCCGGTCCGCCGTCAGCGGCGATGACCTTGCCCTTTGTTCCTTGCCGGCGCTGCACGTGGTCAGGTCGGTCGGGCTTTTGTCACGGTTGGGTCAGGTGGATCGGCCCGCAGTGGCCCGGCTGAAGTCGGCGGTGCGACAGGTCTGCGAGGGCAAGGGGCGCGTGGGATCATCAGAGGGCGCCGTACGCCCTCTGAACATTTCGGATTATCCAGCTTGGTACTGCGGCGTCGAGGCGAGGAATTCGCCATAGGCTGCAAAGTTGGGATAGCTGAATTGCTCGGCCAGGGGATTTGACCGTTTGCGCTTGGTCGCGCCCATGTCAGCCAGCAACTCATCGAAGTGCTTGAAGTGGAAAGGCGCAGAACACAGCCCGCCGTAGATCTGAGCGGCAGGGCGTTCGTTGCGTTTCCAGTCCAGCATCATCTCGATGTTCTCGGTCATCTCGGCCTCAGACGGCTGACGCTCCAGCTGCCCGTCCATGTACCGCACCAGCCAGTTGGCGATCATTTCGGCGCTCAGCACGGTGCAAAAGGACGAGTTGAACCCGACAAAGCCCATATCCGGAAGATCCGGGTTCACCGAGATGCGATAGACCCGATATTGCCCGTCCGATTCCACCAGCTTTTGCTGATACTCATCAGGCAGATAGGGCACACCCAGCTTCCACCCCACCGCGAGGATCGAGACATCGGCCTCGACCTTTTCACCGCCGGTCATGTGGATTGTCTTGCCGTCATAGCGGTCATAGGTGCCTTCGATGTTCTTGATCTTGCCCGCCTTCAGACCCTCGAACAGGCCCGGCGTGACGATGGGCACCGAACAGGACACGTCCTTTTCGATCGGGATCTTCGGCACCATCCCGTATTTCTTGAGACCAAGCTGTGTCTTCAGCAGCGTTTCAAGCCCGCGGAAGTTGGCCCAGACCAGCGGTTTCAGAACAGCCGCCACGACCCGCTGCAAGGGAGATTTGCCCCAGGTGTTGAACTGCTGTTCCTGCGCGCGCATGTACAGAAGCCGCTTGAAATTGATGCCGCCGACAAAATACGGAATGCGCCAGACCGGCTCGAGATAGACCCAATGTACCGAACGCGCGCCATTGTTGGCTGCGTTCACGGCAATATCGGTCGCGGACTTGGATCCGCCCAGCACGACAACTCGTTTGCCTTCGACCATCGACGCGTCGGTATATTCCGACGAGTGCATGACCTCGCCCCCCGCCTTGACGAAACCGTCCTGACCAGGATGCGAGATGATGTTCTTGTCCGAGAACTGGCCAGTGCAGACGGCAACGAAATCGACATCCTGCGTATAGACCTGACCCGCCTCGTCAATCGTCAGGGTCCAGCCGCCTCCGGCGCGGCGGTCCATGCTTTTGATGTTGGTGTTCAGCTTGAACAACCGTGCCAGATTGTGCTTGGCCGCATAGCTGTGCAGATAGGCATGCACCTGCGGGCCCTTGGGCCATTCCGGGTAGTCGTCGGGCATGGGATGATCTGTAAAGCAGTACAGATCCTTGGGGGATTGGGTCTGCACGTCGGGATAGCTGCGCGACAGCTCCCAGACACCGCCGAAATCATGGCTGCGCTCAAAGCCCAGAACGCGATGTCCGCGTTCATCAAAGGCCTTGGCTGCGGCAAGACCCGACACCCCGCCGCCGATAACGGCGACCGTTTTTCGTTTCACCATGTGACTTGCTCCTTACTGCGCGTCGGGCGGGGGCGGCAGGAAATCGACTTCGTGCATGGCCGAAAGACGTACCAGCTCTGCCGGGTCCGTCACGCCGTCGAGCGCCGTAAAGAGGTCAAAGAGTTTGCGGGATGGGGCGACGCCGAACACGCAGGTGGCTTCGGCGCCCGAGCGGTTGAAGATGGCGTGTTCTTCGCCCATGGGCATGCGAACCACATCGCCCGGGCCAGCCTTGTTGATCGAAGGCGCGCCCTTTGTATGGCCGAACTCGACCTCCAGTTCGCCCGTCAGAACCGTGATCCATTCGTCTTGCGTGGGGTGGATATGCGGCGGCACGAAGGTGTCCACCGGGATCACCGCATGCCAGACAAAGGCGTTGTTTGACAAAAGTTTCGGGGTGTAGACATGCCCTACGACATTCCATGCGACCCCGTCGAGACCGTCGCTAGCGCCGGTAATTCCTGCACCATTGTGCATTTTTTGCTCTCCTTTGCTGTGTGAGAGCAAGCTTAAGATGCACTCGGCTCGAACCTTTATCCAGAAAACGAAATCATTTCACTTGCGTGTCACGTGCACGAGCGAATCAGTGTTAGAGTGCTGGACATGTCGAAACATTGGACCGTGCAAACTGCTGAACCTCTGGCGCATCGCCGACTGTTCCATACCGGTGATCTGGATCAGGCCCGCGCGATCGTGGCCGGGAAGTTCTGCGATCACCGACTGGATATTGCCGCCACGCCGAACCGGTTTGACGCCTGCCATCACCGGGCCGAGGGGCGCGCAGCCTCGTTGAACTACATCCGCTACGGGGCGGATGTAAAGATCAATCCGGGCGAACTTGGGTCGTTCTATCTGATCCAGATCCCTCTTCACGGTCAGGCGGAAATCCAGAACGGCAGCTGTGCCGTGCAGACAGGTCGGGGGGTTGGCAGTGTTCTTAACCCGCACCGCCATACGCGCATGCGGTGGCGCGAAGGCTGCGCGATGTTGCTGTTGCAGATCGACGGAGCTTCGCTCAACCGGATTGCAGAACGGCTGGCCAACCGGGCGATTTCAGGACCGGTGACCTTTGACACCGCCGTGGACGAGGCGAATGCGGCGACGGCGAATTGGGTCCAGAAACTGCGCACCTGTTTCAATCTGGCAGACCGCAGCCTGATCTTTGCGGACACCAAACAGCCCACGCAGGTGGCGGTCGAGGATGAACTGATCTCGGACTTCCTGATGAGCCAGCCAAGCGACGTGTCGCACCTGCTGCGACCGGCTGGCGCGACCGCGGACAACCTTTATGTCCGACGTGCCGTGCGCTTCATCGAGGACAATTTCGCTGATCCCATCACCCTGACCGACATTTCCTTTGCGGTCGGCATCTCGGCGCGCAGCCTTCAGTTGGGCTTCAAGACCGAGTTCGAGCGCACACCGATGCAATACCTGCGGGATCATCGGCTGATCATGGCCCGGCAGTCGCTGCTTGGGTCGGACGACAGCATTGGCAACATCTGCCACAGCGTCGGAATTTCGCACCTGGGGCGGTTCTCGGCGGACTATCGGGCGATGTTCGGAGAAACGCCGCGCGATACAGCGCGCCGGACCCGAGGCTAGACCGCGCGTGTCAGGCCCAGTGTGTGTTCGCGCAGCCAGGCAATAAACGCACGGGGATCCTTGGCCAGTTCGGCCATCTTGGTCTCGGAAATCGGCTTGCCCACGATCGGGCTTTGCGGCTTGCCGAGGGCGGCGCGCACTTCATACAGCAGCAGGCCCTGGCGGATCGTCGGTGAAACCAGACTTGCGATCTGATAGGCGCGGCTGTTCTGGCCGGTAAATCGGATCGGAACCACCGTCGCGCCCGACCGCTGGATCATCTTGGCGGTGAACGCGGTCCATTCCCGCTCGATGGCAGGGCCGAAGTAGCGATCAGCCGAGGCGACCACACCCGAGGGGAAAAGCGCCACGCAGCCGCCATCGGACAGATGGCTCATGGCGCGTTTGCGCATCTCGAGACTTTTCTGCAGCGCGTCGGGTTCATGGTCAAAGGGAACAGGGATCATGAACTGGTCGATCTCGCCCACGCCCGTCAGCAGGGACCGCGTCAGGATCTTGTAGTCCTCGCGCACACGGCCGATCAGTTCGGCCAGCACCATGCCATCGACCAGCCCATGCGGGTGGTTGGCGGTGATCACGACCGGTCCGTCCTTGGGGATGTTCGCGATCTCTTCTGCGGGGGTCTGCAACTCGATCCCCATCACACCCAGCGCCTGATCCCAGAAACCCTGACCATGGGGCACCCCCATGGCCTCGAACTTGCGAATGCGGCGCAACAGGTGGAACTTGGCGGTCAGCAGTTCCATCGCCTGGATGACCTTTTGCTGTACCGGATTGGTGAAGGTTGTCGCGTAGGACAGGCGGCGACGGTCATAGGGCTGGTCGGCCAGATCCGTCCCGTCACCCTGCGCGCCCAGCTTGAGGCGCGCCTCTTTCCTTGGGCTGATCATCCCGGGTGGGGCGGGGATACGAGATTCTCGTTTGAATCTGGGCATTACACGGCTCCGAGGCTGCTCCGGGCGGTCAACACCGACCCAAGGCCGATTGGGCCTCAAAGGTCAGGGTCAGGGCAGGGCGATGCGCGCTGACATGTGTCTTGGTCCCGGTTGGTATGACGGCCTCCACGTTTTGTGTCGTCAACGGTTCTGCGGAATGACCGACGCCTCGCGTGCGCGGTGCACCTGCGTTCAGCGACAATCCATTTCACATTTTGATCGGCGCCGTGTGCATCCGATCCGTGCATATTGTCAAGCATAGCGCCGGGGAAAGCCGTGTATTTTCCAGCCTGCGGCTATTTTACCCGGCAATTGGCCGCCACCAAGGCGCGACTGTCGACCCGCGGACAGAGTGCGTCCGCGCGCTGATCCCGCGCCGCTTTGCTCGGTCCACCCATCGTGATCTCGAATTTGTGATCGTCAAAACAAGCGCTTGTGGCGACGGGGCTGCAGAAACCTTTTGGTATTTCTCGAAAACACCATACCATCGGCCCCGCAACCGAACTGGGATGCCGGGCAAAACAGGCGCGCAGTTCCGATCAGGGGGGAACCATGAACAGACTTTTGACAGCCTCGGCGCTGGCCTTGACCGTGGCCGGTGCCGCGCAGGCAGAGACATTCCGCTGGGCGGGCACAACCGACCCACAGACCATGGACCCGCATGCCGTGAACTCGGCCCCGGTCCTGGGCTTTCTGAACAACGTCTACGAAGGCCTTGTGCGCCGAGGCAAGGACATGTCGGTTCAACCGGCGCTTGCCACCGCATGGGAGCCGATCGGCGCGGGCGAAGGCTGGCGCTTTACGCTGCGCCAGGGCGTGACCTTTCACGACGGTGCCGCGTTCAACGCGGACGATGTGATCTTCAGCTATCAGCGCGCCTCGTCCGAGGCCTCGGACACCCGCAGCTGGTTTGCGCCGGTCGCGGATGTAGTCAAGGTGGATGACTACACGGTCGACATCCTGACCAATGCGCCGAACCCGATCTTCCCGGACTCGATTGCCAACTGGATGATCATGGACAGCGGCTGGGCCGCCGCCAACAATGCCGAGCTGCCGGACAAGGAAAGCGGCAACTACGCGACGCTGAACGCCAATGGCACGGGTGCCTTCATGGTCTCGGACCGTCAGCCGGGCCTGTCGACCTCGCTGGTGCCTTTCGCGGGCTGGTGGGACACGGCAGAGCACAACATCACCGAGGCGACATTCACGCCTATCGACAATACCGCAACCGCCGTGGCGGCGCTGTTGTCAGGCGACGTCGACATGATCAACCCCGTTCCGATCCAGGACGCGGGCCGCGTGGATGCCAGCGACGGTGCCAAGGTGCTGCGCGGGATCGAGGCGCGGGTGATCATGCTGGGCTTTGGCCACGACCGGGCCGAGTTGAAGTACACCGACATGGCCGGTCAGCCGAACCCTTTCCTTGACGTCCGTGTGCGCGAGGCCGTGGCCAAGGCGATCAACGTCGACGCCATCCGTCAGGTCATCATGCGCGGCAGCGCCGAGGCGGCCAGCCAGCTGGTCAGCCCCGCGATGAACGGATACTCCTCGGTCAACGACGCGCGTCCGGCCTTCGACCCCGATGGCGCCAAGGCCCTGCTGGCCGAGGCCGGTTATGCCGACGGCTTTTCGTTTGGTCTGAAGTGCCCCAACAACCGCTATCTGAATGACGAGGCCGTCTGTCAGGCCGTCACCAGCATGTTGGCCGCCGTGGGCATCACGGCCGAACTCGATGCGATGCCGGTCCAGAACTACTGGCCCGAGCTGCGTGCTGACAACTTCGACATGTACATGCTGGGCTGGTCGCCGGGCACCTTTGACCACGAACACCCCGTTCGCTTCCTGGTCACCACGCCGAACCCCGAGAAAAAGCTGGGGTCGTGGAATTTTGGCGGCTTCTCGGACGCACGCGTGGATGAGCTCTTGCCGATGATCCAGTCCGAGATTGACGCGGCCAAGCGCCAGGGCATGATCGACGAGATCGTGGACATCTACCAGGATCAGCACGCTTATGTGCCACTGTATGTCCAGCCGCTGGTCTGGGGCATGCGCGACAATATCGAGCTGACGCAGCGCCCGGACAACTTCTTCATCCTGCGCTGGGTGACCGTCAACTAAAGCCCTTGGCCCCGCGCGGATCACCCGCGCGGGACCTGCTTGCACATGCTGTCCTATCTGATCCGCCGCGTTTTTCAGTCCGTCCTCGTCCTTTTGGCCGTGGGCTTTGTCGCCTTTGCCATGTTCACCTTTATCGGCGACCCCATCGACAACATGCTGGGGCAGGAACGCACGCAGGAAGACGTAGACCGCCTGCGCGCCCTTTTGGGCCTCGACCGCAGCTTTGCAGAACAATACGTCCGCTTCCTTGTCTCTGCCGCCCAGGGCAATTTCGGCGTGTCTTACGAACAAGGCCGCCCCGTCGCCACCATCCTGGCCGAGCGCGCGCCCGCAACGCTGGAGCTTGCCGCCGTCTCGGGCCTTTTTGCGCTGACGATGGGCATCGTTCTGGGCGTCTTCACCGCCATCCGCCGCCGCGGCATCGCGGCCACTGCCATCATGGCCTTCAGCCTGATCGGCGTCTCGCTGCCCACATTCCTGATCGGCATCCTGCTGATCTATCTCTTTTCGGTGCAGCTTGGCTGGCTGCCCAGTTTCGGCCGCGGGGACACCGTCGAGATCGGGGGGTGGACCACGGGCCTGTTCACGGGCAGCGGGCTCAAGGCGCTGATCCTGCCTTCGATCACGCTGGGGCTCTACCAGATGACCCTGATCATGCGCCTTGTCCGGGCTGAAATGCTCGAGGTGCTGCGTGCCGATTACATCCGCTTTGCCCGTGCCCGAGGGCTTGCCGAGCGCACCGTTACCTTCCGCCACGCATTGAAAAACACGCTGATCCCGGTGATCACCATCACCGGCCTGCAGCTGGGATCACTCATCGCCTTTGCCATCGTGACCGAAAGCGTCTTTCAGTGGCCGGGCATGGGGCTCTTGTTCATCAACGCCATCCAGTTTGTCGATATCCCCGTCATGGCCGCTTACCTGATGCTGATTTCCGTGATGTTCGTCGGCATCAACCTTGTGGTTGACCTGCTCTATGTCGCTGTAGACCCGAGGCTGCGGACATGAGACGCCTGCGCACATTCTGGGCCAGCGATTTCGCATGGAGCTTCCGCCGGTCGCCAGTCGCCGTGACCTCGCTGCTGGTGACGCTGCTCTTGATCCTCTCGGCGGTCTTTGCGCCGCTGATCGCGACGATGAATCCCTTTGATCCGGCCAGCCTGAACCTGATGAACGGCTTCACGCCGCCGGGCAGCCCGAACGCCTTTACCGGCGACAGTTTCCTGATGGGGACTGACGACCAGGGACGTGACGTGTTTTCGACCATCCTCTTCGGCATGCGGATCTCGCTGTTCGTGGGCTTCTCGGCAGTGCTTCTTGGGCTGGTGCTGGGCGTCGTGCTGGGCCTTGTGGCGGGCTATTTCGGCGGGTGGACCGACACGATCATCATGCGGATCGCAGATATCCAGCTGACCTTCCCCTCGATCCTGGTGGCCATGCTGATCTTTGGCGTCGCCAAAAGCTTTACGCCGGTCGAGTACCGGGACCAATTGGCGATCTGGGTGCTGATCCTGTCCATCGGCCTGTCCGACTGGGTGCAATTCGCCCGCGTGGTCCGGGGGGCTACGATGGTTGAAAAGGGCAAGGAATACGTGCAGGCCGCACGCTTGATCGGGCGGGGGCCGTTGCCGATCCTCTTCCGCCATATCCTGCCCAACGTGCTGTCACCGGTGCTGGTCATTGCGACCATCAGCCTGGCGCTGGCCATCATCGCCGAGGCGACGCTGTCCTTCCTCGGCGTCGGCGCGCCGCCCACGCAGCCCTCGCTGGGCACGCTGATCCGCATCGGGCAATCGTTCCTGTTCTCGGGCGAATGGTGGATCCTGCTTTTCCCCTCGCTGACACTTCTGGCGCTGGCTCTGTCCGTCAATCTGCTGGGCGACTGGCTGCGCGACGCGCTGAACCCGAAGCTGAGGTAGCGTCATGGCACTTCTCGATATCCAGGGTCTGACTGTCGAATTTCCCACGCGCCACAAGGTCTTTCGTGCCGTTGTTGATGCCAGCGTGCAGGTCGAACCCGGAGAGATTCACGGGCTGGTGGGCGAATCCGGGGCCGGAAAATCCACCGTAGGCGCGGCGATCATGGGTCTGTTGGAGCGCCCCGGACGCATTGCTGCCGGAACCATCAGTTTCCAAGGGCAACAAATCAGCGGGCTGGACGGGGAGGCAATGCGCAAACTGCGGGGGCAGAAGATCTCGATGATCTTCCAGGATCCGCTGACCTCGCTCAACCCGCTGTTCACGATCCGCCAACAACTGACCGAGACCATTCTGGCGCATCTCGACGTCAGCACGACCGAGGCCGACGCCCGTGCCCTGCAACTGATGCAGCGCGTCGGCATCCCCGATCCCGAAACGCGCCTCGATCAGTACCCGCACCAGTTCTCGGGCGGAATGCGGCAAAGGGTGGTGATCGCGCTTGCGCTCTGTTCCGAGCCGGACGTGATCATTGCGGACGAGCCGACCACGGCGCTGGATGTGGCGGTGCAGGCGCAGATCCTTGATCTGATCCGTGATCTGACCATCGAACGGCAGGTGGGCGTGATCCTGATCACCCACGACATGGGTGTGATCAGTGACGTCACGGACCGCGTGACCGTCATGTATCAGGGCGAGATTGTCGAAAGCGGGACGACCGCGCAGGTGCTGGGCACGCCGCAGCATGCCTATACCCAATCCCTGATCGCCGCCGTCCCGCGTCCGGGCAAGCGGTTGCACCGCTTTCCACAGGTCAGCTATGGCGGCCGCGAAACGCGCTTTGCCATCGACGAGATTGCTCATGGATGGGAAATCCCCTCAACAGATCCCGACAAGCCGTTGTTGCAGATCAACAATCTGACCAAGCGCTTTGTCGAAGGGCGCAGCCTGTTGCCCTGGCGGCGCAGCTATTTCACTGCCGTGGATGACGTGAGTTTCGACGTCATGCCGGGCGAGGTTCTGGGTCTGGTGGGCGAAAGCGGCAGCGGCAAATCCACCGTCGCCCGCATGATTGCCGGGCTCTACAAGCCTGATGGCGGAGAGGTGCATTTCGACGGAACGCTGGTCAGCGATCCTTCGGACAAAGAGGCGCAGACCGCGTTTCGCAAGCAGATCCAGATGATCTTTCAGGACCCCTTCAGCTCGTTGAACCCGCGCATGCGGGTCGACAGCATTGTGGCCGAGCCGATCCATCATCACCGGCTGCTGACTGGCAAGGCGGTCCAGGACCGCGTTTTCGAATTGCTCGATCAGGTCGGGCTGGGCAAAGAAGCTGGCCTGAAGTACCCGCATGAATTCTCGGGCGGACAACGGCAAAGGATCGCCATCGCACGGGCGCTGGCGACCGAACCCCGGCTCTTGATCTGTGATGAACCGACCAGCGCGCTGGATGTTTCCATTCAGGCGCAAATCCTGAACATTCTCAAGGACCTGCAAGACCATCTTAAGCTGACCATGCTGTTCATAAGCCACGATCTGCCGGTGGTTCGCCAGATGTGTGATCGGGTGGCCGTGCTGCGACAGGGCAAGCTGGTCGAGTTGCAGGACACCGACAGCCTGTTTGCCGCGCCGCAGACCGGCTACACCCGCGAACTGCTTGATTTGATGCCACGGCTTGAAGCGCTTTCAGAGGACGACGGCCAGGTGCTTTGAAGGCCGCGGACCGATCCAAACTCCTCCGCCTGACCTGTCGCGCAGCAGCGGGTGTCAGGTCGCGTGTTTCCCGGGCGTTTTCAACGACCGCAGCGACCAACAGCGAGGAATCGGCCATCGCGAGGGATTGGCGCAGAATGGCTGAAACCTGTGGTCCAAGCAGTCCGTTTGACCCAGATCCGGCATTGGACCTATCCGAAAGCATGGCGCGTCAATCCCGAAAAATCGGCCCGGTGTCCGGTTGGAGCCAAGAGGTTTTCTTCGAAATCCGTCACACCTTGATCAACGCGGTCTGACGCTGTGCCTCTGCTGTTACGGGCAGGGGGGCGACGCGGACCCATTGACATCATCTGTGCCCGGACACGCCGCATCGAGGCGCTGGTCCAGCCCAAACAAGGACGCGTTCGTTAATGAGTAACATTCTGCAGGACACCGAAGACAGGTTGACGTTCGACCAATACGCGGTCTCGGATTACTGGACCGGAGACACCGGAACCAACGGCCTGCCGATGCTGACAACCTCGGTGGAAACGGTTCTGGGCGTGGCCTATGAACTGGAATTCAACTTGGCCGCCAACCTGAGCGCAGACGTCGAAAGCGTGACGGTCGAGGTCTTCTTTGACGGCCAGAGCGTAGGCACCTTCACGCATGTCGGAGGCGTCTTTGGCACATATTCCATAGACCTGACCGGTACCGGCGATGTGGCCGACCTTCAGTTCCTTGTTACCGATGCCTCTTTGTCTGGTGACAGCTGGATCGACACTTCGGGCGTCGTTGCGTCCTATTCCAAGACCATGACCTTTCTTGGCCAGGAGGTCACGGTCGATGCCTTTGCGCCGGGTCAGAACTATATCTACCAGGTGCTCAACGGTCAGCTTGTCGTGTTTGACCTGGAAACGAACGGCTACACCGAAACCGAGACGCCAGCGGCGGTGAACGTCAACGCCATCGGGTACTCAACCGAAGATGACCTGATTTACGGCATTGCCCGCTCCAGCGGTGTGGATGCCGTGGGAAATGCGATTGCGACCAACGATGTGATCGCCATGGACGCGACAGGCGCGACCTATGCCGTATCGCCGGGCGTCATGGGGTCTTACATCGGGGATGTGGACGACGCCGGAAACCTTTGGACCTTCAGCGGCAATCTGCGGACCGTCGTGGTCTATGACCTGTCCGAGACCAATCCGGATGGCTCTTTGGTGTCTCAAGTGATCTCGCTGCCGGCGCTGGGGTTCTCCACAAGCGGTCTGGCAGATCTGGCTTATCAGCCCGACACGCAGACCTTTTATGGGGTGGCCCACGGTGGGTCTGTTGGGCAGCCCGGAACGCTGGTGCAGATCGACGTTTCAGAGGTCGCCTTGGGCGGTGATCCGAGCGTCACAACACAGACGATTGTTGGCACGATTGTTGATGGCGAAATCAGGTCCGGCATCCCCTCTGGCGCGTTCGGCGCGACGATTGTGGATGGTGACGGCAATGTCTATGTCGGGGCAAACAACACCGATCACGATCTGGATGCGTCCACACCGAACTCGGGTGGGTTCTACATCGTGACGACGGGCACCGACGGGCAGTTGTACATGGAGCTCTTGTCCAATGCCCCCCAGGTGTCCAGCAACGATGGCGCAATGGACACACGCGGCATCGACCCTTTCCTGAACATCGACGACTCCTCGGCGGTTCTGATCCGCGCGCCGGACCTGTCCGTTGCGATCGCCGAAGACGACGGGGTGACCCTGGCGGCGAAGGGAAGTTCGATCACCATCGACCTCTTGGCCAATGACACTGTGGGGGTGGGCGACAGCCTGACCCTGACCCAACTGAACGGCGCGTCGGTCTCTGTCGGGACGCAGCTGACACTGCAGAACGGAGAGACGGTCACCTATCTCGGCAACGGCGTGATCGAGGTCACCCCGGGCAGCGAGGCGCGGGACGTCTCGGTAGAGCTGACGTATACGATCGAAAACCAGGGTGGTGTGACCGATACGGCCGTCGTGACAATTGCCACCTCGCCGGTTCAGGGTGGGGCCAGCAGCGATCACATGGTCGGGTTCACCGATGCGGATGGCACCCAGATTGACGGATCGGACGGTGCGAACGACATCATTCTGGGGTACGGCGGAGACGACAAGATCTTTGCGGGTGCGGGCGACGATGACGTCTATGGCGGCGCGGGCAATGACTTCATCCGGGCAGAAGCTGGCGAAGATCTGATCTATGGCGAGGCCGGAAATGATGTGCTGGATGGCGGCGCCGGGGCGGACACCATGTTCGGCGGTACCGGAAACGACATCTATTTCGTTGATCAGGTGGGGGACGTCCTGTCCGAAACCGGCGGCGACGGCACCGACACGGTGAAATCAAGGATCAGCTACACGCTGGGATCGGGGCTTGAAAACCTGTGGCTTGAGCTGGGCTCGGACGGGGTGGACGCGATCGGGAACGATCTGCGCAACATGATCGTCGGGAACCAGAACGCCAACTTGATCGAAGGTCTGTCAGGGAACGACAACCTGATCGGCCGGGGCGGGGACGATACCATTCTGGGGGGGACAGGTGACGACAAGCTGCATGGAAGCGGCGGCCTCGACGTCCTGGATGGCGGTATAGGACGGGACAAGCTGCACGGCGGCAGCGGCGCAGACACCGTCTATGGTCGCGATGGCGATGATACGCTGTGCCCGGGCACTGGGGACGACGTCATGTACGGGGGCGCTGGAAACGACCTGTTGTCCGGAAATGCCGGGGCAGACACGGCCTATGGCGGGGCCGGTAACGATGTTTACAAGGTGAACGATGGCCTGGACACGATTGTCGAAAACCCCGACGAGGGGCACGACGTGGTCCACGCAAGAGGCGACATGGCCTTGTCTGACAATGTCGAGGACCTCGTCTTTTTCGGTGTCGGTGACTATGTGGGCGCTGGCAACTCTGGCGCAAACCGTTTGATCGGCAATGGTGGCAACAACAGCTTGTCGGGCAATGGGGGTGATGATCGGATCAACGGCAGAACCGGTGATGACACGCTGTACGGGGATGCCGGACGGGACATCCTGTTCGGAAGCGTGGGCGCCGACCAGGTGTTTGGCGGCGAAGGCAACGATGTCCTGAGCGGCGGCACGGGAAATGACCTGCTTGTGGGTGGTACGGGCAATGACGTCATGCGTGGCAATGACGGCGCTGACACGTTCGAGTTCGCGGTTGGGGATGGGGCCGACGAAATCCACGACTTTGATGTCTCCGAGGATGCGCTGCGTTTCGTCGGTATCGGGTCCGGGGATATCAGTTGGGTCGAAGATGCCAGAGGTGTGATTGCCACCTATGCGGAAGGGCACTCCGTTCTGCTGCGCAATCTGGACGTGACCATGACATCCGAGATCGACCTGCTGTTCGTTTGAAGCCTTGAACGGCACATGACCGGCGCATCCGGTTCACGGGCGCAGGCCCCCGGCAACAGGGGCTTGCCGCCGATGGCCTTGTGTCTTTTTCCGGGGTGTCCGTACAGCCCAAGGTCTGGGCAGACGCCCTTCACAGGTTCGGGGGTCTGCGCTGGCGTTGCGCGGCCCAAATGCCGTGTCGATCTGGTTTCATGGTGAGGTGACGTATCCAATGGAATAGGTCGGCCTGTCCGACGGCGGCGCGGTTGAACCGGTTGCCCAACGGACAATCAGAGCCCTGCCACATAGAAAGGTGGCATTGAAAAGAGGCTCGATATGATCACACTTCTGAATGCAGCTCCGGACACCGGTAATCAAGGTGTCAGCGCCCTTTGTCACTCTGTTGTTGCCGGTCTGTCCCGGCGTGGAACCCGCCAGATTACCGTGGCCGACCACGGGCGTGGGTTGCGCCACTCTGATTGGGGCTACACCTCTGTCAACCTGGTTGGGCTGACCCATCACAGACGGTTCTGGCGGGGTGACAGCCTGCGGACGGCCCATGCATTGGTCCGGCTGCGCGGTCTTGGCGGAGCAGCGTCCAAGGCGGTTGCGTCCTCTCGCGCCGTGCTCGACATCTCGGGCGGCGACAGCTTTACCGACATCTACGGGCCGAAGCGATTTCAGGCGATGTGCCTGACCAAGCGCATGGCCCTGGATGCCGGTGTTCCGCTGGTTCTGCTGCCGCAGAAACTGGGGCCGTTCCGTGATCCGAAATGTAAAAAGGAAGCGACCGAGATCATGCGCCGCGCCGCCGCGGTCTGGGTGCGTGACGCGCAGAGCTATCACTATCTGCAAGATCAGCTGGGGCGCGACTTTGATCCTAAAAAGCACCGGCTTGGGATGGACGTGGCTGTTGCGCTGCCCGAAAAGCAGCCGACCGATCTGCCAAGCGACATTCTAAGCTGGGTTGGCCAGGATCGCGATTTCCCACTGGCCGGGCTGAATGTGTCGGGTCTGTTGTGCAACGAAGCTCTGCAATCGCGCGAAACTTTCGGTCTTGCGGGCACGCATGATGACCAGATCACCGAACTGGCACGGGCGATCCTGACCAAAGAGCCGAAGCTGCGCCTTTTGCTGGTGCCTCATGTGCACAAGCCAGAGACCGAAGCGGAAAGCGACCTTCGTGCCGCGCGCGACCTGGTGCGGCGTCTTGGACCCATTGCGGAAGGCAGGGTCAGGATCATCGAGGGGCAACCCGATGCGATGGAACTGAAGTGGATCCTGGCGCGCCTTGACTGGTTTGCCGGTGCCCGCATGCACGCGACCATCGGAGCCTTCTCGTCCGGTGTTCCGACGCTGGGGCTTGGGTACACCGACAAGGCGCAGGGGGTGTTTGACGAATGTGGCATCGGATCCGATGTGGCCGATCTGCGCAAGCTGGATGCCCGTGCATTGGCCGACCGTGCGGCCGCGTCGTTTGACGCACGCCAGACCGCCAGAGCGGATCTTGCCAATCGTCTTGACGGCATCCGGACACGCGCGTCGGACGAGATGGACGTCATGGCACGGCAGATTGGGGGCTGACGACATGCAGGCGGCCTCGTCTTCCGGAAAATCCCTGGCCTGGTCGGTTCCGATCCTGGCCGAGGCTGCCGCGCTTGGGCGCTCGGTTGCCCTGGCCTGGTTGATCGGCCCCGAGGAATTGGGGCAGGCCATGATCCTTGTCCTGACCTTGCGGCTGGTCGAGATGTCCAGCGATGTGGGCATCGATCGCCTGTTGGTTCAGGCACCGGACGGTGACACACGGGGTCTGCAGGCCGGGCTGCACGGGGTTGCGATCCTGCGTGGCGTGGCTGCTGCCCTGCTTGTTGCGGCATGCGCACCACTGCTGGCCCTGGCGTTTCGGGACGGTCCGGATGCGCTGTCCTATGCCGTTTTGGCCGTTGTTCCGCTTGTCCGGGGCTTTACGCATCTGGACTATCGTCGCGCCGAACGGCGCTTTGAATACCGGTGGATGTCGGTCGTCGAAGGCGGGGCAACGATCGCCATGGTTCTGGCCATTGTGCCATCGGTCTGGGCGCTGGGCGATCACCGCGCCATGGTGGCGGTCCTGGTTGCGCATGGCGTGACGCATGCGATACTGTCCCACCTCGTTGCAGGGCGCCGGTACGACGTGTCCCTTAAACGTGCGGTGTTGCTGCGCTGCTGGCGCTTCGGGGCTCCGTTGATCCTGAACGCGGTTCTGCTGTTCCTGACGTTCTATGCCGACCGGGCCATCGTTGCCCGGGCCTATGACTGGTCGTCGCTTGCGCTTTACGGCGTGGTGCTGCAGTGCGCCATGCTGCCTGCACAGGTTGTCGGGCGGGCTGCGTCCTCGCTGGTTCTGCCGCGCTTGCGCGCGGCGCTTGCCAGCAATGCGCTTCAGTCGGTCTGGTCCGGAATCTGGCTGTCCCACATCGCCCTGGCGGTGGCGGTCGGAGGCGGGTTTGCCGTCGTGGCCCCGGTGGTGATCGGGTTTGTCTACGGCCCCGAGTTGCGACCGGACGTCTATCTGGCGGCGGCGGTTGCGGGTGCCGCGGCTTTCCGGATCCTTCGCACGCCTTATTCGCAGCTGGCCATCGCCAGCGCACGCACAGCCGACCCGGCACGAGCCAACATTTTCCGCGCGCTGGCCCTGGTTCCGGCAGGTTTTTTCGCTGCCGCCGGTCTGCCCCTTGTCGCAATCGGCGTGGCGGCCGCGCTGGGCGAAGCCGCGGCCACTTTGCGCGCTCATCAATTGTCAAAGAAATCGGTGCACGATTGCGCCGCAGGAGAGATTTACGCATGAAACCCGATCCCATTTCATCTGTGGTTGCCTGCAACCTGTGCACCGGCTGTGGTGCATGCGCTGGCTTGTTTCCCGATCTGATCAAGATGATCGACGACCCTGAAAACGGTCGTCGTCCGGTGGTCCGGCAGGACATGGAAGGGCGCGCAGCTTCGGCCCGGGCCATGACCGTCTGCGCCGGTGTGGGCAGTGACTGGACCGCGCTGGACAGACACGATGACGCGGATCAGGACTGGGGGCCGGTTCTGGCCGCATGGGAAGGCTGGGCCGGCCAAAGCGACATGCGCCACAGCGGGTCATCAGGTGGGGCGGTCACCGCGCTGGCCGACTTTGCGCTGACAAGCGGGGTCGCAGCGGGTGTCGCACATATCGCGGCGCGCCAGGATGACCCGCGCCTGAACGAGGCCGTCATCAGCCGGGACCGCGCGTCCCTGATGCGGGGAACGGGATCGCGCTATGCGCAAGCCAGCCCCGCAGAGGCGCTGGGAGAGATCGTTGCACAAGATGACCCGATCGCCTTTGTCGGCAAACCCTGCGACGTCGCCTCTGTCAACAAGGCCATCAACGCGGGGGAGGTTTCGAACAAGACCATCCCCCTGACCATCGCGATCTTTTGCGCAGGCACGCCGACTCTGTCTGCAACCGAAACGCTTCTGGATCGCCTGCACGTCCCGAAGTCCGCGAAGTTGATCGATCTTCGCTATCGCGGCAACGGGTGGCCCGGTCTGATGCAGGCCGAGTGGCAGGAACCGGATGGCACCCGCAAGACCAGCGAGGGGATTTCCTATGCCGAGGGCTGGGGAAGCATCCTGCAGGCCAGCCGCCGCTGGCGCTGCCGGGTCTGTACGGATCACACCGGGGCTTTTGCAGATATTTCCGTGGGCGACCCCTGGCATGCGCCCCCCAAGGGCGACGTCGACGCCGGGCGCTCGCTGATCGTCGCACGGACCCAGCGGGGTCGGGCCTTTGTCGAACGGGCCATACGTGCCGGAGCGCTTGTAGCCGAGCCGCGGCCGCGTGATGTGATTGCCCGGGCCCAGCCGAACCTGAAAGCCACCCATGGCGCGGCCTGGGCCCGACGGCTTGCGGCGCGGGCGGTCGGATTGTCGACACCGCGGGACCGGGGGCAGCGCTTGTTCAAGCTCTGGCTCGGCCTGCCGGCAAAACAGAAACTGCAATCGGTGCTGGGCACCTGGAAACGCATCCTGCGCGACAGGCTGTGGCGGTCGGTTCGGGTGACGGAGGCCTCGGGATGACGCTTGGGGACGCGCTTAAATCCGATCGCAGCCAGAACCTGAACCTCTTGCGTCTGGTATTGGCCGCGGCTGTCATCGTCAGCCACGCCTGGCCACTGGCCCTTGGCCCATCGGCGTCAGAGCCTTTGGAAGAGCTGACGGGCCGGTCCCTTGGGGGATGGGCCGTGGGTGTCTTTTTCTTTATCTCGGGCATGCTGATCACGGCCAGCGCCGCGCATAAATCGGCGGCGCCCTTCTGGGCGGCGCGCATAAGGCGCATTGTGCCGGGTCTTGGCGCGGCGCTTTTTGTCACGCTGGGATTGGCCGTGGCCTTTGGCGCCTCGGGCGCTCTGACCGATTACGCGATTTGGTTCGTGCGCGCCCTGACGCTGGTGTCCATCGAACATCGGATCCCCGGCGCCTTTGCGGATAACCCCTATCCCCTTGTTGTGAACGGCCCGTTGTGGAGCTTGTTCTACGAGGTCGTGGCCTATGCGATCTGCGCGGCCTTTGTCTGGGCTGGCGGTGCGAAATCCGGGGGTGCCGCCCTGGCGTTGGTTGCCGCCTCGGCGATCCTGTGTGTCGCGCATGACGCGCTGCCCGGGCGGGTGCAGACCTTTGCTCCGCTGTTCTTGGCCTTTGCGCTGGGTATGGCCGCCTATCTGTTTCGTCACCGAATTGCCGTGTCGTTGCCAATGGGGGCAGGGGGACTGCTGACGGCAGTGGTGCTTCCGTGGACATTCGGTCTGGGGATCGCCGGTTTGGGGTTGGTCCTGGTTCTGCTCAGCGCGCCCGCACTGCGCCTGCGGCAGGACCTGTCTTATGGGCTTTACATCTACGGATGGCCCGTTGCGCAAGTGGTGGTTGCGCTGGCCCCGGGCATCGCGCCGCTGTCGCTTGCCCTCTGGTCGCTGCTGCTTACCGCGCCGCTGGCCTTTGCCAGCTGGCACCTGGTCGAACGTCCGGCCCTCCACTTTCGTCGTGTGGCGGTCTGAGCCATGGCAGTCGCGGCGCGCAAATCCAGAACCATTCTTGGGGTGCCCGTCCCGGTGGCCCTGTTCTTCCTGGCCATCATGCTGCCGACGGCCGTGTCGGTGACTGCGGGCGGCCTGCGGATGTCGGCCTACCGGGTAGTGCTCTTGCTGATGTTCCTGCCGATGCTGCTGCAGCTGGTGTCGGGCACGCGGGGCCGCATGAACATCTTTGACGGTCTGCTGTTTGCCCATTGCGCCTGGGCCCTGCTGGCCCTGATCCAGTGGGGCGGCGTCGCGCAGGGCATCGAGTCCGGCGGCATCTACATCGCCGAATGCGCGGGCGCCTATCTGCTGGGCCGCCTCTACATCCGCAGCTACGAGGATTTCGCCGCCATGGCGCGGGCCTATGTCGGCGTCGTGGTGGTGACGCTCTTGTTCACCGTGCCCGAAGCCCTGACCGGCATTCACATTCTGCACGACGGCATCTCGAGCGCGGTTGGCGGTCCCAAGGCACCCTTTATCGAACCGCGCATGGGGCTGGAGCGGACCTTTGGGCCCTTCGATCACCCGATCCTTTACGGCGTCTTCTGCGCCTCGTCCTTTTCGCTGGCCTATTTCGTCGTGGCCGAACGTCGGCTGATGAATTTCCGCGGCATGTTCAAGGTCGGGGGCGTCTTTCTGGCCACCTTCATGTCGGCCTCGGGCGGGCCCTACGTGGTTCTGATGATGCAGGGGTTCGTCTGCGTGTGGGAGCGTTTTCTGGGCAAGGTGCAGGGCCGCTGGGCTGCGCTTTTTACCCTGTTCGGGCTGACCTACATCGCCATCGACCTGTTTTCGACCAAGACCCCGTTCCACGTCTTCATCAACTATTTCACCTTCTCCAAGCAATCCGCCTACAACCGCATCCTGATCTTCGAGTTCGGCAGCGCCGAGGTGGCGCGCCATCCGATCTTTGGGATCGGCCTGGGTGAGTGGGAGCGTCCGGTCTGGATGTCCGACAGCATGGACAACTTCTGGCTGGCCACCGCCGTCCGCTACGGCCTGCCGGCACTGATCTTTCTGCTGGGGCTGCTGCTGGGGCTGGTCTGGACCGTCGGTCAGCGCAAAAAGCTGCCGCCCGAGTGGCGACGGGCGCGTCATGCCTGGGCGTTTACGCTGTTCGGGATCACCGTTGCGGCGGCGACCGTACACCTGTGGAACGCCTTGTTTGTGCTGTTCTTTTTCCTGATCGGTTCGGGTGCCTGGCTGCTGGACGCCAAACCCAACACCGCCCCAAAACGCACCATAGCGCAACGCCCCGGTCTGATGCCGCGGCAACCGGCGCGGCTTTTCTGAGTTACGTCAAGGGAATTTGTCATGGATCTGTCAATTGTCATCGTGAACTGGAACACGCAGCAGTTGCTGCGCGACTGCCTGCACTCGGTCAACCGTGCGTTGGACGGTTTGACCGCCGAAATCCTGCTGGTGGACAACGCCTCGTCCGATGGGTCCTGCGCCATGGTTCGGAACGAATTTCCCGATGTCAGGCTGTTTGAAAGCCCGGAAAACCTGGGATTTGCCGGGGGCAACAATCTCGCCCTTGCCCATGCCGCTGGCCGCTACGTGCTTTTGCTGAACACCGACACCCTGGTTCATGGAACTGTTCTGAGTGACGCCGTGGCCTGGTTGGACCGAAATCCGAACGTGGGCGTCATGGGACCGCGTGTCCTGAACACGGATGGCAGCATTCAGCCGTCCTGCAGCGCGTTTCCAAGCCTCAAATACCTGGCCATGCAGACCCTCGGATTGACCCGTGTCGCGCGGCTGGACAGCTATCGCATGACCGGCTGGGACCGCGCGTCCGAGCGGCGGGTCGAGGTGATCTCGGGCGCGGCGATGTTCGTGCGGCGCTCGGCGATGCTTGAAGTTGGCCTGCTGGACGAGGCGTTTTTCTTCTATGGCGAGGAAACCGACTGGTGTCGCCGGTTCGCCCAGGCCGGATGGGAGGTGATGTTTGCCCCGATCCCGGACATCACTCATTTCGGCAATGGATCCGCCTCACGGTTGAACCACCGGCGTGACGTGATGATGACCGAGGCAACCACCCGGTTGCATCGCAAACACGGTGGCCGGTTCGCCGCCTTGTGCTGCTTCTTGCTGCTGAGTGCGCACAATATCTCTCGTGCGGTGTTCTGGTCGCTGGTCGGCATGACGCGGAAGCCCGGAGCCTGGCCGCGCGCGGTGCATTTCGGCAGGGTGGTTCGGGATTTGCCCCGGGCCTGGCCCGGGCAGGCGGGGCAGCTGTGATGATGAAGGTTCTGCTTGTCGCCCCGAATGTCGATGCCACGGATGTGGGTGAGGCCTTTGTCGCCTTCAAATGGGCCGAAGCGCTGTCCCAGCGGGTGGACCTGACGGTCCTGACGTTCCAGCGGCCCGGGCGACAATCTGTTGAATCTCAGCTGCCGCGGGCGCGCGTGGTGACCTGGCCCGAGCCTGCCTGGGCGCGGCGTCACGAACGCCTGAACGCCATGTTGAAACCGGCCTGGCCGGTTTTTGCCAAGCGGGTCAAACGCTGGCTGCGGGATGCGATCGTGCGGGGCGAGGACTTTGACATCGCGCATCAACTGATGCCGCAGGCGGCCCGGTATGCCTCGCCGCTTCGGCATTTCGATATTCCCTACATCATTGGCCCCCTGGGGGGCGCGCTGGACACGCCAGCCCCCTTTGCGCAGGAAGCATCCTCTGCCCCCTTGTTCACGCGTCTGAGACAGCTGGACGGCATCCGGTTTCGGCATGACCCCTGGTTGCGCGACAGCTATGCCCGGGCGGCCTGCGTGCTGGGCGTGGCTCCTTACGTACGGGGCCTGCTGGACGATATCCCGCTGCGCCGGTTCGAACCGGTTCTTGAGCTGGGGATCGACAACGTCGAACCGTTGCGTCCGCGAGCGATGAAGCAGGGGCACTTGCGGGCGTTGCATGTCGGACGCGGTGTTCGGACAAAGGGACTGCGCGATGCGGTGCGCGCCATTGCGGCGCTGAAAGATCTGCCGGGTGTGACCCTGACCAGTGCAGGCGCAGGCGAGGAAATCGAATTGTGCCGCGCCGAAGCGCAGCGCTTGGGTGTCGCCGATCGCGTGACTTTCCTTGGCGCGGTCCCACGCGCAGAGATCGAAAAGCTTTATGCCAGCCACGACGCATTCTGTTTTCCGTCATTCCGGGAACCGGCCGGCGGCGTGTTGTACGAGGCGATGCGCCACGGATTGCCGATTGTCACGGCGGACCGGGGTGGTCCTGCGTGGATTGTGGATGACCGTTCGGGCCTCAGGGTGCCGGTGACGGACCCGGCGGCCTATGCGAGCGACATCGCGTCAGCCCTGCGTTATCTGGCGCTGGATCCCGGATTGCAAGAACGTCTGGGCGAGGGCGCGCGCGCCAAGGTTGACCGCGAGGGGCTTTGGCCGCGCAAAGCGGCGCATATGGTTGATCTCTACAAGGATATCCTGGCATCCCAAATCGTGCCCCATCGCTACCAAAGGATAGGTTACCCCATCCTTAGTTGAGCATGATCTCGACTCTTACGCAGTAACATCAATCACTTAGATTGCCCTATCCATGTAACACAGACATCGCGTCGAGGAAGTGGATAGAGACATGTTGACATCAAGAAGCAAGAAACCCGTCGTTTTGGCAGTCTCATCCGGAGGGGGGCACTGGGTTCAGATGCGCCGCCTGGTCCCGGCCTTTCAGGGTGCCGAAGTCCACTTTGCGACCACCGATGCTTCGGCCGCCGACGTGATCGACCCGACGCGGCTGCATGTTTATCCCGACGCCAACAAGGAAACGCCCCTGCGGCTGGCCCTGTGCGTCCTGCGGATCGCATGGATCGTGTTCCTTTTGCGTCCACAGGTGGTTGTGTCGACCGGGGCCGCTGGCGGCTTTCTGGCGATCCGCCTTGCCCGCCTGATCGGCGCGCGGACGATGTTCATCGACTCGATCGCCAATGCCCGCAAACTCTCCGTCTCGGCGCAGCTTTCGATGGGTGTCGCAGACCGCGTTCTGTCGCAATGGCCCGGCGTGGCGGACCTGACAGGTGCCGAATACCGCGGCGCGGTCATCTGAAATCCCAAAGCACAAGGATCGGCCCATGATTTTCGCAACCGTCGGCACACAGCTTCCCTTTGATCGTCTGCTTCTTGGCCTGGACACCTGGGCGGCGAACAATCCGCACCTTTCTATTTTGGCCCAGTCCGGCGTCAGCGAAAGTCAGTTCAGCCACATTCGCACCGTTTCGCACATGGGGCAGGCCGCGTTCCAAGAGCATTTCGAGCAGGCGCGCCTGATCGTGGGTCACGCCGGAATGGGCACCATTCTTTGCGCGGCCGAACTGGGCAAACCGGTGATCCTCATGCCGCGCCGCGCAGAATTCGGCGAGCATCGCAATGACCACCAGCAGGACACGGCCGATGAGATGTCGCGTCTGTCAAACGTCACCGTTGCTGCCGACCAGCAGGCGCTGCACCGCGCGCTGGATCAGGCGGTTGCATCGGATTTCAACGTCGCGACCGCGTCGGCTGCAGACGAGGCAGATACCCTCGCGCCGCTGATCGAGACGATCCGTGATTTTGTCTGGGCCCCGGAACGAGCCGAGCCTCAGCGCCGGTTCCTGCTGCGGAGGAAACTGGCATGACACGCGCCACGATCCTGATCCCGGCCCATAACGAGGCAGGCATCATCGGCAGAACCTTGCTGCACATGTCCCGCGGGCTGTCGTTTGACGATTTTCGCGTCGTGGTGATCGCCAACGCCTGTTCGGATTCTACGGCCTCCAAGGCCAAATCGACGATGCCGCAAGCCACCGTCCTAGAGACGGACACGCCTGGCAAGGCAAACGCCCTGAACCTGGGGTATCAAATCGCCGATCCGGCCGCGCCGGTCATCTGCCTGGATGCGGATCTGGACATCACGGCCGAGTCGCTGGCGGCGCTGGTCGAACCTATTTGGTCAGGTCGGGCCCACGCGGCCTGTGGTCAGATGGACGTGGGCGTCTGCGACGCGTCGCCGATGGTTCGGGCCTATTACAAGGGCTGGCGGACAAACCCCTATTTCGACCGAGGCAAGTTCGGCGGCGTCTTTGCTGTATCGCCCGACGTGGCCGCGTTGATCTTTCCGTTGCCAAAGATCACGGCAGACGATGAATATGTGCGGCGCAGTGTTCCCTGCGCCGACACCGCTTTTGTCTCGACCTGCCGGTTCAAGGTGCAGGCACCGCGCACGGTGTCCAGCCTGGTGCGTGTGCGCCGCCGCTCGATCCGCGGTGCGCGCGAGGTGACATCGCTGGGTTTGTCGAACCCCGAACGTGGAAGCAAAGGTGCGCTCGTCGCGCGCGTTCTGCGCCAACCCCAACGGTTTTTTCCGGTCGCGATTTACGCGGCCATCAACGCATTTGTACGTCTTCAGCTTGCACTGGAACGAGACTCGCAATCCCACCGATGGGAACGCGATTTAACCACCCGAAACGCAGGATAGAACAATGGTCGCTGCAGCATCCCCAACTGTAGAAGAATTCCATGAAATCCCCGCCGTCGACGCAGCGGAACAAGACCCGCCCAACCCCATCGCCGCCTTTGCGCGTGCGATGCGGGGCAGGTGGAAGTTGGTCTTCCTCGGTACGGCGATCCTGAGCCCGACCCTGGCAGTGCTCGGCTTTTTGTCGGGTGTGCAGCTTTTTGAATCGCAGGCGATCCTGCGCGTGTTTCCCCAAGAATCGAACATTCTCTACGCCACGGGCGAAGCCTCGGTCCTCAAGACCTTTGACAGCTTCGTAAAGGCCGAGACGACCTATGTGGCCTCGCATCCGGTGATGGAACGTTCGGTCGGGCAGTTGCAGCAAACCCGGCCGGATGTCGCAGTCGAACTGACGGCCAAGAACCTTGCAAGTTCCGTCGAAATCAAGCGTCGCGACAGCCTGATCGTGCTAAAGACAATGAGCAAGGACCGCGCCTTTGCGACGGAAAAACTGGACGCCATCATCGCATCCTACCTGGGCTTGAAATCCGACGCGGAAGAGCGGCGCAGTTCCGTGCGTCTGTCAAAGCTCTATGCTCGGGAAACCGAGCTTGCGACGCGACTTGAAAACCTGCGTGCGGATCAGCTGGAAGTCGGCGGTGAATATGGTCTGTCTGCGCTGGCCAAGGCGCATATTGAAAAAATCGCGCAGATCGACGGGCTTGCCGCCAGAAAGTCCGAAGTTTCGGCGACCTTGGCGGCGCTTGAGGCTGAAAGCGCGGCTTCCTCTGCCGATACTTCGGATCAGGAAATCATGCGCGCAACGCTTCTTGACCGGGCCATGGCGGACCTGAACTTTGAACGTGCAAAGCTCTTGAGCGAACTGGCTGGCCTGCGGTCGGGGTACACCGAACAGACGAACCTGCGGTTTGAGCAAAAGGAAGAGGCCAAGCTTGAAGAGATTGCCGTGATCGAACAGGCCATGGCCGACCGCCGCGAACAAATTCGCGTCCTTGGGCAAACCGGTGCGTTGACCAGCGTCACCGAAGGGGGTGACCAGAACACGGTCGAGGAAATCCGGTCTCTACTTGAGAAGGTGTCTGGCCAGCTTGAGGTTGCGCGCCAGGAAGCGCGCGATCTGAACCGGCGCCGGATCGGTCTTGACCGCATCGAGAACGAAATCCAGGAAGCCGAACATCTTCTGGAAGAAACCCGCCGTGCACTGGAGGTCATTCGCCTGGAATCCGGCCGTGCCTTGCCCGGTTACGCAGTTGTCATGTCGCCGCCCTCGATCACGATTGAACCATCCGAGGACTCCAGCAAGATGCTTGCAGCCGCAGGATTTGCAGGCGGCGGATTTCTTGCCTTCTTCATCGCTTTGGTTGTCGCGTTTTCGGAAAAACGCATCCGCTTTGCCGAGACACTGGTTCCGTTCGAGAAGCGCCTTCCTGTTCACCAGGTGTCTGACATGGGGGATGACGATCCCCATGCCGCAGATCTGTTGCGCAACGAGTTGCAGTTGCAAAGTCTGAGAAAACCAAGGTTGGTTGGCAAGGCGCCTGTGATCGCGGTGACCCGGTCCAGTGCCGGGGACACGACCGCATTTGCCCGGTCCCTGGCCAAGAGTTTTGCCCGGTCCCGAATGAAGACCTTGTTCATCGACGCAGACATCGCCCGACCGGCGGAAGAGGGGGCAGGGCCCGGATGGCGCGAGATGCTGGCCCGCACCGAATTCGAAACCAGCCGGTCCACGGAACAGGCACTGCTGTGGGAGATGTCGTCGGGCGCGCATGCGCGGACACAGGACCCTACGGTCTCGGCACCGATGGTCGCCCTGGCGATCGAGCGGCTGTCCAAGTGCTTTGACGTTGTGATCGTGTCGACCGGATGCATGAACGACCGGCTGTCGGCCAAGTTCGTCCTGTCCAACTCGGACGTTGGCATCCTTGCCATGTCACCGAACGATCTGAAGAAACAGGTTTTTGGCAACATCGACGCCCTTGATGCCCTGCCGCGGCAAGGCAGCGTTGGCGTGGTCCGCGGTGCCTTGAAATCGGACCCTTGGCTTATGGTCCACACGCGATCTACGGCAGCAGCAACGGCTGGCGCGTCCTGAGACGGCAAGGCCCCGGGTTGCAGGAATAGGCGTGTTCGGGTCTTGGTCGCAAAGGTAGCCAAGACGCCATGGCCCGGGGACAACCAGATGTGCCTGCGCCTCGTCATCGAAAGTTAAGCGACATGCCGTTCGGCAAATGTCGGTGTCGCCGCCGAACTATCATGTGCGTCTTCAAAGACCACGCCCTTGGACGCCCAGCGGGACAACATTGCCGCCTTAACCACCGTGCACCTGTGCATGGGCAAAGCCAGTGCCGACACCGGATCGACCCTGACGAACAGGATGGTGGGTTGGGCTATATGTTCATCCAAGTTTGCAGATTGTTGACAATTGACAAGTTTTCGTGAATAGTGAGTCTGTCGGCACGGGGGGGGCGTGAATGCACAACTGGGATTTTGCAGCGACATTGGGGGACATCGATTTCCTGTTGCTGGGCCTTTGGAACACCTTGCAGGTGTTTGGCCTGGCGCTGGTGTTCGGCATCCCGCTGGGACTGGCCATTGCCCTGGGCCGGATGTCCCGCATTCCGGTCTTGTCGCAGCTGTGCTCGTTCGTGATCGAGTTTTTCCGCACCACACCACCGCTTGTTCAGCTTTTCTGGTTCTTCTTTGCACTGCCCATTCTGATCAGTGTGCAGATGACACCTTTCGTGGCCTCGGTTTTGACGTTCTCGATCCAGTCCTCGGCCTTTTTCGCCGAGATCTTTCGCGGCGGCATCAATTCGATCGACAAGGGGCAGTGGGAGGCGGCCAAGGCCATCGGCATGACGCGCCCTGTGTGCCTGCGCCGGATCATCCTGCCGCAGGCGGTCAAACGCATGATCCCGGCCTTTGCGGAACGGTCCATCGAACTGCTGAAGACGACGACCCTGATCTCGACCGTGTCCTACGCCGACCTGATGTTTCAGGCCAATGAGCTGGCCTCAAAGACCTTTCGCCCGCTCGAGGTCTATACGGTTGTCGCGGTGATGTACTTCTTCCTAATCCTCGTCTTTTCGCAACTCACCATCCTGCTGGAACACCGGCTTGCCCGGTCCGGCGAAGGCACATTGAGGTAGGTCCGATGCAACACACTTGGAACTTCGCGTCTGTCTTTGCCTATTGGGACGTCCTGCTGATCGGACTGTGGGGCACCGTCTATCTGTTTGTCCTCACATGTGTGATCGGACTGGCCGGTGGGTTGGTCGTCGGCATGCTGCGTTATTCCAAGAATGGGTGGATCAGTTATCCGGCGCGGCTTTATGTCGAGGTCTTTCGCAACACGCCGGTCCTGGTTCAGATCATCTGGTTCTTCTTTGCCTTGCCCGTCGTGATCGGCGTCGAGGTCAGCGCCTTCATGGCGGCGTTCCTGGGGATCACGCTGAACACGATTGCCTTTTCGGCCGAAGTGTTCCGGGGCGGTATCCAGTCCATCGAGCGTGAACAGTGGGAAGCGGGCAAGGCCATCGGCATGAGCTATGCCAAGACGATGCGCCGGATCATCCTGCCCCAGGCACTAAAGCGCATGCTGCCACCACTGACCAGCCGGGGGATCGAGGTCTTCAAGATGTCGACGCTGGCCTCGGTCGTGGCATACCCCGAGACGTTGCAGCAGGCCAAGCTGATTGCGTCCTACGAATACAATCCCATCGAAGCTTACACGGTTGTCGCGATCATGTTCTTCCTTGTGCTGCTGCCGATGGTCCAGCTGACCTACCTGCTTGAACGCCGTTTCGGCAAATCCGACTGAGGTGCCAATGACCCCCGCCGTAGAAATCCGAGACCTGCACAAAAGCTTTGGGGACCTGCACGTCCTGAAAGGCATCGACCTGGATGTTCAACAAGGTGAAGCCGTCGTGCTGCTGGGCTCGTCCGGGTCCGGGAAGTCGACCCTGCTGCGCTGCATCAACTTCATGGAAGAGCCCAACGACGGCCGCATCCGCATCAATGGCGACCTGATAGGGGCCGAGCGCGGTGGCAAGATGGTCTACCGCGAAAACGAACTGTGCAAACTGCGCACCCGTGTCGGCATGGTCTTTCAGCACTTCAACCTCTTTCCGCACATGACGGTTCTGGAAAACGTCATGGAGGGGCAGGTGGTGGTGCTTGGCCGCTCCAAGGCCGAGGCGCGCGACAAGGCGTTGGCACAGCTTGCCCGAGTCGGGCTGGAGGAAAAGGCGCCGGAATACCCCTCGCGCCTGTCGGGCGGACAGAAACAGCGCGTGGCCATCGCCCGCGCCCTGGCCATGGATCCCGAGGTCATGCTGTTCGACGAAGTGACCTCGGCGCTGGACCCCGAACTTGTGGGCGAGGTGCTGAAAACCATGCGCCAGCTGGCCGAAGAGGGCATGACCATGGTCTGCGTCACCCATGAGATCGGCTTTGCCTATCACGTCGCCAACAAGGTCTGCTTCCTTCAGGACGGCCAGATCCTGGAACAGGGCGAACCGCACAAAGTGTTGAAAACACCCGAAACATCCCGTGTCCGCGACTTCCTCGACGGGCACTCGCTATTCAAACTACCGGACTGAGCTATCAAGGGAGGGACCTTATGAAAAAGATGCTCACGAAACTGGCCGGCCTGTGGACGGCGCTGGTGATCCTGGCGGTCACGGCGTTCGGCGCACAGCAAGCACAGGCCCAATCCACCTGGGAAGCCATCCAGGAACGCGGCACGTTGCGCATTGGTGTGACACAGGCTCCGCCATGGTTCACCAAAGACCTACGCACCGGAGAATGGACAGGTGGTCTGGGCATTACGCTGGGCAAGCAAATGGCCGAAGCGCTTGAGGTCGAACTGGAAACGGTCGAGGTCACCTGGGGCACCGCAATCGCCGCGCTGCAGTCCGACAAGATCGACCTGATGTATTTCCTGTCGCCCACCGCGTCGCGCGCGCGTGCCATCGACTTCACGCAGAACCCGCTGGCCTATATCTCGCAGGCGGTGATGGCGGCCGAGGGGCTGGACGCCTCGACCTGGGCCGGGCTGAACAATGGCGACATTTCGCTTTCGGTGCCGCAGGCAACCTCGATGGACCAGTTCCTGACGCGCATGGCGCCGGATGCCGACATTCAGCGCTTCCCCGACAATGCCGCCTCGATCGCTGCATTCCAGTCGGGTCGCGTGGACGCCGTATCGCTGATGCTGCCGCCGCTTCTGTCGGCCCGTCAGAAACTGGGCTCGGGCGTGATTTCCGTTCCGGTTCCGGCCTTCACCGCGCCCGTCAACATTGGCGTGCGTCGCGAAGCGGACAAGACCTGGCGCGACTGGCTCGATACGACCAGCCTCTACTGGTATGAAACCGGGCGCATCCAGGGATGGTACGACGAGTTCCTGGTGGAGTTCGGCGTTGATCCAGAAGACAGCCCGCCGATCCAGCGTGAGTTGATCTTTATGCGCTGATCATGTTTCTGGGGCGGCAGGTTCCGCCCCTGATACCCCCAACGGAATTGACAACGGACACCAGAGACTTGCCCTTAACCGCGATCAGACAACTGACCCTGAGCGAACAGATCCGCGACATGTTGCGGGATCGGATCATCGCCGGTGATCTGGCGCCGGGCGAGAAGCTGACCGAAATCGACCTGGCCAAGCGTCTGGACGTCAGCCGCGGTCCGCTGCGCGAGGCGATCATGCAGCTGACGCAAGAGGGCCTGCTGGTCAAGGCACCCTACAAGGGGCTGCGCGTGAGGTCTGTCAGCCAGATCGAGCTGCGTGAACTCTATTCCATCCGAACAGCCCTGGAACGCTTTGCCTTTGAAGAGGCCTGGCCGCATCGCACCGAGGCCGCGCTAAAGGATCTGAAAGCGCGGTTCGCCGCGCTTGAGGCCGCGCGCGAACGCCGCGATCTGACGGCCTCGGTCGAAGGCGAGGTCGCCTTTCACACCTGGGTCTATGACCTGAGCGGCCACGGCCTGTTGCAGGACCACTGGCGGAAACTGATCCCTCTGGTCCAGATCTACATGTCGTTGCACCAGAACTTGCACGGTGTCAGCGGCGTCTTCATGTCCGCAAACGCCGAATACCTGAAACTGGCCGCCGGAGACGACCTGGCGCCGATGCTGGATCACATTGGCCAGCATATGCAGCAGGGGATGGACGAGGTCTATGCCAGCGTCCCCGCCGCTGCCGAACAAGAGTGACGTTCATGCTTGAACTCGACAGCCACACCACGCACGACGCGCAACACGACCCGCGCAACGACGACCTGAAGATCTGGGTCAACGGCCAGCTGGTCCACAAGGACGATGCCAAGGTCAGCGTCTATGACAGTGGCTTCATGCTGGGCGACGGTATGTGGGAAGGGATGCGGCTTTACGATGGGCAGTGGGCCTTTTTCGATGAACACATGGACCGTCTGTTCAACTCGTTGAAATCCGTGTCCATCGATACCGGGCTGACACCACGGGATGTGCGCGAGTTGCTGAATGCGACAGCCGCCGCCAACGGCATGACAACCGATGCGCACGTCCGGCTGATGATCACGCGCGGGCGCAAGGTCAAACCGTTCCAGCACCCTTCCTTGTCACGCTTCGGTCCGACTGTCGTTGCGATCGTCGAGCACTCCAAACCCGCTGACGCCCTTCAATCCAAGGGCATCCGCCTTGCGACCGTTCCACAGGTGCGTGGGCTGCCCATGTCGCAGGACGCCAAGTACAACAGCCATTCCAAGCTGAATTGCGTGATTGCCTGCCTTCAGGCCGAACAGGCCGGAGCGGACGAGGCGTTGATGCTGGACCCGCATGGCTTTGTGAACACCACCAACGCCTGCAACTTCTTTATCGTCCGCCGGGGCGAGGTCTGGACCTCGACCGGGGACTACTGCATGAACGGCGTGACGCGGCAAAAGGTCATCGACCTGTGCCGCGCCAATGGCATCCCCGTCTTCGAAAAGAACTTCAGCCTGTACGAGGCCTATGGCGCGGACGAGGCCTTTTTGACCGGCACCTTCGGGGCACAGACGCCCGTGGCGGAAATTGACGGCAAACCCATCGGAACTGGCGAACGACCCGTGATGCAGCGGATCAGGGCGCTTTACAAAGAGCTTGTCGCCGCCAACGTCGCCGAACAGGCACGCCGCAACGGATGACGGCAGGGCCCCGTCAGGCCCGCTGTCCATTTTCCAAGGTTTTGGTCGCTGGACGCAGGTTGTTTTCCCGGGCTGTGGGCGGTGCCCCTTTGGGATCATCCGATCATACGGGTCTCAAGCGGCCAGCGCGGACTTGGCCCAACATCTGCAGCATAGCCGATGCGGCCCAGCATCTGCAGGGTCTCGCCGGGCGCGGCCAACACCTCGTGAACCTGTGCATAAAGACGAGCCTGCTCTGCGTATTCCTGCAATGCCTGGCTGAGCGGCTGCATCGCCACGCCGTGCGAGGTCGCGGTCAGATGCAAACGCAGCCAGCGCCGTCCGGCCTCGATCTGGTCGAGACGTGAATTGCCTTTGGTCTTGACGGTCACGTAAGCCGGGGTGGCGTCCTGAGCGGCGCGGATGAAACTCACCGATTGCGCGAATTCCGCGCTTGTCGGGTCGGATTGTCCTTCGACAGTGATCAGGCCGGCAAGCATCAACGCCTCTTGCAGCGGACCGCGAACCGAGATGCCGTCGGGGTTGGCGTTGATCTGACGTTTGCCCAGCCGCATCAGGTTGATGCTTTCCATTTGCGTGCGATGGGTTGTCATCTCGATATGCATCGCGTCCCAGGTGAGCGCCCGCAGCGTTTCCACGCGGCCCGGATCCGTGATGATGTCAGAGGCCTCTTGCGCCATCGCCGACAAAGCCGCCGCCTCGGGCAGGCGGTCCTCGTAGGCCAGCCGGTTTGTGTGGCGCGACACAGCGTGGCGAAACAGCGGGTCGGATACGCCGCCGTCGATCAATGTGATGTCCGCAACAGGACCCTGTTCGCCTTCGGGGAAAAGCGACATCTCGGCCACAAAGCCCTGTTCGGCGGCGGCCTGGCGGAACAGTTCCAGGAAACAGCCCATGCCGATGGTCATCTGGCGATCAAACGGGTCGGTTTCCGGTAAATTGCGCGCGGCTTCGCGCCAGATCCGGACTTTGTCCGATCCGACCAGCTCTGCCTGCCAGGGTTGGCGATTGTGCGGGTTGGGCGCAAGGATGGCCCAGCTGAGCGCGGCCATCCGGGGGTCCTTATAGCGGCCTGCAGTGTCCCAGGGGGCCAGGGCCGCATTCGGGCGGCGCGTCGCAGCAAAGCCACCTGCGCCAGCGCTTGCGGCCACGACAAGGCCGCCACCAACCAAGGCAATCATTTTTCGGCGTGAAATCGTCATGTCTGTTTCCCTCACGTTCCTGCGTTGAACTGTGGGATCAGGTATCTGCGCAAGGGACCTGTGACCCCATGACGGCGCGCGCAATTTCGTTGACATCCTGCGCAAATCTCTGTGCCAGGGACAACGGTTGCGGCCGCTTTGGATCGGGCCCGGCAATCCGAAATCAGAACCGACGGCCGTCACCAGCCCATCTGCCGGTCACTGGTCGAATTGCGCAATCGGTCACGAAAGACGCGTCAGAGGTCATGGGCTCTGCGCGCCGTGCAGGTCAAACAGGGGGCCAGGCAAATGCGGGAGAGCGACATGAACTACATTCTCTATCCACTGGCGGGGCTCGGGGCTCTTTCGGTTGTTCTGTTTATCGCGGGATTCTGGCTTGATTTCAGGGCGTTCGATGAAACGCGTGGCGGCTATGAACCCCCGTACGAAGGTGTCACGGGCGACCCGATCGACTGGTTCGCAGCAGATCGGACACCGACGGGACTCGCGCGTCGTGGCCGCGTGGTCAACACCCTGGTGAATGGCACCACCGGGATGATCAGTTTCGAGATCTACGGCGTCGCAATCCCCTTTCGCCAACTTTCGGAACGCGCCATTGTCGTTCACAAGCCGCGAGAGGCGTTTATCGCCCTGGGTTTCGATCCGCAGTTCTAGGCAGTGCCTGCCCGAAATTCGGTGGGCGTGCACCCGGTCCAACGTTTGAACGAGCGTGAAAAGACGGACTCCTCGGAATACCCCAGAAGATAGGCGATCTCGTCATTGCGGACGTCCCCGGCACGCAGGAACTCTTTTGCCAGATCCGCGCGGGCGTCGCTGAGCACCTCAGAGAAATTGGTGCCTTCTTCACTCAGGCGCAATTGCAGGGTCCGCGTGCTGACCGCCAGAGAATTGGCGACACCCTGAATTGTCGGGGATGCGCCTTTCAGGCGTTCGACGATTTCCCGTCGCACCCGATCCGACCATGGCTGCAATTTGTCGATCCGTGACATGACGGCTTGCACCCGTTCCTCGAAGTCGCGGAACAACTCGAGATTTGCGCCGATCACCGGTTGCTCCAGATCCGCGTTGTCGTAGATCTGATAGCTGACGTCTGTTTCGAATTTCACCCGCGCCGTCGGAAAGGCTCTCTCGTGCGCCGAGGTGTCGGCGGGTCTTGAATAATGGAAACCGACTTCCTTTGGGCGCAGGGGCCGCGGGGCGTTGGCCGAGGTCCAGGACACGTTCGCGGCAACAAAACAATCGACGGTGTAGCGCAGCGGGTCGTGCCATTCCGTCCACTGCTCGATCCACACCCGCGTTTCGGTGGGGCCCCGGTCGATATGACTTCCCATCGAATCCCCCATGATACGGGCGTACTGGCAGGATTTTTCGAATGCGACCAGCAGAGACGGTGCGTTCGCACAGACGTATCCCAGGATGCCCATCGCCTGCGTTGGGAACCGCTGACCGCAGACAAGCCCGATGTCTTCGCGCCCGGTTGCATCCACGATGGCCCGCCAGATCCGCCTTTCGGTCGCGAGATCCATGTAGGCAGGGTCCCCTTGCATGATGCCATGGGGGGCATTCGCCGCCTCGAGGATCGAGCCGACGTCGCCGCCTGCTTCGGCTGCAACGGCCACGCGAAAGGCGAGGATGCTGGAATTGATGCGCGCCATGTCGGGATGGTACCGGTCGATGGCAACACTTTCAAACGTCGGCGAAGCGGCCCCTAGGCGGCCGGCATCTTGTCCAGTGCATCCACAAAGAAGGGGCGAAACCCTGCGGGGTGCTCGCTCATGGGGAAGTGGCCCAATTCCTCCATCACCGCCAGCGTTGCCCCGGGGATCGCATCAGCAGTTCGCTTGGCGTCTTCAGGGGTGCAGGTCAGGTCATAGGCGCCCACGATGATGTGCACCGGTGTTGCAGCGGTGTCGATCCGGGGTAGGCGCGCAATCAGGCTGTCGTCCCTGGTGTAGAAACTCAGGTCCCCCCGGAACACTCCGGGCCCGCTTTGCATGAACATCCAAAGCGTGTTCCAGCGTTCGGCGTTTGGAGCGTGCGGCGAGATATTGGCCGAAACCAGCGCCGCGCCCATTTCGCCCCCGTGGGCGTCGGGACGGTGGAACCAGTCGATGTCATACCAGGCGGGTTGGAAATCAGAGGCCTCGATGGCGATGAACCCGCTGAAGCGATCGGCATGCAACGCCGCCAGTTGCAGCGCGATACGACCGCCCATCGAACACCCGGCCAAGACCGGGCGGTCAAGCCCAAGCGCCTGTGCGACGGCCAGAACGGTGTCGACATAGGCCTCGGTCGTCAAAAGATATTCCTGCGTTTCGAACCCCTCGGGGGGCAGGGACTTTCCATGCCATGGCATGTCAAAGGCGATCAGCCGATTGGTTTTCGTGACCTCTGCGTCGCTAAGCAGATGGCGCCACTGGCGTGTGTCTGCCCCGGCGGTGTGAAGGCACAGAACGGGCCGTCCCTGTCCGGCCTCTTCGAAATAGATACGCTGCTGAACGCCGTTGATGGTGACATTGACGTAGCGGCCAACGATCGGTTCGATGCTCATTGACCCTCTCCCTGTGTCGCGCGTGGCAAGGCCAGAACCTCTTTGAAAAAGCGCAGGTTCTTGACCAGGCTAAGGATGTCGCCATCGATGCGTCCGCGCCCGGTTTTGACCAGGCCAAACACATCGTGGAACCCGGGCTCTGGCAGGTCCTTCCAGAACCTGGCCAGGGCATCGGCATCCGTGCGAAGGGCAAAGCGCCAGGGTGTTTTGCGGCTGGGACCCTCGGTGACCGACACAAGATGCCCCTTTTCGAAAAGCAGGTAATATTCCGCGCCATCAACCTCGATCAGCACTGTTTCCGAGAACAGGCGTCCCAGGTGAAGGATGTGGGGTTTGTCGTCAAGAGCTTGCTGAAGGTTTCGAAAGGTCTGAAGCATGGTGCGCACCGTCTGTCGAGTTCGGTCTCTGATCTCACAGGTTGCGCGAGGGGTGCGATGCTTGGCAGGGTATCGGTCGATACCGGACGGTCCCACCTTCGGAAATGGCGCCGTCGCCCCGACGCACAAGCGAACCTGCTAATTGCAGAATTAAGTATCAAGCCATATCGATGGGAGCATTGGGCAGACGCTGAGTTTCGTGAAGAAAGACCGAGGAGATGCAAATTACGTCAGCCTCACAGGGGCAAGGAGGAGAGATCCATGGGAATCGTAACCGAAGACAATATCACCGACGTGGTCGTCGCAAGCCTCGGCAAATATGGTGATATCACCGACCGCCAGCGCGAGATCATGACGTCGCTGGTCAAGCACATGCACGGCTTCATCAAGGATGTAAGGCTGCAGCACAGCGAGTTCATGGAGGCCTGCAGCTACCTCGAGCGCGCAGGCAAGCTGTGCAACGACAACCGCCAGGAATTCATCCTGTTGGCAGATATCATCGGTGTCGAAGTGTTGGTCGACATGATGACCAATCCGATCGAGGGCAATGCCAGTGAATCGACCGTGCTCGGCCCGTTCTATCGCGAAAACCCGCCGGTTCTGCCCAAGGGGGCCTCGACCATCCAAAAGCACTATGACAACGAAGAAACCGCCTATTACGAGGGGTATGTTCGCGATCAGAACGGCAAGGGCATCGCCGGTGTGACAATGGATGTCTGGGAAGATGCCCCCAACGGAATCTACGAAAACCTGGACCCCGACCAGCCCGAATACAACCTGCGCGGCCGGTTCGAGACGGACGAAAATGGCCACTACGCCTTTGTTGCCGTGCGCCCCGTGCCGTATCCGATCCCTGAAGACGAAACCGCGGGCGAACTTCTGCAATTCATGGGGCATCACCCCAACCGGCCGGCGCACATGCACTTTATCCTTGCCAAGGACGGCTATCGCCCACTGATCAGCCAGATTTACGACGCCGACAGTGAGTGGCTGGAGAACGACAGCGTCTTTGCGGTCAAGGAAAGCCTGATCGGCAGGTTCAAACCGGCCGCCGAAGAGCTGGGGACGGATCTGCACTTTGAATTCGATTTCGTTCTCAAGGCAGAAGAGATGGCCGTCGCGGCAGAATAGGCCGCGTCGCTTCGGAAACGGGCCCCTGGGATGAACCGGGGGCCTTTTTTTGCATCAGGCGCTGGCGTAGAAACTGGTGGGGGAGCAAAGATGCTGACAATCAAACAGCTTGGTTACTTTCTGGCGGTCGCCGAAGAACTGCACTTTGGCCGGGCCGCTGAACGGCTGGAAATCGCGCAGCCTCCGCTCAGCCGACAGATCAAACAGTTGGAGACCGAATTGGGCGCTGTCCTGTTCAACCGCGGTCGCAGTGCGATCACCCTGACGCAGGCGGGTGAGCGGTTCCTTGAGCGAAGCCAGACGATCATGAGTTTGCTCGAAGACACCAAGCTTGAGGTGCGTCGCCTGGGGCAGGGGGCCGAGGGGCGGTTGCGGATCGGTTTTGTCGGGTCGGCCACCTATGGTGTTCTGCCCAACATCATCAAATCGTTTCGTGCCAACTATCCCGAGGTGAACCTCAGCCTCATCCCGATGAACAACGCTCAGTTGCACCGCTCTCTTGTTGCCCGGGAATTGGACATCGCATTTGCCCGACCTGCCCTGAAAGACAGCGAATTTGTCACGCGTCGCCTGATCGAAGAGCCGTTGATCGCGGCGGTGCCCGATACACACCCTTTGGCAAGCGGCGACAAACTGGATCTGTCGTCCATCGAGAAACCCAACCTGATCCTCTATCCGGAGTATCCAAGACCCAGCTATGCCGATCTCGTCCTCGGGCTTTGTGCAGACCTGGGGATCGACACATCACGCAGGGTCTGGACCATGGACCTGCAGACCGCGCTCAGCCTTGTCGCAATTGGCGAAGGGATTTGCATCGTGCCGGCCTCTGTGGGCACTTCGCAGCGCAATGGATTGCGTTTTCATTCCATCGCGCCCGCGCTCGGGCATACGGCCTTGTCGGTGAACTATCGGCTGGACGAGCAGGGGCTGCACATCCAGAACTTCATTCGCATCGCCCAATCGGTTTCGCGCAAACTGCCGTGACCTTCACAGCGCGCTGACCGCGCGGCTGAAGCTACGCCGGTCGCGGCTGAACTTTTCGACCTGTTCAGGGTCCGGTGTGACCCCGATGCCAGGGCCCGAGGGCAGTTCGACGTGGAAGTCCTTGTAAACCAGCGGGGTGGTCAGGATGTCCTCGACCAGCAGAAGCGGGCCAAAAAGCTCTGTCCCCCATGCCAGCTTGTCCACCGTCGCAAAGAGTTGCAGCGCCGCTGCCGTGCCAAGGCCGGTTTCCAGCATGGTGCCGCCGTAAAGGCCAAGCCCGGCCGCTTGTCCAATGGCGATCGTCTCGGCGGCGCGGTGCAAGCCGCCCGATTGCGCGACCTTGATCGCAAAGACATCCGCGGCGCGTCGCGCAGCAACGATAAATGCGCTTTCGGGGCCTTTCAGGGCTTCATCGGCCATGACGGCGATTTCGTGCCGGGCCGCCAATTCCGTCATGGCATCAACATCGTGCGCCGCGACGGGCTGTTCCACCAGTTCGCATCCTGCGTCCTGCAAGCCGCGCAGCCCCCAACGCGCCTCTTGCAAGGACCAGGCCTGGTTGACGTCGACGCGGACGCTGGCCGCATCCCCGACCGCCTCCTTGATCCGGGCCACATGCGCAACATCGTCCCGCACCGCGCGTTTGCCGATCTTCAGCTTGAAGACATTGTGTCGCCCCGCATCCAACATCTGATGCGCTTCGGCGATGTCGGTTTCGGAATTTCCCGATGCCAGCGTCCACGCTGCCGGCAGGCGGTCGCGAACAGCGCCACCAAAGAGCTGTGACACAGGCACACCCAGCCGTTTGCCCAGACCGTCCCAAAGGGCGATTTCGACCGCCGATTTCGCGATGTTGTTGCCTTTGACCGACCGGGCAACGATCTGCCTGGCGTCGTTCAGCATATCCCCGTCCCGTCCCAGCAGCACAGGGGCGATGTAGGTCTCAATCGCCGAGGCGATGCTTTCAGGGCTTTCCGGGCAATACGAGATGCCGCCGATGGTGGTGCCTTCGCCAAAGCCTTCTGACCCGTCGGAGAACAGGATCCGGACCAGCACGGCAGATTGCGTGCGCATCGTGGTCATCGACAAGACATGGCCGCGGATCGTCGGGATATCGAGGATCGATACCTCTATTCGGTCAATGATCGACACGCAGCAGCTCCATTTTGATTGCGCCCGTTTTTGTCATAGAAGCCCAGAGGTGCGCGCCCTGTCGATGATACGGGGGGTCTTGCACGATACCCAATCCGAGTGATCCGCGGCGCCCGGCCAAAGGACCCTTGATGGCGGATCGTGAACTTTGCCATTTGGCCCGAGATCAGGCCCCACCGAAAGCCGAAAGTTACGAGATCTGGTGACCCAACACGACCGATTTTGCGTGTCATGCAAGCACAGGGACCATCCACGCAGATGCTCTGACGCCAAAAACGCAAAAAACCTGCTCCGAGTGGAACAGGCTCTGCTGACTGTCGTCGATGGTCGGGCTAGCAGGACTCGAACCTGCGACCTTCCGTCCCCCAGACGGACGCGCTACCAGGCTGCGCCATAGCCCGACGATGAACGCCTAGATACCTGTTTCCCGCGCAGGGGCAAGCCCAAAATGCAGGGAAATCGAGGTTAACTTTGTTCCCGTGCCAGGCGATCATGCAGCGCCTGCAGTTTTCGGACAACGCTTTGTATCGCGCGCAGCTCGCTGGCCGAAGCCTTGCGGATCGCGAACAGGTTCGACAGCGGCCCGCGCACGACTTCTGCCGTCAAATCAACGCCATAATCCATCTCGTCCGAGCGAGTTTCCCCTTCGCCTTGCCCGGTCGTCTCGGACGCCAAAACGGGTTCCTCTGTCGTCTCCGTGGCCTCTGCCGGTGCATCGGATCCTGGCGCTTCGTCTATCGATTTGGGTTCGTCCATGCCCCTTGGCCGCAGGAACGACGGCAGCGAAGACGCCACGGCCGGCTCTTCGATCGCGGGCTCTTGCATCTCTGGCTCGGGTTCCGCCTCGTCCTGTTCTCCCGCTTCCATCGCGAGGGCCATGTCCTCGACCTCCGGCTCGGGAGCGGGGCTGTCCACAACCGGGTCAGGCTCGACTTCGGCGTCCTGAGCGGCCGGGTTGTCGTTTTCCTCCAGGACCTCAGCATCGGAAGGCTGGTCGTCTTCGACAGCGGCGGTCTGTTGCTCTTCCAGAGGCTCGAGCTCAACGTCCTCGCCAGATTCTGGCTCGGCATCCGTGTCCTGATGGGCGCTGTCTGCCTGTGTCTCTTCCACCGGCGGTGGGGTCGTGTACTCGTCCGCTGCGTCGCCGTTCGTCGCGGCCATCTGGTCAAAGAGTTCGGGTTGCGGCGCCATGTCTGCCTCGGATGGCTCCATGTGCAAGGACACGACATTCGTTTCGGCCGGCGCATCCATGGCCAGCGCCGGTGCCTCGACAACTTCGGCAGGGGCCCCGTCGATGTTCGGAGATAGTGAGGCGACGTGTTTCACACCCCGCTCGCGCAGCACCTTCTGAACGCCTTTGATGGTCATGCCATCGTCATGCAGAAGTTTCTTGATACCGCCCAACAGTTCCATATCCGCAGGTCGGTAATAGCGACGTCCGCCGGCCCGCTTGACCGGCTTTACCTGCGTGAACTTGCTTTCCCAGAACCGCAACACATGTGCGGGCGTGTCAAGCCAGTCCGCCACCTCGCTGATCGTGCGAAAGGCATCGCGGGACTTGCTCATCTCTCAGGCCTCAGCCCTTGTTCCCGGCGGCGACACGATCTTTCATCAGGTGGGACGGGCGAAAGGTCAGCACGCGTCGGGGCTGGATCGGCACCTCTTCGCCGGTTTTGGGATTGCGCCCAACGCGCGCGGCTTTTTCGCGGACCGAGAATGTCCCGAAAGACGAGATCTTGACCTGCTCACCTTCGACCAAAGCATCGGACATATGTGCGAGAACGCTTTCGACGAGTTCAGCGGATTCGTTCCGTGACAACCCTACTTCGCGAAACACCGCTTCGCTCAGATCCATCCGTGTCAGGGTCTTTTCGCCCATGACCGTCCCTCCATGTTTTCACGCAGCATAGGCCGCAGGGATTTTCCGAGTCAATATCAATGACTTGTGTGGGTACTCTGCCACTGAAATTCAAGAGGACAGTGCAAACCCTACCAGCGCAAGGCCACCGCGCCCCAAGCCAGGCCGCCGCCGATGGCTTCGGTCACCACCAGATCGCCTTCGCGGATCTTGCCCTGCTGCTTGCCGACCGACAGGGCCAGCGGGATCGACGCGGCCGAGGTATTGCCGTGATCCTGCACGGTCACGACGACCTTCTCCATTGGAATTTCAAGCTTTTTCGCAGTGCCGCGGATGATCCGGATGTTGGCTTGGTGTGGCACGATCCAGTCAACATCGGCTTTGGTCAAGCCAACTTTTTCCAAGGCAGCAGAAGAGGTTGCCGCCAGTTTTTCAACAGCGTGGCGGAAAACCTCGCGCCCCTCCATTCGCAGGTGACCCACGGTCTGGGTCGAGACGCCGCCATCCACATACAGAATGTCGCGATGGCGCCCGTCCGAGTTCAGATCGACCGAAAGAATACCGCGATCGTCCGAATTGCCGGTGCCTGAACGGGCCTCAAGCACAATGGCACCTGCACCGTCGCCAAAGAGCACGCAGGTCGAACGGTCGGTCCAATCCATGATGCGGCTGAAGGTTTCTGCACCGATCACAAGCACGCGTTCGGCCTGTCCGGCCATGATCAGCGCGTTTGCGTTTCCCAGTGCATAAATGAAACCTGCACAGACCGCCTGAATGTCAAAGGCAAAGCCCCGTGTCATGCCCAGCTGTGCCTGAACCATCGTGGCTGCCGAGGGGAAAGTCAGATCGGGGGTCGAGGTCGCCACGACGATGGCGTCGATGTGGTCGGGTGTCAGGCCCGCGTCATCCAGCGCGCGCTTGGCAGCCGCCACTGCCAGGTGCGAGGTCGTCTCACCCTCGGCTGCAAAATGACGCCGTTCGATTCCGCTGCGTGACCGAATCCATTCGTCCGTCGTGTCCAGCGATTTTTCGAATTCCGCATTGGGCACGATTCTTTCGGGCAGATAATGCCCGACGCCAACGACGACGGCGCGTGTAGTCATGTTGTTTTACCGTTCATGTGCCCGAATTTCGGGTATCGTGATCAAGGTCGGCAGCAGATGCAACCCGCGCCGCCAATTTATTGGTGAAACCGGTCTCTGCCAGCTGAAAGGCCAGCTTCACGGCCGCCGACACGCCAGTCGCATCGGCCGAGCCGTGCGACTTCACCACGGTTCCGTTCAACCCAAGGAAGACCCCGCCGTTGACCCGGCGTGGATCGATTCTTTTTTGCAGACGCCGCAGCGATGTCAGCGCCAGAAGGGAGGCAAGCCGAGAAAGCGGGGTGTAGCGGAAAGCCTCGCGCAACAAATCGCCGATCAGGCTGGCGGTGCCTTCGCCAGTTTTCAAAGCGATATTGCCGGTAAACCCGTCCGTCACGATCACGTCTGCCGAGTTTCCGGGGATGTCCCCGCCTTCGACAAATCCGACGAAGGCAAAATTGGCTTCCGCGGCCTGCGCACTGATCAGATCATGCGCTTCTTTCAACTCGGCCCGGCCCTTGTGTTCCTCTGTGCCGACGTTCAGCAAACCCACGCGGGGACGGTCAAGGTTCAGACCATTGCGGGCATAAGACACGCCCATCAGTGCGTATTGCAACAGATCACGGGCATCGGCACGGATATCTGCGCCCACGTCCAGCATGATGTTGAAATGCTGCGGATTGCGTGACGGCCAGAGCACCGCAATCGCCGGTCGGTTCACGCCGGGCAGCTTGCGCAGGCGGACCATGCTCAGCGCCATCAGGGCACCGGTGTTGCCACAGGACACGGCAACGGTGGCGTCGCCGTTGCGCACGGCCTCGACCGTCGACCACATCGAGGTGCCCTTGCCATGGCGCATCACCTGGCTGGGTTTGTCCTCCATGGTGACAACGCCTTCGGCGTGGCGAATCTCGCACCGGCCCTGCAGATTTCTGCGGCGGGCAACGAGCCGTTCCAGCTCGTCCTGCGGACCGTGCAGCAGGAAGCGAATGTCGGGATTTATCTTCGCAGAACGCGAAATACCGGCGACAACAGCCGCCGGTCCCCGGTCTCCTCCCATGGCGTCTATGGACAAAACGATCGAGCCTTTGGCTTGCGATGTTGTGTCCATGCTCAGACGCCTGCGAGGTTATCTTTCAGATGCTTAAGCCGCGTCGTCTTCGAGATCGATTTCGTCAACCATCGCAACGACTTCGCGCTCGGCGTAGTGGCCGCACGAAGGGCAGACGTGGTGCGGGCGCTTCAGCTCGCCGCAGTTGTCGCACTCGTTCGGGTTGCCCGCGACCAGAGCGTCGTGTGCGCGACGGTTGTTGCGGCGCGACTTGGATACTTTGTTTTGTTGGACGGCCATGTCTCAACCTCAATTAATCGTTGGCAGACCAGCAGCTGGTCCGGCTGTTTGCGCAGTGTCCGGCCTCTTAGTCGGGAAAGGGCCCCGGACACAAGCCTGAATCCTGATGAAGGCGCGAAAATACGGCGAAAAATTCAGTTCGCAAGTGTTTTCTTTGGCCCAGCCTCAGGACTCCTTGTCCATTTTGTCGCGCAGCGCCTGAAGCCCGGCAAAGGGGCGTGCGTCCTCGTCTGTCATCGGTGCCAATCCGGGTTCGGTGAACACGGCTTCGCCCAGTGCAGACCCGTCGGCACGAGGGTAGGCGGGCAGGGCCAGCGACAGCGCCTCGATCATCACGTCACGGACACTGATCACCTCGCCCAGAAGGTCCGTGCTGTCATCCTCGGGCATCTCGGTTTCCGAACCGGCCTCGGGCAGATCCATCTCGGGCACAAAGCGCCGCTCGACGGTTTCGTCGATGCGCGTGGTGACGGGATCCAGCGTCACGACGCAGGATTGAACCACTGTGGCCCCCAGTTTGCCGCTCAGATGCCAGCCGCGTTTGCCGCGCGCCTGCAGTTCGGCATCGAAGGTCAGTTTGCGCACCGAGGGCAGGTTCAGCGCCTCGGCAATCTCGGCGCGTTCGGCGGCGTCGGGACGCAACTCGATCGTGAACGGGCGGCTGACCGGCAGGTCTGCGACCCGGAATTCTCCTTTGCGAAGCGGCGCCTGTGACATGGTCTTCGGGTTTCCCTGACTTGAACGAAGCGATTTTCCTCTGTAGTTCGGGATACGAGGCATGTCGAGCCAACACAAGAGGTGCACAATGCACGGAACATCCCGCCGGGTCAGAGCGCTGCTCGCCATCCTTGCCGTCACGGTGGTGACGGCCTGTTCTGCGCAGTACCGTCAGCATGGCTACATGCCGCCCGAGGAAGAGCTGCAAAACGTCATTGTCGGTGTCGATACCCGGGATACCGTGGCCGAAACCATCGGCGTTCCGACGACCTCGGGCATTCTGAACGACAGCGGGTATTACTACATCCGAAGCGAGGTTCGGCACTTTGCGCATCGTCGCCCGCAGGTGGTCGACCGGACCGTGCTTGCGATCTATTTCGACCAGGCTGGCGTCGTCGAGGATGTTGTGACCTATGGTCTGCAGGATGGACAGGTCGTGCCGCTGTCCCGCCGTGTCACGCAATCCGGCGACAGCAAGCTGAGCTTTGTCCGCCAGCTGTTCGGCAACATCGGTGGCTTCAACCTTGGCAATATTCTGAATTGAGCCAGGCTCTGGTGCAGACGTCACTTCCCTGTCACAGAAAGCTGTCACAGGCGGGGAAATCGCCCGTTGACGGGGCGACTCATCTGCAGGCAGTTCCATGAAATTTATCAAAGGGCGCTACCGGACCCGATTGGCAGAGACCGAAGCAGACGTACAGGCGGCGCAGCGGTTGCGGCATCTGGCGTTTCACGGGACGGACGAGGGGCTGGACGCGGATGGCTTTGATCCGGTCTGTGTCCATATGCTGGTTGAAGAGATCCGCACGGGGCAGCTTGTCTGCTGTTTCCGATTTCTGCCGTTGCCCGACGGATCCCAGATCGGGCGCAGTTATTCCGCACAGTATTACGAATTGTCGGCGCTCGAAGAGTTCGAGGGTCCGATGGTCGAGATGGGGCGGTTCTGCATTCATCCGGATTTGAAGGACCCTGACGTGCTGCGTGTCGCCTGGGGCGCAATGACCCGTTACGTGGACGAGACGGGGGTCGAGCTCTTGTTCGGCTGCGCGTCGTTTCAGGGCACAGACGCAGACAGCTACCTGGATGCCTTTGCCATGTTGCGCGACCGGCACCTTGCGCCCAAGCGCTGGTTGCCCCGGGTGAAAGCGCCGACGGTCTTTCGCTTTGCCTCGAGGCTGCGGCGCAAGCCCGACATGAAACAGGCGATGCTGCGCATGCCGCCGCTTCTGAAGACCTATCTGATGATGGGCGGCTGGGTTAGTGATCACGCCGTGGTCGACACCCAGATGAACACGCTGCATGTCTTCACCGGCGTCGAGATCAATGCCATCCCGCCGGGCAGAAAGCGTCTGTTGCGCGCTGTCGCGGGCTGAGGCCCGCGCGGGGGCTCTGCCCCCGGACCCCCGGACGTATTTGGAGAAAGATGAAAGGGGGGCGGGTTGACCTTGGCGGGCAGGGGGCCTAGCGGAGAGCCATGGCACAGGCACCTTTACTTCAGCTTTCCGACATCTCGTTGACCTTTGGCGGAGACCCGGTCTTTGACGCGTTATCGCTGGTTGTCCAACCGGGGGACCGGGTGGCGCTGGTGGGGCGCAACGGCTCGGGCAAGTCGACGCTCATGAAGGTCATGGCGGGACTTGTCGAGGCCGATCGCGGCGACCGTGTGGTGCCGCCGGGCGCCAGTGTCGGGTACATGGAGCAGGATCCGGACCTGTCGGGGTTCGAGACCCTGGGGGATTATGCGACCTCGGCCCTGGACCCGGGGGAACTGTACCGGGTCGAGCGGGCGGGCGAAGGATTGAAGTTCGATCCCTCCAAGCCGGTTGCAACCGCCTCGGGCGGAGAGCGGCGGCGCGCGGCTCTGGCCAAGCTGATGGCCGAGGATCCCGCCCTGATGCTGCTGGACGAGCCGACGAACCACCTGGACATCGAGGCGATCGGCTGGCTTGAGGACGAGCTGAAAACCACGCGCAGCGCCTTTGTGCTGATCAGCCACGACCGGCGGTTCCTGAACGAGCTGACACGCGCCACGTTGTGGATCGACCGGGGCATGGTGCGGCGGCAGGAGAAGGGCTTTGCCGACTTTGAGGCCTGGCGCGACAAGACCTGGGAAGAAGAGGACCAGGCGCGTCACAAGCTGGACCGCAAGATCAAGTCCGAGGCGCGGTGGGCCGTCGAAGGCATCAGTGCGCGCCGCAAGCGCAACATGGGCCGGGTGCGGGCCCTGCAGGATCTGCGGGCCGAACGCGCCGGAATGATCCGGCGCCAGGGGACGGCGGCGATGGATCTGTCGGCGGGTCCGAAGTCCGGCAAGAAGGTGATCGAGGCCAAGGGCCTGGCCAAGGCCTTTGACGGTAAGGTCATCCTGCGGGATCTGTCGCTGAAGGTGCAGCGGGGGGATCGCGTGGCCTTTGTCGGGCCGAACGGCGTGGGCAAGACGACAGTCATCCGCATGCTGATGGGCGAGATCGCACCGGACAGCGGCGAGGTGACCCTGGGCACCAACCTTATGCCCGCCGTGTTTGATCAGACGCGGGCGCAGCTGAATCCCGACATGACGCTTTGGGAAAGCCTGACCGGCGATCCCGAGATGCGGGTCAGCGGCAAGGCCGATCAGGTTCTTGTGCGGGGCCAGCCCAAGCATGTGGTCGGCTACCTGAAGGAATTCCTCTTTGATGACCGCCAGGCGCGGGCGCCCGTGCGGTCCCTCTCGGGCGGAGAGAAGGCGCGGCTCTTGTTGGCCAAGATCATGGCGCGGGAAAGCAATCTGCTGGTACTGGACGAGCCGACCAACGATCTGGATGTCGAGACGCTGGATCTCTTGCAGGATCTGCTGGGGGACTACGACGGCACGGTTCTGCTCATCAGCCACGACCGGGACTTCCTGGACCGCGTCGCCACCACAACGGTGGCCATGGAGGGGCAGGGCCGCGCCGTGGTCTACGCAGGTGGGTGGAGCGACTACCGGGCGCAACGACAGGAAAGCGCCGCGGGCACAGCGGTCGAGCGCAAGGAAAAACCCGCCCCCAAGGCTGAGCGTGTGAAGCGCGAGAAGCCCAAATCAGGCCTCAGTTTTTCCGAAAAGCACCGTCTTGCGGAACTGCCCGCCGTGATCGAACGGCTGGAGGCAGAGATCGGCAAGCTGGAAGAGCTGCTTGGAGACCCCGAGCTGTTCACGCGCGAGCCCGTCAAGTTCAAGAAGGCCACCGAAATGCTGGCTGAGCGTCAAGAGACCTTGTCGGAGGCCGAGATGGAGTGGCTCGAGCTGGACGAAAAGGCGGGCGGTTGAGGCCTTTGAGTTGACGCGCCAACCGGGCCGAGGTGCGCCCTGGCCCGGTGACTGCATCGCGTCCGTCGGAGGTTACAACAGCGTGTCCACGGCCACCGATTGATCGGCAAAGACCAGGGTGTCGATGTCGATCAGGTGGTCCCGGCCTTCGTAGAACCCATCAAGGCCGCCCCCGGCGTGATCGGTGATCACCAGAACAGTGACCGTCTCGCCGCGGTGGCTGTTGTAGTAGCTGTAGCTTTCGAAGCTGTAGTCCGCAAAATTGCCGTCATAAAAGGCCCGGTCCCGGGTCGCGGTCCCTGCCTCGCCCCAGAACTGCCCATAGATCGTGTCGTCGCCCAAACCGCCGTAAAGGTCGTCGTTATGTGCGCCACCTTTCAACGTGTCGTTTCCGTCACCACCCATCAGGGTGTCGCGCCCATCGTCACCTGAAAGCGAATCGTTGCCGGCCTCGCCGAGCATGAGATCGTTGGCGTCACCCCCGGACAGGCTGTCGTTGCCGTCGCCGCCCAGCAGAACATCGTCGTTGCGGTGCCCGCGAAGCACGTCGTTGCCGTCGCCACCGATCAGCACGTCAGCGCCATCCTTCCCGTTCACCGTATCCGCTGCGGGGGTGCCAAAGCGGAAGTCGTCGACGCGGGCGTCGAAATCGTCGAAGTGCAACGCGGTTGTGCCCTGCGGGATCGGGATATCCACGCCATTCTGGCTGACCACCAACGCGCCGTTCTGATCCTGCGCGAATGCGTAGTCCAGAACGCTGTCGCTCAGGGACAGGTGGTCTTGGTGTGGATCGGCGCCAAAGACCTGCGCTCCGGTCAATTGTGACCGATAGACAACGATGTCCGAGATCGTTCCATCGAAGTGGCTGTTGATATTGTCCACCTCGCCGGGCGTGTTGTTCCAGCCTGCGGCCCCCACGACAAGGGCTTCGGTATTGGCATTCAGCCCCTGGGTCACCGTCGGGGCGTTGATCACCTCGATCCCGTCGACGTAAACCGACAGCCCCTTGCGACCGTAACTGACCGCCAGTTCATAGGTTTCACCTTCTTCGACCAATGTTTCGGCCTTGAAATAGTGCGACTTGTCCCGCTCCTGGATCCTCAGCACAAGGTCGCCGTCGTCCTCGACATAGACCGTCAGGTGCCCGCCACGGCCATAGCCCGAGGCATCCTTGGAAAAGATCGCCTGGTTTCCGCCCAGTTCAGCAAGCGCAAAGGTCATGGCGATGGTGCCTGATCCCACCTCCATCACCTCGAGGCGCTCAAAGACCAGCGGCGTGCGGGCGTCGCGGTCAAAGTTGAAGGTCCCCCCGGCTGCAAAGATGGCAGCGGCACCCGAAGCCGCCCGGAATTCGCTGAGCCCCGGTATGTTCTGCGGTGGGGCGATGGGGCCTGTGTCGGCGCTGACGTGGTCTGGGGCGATGGCCTCTTCGAGGTCGTCGATGGTGTGGACGATGCCATAGGCGGGGCCGGCGTCCTGTTCGATGTCGGCGA
>JAUHVR010000032.1 GCA_030424865.1 Alphaproteobacteria bacterium | reverse complement strand
CTCGGGGCCGTCGTCGATCTTGTGCCCGGGGTCGTTGTCGAAACTCGCGGCGCGGTCCGACCAGTAGTCTCGGATCTCGTCACGCAGGTCTCGGTTCGTCGGATTCAGGGCAGTCATGGCGGGCCTCGTTCAGTGATTGGACCACGTTTCTTTTAGGTGACTAATTTTGTCAACTTATATCTTGACTCGTTTTGTCGGATATCTCTATCCAAGGCGCAGAAACGGAACAGAGGACGTGAACATGACCTTTTCCCAAATGCTTGGTGCCACGGCGCTGGCCTTTTTGCCGACGCTGGCGCTGGCCGACCCGATCACCGTCACCGACATCACCGGTCGTCAGGTCACGCTGGACGGCCCCGCCGACCGGGTGATCCTTGGCGAAGGGCGGCAGATCTTCTTTGCCGCCGTGCTGGATGGTGAAGACCCGTTTAAGCGCGTCGTCGGCTGGCGCGACGACCTGCTGCAAGCCGCCCCTGAAAGCTATGCGCTGTACGCCGAGAAATTCCCGCAGATCGCCGATATCCCGACCTTCGGCGGCTTCAAGGACGGGACCTTCGACATCGAACAGGCGGTCGCGCTGGACCCCGACGTGATGATCCTGAACCTCGAAGCCAAGGCCGCCACCGATGAGGCCGGATACGAGGACAAGCTGGCCAAGGTCGGCATCCCGATCGTCTATGTCGACTTCCGCGAGAAGCCCTTCGAGCACACCGTCCAGTCGATGCACATCATCGGGCAGCTGTTCGGCAAGGAAGACCGCGCCGCCGAGTTCAACGCCTTTTATCAGGAACAGATCGCCCGCGTGACCGACGTGATCGCCGCACAGGAAAACCTTGACCGCCCGCTGGTCTTTGTGGAACGCGCTGGCGGCTATTCCGAGGATTGCTGCATGTCCTTTGGCCACGGCAATTTCGGCACCTTCGTCGAACTGGCGGGGGGCGAGAACATGGCCAAGCCCTTTATCCCCGGCACCTTCGGCACGATCAACGCCGAGCAGGTGATCGCAAGCGATCCCGACCAGATCGTCGTCACCGGCGGCAACTGGGAGGCCTACGTGCCCGGCGGTGCGTGGATTGGCGTCGGGCCGGGATCGGACACGGCTCAGGCCAAGGCCAAGCTGGCCGCTTTGATGGAACGCCCCGGCTTCACCGGCGTCAAGGCGGTGGAAACCGGCCAGGTCCACGCGATCTGGCACCAGTTCTACAACAACCCCTACAGCTTTGTTGCCGTGCAGCGGCTGGCCACGTGGCTGCACCCGGACCTGTTCCCCGACCTCGACCCCGAGGCGACGCTGGCCGAGCTGCACGCGCGTTTCCTGCCGGTCGATTACCACCCCGGCTACTGGGTCTCGCTCGACGCGGCCACCAACTGATCTGACGGGGCGGCCACCAAGCCGCCCCCTACCCCCGGAGCGCCCATGACCGCCCTCACCACAAACGCCACCGCCTATCGCAGCCTTGTCACGCGGCGGATCGTGATCCTGACCGGCCTGACCGTGGCGCTGATCCTGTCGCTGGCGGTCGATATCTCGCTTGGCCCCGCGCGCTATCCGCTATGGGACGTGCTGCACACGATTGTGGCCCCCGGATGGACCTGCAAATGCGGGTCGTCGTCTGGGACATCCGAATGCCGATGGCGGTGCTGGCGATCACCGTAGGGGCCAGCCTGTCGCTGGCGGGCGCGCAGATGCAGACGATCCTTGCCAACCCGCTGGCCTCGCCCTTTACGCTGGGCCTGTCGGCGGCGGCCAGCTTTGGCGCGGCCCTGGCGATGGTGCTGGGCGTGGCGCTGTTTCCGACGGCGGTGGCGCTGATGGTGCCGATCAACGCATTCGCCATGGCGATGGCGGCGTCTTTGTTGATCTTCGGCCTGTCGACCTTGCGCGGCGTGACGGTGGAAACCATCGTCCTGCTGGGCATCGCGCTGGTCTTTTCCTTCAACGCCGCGCTGGCGTTGCTGCAATACTTTGCCAGCGAACAGGCCCTGTCGGCGGTGGTCTTCTGGACCATGGGCAGCCTCACCAAGGCCACATGGGCCAAGGTCGCCGTCACAGCCGCGATCCTGGTGATCTGCACACCGCTCTTCGCCCGCCAGGCCTGGGCGTTGACGGCCATCCGGCTGGGCGAAACCCGCGCGGCGGCCATGGGCGTGCCGGTGAAACGCCTGCGCCTGCAAACGCTGTTCCTTGTGTCGCTTCTGGCCGCCGTGCCGGTATCCTTCGTCGGCACCATCGGCTTTATCGGCATCGTCGGCCCCCATGTGGCGCGCCTGCTGCTGGGCGAGGATCAGCGGTTCTTCCTGCCCGGCGCGATGCTGTCGGGCGCGGTGATCCTGTCGGCCACATCTGTCTTGTCCAAGGCGATCCTGCCCGGTGCGGTCCTGCCCATCGGAATCATCACCGCTTTGGTCGGCGTGCCGTTCTTTGCCGCGCTGATCCTGACGAAAGGACGCACATCATGGTAAGTCTTGCCCTCGACCAGATCGGCGCGCGCTATGGCCGCCGCCATATCCTGACCGATGCTTCGACACCGCAGATAAAGGGCGGCAGCCTGACTGCCCTTGTCGGCGCCAATGCCGCCGGGAAATCGACCTTGTTCCGCCGTATCGCGGGGCAATTGCGCGGCACCGGGGCCGTCCGCCTGACCGGGGCCGAGGCGGATGACCTGCGCTACATGCCCCAGGACACCGGCATGAGCGCCGCCCTGACGGTCTATGAATCAATCATCCTTGCGCTGAAACAAGGCGGCGGTGGCTGGCGCCTGTCCGCCAGCGAACTGGCCGCCGTGGATGATGTGTTGCACCGGTTCAGGGTGGCGCATTTGGCGGACCGGCAATTGCCTGAACTGTCGGGCGGCCAGCGGCAGGCGGTCAGCATCGCCCAGACCCTCGTGACCCGCCCAAAGGTTGTGCTGATGGACGAGCCGACCTCGGCGCTGGACCTGTATCGCCAGTATGAGGTGCTCGACGCGCTGCGGCGCTATGCGCAGGACACCGGCGCAGTGGTGATCCTTGCGCTGCATGACCTGAACCAGGTGATGCGCGCCTGCACAACCGTCATGGCACTGGCCGGGGGGCGCATCCTTGCCACCGGCCCCACGTTGCAGGTGCTGACGCCCGACCTGATCGCCCAGCTATACGGCATCGACAGCCGGGTCGAGCGCTGTTCGCGCGGCTGCCCGATGATGATCGTCGACGGCCCCGTGCGTCGGTCGGCCTAACCCGCCTGCCCCACTGTCACGCCCTCGGCTTCGATGGCGCGTTGCACGGCGGGGCGGGTCAGCATCCGGTTGTGATGCGCTGCAACATTGGTGGGCAGGTCCAGCCCGACGGCCACGGCCCAGCGGGTGGTGTAAAACAACGCGCCGTCCGCAACCGAGAAATCGCCCAACAGGTAATCCTGGTCCCCCAGAACGTCGGACACATGGCCAAACCCGATTGCGATCTGATCCTTGCCATAGGCGGTCAGCTCGGCCTGAAAATCGGGGGTCTGGGTGAACTTGCCCGGCATCAGCACAAAGGTGAAACCGCGCATGTGCAGCGAGGCCACGATGAAATCCATGATCTCCATCGCGCGCATCCGGCCTTCGGCGTCGCGCGGCAGCAGACCCGCCTCGGGGTAGGCATCCGCCAGCCAGAACGCGATGGTCTGGAATTCAGTCACCAGCGTGCCGTCCTCGCGCACAAGCGCAGGCACCTTGCCCTTGGGGTTGATCGAGCGGAAGGGTTCGGCCAGCTGCTCCTTGGCGGCAAGGTTCAGGCGGTGGACCTGGTAGGCCGCACCGGATTCTTCAAGCAACACGCGCATCCCAAAGCCGCTACTGCCGGGTGAGGAATAGAACTGCAACATGGCTTGCCCCCTTGGGATGGCGGTTCAGACGCGTTCCAGCGCGATGGCGATGCCTTGGCCGACGCCGATGCACATGGTCGAAAGGGTCTTTTCGCCCGGTTTCGCCTGAAGCGCGGCGGTGCCGGTGATCCGCGCGCCCGACATGCCCAGCGGGTGCCCCAGCGCAATCGCGCCGCCATTCGGGTTCACGCGCGGGTCGTCATCGGCGATGCCCAACTGGCGCAGCGTGGCGAGGCCTTGGGCCGCAAAGGCTTCGTTCAGCTCGATCACCGCAAAATCATCCGCCTTCAAACCCAGCCGGTCCATCAGCTTTTGCGAGGCGGGCGCAGGCCCGATCCCCATGACGCGCGGCGGCACGCCGGCGGTGGCCCCGCCCAGCACGCGGGCGATTGGCGTCAGCCCGTGGGTCTTGATCGCGGCCTCAGACGCGATGATCAGCGCCGCAGAGCCATCGTTCACACCCGACGCATTGCCCGCCGTGACGCTGCCGCCCTGCCGGAAGGGCGTGGGCAGCGCGCCCAGCTTTTCCAGCGTCGTGGCGCGGGGGTGTTCGTCGGTGTCGACCACGATCGGGTCGCCCTTACGCTGAGGGATGGTGACGGGCGTGATTTCCTGCGCCAGCCGACCGCTGGCAATCGCGGCGGCGGCCTTTTCCTGCGACCGCAGGGCAAAGGCATCCTGATCGGCGCGCGAGATGTTGTAATCTTCGGCCACGTTCTCGGCGGTTTCAGGCATGGAATCCGTGCCGTATTGCGCGTGCATCAGCTTGTTGACGAACCGCCAGCCGATGGTGGTGTCGAACACCTCGTTCGCGCGCGAAAACGCCGTGGTCGCCTTGGGCATGACGAAGGGCGCGCGCGACATGCACTCGACCCCGCCCGCGATCATCAGATCGGCCTCACCGGCCTTGATCGCGCGCGCCGCAGCCAGAACCGCATCCATGCCCGACCCGCACAGCCGGTTGATCGTGGTGCCCGGCACATCGATGGGCAGGCCCGCCAGCAGGGTGGCCATGCGCGCCACGTTGCGGTTGTCCTCGCCCGCTTGGTTGGCGCAGCCGTAAAAGACGTCGTCGACCTGCGTCCAGTCGATGTCATGGCTTGCCATCAGCGCCTTCAGCGGAACGGCGGCCAGATCGTCGGCCCGGACGCTCGACAGCGCGCCAGCGTAGCGGCCAATCGGGGTACGGGTGTAAGCGCAGATATAATACCAAGGGCGCCAGTTTCTGACTCATTGGGGATTTCTGGGATTTTCTGAGCGCGGGCGATCTGATTCCATGGTTGGCAAAGGAGTTTCCGATGCCTGCCAGAGTTTCCCTTCGTGCCGATTTC